>JARGOK010000004.1 GCA_029233985.1 Candidatus Altimarinota bacterium
AACAACGCCAACAAACCATCGATAACTCCGCCGTACTTACCTGTGCTACTTGTGTGAACGGAGTGGACTTGAGTCAGTATGAGTGGAGTAAGAGTCCTTTGGTGAAGATAGAGAATGGGAAGTTTTATATTGGAACACAGGATAATTCAGTAAGTATTGTTAGAGAAAAAGGAACAAATAAGATGGTAGTTGCAGCTGCTGAAAATGTTGAAGCAGTTATTGAAAGTGCAGAATTTTCAGCTATGATTATCGATACCCCATCATCAATAAAACATAACATCGACAAAGACTATCCAGAATACTGGGAACGAATCATTGGGATACATGGAGGAAAGCAAGCCTTTGACTCATATTTAGAATCTCAATCGGTTGGAATTGTATGGAAAAACAAAGACGGAGTAAAATTCGCCGATTTTGATTGCCAGTTTGAATTAGATGTTATAAGAGCATATAATGGAAAAGAATTCAAGGACCCCTTTGTAAACTGGAGAAAGACAAACCTAGGAAAAGAAGTGCTCTATAAAGAGATTCTCATAAATATAAGACGCAAAGAAAACAACAATTAACAATTCATAAAACTCATGAGGAAATACAGAAAAAGAACAATACTGTTCCTCATGGCATTTCTAGCAACTGTTTTAGTTTTTTCTGTACTCAGCTCTGCACAGGAAACAGGAAACTTCCTGTACTTCCCCAGTGCAGGAAATGCCTCCATTGAAGACCCAACATTAAATCTTGCCCTTACTGCACCACGTGAAGTAACTGGGGAGGAAGTCAGCATGACTTACACACCTTCTACTTACCAAATATCCACAGCAGCAGGTTCGGAATTTGTAGATCTTCAGATTAACGATGCTTCACTTGGTGCCGTTCATCCTGATGTTGAAAACACTCCAAATCATGAAATGGACCTTATATTCAATTCAAATGGTGAAGCAGGGACAAGCTGGAGAATAGAGTGTGAAATCAATGGGATATTTAAAAAAATATATGATGACAACGGAGAAAATAGACTCCTCGGAAAAAACAACCCTTGCCAATTCAAAGAAGACGACTGGAGTGGAGTTATTCGAGTATTTCCAGGTACAACAGGAACAATAACTATGAAAACCGTATGGGACGTTGATGAAAAAGGAGATGGTGATCAAAATAATAACGGTAAAACAAAAGGCCTGGGCCTCATCAACGTCTTCCGCTTCCGTACCAAAGCAGACACTGGAACCATTGGTATCGCAAAAACAAATACCGATAGGATATCAGACAGCTCACTAAACGAACTTGGCCAAGCATTTAGAAAAGAAGCGGATAAAACCATTTACGAATCCTCTCTCAATTGGACGACCCTTTACAACACTTCTTCCTCCTCAGAATTCCTTTTCAATATAGATGTACGAGGAAAAGATGAAGTGATCCTTTTCGACAAAGACGCCGATGCCAACACATTGTATGGAAACGGAAAACCAGGATCTACAGCAACAGCACTCTCTCCTCCGGACGATACAGTAATAATGGAAGTCAAATGGGGCAAATCAGGAGAAAATAGCCTCACATATAACCCAGAATGGACAAATTTCAACCAAATAAATCATAATGGAGGAGGTTTTAAAGGAGCAAATTTTAAAGAAGGTGACACCAACAGCTATGTAGGACCCAGCGGCGACGCAAAATTGTCCGACGCAGAAAATAATGCCATTCAATGGTATAAAATAGATGTCAGTGAACACAAAGCTGATACCATTATCACAAACTTAAATTTATATGTTCCTACAGTTACAATGGTTAGCATCTGACAGAGTCTGCATGATATAATCAAAACAAATCAGTAAAAGATCACATGGGGAAAAATAACATCACATCAATCTTGAAGAAATTCAAAAAATCATCTCAAAAAAGAAAACAACTCTTTCTTGATGGCTTTGAGCTAAAAATGATTTATAGAACTTCAAAAACAGAAAACCCTGAAACAACTCATAAAATGGTAAAGAAGGTTCTCAAGAATATGTAGCATTAAATTTCATGGTAAAAAGGAATGGAGAAACAACCTACAAAGAAACTTCCTTTGGGATCATACCAAGGTCGAAACTTATAGAGCTTGAAATTGAAGGTATTAAAAAAGCTTGGGACAGCATACTTCAGTCAAAAAAAACAAAAAAATGTATCTCTCGAGCAATTATATAAAAAAAATCCACAAAACTGGATTTGCATGGATTTTCCCAGGTTTTGGAGGAAAGTATAGAAAAATTGATGTTCAAGTTTCTCAACATATACCTCCAAAGCATTATAGAGTTGAAGAGGAAATGAAAAAATTTTTTGACGACTTGAAAGTGAGGATAAAAAATCTCCCCGTATTCGATGAAAAAATATTTGTTGAAAAACTCATAGAAACCTTGTCTTGGTGTCATCATAAATTTCTTTGGATTCACCCATTTAAAGATTATAATGGGAGATTAGCAAGACTTTTAAATAATATTGTTCTCCTTAAAGTCGATCTTCCTCCCATAGAGTTAAAAGTAGAAACCATGTCTGGCAGGAAAAAATATATCCAAGCATTACAAGATGCAGACAATGGGAATCTCAAGAAACTTGAAAAAATTATTAAAACAGCTTTTATAGAGTCTTTAAATGAGGTCGATTCAAATATCTGACAATCATTTGAGTCAAAGCATTTCTCATAAGCAAAAGACGAGAGCATTTCCCCTCACCCCAAATCCCTGATAAGATACATATATCATCTTTTTCACTCTTCA
>JARGOK010000005.1 GCA_029233985.1 Candidatus Altimarinota bacterium
CTCGTGACCCACCGATAAATGATAAGAGATTATATAATCTCGTCAACCACCAATAAACGATAAGAGATTAGATAATCTCGTCAACCACCAATAAGAGATTAGGTAATCTCATCAACCACCAATAAACGATAAGAGATTAGAAAATCCCATCGCTAATGATGATAGGATCAAGGTGCATATCTCGTTAACCTTGCTCATCGTCAGCAGTAACGTGCTACGTACTGACCTTTTGACATGACCAGTCTTTTGCCAAACGATACAGAGGAGTTCCCCAAGTTCCTCGACATTTAGGCCATAAGATAATGATCTAATGAGCGAACAGTTAAACAAGAACCGCTTGTGAAAAGCGACAAAGGGATTCAATAATACCATATCAGCCCAGAGCGGAATTTGCCACGATATCGATCACACAACCCCAAACAGTAGTCATACCAATGACAGACGGCTCAAGCCCGCAATAGTACACAACTAATGAGTTGCAAAGCACCGTCACTATGAACATGATCAAAAACAAGTGAACAGGTGTGTCGCAGAAAGTACACAACTAATGAGCTGTAAGGCACTGTCACCGTGAACATGATCAGAAGCAAGAGAACAGGTGTGTCGCAGGTCACCCAACCTCAAATAATAGTCGTACCAAAGGCAGGCGGTCCAAACCCGCGAAGGCACGCAACTAATGAGCTGTAAGGTACTGTCACCGTGAACATGATCAGGAGCAAGTGAACAGGTGTCGCAGAGATCACCCAACCTCAAATAATAGTCGTACCAATGGGAGGCGGTCCAAACCCGCAAAGGCACACAACTAATGAGCTGTAAGGTACTGTCACCGTGAACATGATCAGGAGCAAGAGAACAGGTGTGTCGCAGAAAGTACACAACTATCATCGAAAACAGCATGTTCGATAGATGAGATGTGACCGCAAGTAGCCTGAGAGATACGTGAAAGGCTTCAACATTGCCAGCATCATCAAAACCAACTTGTTCGGTAGATGAGGTCAAAAAAATGTGACCAGAAATAGCCTGAGAGATACGTGAAAGGCTTCAACATTGCCATCATCATCAAAAACAACTTGTTCGGTAGATGAGGTCAGAAAATGTGACCAGCAGAAGTAGCCCGAGAGATACGTGAAAAGATTCAATGTTGCCACTATCATCAAAAACAACTTGTTCGGTAGATGAGGTCAGAAATTGTGACCAGAAGTAGCCTGAGAGATACGTGAAAGGCTTCAATATTGTCACCGTCACCAAAAACAACTTGTTCAATGAGTGAGGTCAGAAAATGTGACCAGGAGTAGCTCGAGAGATCCACAACCATCAGAAGAAAATCGTTGCGACAATTGTCATTCAACCAGGTCAGAATCAAGAGAAGGAACTCCTGAAGCAATAATGTTCGAAAGAGATCCCAGCAAAGTGAGAACCGCAAAAAGGATCCCATTGCATGAGTAATAATGTTTAGGCAAATGCTGCTGAACACATGTGCCAGAACCATTGGAAAGGCTTCATTGAGTAATAATGTCCGGATAGGTACCACTAAAAGTCACCGAACATTTGCCCCAAAGATTTCAGTAAGGCGAGAACCACGAGAAAGAGGTCATTGAGTAATAATGTCCGGATAGGTACCATCAAAAGTCGCTGAACATCTGTCCCAAGGATTTCAGTAAGATGAGGACCACGAGAAAGAGGTCATTCAGTAATAATGTCCGAGAAGGTACCATCAAAAGTCGGTGAACCATCTGTCCCAAGGACTTCAGTAAGATGAGAACCCCGAAAAAGAGGTCATTCAGTAATAATGTCCGAGCAGGTACCATCAAAAGTCGCTGAACATCTGTCCCAAGGATTTCAGCAAGGTGAGAACCCCGAGAAAGAGGTCATTCAGTAATAATGTCCGAGCAGGTACCATCAAAAGTCGCTGAACATCTGTCCCAAGGATTTCAGCAAGGGAGAACCACGAGAAAGAGGTCATTCAGTAATAATGTCCGAGAAGGTACCATCAAAAGTCGGTGAACCATCTGTCCCAAGGACTTCAGTAAGATGAGAACCCCGAAAAAGAGGTCATTCAGTAATAATGTCCGAGCAGGTACCATCAAAAGTCGCTGAACA
>JARGOK010000001.1:0-1480 GCA_029233985.1 Candidatus Altimarinota bacterium
TGAAGAGTGAAAAAGATGATATATGTATCTTATCAGGGATTTGGGGTGAGGGGAAGATCTCTGAATCGTAGATTTAGGGGATTGTAGTTGGGTTCGCTACTTTTGGAGTTGCGATGAATCAACGTTTTTACTGTATTGGGCTTGATACTTTTCTGCATAAAGAAGTATGTGAGTTTTGATTCTATGAAAATTACCAAGAATATATAACACAGTACTAGTGTACGAATGAATTACCTCAAAAAGCCTCTTTCTTCCACAGCTACAAAGCTACTTCTCCATCCTGTACCAAAAGTCCTGATCTGGTATATCCCTGGTTTTGGAAAAAGAACCATCACTTCTTCATTTGAATCAATTTTAGATTTATCTCTTAGGCCTGGTATGTCAAACAATAGTGTTTTTCCTGTTTCATTTGTGATGAGGAAATGCTCATTTATATCGACCTCTGTCCAGCCATGGTACTGTGCGTCTGGACCGAGTTGCACTGTCTGATTTTTATTATGTCCTTTGTGAAGCGGTTCCCATGCTAGTCCAAAAAAGAGAAGGAGTATTGTCATAGCAAAGACCATGGATATGATGCCTTTCTTCTTTTTCCAGCTGAGAAGTGATTGCAGTCTTTCTTTTGGTTTTTCAGCCAGCCAACCTAAAGGATATCCATAAAAGAAATGTGCTCCAAGACCAATAGAAAAGGCTGTCATGTTTGATCTCAACGCATAGACTTCACCAAATACTGTGCCATAGGCCAATAGCTCGAGGACTATAGCCCAAGCAACTGCCCACCAACGGTTTTTTTTGAGTGCTATGAGAGAGTATATCCACGCAAAAGTTATTCCATTTGAGAAATGATACCAAAACCCAGCCATATCTGATGTGAAACTCGAGTGCGGATCGTTCAGGATAAACATTCCATAAGACCTAATAGGAGTAAGAGGGTTGAGCCCTAGAAAATGAAGAGGAAGTCTCATGAGGTCGTAGCCGAGTACGCCCAAAACTCCTCCCCAAAACCCGACCATCATTGCCAGGTGAAATTCTTCATCATCTTTTTTGTAGTACCACAGCCCCAAGATAACAACTAATGATGGGATGAGAATATATGCTCCTGAGCTTTGCATTGGAAGTATCCGATATAAATATGCTAATAAACAGAAAATAGAAGAAAAAGAGAGAAACCAAATGATCGTCTTAGTCTGTGTTGTGTTCATATAAAAATGTAAATGATTTAGAATGCGCAACTACTAGTAAAACTCCACTTCCTTCACATCTCCCAAGTCGACTTCCATATGCATCTTAGATTTATCTGTGATGAATGTTAGCCAACCCCTAATAGCTTTTTCAAAGGCTTCAATATTACATGTGACTTCTTCTACTGGGTCATCTGTATACATGTTTTGGATATAGGCTGCTTTATTATTTATTGTGAGAATATGTGCATTTCCATCGGTATCAAATTCCTCTCTTTTTCCTGATAAAACTTCTTCCAGAT
>JARGOK010000001.1:1580-151639 GCA_029233985.1 Candidatus Altimarinota bacterium
GCATTTCCATCGGTATCAAATTCCTCTCTTTTTCCTGATAAAACTTCTTCCAGATACATAATGATTTCTTGGCAGCTTTTGTCATCACCTTGAATATCTGTATCTAGATATGTCCCTATTAGATAGAATTTTTTGTTTTCTGTTCGAGTCTGTAGTCTACGTTCTTCATTTCTTGTATAAAAAATTTTCATAGATTCACTTGCTTTGTTATTCTAGTAAAACTCCACTTCTTTCACATCTCCCAAGTCGACTTCCATATGCGTCATGGATTTATCTGTGATGAATGTTAGCCAACCCCTAATAGCTTTTTCAAAGGCCTCAATATTACATGTGACTTCCTCTACTGGGTCGTCTAAGTACATATTTTGGATATAGGCGAAATCTGATTTAAGAAGAAGTATGTGTGCATTTCCAGACCCCTGCCATTCTTTTCTTTTTCCTGATTTGACTTCTTCTACATAGGTAATGATTTCTTGGCAACTGATTTCATCACTTTGAATATCACTCTCTAAATATGAGCCTATTAGATAGAATTTTTTGTTCTCTGTTCGAGTATGTAGTCCGAACTCTTTGTTTTTTATATAAAAAATTTTCATAGATTTACTTGGTTTGCTATTCTAGTAAAACTCCACTTCCTTCACATCCCCCAGGTCGACTTCCATATGCATCTTAGATTTATCTGTGATGAATGTTAGCCAACCCCTAATAGCTTTTTCAAAGGCCTCAATATTACATGTGACTTCCTCTACTGGGTCATCTGTGTACATGTTTTGGATATAGGCGAAACCAGGCTTAAGGACTAAAATATGCGCATTTCCATCGGTATCAAATTCCTCTCTTTTTCCTGATAAAACTTCTTCCAGATACATAATGATTTCTTGGCAGCTGATTTCATCACCTTGAATGTCTGAAAAAAGATATGACCCAATCAAATAAAACTTATCATCAATTGATGGATACTGGATGCCATCTTTTTCTTGTCGTGTGTATATGATTTTCATAGGATTATGATGCTTATGGCGTGTTCTTGTAAAATGAAGAATGATTTATTTGAAGTGGTTGTTAATAAAACTCCACTTCTTTCACATCCCCTAGATCGACTTCCATATGCGTCATAGATCTATCTGTGATGAATGTTAACCAACCCCTGATAGCTTTTTCAAAGGCTTCAATATTACATGTGACTTCTTCTACTGGGTCATCTGTATACATGTTTTGGATATAGGCTGCTTTATTATTTATTGTGAGAATATGTGCATTTCCATCGGTATCAAATTCCTCTCTTTTTCCTGATTTGACCTCTTCTAGATACGTAATGATTTCTTGGCAGCTGATTTCATCACCTTGAATATCGCTCTCTAAATATGAGCCTATTAGATAGAATTTTTGATCTTCTGTTCGAGTATGAAGTCCAAACTCTTTGTTTTTTATATAAAAAATTTTCATAGATTTACTTGGTTAATTATTGGATTAAGTGTGGATAAGCTGTAGATATTTGTCCATCTAAACTGATATGACCTTCTATCTCTAAGCCCCCAACAGATGTTCCCCTCCATTTACCATTGATTATTTTTGAATTTTTGAAGGCGGACTCAATTTCAGCTTTCACCTTATCACGTGACCAGTGATCAGGGAAAAAAGTCGATGTAGAAGGTTTTTCTAGCCACTGTCCGGTTTTTTTATTGAAAATTTCTACTCGAGCATTGTATACACCGTTTGGTTGTTTGTTAAAAAGTGATCCAGGTTTTATTCGTGATGTTTTAGAAATAGAAGATCCACTACCTCTATAATGAAAACCAGATGACCTATACTGGGTTGATTCTTTTACATTTTTTCTTACTTTTATTTCTCCGTCTAAAATATGGTCCCAATCAACTGGGGGCATTTTTCCTTTTCGAGCTTGGCTGATGATATCTTCTGGATTAATTCTTTTTCTCGTTGCTGCTTGTGATGATTGGATTTTGTTTAGCTTGGCACTAGCTCCACTATTTGTTGCTTTTACTAGCTTCATTTCTCCTTTTAGTCCATGAACTGCATCATCTGCAAAACGCCTGACTCCTTTCATTGAGTCCATAATTGTATCTCCTCTTCGTATTACATTTTTTACCGAACCAATCACAGGAATAAGTCCAATTCCATCTAAGGCAGTGTTTCCTACATGGCTCCAGGACCATTCCCAATGAGTAATATCATGGGTAAGGTCTCGGAGATCCATAAAGATATCAGCTCCAGTTAGCCCAAGCCCGATTTCTCCTGCTGTACCGAGAAGTGTTGCTTTCTCTGAATATCTTCCAAGTAGTATTTGCTCAAAACTGTCTCCGAAATAGTTTCTCATACCTGAAGATTTTGTTATACCCATCAACCCTGCAGAAATGGGGACTCCTAGCGTAGCTGCTATTGCTGGATATATACTGTATGTCATAATTTCTTTAAACCCAGGCGCGCTGATGAACTCCTGAAGAGTTCCACCTGCTTCCGCCCACCCTCCATCATCTGCAGAGCTTATCTCGGGATAAAACCAAGTACTCACCAGAAGAAACAAAACGCTTGTTTTAATCCATTTTCCAGGAAGAGTACGCAGAGACGAACGTGCATTCCAAAGGAAAGTTCCACTCAAAACAAGAATCACTATACTTCGCCATTCTTTTTCTACTCGTAGAGTATGTACTGATTGAAAACTGATCCAATATCTCAACAAATAAGCTACAGATACACCAACTACTAGTACGTTGAAAATTGCGACTGCTTCAGACAAACTGATTTGTTTGCGAAGCTTTTCACCAAATACACAGGCAACTGCGAGATAAAAAAGAATAACAAGAGCTGTTCCTAGTCCTGATACGGTAGAGAAGATGAACCACATACTCATGCCTAAATTTCCAGCTCTTACAAGAACTGGCCCCCAGTAAAGTGTCGCTGCTGCACTAAAACAAATACAGCTCAGAGCAAAAGGTGTATGAATTAATTCACATTGTTGTGCTAACACAACAGGAGTGTTGAGCCATTCTCTTAGTGTTTTTACAACACCATTCTGTCGTGCAGATGCAAAAAAATAATACAAAATACTGGAGAGTAGTGCCCAGCTGATGATTCCTGCATCACTTGTTATTCTATTTGATATCAATCCATCTAGAGGGCCACTATTCCAGCCTTCATTGAGATATGCCAAGGCGAGTATATGAAGAAGAAACCCAAGGAGGCCAATTATTATACTATAAATAAGACTGCTTTTTACTCCTTTCAAAAACCCTATTGCAAGCAATTTTATATAGTGCTGCAAGGTGAGGTCGTCCAAGCTTGATTGTTTTGTGTTTCTCATATTGTAGTTATGATGAGATCCAATGGAGATAGTCTGGATGTTTTTTGTACACTTCTTTTAGTTGTTGGTAGGCGAGTTCATTCAAGAGATCAGTTATCAGGCACACAAACACACAGAAAAATGAAGCTATTGCACTGTAGAGCAGTACTTGCCAGAAGCCATCATTGCTCATCCATGTTCCAAGGTTTCCTTTGGCTGTGTCCCAACCACCAATGTATGCATATGCAGAAGGGGATGAGAACAACAGAGGTACTATGAGAAGGGCTACTCTTCTTGGTGTGCGAACAATAAGTAGTACAAGTGCTAGTGAGAAGAGAAACAAACTCGATAATGACGCAGTTTGAAATTGGTAGACTAGTGCAGTACCAAGAAAACTTCCAATGAGAACTACAGCAATTAATGAAATAGAGAAATGTATAGGTTTTTGCGCTTTCCATATGCTTCCAAACAGTTTTTCAAAAAGATGGCAAAGAAAAAAGAAAATTCCTATACCAGTTCCAGATACAAGTACTAAGACTTGTGCTATCAACACCATGTACAAACTGTGATCAGACCAATCTTGTAAGACATAAATGCTTGCAGAGCAACTTATCAGCCAAATTGGTTGGCTCCTCAAAACCCCGACTTTTTGTATATAATGCATGAGCATTATCGGACTCGATAAGACCTGGTAAAAAGTCTGCAGAAAGCCTTCTTTTCGAAATGATGAAATAATTGTCATTACGACAGCTGATCCTACAATCCAACTCAATATTGGACTCGACCAATTATCTGTCATAAAAAGATAGGCTTTCCATTCTCGACCACCAATTCCGTTATTTTCTACTGCAAGCAAATAGAGATGTGTGCCAAATGCACAAAGCCCGATAAATAAGTACAAGAGGTAAGAGCCTTGTAGAGTTTTCCAGCTAAATACACAAAGTGTTTGAAGAAATCCTTGTAGATCATCTTTCACAATTGTCGAAATAGAAAGTTTTGGGCTTTGTTTTGCAGGCTTCATAAAAAAAGGGTGACGAGTAAGCACTAACTTTCCTAGGAAGTTTTATAAAACGCATGCTTTCGAATGGTGAAGGCTAACACCACTGGTGTACCCATGATGAGAATTGTCGCAGGATCCATACCGATGAGTCCAAAGAAAAGAGCGATTCCCCCCACTATAAGGGTAAAGGTTATTGGCCAGTGTTTTCCATCCCAGTATCCTTTCCCAATGAAAAATGTGAAAAGAGCCCCAATGAGAATCATTAGTGCACCAATAATTCCAAGACCAGCAAAAATAGAGGTCACAGCTGCACCAACTGCTTCATTTCCTTCTGTTGCGCTAATCATTTCTCCTGCTCCAAAACCAAGAAGTGACGATACTGATCCGATAGTAAATGCTACAAACAGCTGATAGGCAGTCATAGCATAAGCTGCTAGGGCAAGTGCTGTCCCTTGCCATGGACGTTGTGAATGAGACATAAACGGAGCTGGTGAAAGAATATGATGTATTGATATCAAACCAATACGTATATTCATACACTTTTTGGAGCCTTCTTGTCAATTATTTGGACATTTAGATATCACTAAGTCAGACCAAAATTTGACAAATATTTTATCAGCATGTTACAAATAGTTATTAGTTTCTATTTTTCAAACATGAAAAAAGTATTTTTTATAGTGGCACTTGTTGTTCTATCGGCTTGTTCTTTTCAAAAAGAAACGCTTCAAGTTGATGTTGATCAGCCTGAGCTCTTAGAAAAAGATATTTCTGCTCCTGAAACAATCACGATAATAAACCCAGAATCGAATGAGGATGAGTTTGAAAAATTTGTGTCTGCAACTGACTTAAGCACACCTGTATCAAAATCGTTATTGATGAAAAAGTTTTATTTTAATAGCACCAGATCAACTTCACAATTTCCTGACGAGTATTTTTCAAAGATTGAGTCTTTTGATTTTGAATCTCGATATGTACACAGTTACCCAGGTATGCTACAGAAAACATCGGTGAAAATTTTAAAAGGAGATGCGTATTTTGATGAAAATTTAGATTTTTCATTTCACAATAGCTCTGATTTTAATAATCCAATTCTTGTTTATAAAAACGGCGATCTGTTGTTTGACTTCGATAAGAATGAAAATGTATCGATTGAAGCTATTTCACAATTTCATGTTTCTTCACCAAATACTGTTTCCAGATATGATTATGACCTAACAGACAGAAGTACAGTGGCTAGTCTTTTTACTCGTGAGGATCTTGTGGGAGATGAAAAAGACCCCCTTCAGTTGATACGATTTTTGATTGCAGATGATGGAAAGAAAAGATATTTGGATGTGTGGGTCCTTGTAGTAGCAAATATGCTCGATGCTTCGTGTTTGTCAAATGCTGATTGCAGGCCAAATATACCAAGAGTGACTTTAGGTGGTGTATTAGCTGTCCAATATGAAAAACGTGGTCGTTTTGTCTATAGTGAAGCGGATTTAAGTTCATATATAATTGAATCAGACAGCTCTGCTCGTGTTGCTCGTGGGTCATATGCTGTTTTGGACTGGAGTGAAAGGTCATCTAGCGATTTTCTCTACCAATATTGGTCAACTATAGACAGTAACAACAAAGAAAGACTTATAGATGTTCGTCTTGCTGGCCTAATGTCTGAAGCTGTAGTTTTGAAAAAGGAGGAAAATATTATACATGAATATGGTATAACCCAGCCTGAGTATCGTGAGGGGTATTATCAATCAGTAATAGACACTCATAAACTTGAAGAGGGGACTTATCAGGCATGTGTGATTTTTTCTGTGTTGAAAACGAATGAAACACTAGAAAAATGTGCTGATCTGAAGGTTGAAAATATCTTGTCTCGTGAAACTCGTTCAGGTGATGAAGAATATTTTATCGATAAGGATGGTCCGTATTTTATACTACAAGGTGAAAAATTTCGGTTCTCATATGGTGGTATGTTCGGAGGAACTTTTGATATTCCAAGTGATGAGTATGTGCTTGCCTATATCCAGTATTATGAAGGTGGAAGTTTTGAGCTCTATTCTCTTGAGTCAAACACTCCTGTGGATGTCTTTATAAATACAGAATCTGTTTGGGAAAAAGAAGGAAATGATACGGTATTGTATAGCTGTTCCAGTGGTGGAGGATACACTTCTCTTGTTGTAGAACGATCAATTTTATCTGCTAAAACAGCGATTTCTCAACCCCTTACTCAAGATGAATTGATAGTCTGTGATATCAACGAAAAGCGTATTCGTATGCTGACAAAATTGAACGGTGTTGAACAGTTTAGGTATCAATTATACGATATCGACAAAAAAACTGTCGTCAGTACACTTGAATCTATCGATATAGAGAGAATTATTGAAGGTGATATGAAAGACTTCTATTTATATGAAATCTATGGAGACAATAAAACTGCTTTTCTGGATAAGATTGAAAAAGTATATCAAGAAGATGGTACTGTAGACTAATGAGCGTCTAAACGACAAATGAGTTGAAACTTAGTGTCAGTGCTTTCAGAGTACTACAGGGTTTTAATCAGCATTTATTTTGCCACCCCATCCAACACAATCATCAAATTATAGATAAACTGAGCCCTGGAAATAGGCGATCCGAGTTCTTCGAATTCGTTTGGTTCTGGCATATTTCCTCCGTTGGCGTTCATGACATTCACAAATCTGGTAAACCAGGGTTCGTTTGCTCCGGCGGAGGCTTTTAGAGTGTCTGAACCGACAAGCGAACCGGGCGAGAGTTGGGCGATGGTGTTGACGATCATTTTTGAGGCTTCGGCACGGGTGAGGGAGTTGCTTGGTTTGAAGCTGCCGTCTTGAAATCCGTCGACGACCTGGAGTTCTTTTATGGTTTCGACAAAGCCATGAAACCAAGCTGTTTGAGGAACATCAAAGAATGTTTGACGAGAGAAAATCTTTGAGAGCTGATTGATTTCAGTATTTCTAATGATATTGAAGAGAACGAGTGGACCTGACACCAATATCTTGGAGATTTCTGCACGATTGATTGAGTCGTCAGGTTTGAAAAGTCCTCCAGATCCTGAGATGATGTTCAAGTTCTTCGCAAGACAAATAGCGAGTTGGTATTCTTTTGGTTGGAGATTGATGTCTGGGAAACAAGTGGTCTCAGCTGCAGACTTTTGTGTTCCTTCAGCATCCGTCTCTTCTCCTGGGAGTGCCTCCCCCTGCAAGGAGTCGGAGGTCGAGGGTGTGTCTTCCTCCTCCGTGTCTGGGTCGAGAGCTGGAGTGATTTCCTCATCCGAAGTCGAAATAATCGGTAACAAATAGACCTTCGTATTCACCAAGTCCTGAATCTGAAGTGTTATTGCAAGAGACTCTGAAGGTGTTTTTCCAGAGAGGACTGGGCCACTTTGCTGAATCCAATTCGGGAGCTCGGGGACGACGAAGCTTGATCCAGTAGGGATGAGAGCTATTAGATTGATAGAAAAATTGACGTTAGTGCTGAAGTTTTTTGTTGTGAGATTGAGTTCTTCTGCTTGTGCCAAGGTGATGATGAAATCGACTCTCACCTGATTTTCTTTTTCATTCGTGAGCTGCACAGAGAATTTTTCACCTTCTAGATCTGAAAGCGCTTGAACGAGGAGTATTCCTGTACTGGAATCATAAACTGTGTCGCTAGGGAGTACATCGGTGGAAACCTGAAGACTATTGATCTCATTTTCGCTAAAATCTAATTCTCTGAGGAGCACAGGAATATTCACCTGATTTGGGAAGCTAGAAGTCAAGACCACAGAAGATGGTATAACCTCCGCCAGACTCAAATCTATCTGGATCCTCGAGATCAGTCCGGTATTTCCATCGATGGCTCTGAAGTAGAGTACTTGATTGTCAGAAAGGCCTGCTGTGCTTCCTTGAAACTGTAGTGATGAAGTAACCGAGTCAAACGTAATAGTGAGTTCTTCAGATGGTGAAAGCTCCGCTTCTGTGCCGACAAAGCTTTTATCGGATCTTCCGAACTGCTCGAGTCGAGACGATAAGGCTAGTGTTTGGTTTACGTCTGTTGAATTTTTTTCTAGAGCGAGAGAAAGGACCTGAATATCTGATTCTGTTTTTTGCGAAAGAATTGGTATGGCATACCAGATTTTTTGAGTGTATTCCAGCTTCAAAGATGAGAGGTCTGTGTCTGTGGTCATTGAGGTGAAGAAAGTACAAACCGAGAGGGGAGAGGTTTCGTCTACAGTTCCTGTTACAAGCATCGTTGATGGGTCTAGACTAAAGGTCTGAGAACAGGTTGTATTCGAAAATTTAGATTCTCTCAGACGTGAGTTTATCCCTGCCTTGGTCAGTATGTGGCTATACTCTTGAGATGGGACTGCTGTTGGGAGAAAGAAAGGGTTTTTTTGAGATTGTCCTATCGTGGAGCTGAGCTCATTTGTCATATCGAATACAAGAGGGCTGCTAACCTGAAAGAGGCTAGAGTTTTGTGGAATGGGAGTTGGAGGAATGGTGTTCTGGAAAAGAGAAGTGTCGGTTGCAAGTGCTTTTTCGATTGTGAGCTGAAAGCTAATACTCCCACTTGCATTTTTAAATTGAGCAAAACCAGCTTGAGGTGAGAAAATTTGTTGATTCGAGATACTTGAAGAAAGTGTTGCATCTGATCGGAAAGAATTCTGCAAGAACACCTTGATATCACTTGGAATTGGGAGTGTTATTGGGATGATGAGGTTTCCTGACTCCAGACTGACGATGGACTGATCGATGACTTCTCGTGGTGGTAGGATCTTGATAATGTGTGGGATCTGTAGGTTTTGAGAATCTTGAGGGAAAATGAGGGTTTCATTGATTGGAGTATCAACCTCCAGTTGGTCTAAAAAAATTGGTTGATGAAGTCTTTTGTGAATCAGGACATTTCCCATTGGGTAGACCTGAAGCAGAGCTCTCTCTGACAATCCTGTGATCATCTGACTCTTTGAGAACTCTGCTGTGTCGAGTTCACGATTCTTCAGATCGAGACGGTGATATTCAAAAACGAGTTTTGAGTGAGCAAGCTGAAGCTTCGAACCGTTTTGGAGAGATGTGTAGTGTCGTTGAGGTGGGATGGAGATACTGTTGGAAGAAAATCCGTTCGTATGAATCGTGATGGTTTCTGGAGGAAGTGATGTGTTCACAGTATTTGAGGCAAGCTGCGAAAGATTTGGGAAATCTTCATTGTCTGAGTCTGGGATATACTCGTAGCAACCTGTGGCAGAGATAAAGCTGAGTTCTGGACCCACGCTTGTTCCTGAGATCACACTAAATGTCAGATCTGTTGGAGTGAGAATGTTTGTGAGGTCGTCCATGTTTGAAAAACAAAGCTGAAGCATTTCAGAACGTTTTGGTGAATACATCAAAGCTGCCGAAGTTATTTCGTAGCTTTCTGACCCTGCGTTGACCCTTTCTACTACGCGGATAAAGCATGAGCTCGAGCAGTTTGGAAGGGTTTCAGCAAATGAAAAAGAGATCGAACTTTCTCGAACGAGTTGTACGGTTTGGAATTCTTCGAAGCTGATACTTGGGCTTATATGAAGGAGAAGGCTGGTATTTATTCTTGGTGAATCAACAGTGATCGTCCTGTTTTCGGAGTAATTGGTGATTCGAAGAGGCGATGCTACTTTGCTTCTCTCATAATCGTATGAACTGATAAAACTCAGGTTTTTATTTTCTGGGTCAGCTCTATACACACTAATCTTCCCCGCATCAAATCCAGCTCTTTTGGCACTGAGAGCACAGGCTCCTGAAGTCGTGGATTCGTGGACATAGACTCCGAGTGAGTAGGATTGGGAGTTTGACTCGATAAAACAGAGGAGTTTTTGGTCTGGAATATCGTCCTCTGATGATGTGATTGGTGGGAAAGAAGGGGAGTTGAAATCAAGGGTTCCAGAATTCACTTTCTGAGACCAGATGATGTGTTCTCCGCCAATCATCGTAAAGAAACTTCCCTGTTTTTCTGCAAAGCTCATGATTGACTTTGTCCCAGAAGTAAAGACGATGGCAGGTGTTTTTTGTTGAAGATAATGCAAAGCCTCTGAGAGAGTGGTGATTTTTTTATGGGAAAGAAACCCAATCACACTACCTTCTTCGAAAGTCGGGGGAATGACGCTCAACTCGAAAGGAAGTGCTGTTCGATTTGCCAGCAGCTGAGGAGTTAGGTCAGTCCACTTGTTTCTGTAAAGTGCTGCGAAGTTGTTGGCATCGAGGAGTGAGTTGAATGGAAAATTGGCGTTCATTGTTTGGTACCCATTTCCGAGGTAGGCAAAGCTGTACTGAACTTCTGTATAAAAGTCGAGTAGTGATTGGGTAGGGATGGGAAGCTGAATGGAGGTACTGGCCGTCAGAAGGTGAGAGGAATACTGCCAGTCAGATTGTCCTGACCGATACCGGATGACAACAGTGTCAAAGAGTCTCGTACTCTCTGCTGGAACTCGAATCTGCTGCTGGTGAACCAACAGTGAAGCTGATGGAATATTTGCCCCTTCGCTGGTGATTTGGTCGATACTAATATCGCTGAGTTTTTGGTACGTGGTGAGTGTGTTTTCGATAAGTAGTGCTCCGTGGTCGATAGTTTTTGTTTTGCTAAAGAGTTTTTCGTCTGGCCCGAGGATAGAGTGTAGACGAGGTGTGCGTACATACAGCATTTCTGGCGTAGGATTGAATGTCACATGGTAACCAATTGGAAAATCTAATGGAAGAGAGGTTTCATCAACGGTTTCCTGCTTTCCCTCTCGGAGAATATCGTAAGTCAGATTGATATAGCTGTCTTTTGCTATAGTCGTTGAAATTCTTCCAATTTTAGTGCTGTTTTGTTGGGAAATATTTGTCACTGAAAAGACATGTGTGGAGCCAACGAGACTTTGTGTTAACTCACCAGATTGGACGATAAATGTCGGGCTGTAGTCTGTCGTAACAGGAAATGCAATGGCGTCAGTCAGTTGAGCTTCTCTTAAAGTGATCTGAAAATCTTTTGGTGATGGGTTGATCAAATCAGCCATGAATACATCAAAAGAAACGGGGTCTGACCCAACTTTTACGAGCTTTATTGGCGTGATGGATTCAGGTGCCTGAAGGAGCTGAGTCTTAAAAAGATCTGCAACATCTCCCCAATTGCTAAGAAGAAGGAGAAGTCCAACACCGATGAGGGTTGGGATCAAAATCATTGGTTGTGGCTTTTTTCTTGGCATATTCCAGGCATTATTATAAAGAGACTAAGGTTTTGGAATGTGTATCGCAACGAAATAAGGTAGAGAGATGAGGAAAACGTTGTGAATGTGGGGTCTAACCAGCCACATTGCAGTACGCTTTTTTTTGTACTATACTGAAATACCACATAAACTTTTAAATGATGGATGCAAAAGTATTTGTTGAACATATCTACAAGGGAAAGAAGCGCCGTACTGGTGACCCCTTTGTGAGTCATCCCTATGCAGTCCAGGCTCTTTTAAGGAATGCAGGAGTTGATGACGAAGAGGTTCTTACCGCAGCTTTATTGCACGACATCTTAGAAGATACAGATCTCAGTAAGTCCTACCTCGCCTTTCGGTTTGGTCTTCGGATAGCAGACATTGTTGAAATGCTCTCTAAGCAAGATTTTTGGACGACTGACTTCTGCAAGATGAAAAGTAATATGGATGAAATGGAAATTGGATTTGGACATCATCCAGAAGCTGTTGTCATCAAAATGGCAGACCGACTCCACAACCTCCAAACTATCGAAGGGTTCAAACCAAAAAAACAGCAAGAGTACCTTTACGAAAGCACAGAGGTTTTGATGCCTGTTTTTGACAGGTGTTGTACTATTGATAAGCTCAGTCCTTATCATCAGGTCATGCTCAACCTCAAGTCTCAGCTCAATGACACTATCTCCTCTCTAGCCTAGAATCGTATGAAATCACCCGTTGAACAACTTTCTAACATGCTTAGTATTTGCATAAATTGTGCGAATATTACTTTGGAAATCATAGTCCATCGGGAATTAGACAAAAACTACTTGATGAAATCACTTGGACTCGAGGAATCAGTGTTTGAAAACTCTATGAATGAACTTCTTGAGAAAGATGTAATTGTTTCATTTGAAAATGACCAGAATATCACCTTGTACAAGGTGGCTCATCTACTGGATATAAAAAAGCGTATTTCAGCTGATTCAGACACCTATCAGACTCTAAAAGGAGTTATTTTCCCAGACCTCGCTACCAATGGGAAAATATCTCTTCTGAAATATGAAGGTTGGGAAGGAATCAGACAGGTGTATCTAGAAGTCTTGTCTGAAGCTATCCAGTCTGGTGAAGAAATCCTTGCCTTTGAGGAAATTTTAAACAAGGTTGAATCTGGAATTGGAGCAGAATTCTTGGGGAATTATCTCAATCGTCGTATTGAAAATAAAGTTATGGCAAAGGTTATCACAACTGACACAGCAAGTGCTCGTGAGTATGCTATAGGAAGAAATGAGTCTTTTACAGATGTTCAAATCGCAGCAGACCTTAGCCTCAGCGGAACTATTAATATAGTAGGTGACTTAATCATGTCATATTCCATGAAGCCCCTCCAAGGGACACTTCTAAGAGACCACTCCCAAGCAAATAATCTCAAAAATATTTTTAACCTTGTATGGAACGCTAGTGGAACTGCTTAGCCTCTTGCTCCCCATAGATAAAGAATTTTTTTTCTCCATTTTTGTGGTTCCTCTGGGTCTCTATATGTGAAGTCTTGAGACAATGACTGCATCTTATTCCTGATTATTTGTAGACTTGTATTATTAGAAAACATACTAATAAAGTCTGGTTCGACCTCTGCTGTAGCTTTAGTGGGGATATCTCCCACAGTTGATGTTTTTTTGTAAAACCCAGCCGCCTTGAGAAGCGCTTCATGTGAGCCATTAAACTCAAGGCATCGAATATGATATGGATGATTTTTATCAGGGATATTTGTCAGGCTCATATTTATCGCTTCTGGCGCAGACTCTGGATGATTAGGATTCTGCATGAGCACTCCTCTTTCTTGGAGAAGTTCATAGGTGTAGTATCGAGAAATTTTATAAAACCCAGCAAGTCCCGACTCTGGAATATCTTCGATAAAGATACCGTGCTTGGGAAGAAGTAGACGAATTTTTTTAAAAAAGTCTAAGCGTACTCGTCGGAGTTCTTCTGAGGAAACCAAGCTAAGTATTTCAGATGTTACAAACCACATAGCTGTAACAATATCAAATTTCCCAAGGTTTTTTTTCTTAGCGACTTCTGCAAAATCTCCAGCTTCAAAACGGATCTTCACACCATCTATCACAGTCACTTCATCATCTGTGTTTGTCTGGTAAACTTCACCAATATACTTGCGTGTTGCCTCTATGTGCTCAGGAAGAAGATCATTGAAAACAACCTCTTTCATTTTTGTTCGTTTTGCAAGTTCAATCAAAAGCACACTAAGTCTTCCATTTCCACATCCAATATCGAGTACTCGTCCTGTTCTGACACCCGAAGTCGTTGGGTCCATCACCTCTGCATAAGCATCAGAATAAGCATCAATAAGGAGCGCACAGTCCTCCCAGTAGTTTGGTCCACCACGTTTTTTGAGGTCAAAGTTGTTGTAAAAAGCTATTGTAATCCGTTTAAATTCTTCATTTGTTATTTGACCATTCTCAAATAGCCAGCCTGCGGCTTTTCGTAGGTTTCTGAAAGTGATTTCTGGATATCTACTATCATTTATATGGTGAGCCTTTTCCAGCTCTTCACCAGTGGGGATATGGGTGTCTTTGTATCCTTTATTAATATACTTTATAACTTCACTTTCCATGACCTCATAGTGCCCACTTCCTGGAGTTTTTCGTCTCCTCGAAGCACCGCTAGTATCCATTTCAAGAATATCAGAGTCCGACTGAAGTCCTACTTCATGTGATGGTGATTTTGAGGCTTCTGTAGACATAACTTAACTTTTAGGACGCTTTACAATTTGAAAATTTGACAAAGAGTCTAAAAATACAGATACAATTGGAGCATTTGATTCTAAGAACATTTTCTTTATAGATTCTTTTATCATCTTCATTTTATCATCCTTATTCATTTGTTTAGACTTTAGTATACCATCAGTTGCAGAGGTTATCTGATTCCAAAGGCTTCTTTTAGCTTCTTCTAAAAGGGCATCTATTTCGGCATCAATATTTAATGTTGCATAATCAACTTCAGATTCATTTTTGGCAAAGGCTTTATCTATAGCTCCAACTCCAGTAACTCTTAAAACTTGAGCTAGTGTGAGGTTTACAATTTTGTAGACCTGTTGATCTGCTCTGTCTATATAAAAAGGAGCACGCAAGGATCTAAAAGATCTTTTTTTATTGGGATGATCTGTTTCTTCTGCATGGTCCTCTTCATACGCAGAAATAAACATATACAGAGGGAAAACCTTTTTTGTAGTGTCACCCATGCCAGGATACATACTTTTTTCAATCAGCTTAAATTTTGCTTCACGATTTGAATCTTCTTTGTGGTAAGAATTTTCTCGTGCTAGCTCAGCATTACTGTCACTATCTGTCGATGATTTCATTTTTTCAGACATCTAGAATCAATGAGAAAACAAGTAATTAATATAACATCTTAGCTCATAAAGTCAATAATTTTATGCTTTTTACATATATTATTGTCCGACGCAATTTTAATCCATATCTTCAAAAAAGCAAAGGAATTGTGGTATTCATAGAGAATGATTCATTTTACAAATAGATTATTTTTCTAAAAAAAGCTCCTCTTCGGAGCTTTTTTTAGAAAGTTTATTCATTTAATATGATTAGCCTACAGCACAGATTCTAGTATTTTGAGCTTTTGAAGTAGGAAAATCATCACTTCTGCGGCATCTGAACGAATGCTTAGCTGTGGTCCATGAAACATGTTTTGCTTCTTGCTGACGTAAACGTCATTTTCAAGAGCGTATGCTACATACTTATCAAACCATACTCCTTTTTCAACATCACGATATTGTCGAGATGCGGTACCAGGATTTGAAAAGTCTATCCCAGCTGCCTCAAACATGATCTTTAAAAACTCTGACCGGTTTACAGGGTCCCATGGCCGAAAAGAAGTTTTCCCCTGATCGATAGCTGGGAGATTGTACACGTCAACTCCGATGGATAGGGCAGCTCCCGGACGAAGAACACCGTCTCCATCGACTATTCCAAGTTCTTTTGCTTTGGATATCCAAGGAGTAAACCATGCATCGATCTCAGTATCGAGGAATGGCTTTTCGGTGATTTCTTCAGATGGAGAGATACAATTTGATTCAAGGACAAACTTTACAAGCTCCGCTCTATTGAGGTGCTCGTTTGGAGCATATTTTCCAGGACGTATCCCACGAGAAAGACCATAGTTATTGAGAGTAATAATGGCTGACTCGTCACGATGACCTGTAATGTCTTCAAAAGACTCACTATTTTCTGGATGAATACATCCCTTGAGAAGCGCTTTTTCCGATGGTGCAAGAGTATAGTTATCCTCTGCAATACCTGCACCGTCATCATATGGGAAATCTCTTGGTTGGCCATTGTCGAATCTTGGTCCACCACCACCTCCTCCCGAACCACCAGAACCACCTGTTGATCCAGTTCCGGTTGTTCCAGTAGATCCTCCCGTGGTTCCAGATCCTGATGTTGTTCCTGTAGCTCCGCCTCCACTTGTTCCACCAGTTGATCCTGTTGATGATGAGCTGCCAGAACTTCCTCCGGTAACACCTCCTGTGCTTCCTCCTGACCCGGTTGTTCCAGTTGTCGAAGCAGAACCTGATGTACCTGATGAACTACCACCAGTCGATCCAGAGCCTGTACTGCCTCCAGTAGTCCCTGTGCTCGTTGTGGTTCCTGATGAACCACTTCCAGTCGTTCCGCTAGTAGCTCCAGAACCTGTACTACCACTAGTACTCCCTCCGCTTGCTCCCGTAGAACCAGAACCTGATGTTCCTGAACTAGACCCTCCCGTACTTGCTGTACTGCCTCCAGATGTCCCAGTGGATCCTGATCCAGTCGTTCCGGTAGATCCTGAGCTGGTCGCACCTCCTGTGGAGCCTGATCCAGTTGTGCCAGTGGATGCCGAGCCTGTTGTTCCTGATGTAGTACCTCCACCACTAGTGCCACCCCCTGAAGGATTTGATCCTCCAGAAAGTGCGGTTCCCTTGACTCCTTCTACTTCCCAGAAGAGAACTCCATTGATGAGAATCAACTCTACTGGTTTTCCATCAGCTGATACTGGTGCCTCTGGAATATCTTCTGATCTGTGATTTCCTGGACCCATATCTAGTCCTGCAAGAGCTGCTTCAGTTCCCATTCTCTGATATGTAAAGTAGGGGAATCGGCTTTTTTCTTCATCTACAAATCCTATTGCATTTGGTTTGACCACCATGAAATCAAACTCGTTGTCTTTTGCGTAGATAGTCTTTCCGATGACGGTAAATTTTCCAATCGTGTCATCTACCCATGTCCCACGGATATCATCTCTATCCATTCTGACTCCATTCATCCCTGGATCACATGCATTTACAAACCCTGCCATGATTGGTTCAGTTCCTTTCGTGAAAAGGATTCGCTGTTCTCCTGTAAAAGGAACGCTTCCTTGAGTCGTATCTGAAACAATAGTGTTTGGAGAATTGTATAGTCGAGCTACTACACCATTTTGTAGTCCTGTGATCTTCGCAGAACAATCGAGGCCTGATCCAGAGAATCCTGTAGTACCTCCACCGCCTGTTCCTGTTGGACCACCACTCGTAGCATTTCCTCCTGATCCTCCTGTAGAACCTGATCCTGATGTTCCAACGCTAGATCCTCCAGTGTTTCCGGTTGATCCACCAGTTGTCCCTGTGGACCCTGAGCTGGTTGTGCCGTTTGCTGACCCTCCTGTTGAACCAGAAGCCGAGGTAGATCCTGATGTTCCAGCGCTAGCTCCTCCTGTGCTACCTGTCGATCCACCAGTTGTCCCTGTGGACCCTGAGCTGGTTGTTCCGTTTGCTGATCCTCCTGTTGAACCAGAAGTTGAAGTCGATCCAGTTGTTCCATTTGAAACTCCTGACCCACTTGTTCCTGAATTGTTTCCACCAGATGATCCAGTACTTCCACTTGCTGTTGATCCTGATGTTCCATTTGATCCTCCAGACACAGCTCCAGCATCAACACCACCGCCACTTCCACCGCTTGTTGATCCTGATCCATTGGTACCGTCAAAATTGATAACAGAAGTTCCTCCGCCACCTGATGTACCTGATGTACCTGTTATATTTACACCGCCTGATGTTCCACTGGTTGTTCCGCCTGTTGTACCAGTCGTTCCATTTGGTCCAGCTGGATCATCGAAATCGATAGTAATGAAATCATCATTATTTCCATTGTTTTCTGGATCGATTTTAAACTGATATGTTTCAGCCTCACCTCCGATGAGTCTCCCAACTCTAAAAGCTGAAGAGTCTCCATCCCATGTCGACATAACAACAGCAGGGACACGAGTAAACATTAGTCGCCCATAAAACCCTTTATCCGCTCCAGAAGCAAAATTTTTGAGTCTCTCAAGATTTGTTCTTCCAATTCTTTCTTCGTTGAGTTTTAGACAGATGGTTTCAACTTTGAAAACCGAATCGTTTTTTCCGAAGACAACAGGGTAGTTTCTGACCAACCACTCGTCTCCTTCTTCAATCTCTCTCTTTCCATCGTATGTCCCACTGAGATCAGTATCCATCATCATATTGAAGTAAATGACTCCTTTTCTGTATGAGGTAAAGACAACATTGAAACAAGAGAGTTGTTCAGATTCATTTTCCCGAAGGAGACTTATTGGTACTTGAGAAAACTCTGGTCTGCGACTGAGTCCATTGATATCTCCATCTTGCTCCCCGTAGTCTGGCTCTTTTTCAAAATCAAGATCTACATTATCCCTATCCTGAGGATTGAGCCCTGATGGGTACCCAAGATGAAATTCTCCATTTTTGATTTTGTAAAAGGGGAGCTGGCTCGCATCAAATCCAAATTCAGCTGATCCGCCTGCCGCAGCATAATACTCTGGGGTAGCTGTTCCTGGACGTGGCTCAGAAGGATACTCGAGAAGCGATGGATCCTCTGGTTTTTTCCAGGTATTAAATAAAAATGTGGAATGTTCTCCGTGTGGAGTTTGGTTTTTACTATTTCCAAGACCTGCCCGTACTGGCCAAAACCTTCCTACAAGAAGATTTGGTCTGTCTGGATCGTCCATATCATTTACAGGTATGACAGCAAATGGCTTGAGAAGCTCTGATGAAACCGTAAACCTCCCATAAAACCCATGTTTTCGTCTCAAATCTGATCCTTTTGGAATATAAAATCGGACTTCATGGACTCCAAATCCCGCACCAAAGATCCGTTGGTTTTCTCTTACAATTCGTGTTTTTCTTTTTTGAGCTGGGTCACTCGGATCCAGATACGCTTTGTCTGGTGGAAGCATATAATCAACATACTGACCATCACCGTTGAGATCTAGCTGAGCTAAGACGGTGAATGAACCCGCAGGACCTGCGGCAGGTGCAGGTGGTTGACCATCGGGTTTTATGAATGGTTTTACAATACCTGCACCACCACCGGCAAAAGCACCTGCTCCACCGCCACCTCCTTTTGCTGCTTCACCGTTTACGACAATTTGAAAATAATCGAAAGAACCTTCCTCTAGCATATTGACAATATCTGGAGCCAGGGCGCTCGGTGGGGCAGGTAGTGGGGGGGGAGCTGGAGCAGGTGCTGGCACCACAAATGGGGCCTTATTCACCACACCCTCCCGATCTTTATCTTTCATGATAGAGTCTGGAGCTTTTTCTCCATCTACAGTGTTTCCAATGTAAACCTGCTTTGTTTTTTGAGCTAATGGGAAGAAGAGAAATCCAAATTTTCCCCCTGGATTAGTAGGATTTGCTACCGTATCTCTTGGTTCTGATGGGAAATCGTAGTCTTCTAGATCTTCATCAAATATTTCCCCATAAAACTCAGGTGGAGTCTCGTAGGGAGGTACAGGAACGGGTTCCCATGGGGGAGTGGGATCATCTTGTGGGTCATTTGGTGGCAGAGGAGTATCCTCATCTCCCTCTGGAAGAAGTTCATCTTCAGGACATGTTGGGGATTCAATCACACATTCTTCTGGGTTTGAACCAACAATATTCGCATTACAAGTGGCTGCAAGTATTTGTATCTTTGATGCCAGAGCTGCTTTACTACTTATTCCCACAGCTTCTAATGCACGTTGAACTTGCTGAGCATATCCATAATTTAGTTGTCGGTAGTCACACTGTGGAGTCAGGTATTCATTGAAAATCTCGAATAATTTTTTTAGTTCATCAAATGGACAATCAGTAGAATAACACCCTTCCTTGTGAATTATTCCTGCATGAGTGGTAACAGTCCCTGGTTCATCTACAGAAGGATCTAAAGCACATTTATTAGCAAGACTTTGTACTACAGCCAATTGATTTTGAACCTTGAAGGCTTGTTTGTAGTTTCCAAGAGTAAGTGCCAACACCATCTCTTGATTGAGCTGTTGCGAAATCGTCTCCATACATTTACAAGCAAGGTTTCTATTGACGGCAAAGAGTCGCACGAGTTCTTCGTATGTCTCGGGACACCCTGTCCGTGGCGTGGTTTCTGCCTCAGGTTTTGGTGGTGTTTCTTCTGGAGCAGAAGACTTTGGTGTGCCTTCAGCTGGAGGTGCTTCATAACCAGGGCATTGCTCGAGTTCTTTTTGTAATTCTCTCCTTGTATTTATGTCATCCTCTTGCCTTATTCTTTTTTTTAGATCCTCACAGGAATTATTCACACTCCGTGAAGAAAAACGGTTTGGGTTTCCTCCTCCTCCTACTACTGCGAGTGTTGTACTTACTCCTCCCCCAAGATCATAAGTAATGCTTCCAGACTGTTTATCTGGGTTTGAGATATTGAGTGCTTGGGTGAAGCTTCCTCCTCCGTCAAAAACTTGAGGTCCATCTGCTCCATCAAAACCCACTACAGTCGTGAGACCTCCTCCTAGCGTAGAAGTAAGTGTAAACATTTGTCCAGGATCATCTGTATTTGTTATTTGAAGTGTTACGGCTGTAGGGCCTACATCTGAAGAAGAAAGCTGTGAAGGGCTAAAACTAATAGTCGGATCGGCGTCTAGTGCTGTAAGAGATACGGTCACAGTATTCGAGTCCGTATTTCCATCACTTACTTTTAGCACACAAGTCCTGGTACCCGATTCGTTTGGCAAAAATGTAGTGGTCACGCTAAAAGTCTCGGTATCTTGTCCAAAACCTGGAGTGTTGTGTATAAGATCTACCCCTGGTCCACAGGCGCCTACACCTGGAGCAGGATCAGACCCGACAATTGTTCCTCCTACATCTGAAGCGCTCAGTGGCACAGTGAGCACAAGGTTTGGGTCTCCAGTGTTTGGATGGTTTGCACTTGCTGAAACAACTCCTGCTACTGTTCCATCGAGAGTAGGTGATGGGTTTGGTTCGTTTACCGTCAGCATAAAAGTCCCGAGATCTGTAAACCCTCCAGGATTACAATCAAACACACTGGCTTGAAGAGTAAAAACTCTTGGGAATGGTCCCATGACGGTTGTTGTATCGAGTGTAAATGTAGTGTTTCCACTAGTAATCGCATTGGTATTATTTGTATACTGCACTCTCCCCAGCTCACTTCCTTGTGGTGGTACAAACACCCCACCTGCACTTGCTACACCATTCGCAGCAGTAAGTCCAAAATTTGAAGCTGCTTGATTAATAAGAGAAATCACACAAGTGTTCAAATTAAAAATTGAAGCATTGATGGACACTGTTGAGTTCGCTCCAACAACTACCGTACTTGGGGCTGCCATCGAGCCTGGATCGATCGTGCTGGCTTCAGCATTTGGGATCATATTTGCCATCCACCCCAGAGAATTGAATACCAGTATAAAGCTGGCGAGCAATGCCATCAGCTTTCTGATGGGAACAATGCTCCAAAACATTGAGATGGTTTTTTTGTTTTTCATAGGTAGAAAAAAATAATGAATCTTATTATTCTACCTCTTTATTCAGTAAAAGTCAATACGCAAAAGGTGAGACTGTATAAACTCCACAAACAAATAGGACACCGTGAGTTTCTTTGAAGAGTACATTTGAAGTTTTCTTTCAATCATTAAATTTATTTTTCCCTAGTACTCATACGAATTTTTTTCATGCAGTTATCGTGCATCTTTTCGTATCCAATTCTCTTATGAAAAGCCAACATCATGCACACATCTTTAAAAATTTTTTCAAACGCTATATTGAGGCTTTCATTTGGAATTTTTTGTATATTTCTTTTGTAAATAGGAATAAATATTTGTGATATTGTTTGCAAAATGCGGAGATATTTTTTTTTGGGGAATACTGCACAAGTCCGAATATTTGATAATTGATCAGCCAGCTTTACAATAAACATTTCAGGATGTATTTGTGCTGCAGCCTCGTATTTGCTTGCATAATGCAAGGTTCTAATCTTTATAAGCTCGCAATCATTTTTGAAGTTTTTCAGAATCTTTTCATCACTCCAGACTCCATATTTTTTTGAGAGATGGAAAAAATCTTTTTTATCATTTTTAGACATTCCGAGAATTACTTCAGCAATCTCTAAGCCATACATACTTTTTAATTGTAAAAAATTTGTATTTCCAGACTCAATAGTGTCATGTAATACCCCTTTCACAAGAATGCTCTCATCTAAAAAACAGGGGAATCCGGTAAACTCACGTAGTATACTTACTACTTCCAGTGGATGAAAAATATAGGCCTCACCAGTGGCTCTATTTTGTCCACTATGACACATACTTGCAAAAAGTATTGCATCATCAAGCATTTTTTCTTTTGTAGTATTCATAAGAATCTTGATAAATAATTACGTTTTTGTTCTATTGGAAATTTAGGTTGCAGTACTGGAACTAGAACCGTTCAAAGAATAGCTTAGAATGTGTAAGATATACATTCTTATATTTTGAATGAAAAAAAAGCATATGTTTTCGACTCGTGAAGCTGCTCAGTACTTGGGAGTTTCTGGTTCTTATCTGAGAAGAATTGCTAACAACGGAGATATTTTATCTGGAAGCTTATCTGGTTATAAATTTTTTTATAAAAAAGATTTAGATCAATTTCAAAAGAAACGCATGAAATGTCCTCAAAAATTAAAAAGCAAGGAGTATCTCGAATAAAATACAAATTGATATCATTTTTATATTTAGTGTTTCATATTTTTAAGATGAAAGTGTTTTTAGAAGTCAAATTGAGGTTAATACTCTTTTGAAAGTTTTTTATGCTTATCCAGACCAAAAGAAAATTAACCTGAGTATTATAGAGTTGCAAATACATTGTGTGTGAATTATTTACAACAGATTATTCTTTATTTTTCTTTTTTATTATTTTTTATTGATCTACTATGTAATTATACATTGGAATGAAAATTTTTTTGTTAAATAAATTTCACACTTTATGGATATTGCAAATACACTCATCAACATTGGACTGAAAAAGAAAGAAACAAAGCTCTATTTAGCTCTTTTAGAGCTTCATGAAGCTCCTGCAAGTGTGATAGCAAAAAGATCAAGCATAGAACGAACACTTTGCTATACCATTCTTGATGGATTGACAAAAAAGGGTCTTGTCTCGCACTTTACATCTAAAGGAAAGCGTATCTATAGAGCTTCTCCACCTCATGTTTTGCACGAAAATTTTCGTAGAAAATTTGCAGAATTTGAAAACATTATGCCAGAGCTCATGAAACTCCATGAAAGATATCCTATTCTCCCGCAAATGTCTCTTTATGAAGGTACAGAAGGGATTATACAAGCTGCTGAGGATACCCTTACAGCAAAATCTGAAATGCTGGCTTGGTCAAATATCAATTTTGTAAAACACCATGAAGATATTGCCAAATACGCAACAACATACAATGCAAAAAAGGTGGAAAGAAAAATACAATCTCGATGTATTTTTGCTTATAACCAAGAAGGTCTTGATTATAAAAAACGTCAAACTGATGAATTTCGAGAAATATATTTGGTACCTGAAGAATCATTTTTATTTAAAAATGAGATTGATATTTATGACAATAAAATTGCCATTTTTTCATTTCCAGACAAAGCAGCAGTTATCATAGAAAACGAATATATTGCCGATACCATGCGTGCTATTTTTGAGCTTTCATATTTACAAGCTAAAATTATAGAGCACTCTCTCTTAACTCGAGAAGATCAAAGCTTCTTGTCGAGTTGATGGTGGAAGAAAAACTGTGGACAGTGGTCTAGAGAAAAAATTTCGCGGCAATCTTTTTTGCTGCGTACTTTGCCTAGTATCTGATTGATTATCAGTGAGGTTTTTGAGCACACGGCTCCAATGAGTCGCTTCAAAATGCTCTACATACCATTTCCAATAACATGGCCCCCAAGCAACATTTCTCTGGAGTGCTGTAGAAAATCTTGAACGACCTGCAATCCATCGAAATCCAAACATTCCCTCCACTGCCTCTTGAGACTGAATATTTGAAGGATGTAATAAAAGATCGCTAAAAACATTTTTTATTCTTCTTTTGTCGAGCTCATAAGCTGACTCTGCCAATAAGATCGAACCTGCATTTACAACTTTCAATTCTTTTATTTTCTCACGATGAAGACGAAGAGGGTTGATAATAGCAACTTCAGAAAGTCCTTCTCCATCTGCATAACGCTCTACACATTTTTTCAATAATGGATGTACAATAGCTATATCTTCGAAATATTTTTGAACTTCCTCTGGATTTTCTGAACCTAATAAATATCGAACATACGCCACTAATTGGCTAGGCCTGCCAGCCATAATAGAGAAATTTAAATATCCTTCACTTGTATCCCATTTTTCTAAAAACCCTCCATCTCCCATAACACGACAAAGCTCTTGTAGAGTTAAATCTTGTATCTGTTGAGTTGGGAAATGATCTTTGGCTATTGTTTTCAATCTCATACGGTTGTAATCTTCTTTCATTTCTGAAATATCAGTAACAATACTGACTTTGGGCAGTGTTTTTGAGAAGCTTTCTTTTTGAAACGGCTCTCTTTCATTCTTTTTCCTGCAAATATTTATTTCAGAAAACACAGTATCTGGTAAATGACAGTGATAATGAGTGTTCAAAATAATGATATCGAATCCATCTCTCTCAAGCTCTTGTTGATATTGAATTTTTATACGGTACAAAAATTCCATTAATTGCTGTTGATGCAATACTACTCCATTATTAGCTACTGACTTAATAAGTATTTTTTGACTAGAATTTATATTCAAAAGAATTCGGATAACATTCATAAGCTCTTCATTGTACTCTATATTTTGACAAAAATATTTTCTAAGAGTTTCATCTACACATCCCTCAAGTAACTCTTGTGAATTGTCCAGTACAGTAAGCATGTGCCGATATATTGTTCCCACCAAAACTGAAAGTAATGGAATGTGATATGTGTCTTGATTTAATTCAATTTTGATAATTTGTGAAATAAGGGAAAATAAAGCATTATTTTTAAGTAAGACAGTTTGAATACAACTCGCTAAATTTTTCAAATCATTGTTTATAACGGGGTGAATTCCAGTTATCAGTAATTGCCTTATTCTTTTTTGAAGATCACCAATAGGTTCTGGTATCTCTGTAGGAAAAACCCATTCCAACTGTTTATTTTTCAAAGGGATATGAGAAACATACACATGTCGCATTGATGTGCTTGAATTGTCATACTCCCTAAAAGAATTTCCTTTAAGAGGAGGTCCTTCCACTTGACGACTGTTATCTTGAACTTCTGAATCATCTGTGAATGATGTTTCCATATGAAAGAGATCATGTATCTCTAATTTAGCTGTATTTTCACGGCTAAGTCAACAAGAAGTCTATGCAGTAAATTGTCAAGCGTGGAAATATTCATTTCCTATTGGGTATAATCCAAATATCTTCTGAAAGCATTCCATAGACTTTAGATATTTGAGTTTCCGAAAGCATACGAGCATTTGCAATATCTTCTATCCCTCCTTCAATTTCCCCCAATAGCCCCTTTAGTCTTTTTCTAATTAAAGGAGAAAGATCTGGTCTTAATGGAATGCGCTTTAAGACATTTTCAGTTGATTCAGCAATAACGCCTTTCTTTGTACCCAAAAACTCCATTTCAAAAGCTAAACCACCACCACCTATCAAATCTCCTCTCACTTCAGTAGTAAGGATAATAGCTCCAGGCGTATTGCTTACAGCTTCCAATAACTCTCTCGTTTCACCAATTCTTTTTTGTATCCATTCAAAATATTTTTTTGGATCTCTTTCCTGTTTGTCTATTGATTTATCCCAAACTGTTTCTTCTCTTTCTCTATACAGCATATCACTGCCTCCCATAATACCGCTGTTGTCTATTCCTCCAAAGCTACAATCCAACAAAGCCCATGTGAGAGCATTTGTATCTTTTGCCTGTATAAATTCTTTCATTGAATGAATAAGAAAATCGAGTCTGACTCCAGCTGAACGAGGTGTCCACATTCGTGGAGAATCAACTGTTGCTAAGCTATTTCCCCATATCCCTTTACCAAAATAGCCAAAAAAGGGGACTCTTTCTGAACGATTTGGGTCATAAAGATGCTTAATGGCATTATGAATTCTCTCTGAAGTTGCATCCTCATCTGTTTCTCCATTCTCATAATCTGGAATAGTCTGAATGTTGACATCAGAAAAACTTGCTTTCAGTGCCTCTCGAATAGCTATTACGTCATTTTTTGCACAGCTTAAGGGATTTAAGTGTGTAAAGTTATTAACGCCTACAAGTAGAGCATCTAGCTGACCAAGATCTTTTTCACTCTGGTCGGGGAGTACTTGTATGAGTTTTCTTTTGGGAGCTCTAGATAGAGGGTATTCATGCATATATGAGTTGTGTAATGACTGCATAGAGACTTTGTCTCTATTTTTAGGCGTCATTATAAAATATAAATCTCAAATAGCAAGAATATATTTTGTATTGAAATACTCAAATATCAATTTTCTCTTTTTTAATTGAGACAAAAGTAGCGACGCTATCTACATATTCTCACATTTCTTGAATGAGGATGAGCTCTCTCCTCACCTAAAAAAATATCATGACAAGTACGTCAATATATAAATATGTGTTCGCACGACTGCGCTTATTACATTTCTTTGAGTGTTTTGTACAAACCTTTTCTATTTTATGCATGCTTTGCAGTAGTGCTTCTGCTTTTTCCAAAATACCTCCTTCAAATTTATAGGTTTGAAAGATCAGGCTTTGATTGAGAATGTCGGGGTTGTTTTGCATAGATACATAAAAAAACTAGGTCAAATACTACCTCGTTTCTTAAAAATGCAATTATTGTGAAAATTTCTTAATACAACTGAAAATATTGCTTAATTACTATTTAAATTTTTTTCCAAATTCATCAGCACTTGCAATTACTTGTCTTAAACTAATTGAAGACTTAGAAAAATATCTATATTGAATTGCTGTTAATTTAATATCCCTAAACCTTAGTTTTCTTGGTCTGAATTGATCATTATCAGCTTCTGTTAGTTGCTTAAACATTCCGTCACACATATCATCAATTTTTTCTATTTTTTCTTTTTTCTTATCAAGATAAAGCTTCATGTAGATTTTTTCATCTACAATTTTTTTTCCCATTACTAATAAAATCCTTGAACATACTTTGTTTTTTAATTCTTTTAACATACCAGCTGATTCTATATCTAAACTACTATGCTTTAAGCATATCTTTTGAAATATACTTCCAAATTGTTTTTCTATCTCTTGTGAAAACCATTTAATTTTTATAAATTCAATTTTATAATCAGGATTAACTTTAATATTTTTCACTTCTTCTAAACAACTGCTAAAGACTTTTAGAGTTTCATAGCGTGATTTTAAAGCTTTTGCTTTTTTTAATAGTGAAAGAAAAGTTATTTTTTGATAAGCAGTAATTCCTTCGCTCTCTTTCTTTTCTAAAATTGCTTCTATGTCATGGTCTATTTTTGATTTATATATATCCCAATCCCTCCCCAAGGCAGAATTAAGATTTTGATTGGAGATTACTCCCAACTCATCTTGCTTTGCCTCTAAGGACTTTGTCGTATCTGCAATAAATTCGTTCATTTTCTCAAGACGTTCCTTGGCGGCTTTTTCTTTGGCGGCCTTTTTTTCCAAATCATCATTTTCTTTTTTTATTGTCGTGACTTCGAGAGCCTTCACATTACTGTCAGAGTAGGCCATGAAGCCCAAGACAGTGAGAGCAAGTCCTGCAACGGCTCCAATGGAAATGAATTTATTGAGATTGTTTCTTGCCTTGGTTCGTTCTGCAAAGGCTTTCTTTTTCTCTGATCGAGCTATTTTTTCATTATGCTCCGCATTAGAAACATCACTTACGGCCTTCAATCGTTTGGACTTCTCTTCTTTATTTTCATGATAGGCCTTCATGGCGCTTTCTGAAATCGACTCTTTGATCTTCAGAAGTGTCTCTAAAAATTCTTGGCTCGTTGGTCTGATATTTTCATCCTGAGAGCTAGCTTTTTCGAGAAGGAATGCAAACTTGATCATGGCATTGATCTTTGGGTCGATGCTTTTATCGATCTTTCTTTCGGTTACCTTTTTAACAACATACTTGTGATGCTCTCCAAAGAAACTCTTTAACGCAGGATTAGTCACCTTTACTGCTGGTCCAGGATTGTTGTTATTGAGGAATTCTGTAGAAATAGTCGTGCATATGGTCATTATGGAGTTCATTTTTTTACCATAGGCATGTGAGAGAGCTTTGTCTGGTGACCCATTGGTAATATAGCTATAGAGGGTCATGGCCAGCGCATAGACATCGACCTTGGGAGAGATAGCATCCCCATTTCCGGCATAAAATGCTTCGTGAGACATATAGACAGGTGTCCCTGCTGGTTCTTCAGTACCATCTGCGAGGTCTTTTTTCATGGCAAGTCCTGGGTCTCCTATTTTGCAGTCTCCGTTTTTTGTAATCAAAACATTGTCGTTTTTGATATCTCTGTGGATAAACCCCGATTTGTGTATAGCGGCGACTCCTTTACTCATATCGATGGCATGCCGCAATACCGTATCAAATTCGATATGATTGTGACCTGCTTGGTCGATTCCTTTTCGGTATTTTGTTAGATCCATTCCTCCTTCGATGTATTCGATTGCCATCACCATCGAGTTTTTTTGGTCAGTCGTTACTCTGTAGACTCCTAGCACATTGACATTTTGCATTTTGGCCAAAGCCCTGGCTTCTTCTTTTATCGCGGAAATACTTTTATCTCTATTCTCTTCCGTTTCAGGAATAATTTGCACTTTGAGTGCATCCCATCTATCTAGCTCCTTGTCATATCCCTTCAAAACAATTCCACAGGCTCCTTTGTCAATCCATTGGAGTTGTTCGTATCCTTCGATACGGTACTTGCCGAGACGTATTTGTTTTTTTATGTTTTCCTCAGTGTAGTACTCATCGAGATCTGGTTCTTCTTCACCGAGAGCTTCATGACAGGCTTCAGCTTTGTCTCTGCTTTCGTCTTCTAAATCCTGATACCTGTTTGCATTCTCTTCTTGCCCAGGTATTTGTTGGCAAATCTCTGCGAGTCGATGGTAAATCTCTGTCGACTGAATAAAATACGTCTTTGCAAGCTCACAGCCACCTGCTGTGTGAAACACGACACTTGCCTCCGAACACAAGCTCTGAGCGAGTTTTTCGCAGAGTACAATTTCTTTGTCTCGACAGGTTTTAAAAGCTGCCCAATAATCTTCTCTCCTGCTTGCAAGCTGAGGGAAGTCATGACAGGCTTCTAGGAGATTTTTGAAAAAACTCAAACCTTGTGAGTATCCAATAATAGCGAGCTCGAGACTATTTTTAGGGTTTTTATTTCTCTGATGCTGAATACTGAGATAGTGCTGCTCTTGAGCGTGTGCATCAGCACTGACTTTGTATCCTTTTTGATGCCACTCATTAATTTGCTGAACCGTAAAGGCACTGTTTTTTGCTGGTTTATCATTCTTTTGAAGGGCTGTCTTTTTGCTTGGCAGAAATCGTAAAGTCCCACCTTTCAGAGACATATTGATAGCGTCTTCACGATTGAGGTTGTAGGCATCGAATGTTGTTGTAGCAACATGAGATGGATTTGACCGGTACCCGCTCACCAATTTTTTAATATCAAGCGATACCTGTGTCTTTATTGTTTCAGCGCCTTGAAAATCTCCAAAAGAGTCAGAAATACCTCGATTGGTGTTTTCGTGTGGAGATTGAAATTCTACTCCCTGAGCGGACCTGAAACGTCTCTGAGGAACTGCTCTTTTGGGAAAACTATCAGAAGCTGGTGAATGGTGAGCTCTTTTAGCCATAGGATTTTATAATTAAGATAATTGTACCCCTGCTTTCACATTTTGACGAATTTTTTTTCGCTTTTGTTGTTTTTTCTGGTGTCAGAGGCATTCGTCTGGACACAAAAAATGCTCTTAATATGAATTAAGAGCAACCTTATATATTTAAACATATGTATCGGTAAAAAGCAAGTTCAAATAGCGCATCAAAATTCAATAAAATGTCTCTGCCCCAAGCCTGGAAGGTTTTTTTTGGTCTGTATTGCTCTACAAGTTCGTTTGGGGTAATAGGGCAGATAGCCCAAAGAGACACATAATATTCTTTACATCTCAGTATTATTTCTCTTCTTTCTCCAGAGTCGAACCAGTAGGTGACTAATATGTGGACAGGAATGTACAAAAAGACGCGACAAATCGATGTCTTTAGGCGTGGGACAAGGTGATTTATTTATCTAAAAAAACCTGTTTTTTATTTCAATCACTTGAAATTAATGATTTTGTGATGGTGGGAAGCATTATAATATTATCTCCCAATATCTCTCTTTGGTACTGGTATTTTGATCCCAGCTGCGTCATACGCATTTTTGATTTCTTCTGTGAGTTCAGACTTTGTTAGGATCCAACTTTTTTCTTTATTCTGAGGATCAATATAAAACCTCATACTCAGTTCTATTGCATAGTCTCCTATTCTACTAACGAGTACGAGTGGAGCAGGCTTCTTGAGAACATGCTCTTTGTTTTTCATCACCTCTAATGCTACTTCACGTGCTTGAGCGATATCTGTTCCAAAATCTACTTTCATAGCAATATCGATCCGACGTTTTTTGTGAGCAGTGAAGGTGATGACAGGTTTTGTCATGAGTTGTGAATTCGGGATCACGATTTCTGTTCCATCGATTGCCTTTAGGATAGTTGCTCGTGTTTGGATTTCCATCACTTTTCCTTTCAGTCCGTCTTTTCCAATCTGAATAAAATCCCCGATTCGAAACCGGTTTTGGATAATAACCACAGCACCTGCGATGAGATTTGAGAGCAGGTCTTTGAAAGCAAATGAAATCCCCAGTCCAAAGAACCCTACGACTTGGACAAAATCAAAGTTGAAGATGAATTGGACCACTATTGCAAACCCTACAAAGAGGGAACCAAAGACTGAAAACCTATTTATTAGTGCGGTCATATCTGGATAGAGAGACTCTCCCTTCGCTTCATGAAGCCATTTTATAATTCTTCGAGAAATTAATTTCCCGATGATATAAAAGAGAAAGAGGATCCCAACAGAAAGCAGTACATTTCGAAGAATGGTCACAGAGCTGAGAATACTCGTGACAATTTCACTACTGGTTTCGGCAACCTGACTGGTCGTCGTACGGGTAGCTGCTTGAGCTATGAAAAGAGGAAAATCCATGGTTTTTTTCTAAGACATCGTATTATTATACCTTATTTATCTAGACAAGTAAATAGTTCAAATCGCATTAGTCCGTAGACCGTCCATTTATAGCGTCCTATATATGGTGATGGATGATGAATTGATGACACGAAATGAATCGACGTCTTTTTAGGAATGACCAATGAAGCAAGACTGGCTGGATGATGCCTCTGTGCTTTAGCCCAATACCCCTCTGCACCAGTACAGAGATATGGAGACTGCACTTTCAAGTTGGGTTCTGCTCTTCCATTGTTTCTCTCTCTCATTTTGCTAAGCTGTCCTTGTGATTTGATTACCCTATGAAAAAGTACCTCCTTATTGGCTTTCTTCTATTGTGCTTTTTCTTTGCACCTCAGGTACTTGCTGCTGAAAGCTTCCAGGAAGAATTGGGGCTGTTCTTTAGCCATCCAGACTCACTTGAATTGATTCCTTCACAGCAACTCTTGCCTGGGTTTCGGTTGCTGGATACGCAGACGCAAGAGATTCGGTACGATATAAAGTACCGAAACGAGAATCTGACATCTGTCCTCGAAGATGTTCAGCTCAGACTGATCAATACACAGACACGCAGCAATAATGAATTTTTAGAGAAAAGTGCTATTGAGCTCGTAGGTATTACTTTTGATACTTCTGAACCCATGAAGGTCTTGATTGTTCCTCATTTAGAAGGAAGTCTTCAGTTGGCTTCTTTTGGAAATTCACTCACGGAGTATCAAGGTTTTTTAGCTGGTATTCAAAAGCCTCGAGTTTTTGGAGATGTCACTGGTCATCCATTACAAGATGAGATAGAGAAGAGTTTTGAGAAAGGGATCTTCACTGGATACGAAGGAACTGGCACACAAAGAGACTTTCACCCAAATGAAGAAATCACAAGAGCAGCCTTTATGAAAGTCATGGTTTTAGCTGCTGATGGAGTGGATCAGGAATTGGTAGACGATGAGTATTCGAAACGCACGACAGGAAAGATCTTTTCAGATGTAGAAGATGAAACTTGGTTTGCTCCTTATATTTCCTTTGCTGCAAACAAAGGATGGGTCGATGGATACTCTGATGGGAGTTTTCGTCCTGCAGAGCGTATCAATGCAGCAGAGGCATCCAAGATTCTTTTAAATTCTCAATCTATCAAGACCATCACTGATGCAGATGTTTGGTATCGCCCTTACTTTAGGTACTGGACTGAGAAAAATATTTTAGTAGGGGATGATGACCTTTTTCGATTCAGCTTTGATGAAGAACCATTTTTGATCTATGAACCTGTGAAACGGTCTACAGTTGCTGGCTTTCTAATGAGATTACAATTGGTTCAGTCATCAGTGTATTCTGTGTTTGGACGTGAAAAGGGGATTGAGTCTCTTGAGTTTTCTTTTGGGAATGATGAACTTAAGGTGTTCGAACTTGGACGTCCCGCTCGATCACTCCGCGCAACAAACACCTATGATATCCGTCAGAATACTGAATCAATAGGTATGCTTTTTGTATACAATAAATCCGACTGGATTGCGCTAGAAAAAGAAACAGGAGGATCAGCACTCAGCCAAGTATATACAGGTGAAACGACCACTGACGTGTATGCCTTTCAGCCTCTATGCCAAGAAAAGAATTGTGGAAAGATGATCACAAAATCATTTATACTGACAAACCAAGACCTTGTTCAAGTCTCTGATGACAATCTTTCTTTTCTTGTCTGGAGTCGAGATGTGCTTACTCCTGATGTCCGAATTGATCAAAATTTAGAAACACTCGAACTAAAGAACCGGACTGAAGAAGTGGCTTTATTTAGCTTATTCGAAGGAAGAGGCAAAGAATCAGGCTCATACAATAATATGCTTCCCCTAAAAAAAATGACTATGGGAGGAAAAACATGGAACCTCTACGAAGGTGATCGTGTAACCCTGACAACTGCGATAGGTTCGGATCTTATGGTATTAACTCTACGGAATATTTCTTCGTTTGATGAGGTAAGTGATAATGTGAAATTAATGATGAGGACGGTAAAGGGGATGAATTGAGCTGAGCCTGTGCACATCCCTCCTTGTAACATTCCACAAGATTCTTTGACTCTCTGAATGATAGGACTTTCTCTCCGAACTCCATACTCTTAACTCCCAATTCTCTATGGATTACAACAAACGCTCCCTCGAGCTCCACAAAAAATTTCAAGGAAAGATCTCTGTGACCTCCAAAGTTCCTTTGGACACACAAGATGACTTGGCGACTTTTTATTCTCCTGGCGTAGCAGAACCCTGCCGAAAAATCGCAGAAGACAAAGAGCAAGTCTACACCTATACATCAAAAAAGAACTTGGTTGCGGTGATTTCTGATGGGTCTGCGGTACTCGGACTAGGGAATATTGGTCCAGAAGCGGGGCTTCCAGTGATGGAAGGGAAGGCCGTTCTTTTTAAAAAATTCGCTGGAGTGGAGGCTTTTCCGATTTGCTTGGATACACAAGATGTAGATGAGATTGTGAGTATTTGTAAAGCTATTGCACCAACTTTTGGTGGGATCAATCTCGAAGATATTTCTGCACCACGCTGCTTTGAAATAGAAGAACGACTTAAAAATGAGCTCGATATTCCGGTCTTTCATGATGATCAGCATGGTACGGCTATCGTTCTTTTGGCGGGGCTAAAGAATTCACTGAAACTTATCGAAAAAGACATTTCTGATATACGGATTGTGATTTCTGGAGCTGGAGCTGCTGGCATCGCCATCGGAAACCTTCTCCTCCTCGCAGGTGCAAAAGATATTATCATGTGTGATTCAAAAGGAGCAATTTGTGGTGAACGAGGTGATCTCAATCCTGTAAAGTCGGAGCTTCTCAATCGAACGAACCCTCGTCAAATATGTGGAACCATTGCCGGAGCTCTCGTGGATGCCGATGTGTTTATTGGGGTTTCAAAACCAAATGTCATCAAGGCTGAAGATATCGGAAGAATGGCAGACAAGCCATTGATCTTTGCCATGAGTAATCCGATCCCTGAAATAATGCCTGATGATGCAAAAAAAGGAGGAGCGTTTATTGTAGCTACTGGGAGAAGTGATTATCCAAACCAACTGAACAATGTGTTGGTGTTCCCGGGGATCTTTAAGGGAGCCCTCGAAGCACGCACTCAAATCACTGATGATATGAAGCTAGCTGCTGCAGAAGCATTGGCACAGCTAGTAGAGAACCCGACAGTAGACAAAATTATTCCAGGGCCTTTGGAAGAGGGGATTGCAGATGTGGTGGCGTCAGCGGTAATGGGGGTTGGGAAGGAAAGACCCCTCTAGACCCCTAACCCCTTAAAAGGGGAACCGAACAGTGTCATTCATGACAGGAGTGTTGGAAGAGTGCGTTATTCCCCTTTTAAGGGGTTAGGGGTTGGCTCACCTTACACCACCGTCAGCATTTTCTTATACCTCTTGTCCTCTCCATGCACAGCAGCCATATAGCTGGTACGAATTTGCTCTGTGACGGGTCCAAGTTTTCCTTTACTGAGTTTTTTACCATCAATTGATCCAATAGGTGTCACCTCGGCTGCTGTGCCAGTAAAGAAAGCTTCGTCGGCAGTGTAGGCGTCTTTGAGCTTGAGTGATTTTTCTTTAACGATGTATCCAAGATCGTTTGCGATCATCATAATGGTTTCTCTTGTGATACCTTTTAAGACTGTTCCCAATGGTGGTGTATAGATGACTCCTTTTTTTACCATAAAGAAGTTTTCCCCGGGCCCCTCGGCAATATTGCCTTTGTAATCCAGAAGAAGTGCTTCATCGCAGTCTTTTCCTACAACATCGTTGACAGCAAAGATGCTATTTACATAGTAACCACAAACTTTTGATTCTGGGTAGCAGGTTTGAGGGTGGATTCTCATGATCTTGGTAGACTTCACCTTGATAGGGTTTTCAGAAAGATACTTGCCCCATGGCCAACACGCAATCATTAATTCTACTGGACACCCCTTTACCCGAAGCCCCATCTGTCCATACCCAAAATATGCCAATGGACGAATGTATCCGGCCTTGAGTTTGTTTTTCTTCACGGTTTTTATGATGGCTTCTTCGACTTGTTTTTGAGTGAAAGGTATTTTCATCCGCAAAGACTTAGCTGAGGCAAAAAGTCGCCTCACATGATCCTTTAGCCTTCTGATAGCTGGTCCTTCTGTAGTTTCATATACTCGAATGCCTTCAAATACTCCGCTACCATAATGAAGAGTGTGCGTAAGAACATGAACTGTCGCTTTTTTCCAAGGAATGAGTTTTCCATTCATCCAGATGTATTTGGTTGTTTGCATAAGTGGGGTATTACAGAAAGTGAAAACATTATGCCTGATTGAAAAAGAGACTCCAGGGAGTCTTCTTGATCATCTGACGAACCTGTTGGCCGACACTGAAATTATCTTATCCGAAATCTTTTTTTGTGAGCTGTTTTGTTTTTATCGGTGTCTTTGGACTGGCTGCATTATACTCCAAAGATAAAATCAAGTTGTGAGAGGTCTTCTCATTTATATTTGAAATCCAACCTTTTGAGCTCAGACAGAATTCCCCAAGGGAAAGTCCTTTTTGAAGTGCTTCTGAAGTATAGTCATGCCTCGAAGTACCTTCTTTTTGAAAAGTGAAATCCCCAAGAAAAAATTTTTGAGCCATTGAAAACGGAGGCTCCATAGTCTTCACAATAGCATTTCTCACCATTTGCTTTGTTATTTTTATCGTGTGTATTTCTGGTGAAATCGCATCAAACATTACCAGAGTGAGCTCATCTAAAATACTGACATAGCGACTTCGGCATTCTTCTAAAATTTTGGCAGGACTTTGGCTTTTCTGCATATCATCCTCATCCACAATAATTCTGATTTTCTGTGAATCTGTCTGGTGGACTTTTACCGTGTGGTAGCCAGTCCCTAAGTCTTTTTGAAAAGTAGGCGTTGCTCCAAAAAGGAGATGCGAAGAAGAATCTGTAAAATCAATACAAAGATTTATTGAGGTAGATGATGCCATACCATCGATACTCACACTACCACCTAAGGCTTCTTTTGAGTGATGAAACCGTCTAAATGTCGAGCTGTCCAAGATGTTAAACTGAGTCGTTTTTGGGAGTAATTGAAGAGTAAATTCATTTCTTAGAGGATCAATTGGCTCTTTTGAGAGCTGGTTTTCCAGGTCTTCTTTTGAAAAGACGAGGCCTACATTTAGATTATTTATAAGCTCATACAGAACATATGATATCCTCTTGAATATTCTTCTTTGTTGATTCAATAAACGATAGAGGTCTTCACCACGCGTTTCGTGAATTTTTAAGGGATCGTTGTCTAAAACATGTTTTCCATTTTTTTCCATTACTGGTGAGATCAAAGGGGTATTAAAGCCATACTATCTTGAAAAATGAAAAACAAAAAAGAGAGTTGCTCAGCAAACCATATCTCAAGACTTCGATCATTAGATCTTTATGATTCCTTTTCTATTTGAATGACATTGAATATTGACTGCTACGGGGAGCGAGGCAGCATGACAAGGACGGGATTCGATATGCAATGCAAGTGCAGTCGTTTGACCACCAAGCCCTTGAGGACCTATGCCGAGTTGATTTACAGCAATGAGGAGTTCTTTTTCGAGATTCTTATAATTCTCTTTTTGATGTACGGACCCAACGTCTCTGAGGATGGCATGCTTTGCGAGACCCGCCACTGAATCAAATGTTGCTCCTATGCCAACCCCAAGGATCCAAGGAGGGCAAGAGCTGGCTCCAGCTTCGGTACAGACCTGTAAAATAAATGCTTTTATTCCTTCTATGCCATCGCTGGGCTTGAGCATTGTAACTTGGCTGCAGTTGTCAGCACCAGCACCTTTGGCAAGAAAACTGATTTCTACTTGGTCACCTTGTACCATCTCTAGATGAATAATAGATGGAGTATTGTCTCCAGTATTCGAACGATCGAAGATCGGATCATGCAAGATAGATTTACGGAGGTATCCTTCGGTATAGGATTGCCGAACAGCTTCATCAAGAACCTGTTGGAGAGAAAGATCACCTTCCAAGATACATTCCTGTCCCCATTTGACAAAAAAGATGCTCACACCAGTATCCTGACAAAGTGGCATTTTTTCATCAGCAGAGATGTCTTTGTTTTCCATTATTTCTTCCAAGACAAAGAGTCCAGATTCTGAAGATTCGTTTTTTTGAGCAGACTCAAGCGCTTCGACAGTTTTTTTATCGAGATTGAAGCTCGACTCGAGGATAAGGGTTTTGATGGGGGTGATGATGTCGGTAGAGGAGATGGTTCTCATAGGTAGAGTTTTGAATTTTGGCATCCAACATGCTTACTGAAGCACTGGTGTAGTTGAGACTGAAGTACGGCGTAAAGGAATAACGAGTCTTGGCATCACAATTGGAATGGAGTGTAGTAAAATGCCAAAGTCAGTGAGCATCACTTCCTTGCTCTCTAGTGTATTTGCCCTAACCCTTCACCACCAAATTTACAATCCTTCCCGGCACATACAATTCTTTTACTAGCTCTTTTCCTTCCAAGTATTTTTGGACATTTTCATTTTCTTTTGCCATCTCAAGTGCGTCTTTTTCAGAAATATCTGGCGAGACCTCCATAGTTCCACGGACTTTTCCGTTGACCTGAACTGGCATTTGGATGGTGTCTTCTTTTGCCAGTGAGTCGTCGTATATTGGCCATTCTTCCGTCATGATCATCTCCTGGTGACCAAGTCTTTCCCAGACTTCTTCAGTGAGATGTGGAGCGTAGGGGTGCAGACAAATCAAGAGGATCTCCAAAGATTCCCGAGGGACTTCTTCGAGTTTTTGCAAATGATTGACCATGATCATCATTTGAGAGATCGCGGTATTGAATTTAAAGTCTTCGATATCATGAGTCACTTTCTTTAAAGTCTGATGAGTAACTTTCAATGTTTCAGCATCAGCTTTTGCATCAGTGATCTTGGCTTCAGTCGACAGCCTCCAAATCTTTTGGAGGAAACGGTAGACTCCCTGTACTCCTGCCATACTCCAAGGTTTCATATCCTTGAATGGTCCCATAAACATTTCGTAGAGACGGAGGGTATCGCAACCGTATCCTTTTACGACAGTATCAGGATTGATGACATTACCACGAGATTTACTCATCTTTTCTCCATCTTCTCCCAAGATCATCCCCTGATGTCGGAGTTTTGTAAATGGTTCGTCATAGTCGATGAATCCGTAGCGATGAAGGACTTTTGTGAAGAATCGAGAGTAAAGCAGATGCAGCACGGTGTGCTCTGCTCCTCCGACGTACAAGTCTATTGGCCCCCATTGCTTCATCATTTCCTTGGAGGCGAATTCTGTATCGTTGTGCGGATCCATAAAACGGAACTGATACCATGAAGAACACACAAAAGTGTCCATTGTGTCCGATTCTCTTCGAACAATACTACGTTCTTCTGACATTACACCTGAGGCTTTTAGTTTGCCTTCGATACGTTTGAGAACAAGTTCATCGTGGAAGGTTTGAGAATTAGTCAAAGGGGACTCACCACTTGGATTGAAGTCGACATCTTTTGGGAGCTCGACGGGAAGTTCATCGAGAGGTATTAAGTATTCATTTTCTTGGTCATCGAATACCATTGGAATTGGTGCTCCCCAATAGCGCTGTCGAGACACGAGCCAGTCACGCATATTAAAGAAAATGACACGCTCACCCATTCCTTCCTTTTCCATGTAATCCATCATGGCTTTTTTGGCTTCAGCTTGGGCATCCATCCCATCGAGGAACTGAGAATTGACCATGGTCCCTTCGTGAGCAACTTGTTTGATGTCTGTAACAGGAGAATCATCTCCATCTGGAGTGATCATTACTCGAATATTTTCAATGCCGTATTTTTGCGCAAACTCGAAGTCTCGTTCGTCATGAGCTGGCACTGCTACCACCATCCCTGTCCCATATCCAGCCATGACAAAGTCCGCCAAGTAGATCGGCATTTTTAGTCCATTGAGAGGGTTCAATGCGTATGATCCCGTAAAAGCACCTGTTTTTTCTTTGTTTTCTTGTCGTTCCAAAGGTGTCATTTTGGCTGTTCTATCGACATAGGCCTCTACTTCTTCTTTGTGATCTGGCTGGGTGATCTTGGAAACGATATCGTGCTCTGGAGCTACCACAACAAAATTTGCTCCAAAGTTTGTCTCGGGGTACTTGGTAAAGACCACAATTTTTTCGTCTGATCCTTCGATTTCATAGGTAATATTGATTCCTTCTTGCTTTCCGATCCAATTGCGTTGACCGATCTTTGTTGATTCAGGCCAGTCAATAGCATCGAGACCCTCAAGAAGTCCAGAAGTCTTTCTCCCTTCGTATTCTGAATCCTCCAAAAAATCGGTGATTTTGAAAAACCACTGAGAAAGATTTTTTTGGTGCACTTCATTTTTACATCGGTCACATTTCCCGTTGATTACCTGTTCGTTTGCGAGAACCGTATGACAGTCGTCACACCAATTGACAGGAGCTTTCTTTTTGTAAGCGAGGTCTTTTGAATAGAGAAAATGAAAGAACCATTGAGTCCATCTGTAATAGTCGGGTAAGCAGGTGGCGAGCTCACGTTCCCAGTCGTAACTAAATCCAAGGTCTTTGATCTGCCGCTTGAATGTGGTGATGTTTCCTAAAGTGCTTTCTTCTGGATGAACTTGTGTCTTGATGGCGTAGTTTTCTGCAGGAAGACCAAAAGCATCCCATCCCATAGGATGAAGAACATTTTTTCCTTTCATTCGCATGTACCGAGCAATGATGTCTGTAGCCGTGTAACCTTCTGGATGTCCTACGTGCAGACCAGAACCTGAAGGATAGGGAAACATATCCAGGACGTAGTATTTTTCTTTTTTCGAATCATCGTCAGCCTTGAACATATTGGATGAGAACCATCGGTCTTGCCATTTTTGTTCAATATTTTCGTGATCGTATCGTGAGTTTTTTTCAGTATCAGACATGTGAGGGGTTTTAAGTGATGTTCGAGCGCTATTGTAACGATAAATGGAGTATTATGGAAATATTCTCTATTCATTAGAATGAGCAAATACAAATGCTCGAAATGAAACTCGTAAGGCCAACTTGGACTGAATATAGAATCTTTGAGATCGTTTCGTCACAAAACCAGAATGAACTCTTTGCTTTTTGAAGTGTGTTAAGCTTTTGTATTTCAAAACTTCTGCATTCCCTTGCTAAAGTCATTTATTTGACATATTAATTTAAATATGTTATTATATCATTAGTTTAAGAAGTCTATGAGACAGCCCTAGGTCAATCAAAAGATCCTCGCTGTCAGCTCATATCAGAAAACCCCCTTACATTTTTATTCTTTTCCTATGAGTACACCAAGTAGCAATCCTTCTAGCGGAGGAAAGCCCAAGTTTGGTACTCCAGGTTGGCTTGATCATATCAATAGCTCTTTGAGTACGATGACCAAACAACTGAAGACTCAGCCTTCTTCTCATCTCCCGTCTCGATCTACTCCTCGTTCAACTACTGCAGAAATGAGATCGCATCTCTCGGGAATTTTCAATAAGTAGCACCCACACTTCTGGCCGCCACCACCCCACTATATGTGGGTAATAGCTCTGGGAATTTATATACTAAAAAAGCCCTTTCAAATAAAAGGGCTTTTTTATATTTTGCTTCGTCAGGCTTACTTACCAGACCAGTAAAAAAAATGGTTGTTGAGTTTGTCGAGAAGCTTCATTTCCATAGCGTCCAGTTGCGCAGATGAGTAGACATCTCGCATCTTTACTTTGAATTTTCGGACTTGTACCTTCGCGCAACGAAGGTGCTCACAGTTACCTGTGATTTTTTTGAGTTCTTGATCAAGGATGATGTTGGTGCTCGCTTGAGCATTGAGCATCATAAAATCTTCCATTCCTGGATCAGCGTTTTCCCATTGTGTGATTGGCTCCCATTGCATGCTACTCTCCCAACTTGTTTCTTCTAGAGCAGGTTCTTCCCAGGTGTTTTCCCATTCGTCGACTGGAGTAACTTCTTCGAAAGTTCCCATGAATTGTTCTTGCGTGAGTTTTCCAATAGAGACAAATCCATCGATGATTGTATTTACATTGATGGTTTCATCGAGTGCTGGTCGTACGATTGGTGACTGTACACCATAGCTTATTCGTTCATCAGCAACGATCTTTATTGGCATTTGAAGCGCTCCAAGATTGATTTCTAGATGAGCCCCTGTAACCCTTTCAGATTCAACTGTAATCTCCACAAAAGCTTCAACATTTTTTGCTGCTTGGAGAAATTCGTTTATTGCCATTGCTGATTGAGCTGTACTCATGCTTTCCACTTCCCACATGATCTCATCCTTAAAAGTAGGGAGGAGTGTAACCAGAAGATTTCCTACTGCTTTTTGGATTTTTCCAGCCTGAAGAGATGTCACACTGTCTGCTAGGGTGATTTTAAAAATCTTGTCTGAAGAAAAATTTCGTTGTGATACAGAGTTTGCTTCACGCATTTCGATATCAAAGAGTCCACTATCAATCAATTCTGAATAGTGTTCTGCTATGACAGGCAGAAGTGTTTTGAGATCAAAACTTCCTTGATTGAACAGTGATGTGATTTCTTCAAGGTCTGCAGTTGCCATATTTGAATCAGCTAATTCACCAACACTTTCCATCAGCTCAGCAAGTGAGTAACGGTAGTAATTGTTTGTGAATACTTTCATTGATTCTTGAACCATTTCCAAGATAGCATTGATTTCTGAGTTGTTTGAATTGGCTTGGATGTTATTCATCATCATGTAGTGAGTCTGCTTTTCATCGAAGTATCGTGCTTCCAAATCAGCTCCAACCCATACTTTTGAGAGGTTTTGCATGCTTGGTGAAAGATCTTCAGTGTTGAAGTCTGTCATTGTCATATTCACCTTTGTTTTGTTCAATAGGTCAAATCCATTTTTTACTCCGCTCATATCTGCAAAGATATCCAGATCAAAAGGCATATCTGCGAGCTCTTGACGGTTGTCAGCTATCACACTTAGGGTCGACTCGTAAGAATAGTCCTGGAGTATACTTGCCTGAATAACCTCACTAAGACTTGCAGCTTGGGCCTGAGGTACAATGAGACTCGTGCTCATAAGAGCAATGATAGAGAGCGATGCTCCGATTTTTTTAAACATAGTCTTGATAAATAGAGTAAAATATATCGTAATTATACTTTTTTCAGCTTTTATGTCAATATTATCGCTTGTGGATAACATTTTTGGGTGATTGACATGATCACGACTTGCTGGGCAGATTGAGATCACGTATGATGCCTCTGGTTTAGAGATTTATGAAGTTTATTTTATGGCAAATCAAACTGGATATGATGCTTCGAAAATTCAGGTCCTTGAAGGACTTGAGGCTGTTCGTAAGCGTCCTGGAATGTACATCGGTTCGACAAGTGCAACTGGACTCCACCACATGATATGGGAAGTTCTCGATAACTCTATCGATGAAGCGATGGCGGGACACTGTGACACCATTACTGTCACCGTTCAAAAAGATGGAGCTGTTTCAGTGCAAGATAATGGACGTGGAATTCCTGTTGATAAGCATGCGAAAACAGGGAAGTCTGCTCTCGAAACAGTATTAACTGTCCTCCATGCAGGAGGAAAATTTGGTGGTGATGAAAGTGGATACAAAGTCTCTGGAGGTCTTCATGGTGTAGGTGTGTCTGTGGTGAATGCCCTTTCAACAAAACTTATTGCTGAAGTTTGCCGAGATGGGATCCAATATGAGCAAACCTACGAAAATGGAAAACCACAAGGTGACCTCAAGCAGGTTGGGAAAACGGACCGAAGAGGTACGAAGATTACTTTTTACCCAAGCTCCGAAACTTTTGACACTGTAGATTTTGAATACAAAATCATCAAAACTCGGGTTCGACAACAGTCTTATCTAACGAAAGGAGTCCATATATACCTACAAGATGAACGTGTTTCGCCTCAACTGCGAGATGCTTTTTATTTTGATAAGGGAATTGTTTCTTATGTAAAACATTTAAATGAAGGGAAGCAGGGAATTGGAAAGGTCTTTTATATCGAAAAATCTGCTGAAGAAGGACATATCGAGTTAGCGATCCAGTATAGTGATAGCTACCAAGAAGTAATCTATGGATTTGCCAATAATATTCATACACCAGAAGGTGGAATGCATATTACTGGTTTTAAATCTGCACTGACACGATCTCTGAATAACTATGCGAAAAAGAACAATCTCGTAAAAGATAAAGATGGAAGCTTCACTTCAGATGATGTCCGAGAGGGGATCACTGCTGTTGTTTCTGTGAAGCTCGCTGAGGCACAGTTTGAAGGGCAGACAAAATCAAAGCTGGGAAATGCTGAAATGAGAACTGCAGTTGAATCGATAATGAACAAGTACTTTGCAGAATTTCTAGAAGAAAACCCTGATACCGCAAAAGATATTATTGGAAAATGTATGCTCACTTCTAGAGCTCGACGTGCGGCTAAGGCTGCTCGCGACTCGATTGTGAGAAAAGGTGCTCTCGAAGGACTTACTCTTCCTGGTAAGTTGGCTGATTGCTCGAGCAAAGACGCGACAATTTCTGAGCTCTATATTGTTGAGGGAGATTCTGCGGGAGGTTCGGCAAAACAAGGACGAGACCGAGAAACGCAAGCAATCCTGCCTCTAAAGGGAAAAATCCTTAATACTGAGCAGGCACGTATGGATAGAGTCCTTGGGAATGAAGAAATTAAGTCTCTCGTCATTGCTATGGGAACAGCCATAGGAGATGTTTTTGATATTGAAAAACTGAGATATCACAAGCTTATTATTATGACGGATGCGGATGTAGATGGAGCTCATATCCGAACACTGATCCTTACGCTCTATTACCGATATTTCAAGGATATTGTTGAAAAGGGGTATTTGTATATCGCTCAACCCCCTCTGTACAAACTCAGTAAAGGAAAGAAGGCTTGGTACGCCCAAAGCGAAGAAGAAAAGAATGTTATCGTGAAACGTGAAGAAATTGAGATCAAAGGAATCCAACGATATAAGGGGCTCGGAGAAATGAATCCCGAACAACTCTGGGAAACTACAATGGATCCAGATGCTCGGAGTCTATTACAAGTGACAATTGACGATGCAGAAGAAGCTGATAGAGTCTTTGATGTATTGATGGGGAACCAAGTCGCTCCACGAAAGAAGTTCATCCAAACACATGCAAAAAATGTCCAAAATCTGGATATCTAATAGTATTTTTTATTTTTGATCATTATTTTTCTCACCAATGAATATCATCCGTTATAAGTGGTTTTGGATTACGCTTTCTTCACTATTTGTAGGAGCAAGTATCCTGGCATACGCTACTTTTGGTCTTCGACTCTCAGCTGACTTTACTGAAGGAAGTCTTTATGAAGTTCAGTTTGATCTTCCTACCAATGAAGCCGTTGTTGAAGCAGAACTGACTGAAAGCGAAGCGACTGAAGCAACTGATAGTGATGCCGTAACAAACCTCACTGTCGTAACTCAAGAACGACTTCGTGAAGTTATTGCAGCCTATGTGCCCGCTGAAGGTATTGATCCCATTGGGAGTGTTGAAATAAAAAAAAGTGGAGAAGGACACTTTACAATCCGACTCAGACGACTCGAGCCAGCAGCATCTGATGCCTTTTTGGCATACATCAACAGCGAAGCTGGAAGCTACGAGTTGACCCAATCTAGAGATGTATCTCCAACTTTTGCTCAAACATTCCGTGACAGAGCTCTTCTTGCTCTTTTGGTCACTACTCTTATGATTATTCTCTATATCACCTTTGCTTTTCGAAAGGTGTCACGTGGGATCAAGTCTTGGAAGCTTGGTTTTGCAGCTATTGTAGCTCTTGCTCATGATATTATTATTATTGTTGGGCTTTTCTCCCTCCTTGGATACTATTATCAAGTAGAAGTTGATGCTCTCTTTATCACGGCTCTCCTCAGTGTGATGGGGTTCTCTGTAAACGATACAATTGTGGTTTTTGACCGTCTGAGAGAAAACCTCTTTATCCAAGAGCGTGGAGAAAGTTTTGATAAGGTAGCAAACAAAAGTTTGAACCAAACACTAGCACGTTCTATCAACACTTCTTTTTCTACCTTTATTGTTCTCTCAAGTCTATTGATTCTGGGAGCACAAGAGCTTTACTATTTTGTCTTGGCTTTGATTCTTGGTGTAGCTGTTGGAACCTATTCTTCAATCTTTTTGGCAACACCATTGCTGACGATTGTGAGAAATCAAAAGGACTAGTATTGAAACGAATGCAAATTCTTTAGAATTATCACATTTCATAGATTGGTTTTTCATATAATCAATACCAGAATCTATTCCTTAAGGAACTTCTGAGATCATATTTATCATTAATGTCCGTGTTATGAAGCGAGTTTTGTCAGGTATTCAACCATCAGGAGATCTTCATCTTGGGAATTATTTTGGGGCCATTCAACAGTGGGTAAAAATGCAGGAAAACCATGAATGTTTTTTCTTTTTGGCTGATCTTCACTCTCTTACCAGTCAAAAAGACCCAGATGCTCTAAGAAAACAAAGTTATGAAGCAGCTTTGACCTACTTGGCTTGTGGGATAGACCCCAGTAAAGTGGTCATCTTTAGACAATCTGATGTAGCTTGCCATACTGAATTGGCATGGATACTTGCTACATTGTGCCCCATGGGACTCATGGAGCGGGCTCATTCATATAAGGACAAAACTGCAAAAGGAATGCTTCCTAATGTAGGTCTTTTTACCTATCCAGTCCTGATGGCAGCAGACATTTTGTTGTACAGTGCAGATCTCGTACCGGTGGGTAAAGACCAAAAGCAGCATGTAGAAATCACACGAGACTTGGTTGAAAAATTTCATCACCATTTTGGCGAAGCTTTTGCAATGCCAGATCCATTTATTCCAGAAGAAGTAGCCATAGTACCAGGCGTGGATGGTCAAAAAATGAGTAAGAGTTACAAAAATACTATCCCGATCTTTTGTGAGCAGGCTGAACTGAAGAAAATAACTATGAGGATAGTGACAGATTCTGCAGAAGTTGAGGACAAAAAAGAGCCAGAAGGAAATACGATTTACGAACTGTACAAGCTGGTCGCTCCAGATAAAGCTGATGATATGGCCAATAAGTTTCGAGAAGGAGGATATGGGTATGGAGAACTAAAGAAAGACCTTCTGAGTGGTATTGAAGATTTCCTTGACCCAATTTGGGAAGAACGGCGAAAACTGGAAGCAAGAAAAGGTTATATAGAGGAAATATTGGAAAATGGAGCTCAAAAAGCTGAAGCCGAAGCGAGTAAAGTTATGGAAAAAGTAAGAAGCCTCGTAGGCCTAAGATAAGAAAACCTACTCCACTATTTAGCCCCCACATAGTGATATATTTTGACCACGCATCGGCGACCCCTGTTGATCCTGAAGTTTTGGAAGTAATGCTGCCTTTTTTTAGTGAACACTATGCAAACCCGAGTAGTCTACATCTTGCTGGTCAGAAGAGTCGGGCAGCTGTCGATAAAGCTCGGATGAAGATCGCTGAATACCTTGGAGTCCAACCGACTGAAGTGTATTTCTGTGCTTCTGGTACAGAAAGCTGTAATTGGGCACTTGTGGGAGTAATGGAACCACTTCTCTTACGAGGACAACAAGCTCATTTAATTGTTTCTGAAATTGAACACTCTGCAGTTCTCGGAGCTGCCAAATTTCTAGAAGAGAGTTATGCCACTCCTGTAACATATCTTCCTGTTGATAAGAATGGAAGGGTTTCTCCTGAGGACCTTAGAAATGCTCTTCGTCCAGATACCGCTTTGGTTTCTATAATGACCGTGAATAATGAAATTGGGACTGTTCAACCGATTCGAGAGCTTTCTGATATTTGTAAAGAAAATGGAGTGCTCATGCACACTGATGCTTGTCAGGCGATAGGTTTTATTCCTCTTGATATTCAAGAGCTCGGGGTCGATCTGCTCACTATTAATGCCTCTAAGATCTATGGACCCAAAGGTATTGGAGCCCTGTATGTTCGTGAATCTATTTCAATTTCCAGCTGGACAAAGGGAGGTCCACAAGAATTCAAGAAGCGTGCTGGAACAGAAAATGTTTCGGCTATAGTTGGTTTTGAAAAAGCAGTAGAACTCGCCAATAGGCATTACAAGGATCTCAACATATATGTCACTGAGCTCAGAGACACTATGTGGAAGCGTCTTCAAGAAAGTATCTCTGAAATTGTTTTGAATGGCGAGATGGAACACCGTGCTCCAAATAACCTCAATATTTGGATAAAGGGAGTCGATGGAGAAACACTTGTCAAAAGAATGGATCTCGCAGGCTTTGCTTTTTCGACAGGGTCAGCTTGCACATCTGGTGAGGTGACTCCGAGTCATGTCTTGATGGGAATTGGGAGAGATATCGATGCGGCAAAATCAAGTATTCGTATCACTCTGGGAAAAGGCAACAACGCTAAAGAGGTCCAACAATTTATTGAAACACTGACCAAGGTAGTGGACGAATTGAGAAAGGCTTGATAGCCTGATTGTATGAAACAACACTCTATTACTCTTCCTTTTAGCGACGAAGATCTGCAAATGATCCAATCAGGTGACCAACTCCTCCTCACGGGAGTAATTTTTGCCGCCCGAGATGAAGCTCATAAAAGACTGATTGATTTGAAAAACGCTGGTAAACCCTTGCCAGTTGATTTTACTGATGCACTGATTTATTACGTAGGTCCAGCTCCTGCAAAACCTGGACAGGTGATCAATAGTGCTGGTCCAACGACCTCGAAGCGGATGGATGCTTATACTGCTGATATGCTAGAGCTCGGAGTAAAAGGAATGATCGGAAAAGGGCCTCGAGGAGAAGCAACCAAGAAATTGCTAAAAGGGCAGGGAATATATATGGCGGTCCTAGGTGGTGTAGCTGCCAAACAAGCTAAAACTATAAAAAAACAAGAGATCCTTGCTTTTGAAGATGCTGGAATGGAAGCGCTTAGAAAGTTTGAAGTGGAAGACTTCCCAGTGATTGTGATAAATGATTTGGAAGGGAATGATGCCTATCAACGCTAATGGAGATGCGCATCCCTCCCAAGCACTTTGAAAAGGAACAACACAGCCACCAAGAAATGTGAGTATTTTTTGATCCTCATTGGCATCTTTTGTGTGTGGAGGGTAAGGTGAGGATAGTCATCGCCACTAGCATTATCATTATGTTTACACGACTCTCAGACCTCATGCCCTCAGCGGCAAACAAAAATAGTCTTTCAGCAGGAGAGCTTCGAGCCTCGATGATCGTGAATCGAGCAGGAGTGATCATTAAGATGCTTTTCCCTCACCCTAAAATTCATTCACAGATGAAAGTCCGGACCTTTACTGATGAAGTTTTGCGTGTCTCAGTACAAGGCTCCGCTGTTTCTCATGCTTTTCAGACGAAGTCTCACGAAATCAAAAGACTCCTCAATGAATCGATGGAAGGAGAGGTGGTGAAGGAAATTCGAGTTTTTCAAGAAGTCGAAGCTCCGGAAGAGGATCCTTCGATAGTTGAAGGAGCTGAGTGGGGTCAATATGAATAGATATCTTCAGGTAGGAATCAGAAAAAGGGGACTTCAGTACTTAGATATCGAGCCATCAGATTTTGGCATATTATTTCTGGTTAAAATCCTTTAGTTAGCTTATAATTCCCTTCTGTAAGGCTTTTTTTTCTCATATGAAAACACGTATCCTCATCATTGGTGCGACAGGCTCACTTGGGACTCAACTCCTGGAGATCGTCTCGAGGTACTCTGATGAATTTACCATAGTCGGTATGACCGCTCATAAGAATGCTGAGAAACTCTTGGAATTAGCTGATCAATTTGAAGTACCAAAAATATTCTTAAATACGAGACGATTAGATGATCTTCGTGCTGTGAGTTCTCCACTTGAATTTTTCTCGGACAACTTGGACCAAGTATTTGTTCTTGATCATGGATTAGAGAGTTATCATTTTGTGCTGGAATCACTGGTACGACAAAAGAGGGTTTGTGTGGCGAATAAAGAACTGATGGTCGTCCATGGACAAGATATTATGTATTTGGCAAAAGAACAGCAAGCCTCTGTCATCCCATTAGATAGTGAACATAATGCTCTTTTTCAAGCGATACAAGGGGAGCACCCGGCTTCAGTGAAACGGGTCATTTTAACGGCTTCAGGTGGTCCATTTCGAGATAAAAGCTATAAAGAACTCAAAAATGTGACGATAGAAGAGGTCTTGAAGCATCCAACCTGGAAAATGGGAGCAAAGACAACAGTTGATTCTGCTACTCTAGTAAACAAAGGGTTTGAGGTGATTGAGGCCATGAACCTTTTTGATCTCCGACAGGATCAAATAGAAATCAGACTGCATCCTGAGAGTATTATTCACGCCATTGTTGAGTTTACTGATGGGACTAGTAAGATGATTGCTTACCCTCCAGACATGAGGTCTTCGCTCGGGTATGCACTTTTTTTTCCTCAGCGAGCTCCTGAAAATCTTGTATCTGAGCCTTCATTTTTTGATTATGATCAACCATTGCACTTAGAGAAAATTGAAGAAGGACGGTTTCCTTGTCTAGACTTTATTTTGAAGACAGCATCTCAAAAACCTGAATGCCTGAAGCAATTAGTGGAGAATGACGAACGGATTGTAAATGATTTTTTAAATCATGAAATCGAGTTTCATGATATTTTGGAGGGTCTTAAAGAAAATATCCTATGAATGTCTCTCTCATCATTGTTGGAGCAGGAAAAGGAGAGCGTTTTGGAAAACCAAAAGCTGAAATTCGATTGGCTGGGAAGTTTTTGATAGACCATATTTTAGAGACTGTGAAAGATTTAGAATGGATGACTCAGATTGTTTTTGTGGGATCTGGAGAACATAAAGGTGTTTTCACTGTAAAAGGTGGAGATTCACGTATTGCATCGGTACAGAAAGGATTGAAGGCTTGTAAGGAAGAACTGGTGATGATTCACAACTTGGCAAACCCCTTGGCGAGTGAGGAAGATTTTCAGGCCTTATATGAGGCACTCATAGAAGAGAAATGTGCTGCATTTACAGGACAACAAATGACAGATACGGTTCGAAGAATGTCATCTACACCTGAAACAATTGACCGAACTGACCTTTGGAGAGTACAAACCCCTCAAGGGTTTTATCGAAAAGACATTGTGAAAGCTCATCAGGAAATGAACTCTGATGGAACTGATGACATTCAACTCGTGGAAGATATGGGAATCTCAATCAAAGCTCTCCCAACTCATCCAATGAATGTAAAAATCACCTATGCTCATGATCTCGAGATGATGGAAAAATACTTAGGAAATGAAGTACGAAATGGGATTGGAGAAGACTCACATGCTTTTGATACATCTGGAGAGATGAGGCTGGGAGGGGTAACCGTCCCAGGATTCCCCAAACTATTGGCCAACTCAGATGGTGATGTCATTCTCCATGCACTTTTCAACGCAATCAGCTCTGCGATGGGCAAAGGTTCTCTGGGCCCTGTAGCCGACCCGATGTGTGCAGCTGGAGTAACAGATTCTCAACAATACCTTCAAGTGATTCTTGATGAGATGAAGCAATCTGGGTATGGACTGCAAAATATTTCTGTCAGCTTGGAATGTGCTTGGCCAAAAATTGACCCTCTCGTACCAACATTAAAACAAAGCTTGTCGCAAGCTCTACACATATGTGAAAGTATGATCGGGATTACAGCTCACACAGGAGATAAACTAAGTTCCTTTGGGAAAGGGGAAGGTATCAGATGTATCAGTTATGTCAGTCTTTGGAAGGTTTAGCAGCTATTATTCTAATAGTAAGAATAGAGCTAAATATATTAATGCAGATGTTTAATGAGGATTCCATCATTATCACTGTATCTTTTTTGAAGTGCAATAAGCCCTATGGACTTCAAAAATTTTTAATCAACTTCTCTCTGAAAATCCCAGCTCTTGACGAGCTCCTGAAGAGTTTATTGTTGTATATTTCTGCCTGCACTATTTCCAAGTCGGCGAATTCTTTCATAATCATATATTAAGGTGATACAATTTTTATAATTATTATTTTTGTCAATGAAGCTCATTTCTCCTGCCAAAATCAACCTTACACTCGATATCCTCGGAAAAGATGAGCGTGTCGGAAAGCACTTTGTGAATACAGTGATGTATCGATACGAAGACTTGTATGATGAGCTCAGTCTTACGGCAAATCAGACTGCGAAGAACACAGTGACCATGCAAGGTATTCAGATTCCTGTTACAAAGTCCAATACCGTTTTTCAGGCTCTTGACCTTTTGGGGGTAAGAGGGTGGGATATTGTCATCCAAAAAAATATTCCAGTCCAGTCTGGATTGGGGGGAGGAAGTAGCAATGCAGCAAGTATTTTAAAATATTTTGGGGAACATAAAGGGATCCCTTTGCATGAGCTACAGAAGCTCGGAGCGCAAATTGGTGCTGATGTACCTTTTTTCTTGTGTGAAGAGCCTCTGGCTTATTGTGAAGGCTTTGGAGATCAGCTGGTGCAGAGCTGGCAGATACCAAAGCTGAGTATAAACCTGCTGAATACTGACGTATTGGTCTCTACAGCTGAGGCTTACGCTGGATTGGATATGAAAATATGCGGCGAAGAATCTGCGAAGACAGAAGCTTTATTAAAAGTATTGAATGAAAAGTGTTCTCAATCTGATAAATCTATAAAAGAAAGTCCTTCTCAGTTGTTGGGAAGAGATCTTGAGCAGTTTTTTCATAATGACTTTGAATCTCAGTATTTTGAGCAACATCCAGAATGGAGAGGCTCAGGAAGGCTTTGTGGGAGTGGAGGGATGATTTTTACTATTAGTGATTGATAAAAAAAGAGATTGCTTGGTATTGCCTCATTTGTTAACCTGTCTGAGCGTTCAATGGGTCGGTACCGAAGCGGTCAACCGGGGCAGACTGTAAATCTGCTGGCTTACGCCTTCGGGGGTTCGAATCCCTCCCGGCCCACCATTTGAAACGGATCTACTTTACTCTTAGTCGCTCATGAGATCTTCTGATTTTTTGTGAAGTAATGAATATATAATCAATGAGCATTATATAGTGACCTAAACACTGTCTCTTTTTCGAATGTGTCCTTGATTCTCCAATATTAATGTATTGGGTTTGTATGGTATGGCGTATTATTCATAAGCTTTAAGTAATAATTTGCTTGATGTGTGTCAAATATGGCTTATAATGCAGCCTTATTATTTATCCACCATTGTGTTAGATGGCTTCCCAGAACAGAATAAACTCAAGAATACAAAGAGTAGTCAACTCAAAAAACAGAGGTCACATATTATAAATCTGAGTAACAATATTAAACGAAGACTTTCTGATTGTTTAAAGACAAAGCCAACTGAAAAGGATCGAAGTATTTTTAGAACACTAAAAAAAGATATTCAAAAATCTTCGATAAGATTAAGTGCTGCCAAAAAATCACTTAATGTATGTCAACAAAAGATTCAAAGTGCATGTCATCAAATTGAAAATAAGCTTAATAAAGCTGTATCGGAGCTGGAAGAATCACTCAGAGTCTATCGAAATAATTATCTTTCTGCACCTCATACATCTCTTCGAAATCAAGAATCTCTTTCAGATGAAGAATTTTACTCGGAAGTCACAGCTGAAGTTATCAAAAATAGTGTGATTGTTCGTCTTCTTATGGGAACAAACAATCAAAAAAGTGGAGATAAGAAAATTGAAAAACAAAAACTACAAAGAGACGTTTTAACATCACAGTTAAAGAAGTCTCAACAACGATTGAATTTTGATAAAAAGCTGCTTAGTCTCAAAAAAAAGTGTGATGATTTTCAAAAAAAATATAATTCTTTGATCCATGACTATAAAAAGTTAGAAGAGAAAATCACCTCTTACCAAAAAGAAAAGGATCTTTTGGTAAGAGGAGGTGCAAAAGTAAATGAGATCCGAACATTGATCGAGACTATTCTCTCATCAAGGAACACGAAAAGAAAAAAATCAAAGAGAGTGCCTTCACCCGTAGATTCTGATGCTCCTTTGGATAGTGCAAAGTCTTCAAGCGATGAAGCATTTCATAAAGCACTACAAAACACCCTTCAAAAACCTGAAGTAATGGACGCTGTCTCCCTAAAGGGACTCAAAATACTCTATATCGTAGATGGAAGAGAAAACATCAATAGAACCTGTATAGCAGCCATGAAAAATGCTGGTGCTGAAGTACGACGTATACATCCTTCGCGTAGAAAACTCCATTATGGTTTGTATGACATCGTTGTTATTCACCCAGGTGCTCTCTCTCATTCTGATTCTGGATACCATCGAAAGGAGTCCTCAAATAGTGTTTTATTGCCATTGAGTACTGGAGCTGGGAGTATTGTGAAGGAAATTTTACAGCAATACAAACGTTCTGGTCGTTTTAAGACAGAATAGAAACCACTATCCTTGAGTCCTTATTGAACAGAAAATAGATATAGAGTGAGTACTCTGCTATTCTGTTCGCCCATACGAATTTTATTATGACCGACATCCCTTCATCACCAGAAGAAGAAAGAGATTTGATTCCTAGTATGGATGAGGTTGATAATTTTAATGAAGATTTGGATGATTTAAACAAGGAAGAACAACAAGGTCTTGAAATAGATCAGGAAGATCAAGAAGCTCAAGAGTCTCTCGAAAAATCACGAAGGATAGCGTCGACTGAGGCTCCTGATATGCTGAGCTCACTTGAGTTTCGGCCGACAACACTTTTGAATAGGGAATATGATGCTGACAAGATCCTAGAGAAGAGAGACGTGCATTCTTTTTTGGCGAAATACAGGGCTGTGCTCTCTGATGAAGCTTATGAAGAACTCGAAGATCAGGTAAAGAACCAAATCGAGAGAAATGTGAAGCCACGATGGGAGATTGAACAAAAACTCGCTAATGAACGGTATAGGAATGAAGCGAAGACGAAGATCACAGACGCGATGAAATTTGATAAAGATGACTTAAAGAATTCGGAACTCCAAAAAGGAGGCTATCAGGCTTTTGAGGAACTGATGAAAAATAGAGGTTTGGAAGCCATTGATCCCGATTCACCTGTAAAGGGGGAATTAGAATTCCATCTTGATGAGCAAATGAAAAGCCTCTACGCAGAGTGGAAGGGGAAATGTGAGAAAAATATATCTGAAGCAGATATGAAAGCGATGAATATCTTGAACATGGTAAAAGGTAAACTCGAAAGGTCGGTATTTTCTCGATCTGAGCTGATCGACAATGCTCATTTTTGGAAGGATACAGGTGCTTTTGAGAGTTTTATTAAAAATGGAAAATTTTTTGGATTGGAAAAGGCCATGAAAGAAATCGAAGGATTGAACCCAAAAAAGCACGACGAGCTTCAAGAAATGGTTTCTGGTCTGATTAATGGAAAAGGGTATGAGAATTGGAAGCAGTCTTATATCGATGTCCAAGAAGGACGATTGGAATCGATGAAGAAAGAGGTCGATACTCAGATGACGATGACCCCAGATGATATTACGAATGAATCTTATGCTAAAAACCCAAAAGCCTTTCAGGATGCCATGTTTAGAAAAATGGGAAGTATTGATCCGACGGCACTCGAGAATGAACAAGAAGCTGATCTGAAACAGTACATCACCGAGCTCTCTGACAAGAAGTATGTGGAGTGGCAAAAACTTCACTCTGGAGAAATGACTACCGAACAAACAACAGGCTCGAAGAAATTGAGAAATGCTCTTTCTCTGTCCAAAAAAGAAATGATGGATGAAAAATATGATGACCCGAAGGAATTTGAAAAACTGATGCGAAAAAAAGGGTCTCTGTCCATCAAGGAACTGCCAGACGGAGTGCGAGCTGACATGGAAAAAGGAATGGGGGCTCAAATCAAAAAATTACATCAGAAGCATATCAAAGAACGGAAGAAGATTTTGGAAAAGCAAGCAATGAAGAAAAAAACTGATATTTTTAAAAAATCAGGGCTTAATGTGAGCTTCTCGAAGCTGGACCAAGGGATCTTGGAACGGGGTACACCACGGATGAACGTCTTGAGAAAGATGCCAGAACTCAGACCTTTTTTGGGTGGAACCAACACTTTATTTGAACCTTTGATACATATTTGGACGGTAATGTTGGATGAAGGTGGAGGAGAGTCAGGGTTTCAAGCTATGAAGCAACGGCTGCAAGGAGTGAAAGACAAAAACGATCCACAGGCAGTGCTAAATGCAATGTTGGGTGCTTCGAGTGCTCGAGAAGCCTTGAAACGAGTAAGAGCGACGAGTGAACAGGCTTGGATGCAGTTTGAGATGGGAATGGCAGGATTGGGTGTTGGGTGGGAGAGTCAGGATACTGAGGAGACTCAAGATTCAGAGGATCTGGACGATGTTCATGAATTAGAGGGTCTGGAAGAGCTAGAGCTAGAAGAGAGCGAAGAAATTGAGGAAATTGAAGAGGAAGAGGAGGAGGTTGGTGAAGAGGAACACTCCCTGAACCCCGAGCTCATGTTAAGGGAGGTCATCAGAATGGAGGATACCAAAAAGCTAGAGGATCTACAGGAAGAAAAGGAGGAAAACGAGAAAGTAGAAGAGGACGTCGAAGAGCTAGAAGAACCTGAAGAGGCTGTGGAGGATACTGAAGATATTGAGGAAAAAGAAATGATGGAGAATGATGAGTTCGGGAATGGCCTCACTTTAAAGGAGCCTGTAGTCCTAAGCGAGGATGACAATGAGGAAATTGACAAAGAAGAGGAGCATATTGAAGAGCTAGTTAATGAGTTGAATATTACTTCTGATGAAGAACTCATTGAGACTGATGAACCTTATGAGGAAGCGGTTGAGGAGCAGGAAGTGGAATTCGGTGAAGAAAGATTGGCGATGACTGAAATGATTGAGCAGGACGAAGAGGAACAGGGGATTCTTGATACCGGAGATGAGCTGGAAAACCTTGAACAGAATGAGGAAAGCCAAGAAGAACAGGAGGATGAGACTGAGAAACAGGAAATGCTGAAGCTCGTGCTTGAGGCATTGGAGCGAGAGCAAGCTGAAGAAGATGAACTGGAAGAAGAACAAGACGTCATTCCTCTCAATGAAGTGGCTCTTCATCAGGATATGGGCATGCTAGAAAAAATGATGAAGGAACAGATCAAGATACATACTCTTTATCTCCGAATGCTGGAAGATGAAGAGAATATTGAGGGCCTGGAGCAACTGATATCAGAGCTGCAACAGATGCTGATGTTGGAATCTCTCAATGCTACTCTTGACCATAATCGTCTCTTTGATGCCCTACAGAAGAAATTGGCTTTAGAAAAATGGTGGGAAGAACACGGATTTATCATCACTGCTAAGTCCGACTTCGATACCTTCCTCAGTCAGTATACTGGTGATGTGACCGTTTCTCGGGCTCTGCAGATCTTTTGTTATTATGTAAATATGGTAACAGGGAAGAGTGTGGCTCGAAAAATTATTGCTGATAGATCACTTCTGAAAGTACTCGTGAAAAACCCTCGGGAACTAATGAGGGACTTAATGGCACAGTTTCGAGAATTCTCTAGGCACCAGAAGGATCCTTTTGAATTGGCGTTTCAAGTGAGTGAAAGAGGTAATCAGGCACAACTCAAGGTTTCTATTATTGGGGAAGATGCCTTGTTGAGGAAAACCTATACTGTGGAGCTTGGATCATAAAGCTGGGATCTCAAAAAAGACCCCAGAACTACTCGGGTCTTTTTTTTTGTAAAGAACAATATTATTTTTTTATAATTTTATTGATATGCTTTCTCAGAACTAGAAAAGTATCTGAAGCATATTGTAAAGACGATGCGCTCCCATCCATTTCCCATGCGATTGGCTCCTTCAAGCATTTTTCATCATCAAAGAAATATTTGGCAAACTGAGCAAAAAACAAAAAGTCTGCTTTAGTCATAGGAGTCGGCAAGTGATTTTTGTGAGGTGCAAAACGCATCCAAAACTTCTCGAAGTCATTAATACCTTTTTCCTTATTTGGAAAATCTGGCAGCTTTTCTTGCCAATTTTCAACAAATATTTCTGAAAGAGCTGCTGGGCATGCTTCAGTTTGAATATTTTTATTCATATATATGGAAATTATGGATGTGCTGACTGCATTATAATACTATTTTCTATTTTCGCAAGTTTTCATTTTTTTTCCTGTCAAGAATCAACGACAACATGTTGGGTGGGTAAAACACCTCATTTTTGAGTTTATTTTATAATATTACTCTGTCTGTATTAGTTTTTGGAAGTAGTGGTGAATACAAATTCGGGATTCCCACAAAGGCCCTAGACATCACCTGATTTTTTTGTGGGAAAAAAGATCACACATCTAGTTGTCTCGGTCCTCCAAAAAGCTCCTGTTCTCTTTGAGTGCTTGGTAAAAACCCCCTAGTCTCCTCCTTTCCATTTGGGTTTCCTACCCCTCCCCAGCAGGTAGAGATGGTTTTGTCGCGAATAGCTGACCTGAGACTTTCTATCTGAAGAACATCAAAATCGGGAATGTAGCGCTCTTGATCGGTATCGTAGATCACTTTTCCAATAGGTGCTTTTGACCAATTATCTACACATCCGGTGATGACTAAATCTATCTCATCGTTGACAGTATTTTTCACTCCATTTATGGAAAACAAGCGATATCCCGCCCTACACCAATAAGGATTTTCTGAATCAAACAATTCCCAACCATCCTTAGGGTCGAAGAAGGAAATACATTCTTCGATTCCCTCAGCTGACATATCTTCGCTAACTCCGAACTGAAGAGGAGTGTCTAAGTACTCTTCTTGAAGCTTTGATAAGTGCTTCCAGAATGTTTTTACGTCATCTGTTGTGAGCTCGTATTCCTGGACACCATCTTGATTGATAAAGTTTGCAAAAGCATTGAAACGACAAACTCTGATGTTGTTTTCTAAACACCAATCTGCAACTTTTCTCATAGACGCTAGGTTGCAGCTTTTTTTGCTAATGAGCTGAGTGGTAATGATGTCGTACCCACCCCCTTCTGGAAAGGTTTCTGTATTCCAGGCTTTGATGTTTTTGATAGCCCGAAGAATAGGTTCTTTCTTTGGAGTACCTTCCATGGGGTGATCGAGAACAGTATTGTACAGAGATATCGTAATAATCCCATATCCAATCTGCCAGCCTTTAGACAAACGATTGTTTGCTGTCGGACCCGAAAGGAGGTTTCCACTGGTCCATGCATTTCCATTTTGTTCACTGATATCATAACGAAAGGCTGAACCTGCTTGGCCAAGACGATCTAAAGCAATATCAGAAAAGCTATCTGCTGTGACCAAACCCATATCGTAGCCTTGCTCACGAAAATCTCTTGCGACTTGCTTTGCGAGCTCTGTATCCACCTCGTAAGGCGGAAGAGTCTGGAAATAACAGCCGCTGCAATTTGCTGCACAAGTGGGTTCTTTTGGGCCGCCCAAAAGAGAACTCGTGCTTGGTTTTCCGGTTTTATTTGTGACGTGAAAGTACAAGGTGATTTGTTCGGGGCTGAGATCTGAAAAAGGAGTCGTTGGATCTGTATAAGGATATACAAGAATATACTTTTTCGGCTGATTTTTTTCCTTTCCCTTGCTGACACAACAGCCACCTGCCGAAGCAAACGATGGCTCTTCTGAAGTGTTATTTTTAATGTTTTTCATATGATTAATAATTGAATAATAAAAAAACCGCAGAAATGCGGGTGGTGGATCATCAGAAAGTGTAAAGACTGGGTTTTACTTCAGTCGTTCGAGCATAAGCTGATACCCACCCGTTCCATGATGCAGCCAATGGGCAACACGAGTAACGGTAGCAGTACTTGCTCCGGTTTCTTTTGCAATCGCTCGATAAGAAGTTTTGTTTTTGAGCATTTTAGCGATTTTCCACCTCTCAGAGAGGGACTTGAGTTCAGATATGGTGCACAAATCACGAAGAAACTCTTGTGATTCTTTTTCTGTATTGAGTTTTGAGAGAACACAACAGAGTTCTTTCATCTCACTTGTAAATGGTTCGTTTGTATTCATAGTGTTTTAATGTGCTAACACATTATTCGTATTTTATTGTATTGTCAAGAATATCCTATTTTATGTTTGTATCGAACAATCATATTTGATAAAGTTCATTGGCTACCAGAAATGCCACCTTAGCTCAGCTGGTAGAGCAACGGTTTTGTAAACCGTGGGTCGTCGGTTCGAATCCGACAGGTGGCTCCATTTTTTTCCTCTCTTAAGATTTGAATCCTAGATAAAATTGTAGTTGTTCTCACAAGTTTCTTTGTGGGTATCGTATTTTTCGAGGTATTGTTTTAGAAGCATTCTTAAATCAACACCTATGTCATACCAATACGATACGATCATTCTCGGTGCTGGATCTGGAGGTCTCACGGCTTATATGGCTCTTTCGAGCATTGGAAAGAAAGTTTTGTTGGTGGAAAAAGATAAAATGGGAGGAGAGTGTACCAATACGGGTTGTATTCCGTCAAAGAGTCTCATTCATCAAGCAAAAAAATACCGAGAAGGCATAGAAATACATGGAAGAAGCAACGAAATGGAAGTATTTCGAAAAAATGCTCTTTCTGCTGTTCGAAATATGGTCAAGCATATTCGAGATGAAGAAGAGCCTGAACCCTTAATTGAGAAATATAAGAATAGCGTCGTACGTGGCACAGGTAGCTTGATTGACAAGCATACGGTAAAAGTGGTGAGGGAACAGCATACAAAACGATACACCGCGAAGACTATCATCATTGCAACGGGTTCACGAGCGAGAACTGTGCCTGTAGAAGGATTAGAACAAAGAAACCTCCTGACGAATGAAAATGTGTTTGATCTGAAGGAAATACCAGAGCATCTGCTCATCCTCGGAGGAGGTCCTATTGGATGTGAACTAGGACAAGCTCTGACTCACCTGGGAACCAAGGTAAGCATTGTGAACAAACGGGATTACATTATGCCACGAGACGAAGAAGAGTGTGCTAAACAAACTGAAGAAGTGTTTCGATCACAAGGCATTCAGATCTTTAATAATGCGACGATTCATGAGGTAAAGGGAAGAGTTGCTGTCATTGAGCAAGAAGTTGATGGAAAGAAACACAAACACTCTGTTGATTTTCAGTATCTTCTCCAAGGAGTAGGGCGTATACCAAATCTTGATGATCTCAATTTGAAAGAGTTGGGAGTGAAGTACAATGACCGAATGATCTTTGTCGACAAGCACTATCGGACCAGTGTGAAGAATATCTATGCCATTGGTGATGTTTCTTCACAGGCGAAGTTTACTCATACGGCTGAAGATCAAGGGCGGCATATTATGAAACGAATGATTTTTCCTTGGTACCCAGCTGAGACCAAGAAACCAGTACCTCACGTGACCTATCTTGACCAGGAAGTGGCCGGGGTAGGGTATACATATTCGGAGGCTGTGGAAAAGTATGGCAAAAAGAATGTTGTAAAGGTTTCGGTTGATTTTGGTGTGAGCGACCGAGCAAAGACAGATGAAGTCACGAAAGGAGTCTTGATCGCAATCTGTGCTCCACTGACAGGGAAGATCTATGGAGCTCATATTATGGGGAAAAATGCTGGTGAGATGATTGGAGTCTTTACCTTGGCAATCCAAGAAAAGGTCTCGATGTACAAGCTGAACAAGATGATCGTGCCATATCCAACGCTCTCACAGGCAATCAAGTTTTTGACGGACGAATATCTGGCGGATAGTAGTGAGAATGTGAAGAAGTATTTGCCGAGGATTGTGGGGAGGTGGGTGCTCAAGGGACTGGTTATTGGTATTATTCTTTTTTTTCTGACTCATATTTTTTAAAGGACATATAGGGTTTGTTAGAGTGATTGATAAATGATTCAAAACTGGCCTTGAAACAAGGCTACAAGCAAATGGTAATGTTGCTTTTCTTCTAGTAAAATTGGATTTAAACTGTGCACTCAAATGAATAATGCAGTACCTATGGACGAAATATCTATTCCTTGGCCTCAAGACAGAGAAAGCCAATACCATCGCTTACTTGATTTGAGGCAACAGCTTGTTTTTGGGCAAATCCAAAAAGTACGAGATCAATTACAGGTGCTTCTTTCAACAGATTTTGAGTATATTGATGCCTCTCTTGCGCAACATCTCTTTGAAAGCAGTTCAACTGATAAAACCATTCTTGATGAGGCTTATATGCAACTCAGGCCTGAAAATCACACACAAACTGTTCTTTCAGATACCGATCAAACCCTTCTTGAACGAGTTCCTGTTCATCAAATACCCACGCTATCAGGAACTGTTCTCGATAGCACTCCACAAGTTGAAAGCGATAGTCCTTCTCAGCATCTCCAGTCTTGGATTACTGCTTCTATTCGAAGCACTCTTCTAAACCTTGCCAATATTGCCCCAGAGAAGTCTGCAGAAAGTGTTTTTGATAAAGAACTCTTATTTCCATTTGAAACTCAATATCCAGACTTGGTTATAAAAAGCATTTCGTTCGCCTTACAAAAAGAACTGGCTTGTGAAAGTGTTTCTCTTATCGGACAAGGGAATATGGGATGGGTATTTGTTTGTACAAATGATGATGGTCAAAAACGAGTTGCGAAGGTGCCAAAACCTCACACAAGCGACCAATCACTTGAACTTTATGATCAGGAAATAGAATTTTTTCAAAACTACCACTACCATTTGACATCACACCATACTGAACAGTGGTTTCCTGCGTATCATAACTCTGGACACTTAAATATCGATGGAAGATCATTTTTGTATGGAGTTTTTGATTATTGCTATGGACCAATTCGTTTAAATGATAAGAATGAAAATTCTGATGCTGTCATGTCTTTAGCTGAAATTATACCAATATTTTCATCACTTCATCCTGGGTTTAGCCTTTTGCTTGTAGAACATATGCTTCTCGCATTATTTGATTTTCAATCAACGATGAGTGGCATCATCCACCGAGATCTCAAACCTGACAACTACTTTCTTCATTTTCAGACTGCTTCTTTATTGTGGAATGAATCTCAGATTAACTCTGATTTTTCTGACAGTATTAGCCTTCAAAAACTTTGGAACAACCTGCAAAGTATTGAAAGAAGAATCCTCACCAATGATTTTGGACTGGTCATAGAAATGGAACCCAATCTTTTTGACCCTGTAACAGACGATAAAGGCGAAGTGATCCTTGGGCTTACACCTCGATATGCAAATATTGGTGCAATTTTAAAAAATGGGCCATATGCTCACTCCGATAGATACTCAATAGCTTGTATTCTTTATGAGATGATTTCAGGTGAAAATGCTCAATCTGGAAGAGAAAGAACCTCAAAAATATTTACTGTGCCTGATGGACTCACAAATATTCAACAAGAAGTAATGAGAATTGCAGTACGAGTATTAAATGATGAACGAGAACAACTGCCTCATGTTGATAATGAAAAAGAATGGCAAATCACTAAAGAGTTCTTGGAAGATGTTCAACGTCATCTTCACAAATATTCACTCATTATTGCTCCTGGCTTTTTCCGTTCAATATTTTATCAGGTGATAAATATATTGAAATGCCCTTCTTTTGACTAGGATATCCTTACAGATAATTGACAATCCTAAAAGATAACATATAATTTCACCTATTGAACTCTAACACTATGCTGTGAATTCACATGTCAACAGCCTTGGCCTAAACGACCAACAAATGGATCTTTTTTCGCGAGTTATTCCCTCACCTGAAAAACTCGGCATTATTTTAATGGAAGGTCGTCACCATAGGTTTTCTCGTTTTGAGAGAGGTTTTGAAGCGTTGTGCGCATTGGCAAGTGGTGATGAAGCGACATTACGAGTCATGAAAGCTTCTTCTGTTGGACTGCTAAATAAAATGAATGATGCCGTATGGAACCTTTGTTATCAAAAGGAAGGGTTTGATGAGCTGCTTCCGCCCTACCCTTTTGAATCGGTTCGAAGTGTCCGTGAAAATATTATGGAAGTATGCAAAAACCTGCAAGTAGCCACCAATGATACAGTGCTGAATCAAGAAAGGAACTATTCTTTGCTGACCCAAATGTTATGTGACCTCTTAAAGCAACATCATAAGCTTTTCCAAACAGAAACTGGAACTATCGCAAGGCTCAAAAAATGTATTCCTATTTATTGCTCAGACAACCTCAAAGAGTTCTTATCTCTTGAAGAGTCTCCGCTCACACTATGCCATGAAGTTGAGCATTATGTGCGAGCACTCACTGAAAGCAAGGTCTCATCTGATCTTCAGATACCTGCTGAAATTCGTTCTTTGCTCGTCTGGAGAGATGGTGATATAAGAAACCTCAAGAATCAGAGACTCATGACGCTTTTATCTCAACTCAGTCTTCATGAAGAAGAACTTTTAGAGACTATAAAACATGCTCACAGTGATTTTTCAAAAGTTCCTACACAAAAACTCGATCGATTTCATGCGGAACTTATGGATCTCGTTGAGATATATCTCCTTCGCCATCAACAAGAAGAGAGTAAGATTGCTTAGCTCAATACTGAAGGCTATCATTGCTGTACTAGAGAAACTTTATGAACCTCGAAGAACACAAACCGCTTAAAAAACTGACCTGGATGAAGGTCGGAGGTCCAGCAGATTATTATGCTGAGATTTATACGAAAGCAGATCTTCTGGAGGCTTTTGGGATTGCGAAAAAGAAAAAACTGCCCGTACTTTACTTGGGACAGGGGAGTAATATGATTATGCCAGACGAAGGGATTAGGGGAATGGTGCTGAGATTGATGAATGGGCGAATAGGATGGGGGGATGATGCTGAAGATTCTGAGGATGTAGGATTGGACAGGATTGCAACGATTGAAGAAGATGGAAATGGAGAAAAAAAGCTGTCCGGTTCCCCTCTTAAAGGGGTAGGGGCCCAGGAAGGAACAGATGATTTTGAACGAGTCTATGTAGAAGGAGGAGTTATTCTTGCTAAGTTCATTAGAGAAGCTCGGAATCGGAATTTGAATGGACTTGATAATTTTGTTGGGATTCCTGGAACAGTTGGGGCGGCGGTAAGGGGAAATATTGGGATACCGGCAGAAGAGTTTTGTGAGATTATTGAATCGGTAGAGTGTTTTGATGGAGAAAGGTTCTTTACGCTGACTCCAGAAGAATGTGAGTTTCGCTACCGGCACAGCAAAATCAAGGATGAGTATTGGCTTGTCTGGTCTGCCAAACTCCGACTACGGAAAGGGGAACCTCCCCATAAGGATGAGTGGCTCATGGAACGAATTGCAAAACAACCAAAAGGTCATAGTTGTGGGTCATTTTTTAAGAACCCAGATCTCGATAAGGAGCTCTATGCAGGGAAAATAATCGATGAGATGGGGCTGAAGGGAATGAAGATTGGAGGTGCATTTATTTCAGAACAACATGGGAATTTCTTGATGAATGATGGGTCGGGGACTGCAGGTGAGATTGCAGAGCTGGCGAAAATGGTCAAAGAAAAAGTTTTTGAGGAGAGAAAAATTGAAATGGAGAATGAGGTACTGCTTTATGATGAAAGATGTGAGCTCATTGAACTATAGTGGTTATTTTTGATTCGGCGGAATACGAACAATGCCCTCTTTCCCCATTTTACTCCTGAGCTGAAGAACCTTCTCCTCAGACAATCCAATGGTATAGACTATTGGATTTGATTTTCGTCTTGTATAGAGGAGTTCTCCTACATGTCGTGCATCTATCTCAAATGTGTTTTCAGAACCCCTATCTGATTCGTTTTTCTGAGTGGTCTCTTTATCCTGAGAGTTTTTAAAAAACTCCAAAGTGAAATTTACTCGAGATATATACGGCTTGAGAGGTGAATCATCAGATACCTCATACCAGGAGTCTTTTGTATTGTGTGTTGTTCTTTGAGTAATTCTTATTGTTGGTATCTGTTTTGTAAGTTGTCTCAGGTATTCAACAAGCTTTTTTGCATTTTCCAGAGGGTTTTTTCCACGTATGCTGGTTTTATGAGGCATTTTCAAGGCTTTTCCCATAAAGGTCACGACGAGCTTGTCGATCCAATAGTCTCCATCTGAATCTTCACGTTGTTTGCTTTGAAGAAACTGCATCATTTTTACAATTTGCTCTGCAAAGGCCTGAGGGTCCCTTGCATAATCACTTAATTCAATAAGGAGACTTCCATATTTTTGAGCGGTCAGCTGATATTCTGGAACCTCAAGTGTTCCCTTGCCACGATCTCTCAAATACTTTGTATCATCACCATACTGATACGCTTTAAACCCATTAAATTCACCTGTAGTTACATATGATTTTTTGGGAACTAAGGAGCCATTTATAATATCAAAATATGAATGAGGGTTCTTTAATTGTGTCTGACGGTGTTCAAATTGAATTCGCTTCATTAGCTCTGCAGCATCAAAATGAAATACACTCTGCTTGTCGTTTGATACTTCTTCATATGAAAAGCTTTGACGAAAATTTTTGAGTTCTTTTTCGCGCTGTGCAATACGTGCATCCAATTCTTCTCGCTTGAGTTCAAAAAGCAATGAGCGGTCTGGACTCTGAGGTCTAAAACCAGGAGTCACTTCGTAAACAAATTCACGATGGGTTTCGAGATTTTCTATTGATACCGAAATTTTCACAAAGGTTCTTTTTGATGTCTGAAAGAACGTTACATTCTCCACTGTTTGACCATTACTTGGCCTTAATCCCTGGCAGAGGGGATACTGAATATCTGCTCTGCCATCGTGTGAAGTATTCCCAAGAATTGTTTTCTTCATGAGAAAGGTAAAACCATTTTTGACCGTGTATTCAATGCTCCAAAATCTTCCATGAGGACCAATGCCACGATAGCTTGTCTGCAGATCAGTTCCATAACGCTGTTTGTTTTCGGCACCAAATGAACTTCCCGTTTCGAGGTTGTAAAAGCGTTCGGGTACACCATCTGCAGCAACAATATAAGGAATACCATTGATATAATGAGTCAATCCATCGGTAGACAATCTTGGTAATGGACGAGTAGTGCTACTGAGGTCATACAGTCCGTGGTCTCCATACAAAATACCCTCACCCATCTGTGCCTCTGCCCCTTTTTGGAAAATACCCCTCGGATCTTGCAACTCTAGCAGCTCAGGGTTTTGTGCTTTCAAATTTACAATAAAGATCTGTGATCCATTATGCACCAGAACACACCCTGACCATACACTCTGAAATTTTCCATACCCCTTCAAAAAAACCACATCACTTTCTCCGACATTAAAAGGAATTTCAACAGCCTTTTTTGAGTCTGGATCAAAAAGGCATTTCCTTCCTTTTAATCTAGATTCTTTCATCACTATCACACAAGCTGGATTCTCGAACTCATCTGAAGTTAGAATATGATGCTCTGACAGAGTCATTCCTGTTGCAAAACTAGCAACAGGATAAAGATTTTTATCAGCCAAAATATCCATCAGCATTGGATTTCCATTTTCATCAACAGGTCCTAAAAGAACACTGTGCTCTGTCTTAGTAAGAGTAACTCCTTCTTGTGATGAACTCTGGTCATCCATCATAGAATAAAACTTCATTTTTTCATTTGAGCAAGCAACGAGTACTTTACTGGATTCTCCAACAAAAATTGCGCAATCTCCTCCTTTTGTAGAATAAACCTGACCCAGTTGAGAATAACCGTCTGGCAGCTGAAAAGAATGTGACGAAACCTGGTCATTCTCATAAGTGGTCATTGTCATATTGCCATTCACTGCTGGGACGAGTTTGCAAATACGATCTTTACTCGAATCGAGGGTCTCGCGTGGAGAATACCCTCCCTTCAAAAGCAAAGCCTTCTGTTTGTTTTGATCAATTCGTAAAATCTTTCGTAGACCTATTGGTTTTTTGTTTTCAAGAAAGACTCGAATATCAGTATTTCCTTGAGGAGAGGTATCTTCTAACATTTCATGAAGCTTTGCTTTCTCTGGGTCTTCAGAGAGGTCTATGTAGATCAATGGGTCATTTTGTACAAGTAATATGTGACCTTGAGATCCTAATTTTTTCACGACCCTCATGTTTTTCATATCAATCTCACCATTGAGTCTCAGCTCAAAAATACGATCATCATCACCTAACTCAGCTACAAAATATTTGCCATTTTTTTTATATGAAAGAATTGGAATCGGCTGTCTATCGTCTTGAGCCCCCTCCACCCAAGCCATGTTTTCAGCATCACTTGGGATAGTAATTCTCTTGTTCAATACTCTCTCTGAGTACTCAGATACTTTCTCATCAGAAAACCGTATCAGCTGTGTCTTTCCACCTACGTAAGTCACAAGTGCTGCATATCCATATGATGTTGGAATCCTATCAAAAGATCGTACCCCCTCTCCAAAAATCTGCATACTCTCCAAACGGAAGCGCTGATAGAGATCTAAATATTGACGTGGTATACCCGGTACCTCATCAATCAATTGAATCATCTGATTGTAAGGGACATTTCCATCTGGGTACTTGATAAAAAGAACGCTAAAATAAAACTTGTTACCACTTTCTTTACAACCAGTGAAATACTGTTGAAGGTGTTCTGGAATCAACTCATGAATTTTTTCTGGGATACTTTCAAGAGCCATGAGGTACTCTAATCGAGCCTCATCACAACCATTTCCCATCAGTCCATGGATCTCGAATAAAGCATTGGATCGCTCTTGTATCTTGGCTTCAAATCTTCTTTTGACTTCGAGCATCTGAGCTTTGAATTTTTCAATAGCTCTCTGCTCTTGCTCATACTCATGTTGCTGACGTGCTGAGATGATCTTATTTTCCAAGCTGTTGATTTCCGGGAGCTTTTCAAGACCATCTGAACTGATATCTGGAGGACCGGAGTATCTCCCCATAAAGTTTGAAATATTGAAATCAACCAAAGGGAGATAACTTGGAACAGAAAGAAAGCGATCTTGGATATACTGAAATTTTCCTTTAAGGAGAGATCTCAATGACTTCAGGCATTTGCGTATCGAGGAGTCCTCCAGCTGTGACACTTTTTGTTCTTCAAAACGCGCTAACATCTGCTCTGCTGTAGCAGCTTGAATAACACCAGCTCTCAGTAAAAAAAATGTCACTACTACCTGCATCCTCAGATTTAGACCCTCAGCCTGTAGCAAATAGTGATCTAAATACAGCCTTCCTTTGAAGAGCTTTAAAAAACTTTCTGTCTTCATCTTGCCTGAGAGCATTTGATCAGCTTCATCTTTTGAAAGTGCTGCGAGGTTCATGAGCTTTGTTTGCAATTTTTTGGTGTCACCAGAACAATAGCTGGTCTTGAGTTCTTTTGGGCAGAGCAAATGGATCACAGCTGCCATAAGCACATACTGATGATAGGCCATTTCTAATTTTTTTCCGCTGTACAGTTTTTCTTGAGTATAGAGTTCATTTGCCCCCTCTATTACCACTGCATGGTCTGCACTAAAGCTTCCTTGAATCGTCGAATGGTCGAGTTCATGCACAAGAGTTGCTTTGTTGTTTCCACCGAGAATATTGAGTGCTATCTCTCCATAATACTTGGGGATGAGTGGACGCTTTGAGAGACCAGCTGCAGTAAAGCTCTCCTTTACAGTGGTGAGTGTCAGTCGTGGAGCCCCTCTCAAGACCATTCTTTGCAGTGCAGATGGATTGTTTTTGAAGAGATCATACTGTTGACGATAGTATTTTTCGGTATCGAATTTCTTCATAAAATGAAATGCCACGTTCTTTACTGGACCAGTCAAAAAAATATTCATTTCTTCCCTAAGCTCAGCTGCTAGCACAGGGATCCACTTTTCAAAATCTGTCTCAGTGAACGATTCTTTTGGTGAAAGCTCTTTTAATTTTTGCTCATATCTCTGGAAAAACCTCGCGCTTGGTTGCTCCAATACTTTCCGCTCCTTTTCTTCAAATTTTTCTTGTTCTTCTTTTAGTTTTTCATCAGCTTTTTTAATATCACTATTTACTCCTTCTCTTTCATTTTGTGATTTACTTTGACTGATGACCTCAGTGGAACCAGAGCCGATATTCATACCCTCAGTCTCTAAATCCTCCGTTGCGTACCTTTGTGGGAATATATCCCGATGTCGCTCACGAATCTCTTTCCGAATCTCTTCGATATATGTTCCAGAGAGTGATCCCAATATCTCCAAGTCCCTTCCTTGTTCGATGGCCTTTAGGTGAGATTCAATTGTATCTTGATTGTGATAAATCTGCCCCAAAGCAATGGTCATCTTCTCACGGATCCCAGAAGAGGTATCTGCTAGTTTCTTTTGTATAAGCTCTCGTTCTAGCTGCCTCCCAAAATCTTGATACTCCTGGAGAGGATCGTGTTGTGGAGCCTCTCCTATGAATTCAACTGAGAAATTTGGAAAGTTTTTATTACGATTCTGAGCTCGCTCCATACTCCTCGAAAAGAGGAGCGCCTGAGAATCATAAAAATCTTTGAGATAGCTGAGCAAACGTTGCTGAGTCGGAGATTGATCCAAGCATTCAAAAAGACGATTGTATTCAGAACGAACTGACTTGAGCAATGATTTCATTTTTTTTGCGCTCTCTCGTCGAATTTCAAATGGAGCAGATACATGGTCAATCTGGGAACACAAAATATGGGATCGAATTTGAGTCTCCTGAAAAGGAAACAGGTTGTTTAGGTCCTGAATGTTGTTGCATACCTGCTCTTTAGCACTCATTTGAGCCATGAATAGTAGAAAAGTGACGATTATCTTTCATACATCATACTATTATAACATGTTTTCTATTTTTTAACCATCCATGAACCTAAATAATGAGAGACAAACAATAGTACATCATCTGGATACCATGCCAAAAAACCCTCGATTATTTGCCGTATTCGGCTATAATAAAACCCCTATTCGTATGCTTTAAGAAGAATTTTATGCGCTTTCTTGTAAACGGTGGACGACCTCTCAGAGGCTCAGTAGATATCTCAGGATCAAAAAATGCAGCACTTCCTATATTGGCGGCAACCTTGCTATCCAAAGAAGAAAGTGTGCTCACGAATGTCCCTGATATTCGAGATATTCACAAAATGTTGGAGATTATGGAGCATTTGGGGAGTCAGTTTTCTTTTGAAAATAATACGATTCGAATCCAGACAGAATCTATCAAAACAACTGAAATACCATTAGGGCTTGTAAAAACAATGAGAGCTTCTATTTTGCTCGTCGGACCAATGCTGATCCGAACTGGTCATATTCGTATTGGGTTTCCAGGTGGATGCGTACTCGGGAAGCGGCCTATTGATACGCACCTGGATGCTTTTAGAGCACTTGGTACCGATATCACCGAAGAAGAAGAATATATTGATTTTAAACTCCAGTCTCCGCAGGCTGGAAAAGTCGTCTTGAAGGAAATTTCTGTGACCGCTACTGAGAATATTCTTATGTTGGCGGCTGGGATACCTGGAGATACAGAGATTCGATTGGCAGCACAGGAACCTCATGTGGCAGATTTGTGTGAATATTTAAAGAGTTGTGGTGTGGAGCTCTCAGGAGAGGGAACTCATGTAGTGAAGGTAAAGGGAACACCGGCTATTCATGGGGCAGAGCACCGAATTATTGCTGACTATTTGGAAGTGGGGACTTTTGCTATTGCTGCAGCTGCTACGCAAGGAGATGTGACTCTCCAAGGGATTCGAATGCATGACCTCGATGCTCTCTGGCAAAAACTAGAAGAAATGGGGGTGATTTTGGATTTTGGTCAGAGCTCAGTACGAGTACGAGGAGTAAAACAGATGGCTCCGATTGCGAAGCTCGATACAGGAATTTTTCCGAAGTTTCCGACAGATCTTCAGGCTCCATTTGTTGTGCTTTTGACTCAAGCTCATGGTGTCTCAAAAGTATTTGAAACCTTGTTTGAAGGACGATTGAATTACTTGTTTGAACTGGAGAAGATGGGAGCACGATTTGAGTTTTTGAACCCTCATCAAGCGATTATCCTCGGTCCGAGTGAATTGAAAGGAGCGCCGATTGCATCATGTGATATCCGAGCTGGAGCAGGAATGGTAGTGGCGGCTCTGATGGCAGAAGGTGAAACAGAGATCAGCAGTATTAATTATATCGATAGAGGATACGAACGACTCGATGAAAAACTTCGGCATCTCGGTGCAAATATCGTGAGAATGCAGAGTGAGCAGGATATTGAAGCTCAACAGAGGTCTTTGGCTTCTTTTGCTGCAAAAGAGAAGAGTGGAGTAAGTTCTGAAGTTAATCGATAATGTATGAATGGGATTCTTCTCATCGACAAACCAACCGGCCTGTCTTCTTTTGATATCTTGAAGCAAATCCGCAAGAAACTGGATGTCAGGAAAGTGGGTTTTTTGGGAACACTGGACCCATTGGCGACAGGTCTCTTAGTGTTCTTTGTAGGAGGTGCTACAAAATTGATCAAGTATTTTGAAGAAACGGAGAAGGTGTATGAGGTGGAAATGGAGATAGGAAAGGTATCGGATACCTATGACAGGACGGGGGAGATATCTGCCACCTCCGCAGGGACGCGACAAGGCACGTCCCTACGAGAAACATACGAGTCGTTTCTTGGTCAGCAGTGGCAAATTACTCCGGCTTTTTCAGCAGTGAAATTTCAGGGAAAGAGAGCATATGAACATGCACGGGAGGGGAAAATTATTGATTTGGGTAAGCGGCAAGTGAGCATTCATGAGATTGAAATATTGAGTGAAAACAATCCGATCTATTCTCTTCGAGTCCGATGTTCATCGGGAACCTATATCCGTTCCTTGGTTCATGAAATGGGAGAAATGATGGAAACCGGCGCCATTATGAATGAACTGCGAAGGACTCATGTGGGGCTCTTCTCTGTAGATGAGGCGGTTCAAGTAAAAAATCTCAAAACGACAGACCTCAGAGATCTTGCTGCTGATATCATCGAAAAAATTGATTGGAAGCGCTTTGCTGAAAGTGATAAAAGACAACTCTTGAAGACTTTTGGCTAATGTCTGCTTTCCACCGGAGTTCGCAAACTGTCAATAGTTGTTTTCACTCGATACTTGATCGATGGGGTGTCTTTCCGTAGACTTCGTAGTAGTAGCTAATCTTAATGATTTCAAAAATGAGAAATTGGATACGTTCATTCGCGCTGATGTCACTCTTACTCGGAGTCTCTGTCGGAGCCGTTCACTTCTTTGGGGCTGATGCCCTTGCTCAAGGAGTCTTTGGAGTTGATAGAAATATCGTTCCAGAAGAAGTTGTTCGTGCAACTGGAGGAGAAGACAGTATTATTGATTTAATCAGAACTATTATCAACTACTTCCTTGGGTTCCTTGGGGTGTTGGCAATTGCAATCGTAATCTACGGTGGTTTTATGTATGTAACTGCTGGAGTCAACGAATCTGGAGCAGAAACAGGAAAGAATATTTTGACTTATGCTGCTATTGGTATCATGATCATCCTCTTGTCTTTTGTCCTCGTCAACACACTCCTTCAGGCTGCAGTGCCAGGAGCTGGACAATAGTAAAAACCCCTTACAAACAGATAAAGCAGGTTTCAACACCTGCTTTTTTTGTATATGGTAAATCTGAATCTGATTGAAAACTATGAAGCATGTAAAGCTGAGCTCGTTCCTGAGAAAGGAAATAGAAGTTGTCCCGTCATTGGGGTGGTTTGGATTGGCTTCTGACCCACCAACATTGGCTCATCGAAAAATGGTAGATGCTGCGCTGGGGTCTGGATTAGTAAAAAAAGTGGTAGTATTTCCTGCAGCAGATCTGCCATACAAGTCTTTTCATGCGACGGATTTTCAACGATTGGATATGCTGGGTGCTTGGAAAGATGAAGCAGAGTATACAGATGATGTGATCATCAGTCATTTTGATATTATGAGAGACACTGCCATGCTTTGGAAAGACCTCTGGAAAAAAATCAGTTCTTTCAAACCTCAAGTGAATCACTACCTCATCGTTGGTTCAGATCAGTACTTGGCTGTAAAGAAACACTGGGAGGGAGGGGAAGAATTGTACGAGCAGGCACAGTTCTTGATTATTCCACGAGCAGGGTATGAGATCACAGAGGGTGTTCCTGAATACCACAAGCTCCTGAATGTAGAGCCAGTTGAAGGATCCAGTAGTGGAGTGAGGTCTGGGGAATTGTACGATGTGGATGATAAGGTAAGGGGGTATATTTTAGAGACGGGATTGTATAATGAGGTCAAACAAGACGATTAGGTCCTATTGCTGGTTCCACGCCTCTGGCTAAAGCCCAATAGCTCTCCCGTTCCAAACAGAGATCTGAAGCCAGTCATTTTTCACTTTCTATTAAACTCACGACTGATTATGACACTTACTCCTGACAAAAATACTATCATTATAGCCAACGCTTCAAAGGCCCTCGCGGAGTATTGCATCAAGTATGGTATTCATAATACGGTGACAGGAGTCTCTGGAGGACTCGATAGTGCTGTGACGATTTTCCTCAGTCAGAAAGCGAAGGAAGTAGCGGCTGAGAAAGGATTTGAGTTGCGATCACTGGGACTGATTTTACCATGCCATTCTGATCCAAAACATGCAGTGCTGGGAAAAAAGGTGATCAAGGCTTGTGGAGCAGAATTACTAGAGGTGGATCTAACGGGCGTGTTTGATTTCACTGAGAAGGCAGTTTTAAAGCCAGTCGCAGATGCGGTCGCTGAATACCATAATGGGGCTCAGAAAGAACGGTATCGGACTTCACAAGGCAATGTGAAGGCAAGACTAAGGATGGGGCTAGGAACCTATTATGTAGCAAATATGGTGAATGGATTGGTGCTGTCGACTGATAATTATTCTGAACTGATGATGGGATTTTGGACGCTTCATGGAGATGTGGGGGACTATGGAATGATACAAAACCTCTGGAAAGGAAGCGAATTGATTGAAATAGCTCGTGAACTAGAAGTTCCTCAAGAAGTGATTGATTCTGCTCCTACCGATGGACTAGGAGTGTTGCCAGGAGGTGATGAAGCTCAGCTCGGTGCGCCCTATCCGGTAGTGGATGAGATTTTGAAAGAACTCGTTCAAAATGGGTATGATCTCGATGGACCTATTGAACAGCTCAAGCAGCTGGGCTCCAATCAGAGACATGAAGCCAGCAATTCCGACTTGGACTCTGAAGCCATCCATTATTCAGAAACATGGAGCCATCCACTACAGTTGGTTCAAAAAATTGCCAAGCGAGCTTTTGGGAATGCTTTTAAGCGGAAGAGTCCCGTGAACTTAAGTAGGGAGGAATTGGGACTGTAAAGACTGCTTACTCTTGACTAAAAAACTCTGGAGAGTCTGACAGAGTTGGGGTTTCGCCATTGACTCGTTTTTCTAGAAGGTTCATTGCTCCATACCAGAGATCATATTGAAAGAGCATCTCAAGTTTTTCTTTCGTATAAAACCCGATCATAAGCTCCCAAACCTCCCAGACCATTCCCACACTGAAAACTTCATGATCGTTTATCTCTGAAATTGGACTGATAACTACAAGATCATCTGTATCTTCATCATTCCTATAAATCAGAACTCCATTTTCACTCAATTCTTCTCTAATTTGGGGAGAAATTTTTGGAAAGGGAATAAAGTATAACTCTTTCATTTCTGAACATTCTTCGTACCTGTTGATATTTGACATAGGGATAGCAAGTTGCTGGAGTAGTGCCAAAAAGGCTTCTCTCAAAGCACGTTGAGTGCTTTTAACCTGCGGATCAGCTGCTCTCTTCTCAGCTAATTGATAAATCGCTTTTTTAAGATCTTCTGAAGGGCGTAATTGCATCTTTTTCTAAAGTTAATACTTGACACTGTTCTCTTGGTGTGCTATTATAATATGAACCTTTAAATTGTCAAAGAAAACTCAACCAATTCTTCTCATGTGGAATGGTGAGAGTAGGGGGCTCAGCAGTGCACCATCGCACAAACAGAGAGCTAACGTAATTATTGACGTTCTCTCGGTCAATCTCAAGCGAAACACCTGTTCTGCTGATCTCCCTACTGTCCGACTTTGCAAGCCTGTTGATAGCAGACTTCTGAAGTACTCCCCTTGATGCACCTCCTCGACTTGTCGAGCCGCTCTGCACACTTATGGGACGAGGGCGTGACCTCGTAAAAATAAACGAAAGGATGGTTGGAGCGAACTTTTCTTTGCGCGAATCTTCGGATTTCACAAAGAGAAGGTGACAATGTTGTATCAAACTCTATCAAGGGATACAACTGCTCAAGAGGAACGTATGCTGCAGTGTCAAAATGCAGTCCTAGAAATTCTTCTCGAGCACCGCAGGTACTGCCTGCCTCATGGCAGGCAGTACCTGATAAATTAGTTCTTTTGAAGACCAGAAATCTGGTCTTGTTTTAGGTTACTCAGAATCTTTTTTGTCATTTTTTCCCAAGAAAATCGCTTTAGGTTTTGTTTTCCTTTTTCGATATATTCAGTTCTTAACTGAGGTTTTTTTAGGAAGCGCCCTATTTGAGCTGATATTTCGTCTACATTTTCTGGATCAAAGAGAAGCGCTGCATCCAGACAGACTTCAGGAAGAGAAGCACGATTTGAGCAAGCCACAGGAACCCCAAGCTTCATCGCTTCTAGTGGAGGCAAGCCAAAGCCCTCGTACAAACTCGGGAAAACATATACTACAGCACCAGACATCAGTGAGATGAGCTCCTCATCAGTAACGAAGCCCGTCAGGACAACTCGGTCTGAAAGCTCGAGCTCTGCGATGAGTGCTGGGATTTCTGTATAGGCCGGGTCTTTTTTCCCAGTGATGACAAGCTGGATATCATGCCCCTTGTCTACAAGTTTTTTGAATGATTTGAGAAGATTGAGAAGGTTTTTGTGAGAACGCCAGACCCCGGTGTAGATGAGGTAAGGCTTTGATACTATAGACCCCTTGGATCCCTTGAAAGAGGGAGCGTTTTCAGCTTGAAAGTGTTCTGGTACACCTTCATAAACAACACTCACTTTCTCATCGGCAACCTTGTATTCTTTCTGGAGATCTTTCTTTGTACACTCTGAAATAGCGATGATGTGCTGAGCATGCTTCACTGTCATCTTCATGATAAATTTATAAACCCAAATCTGGATCTGTTTCTTTAGGGTCCACTTTGGCGTGTATTCCTTGTAGGGGAAATAATGCAGCGTGAGGTCGTGAATAGTGACGACGAAGGGTTTTTTGTAGCGAACCGGGACATTGAAGTGAGGGAAGTACATCATGTCGACAGGTTCGTTGTGAAGAAAACTGTACCACTCTGTTTGTTCCTTCAGTGAATAATGAGGGATATCTACTTTCTTTTTTGTCCATCGATCGTTGGGTTCTTGAAAGGTTTCGAACTCTTCAGGATTCAAATAAATGGTAAATCTGTTATTTTCATCCAAGTGAGCTGCATGTTTTACAAATTCGGCAACGTAACGACCGATTCCGGTGTATTTTGGGGAGTACATACGAGCGTCCAAACCAATTGTCATGAGTAAAGTGAAAAATAAAGCGATGTGATTGCGACTCTGCGCTCGCAATCACATCGCTTTATTTTATATTTCTTTATTTCCCTACTATCCTCCATTCCCCAGGCTTCATACTCCCCAGGTTCCATTTTCCAAACTTTGTCCGAACCAATTTCTTCACTGGTTTTTTCAAGCAGAGAAACATGTTTCTGATCTGCCGTTTCTTTCCTTCAGTCAGAGTGATCTCCAGAGTCGTTCGTCCGTCTTTTTTGTTGTACGATATGAAGGATGCTTGAGCTGGGGCAGTACTATATTCGAGCAAACGCATACCTCCACGTATTTGTTCGAGTTCTTTTTCAATGACCTGTCCACGCACGGTGACGATATAGGTTTTCTTTTTTCCGTAATTGGGATGGGCGAGCTTGTTGGCCAAGTCTCCGTCATTGGTAAAGAGAAGGAGACCTTCTGAATCTTTATCCAGACGACCGATGGAATTGAGGGATTGGAGGTTGTCCGGGAGGAGATCGTAGACGGTGCGCGTTGCTTGGTCTCGGTTTTTTGTACAGACGTATCCCTTTGGTTTATTCAGTAAAAGAAGAACTGTTTTTCTTCGAGAGGGTTTTCCAAATGTTGGTCCTCCTTTGATCCGCACAGAATCAACTTCAGGATCTATTTTTTGTCCGAGCACAGGAGGCTTATCGTTTACTAAGACTTTTCCTCCTTCGATAAGATCGTCTGCTTTTCGTCGAGAACAGTAACCAGACTGAGCGATGAATTTATTGAGACGCATGAGAGAAGGGAATAGAATTGCAAGGATAGAAATGATTGCTAAGAGCAAGTAGATTTGAGGAGTTAGTATAGCATTATTTCATCACTTTTTCGAAGGATAACATAGTTTTAAGGTCAAATTGCCCTGGGGCAGTTTTGGAGTCGAGGGAGACAAAGTTGAGGGTGTTTCCGATGTGCTTGGCAAAGAGTCTAGTGATAATGCCTGCTTCTCCCATTCCAAGGATGATATGAGCTTGTTTTTTACGCTTGAGATCAAGCGCGAGGTTCATCAATCGTTCAATATCCTGAACATTGTGACACATGGTAGCGACTTTGATGATATCGGCTTTTTTTTCTTTCATTTGACCTACTTTGCTATGAAGAGTCTTCTTCACTGGTGTTTTAGTGAAATCGTGATGAGAAAGAATCAGTTTTGCCTTCTTTTTTGCTGTTTTGAGCCGCTGAATCTCTTTAGATTGGGAATGAAGCCCTATGTCTATAAAATCAGCTCCTGAATGCGCTGCAGCGACCAGGAGATCAACCTTTTCTTTGTCTGACCCCTTGTATTTTCCTCTTTCAAGATTGTTTTTGCAAACAACTACCAGTTTCTTTGTAGTTTTCTTTTTCAACTGTTTTATCAGAGCTGAAATGAGCTCAGGAGTAAGGTATTTCTTATTGAGGTGATCAATCCAGATCTCAATGGCCTGAACTTTTCGTTCTTTTGGAATAGCCTTGAAGATGGCTTCTGGAGTCTTTGCTTGGATTGGTACGGTGAGAAGAGGAGTCATGGAGAGGGATTCAGGAGACTTAGTATATTTTATAATGCATCTAAAACCTTCTGAACTTCGGCTTTTATCTCAAGCCATTTTTCATGTATATCTACAAAATTCTTATTAAAGACTTCTCCTACATGTCTGTATTTCTCATGAGCTCTTTCTCTTGCACTGTCATAAGCACGAAGTGCTTGAGGAGCATTTTGCCCACTATAATCTCCAATAAGTACTTTATTACCTCTATCGAAGTAATAATGTGAAAAATAATCATATTCTTCTTCTACCATGCCTCGTCCTCCTCTACCACCAGGATCAGGGTCTGCACGTACTATTCTAGTCCCCACCTTTCTTTTGATATGAAGTTCAGATAAAACTTTATCCACTGCCCATGATTTATGATTTGCAGTGATTGTTTTTTCGTAATGTGGATATGCTTCAATATTAATTAAATCTATTATGTTTTTTAACATTGCTAAATCTGGGTTCCCATCTTTTTCACTTAATTTGTACAATGAAAACATTGCAATAAGTCTAAAACTAACTGCATTGCAATATATTGAAAGGGCATCTATTCCTAATGAGCTTGTATGAGACATAATGTCGCCTGCTTTGTCCATTATAACTGGTAACCTATTGTATCTGTCGGGAGGTACGTCTTCTGCATGTTTAGAATACTCTCTAATACCTCTAAGTATACTTCTTGTTTCGTTGAACCAGTGCCTGATGTCATGTTCATTGAATTGTTGCTGAAGCTGAATGCGAATCTCAGATCTCACAAATTCTTTTATTTCTGAAACAGCATTATTTATCATTTCTTGCATGAGTTTCAGTTCTCTATCTTTATCTATAATCTTAAGGAAATCTAAGGTGCGAATAAATGCTTCTTTTCCAACATAACTTAAGGCTCCGTTAACTATCATCATGCCAATTCCTGCCCAAGAAAAGGGTTCGATTACTTTTAGTTCTTTAATAGCATTTGGATCAGAGTTTTTATCATCATTGATGACAAAAACTCTTGGTTTCAATACAGCTTCATCATCTTTACCTTCTACTGAAGAATTTACATTTTCCATAATAAAAAGAGAAATTAGTAAAACAGAGATTGCTCATTCTTTATGAGTACAGAAAATCAGATAATAAAAAATGAAACTCAATCTCATTTGATAAGTGTATCAAATTTTTTTGGGTTTCGAAACATATTTCTCTATCTTAAGCAAATAAGTAGACACAAAAACTGTCTACATCAGCTCATTCTATTAAGAATATAAGCTGATAATAAAATGTTGTGATTGGTAGCGCCAAGGGGAATTGAACCCCTGTTTCCGGAATGAAAATCCGGCGTCCTAACCACTAGACGATGGCGCCACGAACTGTTTGAACAGCAAGAAATATTTTATTGAAAAACACTCGAAAGTCAACCTTTTAAGTACATTTTGGATCTTTTGAAGCAACGGACCACATAAATGAGAATAATGTCTTCAGTGTATTAGCCATTAATTCGCTCTGAACCATGACGGCGATGTACTCACCATCATTGGATGAAAAATACAGTACCGTGTTTCCAGAGAGATAGAAACTGCCTGGAAATTCGTACTGAGGCGGCAAAAACCTTCTTTCTCTGAGTTCATGAGGTTCATTCGTGAGTTGTCTGCGGATATTTTTTGGAACGGCTCCCATCAAGACTTTGAGATTTATCTTCTTTTTTATTCTCAGGGGGATGTAATATTCATTATCGTTTTTTAGGACTTCAGGATCTTTCAAAAAATCATAAGAGGTGATGCATTTTATTTCTTTTATTCCCTCAACGAAAAGCGTCGAATTAAAAGCTTCGATAACCTGATCGACTCCTTCAAAGAACTGTACCTTAGGGACTGAAGAACGATTGGAATGCATCAGTGACAAGAGAGGAATGACTTGTTGGACATTTTTTATATGTTTCTCCAATCCTTTCACCTGTTTCGACAAACTTGTAATAATCAACTCAGGGTTTTTACAGGAATAATACTGCGTATTACGTTTGTAGAGTTTTCTGATAATTCCCTGTTCGCAAAGGGAATCCAACACGCCACGAACAGTGGAGCGGGGGATATGTGTTGCTTTTCCGACTATTGAAGCAGCTTGTTCACCATGTGCGAGAAGATGAAGATAGACCTGGCTTTCATGATGTGTCAGACCTGTTTCTTCGAGAATTCGTTGAATGTTATTCATAGATTTACTTATTAACTGGCGAAATTGACCGCCATATTGAGCCATTATTGTATCTATGTTTAGATTACTTTGTCAACTAGCCACGAGTGTTTATTAGCACCTAACCCTTCTCACCATGTTTCTTAATAAAAATTCTTATCAGCCCACAAAAGACTCCAAATTGGAGCGGGAAGTATCAAAAATAAAAACTTCCTTTTCTCAAAGATTAGATTTCCAAAGTGCATTTGACCCTGTCATTGAAGCAACTCGAGAAAGCATCTCCCAGCTTCCTGAACTTGCTGAAGCTGTGAGAGCTCTCAGTGAAGCTGGAGCAAGTTTTATTCGATGTGAAACGCAATTCAACTCGGGATACTATGCGCGAGATTTTCGGATACGAAAAGATGCTGATAAACATATGGAAACCCTGAAAAAATACTGGTCTGATCCAGCTCATCCTTCATACAATATCTGGAAAATCCTTGATCTCACCAAAAAGGAGCAGGAACAAAAAGAATCAAACGTGAAGAACATGTGGAAACACGGGTTCAAATCAAATGAAACAAGCCTCAGTACCGAAACGGTCTGGAGACGGATAAAGGGCATAGATGTTGTCCTCAGAGGCTTTGTAGCTTCTCGAAAACACAGCGAAAAGAAGCAGGCTTTCGAAGATGAGATCACAAAACATGCAGGAGCTTTTTCTTTTGAAAGTACTGTGAATATGAGATCTGCAACTGCAGTGAAAATCCTCTTTAATAAACCTGAACTTGGGCTCCCTCTACAAGCGTTGATCAAGCGAACTCTCGAACTCAATCCTGAAGCCTACATTATTGACATTGAGCCTCGTAATGATGGATACGTCCGATATATGGAACCTTTTAACGAGAACACTCTTCCAGAAGATTTTTATATCCAATACCATCAATTTTTGCTCGACCTTGATCCTGCCTTGCAACATATCTTTACAAAAGTTGACGAACTAAAATTGATTCTCGCCAACCTCAATGAAGAAGTGTATCTGGAGTTGCCTCACCAAGCATATACTGTCCAACGTGGCATTGATTTTCAAAAATTCCTCTACGCTAAGAAGCTGGATGGAGCTGGATGGGGATTTACCAATCTCTTAGCAGAACCCCATATCGGATTTGGAGAATATCTAGGCGCAGCCAAAGCCTGGCAGATCATCTCATCTATAGAGAAAATAAACCAATATGGAGTTCGCCTCAAAGGCCCACTTGTTTTGAACCGTGACCCATACCACATACAGGCTGTTTCTCACTTCTTGGATAACCCAGACGAAATGATTCGATGCCTGCTCTTTCATCCTCACCTAGGAACTCTTCCGAATGTAACTCCACCTGAGAGAGATATGACTAGGGAAGAAAATCGTGAAAGGATTTTATATGAACTCAAAAATGGTATCTGGGACGAAAACCCCTTTGCACAAAGCTCCAAAATGATGACTTACAAATCTCTTCAGGACTACTCAATTGTCAAAAAGACCCCTCAAGGTGGCATTAGGTTTGTGTATTACAACAATGATGACAAAGAAGGACTAGACTTTTAAGCAGGTGCTTCTTCCACAGCCATTGGCTCAGCTTTCTGATATTTTGAGAAGGCCCAAATAAAGCTCATTGAAAATGTGAGCATCAATCCTTGTTGAATCATTCCATTGAGGGTCTCAGTTGATGATTTGTGAGTCACCCATTTAGCGACAGCAAAATCAGTGAGATTCCAAATAGAGTTCCATGCGAAAAAGAGAGCAATAGCAAAAAGAAACCCCATGAAAACGTAATGCTTTTGAATGGTTTTCTTGATGAGCTTCTCTTCTTTCTTTCGAAATCCACTAAGTGATGGCTGGAGATCGAGTGTCCGTTGGTGGTTTTTGATTCGAAAGCGTTTGATACGTGCATAAACTCTGTCTGCCTTGGCTTTGTCTGCCAGTAGGGCAATGTGATGAAAATAATGTTCAGAGAGCTTTCTGACATACAAGAGATGGCCTTGTGCTCCTTCATTCTCAGAGTACTCTGTTTCCGTAATCTCATGCTTTAGTATCTTCGTCAGGTTACCGATATAGTGAAGCGCTTTTTCTTCATCGGTATCCTTACTTTTGAGCTCTAAAAGAACCATCAGGTAGGTCATTCGAGCTGCTTGCAATGGAGATGTATTGTCATCTACGGAAGAGAGGAGTTGTTCTGAAACACTCAAGACTTGCTCTTTTTCTAGGAGACTATAATTGTCATTGACGAGGTTTTCTATTGAGTGCCAGTTCATATTTTTTTGGGTCATTTTTATTTTTGCTATCAGAGTATTATAGCAGAAAATGACTCTTTTTTCAAGATATAGAGCCAGTAAAGCCCCTCAGACAAGGGGCTTTACTGAATGTTCTACTGCACTTCTTTGGCCAGATAAACAAATGGCTCAGTAAGAGCATCACTACCGTCCTTGTAGCGATCAAACGGCCTGCTGAAGAGGAGTATTCCCTCCTCATCAGCCTGGTAGATTCCCTTAGTGTCCCGAGCGATGACTTGATCCTTATAGACGGGCTCAAAAGATTTTCTGATGAAGCCTTCATCATATGCAATGGTTTGAGGGTCACCTACAAACTCCATCTGTGAGACCTCCAGCCAAGTATTCTTTTCAACTTTTTTTGGTAGAGTTATCTCTGAGATAGACTCGGTATACATGAGGTATCTGAGGATATTAAAGACCTGAGCAGAAATATCCACTTTGCCTTCTTCTCCAAGCTCAAGAGTCATACAAGCTTTCCCCTCAGCCACAAAAGCATCTGATGTGGATCCTGTATCATTGATATAGGAAGGATAAAGGACGTTGTATTGGACATCCAATTGTTGAGCAAGCTTTTTTTGAAGATCTGTCTTTCCTGGAATAACGGTGAACGCTCTTGCTCCAGGATTGATCGGGACAGTGTGCAGATCGAGAGCGACGTAGAGCTCAGAGAAGACCGGTAGCAATTCTCGAGCTCTAATGTCTTCTAGAGTGTTTCCATCTGGTCCATTTTTCTTATAAACCCGATTCATATCGAATTCCACAAAACGTTGATTGATCTTGTACGCTTCAGGATTGACCATCACCAACATCAGATTTCCTCTGAGTTGGTTTCGGATGAGGTCGAGAACGATTGGAAGAACCGTAAACGGAGCTCTTTCATTGCCGTGAGTCGACAATAGTATTCCGACATTCTGCCCTTCACCAGAGCCCTCGATCACTTTTGTGCCGAGGACTCCCTTGATATCAGACGAACTCATTAGTTCATCTGCTAAACGATTTTTCATGATAAAAAATTATTAAAATATAAAAAAACACCTCCGAAAGAGATGTGCTAGGGTTTCCCATACTGATATTATGAATCGCCTAACGGCGATGGAAGACAGCATGAGAACCCATCTGGATATGATGGTTTTGTGGGAACTGAAGGTATGTGGTGGCTGTTGTGTTCATAGGTTATTATTTATACCCTTGGTCGATAGGGAATGCAAGGAGTTGTGCACCCAAACCCTAGCCTCTTTAAAAGGGGAATAAGGCTCTCTTCCCAAAAATTATATTATTTATTCACTGTTCGGTTCCCCTTGCAAGGGGTTGGGGGGGGCTCTAGCCCTTCATCCACTTCACCTCTTCATCCTTTCTCAGCCACGTCAACTGACGCTTTGCATAGTTCCTATTCACCTGCTGAAGCTTTTCGAGGAGCTGCTCACGAGTCACTTCACCTTTTATATGAGGAACCACTTCCTTGCAGCCGATAGAAGTAACCGATGGCCAGGCGAGCTCGAGAAGGATGTCTGGATTGCCTCCGGCGTGGCGGTTGATGATGCCTTGGACTTCTTTGACGAGGCCTGAATCGAGCTGATGAGATGTTCGTTTATTGATGCGGTCGTAGAGAACTTCACGATCCCATTGCGGAGCTATCTTGTAAACATCGTATTGACGCTCTGCCTTTTGTGCGATGTCTGATTTCTTTTGTCCGGTTTGTTCGTAGATCTCAAGGGCTCGGATAATGTAGCGTTTGTTTTTTGCTGCACGAAGATGATCAGCACTTTCTGGATCTACCTGTGCAAGCTGTTCGAGAAGAGTATCGACATCGAGTTTTTCTAATTCATCACGACGCTCCATACTGGGTTTCCCTGGGGGGATTACAAAATTGTCGATGACGGCATCAGTCCACAAAAATGTCCCTCCACAAAGGATGGGGAGCTTGCCTCGAGACTGAATATCTGCAATAAGAGCATCAGCTTTTTCTTTGTACTCTGAAACATTGAAGGGATGAGAGAGGGGAGTGCAGCTGAAGAGGTGATGAGGAACGCCTTCTTGTTCTTCCTCTGTAGTCAAAGCGTTTCCAATCACGATTTCTTTGTAGACCTGACGAGAATCAGCATTGATGACTTCACCATTAAACTCCTTTGCCAACTGGACCGCCAGTGATGTTTTTCCAGATGCTGTTGGACCCACCACGGCAAGGAGTGGTTTGCTAGAAGAGCTGAGGAAGGCTTTTAGCTGATCTTCTGTCTGCTTTAAGGTGATTGTCTCCATAGATCCCCATTATTTGTTTAAATCAGCTGTTATCAATTGCCCGACAGTTCCTTTGTTATTATTCATACAATTCTTCGAGTATTTCTTTTAATTCATCAGCAACAGCTTTGTTGATTTCTTCCACAAGTTTTGCATCTTTTACATCGCTTTTTGCGATAGATAAATCTCTAAACAGAGCTAGTTCTATGAGATTAGACATCAATATTTCATCTAAATTTACATCGAGCAAAAGCTTCAAAAATTCTGCTCTAAATGAGGCTTGTAAGTTTTTTTCAATTAAACTAAAGCTGTTTCTTAGCATCCCTTTTATTCTATCGGCAACTTGTATTTGACGAGAATCGTCTTGGATGTCGAAATGCCGAACAGCAGCCAATATTGGACCTGGAAGGTGAGGATATTTTTGCTCTGAAAATGTTCGGTCTTCAGACTCCATATTTGAAAGTGAAACGGTAGACTGAGAGAGTGTTTTCATATTTGGTTTATGAGACTTAATTTTAAAGGAAACCAGTAGAGTTGTATAGTTTTTTACCTTTTTCAGATTCCATGATCTTGTGTCCGTTCGAATCTTTATAGACTATTTTTTTTATATTTTTCGGATCAAAGTTTGGATCGAAAAGATAATAGGTTCCTTCTATTTGGCAAATTAACCATGCATGGGCTCCTGAAGCTTTTTTTCCATTTGTAAATTTGACATCTATTCTCCCTCTTTGTAGCGAAATATTGAGTTTTTCTGCTTCTCCAAGAACTTTTCCAAATAATTGGATATGTCGACAAGCAGCATGACCAGTTTCAGGAATATCTCCAAGATTCCATTGAGGATTTTGAAACCCAAATGAAAAATTTTCTCCAAATTCATTATTATTGATTGGCTGGTAACGATTGAAACAAAGATCTCTGAGGTAATCAAATAAACACTCTAGTTTTCCATAGTCACTTAGTTTTTGATTGCTTTCAGAACATTTCTTTCGGTACTCATCAATATTTCTCTTCAGTTTCTCGTCATCTTTACTATTTACCAGTATTCTTTCCCTTCCTTCAAAAAGAAGTTTTCCGTCTTTTTTTTCAACAAACGAACAAGCTCTTACACTCAACCTTACTTCTAAAGCATCATCAGTTGAAAATGATCCAACTTTTTTTGCTCTTTTTGTAGCAAAATACCGATACAAACACTCATGAGGATTTTTTTCATCTCGAATATTTTCTATTGGAACTAGGTACTGGTATCGAGATTTAGAAATAAACCCTTCGGGAAGTGTACCCAAAAGTATATGATTTTTATCATATTCAGTTTCACGCCGAGCTAACCTCAGTAAGTCTTTTCTGGATTCTAGAATGATTGGTTCTTTAGCAGTATAGGGATTTGTTGAATTTTCTGATTGGTTTTCATCAGGCTCTTTTTTATCCAAATTATTTGATTCAAGTGAGCCAGACATACTCTATTTATTATATCGACTTACAATCTCATAATCCCTTTTTTTTCCATCTGCGTAGGTGACCTCATGATCCCAAATAAGAGTTTTGGCACCATAGAATGGTTTGTACTCTTTTCGAGGATTGAGTGCCACTTCTCGACCATCTGGTACTCCATAAACAACTACAAAGGCTTCCTCTGTGTCTGGTCTGCTATAGCTATAAAAGAACAAGTGACTGTCATAATCATTGATCGCTTTTACATCGAGCCCTTGAGATGGGTAAATCGTGGCATCGAGTCCGTATCCTCCAGCTTGATAATAGCTCAGATCCCAACTGTGATTTTGTCGCATGGTGATAGGGAGCCCGATATTGAGGAGTGAACGAAAGAATGTTGTAGAAACTTGGCATATTCCGCCGCCAAGTGATTTTGCGGCACTGTTTCCAAAAATTGCGTAGCCTTCTTTAAAATCATAATTAATGGGCCCAGTCATATGATTAAAAGAGAGTTTTTCTCCTGGAGCAACTACAACACCATTCAACCGATCAAGTCCTGTTTGAATATTGTGGACTCGATTTGCATCGTTTCCTTTAGAATACTCTGACCAGCCAACCGCGAGGATCTCAAGCATCTGTCCGTCGAGATCTGAGTATACACTCACTGGTATTTCATAGGATCGGACTACAATTCTTTTGTCTTCAGAGAAAAGCTTCGCATACATGTCATTTTTTATTTCTTGTGCATCGAGTCTTTTTCCTTCTCTGAATTCGCCCTCTATGACAGCTTTATTTCTCTTGTATGTTGTTGTTTCTGTCGCAATCAATCTTACTCTGCTGGGTTCTTCGAAATAGCTATCGACAAAATCATCTACCCATTGATCAATTTTTTCTGTATTGATACGCACTTCTTCACCTTCAATAATAAGAAAATCCTTGTCTGACTCAAGATCGAGAGTGACTTCTTTCCCAGCAATATCAAAGACGAATGGATCTCTTACCATTTGAAGTATCCGCTGATAAACTTTTATTGCTGAACGGTTTCTTTTAGGAGCCAATGATGATGTTTGAATTTCTATTTGTGGATCAAGGTTTCCATATTCTAGTTGGGAAACAAGCTGAGAATAGGAAGACTCAAAATCTTTTTCTGAGATAACTATTCCACGTTCATGGCGATGGAAAGTCCAACCATCTGCCTCAGTCCATCCATAAAACTCTGGAACTGCGGCGATTTCGAAATATGATCGGAGTTGTTTGAGAAAAGACTCTTTTTTTAGATTATCCTGGAGTAACAGTGCGTGAAGAGAGTCTGCATCTGCAGATCCATGGATGAATTTTTCAACTGTATCCTTTTTTTGTGGATAGAGTTGGCTCAGGATTGACTCTCTCGAAAACTCCAACCCCATACTCCTCAGACTTACTTGCTGTTGCATTTCTCCATCTACAAAGAGGTCAATCAATTGATTGTTTTTTTCTGCAATCACAATATCAGTACTCCCAAAAACAGATGTAGATTCTTCGTCTAAAACTGGGGGATTTTCTATCATAATATTTGCTACGATCTCTTTTCTTCCAGTGGAAAGGCTCCCAAAGAGAAGAATAAGTAGAAAAAGACCTAAAATTCCAAGCCCTACTTTTCTACGATTTTTCCGCCGAATGGAGTGCTTTTTTGAGGGTGCTGAAAGAAGAAGAATGTCAGACATATATATTTTTAAATATCTTACTATTTTATCTTATTTTCTATATTTTGTCAACCTACGATACTATCTGTAACTTGGTATGAATATTTTTCTAAAAAGAAGGTTGTTGATAGCAACATCCAAGGGACGCAAAATACGCTCCCAGTACATCATTTGACGCCATATGGAATTAAATATGCTTTCTCTTTACTATCAGACCTCGTTGAATATTAAACTGAATTGCTGAACAACGATTAGAAAAAAATTCCCACCTAAAGCCTGCTCCATAAACTTTACTACCGGCAGAAAAAACAGACATTATGTGTCTAAAAAATTGATAGCTTATTTGATACAATTGGCTTCAATTTTTTTAACGTACTCTTTCCAAACACTTCAATCTCAGCGTTGAAGCCGCAATCTGACTGCAATATGAGGGATCTGAAGTTTTCTCCGCGAGTTTTTGAAGGCAAGCATTCTTTGGTTTTTCAGCAAGAAGAAGACATTTTTCGCTGCTTTCTATGTCTCCCGAGTATGGACGGCTTACCTGAGCGGTGAGATCAGGCTTGGAAGCACATCCCATCAGGATTGCGGAGATGAGAAAGATCATGAGCTTTCGCATAAGAGTGGATTAATCATTCTTTTTTAGTTCGGCTTGTGCAGCTGCCAGTCGTGCGATCGGCACACGGAATGGCGAACAAGACACATAGTCAAATCCGAGATTAATGCAAAATTCTACCGAAGAAGGTTCTCCACCGTGTTCTCCACAGATCCCGAGCTTGATATCTTTTCGGACGGACTTTGCTTTTTCAACGGCAATTTTCATCAGTGCTCCGACGCCTTCTTGATCGAGTACAGAAAAAGGGTCACTCTTTATAAGACCTTTTTCTTGATAGGTTCCGAGAAATTTTCCTGCATCGTCACGTGAAAACCCGAAAGCCATTTGAGTCAGATCATTCGTCCCAAAGGAGAAGAACTCTGCTTTTTCTGCTATGCGGTCTGCAACGATACATGCTCGTGGGATTTCTATCATGGTTCCGACTTTATACTCGAGTTCGATTCCTGATGAGGCTATCAGTTTGTCGGCGTGTTTTCGGATTTTCTTTTCGAGATTGGTGAATTCTTCTGAGAGAGAAACAAGTGGAACCATAATCTCTGGAATCACTTTTTTCCCATCTTTTTGAACTTCGAGGGCTGCCATAATGATAGCCTTTGCCTGCATAATACTCAGCTCTGGATATGAAACTCCGAGACGACACCCACGATGACCAAGCATTGGATTAACTTCTTCGAGGTCGACTATTTTTTCTTTTACTTCTTCAGACGTCATACCGAGCTCAGCAGCTACTTTTTCAATTTCTTCATCATCGTGAGGAACGAATTCGTGTAGCGGTGGATCAAGGAGTCGAATGGTGACAGGAAGGTCATCCATGATTTTGAAAATCTTTATAAAATCGTCTTTTTGATATGGGAGGAGTTTGTCGATAGCTTTAATTCTTTGCTCGTGTGTATCTGAAAGAATCATTTCACGGACATGGAGAATCCGTTCTTGATCAAAGAACATGTGCTCTGTTCGGCAAAGACCGATCCCTTCGGCCCCAAAATTGATAGCATTTTGTGCATCGTTTGCTGTTTCAGCATTCGTGCGAACTTTGATAGTGCGGATTTCATCAGCCCATCCCATGAGTTTTTCGAAGTACTCGTCGAGCTGTGGAGGAATGGTGGCAACTTCTCCCAGCATCACCTCTCCTGATGTTCCACAAATAGTAATAATATCACCTTCCTTTACTTCTACGTCTCCACAGATGAACTTTTTCTCTGCGTAATTAATCTTGATATCACCAGCTCCAGCCACACAGCATTTCCCCATACCACGAGCTACTACTGCAGCGTGTGAAGTCATCCCTCCGGTAGACGTGAGGATTCCTTCTGCCGAATTCATTCCAGCAATATCTTCTGGAGATGTTTCGTGTCGAACGAGTACACATTTTTCATTGTTTTGCTTAGCTGATACGGCGTCATCAGCTGTAAAGACAACCCTTCCGCAAGCAGCACCAGGTGAGGCTGGTAGCCCTTTACTGATCACTTCTGAATCTGCTTTTGGGTCAACTGTCGGATGCAACATTGGCTCAAGAGAATTCGCGTCAACACGAAGGATAGCGGTCTTTTTATCAATGAGTCCTTCGTCGATCATGTCGAGTGCGATGCGGACGGCTGCTTTTCCGGTGCGTTTTCCTGTACGGGTTTGGAGTATGTAGAGTTTTCCTTTTTCGATCGTGAACTCAATATCTTGCATGTCTTTGTAATGAGCTTCAAGTTTATCGAATATATCAGTGAGCTCTTTGTACACTTCTGGCATTTGGTTTTTGAGATCTGCAATCTGCTTTGGTGTTCGGATCCCAGCTACGACGTCTTCTCCTTGGGCATTCATCAGGTATTCTCCGAAGTATCCTTTTTCTCCTGTGGACGGGTCTCTGGTGAAAGCTACCCCTGTTCCACTTGTTTCTCCCATATTTCCAAAGACCATGGTTTGAACATTGACAGCTGTACCCCAGTCGTGAGCAATTTTATTGATGTTTCGGTATGTAATGGCTCGTTTATTGTTCCATGATTGGAAGACAGCATCTAAGGCTCCTTGGAGCTGGTCCCATGGGTCGTCTGGGAAGTCGTTTCCACAATGTTCTTTGACTGTTTCTTTGTAGATACCTACAAGCGCTCTGAGGTCTTCTGGGGTCATTTCAAGATCGTCTTCGTATCCTTTTGATTTCTTAAACTCCACGAACTTTGCTTCGAAATGATGATGACTCACACCCATCACGACGTTTCCGTACATATTAATAAAACGGCGATACGCATCATATGCGAATCGCTCGTTGCTTGTCTGTTTTATGAGTCCCTGAATGGTCGTGTCATTAAGCCCAAGATTGAGCACCGTATCCATCATTCCGGGCATGCTGACTCTTGCACCAGATCGAACAGAGAAGAGGAGGGGCTTGTCAGCATCACCGAATTTTTCCCCCATTTGCTGCTCAACTTTTTCTACTGCCTGGTGGATTTTTTCCTTGAAGTTTGGAGCATGGCTTTCGTTCTTTAAAAACTGAATACAGTATTCAGTCGTTAGGGTGAAACCAGGAGGGACCTGAAGACCGAGCGTGGTCATTTCAGCAAGATTCGCTCCTTTTCCTCCGAGAAGGCCTTTCATGTCTTTTGAGCCTTCGTCGAAGTGGTAGATGTATTGTTGCATTGATGGTGAAACAAGGAATATATAATGCTACTTTATCAGGTTTTGATGTGTTGTGAAGGGTGAAATAGGGGAGGCTGTGAGGGGTGGGTTGTCTGAATCGCAGATTTAGATGATGGGTATGATTTGCGCAGATTTTTTACCATCGTAGCTGAGGATGAATATCCTCAATGGTTTTTATAAATGCAATATGCGGATTGTGAATACATCGGCGATACATATTATTATATAGGTGGAACTGTTGATTTTTTTGATACATATAAAACAATCGAATGTTGTAGTACTTCAACAGCCCCAAATGTGACTTTTGATGGCTCTAAAATCTCTAAATGAAGTATAGTTGGTTTGCTCGATGCCTCAGAAATATGGCCCTTTGTTGTATTTGGGTTTGAGGTTTTAGTTTTATGATGGCATCGGGAGTGATCTTTGATGTTGTCTTGTTTTTTTTGGGTCATATGAACCCGAGGAGATTTATTTATGTTTAATTTCTCAAAATTTCTGCAGCAATTCAAGAATGCGAATCTGCGCAGACATCAACCGGTCAACCAAGTTGAATTGGTGAATTACAGTCTACGAAAGGCTATTGCCAATCGATTACAGTCTGAGCGATACATACAAAGCCTTCCCAAAGTGGAAAAGTTTTGTGAATACTGTCAATTTCACTGCTTTGCCTGTGAAGGGAGGGGAGTGAAGATCGGGAACTGGTATGATCACTGGTTTGGATCTAGAGTTGGCTTTCACTTTCCGAAAATTGAATCGTGTTGGTGTTGTCAGGGATCTGGGCTAGCGAAAAAAAATCGCTGGTGCCGACGCTGTAGAAACTTACATGGCTGCTTTTCCTGTCCGTCTAATAATCCGGCACAGATGACGTTGTTGAATGGGATACCACAGATTTTTTTTAACCGTAGACGAGAACTGAAATTCTCAGTGATTTCTTAGAATATCGCATGCGAGATGTGAAACCACCGGCGAGAATTTCGATTCTTGCCTACGGATACGGGATGGAATGTTGAGAACAGGCGAAGAACACCATCCACGCCTTCGGTTTGTTGTGATAATGGGTGTTTCTGGGCTATAATGGACTGCCTAGACTCGATTCAGAGACCCCTAACCCCTTACAAGGGGAACCGAACATTTCGATCCTCCATATCTTTTAAATCCTCTAGATCTTCCATATCCTATGCCCTTCTCCTGGTCCCAATACAACAATGAAAACCCAGCCGTCATCCTGTCGCCAATGTCGGGGTATACCGATAGTCCGTTCAAGCAAATTGTGCGAAGTGTGAGCCCAAAGACTGTGCTAATGACGGAGTTTCTTTCGGTTGATGCGATTTATTACCAGTCAGACAAAACCTTTCGGATGATGGAATTTGCAGAAGAGGAGACGCCGGTGATCTTGCAAGTGTTTGGGAAAGAACCCGAGAGATTTGTGCATGCAGCTAAAATCGCGGAAAAGATGGGGTATGACGGAATTGATATTAATATGGGATGTCCTGCAAAGAAGGTGATCCGGAGTGATCATGGATCTGCTTTGGTGAAGATTAAGAATCGATGTGTGGCCATGGATATTGTGGCAGCCATGGCGAGTAGTGTGAAAATCCCCGTAAGTGTAAAGACACGGATTGGTTGGGATAATTTTGATGACCTGATTGATTTCTCGAAGGCACTCGAACGTCATGGATGTGCAGCACTCTCTGTTCATGGACGAACGACGAAACAAGCCTACCTGGGAAAAGCCAATTGGGATCCGATTTATGAGCTCAAAAAACACCTGTCTATACCTGTCTTTGGAAATGGTGATGTGACCTCAGTGGCGACTTTTCGAGAAAAACTCGGACCTTTGGATGGTGTTTTGATAGGAAGAGGATCTTTTGGGGACCCATGGATTTTCCGTGATGTGCATGAGTACATCGATCATCCTGAGCAATATGCAGATATGTCTGACGAAGAGCTCGACACTGTTTTTCCACGTGCTGGGAAGATTGATTGGGAGTTTAAAAAACCTATTATTCATCGCCATGCAGAGCTACAGGTGCAGTGTCATGGAGAAGAGCTGGGAATGCTCGAAATCCGAAAACACCTTGCGGCATATATAAAGGGGATTGATGGGGCGAGTAAGGTCAGGGCGAAGCTGATGCAGGTGAAGAAGTTGGAGGAGATAAAAGAATTGGTGGAGGGGTTGTAGGGATCATGGTGGCTCCAGTCCTCTGCGAGAGACTTGAGCCCCCATGTTTGGGGTGTGTCTGGGCGACTGGACCACCCATGTTTGGGGTGTGTCTGGGGGCTCAAGTCTGCTGGAAGCGACTGGAGCCCTGGATGGTGGAGTGTTAGGATCAATGTATTCCTATCACTAGATATGCCTACACTAAGAATATCCCATGAGAATGAGGACAAAATGCATTTTGTCACCATAACGATAGTTGAATGGATCAATATCCTTACAAAGGAAAGATATTTTGAAATTCTTGGCAAGAGCCTTGACTATTGCCGAAAACACCTTGGTCTTGTGCTTTTGGAATATGTTTTTATGACAAATCATATTCACCTTATCATTGATTCAAAGGATGGGTTCAAGATCTCTGAACTGATAAAGTCGTTTAAGTCACACACCACAAGAGAATTCAGAAAGGCACTAGAAACCGATAATAGAAGATATATCCCTCGATTGCTCTCTACCAGTTATGACAAAAAGAAGGGGACGATTTTTCAAATATGGAAAAGAGAGAATAAGCCACAGGTCATTCTCAGTGATGAATACCTCGAGAAATGGACACATTATATCTGGATGAACCCAGTGAAAGCTGGTTATGTAGAACTCCCAGAACACTGGAAATGGAGTTCTGCAAATGATCGATTAACGATAAATCGTGGACCTGTAGAATTGGATGAATATGAAGACTTTTAATATGCCCTCTAAACCATTTTGGCTCCAGTCCTCTGCGAGAGACTTTAGCCCCCGCCTCACCTCCAATAACCCCCACCTCTGAATTCGGATAGACATTCGTCTTACGTCAGTTTTGCCACATTGATCCTAAAATCATCCATTTGCTTCATTCGGTCATGACCATTTAAATTTACCAATCCAAAATTTCTATTTGTGATATTGGCACTGAGATTCTTCTTCCCTGCAATAACGTTTACTTGCCTCAGAAAGCTGGCGATTGTCTTTTTGAACTTTTCAGCTGGGTCAAATTCCATTGGCTCGTAGGTTTGACGACCAGTTTCCGAATCTTTTTTTCCTGTTGAATGGTTCACTCCAAGTGACCCAACAAACTGATGCCCCGTCATTTCTTTGAAATCTTTCCTGAGATCATTCCCGAGAGCATCAGAACCATCGAGCATAGTTGCACTTTGCCCCATTCGCTGTTGTGGCCCTGTATTTCCAAGAATCAGCTTTTGATAGTTTGTCGTCCCCTTGGACCGGTCCTCTTGATACGGTCTTTTGAAATCGATTGATCCATCAGGATTGAGATGATAGTCCTTCTTTCTCCCGACACTACGAGAAAGATATGAAGTATAACCACAGGCTAACGCGATCATTTTGTATGCGTAATAACAGGTCCGATCGAAGTCGAGTTGCTCCTCCTCACCACCATCGTCTGGGAGTGAGTCTAAATGGTTCATTTCAGCTACGAAGCGATCTTGAACTCCTCTGTACGAAGCAACAATATCATGCGGACGTGCGTCCATATTTCCATTGGTATCTGTGGTCAATCCTTGTTCTATCTCTGACCACTCGTAAGACGGAGAGAAAATATGAATACAGGAATTATCCATCTTTCGGAAGTGTTCTACTTGAGCCTGCCGAGCTTTCTGGAGTTCGTGAACAGTTACACTGATCTCCTCCATATCATTTTTGCTGGCTTCGTACTTTGCCTTCGTGTTTGGAAAACCCCACTTTCCATCCTGCCGAACTCCCTTTAGTTTTAACTTGCAGGCACCATCATAAAAAGCCAAGAAAGGGTTTTTTGAAGGATTTTCACAAAATGGTTTCCCTCTGGATTCTCTATACTGGTCTGCAAGTCCACTGTACTCAGCCTGCATTGGTTCTTGAATAGAGTAAGAAGGAAGATCATTGGAATGCTCATTTTGGAGCTTCCTGACTTGATTGGCAGGTATATATCCTTCGATAACCAAAGCTTGCATCAAACCAAAAGTAGCCCATGAATCCTGCCCTCCTTCGAGCATCTCCCATTCGATAATTCCATACATTTCTGCAGGATGCATATCTGCAAGGATTTTTTTTCCAGCCGAAGAACCCAAGTTTTCCCATATTGATCCTAATTTTTGAAGCTTTTCAATACCGGTCATGGTTTTTGCGCTTTCCTTGTACTCATTTTTTTTAGAATCAAAGGATCCCGTCGCCTTATTTCTCAGGTTTTGAAAAGTTCCATCTCCCCACATCTGGTCTATTGCAGCTTCAATTTTTCCATACATATGTGCAGAAATTTCTTCATCACCAAGAATTTGATCTCGAGTAAACTGTGTCGGAACTCTGAGTGTGGAAAATTTATTAATATTGTTGATCACTTGCGGCTCTAAAAGTGCGTCGATATTGCAGTATCCTCTGGTCTCAAAGAGCTCTTCAACAGCTGCTTTGAACTCGAACATTTCACTAGGATTGTGCATTCTCTCAAGGACTTGAGTATGTCCAAAATCACCCATAGAATCCTTGTAAAAGGATACTCTGGCATTTTCATTGTCCTGATAGTTTTTATTAAATTCTGGCTCCATAAAAGTCCCCTGAAAGATCTTTGACCCCAGTAGATTTGCATTCATCTCCACCCAATCATCAGTCCTTTTCGTCATGTTTTCCCAGGCTTTTTGGACGAGAATAAACAGCGACATCGGTGCAATGAAGTCTGTGTTTTTTGAAAACTCGTCCACATAATTGAGTGAAAGCCCCACAGGGTAATACTTTGCGATTTCCCAACTTTCACCTAATGCGCGTGGCACATAGGTCTTCACTCGACCCATCGTATGTCCGAATTCATGAACATTCGCCTCTAAGATCTTGTCTTCTGATTCAAAGGTGTTTTTGAGGTGATCGTGATAAGGATCTCCTTCTTGGACCCCTGCTCCAGCACCAGCTGTCGAGCTATCTGAATCAGCATTGGTGAAGAATCCTCCTGGAATCTCATCATTTCGAGCGGATTCTCTTGCTCTTTGTTGTGCTTCTTCTTGTGGAATAAAGGTTTCTTTGTAGCATTTGTCATGCGCGAGAGTTGTACTGAGCTCATTGATTCCCTCATGATTTTGTGTGAGATCACTTTCGTATTTCAACTGATCGTCACCATCTGTTTTATAATTCGGAAAGGCACCAAAACGGTAATTCTGAACATTTTTCATCATAGTATTGGTCTTCTCCTGACTCTTGAGAGTCCCGACTGGAAACCAATCGACATCGGAAATGAGCCCTTTTCCTATGGTCTGCATCAGCATTCCCATATGCATCACATCATTGGATTTGATGGCAGTCATCAGCTTTGTCATGAGGTCTGCCGAACGGTCTTTGAATGTTGCGGGTTTGTTTCCGAGGCTGATCACTTCGTGATGATTGTAGAGAGGTACACCATCGTGCATAAAGAGGTCTCCATTGGTCATGTACCGCATCGCGGTGAGAGGATGATCGAGAGTCATCAAAGTCGCCATCTTTCTGTAATAGGATGACCCTTGTGAATCTGGACGTGCAGTACCTGTGGATGAGTTGTATTCCTGAAAGAATGTTTCAAAGAATTTTTTTACTTTTTTTGGGTCGGAGATATCGAGATTTTCTGCGGTGAGCTCGACCGTCCCTTTGAAATGTTTCTCGAGAACTTGTCGCTGAGGGATAATATTATTTGGATGGTTTTTCAAGAAATAGTGAATCTGTGCCTGCTCGAATGGTGGAATTTTCGAGAGATACTCTCCTGCGTATGCGGGGGTTTCTTTTGTGAAAAAATCTTTTCCTTGTTTTTTGAAGTAGTCTTCTGGAAGTCCTGCGTGATGAAATATTCTCCGAATAGCAGCCGTATAGGCGTCGATAGATTCTTCTGGAAGCATGCCGTCTTCTCCGAGGGTATTCGAGAGGCTCTCGAGAGTTTCTATTTCTGAACGGATGCTTTGGACTTGTGTTGGTGACATTTGTTCCTCAACTTGAGAAAGATCTTCAGACTGCTGTTGGTGTTTTTTGAAGCTCCGGTAGGCAATGAAGATATTGGCCCGCGGTTGATTCATCAGATACTTTTCTATCTGCTGTTCAGTTTTTCCGAGCTTTTTCATCATCTCCACCTTCACAATATCTTGGTATTTTTTAATCATTTCAGCAGTTTCTTTTGAAGAGGTCAGTCCAGCCACATCATTTCTAAGCTGTTGACCGGTTTCTGCATTGTCAAAATTTTCAGAAATGTATCTCAATTGTTGCCTTTGTGTGACGCTTGCTGTTTTTTCTGGAAGAGCATCAATATTTTTTGCAGGTTTTGCCCCATGGTATCTATACTGATCAATCCATTTGAGAATTTTGTCCGTTGTTTTTTTTTGTTCTTTTTCAAGTTTCTTTTTTCGTTCTGTTTTTTTCTCAGCATCTATGTCAGTGAATTCCATTAGGAAAATTTCAAATTCGTAGCCCTTGATATCACTAAGAGCTTCGGTTACGAGCTCTGCCATGGTTTCGTCTCCTTCGATAATATCTGGAGAAGAGAGCAGTCTGTTGGATTCCTCAGGACTAAACCCTGGCTTGTGATCTCTGACGAATTCAGAAAAATCAGCTGTAAGTTTTTCTTGTGAACTGTCCTTCATATCGAGATACATCTTCTTGAGCCCGTCGTGATGTTTTTGTCCTTTGTCGAGATCAGACTGGAGGGCATCGTAGATGTCATTAATTTGCTCAATGGCTTGTGAAACATTCTTTCCCTCTCTGACATTCTTCATAAGAGCGTCAAAAAGATGCGCTTCCATGTAGCGGTCTTCGAGAGTGGGGGACTGTTCTCCAGTTCGCTCTTTTCCGTACCTCTTCATGATTCCCACCAGGGAAGTGGCTCTACTGAAATGCTCTTTGAGCCTGATTTGAACCGTTTGGTCTGTGAGATCCAAGGTATCGAGGTCACTATCAAGAGCCTGAATATTTTTGAGTTGTTGTCGGACCTCCACCTTTACGATTTGCTCGTATTTATCGACGAGCTCCTTGCTGACATCGAACATTCCTTCTTTGATCAGCTGCTCTGGAGCGTATCGAATAACCTCCCATTCCTCATGTGAAATCTCCGAAAAATCAATATTTTCCAGGAGTTTTTCCACGTTTTCTTGTATTCCCGAACTCATTCCTTTGATTCTCTCATATATTTTTCCTTCGAGGGTTGATTCGAGGTTTTGTAGATATTGAAACCTCTCTAGGGTCTCGAGTTTTTGTTGGAGATCTTTTTTGAAAGGCGCCTTGAAATGATCCCCATAGGCTTTCTGGAGGCTTTCCTTATTTTCCTCTACAAATTCCTCGAACTCAGCAGAATCCTGAAGAATCTTCTTTATTTCGGCGATACCTATGACGTTTTCACGATTGTATTCGAATTGTTTGAGAGTGTTCTTTTTCATATGAGAGAAAATTCCTGTTTTTATTAGGATTATCATACTATTTTACCATATTTTATTGTTTTTAACAATAGCCCTGTGTCTTTCAGGGATTATACAGGGTGGTTTAGTGATGTTCACGGAAGCAGCGTGATGGTAGTCACGGTTCTTTTAAGAAGGAGGGCAGTGAGAGGAGGAGTGTGCTGGCTCCATGTCTCCGTACCGGAGCCGGAGGGTAGAGTGGGCTCTAGTGCGGAGACATGGAGCCAGCAATATTGGATGGCACGGATTTTTTATAGCGATAGTGGAGGTATATTCGAAAACAGGCGAGGAAATGAATCCTCGCCCGTGAGTGTGTTTTTGTAGGAAATCCCATAGAACTGAGAACATCTAGATCTTCACGAATCACATAATGTTCTACTCTTCATCTAGCGCAAAAGACCAAGGCTCATTTCGCTCCTCGGCGATAGCTCGTGCTATTTTTTTTGCTATTGGAATGGCATACCAGGTATTGAGGGATGGGTCGAATACGAGATATTCATTTGTACTTCGAGCTGATAAGAGTTGGCTGCTAGATCTCCCAAAGAAATCGTGATCAGGTCTTTTTGTGATGAAGAAACTTTCTCCCTCGCTTTCCTCGCATCCAAACATCTTGAATGTTTCCAATGAAGAAACTTCCCCAAGCTCAAAAGCATCGATCAGAGCAGTTCTTCTGGCTTTCTCAAAGAAGACTTGTTCATCCTCAAGAGAAATCCATTCTTGAGAAAACTCATTAAAGACTTCAACAGTATTGTTTTTTACCTGTGTCAGTAATATTTCACCATGATAGTTGACAACAAGTGGCAGCTCACCATCAATAATAATGTCGACTACCCCAAGAGCTTTTTTGTTTTCCTCAGAAATAAGACCAATTGGTACTTTATCAATAATTGATGGAGTCTTTGGCTCTTGAGATTTTTTAGACTCTATCTCTTCAGATCCCATCTCACCAGCTAAAACATCTACATCATCTCCTGGAACCTCCAGATCGAGGCCTCCAAAGAGGTCTTCGTCTGTACTCGAAAACTCATCATCTTCGTCATCATCTCCAATGATGGCCTCCTCTTCCTCATCCCCCAAAAATGAAGTATTGAGATCCACTGGATGAGCATTCATTTCGTATCCTTCAAGAGAAAAAATCCAGTTTGGTTCTGTGTCTGACTTGCTTGATGACGAGGTATCAAAAGACATGAGTTGAATTCTTCCAAATGCCGTCATTAATTCTTCAATGAGATTTTGAGGAAGGTTTACAAGAGTCCCATTGTTGCTCTTTCGAACACTATGGATCCGTTCTCGTGCTTTTTTTACACGATTTAAGTATTCTTCTTCTATTCCTGCCTGGTAGTCATCCATATTTGTGGATTCAAATTCCAAGAGAGTCTCATCTGCAAGACGATGTTTTATTTTGAAACGAGTGTAATGCATCTGGTATTGATCAAGGCCTTCGGACCTTCGTGATGCTCCAGAACGTTTTGATGGACGATTTAGACTCAGTGCATACGAATTGTATTTATGAGGTCTCACAGTAGCTGATTTTTTGAAGGTAAAGAGACGTGTTTCAAATTTTCGATGTTTCTTGTCGTTGTCTGACTCCACTTTTCCCGAATACACTTCCAGTAGCTCAAACCCAAAGATATTCTTCATCTCGAGTACAAAAGCTTTTCTCTGTTCTTCAAGAGTGAAATCTTCGGGAATGGTCATTGTTAGTACGCCACCTATTTTCAAAACACGATTTATTTCCACGAGAGCTTTTGCTCTATCACTATTGCTCACGAGATTACTTCGGTTGGAGTGTCCCATATTGTGCATCACATGAGCAATATTGACCGCATCAAAACTCTCATCGATAGCCTGGAGTTTTGTGAGCGGACAAATTCTGATATCTGGTCTCCGATGAAGCACACCACGTCTTTTTTCTAGAAGCTTTTGGCCTTCATCAGTCATCGATTGATTGAGATCAAAACTGGTGATAGTGATATCTTCTCGAACGACCCCAAGAGTATTTTCTAGTGCTAGAAGACCCGCTCCTAGATCAGCTACTTTACTGAGTACATTCCCAAGACTCTCTGATGATTTGAGAAGGACACTCGACACAACACGATTTGTCATACTACTTTCACTCCCCACAGAATACTTCGCACTTATTTCAGCATATTCTTCTCCAAAGAGGTCTATTGAGCTGGATAACTCTCTTTCATCTTGGTTTTCTAGAGCTCGATTCATAGCCATAAGTCTTTGTCGGTCCCCCTGAATCAGGTCTGAAGCTCTACTCCCAACAATGAATTCATATTCTGTTTCTTGGCCAGCTGACCCATGATCTCCACCTTCGACATAGTCCAAGTCTTCTGGATTGAGCGTACCTCCATAGATCATCCTTTTGCTGAGATGATCTTTGTACTCTTTGTGAGATTTGATTCCCTCTAAAATCAGTCCTTCAAGCATAAAGCTATAGACATTTGCGCTAGTTCCTTCTCTGTCGACTCTTTTGACAATTTGGGCATCGTCATCCTTTCGAAATCCAAATCCATGTCTGACCATAGTACTTACTTCGAAAAGATTAATTCCCTCTCGAATAATAGACTCCCAAGCGGCTAGTATTCGTTTCTTTTGGGGAGGTTCGATACTTTTGAGCCATGTATGGAGCTCTGAATACTCTTCACTTACGAGGATTCGTCGAAATTTTCTAAAGTCTGTTGCTCCCGATGCAATAATTTCTCTCATTTGTGGTATGTGTTTTTCACTATTCTCAGTTTTGCCGTGGAGATACTGAGCAGTGAAAGCCATGAGATCTTCTTGATGTTTTTGCTTTGCATCCAAAATACTTTTTTTATTGCTCGATGCTTTATTGAGATGCTCATCGCATCGATAAAGTGCCCGAATGATTTGAAACATTCGAATACTGTAATCCCACTCTGGAAACCTGATCCAATCGAGCAAGTATTGTCGCTGGCGAGGGCTTCGGACTGAACCGTGAAGAACTTTTATTTGAACTTCATCTAGACCATGTTTTTTGTCGAGCTCGAACTTGAGCTGCTCTATAAACGATGGTACGTGCATTTGCCCCTTCATTCTGGTGAGCATCCCTTGCAATCTAAAACACTCCGTCATGAGTGCTGAACCCTCACCATTATCAAACAGAGCTTCTGAAAAGATTCGTGCTGTTTCATCAAGAAAAATGTTTTTTACTGGTGTAGGGCTAATGAGACGTGGGTTCTTGAGGATTTTGTAAATCGTGGAAAACTTCACCCCGACCGACATCGGAGATTGCACGGTTTGTTCGTACATCGATGCGACCTCTGGCTCCAAGGTAATATTCACTTCGTTTACGGATTTCTCCCACTGTGTTTGCGGGCTTTCCAAGCAGAGATTAAACTTCATAAAAGCTGTTCTGAGTCGGATCGGATCCACTTTATTTAGAAGATCCCTCATCGTCACTCCTCTCAGATCCGCTTCGCTATGTTTGCTTTTTATCTCATTTGCAACACTCTCGAAAAGATCTGGCCGAGCAAGTGCAAACTGAGGTCCCAAATCCTGAGGACCATTTGGTGCTGGTGTACCAGACAACATCAAAAATGGAGCTTCTGAAAGCTGAACGAGTTCTCGAAGTGCAACGGTGTATGCCTTTGTAGGTTTGTCGGCGTTTTGTGGCTCATCAGGGACTATCAATGTGGGTTTGAGCCTCGACAAGTGTACAGCGATTTTGATCCCCTCCATCCATTTCACCTCTTTTTTGCGGAGTTTGAGTGCATAAGCTTTGTCTTTATTTTCTTTTTCTGATCCATTTTCTCCTACCGCAGGTTTTCTTTTCTTTACCAAATCTTGAAGGGCGATATCAATAATCTCTGACTGAGTAAGCTCTCCTGCTGAATAAGCTTCTTGAGTCTTTTCATCTGCATTTACGAGTTCTTTGATTTTTTTATGATTGAATTGTGCTCCTCCAATCTTCAAGGTCATTTTTATGTCGTTCAAAAGCTTTTGATTGACCTCGTTTTCATGGATGGGGACAATCCTCTCATTTCTTGTACTAGGAAGCATACTATAGGGAACGATAATCATTTCATAATCATCAAGAATGCCATTTTGTATTTGCTTTGCGGTAATACTCGCATCGAGAACAAATGTGCTGGGTTGCTCGTCTCCATCTCGATAATGCTCTTTCACCTGAGCGGCAATTTCGCTGGCTAGTTCAGGTTTTGGGACAATATAGATCATTTGATTCCTCTTGTTTGGTCTCCGTATTTTTTCGTATACATAAAAACTTCCCAGGGTTTTTCCTTTCCCCATCGAAAGCGTCAACAGAATTCCTTTTAGGTCTTCGTAGCTATCATCATTCCTGACGAGTTTTTGCATTTCATTTGTAACGATACGCTGAACAAGAGAAGGGGAGCGATATTGTACATTTGGATCACTCTTACTGGTGACAATGTGCCCCAATCGACTCGGTAATTTCATCCCATTACCGTCACTATTTAGGACGTATTTTATTTCATTGTACAGACGAGTATAGATCTTCCAGTGAACTACCTGAGATTGATCGAGATATTGCTCTACAATCTCTCTGAGCCGCTTTAGATAGACTTGAGCATCGCCATCGAATTCCGATAGAGGCTTTCTGTCGAGTTCTTCAGAAAGTTGCTCACAAACCTTTCTTCTCAAGGCTAAATACACAATTTCTTGAATACTTGCTACTTCAATAATCGCCAAAGGTAAATTTGCGAACTTTTGTCCATCAATGGAAGGCTTGCTTTTGATCACTCCAATATACCGAGGAATAATACTCATCGCTCTTTTGAAATCGAGATGAGGAGAATATTTTGAGACAAGAAAATCGGCAAGAGCTTCGGGCCCAATGGATTCTGCGAGTGAACGATATGTTTCGATATCTTTTAAATACTCTTTTTCCTTTTCACTCAGATCTCCGTCGTCAAATCGAAACCTTTTTTTGAGGATTTTTGGAATCATGCGCTTTACTTGATTCCAATCTCTCCGACCCCCCTCTGAACGATCAAGGACGGCTTTTTCTAACTGATCCGAGAGCTCTGGATAGCGGAGCTGGAGCCAATACCTGGTGATGACTACATCACTGGGAGTTTCTTCTATAATTTTTAATAGCTGCTCGACAACTTTGGCAATTGCTGCTCGGTTTCTATTTTTTTCGTTTTGAGCTGTAGCAAGATGACTTGAGTCAGATTTTTGAATCTCATAGTACATTCCCAGAGCTGCTTTTGATGGATTATCGATAAGCTTGTCCTCATGATTTGAAATTCTTTTGCAAACAACCTCAATATCATCTTTCTTGTAGCTCTTTGGGAACTTTAGCATTTGGAGATTGAGTCTCTTGTAATGTGTTCTTGAATGATGAATGATTTCGAATATTTCTCGGTAGCTCGAAAGTTTTTCGATTGAATCATTGGCTTTTAGCCCTTCAAAGATGGAAGTATAACAAGCTCTGAGCTTTCTCATAATGAACTTGAAAACCTTCATCTGAGATTCTGTGAGACCTTCAGTATGGAGAGCGCTAAAATCTTCAAAGCTAGGCTCTACAATTTTTTCCCGCAGGGCTTTGAAAGTAATTCGTTTGCCTATAGAATTGGACATAATTGAGTGATGAGTGGATTATTATAATTGAGAGTCAAACTTTCTTTCTTTCAACTGCAAGGCTTGAAGCTCTCCTCGAGTGAGAGTCATAGATACCTCCAATGCTTGGATATTTTCAATCGTATCAGGATTAGATTTGGCGAATCGGAGTCGCTTTTCAAGCGATATGAGAGCTTCTTTTGTTTTTTGAATATTTTCCTTAAGAACGTTATATTGCCCCTGCTTTTCATTTAATTTTGGATGAGAAAAGTATGAAGGATGAGCTTTCCAGTAATCCATTTCTTGTTGTTCTAGTGTGCGCATCTCGACCTTTTGAGATGCCAAGTGCCATTTCTCTTGTTTTTTAACCAATTTGTATCGATATCTAAAAGATCTCAGGCGGACGATAACTGCTGGGAAAAAATGGCATGAAACAAATCCATCAAGATCCTCATTAATCCAACGTGAGAGAGCCACCGCCTCACGAGTAGCACTGTGTATTCGGGCATTATCATTCACTGGACATTTTTCAGTGACCTTCTTTAGCCAATCCAGATGATCTGATAGCTCTTCACGTTGTTCCTTTGTGAGGACGTTCATTGAAGTGACTTGGATATCACTGGCATCTGTGACTTCGAGGATTTCTTCTGCCAATCTTTTTCCATACTCGAGTAAGGCTACCATCACGGAATTCTTGATAGAATCTAGTGTTGACTCTTCAAACTCCGGCTGAATTTCTTCTAATACACGTGAATACAGTGTGGAATCATATAATTTTCCTTCCTCATTTCTTAAAACTTTATTAAAGTATTTTGCAATAAAATCGCTGCATCTTTCCATATCAACAAACTCGTCAATTGTGATATCAGCGAGTTCAGATTTCATGTCAGCATTGTTCTTTGTTCGACGCTTGAGTTCTTCTTTGATTTCGTCATACACAATCTCTCGAATAAGGTTTCGTTCTTCATTGAGAAGTTGAGGACGTTTTGAGTAGGCTTTTTGTTTCCTTGTATTTTCTCTACCATCCAATGAATGGCTATAACTTGCTGATTTTTTTGCAATTTCCACATCCTTTTTGAGGCCTGGAACTACTTTTTTTACCATTTCTGCGAATATTTTGGCAAATGTTTCTGGATTGAGCTGCCCAAGTTGAGCAAGGACTTCTGGACTTTGCTGAAGCATGCCTAGGACTTGTCGCTGAGTAGCTTTTTGCAAGAAATCTTCTGCTGACTCGTTTTGAATTTGAGGGACTGCTGGAATTACAACGTCTGCAGACGTGTATGAAGGAATATCGACTCCAAAGCCTGTTCTATTTCTGTCTCCTGTGTTTCCACCGGATGCACTAGCTCCTGATCCCACATCAACAGGTGTGACTTCAGTACTCTGTGGAGGAGAAGGCTCTCCTGCTGGTACAGGTTCTTCAGTCGGATCTGGGGTTTTTGTTGGATTAGTAGGAAGCTCGATATCGCTATTTTTTGACTTCGGGCTGAGGTCTTTCTCTTTTTGAGTACGAACTCCTGGTTCTTCAGTTTTTGAACCTGGAACTTTTGGGTCGCCATTTTTTTTGTGAGCTCCACCCACTGATCCAGAATCTTTCGGACTTGGATCGCCATCCACCTCATTCCCTGCCTCTTCTTTGGGATCAACCACGGTCACTCCAAACTCTGCCCTTATCTCATCCATCTCTTTCCGCAACTCACGAATATTTTCTGGCGTTAGGATAACCATACTTTCTTCCGAAAGCCTCTTTTCAAGTATTTCAAGGAACTCAAAGTCTTCGGCTGTGAATGTTTCTGTCTCTTTGTTTTTTGACAGAAGAGCATAGTGACCATCAGCTAGTATAATTCCCAGTTCGTTCAAGAGCACCGCTGTTTCAATCGAATCCTTAAATTCTTTCGTTGGTTTTGTATTTGTCAGGTCATCGAGAGCTTCATCTTTTCTCCCGAGATCATTAAAATTCTGAGCCTGCACATCCAAAGCACCTCCTCCCTGGAGATTAGTATTGCTGTCTTTCACGAGGCTTCTAATTTCCCTCACCAAGCTTTCGATCTCCTCACGCTGATCTGAGGTGATCATTCCCTCGGGATTTTCTTTGAGCCAGTTTTCTACTTCGATCAGTTTTTCGAGGTCTTCCTCAGGAATAGACTCCATCTCTTCTGTTTTTTCGAGGACCATGATCATGACTTCTTCGAGTTTTCCATTGAGGTCTTTTATGATAAGTGCTGCAACAGTATCCTCTTCACCATCTGAGGCTGCCTCAGAAACAATTGATTCGAGGTGTTTTTTGAAAAGCCCCTCAATTAGCTGTTCATTTCTCTTTACAAGAGGGCTTGAAACCTGAGCATTGAGCATTTTCAATAGTGCTGGAACCATTTTTCTTCTCTCATCTTCTAAAAACTCAGCATCTTCGAGAATGATTTTCACTTCCATAATATCTCGTTTTTTTGCTCGAAGAGAGTTGTCGATGAAAGTTGCACAAGCTTTTCTTTCGAGATCTGTGAGCTCAGGGAAGAGAGATTTTTGCAATATGTCGACTTGATTTCCACCTGTCACATGAGCAATGTACTGTAGAGCTGGAACGGTGATGTCATCCAGCGAGAGGGAAGTACCTTTCAAATACTCTGTGCTTTCGCTCCCTTCCCATTCTTGTATTTTCCCCAACCAAGACTTTACGAGTTTGTTTGAAGCTCCTGAAAAGTCCATCGCCCATTTCTTCAAGGGGTCGTGAATGACCTTTGTCCATTCGCGTTCGAAATAGGTGTCGGTCTTGAGCTGATTCCTGCTTTCGAGACCTTTTGCTGAGCCGATTGCATGCGTGATGATATTTTGGATGGCATCCTCATAAGCGATGATATCGAGTGGTTCTTGACCTGATTCAATTTTTTTGAGCTTTGCCTTTCCATTCAATTGCCCGTCTTTGTAAGCATCCCAAAACTGTTTGGAGTGATGCACAAATCTTTCGACACTTGCACGAGCCAGTGAAAACACCTTCTCTTGACTCACTACCTTGACCCCCTCGAGACGATTATTGAGGTCAGACACCAATTCTGGATCCATCCCCTGGGTGTGTAGCTGGAGGTTTCCGAGGAGGGGAGTGTCGGTGAGGAGTTGGTAAGGATTGTAGTGTAGGACTTCTTTTTTTTGCTCAGCAAGAAGCGGAGCAAGAATTGCCTCTCTACCCTTGCCTTGATGTCTCATTTTTTTATCCTTTATTTTTGACACAGAGCTCTTTTTTTGTCCTATTACAGAATTTTTTTGGTATTTTAGTACAAGATTGTTAAATGTATCGATAAGCTGAAACCGTTTCTTTGCTCTTGTGACACTCCTTGCATTTACAGGAGCCCCATCTCTTATCTTGAAGGCAAAGCTATCGATCATTTCGTAGAGCACACCTGGCGTGGCTTTTAAGTTTTTGAGACCAAAAAGCATTTTTACAGTATCGATCTCTGTATATTTCTTATACCATCCTGATATCGACGCCTGATATCTCCCTCCTTGTTCTATGGTTTTTTCGGAGTGAATCGTCAGCCACCGTGTTTCATTATCGAAGAGATATTGGGAAACTTCCTCATGATAGTGTCGCTTGCTAAATTTTGTCCGAGAAGATTTTTTAATAGATGAGGCAGCCATATCTAAGGCCTTTATCGCTTCCAGCACAATTTCACCATGAGGAATTGTACTTCTTCCCGATTTGTACGCTTCTCTTATTCTCTGAAATTCTTTGTGTTGGCTCGCTGCTGCTTCCAATTGGAACTCCATAAAATTTGCGACAATATCTATTGTAGCCAGCAAATATGTCTGCGCTGATTCTTGGTCTTTTTTATTTAAGAAATAGTGCTGTATTTCTTCAGCCATTTTGGCTGATTGCCGCATGAGTAACTGGTGACTCAGAGAGTGGATATCAAGCTTGAGGTCACCATAAAAACCCTCACTGTAGAGGTATGAAACCGGACACTTGAGATGTGCTGGAATATTCATTTGCTTTTCTTGATTTTTTGCCACCACATCTAAATCCAAGCCCTCCTTACTGATTTCTTCGTAGTGATTGTGAGAAACAAGCCGAATTTCATCTGATTCCCAGATATCAACCGGCTCTGTATATGTGACCATATCCAAAAGCAACATCTCAGCTTGAAAGTGCAGATGCTTGTAGTTCTTAAATTTTTTAGGGTCATCGAGGAGAAGACTTTTTGCATAATTTTTTTTATTCTTTTGAGTATGACTTTTTTTTCTAGCCTGAATCAAACTCTCTCTGACTTTATCGCTCATTGGTACACCAGTGTAAGTATCCAAGATCTGAGACACAAAGCCTACAGATATCTCCTTCCATTTCTTTGATGTATAAATAGACTCGATTTTTTTTTCTGATTCTGCAAGAGTAAGAACAACGTCCCAAACATCACACAAGTCGATTAATACGTTTTCAGCGATAATCTCCCACTCTTTTTTATCTCTTCCGTTGATCTTTTGATAATATCCAAAAATACTTGAAGAAATGTTTGATTTATCTAGTGGAATTTCTTGAGCATTCTTCAATAGACGCAGATGGACTTTTACTGAGCGAATTGCTGCATCATAAAGTGCAGAGGCAACTTTCTGTCTTGGTATACTGAGCTTATTGTAGCGCTCTACCAGTACCATAAACTGCTTTTCTATCTCCTCAGACCGCTTCCGATCCATCATCTCTAGAGTGACACTATATTTTTTTTTCTCATTTTCTGAAACAACAATGAAGGTTTCAGTGGGGAGGAAGGATTCATCGACTGACTCTTCTTTAAGGACGCTCATACTATCTCCAGGATAGACTCGGAAGCTTCTTTGGTAATTCAAGGTCTCTTCTGTTGCATCGATGTATGCTGATATTTGATTTTCTGAGACATGTCCAGATTGCCTGATATAGCCTAAAAGCCCATTCATTCTTTTTGTTTTAAGCACTTCTGATGAGGTCTGATCTTCGAGTGAGGTGAGAATAATAGGAAGTGTATTGAGAAGTTCTTGTGTTCTTTCTGGAGACGCATGTTTCTCTTCTTTATCAAGAGAGAAGGGTAATTCTAAAGCCATGCATTGAAGAGTCATCGGAGTGAGAAAGTGCTCATTCACTTTCTTGCTTGTGTTTAATTTCACAATCTCATCCTCTGAAGTAAAATTCACTGCCTTCCTTCCGATATTTAGATTTAAAGTGAGCTCCCTGTAGAGTTGCGTAATGAGCTTTGAATTTTTAATCAACAGTTCATCTTCGGGTGCTTTATTTTTTACACTCGAAATAAGCTGCCGCGACATTCCTTGGAGAAATTTTAAAATAGCATTTATGTTTTTGTTTATTCGAAAAAGAACTTCTCCAGAAATAAGTTTTTGAAAGCCAATTTGACTTTGGATGTCTTGCTTACTTTGAATACCAGAATTAACTGCAGACGTGACACTTGCCACATACAATCTCAAAAATCTCAGAACCTGTCTTTGCTTGTCGATTTCTAACTCACTGCGTATTTCGTCATTGATTTCTTCGATAACCCTATTCCACCTTTTGATCTCCATCTCCGCAGGTTTGTATTTGAGTTTAATTTTAAACAGCATGTTTCCATCAATAGCAGTCTGGATGTGATCAGTGTCTTTATCTAGTCTAAGATGCTCTGGGATGATCTCAATTGCCTTGAGATACTCTGATTGATGTTGGTTTTCGGACATCTTGTCTCCTGGGTATTCACGTCTTGTAGCCAGGTATTTTGCCATTTCCTGTGAAGCAAGAGCGTGTTCATCGATATCTTCTTGGGTGAGATCTCCTTCTTTGGTTTTACATACATACCCATTAAAACCACCTGTGAGTCTTTCTAAGATCAGTTTAGAAACATTCCTCATATCTACATACTCTGCTTTTACAAGAGATATCAGATGTGATGACTCAAGGCGTTCAGAGGCTTCGTCAAAGCTCAGGTTTTTCTTTGGAGATCCTTTTTTGAGACGGACAGGAAAAGCCAGTAAAATGAGCTGCAGTGATTGTTCGGTTAGCTGATGCGAACTATAGTTTAATTCAGATTCATTCCATGGCACATTGTCGACAAAATCGTCTTGAAAGCTAAAACCTTGAGGGTCAGCCGATAAAGACTTCACAACTGTTTTTGCAAAACGAGTATTGAGATCCTTTCTGTTTCCTGACGCATCCCAGATTTCTTTTCCTTCTTGTAAAAGACGGATGACAACATGAGTATGATCTTTGAGATACTTCAAAAACTGAGCTTGGATCACATCGAGTTTGATAGGGAGGTTTCCTGCAAGAGTTCGTCCGATATTTTTTTGAACAGGTTTTTCAAGAGCAGCTTTACTTATATAACTAAATAAGCGACCAGCAATCACTCGAAGACCTTGATAAGCTTGAGCTTGTTGTATTGGATTGAGTTCTTGTCTGATGAGTTCATTGATTTCTAATACACATTTTTTTTCTAGACTCAGACTTTTTGTTCTTTTCTCAAAACGTATCTTCATTGGGGAAACTCCGTCCATATCGATGGCTTTTTGGAGAATATCTGAGTCGTGTTCGATACGATTTTCTTTTGGAATACTTTCTATCATATCGCAATACCGAGGGAACTTAGAACGCTCAGATTCGTTGAACCATTCATCGTGAAGATCTTGAGTCCATAGTGGCACAGGCGAAATATTTTTCACCCTTTTTATTTCAGCATCGTACTTTCCCCATCCTTCTGATAAGCCTCTGGAAATATCGAGTAATATTCCACGTACAGAAACCTCAGTAGACATCAGACTGAGTGTTTCGTTTTTGAATTGATACCGAGAGACTCCCATATACGAAGGGAGTAGATCGAAATATGCTTCTAGATCTTTTTTTTGATTTTCAATAGTTACATCAAAATCTGTGTAGTGCTGTACCCATGCGATGAGCACTTCTTTTTTAAAGAGATTCAACTGTTGTAATTCCATCCATCCATCCAGGTCATTTTTCAAATGTTTCATCAAAATATTGACTATTTTGACATGAAAAGAAGCGTGTAAAAAGACGTCAGAATCATTGTAGTTTTTTATCATCTCTTTGACAGAAAGAAGACTTTTTGGCAACTCTGGGAACTCATAGTTTTCATCAAAAAAGGGATGATTTTTTATTTGGGCAATTACATATTCTGGATTTGTAAAACAGATTAAGGTAGATAAGTTGGCATTTATAGTAACGATTGCCTGCCACATCAGCATTTTTTGAGTTTCTTCGCTTATTTCTCCGAATTCTGCAAAGAATGTGTCTATTTGTGCTTGAAGATCCTTCGCCTGAGAAGCGTTTAAAATTTTTGAGATAATGCGAGGTCCATCTGGTACTTCATCTGTATTGAGAGATCCGGATACGGTGAGAAAGCCATCTTTTTCTCCTGTTTTTGTCAGCAAAAGGGGAATTTTCCCATCCCAATCCTTTGGGAAATCTTGAAGTACTGTGTTTTCAGACTGAGCAGGTACCTTTCCCTCTGGGCTATTTTGAGCAGACGGCATTTTCATATGCTCTGAGCTTTGGATAGCTGGCATACACTCCGAATTTTTGAGGCTCTTGGCATCACATTTTTTGATATCATTGATCAAATCTGTTATTTGATCTGATAGGGCATCATTCATTGCGAGGTGTTTGCCAGACAAGACCAGCACAAGGTTTGCCAAAAGAACTCTGTCTCCATCTTCATCGAAACTCACCTCTTCTTGCAATAAATCTTCGAGTTCTTTTCGAAATAAAGTGTATTCACTCAAGATTTGTTCATTTCCATCTTTTTTTAAGAAAGATGCTATTTCGTTTAGATGAAGCTTCACAATTTCTCGTGCAATTTGGTCATTGGATGGTGATTGAGCTGAAGTGTTCATGGTTTTTATTGAGAAGATTGAGAAGTATTGTTTTTCTTCTGATGGCGGTTTTTTAAGGTAAGCATAATGAGGTCTCTGCAGGTATTTAAAGCATTTAATCGTTCTTGCTCATTGTTATATGTATCATCATTTAGGAGATCTGTTACAGCATTTGATATGACACCGGTCATATCCTCTAATGCTACCGATTGAGATTCGTTTTTATGAGTCGTAATCTCAATACCCTCTTGATCAGCTGTTTTTTTTGCATAATTGAAAAGAGCCTCTGCTCCAAAAATCTCAGCATGAAGATCTGGCTCGAGAACAGGGATTTTAGCGTCTCTGCTCTGAGTACGGAGCCGGCTAGCGGCTTCGAGAGAAAGATGTTCGACAATATAATCGAGCCCATGAAGCTCAGTCTCGTAAAGACCTGGTACTTTATTTTTTTCTAAGCCTTTCATATTATCGTATGCACGCTGTAGCACTTGAGAAATGACGGCGTTTGTTTGATCATGATTTGGGAAGCGATGTACAATACTTTTCTTGAGATGATTGATTAAAAATCTTTTTTTATACATCAGGGTCAGGTCTAGAGGTGATTTTTTTCTGTGCTTCCAGAGAGCTTTACAAGCTTTAATAAGCAACATCTCCTGTCGGAGTTCCAATTCTGCGTCGAGTGTTTTTAGAGGCTCTCCAAGCTCCTCTTTTCTTAAAATTATCTTCAACTGATCGTAAACAGCGTTCCAAGCGTAATTCCGATAGGCTTGAAACCAGTCGTATATCTCGAAAAATTTGAGTTTTTGGGCTTCGGTTGAGACGGATGCTGACATCAGGAATCGATCTATCCGATCATTTGCTTTTTGGTAACTCGCTCTGCTGATCGGTTTGATACGAATGCTCTTTTTTTTGATGATGTCTGGATGCTTGAGATTGCAATCCTGAGCATATGCGACTGAGCTGTACCCGGAGTTTTTTTCTTCCATCAATACCAAATTGATTGTTTCTCCAGATGCCATCACTTCCTGAACAGAACGAAGAGGGAGGTCTTGAGGACTCATCTTTACACTCAGTTGAGCATTAGACTGAGGGGTTTCAGAAGGAATTTTTAGGGATCTTCTAGGGGTGAGGAGAGGGTGATTCAGGTCGGACTGAAGAGCTGGGATCCTTAAGGTGTCTTTTTTATTTGCTCCGTATGTCATATTGATAGCCAAACAAGACCTGATCATTTCGATAAAATGATCCCAGCTGAGATGTTGTTCTCGAAAAGGAAGGGTTTGTCTACCAGATATCAATTGTTGACTCATCTTTTCATCAGACAGCTCAGTTATTATTTTTTTGCAAAAGGAGTCAATCATCTTCGCAAGAGGCCCTGCCTCCATGCTCATTTTCAATTTTCTTGATGAACTCAAGAAACCGTTTTTGATCATCTCAACAGCATGTTTTTCTGCAAATTCCAAGAGTGCTATCGTAAAATCTTGTTTTGAATCCACTCCCAGTATGCTAAAGATCTCGAGACAGTCTTCCATTATATTCAACCGATGTGCAGCTTCATGGTAGGCACTGTAGGGTTCATTTCCCGTAATGGCTGCTCCTATTTTTTCTTTGAGCAGTGTCTTCACAGCTAATGGTGATGGATTGTTAGGATTGTTAGTAAAGGCAAAAAGAGCACTCTTTATCAAAGTACCTTCGAATTTGATGATGACTTCGTGAAATCTTTGCCATAGTTTCTTGTGCTCTTCAGGCAAAATTTGATACTTTTCCGTAAATTCTTGGAAGCGTTTTTGGAGTATTTCTTCCTCTTCTGAAGAAATCAGACATATCAAGAACTGTTTTTGACGATGACTCGCTTGAGATGGGAATTCATCTGGCTTGTAGATATCACAAGGGATCATACCAGTGTCTGGAAGTGACATCGACCTCAAGAATACGGTCTGAGGGAGGAGCGGGTTTACGAGCTCTTGAGCATCAGGGAGAGGCACGTCCCGAGCTGCTTTTTCAAGTTTTGATGAATTTCCATACACTTCTGCTTCTAGAGAAGGTTCGAGGATTTGTAGCCGAGACAAACCATTGGTGTTTTTTTTGGAAAGAATAGCAATATAATCATACTCAAGGTACTTGAGAAACTTTTTAAAATCGGCAAGAGGAGTCCCGTCTGTGCACTTCAGTTTAGGTGTTGAGTTTATCAATTCATCAAGGAGTTCTTCTGTGTAGAGCTTTTCAAAATGTGGTTTTAAATTTTTAGAATTAACTTCATGATCTATACCACTGTTTTGCAATTGATATTTGAAAAATTGTTCAGGGTTTTTTGCTATATTTTTGATGATTTCGGAGCTACTAGCTTGTGTTTCCCACAGAGAAACCAAGAGTTCTACAATGGACAAATAAGAGTCTATAGAAGCATTTGTGACTATGGTTTTATTTTTTGAAAGAATTTTCATGCACCTCTTTCTTTTTGATCTAGAAGTTTTCCTTAGACATCCACTCACTGATCCAGTGCACAAACTTCCAACAACAAATACTGCATCTTCAAAAATTTTAAAGAATCTTTTTTCTTGTTTTTCACTCATTGGAGAGAGCTGGCTTATCAGATCATTCCACCTTTTTTTATATCCTTCGAAGTCTGCTCTTTGGAGAGGAAAAATTTTCACTCGATCTTTGTTTTGTGAGGTTCTGTGGTACTCCTCATCTGTCATCATTTTACATGGGAGCTTTCCGGGTTGCCATTGCTGAATAACAACAGATGTCGAAGCATCTGGATTGAGGTACTCAGGTGATTTTTGGTTTACAGATCCGAGTGCTTTTCCTTGAATCACTGAGGAATTTTCACTTTCAACATCCTCATGTTTTTTGAGGGATTTATGTAGTGTATGAAGAGGATCTAATACGTCCGACTCAAGAACTGGGATTCGAAGTTTATGAGATACTTGAGAAGAAGACACTCCAAGTATATTGTGTGATGTAGTCCATCTAATAAAATCGAGAAAATGATCAAAGCTCTGCGTGTAGTCTACGGTCAATTTCAATCCCGGGTTATTCATTACTTTATAAATATTATTCTTCTCATTAAAAGCTTTGATAGACTTATCAAGATAGCTCAGCATGATCCTTCCATGCTCAGAGTCTTTTTCTAGCAAATATCGATATTCGTCATTATTATTTTTCAAATCGTTCAGCAAATGGTCCATCAAATGCCTCTGTATATATTCTCTTATCCCTATGATACGTTGACTTTTTTCATATGACTTGAGCTTCATAAAACACTCCAATATCCCTCCCATTGCATTGAGTATTGTGACTGCTTCTCCATAGGCACTATATGGGCTTTTCAAGTAATAATGTGCACCAAAACTCTTAAAAAGCATTCTTATGTATTCATCGTTTTTTTGAAGAGGAGTAAGTGCTGTATGAATTGCTGAAGATTCTATGCCTCCAACCTCAATAAGAAACTGTAAAAATGCTTTTCTTTTCTCGGAGCCAAAAGATGATATGACACTTTTCAGGTCTGCATAAGTATTCCTAAGAGTTTCTTCTTGGGAAGGAGTTATCAGCCTCATTAATATTTGACTATTGTTTTGCACTCTCTCTCCATCATATTCTTCATTTAGAGTAATTTCACAAGGGATCATCCCTGACTTTGGGAGTTCCTTTATCTTGAATACCATCTCTTTTGCATCAGGAGATTTTCTTTCTGCTGCTGTGAGAGGTAGAGGAGTAAAAGTGAAGTATTGACCTTCTGTTGACTCATGAATCACTTCATTTTTTTGAGCTAATGGTACATACGTACTCTCTTCACCAATAAGGTGCAGGTACTTTTGACGATCTTCATCAGAAAGAAGAGGAAGGACAGCTTCTGACGTCTTTGCAAGCCTCTGTCCATAATATGTTTCTTCCCTCATAAGAAGATCTACTCGACTTCCCATAGTCATTTTTTTCCCCTCAAAAGACCTCATTAAATCATCGATATGCTTATTGATATAACTCTTTAGTTTTGGTTTCAATTCTCTTTCCTCAAAATGCATACCAGGTGCTAATGATGCAAAGATTGTTTTCAATATCTCATCAGCCATTTCTTTTTTAGCATATTTTTTGATAGCAGAACCCCTGCTCATTGTTGTAGGAGCAGCAAAGAATTTTGCAGAGTTTTTTTGACAATAATAATTCGCTTCAATTTTTTTTTGAGGATCTATTACCCCACCTTTTATAATATGCTCAGAAGATTTTGCTAAGGCACTATTTAGTTCTGTCAAAGAGCTCGTCCAACCTATGATGAGCTGTCTCCTCAATTGTTCTACAATTCCAAAGGTTTTATTAAATTCCTCTCTCTCTCCTTCAAAAAGATCTCTGAGCTCATTTTCCATTTTTGCTACTTTCTCAAGATCTAGATGAAGAACCTGAGAAAATGTTCCTCTCATGAGTTTTTCATCTTTTTTTGGCTTTGGGAAAAGTCTTTGATTGACCGCATTATGATACTCCGTGACACTTTTACAGCTCGAAACATCATCAGCAAAATAGAAGGGTTCGATAGTCAATATTTCTCTTTTTTCTGGAGATTCAGCAGCCGTACTCACTTTTTTTCTTATTTCTAAGACTCCATCACGAAACTCAGCAGAATTCCCTAATGATGGTTGAATCTTTTTCTTAGGCCCTATTTTCTCGTTTGGAGCTCTTTCTTGAGAGTTTTGCCGATTTTTTTTCTTTCTTTTAGCCATAGTAAAGGTGGTGTTGACTGAGGTTGACAATTATAGTATATATCCTAAAAAAAGAAAGGCTTTTTGCCCTCCTTAATGGTGATTGGAATGATGAGACTACGTTATGTGTCATCGTCATCATCGTCGTCATCTGAGAGAGGGTCTTTGGAGGGTTCCGGGAGGAGACCACGGTCGTCGGCTAATTTGTGCAGTCGCTTTAGGGCGTCCTTCCAATACAAGTCTGCAAAATTTTGAATTCTATCAGTCTCGATCTCTTGGCCAGAAGACTCAAAGAATCGAGTGATCATGACTTCAGAGAGATTGACCATGTTTTTGTCTACTCCGTGGTGGTGTGCGAGAGCGAGAATCGTTTTCATCGGATGAAAAGAAGCATGAGAAAAGATGAGCTGAGTCCATCCTGAGAGGGCCTGAGTCAGTTCTTGACCGTATTGGACCAAGGCCTTGGTATTTTCTTCAAAGGATTCATTGGGTTTTTCGTCTGGTATGAGGTCTTGCTCATCTTCGAGGATGGTATTTGCCAAGGTTTCCTTCATTTCTGGGTAAACTAAGCTAAGCACAGCAAGAATAATGGTCACAGGAGTGTTTCGCTCTAGGAGTCGGCTAATAAGGAGGATCAGTCGGTCTTCATTCCGTCTCTGCATAAACTCTCGAATCAAGTCAGCAAGACTTCCTTCTCGTTTCTTAGCTTTTTTCTCTTGTTTCCGCTGAGCTTTGGTTGCTTGAGCCGTTTTTCGGCGTTCTTCTGCAGCTCGTTCAGCAGCTTCTTCGGAAACTCCTGTGGCACCTTCGTCAGGCCCAAAACTCTCGCTTGGTCCGCCTTCTTCGGCAAAGTAGAGGAAGCGTTTGGGGAGGAGGGGAGATGGATTGTGGAGTGGGTGGATCATGTATGTGGTGGATATCTGATACTCAATGAAAATTTTAACTTTGTCATGCCGACCGAAGGAGTGATAACGCAATGAAGCGGAGAGATCCCTTTGAGCGAGCTAAGGAGAGGGATTTCGACGCTGCCTCTCCTGAGCCCCGGGCCCCTTAAAAGGGAAGACACACTCCGAACGCTCGCAATGACGTGTGTTTATTTTTGTTTTTTTATTCTTACAACTGTTCTAACTGCTCCTGACATTTTTTCAAACTCTCGCGTGATGTCGCCAATCGCTCTTTTTCTGCAGCTACCACTTGTTCGGGGGCATTCTTGGCGAACTTTTCATTACTGAGTTTAGCATCCAATTTTTGAATGTAATCCTCAAGTTTTGCAATTTCCTTTGTCAGGCGCTCTTTTTCCTTGTCAGCATCTACCATACCAGCGAGTGGTATGTGGATTTCAAGACCTTCAACGAATTTTGAAGTGGATCCTTCTGGAGCCTCACCGCTTTCTTTTACCGTGAGAGACTCGAGTCGCCCGAGGAACTCGATGATGGATGCATTGTCTGAAATCAATTGATGGTGTTCTTTACTCACAATTTCAGCCTCAATTTTTTTGGCGGGCTCTACCTGGTATTCCGCTCTGAGGTTTCGGATCACAGAAATCGATTCACGGATGAGTTCGAATTGCTTGTTTGTCTTGTCGCCTGAGAATCCCTGGATTGTTGGCCACTCAGCAGATATCAGCATGCCTTCTTTAGCTACGTGTTTCCACAGCTCTTCGGTCACGTATGGTGTGAATGGATGCCAGAGCTTAAGGAGCGTTTTGAGAATATACATGAGGATTTGATCCGTTGACTGAACGAGAGACTCGTCCTGCTTTTGAACCTTTGTGATCTCGATATACCAATCCGCAAGGTCATTCCAAGTAAAAGCATAAAGATTTTCTGCAGCTTGGGAGAATTTGTACTCGGCAATGTCCTTCGAGGTCGACTCAGATATTTCCTGGAGACGACTGAGGATCCATTTGTCTGCCAAGGTCTTTGGCTCAACTTTCGGTCCCCCTTTTAAGAGGCTAGGGGTCTCTTCCACAGATATCAGGACATACCGCGCTACGTTCCAGAGTTTATTGACGAAATTTCGGTACCCGGCAATTTTTTCATCGTAGAGCCGACTGTCGTTTCCTGGTGAAGAGCCGACGAAGAGTGAGAGTCGAAGAGCATCTGCACCGTACTTGTCGATCACATCCAAAGGATTGATACAGGTTTCTGGATTGGACTTGCTCATTTTCTTTCCTTCTCGTGTCCGAATAAGTCCATGCAAGTAGACTTTTTCAAAAGGCACCTGCCCGGTCATGTAGGTCGTCATGAGGATCATCCTGGCCACCCAAAAGAAGAGAATATCGTATCCTGTTTCGAGGACCTGAGTCGGGTGAAAAGTTTTGAAGTCGTCGTGTCCATCAATCCATTTGAGAGGAGAGAAGGTAAAAAGACCAGCAGAAAACCACGTATCGAGCGTATCTGAATCTCGTGTCCATCCTTCTCCGGGCGAGTCTTCTTGAACTTTTACGTCGTCCATGTCCGAGTCGTTGATCCACACTGGAATTTGATGTCCCCACCAGAGTTGCCGGGAAATACACCAGTCGCGAAGGTTGTCGATCCATTGAAAGTAGGTTTTGTTGAATCGGTCGGGGATGATCTCGATTTGTTGGTCGCGAACCACGTGTTGCATCACTTCTTTGAGTGAGTAAGCCCGTCCTTTTTCCAGCTGGAGACCTTCGTGATCCCATGAGTCTACTGGGTGATTGACATCGATAAACCATTGCTTTGAGACGAGTGGTTGAATGGGTGTTTTGCATCGAGAACAGACTGAAAGGTTTTGAGGAATGTCTTCAACATTCGACATGAGTCCAGCTGCCTCGAGGTCCTGGGCAACCGCTTTTTTTGCTGCTTCAACCTCCATACCTGCATATTTGCCAATACCTTTGGCGATGGTTCCATCTTCCATAATGACCTGAATCCTTTCAAGTCCGTGATTCTTTGCCATTTCATCATCCACAATACTGTGGTTTGGAGTGACACCGAGAGCACCAGTTCCAAATTTCATATCAATGTGTTCATCACCTATCACAGCTAATTTAAGTTTTTGCCCGAGAAAATTGGCTTCTAGGGTATTACCAATGAGGTGCTTGTAGCGCTTGTCTTCAGGATTTACCGCTACACCTGTATCTCCTAATTTTGTCTCAGGACGAGTCGTGGAGATTTCAAAAGGGAAATCCTTGTCGTACTTGAACGTGTAAAGCTTGGCAGTCGTCTCTTGATAATCCACTTCATCATCCGAAATAGTGGACTGACATCGGGTACACCAGTTTACAATTCTATTTCCTCGATAAATAAGTCCATCCGTGAACATTTTTTTGAAGGTGGTAAAGACGGTCTTACTCAAGCTTTCGTCGAGGGAGTAGTATTCCCGTGACCAGTCACAGGAAGATCCCATTTTTCTTGTTTGGTTTCGAATAGTGTTTTGTGATCCTGCTACGAATTCTTCGATCATCTTGATAAAGGTTTCTCGACCGTAGTCGTGCCGGGTCTTACCTTCTTTTTCCATCACGTCTTTTTCTACTTTGTTTTGAGTCGCAATCCCAGCGTGGTCTGTCCCAGGTACCCAGAGTGTAGGGTGACCTTTCATCCGGTGAAAACGAATCATGATATCCTCAAGAGCGAGCATCACAGAATGTCCTAAATGGAGCGTTCCCGTTGCATTCGGAGGCGGCATGGTGATCACGAAAGGTTTTTTATCGGACTCCATATTTGGCTCAAAAACACCTGATTCTTCCCACATTTTGTAGAGGGCATCTTCGTAGTCTTTGGCAACGTAAGCTTTGGGGAGTTCATTTTTTTGAGTCTTGTCGGACATGAGGAGAGGAAGGTTATGAAAGTAAACGTATTGTAGTGGGTTTGCCTGGAGAGATCAAAGTTTGAATAATAAAAAAACCGTCTGGGTGACGGCCTCTGTGAAATCATTTTTCGAAGAGCGTCCCCTAGACAAGAGTTTTCTTTTGGACGACGACGACAGTTTGAAAAGATTTCATAGTAATTTATAACACCTTTCAAGTATACTATTGAGGTAATGAAAGTCAATTATTCCCTTTATAATGCGGATTCTCGCCATCGAAACATCTTGTGATGAAACAGCCTGTGCCATTGTAGAAAATGGATGGAAAGTGCATGCCAATGTGATTGCGTCATCGCTAGATCTCCACAAAAAAACTGGTGGAGTAGTACCAGAAGTAGCAGCACGGGCACATGTGGAGGCGATCATGCCGGTGATTTCATCCGCGATGAAAGAAGCACAAAATCCAAAATCCAAAATTCAAAAAAGTATTGCTAAGGTGGCCAAGCTTTTGAATTTTGAATTTTGTGCTTTGGATTTTGAGAGCATTGATGCCATTGCAGTAACTGTAGAACCCGGTCTCCAAACCTCTCTCCTGGTCGGTATCGAGACTGCCAAGTGGCTCTCATATTTATGGAAGAAACCCTTGATTGAAGTGAATCATATTCGAGGACATGTGTATGCGAACTGGCTAGAGAGAGACCCAAAAAAAGAGCCCATTCAGTTTCCCGTGATGTGCCTGAGTGTCTCAGGCGGACACAATGAACTGATCCTGATGCGAAGCCATGATGATTGGGAAGTGGTGGGGGAATCGCAGGATGATGCGGCTGGAGAGGCTTTTGATAAGGTAGCGAGGATTTTGGGATTGGGGTATCCGGGAGGACCGGTGATAGAGGCTATGGCTGAGAAGAAAACCCCGACTTCTTTTAAAAGGGGAATAGCCCCGTGTGATGATGGGGAGGAGGTGCTTGGTTCCCCTTGTAAGGGATTCGAGGTCAAAGAGGGGAAGGCGTTAAAATTCCCTCGAGCCTGGCTCAACCAAAACCGATCAAATAAATGGGATGGAACGTCGTATAATTTTTCTTTTTCAGGATTGAAATCAGAGGTCTTGAGAGAAGTACAGAGAAGAGGAGAGCTCACCGAGGAAGATCAGAAAGAAATTGCTGCTGCCTTTCAAGAAGCGGTGTGTGAAGTCCTGGTGACGAAGCTGATAGGGGCTGCGAAGAAGTATGAAGTGAAGGAAATACATCTGGCAGGAGGGGTGAGTGCAAACAAATATCTCCGAAATATGATTCAAGATTCCCTCCCAACCGAAGGCGAGGATGGTCTTCCTCGCCTAAGGGTCCGATGGCCTAAGAAAATGGAATACTGCACGGATAATGCGGCGATGATTGGGGCTGCTGGGTTTTTCAAAAAATAATATTTGGGAAAGCCACCGGTCCACGAATGGACCAGCGGCGTATTTCCCCTCTGTCAATTATCTAGATTATTCAGAGTAGAACCAGGCGAGCCACTCAAGCGTCAACTGGAGCGACTCCGTTTGAATGGTCGGACCACACCAAAACCGAAACCCTGGCGGTGCCTTTCCATAATTTTTGAAGTCAAAGGCGACATCACGTTCTCCCATTGCATCCACAATGAGTCCTGGACGTGACTTGAGTTGATCTTTATTCAATCCGCTCCTTGTAGGATCCAATTCGAGCGTCACACTCGAATGCGAACGAACCAGGGGATCATTACACAAGAAACGAATCCAGTCGTGTTTTTCGACCCAATCTTCGATGACCTGATAATTTTCATCGGTCTTCTGGACCATCCAGCTCAAACCGCCTTTATCCTTCATCCACAATAGTGCACGAATCCATGAGCCTACTGCCTCCCAAGCTGGCGTATTTATCGGTTTGGTCTGCTCGAAGATGCCTTTGCTCACCCCCTTGTCATCGATCAGGCGATGAAGTTTGATCATGGGCCACTTCTTGCTTTTCAGAGGGAATTGCGAAGCGCAGAGCACTGCTCGAGGAGACAGAACTATGGCGCAAGTCTGAGCATCGGCTCCGAAAGCCTTTTGGGCTGGAAAAACCACGATGTCGCACTTGCTCCAATCGATATGCATACACCCGGCGCCACTGGTGGCATCCACGATCACCAATCCTTCACGGTGATCTGGTATAAAGTCCCAGTTGGGAACTTTCACACCTGAAGTGGTACCGTTGGCAGTGATGACCAGGTCGTTCGACCCATCATAGCATCTCAGGTCTGGGAATAGGCCATAGCGATTCACTCCCAAGTCTGATACGACGAAGCTTTTGTCGACTTTGCGCAGCTCACGGAGATCCGTCAGCCAGCCTGATCCGAAAGCCTCCCAATGAGCGACGATGACAGGATTTGGGCCGAGGAAACTGTGAAATACTGCTTCCAGACCACCTGTAGCGCCTCCGCCGTGAAGACCAACTAGGTGAGTACTAGGAATTTCTAGAACCTCCCTGATCAAATCTTCAAGAAGCTTGAGATCTTTTCGACCCTCACTCGAACGGTGAGACCGTCCGAGGGGAGGGGAATAAGACTTTATCCCTCCATACGGAGGTGCCGTTGGACCTGATGAATACATCTTAAACCGTGGTTTTTTTTCTGGCTTTATCACAAAAGACTCCATGACTGACTTCAAAAACAATGAAGTCGAGAAAAATAAACAGAGAGAAAACAGGCCATTCACGATGAATGACTGTTTCTCGACGAATTGTCAAAAAACGCTGCTCCAAGGAGCAGCGGCATGATGGTGCGATATCTTGTTTTTGTCAATCTTAGAATGCCCACGAATAAGAACAATAGTCATGCTCTTTTTCTCATTTCAGATTCTTCTGATATCGAAAAACCTGCATTCGACAATTTCTTTTGAACAAAAGCCTTAAAAATTTCGTAGTTCCTCCCATTCACTGAATTTTGCCCAATGGCCTCAAAAGGATCGATTCGAATAATTCCTTCATAGTTTTCATTTGAATATGTCAGAATGGCTTCATCTCTCAGACCATCCCTGATTTTGTCGTGATAAATTGTTCCATCAGCTTCTACGAGATACATTTTTCCACTTTTTATGTGTGTCACTCTGAAATCAACTTCAAAGAGAAGAACCCGAACACTTGTTTCGATACTATATTCATCATCTAGAATCTCCGTAAGAGCCTGAAATGTTCTTCTTTCTAACCAGCTTTTTTTTTCTTTTACGCTTATTTTTTGAAGGGTTGAATCATTGTTAAATTCTTCTTGAGCTTTCTTGAGATATGGTTTTGCAAGAGGATGTTTTAACATCATCAATCCGATGGCTATCTTTGAGAGATCATAATAATACTTCGTTATATTCATTTCGACAGCTTGTTGTTCTGCAAATTCAAAAATATCTACCAACAATCCACTTTCTTTAGGAGTTAGGTTCATTCCCAAAGAAGCGATGTTTTTCAACAGATCTGATACTTCAGCGTGTGATATTCTTTTAAACAAATGATCCGAGAAGAGTCTTTCTTTCAAGAGTTTCAAAATTTCTCGATCATGAATCTGTGGACCAAGATAGGATTTGTATAAGAATGAAATGGTGCGTGGTGTCATCTGTGGAAGATGCCCTAAAACATATGTTCGTATTTTTTGGTAGAGTCCTCGTGCTTTCTCTCGGACACCTGAAATACTGAGTGATTCATCATTCACGACTCTCTCTAAATCATTTTTCACAGCCCTGCCCAGAGCATTCATTAGGTTTCTTACAAAGGAACCATCTCCTTTTTTGACCACATTATTTTTTAGAAACTTCATAAGCTCATCTAAACCAAAATCATCCTGAAGAGACAAATTGTAGAGTTTGCTATCTACAAATCCGAGGTATGTTGTTGAACGTTTTGGTTGGACTTTTTGAAATGTTCCATTTCCAAAAGAGTCAGAAGAGTTCTTCTTGGATTCTTGAGGTGTTGGAAGCTTATGTTGTTGTATTTCGCTCAGAACAGAAAGAAAAATATTTCTTATTTCTTGGACTCTTTTGAGTATTTCTTCGGTATTCCCTACATCTAAGAGACCGAGAGTCTTTGAGAGAACAAAAGATTCACGAATATTCGAATACTCACTAATTGTACGAGATAATCCATCTCTAGAATGAGACCTGGCTTCACTTTTTTCCGATCCCATTTCATCGATATAGAAGGTGATCCTTTCGAGAAATTTTTGTTGATCTCGAGAAGTTTTCCCTTGCATGTAGTGTGAGCCCAGAACTTTCCTGACATCACTTTTGCAAATATGGAGCCTTTTACTTTTCATAAGGTTTGTATAAGTGGAGATAGTACCACAAATAGCGATAAGTCATAGCTTAAAGCTCTATACCAAGTTTTTATCAAAAAGAGACCGGTAACACCTGGTCTCTATATGACATCACTTGGATATTTTTCAAAGAAATACACGTTTTACCTTGTCCCAAAGCCCTAACTCATAGGCACCTGAACAACTTCCTGGGTCTGGATGCTCGTTGTGCTTATGCGCGTCTTTTGTAATGGTTTCATATTGGGCTTTTATAATTTCCTCTACAGATTCTGCTCCGTAGCTTATTAAAAGGGTGTCTTCGGAAGTTATTAGTTGGTTTGAAACATCCCTTGTAGGTTTTCCATTGAGGATATATTTGAGAACTCGAGAAGAATCAGAGGTATAAACGCTTCCATCATCAGTAATAAAAACATCAGCACTGAGTGTAAATCCAATATTTGCGAAAAAATGTCCCCAAGTGACTCCTTTGTCATGAACATGAATCACATGATCTTCGTTATTGTGCATGTGAGCACGTTCCTTTGGGAGGATTTCGGTCACATAGGCTGGTTTGCAGCCGGCGACATCTTCCATATATCTATCATCACTCAGGTCGAGGAGTTCACCATTGAGATATACTCCATAATTGGCATGATGATGAGTGATTTTTGCAGAATAAGACAGGACTAGATACGCTGCTAGGAGAATGGCACCAGCGACAAGACCGATAACGAAATATAATGTTTTGTTCGTTTTCATAATGTGATGTTTATTTACTAAAGGCTTCTAATATTTTTTTTAATTGAGAGAGGCTCAGTGCTCCTCTGTAGAGTTTATCATTGATCAAAGTGGAAGGAATCTCTCTTATCCCAAATTCCTGTCCCACCACTTTATCGAGGAGTATTTCTTTGCCGGCAGCAGTGCTCGTATAGTCCATTAAAAAAGTACTCTTATTGAGTCCGAGTTTTTCGGCTGTTTGGATGAGATATTCATCAATATTGATAGATTGTGTCCAAAGTGATTGCTCTGCAAAAAGATTTATCAAATATAGGTTGTGTTGAGATTGCTGATGAGCCGCGAAAAGGGCTCTGTGAGTGTTATCGGCAAAGCGATGCTTTGACAGCGGATAGTCTCGGTATTGGATTACAAGCTTTCCAGATGAGACCCATTCGTCTTCTATCTGCTGAATAGTCTGGTGAAATTGTCTGCAAAATGGACACTGCGCATCAAAGAAGACGACCATTTGAATAGGAGCATCTCGATTTCCGAGTACTGGGTCGTCCTCACTGAAGATTGGAATGTCCCTCTCACTCAGGTCTTGGGAATCCAAAACCTGAGGAGATGAGCTATTACAAGAGGTCAGGAGAATCAGCGCAATTAAAAAACCGATATGAGTTTTTTTTGATCTCATTATGCTTTTTTGAGGGTCATTTGGTGGCTATAGTATCCCAACATAAGCAGAATCAGAGAGGGGAAATATTCGGTCCCGATTTTTGAGGTATTGAGATTGTACATTTGCCCAAAAATAAAACTGAGATATATCAAGGCTATTACTTTGTATCCAGAATAAACGTGTTTTTTACTAAAGAGTGCTGCTCCAGCAAAAAGCTCCATCCAAGGGATGATGTACCCGTAGGCTAATAAAAGAATGGCTGGTATTTCTTGAGCGATAAGGTTGTCAGCTTTTATGAGACTATCGGCAAATCCTCCTAATCCCATTCGGAATTTTTTGACGGCAACAAGGATAAAAAGTATTCCAAAAGCGTAACGGATTACTTTGGAAGAAAATTCGAAAAAAGGTATGTCAGTTTTCATAAGATAAATTGAATAAATAAAAAAATACTGATCCATTTATCATTCACGCAATATAGGGTTTCTTTGATCAAGAGCCGGGGTATATGTCTGATCCTTTTTAAAGCTAAAAGGAATCTTGTATTGCCTGACAGTATAGAAATGAAATACAAGAGAAGAAGAGAAGTTTCCTATAACTGGTGCCGAACTCTTCTGATCAAAAGTTTCTTCATACCAAACACAAGACTCTTTTACATCTTCACAACCCTGAGGAGTCGTCCATTGAGCGCTTGCCCAAACCTGCTGAGACAACATAATGCTCAGAGTGAGAACGCATGAAAGATGGAGTAGTATTTTAAGAATGAAGAGTGATTAAAGGGTTCCTTCGATAAATTTGAGTTCTTTTTCGAGTTCTTTGAGAGAAAGTGCACCACGGAATATTTGGTCATTAATCAAGAACCCAGGTGTACCTGTGACACCAGCCAGACGTCCTTCGTCTCGGTCAGCATATATTTCCTCAATAAGGCCCGGCTTTTTCATATCAGAAATGAATTTTTCTTCGTCGAGGTTCAAGTCTTTTGCGAATTTCATTAAGTACACATTGATATCTGAGCTCCTATTCCATTTTTCTTGTTCCGAATACAGTTTTTCATGAGCTTGCCAGTATTTTCCTTGCAACTTTGCTGCGTTAGCAGCGATATGAACAGGGAGTGCATGGTCATGAATCCCAAGGGGAAAGTCTCTAAATTGAATTTTAAGTTTTCCAGTATTTACCCAGTTTTTTTCAAGACCCTTTACTTCCTTGTAAAACTCAGCACAGTAGGGGCATTCAAAATCAGAGAAAACGACCATATTGAGTGCTGCTCCATCATCCCCCAAAAAAGGATCATCAGAAGTAAAATAACTGGTTGGGATAGACACCTGAGCCCCTGTCTCACTAACTGACCCCTTGAGGTCGCCCCCTGAACAAGCTGTGATGAGGAATGTGCACAGAAAAAAGATCGATATCTTATAGATGGAAGACTTCATAGTAAGTGATTTAAAAATCAGAGTATCTCTATGATAGGGATGAAATGTAAAAGAACAAGTGTTCAATGTCGCTTTTTCGAGTAGACTATGCTTGATTGGATTATCACTGCAATATGAAGTACGGAAAGAATATTCACATCATCGGCGTGGCAGGGACAGAAGGATCAGCTTTGCTCGACTATCTCTCTCAAAAATACCCTGAGGCTGATTTCACAGCTCATGATTATAGTGCTAAAGATGAATTCTTAAGACATTTTAAAGAAGCTCATATTGGAATGGGAAGGAAAGAAGCAGTGAAAATGGGAAAACGACTCTTGGAAATGCCAACAGTGACCTTCTGTTTTCAGGACACTTATTTAGATGGCATTGAAAAAGCTGATACCATTTTTGTTCCTCAGTCCTGGTACCTTTACGAACAAAACAATGTTCTGGCACAGTACCATAAAAAGTTTTGCTCTATCACAAAGCTCTACTTTGATCTCTTTCCTGGTAAAATTATTGGAGTAACGGGGAGTAATGGAAAAACAACGACGACAAACCTCATAGCAGACGTGATGAAGAAGTATCATCCTTCTACACTGATCTCAGGGAATGACCGAAGATCTTATCAAGTACTGGATCAAATAGAAGAAAAAACGGCTCATGACTGGCTGGTACTAGAAATATCCAATCGTCAGCTGATGATTGATTTAGGAAAGAGCCCAGATATTTCTGTGATCACAAATATCACACCAAATCATTTGAGTGAGTACAAGAATTTTGAAGAATATGTGGGAGTAAAAAGGAACATCTTTATGCATCAAACAGAAAACCAATGGGCCGTCTTAAATGTGGATGATGAGGAATCAGCGAAGATCAATGAGCATCATGACAAAGGTTCGCTGCTTTTTTCTACGGAAGAGGTCTTGTCGAAAGGTGCCTATATACAGTTTGAAAACATTGTTTTGAAGCATGCAGATAAAGAAACCGTAGTCATGTCTGTGAATGAGTTTCCACTCAAAGGACAACACAATCTCTCAAATGCTTTGGCAACAACTGCTGCCTGTCATTTGGCAGGAGTTCCAGCGGAAGAGATCGCGCACGCACTGAAAAATGTAACACCTGTGCCTCAGAGGATGGAGCTGGTTCAAGAAGTGCAGGGTGTAAAGTACTATAATGACTCTGCTTCGACGGTTCCAGAGTCGACTATTGCCGCTGTGGAAGCCTTAAAAGAAGAGGGAAAGAATCTGACCTTGATCATGGGGGGAAAGAGCAAAGGAAGTGATTATTTAGCGTTTGTTGAAAAACTCAAAGAAAATGATCCCTCTATTCTTTTGATAAAGAGTCCTGTGGCTGATGAGATTCAGGCGTTGAATACTGGCGAACTCAGTATTGTGGTTGTTGATACTCTTTCGGATGCTCTTCGACTTGCTGCAGAAAGTTCAGCGACTGGTGATAAAGTTGTATTGAGTCCGGCATCAGAATATTTCGTGTTTTTCCGAGGAAAGAATGATGACTACAAAATGTTTCGGCATTTGGTGAAAGGATTGGAAGGGTGAGAACAGGAGATCCCCAACCCTCTTGAAAGGAGGGACCACGCATTATGAACGAGAAGTAATATTATACCGAAGCTGAGGGGTTCGTTTCCTCATTGGTTTGATCGTGTAATACGTGACGAATAGACCAGCAAGGGAACGAAACCTTGCCTATGATTGGTTTTAAAAATCTGTGTCATCATAGGAATCACAATATGTTGAGATTCTGCCCCGCCTCCTATTTCTCTTCTACTACTACATCTATCTTTGGTGGCTGAAGTGAGACAATCGTCAGATCACACAAGCAGGCATCGCACTCAAAGTAATCTCCGATTTCTCCTCCTTCGAGGTTGATTCCTTTATTACATTCAGGGCAAGAAGTTGCAGATGACATAGGCACAAGTATTAAGTCGAAGAGAAGATTTGACCTTCTCTAGAAAGCTTTCGAATACTATACTTACTGTGTTGGAAATCAATTGTCAAGTTTTGATTCGCTCTGCTTTCCAGTTTCCTTTCACAGCTTTCCACACTTGTTTTCTTGTAATCCTTTTGGAGAAATGATGCAGCCTTCCACACCTATCTACCAGTTTTCATCAACGAGCCCATACTCGGGTCTTATCCTCAAGCGCGAAGACCTTTCTCGAGTGGGTTCTCATAAATTTCGCTACTTTGGACCACAGATGAAGAAGCTGGCAACGGCAGGCGTAAAGAATATTGTGATCTCGACGACTGGAAATGCAGGTATCACTGCTTCTTTTCTTGGAAAACAACTTGGAATAGAGGTGTATTGTCTGATGTCAGATAAAGGTGATCTCAAAAAAGCAGCTGAGATCCAGAGGCATGGTGGGAAGATTTTCCTTAGTACTCGTCCGGTACGGTTTGCGAAGTACCTGGCTAAAAAGCTCAACTGCCCACTCTTGAAGACCTCGAAAGATGGAGCGGAGTCTTACCAAACTCTCGGTGAAGAATTTATGCTCCAAATACCTAACCTCGATATAATCGTAAATTTTGCGACTTCTGGAACAAGTTCCGTAGGAATCATGCAAGCCTACCAAAAAGCAGGAAAAACTTTACCAGAACTCCATATTGTCCAAGCTGGAAAGAGCTGTTCGATAGCTCGTGAATTTTTGAAAGATGAAGAAGTGGAATGGGAAGAAGGCGTGGGATTAGCTGATACACCAAGGCGGGAAGAAGTCTTGAAATGGATTATGAAGAGTGGGGGAGCGGCACACTATGTGGCAAAGGAAAAATATGAAAAAGCTTGTAAAGAACTGAAAGGATTGGATTTGGAAACTTCTTGGGAAGGCGCGGCATGTTTTTGGGTGGCGAAAGAAGAAATACTGAAAAAAAATCCTGGGCAGACCGTGGGAATAGTTTTTTCTGGAAGGGCATGGGATGAAAACACAAAGTCAGATTTTAAGACAGTGGAATCTGTAAAAGAGGTGGATGAAATGATACGTTTTTTGTAAACCGTAGAGCAGGATCGAAATTTTACTCGGTGATTTTAGACTGGTGAGAATTTTGATTTTCACCTACAGATATTTAGGAGCCCTTTAGATACTGTTTCCTTGTCCAAAACCCCTTCTTCCCCTATACTTGAGCCTCTTTTTATTTGAATCTTATGGCTGATCAACAGCTGGTTTATGTCACACTTGACCTCCGCAGAGCCCTCTGGGTCTCAGAGATTACGGGTGCAAAAATTGTGTGTGCATACAAGTCTGATCTCTTGGCGAATATGAGAAAACAAGGAGCTGATATCTGGTGTTTTCAAGAAGCCTACCCAAAAACAGAAGTACCAACCAGCTCTTTTCGTCTCCTGAGTCATGCAAAGACCCTGAAAGTACTTCAAGACATGAAGAAACCTCTCCAATTTTTGATCTTTAAGCCTTCGAGTAAGATCAAAAAATGGATTGAAACACAGAAATGGGAACTCTTGAGTAGCGACATTGCTACCAGTAAAAGACTAGAGGATAAACTAGATTTTGCCGAACTGGCTGTAGAAGCTGGTGTACTCATGCCAGAGTACAAAGAAGTGCTTTGGAACCTAGAAGGTGTACAGGAATGGCATGAAGACTTTGGAGAGACTTTCATCGTGCAAGGAAGGATGGGACATGCTGGGAGCTCGAGCTTTGTGAAGAGAAAAGGGGAAAACATCGCACTACAAAGTGGAACACGGGTAAAAATCTCCAAACTAGTGACCGGAGACACCTATACACTAAATGGATATGTCGATGCAGCTGGAAATATAGCGACAGGCCCACTATGGAAACAGCTCATGAATGTAGAAGATTGGAACAGTGCAGAGCTGGGAACGGTAGGAATCAGCGCAGTAAACCGAGAAGAACTGGACCATATAGATATCTCTCGATTGAAGAATAAAATAGAAAAATTACGCTTAGTCTTTATACGAGTAGGGTATACGGGTTCTTTTGGACTGGATCTGATCTGGAGTAGTGAGCTCTGGTATATGATAGAATGTAATGCTCGTTTGACGGCTTCTGTCAGTCTACAAGTAAAGCAAGATCAGATCTCTGGACGCCAGCCCTTGCTTGGCCTTCACGCAAAAAGAAGCATCTTGAACAGTGATGAATTCCGGCTTGAGCAAAATATCGCTGAATACTCTCAAGTGATCCTGAGAAACACTCGAAAGAGAACATGGAAAACGCCGCGGTTTTTGAAATCTGGACTCTACCAGCTCAATGACCAACGCGAATGGGTGTTGAAATCAAGAAGCAGCAATCTAGCAGACCTCCAAGAGGGAGAAATGCTCTTATTGTTGTCTCGTGCTCCTCAATCCTTCATCCAATCTGGTTCTGATTATGCCACGGTGATGACGAAAGGACCTCTTCACACGAAATATGAAGTCCTTAAAGAAGAAATAAGGGATTTTTATGAAAGAGTAGTGCTTGGTCATATTGTCAGGAATAAGGATCTCTGGGACGATCGTTATGCTCGGCTGATGAAGAAAGGTAAAGATCCTGTCTTTATCTTGCAACGCCCTGTGCCGGATTATAAAAAAGCTGAAGAAAAAATCCTTCGTAAATATCGCCAGGTAGAAGTACTGGATGGTGAAGTTCTACAGATGAAGACCAAATATCACCATTTTGTCCTGGTAGAGAAAGTCGATGGAACCCGAGGATGGCTACATGAGTCTCATCGACTAAACGAAGGGATACATGCAAAAGAATTTGTCTATCCAGGAAAGCTAACCCGAAAAGCAGATGCTTTCTTGAAATCTTGGAAAGGAACCCCTTATCTCTGGGGAGGAAACACCAAAAATGGGATTGATTGCTCTGCTTTTGTTCAGAGGTATTTTTGGGAAGTCAAAGGGCGGCTTTTGCCGAAATATTCTCAAGACCAGAAGGCTGAATCACTGAAAAAAGAAAATATCGTAGAAATGGCTGATGAAGACCTCCTCTTTATGAAATCACGAAAAAAAGGGATTGCTCATGTGGGAATCATAAAAAATGGGAAGGTCTGGCATTCGAGTCTAGAAACAGGTGTGGTCGAGCAGACCATTGAAGAACTGCAAGAGAAGTATGAGATAGAGCATTTGAGTCATTTGGATGGAGAGAATTTAGGACTTTGAGAGTAGAGGATTAATAAGAAGGCTCTCTCCATCCCAACCCCTGTCATTCAGAAGAACGAAGCGTTTTCCCGACAAATTCTTTATTTATTCTACATGTAGAGTACTGTTTCCATTAGGGCAGAAATGTTAGGAATTTCTGACACGGTAAATATCCAACTAAATAATGATAGCTTCAGATAATAAACTGAAATACTCAGCGAATGATTTTATTCATCCATACTTCACAGAAGAGAATGTATATATAGCTGGAAGACCCAAATCTGGTTGCATAAGAATATCAATCCTCAAATCTCAAGAAATTGACCGGAAGAGAAAGCGAAGAGTATGCCGTCAAAGATTGCGGTTTGAACCAGGTCGGATTCAACGAAATGAAGATAGAGATATTGCGACTCAGAATGAGCACAAAGAGGGGATTAAAGTCATTAAGAACAACTCATGACGGTGATCAAAAAGCTATAGCTGGCTCGCATTTGCGAATCGGCACCACCCTTATCATAATGATCTTACAATCTTGTCAAATCAGTTCCTTATTGGAACAATTTTTTAATATTGACATAATTTCATTTCGTCAATAAGATTCATTCGGTTTAAAATGACCTTTATGCAGGAAACAGCTACCACTAACGCAAAAAAGTCATCTCAAACAGTTCCCAGCACCTTGATGTTTAGTAGTCATATTCGTGTCACGTTTATGGTTGCGTTCATCAACATTGTCACTATTGGCTTGTTAGGATTCGGAGGGTATCAGATCGACCTCTTGTATAACACCAAGCCAATGATGACACTACTAGGAGTCGTTATTGCCTTTCCCTTATCGCAGTACGCGGTATTCAAATGGGTAAAGAGCAAATATCTCCCACATGTGAAGTCTAAAAAATAACCTCATCCCCCAGGAAGCCATATGGCCAATATACCCGAAATCACGCTACAAACTGTCCCAATGCTCCAGATTGGGAGTATCGGTATTAGTAATAGTGTATTGGCAACGCTAGTCGTGACTCTTCTTCTGGCTGGGGTCGGAGCTTTTCTGATTCGTAATCTGCGTGTAGTCCCTACACGACTACAAGTGGGTATCGAGGGAATAATTGAGTTTTTTATGGGTCAGCTCACGAGTGCATGGGGAAGCGAAGAACGAGCAAAAAAGTATCTTCCTGTTATTTTCACGCTCTTTTTCTTTTTACTCGTCGCCAATCAATTTAGTATCCTGCCTCTCGTATCAAGTATTACAGCGGATGGAGTTCAAGCTCTCAGGACACCAACCTCTGACCTGGCTCTGCCTGTAGCTATGGCTATTGCAATGATTGGATCGGCCCATGTCATTGCTTTTATTGCACATCCACTCAATCATTTGGGGAATTATTTTAAATTTTTTCAGTTTTTAAAGGTCCGCAGTTTTTCTGGATTTCTAAATACCTGCCTAGAAGTCTTCTTGGGTCTCCTCGATATTATCGGAGAGCTCGCTAAGATTGTATCTCTGTCATGTCGTTTGTTTGGAAATATTTTTGCAGGTGAAGTTATGATTACTGTGATCACTGGACTTGCTGCATTTATTGTTCCTATGCCATTCATATTCCTGAGTATCTTCTCTGGAGTTGTGCAGGCTTTTGTATTTGCTCTCCTTTCCCTTCAGTTTATGGCCATGATAGTGAAAAGTGCCGAACCTGAAGCAGCCGCGTAATAGTCCTGTCGAAGAGGAGGATGATTTCCTCATCTTCGATTAGATTGTTCATTACTATTTATTTTTTCATTATTATCCTATGGAACTTGAAGCTGTAAGACTTCTCTCTGCTGCACTCTGTATGGGAATCGGTTCTTTCGGTCCAGCCCTTGGTGAAGGTATGATTGCTTCTAAAGCAATGGAAGCTATGGGTCGAAACCCAGAAGTTTCTGACAAGGTTTTCTCAAACATGATCGTTGCGATGGCTGTTTGTGAATCGACTGGTATTTACGCTCTTGTGGTTTCTTTGATCATTCTTTTTGTAGCGTAATAGTAGAATCCTTCAGACCTCCATTGCTTCAAAAGAAGCGAAAAGTGTTGGTCTGAGAAAGTGTTGAGTATTGAATCTTCAGTACTCAATACAACAGTTCTTATCGTCTTAATACTCTTATTTTCCTCTATGGACGTTCTTGCAAAGCTCGGTATTGATATCATGAGTGTGGTTATCTACCTCGTGAACTTCGGAATCTTGCTCGCCCTGATGGCTTACTTTATTACTGGTCCTGTTTTACGGATCATTGATAAACGTCGTGATCAGATCAAAGGCAATATCGAAGAAGCTGAACGACTCAAGAAAGAGTTCATGGAAGAGAAGCTAAAGTCTGATAAGGAAAAAGCAGCTCTCAAATCAGAAATGGAACAGCAATTGGCTGACCTAAAAAAAGAGCTAGAAGAACGACGAAAAAAGCAAGATGAAGCTCTCGATGCTAAGAAAGCAAAAATGCTCTCTGATGTACGAGAAGTAGTCGAAGCTGAAAAACAAGGAATCCTAAAAGCTGCTGAAAAACAAACTTTAGCACTTATAGAAAAGGTTGTGATGCATGTCGTATCCAACAAAGTTCCTGAAAAAGTTGTACAGGAAAGTGTTTCAGATGCGTGGAAATCTTACAAATCTTAAGTTTATAGCTGATATATGATCACAGATCTCACAGCAGCGGCGCTTTATGACCTCGTAGGAGTTCTCAAGCAGCACCCAGACTTTCTTCAGAAGTCTGAAGATGAAAAAGCCACATTTCCAGCTGTCGCTGGTATGCTAAAGGATATCTCTACTCAAGATGAATTACTGGAGGCTCTTGCTGGTGCAAGTGCTTTCTTGAAAGGATCTGAAAGTGGTGTGGGAAATCCTTTGCTCCAAGCCATGGCACGCTTTTTCACTCTTGATTTCCCAACACTCTTCGATCAACTCGATAAAAGTTTCTATTATTCCACACGAGCAGATCAAGAAAAGACTCTCAACGATATGATTCCAGAAAAATCAGCTTTTTATGATGCCCTCAAAAATCACCTCTTGGTAGGATCTCCACAAGAGCTGACAGAGTCAATCATCGAATTCTTACAAAACATTTACGAAAGCCCTCGTCTCTTGGTTCAAAGCTCTACAGAATGCGATCGTGCAACCAAGACAGAAATAAGAGGACATTTTGCTCAACAATACGCTCAGAGTATTGTTCAGTTTAGCGTCAATACTCAACTGATCGGAGGTATTCGATTTTTTGTTGACGGACAAGTTGACGATCACTCCTGGTTCGGACGAATTCAGGATATTAAGCGACTCGAAACACTCGTTTCATAAATCATTTTCATTCTTCATTTTCATCTCCTATGGCAGAAGCAAAGCTCTCATCCTTCCTCGATCAGATAGACCAAGCCCTCTTTACCAAGAAAAGTGGTGAACCGAGCGGTGAAGGAAAATTTGGGGTCATTCAGTCGTTTAAAGACGGAGTCATCCAGATCAAAGGTCTCCCAGGACTAAAAATGGGAGAAGTGGTAAAAGTACAAGGAACTGATAACGAAGCTCTCGTATTGAATTTGGAAAAAGACGAAGCTTTTGCTGTAGTTCTTCAAGATGGAAAAGGTGTTCGTGAAGGACTCTTTGTAGAAGCCAACAACAATTTCTTGACCATGCCGGTATCTGACAAGTTGATTGGTCGTGTGGTCGACCCTCTTGGAAAACCTGTAGATGGACAAGGTGACATACCAGCCGACAAACACTATGCACACGAAAAAATTGCTCCTGGTGTTATCGAGAGAAAATCTGTTGATACGCCTGTTCAAACTGGAATTATTGCGATTGATTCACTCGTACCGATTGGACGAGGACAACGTGAGCTGATTATTGGAGATCGTCAAACAGGTAAAACAGCTGTTGCTATTGATACTATTTTGAACCAAAAAGGGAAAGATATGATCTGTATCTATGTTTCCGTAGCTCAACGTGAGTCGAAGACCGCTCAGGTTGTAGAAACTCTCAAAAAACATGGAGCGATGGATTATACCGTGGTAGTAAATGCTGGTGCTTCTGAATCTGCTGTGATGCATTTCTTGGCACCATATGCTGGAGCTGCTATTTCTGAGTATTTCATGGATCAAGGAAAAGAATGTCTCATTGTTTTTGATGATCTATCGAAGCATGCCGTCGCTTACCGAGAAATGTCTCTCCTTCTTCGACGTCCACCGGGTCGTGAGGCCTATCCTGGTGATGTTTTCTACTTGCATAGCAGACTCCTAGAACGAGCTGCGAAGCGAAATGAAGACTTTGGTGGAGGATCTGTTACAGCCCTCCCAATTATTGAAACTCAAGCTGGTGATGTATCAGCGTTTATTCCTACAAATGTTATTTCTATTACTGATGGTCAGATCTTCCTCGAAACAGATCTTTTCAACCGTGGTATTCGGCCAGCTATTAATGTTGGGATCTCTGTTTCACGTGTAGGAGGTTCTGCTCAAACAAAAATCATGAAGAAGGTAGCGGGAACTATTAAGCTGGAACTTTCTCAGTACTACGAACTCGAAGCTTTCTCTCAGTTTGCGTCTGATCTCGATGATGCGACCAAGAAAGTCCTCACTCGTGGACGACGTATTGTAGAGTCTTTTAAGCAAGACCAAAACAACCCTTATGAGCTCTGGCAAGAAGTGATTGTGATCAGTGCTGCGACTGGTGGGTACTTTGATGAGCTTGAATCAGAAAATGTCCAAGACCAGATCAAAAAGCTCTTTGCACACATGGAAGTCAGTGGAAAGGATTTGATTGGAATGATCATGGATGAAAAGAAACTGACTGATGAAATCAAAGAAGGTATGAAGAAAGTATTGGATGGATTTTTCAAAAATTAAGCCAACCCCTACCCCCTTTTCAGCTACAGGCTGATTCGCCTCTGGAGGTAAAAGGGGAATAACGCAGACTCCCTAGCCCCCTTGAAAGAGGGGAAAAGAACACCCGATAGTTCTGATTATCCCAATAATATAGCCCTATGGCATCACTCCTCGAAACCAAGACGAAGATCAAAGCTACCAAGCAAACGCGTAAGATTACTAAAGCTATGCAGCTTGTCTCAGCAAGTAAGATGAAAGTCTTTCAAAAAAAAGCTGTCGCTTCGCGTGGATATGCTTGGGATCTCTTGGGAGTACTCCAAGGTCAGCTTTCTGACGAACACAAGTCTGTCTATATGGAAGAACGAAAGTCAGGAAAAACTGTTTTTGTCTTGTACTCTTCTGAAAAAGGTCTTTGTGGTGCTTTGAATACAAAACTGACAAAGAAATTGCTTCAGTCTCCAGAATGGACAAATACTCCTGAAGCGGATCGGCTTTTGGTGACTATTGGTCGCAAGGCTGAAGCTTTTGCTGATTATAATGAGATCCCTGTTGAACAACGCTATAAAGGTCTCAAAGAAAATATGAAGCCATTTGATGCACTTGAGTTTATCAAACCTATTTTAGATCTCTGGACTGAAGGAGGTGTGAAGCAGATCTATATGATTGCTCCTCATTACAAGAGTGCCATTGTTTTCTACCCAGTCGTAAAAACATTCCTTCCATTTTCTTTCGATATGATTTCTGAGCATTTGAACGTAGATGACGGTGCAGAACAAAAAGAAATCATTCCTGAAACGAATAGCTACATGTACTTTGAGCCCGACAAAGAACACGTTATTGCAACATTGTTTGAACAAATTATCCAATCGCTCTTTTTACAAGCTTTCTTTGAGCTCAAAGCGGCTGAATACTCTAGCCGGATGATGGCCATGCAAAATGCGACTGATAATGCTTCTGAAATGATTGACAAGCTTACCTTGCTCTACAATAAAGGCCGACAGGCAAAGGTTACTCAGGAACTTTCTGAGATCTCTGGAGCAATGGCTTCGATGGAATAGATCAACAAGAACCTTATGCACTGTGAGAACATTAAGGGCATTCAGATCAGACCTCTCACACTTTACTCGTTACATTCTCTAATTTTTATACTATGAGCGCAGAAACAGTAGCTCCAGAAAAAACTCAGTCCGCAACTAAAGGATCCAACCCGGTCGGAAAAATCGTCCGTGTGATTGGTGTGGTTGTAGATGTGTACTTTATGGACCATATTCCCAATACTTTTAATGCGATCACTGTTCAAAATGGTGACCAGCTCCTCACACTAGAGGTACAAAGTCATATTGGTGCTGGAGTTGTCCGGACTATTGCGATGAGTACAACTGATGGTCTTTCTTGTGGTCAAGAAGCAATCGATACTCTCGGACCTATATCTGCTCCTGTCGGAGACGAAGTTCTTGGTCGAGTTTTTGATGTGACAGGAAAAGCGATTGATGGAAAACCAGAACCTAAAGGGGACCGAATGCCTATTCATGCAAATCCTCCATCATTTACCGAACAAAGTGGAACAGTAGAAGTATTTGAAACAGGTGTGAAAGTTATTGACCTTCTTTGTCCATTTATCAAGGGGGGGAAAGTGGCACTCTTTGGAGGTGCTGGAGTAGGAAAGACCGTGATGATGCAAGAATTGATTAATAATGTCGCGAAGGCTCATGGTGGATACTCTGTGTTTGCTGGAGTAGGAGAACGGTCTCGTGAAGGAAACGATCTTCTCGGAGAAATGGCTGAGTCTGGAGTTATTGGAAAACTTGCGATGGTCTTCGGACAAATGAACGAGCCACCAGGAGCACGTATGCGTGTAGCTCTTACTGGTCTGACAATGGCAGAGCGGTTCCGTGACCAAGGAAAAGATATTTTGATGTTTGTAGACAATATCTTCCGATTTACCCAAGCTGGAGCCGAAGTATCTGCTCTTCTCGGACGTCTCCCGTCTGCGGTAGGATACCAACCAACTCTTGCGACAGATATGGCGGCTCTCCAAGAACGGATTACTTCTACAAAAAAAGGATCTATTACATCTGTACAAGCGGTATATGTACCTGCTGATGATATTACTGATCCAGCTCCTGCGACAACATTTGGACATCTCGATGCGACTATCGTATTGAGTCGTCAGCTCGCTTCTCTTGGTATTTACCCTGCGGTAGATCCTTTGGATTCCACTTCTATGGCCTTAAAACCAGAAGTAGTAGGGGAAGATCACTATCGTATTGCAAATGAAGTACGGATCATCCTTCAACGATACAAAGAACTCCAAGATGTGATCGCTATTCTTGGTCTCGACGAACTTTCTGAAGAAGATAAAGCAACAGTAAACCGAGCACGTCGTATCCAAAAGTTCCTCTCACAAAACTTCTTTGTAGCAGAACAGTTTACAGGTACTCCTGGTCAGTACATCAAAAAAGAAGACACCATCCGTTCGTTCGGAGAAATCCTCGCTGGAAAACACGATCATATTGCTGAGCAACATTTCTACCTCGCTGGAACTATCGAAGAAGTAGTAGAACGACATAATGCCGAGGGGAAGGCATAGGGGAATTGCTCATTGAGCCCAACCCCTAGCCCCTTTATCCTCCTTCGCTAAAGCTACGGAAGGAAAAGAGAAAGGGGAACAGAATAGCCTCTCGGACCCCTAACCCCTTCAAAGGGGAATAACGCAGACTCTCAGATATATCTTGACTATCCTTAGCATCTTTAGACTCCTTAGTATCCTTCTCAATGAGCAACACCTTCCATCTTACCGTACGGACCCCAGAACTCGAGATCATCAATCGTGATGATGTGAAGTCTTTGAAAATAATGACAGAAGGAGGGGAGATGGAAATCAAACCTGGACATGCTGCTATGACCGGAAGTATTCTCTTTAGTAAGATGATTGTCTCCTCTGAGGGAAGTGTCATCGAATATATTGTCCAACGAGGTCTTCTTTTCGTCTCACAATCTGGTAAGAAGGTCGATGTGATGGTTTACCAATGCATGGAGGTAAAAGATATCGAGTACAAGTCTGCTCGTGAGTATCTCGACTATATCGAAGAACAGCTGAAAGCTGGTGCGGATTTGAACGAGTTTCAGATGGAATACTTGAAGGATGAGAAGATTGCGATGGTGAAGCAGTTGGAAATGGTGGAGGAGAATGAATAGTTCTACACTTTAGAATCACAGGAACTATAGAGATAGATAGGTTTTTTTGATATGCTATTTCATATTGTCATCACTCTTATGCTTGAAGCATCAGATCTTCTGAATAAAGTCATCATCGTTGGTCTAGCACTAGAAAGAAGTGATGGTACTGAGGATCTGATCCAAACTCACGGAAAAGTTTGTCGAGTAGAAGGTGAGATGCTCTATCTTGAAAGGTATGAAAAGAGCGAGTTTCCACTCGGTTTTAGTATTGAAGCATTTGCTCTTACAAAGCCTGGAACTTACGTGGAAAAATCTACGGGTATTGAAATTATAAATCCAGATTTTGTGTGCCATTGGAGAACAAATTCAGATGCTCCAACTGAAGAAATATTAAAGAATGGTTTTAAGGGCTTTACAAAAAACACTAAGAATGACGAGAAATAAAGATCACTACATTTTTTCCTAGCCATATGACAGATATCAAACGCACATGGGATTACCTCTCAAAAGATAAAAGAAATATGTGCATTGAGGAAATTGTACGTTCTTCAGCCAAAATCGTGATGAAAAACTGGCGTCATTGCTGCTGAAGATATTTTATACTACTTCGCAAGAGGAAGTGAGGGAGGCTTCGACCTAATAAATAAAAATATACAAAAGAAACACAAACAAGAGAACGGTGAGTATCATTCCCCAGAAGAGAATCAAAAGCCCGCGACGAATAATAAAATTTGCAACATTCAGATCCATTTTTTTGATGATTGAAAAAATTGCATAATAGAGAAGGGCGGCTATTGGAAAAGAAAGAGCTGATTTCGGATGTGCTTGAACAGTTGGAGAAAGACAATTCCTCAGAACACATACAATTTTACCATCTGCGAGATACTGAAAGAGAATCCCCCATAATGGAAGTGTTACAACAGCTGCTAGAACATGATGATGAATGATGGAGAAGGAATTTTTGGTATTCATAACTCAGTTTTTTTTACTGAAAGATCGGTAAATTCACCCCTTGCTGCGGACTCACCTTGATCCCTGATGCCAGAGCATCATAGTTGGCCTCAATAGCGCTAATGACATCGGGAAGGCGACTGGAGAGGGGTTGGAGACGCGAGAGGATTCGTTGAGTGGAAGTGACACGGATACGGGCTTCGTCGGCTCTTTGGCGGGCTTCGAGGAATTGAGAGAAATTGGCGTCGAGGTTGTCGGTGATGAAGTTGTCGGTGTCGGTCACGAAGGCGCCGCTGGCTTGGGTGGAAAGAGCCAGGTTTTGGTCGACGACGGCTTGGTATTCCGCGACTATACGGGTCATGTTTTCAATTTCGACTCGTGACTCTTCAGATAGGTTTTTGAGCCCATTTAGATAACTGGTGAGTGCTCGAGCTCGATCGGTGTTGCCGTCGAGAAGGTCCTCGAGATTGACAGAAAGGGCTTTTTGGATCGTATCAATGAGTTTAATCTGGTATTCGAGAGTCGAGCGTTCTTGGACGGGCTTGCTGGTCTCCACGGCGACTCTGATTCCTAAAGGGAGACCTTGTGCGCGGAAGAGCTGGCGATCGAGATCGTACCAGTTTCTACTAGTGATGAGGGCCGTACGCATTCCCTGGAGGTAGCCTTGGGTTTTATTGACATCAAGAGCGCCAGATTCTCTCCGAGAGGCTAATTGAGCTGTTTTTATTCCAGAAAGCACACCACGGACAAAAGGAGCAAGCTCTGTCGGAACGTCGGCGACTGCAGGAGTGCTTGGGGTATTTGTTGTCATTTCTTCATTGGTGAACTCTTCATAATAATGCATAGCGAGCTGAGGATAAAACTTCACAACACCAAAAAAAACTCCCCCCAAGATGAAGAGAAAAAAAATCATCGCCAGAAGACTCGGGAAAAAGCCGGGATTATTGGAATTGTGTGTCATTGGCTACCAAGTAAAGTAAGGAAGAGATATACCAGAGCGTAAGCAAACATGAGGAGGAGAAGTCCGAGCAACACATAAAAAGCTGACTTGATCGCTGTTTTGACTTTTTCTTCATCTCCACCAGCTGTCAGAAAGAGAAATCCTGCGTAGACAAGGAAGAGTACAGCGACCGCTGCCAAGGCTCCTGCTATATAATTCGCTATTCCTGGAAGCAATCTCGTGGTGATGCCTTCGAGACTATAGAGACTCGATGTGAGGGTTTCGGTGCCGTTTTCTTCTGACCCGTTGACAAACCTCCCATCATAAATAGTACTTTGTTGAGCAATCTCGATGCCTGAAGACGCTATGGTTTTTTGAACAGGTGCCAGGCTCATGAAAGCTGAAAAACTGATGACCGAAACGATAAGAGAGATGAATAGAGACTTCATATTAATTAAAGAAGATTGGATTGATCGTGTAGAGAATAAAAGCCGAAAGGAAGAGGATCACCATTCCTCCCAGTGAACGAAGAATCCGTTCTTTGGCCGAGCTGACTTCTTCTTGGCTGAGCCCTCCTATTGAAATCTGGATTCCGCTGAAGATAATGATAAGAATACAGATCCCTCCGACGATCCCAGCGATCCATTGGTAAATCATCGAGGCATAGTTGGCGAGGAGATCGACACCGTCTTTTCCCATGACGAGGCAGTAGCTGTATTTTTGTTTGAGGTCTTGGATAATGAAGGTTTCTTGAGCAGAGCTATTTCGGTGTTTTTGACGGAGACAAGTGTGGATTTCGAGACAAGTGTACCTCGCATTATCAGGAGCGTCTGGGCTGATAGATTCACCAAGGATTGCGTAAATATCTCCTTGTTTGTCAGCCGGAAGTGTCACGGTTGGTGAATTTCCGAGAACATCTCTACAAAGAGTTGAAAGAGTCGCATTTCCGGAGTCTGCTGTTTGTGCGTATCCAGATTGAATGAAACCTGCTGAGAACGGCAATACCAAAAGATTTGCCATTGCTAAGAGTGCCACGAGCCAGAGTTTGAGTGTTGGTTTCTTCATAGGATGTTTAAATCCTTTGAATTGTAAAAGAATGAAGGAGTGATCGCTATGGATGCCGTTTGCTGGATGAGGAGAAAGTGGCGTGGTAATAGGATATGTAGGATGGTGACTTTTAGGACCTTGGGAGGGGGAGACCCCTAACCTCTTGAAAGGGGAACCCGACAGTGAACCAAGAAGTGTCTGAAGAGACGTCCATTAATGGCGGCTTGGAGGGTGCGATAGTGACTATGGTGAATAAGACGTGATAAATCGACGTCTCTACGGTGTGTCGGATACTCATTATGTGGAAAATCTACGTCATACTTTCAAACATTGAAAAGCTGTGGTCAGTCCCCCTTCTTTTCTCATCATTTCCCTTTTGAAGCCTATCAAATACGTGTTATCATGCGCTTTGCGCTAAAAGTTAATTTTTTTTATGAGCCAAGATAAAATTATTGTAAAAGGAGCGAAAGTTCACAATCTCAAGAACGTCTCTGTAGAGATCCCACGGGATAAAATGACGGTTATTACAGGACTTTCAGGGTCGGGAAAATCATCACTAGCCTTCGATACGATCTTTGCAGAAGGGCAACGTCGCTATATCGAAAGCCTCTCGACTTATGCTCGACAGTTTTTGAATTTGATGGAAAAGCCTGATGTAGAAGAGATCAAAGGGCTTTCTCCTGCGATTGCTATTGATCAGAAAACAACCTCACGAAATCCTCGATCTACTGTGGGAACGGTGACAGAAATTTATGACTTTTTTCGTCTGATTTTTGCAAAGATCGGAACAGCCCATTGTCCCAAGTGTGGAGATACCATTTCTCGTCAGAGTATTAGTCAGATTATTGAAAAAATCGAAGAGCTCCCAGAGGGAAACAAATTTATGATTTTGGCGCCGATTGTGAGAGGAAAAAAAGGAGAGCACCAAGTTGTTTTGGACCAGATAAAAAAAGATGGGTTTGTTCGTTTTCGACTCGATGGAAATATCTACAGTGTCCTCGATGAGATCACACTGGACCCAAAGAAAAAACATGATATTGAGATCATAGTAGATCGTCTCGTAGTAAAGGATTTTCAACCAAAGATAACCAAGCTGAAATCTGGACAAGAAATCGAAGAACCGAATCCAGACCGAACTCGTTTGGCGGATTCGATAGAGCTTTCTCTTGGAAAAGGAGAAGGCCTTGTGATTATTCATGATGTAGACAACGACAAAGATCAGCTCTTTTCTGAACGATACTCGTGTGCGAAATGTGATATCAATATTCCTGAAATCCACCCTCGAATGTTTTCTTTCAACTCTCCTCATGGAGCCTGTGAAGAATGTCATGGACTCGGGACAAAGCTCAAGATTGACCAAGATATGGTTATGCCAAATACACGTCTGACACTTGCAGAGGGAGCTATTCTTCCATGGAGCTCGACGAATTCGAAGCTTTCGTGGTACAACCGTCTCCTGGAGCAAGTGGCTAAAAAACACAAATTTTCGCTCAACGACCCCGTAAAGAAACTCAAGCAGGAACACCTCGATGTCATCTTGCACGGTGATCCAGACAACAGTTACAAGATGCCTTATGATTCTGACCGTTTTGAAGGAGAATACACTACGACTTTTGAAGGAGTTATCCCAAACCTTGAACGTCGGTACAAAGAAACTGACTCGAATTATGTACACAAAAAAATTGAGCAATTTATGCGGATCTTGGATTGTCCAAAGTGTCTTCGAAAACGTCTTCGTCCTGAATCTCTTGCGATTAAAATTGGTGGTGTAGATATTATTGCTGTGACCGATATGTCGATCACTCAGATTACAGAGTTTTTTGCAGGTTTGGATCTCAGTGTTTCTGATAAGAAAATTGCTGAGGGGATTTTAAGAGAGATCAATTCTCGTCTTGGGTTCCTCATTAATGTAGGACTGGAGTACCTCACCTTGAGTCGTGTAGCAAATACTCTTTCTGGAGGAGAAGCTCAGCGAATCCGTCTAGCAACTCAAATTGGGTCTCAGCTACAAGGTGTGTTGTATGTCCTCGATGAACCGTCTATCGGTCTGCATCAGCGAGATAATGACCGACTGATCGAAACACTAATCAAACTACGTGACCTCGGAAATACAGTCTTGGTCGTGGAACATGATGAAGATATCATGAGGTCTTGTGATTATATTCTCGATATTGGTCCTGGAGCTGGAAAGTATGGAGGTCAGGTGATTGCTTCTGGGACACCAGCGCAGCTCATGAAAGACAAGAACTCCGTAACAGGTCAGTACTTGAGTGGAAAGAAAGAAATTCCTATTCCAAAAACAAGAAGAAAAGGAAATGGACACAAGCTTTCGATTATTGGAGCTGAAGAAAACAACCTGCAAAATGTGAGTGTCGATATTCCACTTGGGATGATGACAGCTGTCACTGGTGTCTCAGGTTCTGGAAAATCCAGTCTGATCAATCAAATCTTGGTGAAAAAACTTGCTGGAGCCCTCAACAAAGCAAAATCTGTCCCAGGAAAACATGATGAGATCACAGGAATTGAACATTTGGATAAGATTATTAATATTGATCAATCTCCCATTGGCCGGACACCTCGATCGAATGCAGCCACCTATACTGGTGTTTTCACTCATATTCGAGAACTCTTTGCCAGTACTCCAGAAGCCAAGCTTCGTGGGTACAAATCTGGACGCTTTAGTTTTAATGTAAAAGGAGGACGTTGTGAAGACTGTCGTGGAGACGGACTGAAAAAAATTGAGATGCATTTCTTGGCAGATATTTATGTATCGTGTGAAGTCTGTAATGGAAAGCGTTACAACAAAGAAGCTCTGGAGATCACTTGGAGAGGAAAGCATATCGCTGACATTCTACAGATGTCTGTGGCAGAAGCCTTGGTGTTCTTTGCAAATATTCCTGATATCAAACGAAAACTCGATACGCTCAGTGCTGTTGGACTGGATTATATTCAGCTGGGGCAATCTGCAACGACACTTTCTGGAGGAGAAGCTCAACGGATCAAGCTCTCAAACGAGCTTTCCAAGCGTTCTACCGGAAAAACGATCTATGTCTTGGATGAACCGACTACCGGACTTCATTTCGACGATGTCCAAAAGCTCCTCGATGTTTTGCATCGTCTAGTAGAAGGTGGAAATTCTATTGTTGTGATCGAACATAATCTGGATGTAATCAAGTGTGCCGATTGGATCATCGATATTGGACCTGAAGGTGGAATCAACGGGGGACTCATTGTTGCTGAAGGGACTCCGGAAGAGGTCGCTAAGTGCAAAGAAAGCCACACAGGAAAGTATATTAAGAAAATATTGGCAAAGAAAAAATAATGAATCATACAAATAGCGATCCGAATCCCACGTTGAGGCCCTTCATATCCGAATGCACGAATATAAAAAACAGTCATTACACAGTAGTGACTGTTTTTTGTTTCTTTTTTACATTCGGATATGGAAGGTGTGTTATGGAGGAGGATTCGGATCAACATATGGATATGGATCGATATTCGTATTCTGACCTAAAAACCGTTATAATAAGAGTGTCTTTACTACCCACTTATATGGACCAAAAACGCATACTCATTATCGAAGATGAGCTCGATCTCTTGCAGCTGTACAAGATTGCACTTCAGAATGCTGGGTATCGTGTCCACACCTCTACAAATGGTTTTGATGGAGTACAAAAGGCGTTTGAAAAAAATCCAGATCTTATTTTATTAGATCTCATGATGCAAAAAGGAGATGGTCAAGATGTGCTCTCAACCATTCGACTCCACGATATTGGGAAAGAAATCCCTATTATTATTATTAGCAACTTGAATCCAGGGACCATAGACCTCAGCAAACGTGATGACCAGATACTGGATTATTGGGTAAAAGCAGATCTCACGCCACGTTCACTTGTCTCACGGCTCAAAGAATATTTTGCATAATACCTATGTCTCACTTTCAAGAAAGTCTCGACCAGTATCGCCAAGCCCTCGAGCAGATTGAAGATATTCTTTTTGTAGTAAATGATAAAGGGGTCATCAAGTATGTCAACCGTGCTCTGAGAAATTTTTTAGGACAAACAGATCAGTATTTCACCGGATTGACCATTGATAAGTGTGAATTGTTTGATCATAAATTAGCTAGAAAAGCAGATATTATAAAAATGCTCTTTTCTGAGCGTAGTTTTCTCTCGACAGGTACCAATGGAGCCGGTGAAAAACGATATTTAGAATGGAAAAATAAAGTCTTTGATGCCAATAAGAAGAAAAAAGTAATCGCTGTAGTGAGGGATATTACTGATAGTGTTCTCCTTCGAAAAAAAATTGAAGATTATAATGAAAATCTCCTTGAAATGGTTGAGAAACGGACCATGGAGATAGAGCTTCAAAAAAATTCTGCTATCGAACTTGCCTCTGCTAAGGCAATCTTCATGTCTAAAATGACCCATGAACTCCGGACTCCTCTCACTGCGATGACAGGGTACTGTGAGCTGATAGAGGACTTGTTGAGTGCACAACAGTCGGAAGCCAAGAAGTACCTCGCTATTATTGAAAGAAATTCTCGAAGCTTGTTAGAAATTATCGATGATGTCATCGATATGGTGAGGCTCGAACAAGAGTGGTATCAGATAAAAAACTCTCGTTTTGATATCAGGGCACTCATAGAAGAAATCAAAGAAACCTATTCAATCTTTGCTCGAGAAAAAGGGCTACAGATCAATCTTGTGGTAAGTGAAAAGGTTCAAAAAACTCTTCTGGCTGATTCCCAAGCGGTCAGACGAGTTATTACAAATCTCATAGGAAATGCACTGAAATACACTCATTCTGGGAATATTTTGATCCGTGTGACCATGCGATATTTCCCAAAAATGAAGCGACATAAACTGTATATTTATGTCAAAGATACTGGAATGGGTATTCCCGAAGATCAACAAAAACTCATCTTCAAGCCTTTTTACCAATACAATGAAAACCAGCCCTCTCACCAACGAAGTAGTGGACTAGGGCTAGCTATCAGCAAGCATTTGGCAAAGCTGATGGGAGGAGATCTCAAATTGGTCTCGTCCACAGTCGGGGAAGGGAGTTCGTTTGTGTTTTCTATACCGGTGAAGCACAAGAGGATTTAGAAAGAGGTACCTTCTGAAGTTTTTAGCCTATTTGGGTATCTGGCTCCATGTCTCCGTACTGGAGCCGCAGGTGCTGGGCTCCAGTAATCTATGTCGTATCTCTTCGGGGTTGGTTCAGACATGCAGCCAGCAATTTGAACTTGGCTTTGCCATAGGAATGGTATTCCACAAGCTGTCTTAGTGTGGATATGGATCTCTATTGGTTAAAATGGTTCGGAAGAGAATTCTTAGCTCTTTGCTTATGATGAAAACCGAACAGGTCAAGTACGGACGTTTGGAGTGGACCAATATTGAAAACCCTACTCATGAGTTTCTTTTGGAACTTGAAAAAAAGCATGGTTTTCATGAACTGGATCTCGAAGACTGTCTTTCGAAAACAGAAAGCCCAAAGATCGAAGAACACAAAGACTATGTCTTTATTGTCTTTCATTTTCCAATACGAAATATCAAAACGGGATACTTTGTCGTGGAGTCATTGAATGTTTTCATTAGTCAAAAATATTTGATCACGATGAGTAGAGGAAGATTGAAAAAACTGGATGAAGTCTTTGAAGATATGACAAGCGATGTCAAAGAACGTCGTCGTGTCATGAAACAAGGATCTGGATACCTTCTCTACGAACTCATGTACGAGCTCTTTGAATCTTGCATGCCTTACCTCACTCAGCTCAGTCGGTTTATTCATGAGATTGAAGATGATATTTTTGAAGGGAAAGTCGCAAAAGATCGTCTCTACGATGTTATGAAGGTGAAGCGAAAACTCATTACTTTGAAAAGAACAATCCTCCCACATGAGACCATTATCGAAGAGATCGAACACCTGCACAAACGATTCATGAAGAAAGAACTCGAAGTCTACTTTGACGACATTGCAGATAAGATTGCGAGAGCAAAAAACCATCTCAATTCTATGACAGAAATGATCAATACGCTGCACGAAGCAAATGAATCGCTGACTTCTCATAATACCAACCGAGTCATCAAAGTCCTGACTGTTTTTTCTGTAATGATGCTCCCTATTACTTTCATTACAGGCTTGTATGGTATGAATGTCGCTCTCCCTATCCAAGGAGAGGCTATGGCGTTTTGGCAGCTCTTGGCAGGTATGGGCGGGGTACTGGTACTGATGATGGTTGTTTTTCGGTGGATGCGAGTTATTTAAGCATCCAACAATGCTTGAATGATTTTCTTCCAGTCTTTTTTCCTGAAAGCCTTTGCAAGTTTACTGGCCGTTGTTTTTCCTGATTGAAGAAGATTTTTTATGTCGTCTTTTTGAGCCCACCTCAGTTTTTCTTCCCATCCGGCGTTCCTCACGATCTGGGAGAGGTGACTCGCTTCAAATCCTGCTTCCTTCAG
>JARGOK010000001.1:151739-258371 GCA_029233985.1 Candidatus Altimarinota bacterium
CAAAGTACTGGAGTTTTTCTTCCCATCCGGCGTTCACCACGATCTGGGAGAGGTGGTACCCATTAAATCCTGCTTCCTTCAGATTCCTCAGCTTCTCTTCATCCTCAAAGTACTGGAGTTTTTCTTCCCATCCGGCGTTCACCACGATCTGGGAGAGGTGACTCGCTTCAAATCCTGCTTCCTTCAGCTTCCTCAGCTTCTCTTCATCCTCAAAGTACTGGAGTTTTTCTTCCCATCCGGCGTTCACCACGATCTGGGAGAGGTGGTACCCATTAAATCCTGCTTCCTTCAGATTCCTCAGCTTCTCTTCATCCTCAAAGTACTGGAGTTTTTCTTCCCATCCGGAGCTTCTCAAAACATTTACCAACTGCTTAGCCTGAAAGAATACTGAACAGTGCTCATTTTCTGAGAAAAATATCAGGAGTCTTTTGAGTTTTTGTTGTCCTTTCGAGAGTTTGATGATTTTAAGTACCGTCTTCCAGTCACCACAGACGATCTGGAGTCTGTCCTGATTATCCCACAAGTATTTCAGCAGATCCATTCCTCCTACTTCACTGAGTATTTTTGCCAGGTCTTTGCGTGCGAAACCAATGTTTTCTAACCATTCTCCACTCCTTTCATCTGGCGCTCTCGATGTCACCATTTGACTAATCTGCCAGCGGACATCGGCTATGGAATCGATTATTTCTAATTCAGTACATTCTTCTTCTCGGAGGATATCGAGTATTAATCTGAGATATATCTCCATTTTTTCAGAAAAGGCCTTCTTCAAAATCTTAAAGTTGTTGTTGTAGGTATCATTGAGGATTATTTTGAGGATCTGCTGATGCTCTTTTTTCCATTTCTTTACTCTTTCGTCTATCTCAAAAGAACCCTTTCTTTTTTTGGGTGTGCTATATTTTTCTACCAGACTTTGGCAGCTCTTCATTTGCTCGAAGTATCCCTTTTTCTCTTTCATATGAAGAGTTACATTTGGAACACACTGTACACCAGTAGAGCTATTTGTCAATATTTTCTAACATCTTCTTTTCATCCCAAATCTCAGTTCCAAACTCCTGGGCTTTTTTAAGCTTTGACCCCGCTTTTTCTCCGACACAGAGAATATCTGTCTTGGAAGTGACGGCAGAACCTACCTTTCCGCCTTTTCTGAGGATGATCTGTTTGATTTCTTCACGTGAACGTTCTTTGAAGCTCCCTGTAATGACGAAGGATTTGCCTTCGAAATTTGGATCGTGCTCGTTGACAAAGGTTTGTTTGATGATTTTGACGCCAAACTCAGTCATTTTATCCAGCATATGCTGATGGTCTTCGTTTTCGAACCATTCGAAGAAAGAGTCGACGGCTTTTGGTCCGAGACCCTCTACGCTGTCTATTTTTTCTCTCTTTCCATCGTCTTTCAGAATACTCTCGTAGAGATCTGTAGGGGTAACGGTCTCGATATGATGATTTGTTTTCTCATCTTCTCCGAAGAGTGTCGTCTGAGCTGCTTTTGAAACCAGGACCTTGGATTTTTTGAAACTGAGACCTCGCTGGAGCTCAGGGACGAGGTCGCGAGCAGTCTTTTGACCGATGTGACGGATACCAAAAGCAAAGAGAAAGCGTGAGAGGGTAACGGTCTTGGCAGTCTCAATGGCTTCGAGGAGGTTCTCGGTTCGTTTTTGTTCGAAGAGATCGAGAACGATGAGTTCTTCGTAGCTGAGGTGAAAGAAATCGGCTGGGGTAACCACGAGGCTCTTGTCGACCAACTGATCCACTATTTTTTGGCCTAAGGCATCGATATTGAATCCACCTTTGGAGACGAAGTGATAGAGCTCCTCTCGAGTTCGTGCTGGGCAAGAATTATTTGGACAACGAGAGATCGCTTCGCCTTCTGGACGGGTAAGGGCTGTTTCGCAAACTGGACAAGCCTTAGGGAAATGAAAGGGCTTTGAAGAATCAGGACGAAGTTTTGTGATGACTTCGACGACTTCTGGGATGATGTCTCCGGCCTTGTGGATGACTACCGTATCTCCAACTCTCACATCTTTTCTAATAATTTCGTCTTCATTGTGAAGCGTGGCACGGGAGACTGTTGATCCAGCAACAAAGACGGGTTTGAGCTCGGCAACGGGAGTGACGGCTCCGGTACGACCGACCTGCAGAACAATATCTTCAACGATAGTAGAGGTTTGTTCGGCGGGATACTTGTAGGCGACAGCCCAACGTGGTGCTCTGGCTGTAGAACCGAGTCGTTTTTGATGCTCTGCATCATTTATTTTTATTACCACTCCGTCGGTGTCGTATCCTAATGTATCTCGTTTTTTATCCCAGTCTTGAATGTATTTTTCGAGGCCTTTGATGTCTTTGTGAATCTTCCAGTTGGCTTCGGTAGGAAGTCCCCAGTCTTTGAGTTGTTGGAGGACCTTACTCTGGTCTGTACTGAGCTTTCCGTAGAGAGAGTAAAAGAAAGCGCTGAGCTCTCTTGAAGCGGTGATAGATGGATCGAGCTGACGAACTGTTCCGGCAGCGGCGTTGCGAGGGTTGACGAAGGCCTTGCCAGGACCCCTAACCCCTTCAGAAGGGGAATCACACATTTTTTCTATTGATTTATTCAATTTATCGAATGACTTTCGGCTCATGAAGACTTCACCGGAGACTTCGATGGTGACGGGTTCACGGAGCTTCAGAGGGATACTCTTGATGGTTTTGATGGCGTGAGTGACATCTTCTCCTTGGATGGCGTCTCCTCTTGTCAGGGCCTTTTTGAGGATCCCGTCGATATACCAGAGAGTGATATTGAGACCATCAATTTTAAGCTCTGAAATGTACTCAAAATGGGCATTTGGAAGCATTTTTTGGACTCTTTTCTCCCAATCTTCGATTTCCTCGAGGTTAAAAACGTCCTGAAGGCTCTGTTTTTGGGTTTTATGCTTTATTTTCGGGAATTTTCCCGACAATGGAGCTCCAATCCGTTGAGTAGGGGACTCAGGAGTGATTAAATCTGGGTATTTCGCCTCTAAATCCTCTAATTCTCGTTTGATCTTGTCTCTGGCTGGTTCGGATACACTTGTCTTGTTTTCGATGAAATACTGGTAGTTCCAGTCACTGATAAATTCACGAAGCTTTTGAAGGTGTTTTTTGGCTTCCTCCTTTGACATTTCTGGCATTTTTGCTAAAATTTATTGGCTTTACATCCAGTTTAGCAAAATTCATAGCTCGTAGGAACGAAGAAACATTCCTTTGGAACTCCTACTCGCTATAACCTAATACCTAATACCAAGAACATGAGTAATAAAGGTGGAAGCTCGGCTCAGCATTGTCTCGTTGGAAATATCCGACCAAAATCAAAGCTCTCAAAACGTGAAAACAAAGCAAAAGCTAGAGCTCGAAAGGCTGAAGCGATGCATGCATTTCAACAATTGACAGTCGGTGTGTAGTATCTATAGATACTATTTGTCTTTTGATTTCATAAAGAACACGTTAGGGTAGGCGAGGATCTTCTCGCCTGCTTTTTTGATTTTATGAGAATCACCTCTCTTCAGCTCGAAAACTTTAAAAACTATGAGAAGCTCTCATTTTCTTTTGGTGATACCAATCCAACGGTACTGATTGGTAATAATGGCCAGGGAAAGACAAATTTTCTTGAAGCTATTGTGGTTCTGGCTCTTTCGAAGAGTTTTCAACCCCTTGCACTAAAAGAAATGGTGAACTGGTATTTGAGCGAAGCAGAAACAGGTCTTCCAGAGTTTTTTCGTATTACTGGTACTGTAGAGGCCAAAGGTGGCGAATCACAACTGGAAGTCTTTTGTGGAAAGACGAGGAAGTATCCCAAGACACTAAAGGTCAATGACCTCAAAGTGAAACCCAAAGACTATATTGGAACACTGAGGATCGTTCTTTTTACACCTCAAGACCTAAATATCATTATGCTCTCGCCAACACTGAGACGCCGGTATGTAGATCTGATGATAAGCCAAGTGGATAAAGTATATCTCGAGCATTTATCGAAATATCAGCTGGTAGTGAAGCATCGGAACAAGCTATTGGGAGCAATACAAGAAAAGACATCCTCTGCAGATGAGCTCGGGTATTGGGACGAACAGCTTGTTGAGCATGGGTCGTATTTATTGTGGAAGAGGCGGGAAGTGTTTGGAGTTTTGAACCAAAGACTAGCAGAACAATACCAAAAAATTAGTGGAGAAAAAGTGGAATTGGAGGTGGTTTGGAAGAAGGAATGGGGGAGAGGTGAGAACTTTGAGAACCATATGGACCTTGGGGACCTTGTGAGTGAATTTAATGAATATATTTCAGAGAAGCGATTTCGAGATATTGCTACAGGGTCGACTTGCGGAGGTCCACACCGAGAAGATTTCTTCTTTCAAATGAATGAACGTAATCTGGCTAATTTTGGATCGAGAGGCGAGTGTCGATCGACTATTCTTGCTTTGAAGCTCGCAGAACTGTCTTTTATCACCGAGACAACAGGGGAAAGTCCGGTTTTGCTCTTCGATGACGTCTTGTCTGAGCTCGACCCTGACCGCCAACAAAACCTCTTGGAACTCTTTGATACCGATCAGGTGATCATTACAAGCACTCATCTGGATGGAGAAAAATCAGAAGGGGTTTGGGAAGTAAAAGGGAGTGAGTTGACTGCCTTGTAGGGATTTAAACTCTCAATTCTCAATGTTCTTTTTTTGTCATTTCGATTGGAGCAATAGCGGAACAAAGGAATCCTTTACTTGGATTCCCATAGTTGTTTCAGGTTTTTTGGTATGTCTCCCTTGTAAAGGGACGGAGGTCAGGGAGGAGCTCTGCACTTTTACTCTGAATCCTCAATATACAAAACTTTTAATATAGCGGTCTTACTCTTTTCCCCTTGGCTATCTCCAGCCTGGATTTTGATAATGCTTTCTCCTGTATCGAGAGTGAGCTTTATAGCAAATGATGTCGATCCTGCAGTGTAATCCGCCTTTTTTCCGTCGACATAGAGCGCTTCAGTGTCGGATGAAACGGTTCCTGTGATATGCAAGATACTCTTACTTGTTTCGAAGACCTTATCAGGACTTGGATCACTAATAACAGGCTTTGAAAGCTCCACTTTCTCAACTGCTTCTGTTTCTTCTTCGACTGATGTGGTTTCATCTGTAGGACTTGGAGTGTTGTCAATTTTTTCTATTGGTTTTGCGATACCCTTAAAAAAATAGACCGTTTTTTCAGTAACATTATCAAAAGCGTCATAAGCCTGGATGACGTACTTGTTTTTTCCTTCGACGACATTGCCATACTTCACCGCTCCGAGGTATTTGTATTCTCCGTCACCAGCTGCAAATTGCTTGAGACAATAAGGTGAACCATCGTTGTGGGAAACGCAGACTCTGAGAGCATCAGTTGATATTTCACCCATCAGCTCTATAGCATCTGTTGTGAGCTCTCCATTACCATTTTCATCTACTACAGGCTTGATAATTTTGCCAAGGACTGGACCTCTGATATCGACCTCAACAGAATATGATTTGACTAAGTACTCTTGCGTATCGTCTTTTTTAAAGGCTGATACCGTAATAGTCCGCTTTGACTCACTCAAAGTAATAATCTGCTCCCATTGATCGCTAATCCCGAGAGTGGCTTCTTGATTATTCACCATAATTTTTTCAATTGTTTCGTTGTCATAGCTTCCAGAAACTGCAAGCTTTGAGGTTACGGACTCTCCTTCTTCTGGTCCGACGATCGTAACCAAACCATCATCTAAATCTACGAGGTCTTTTTGGATGTCTTTTCCTTCGACAACAGACTCAACAATGAGCCCGAGTTTTTCTTCTTTTTCATTATTCCAGAGATACCATTCAGACTCAAAGAAGCTGGATTCTATTCCACCAACTAATTCTTCTTCGTTTAATTCTAGTTGATCGAAGACTGATGTTGCCAGAGCAAGCTGTTCTCCTGCCTCAAGAGTGACTTGACCAAGTGGCTTTCGACTACCATTTATTTTTGACCCGATATTAATCGTGGCAGACCCTCCCAGTACTCGAGTAACTTCTGGATCGAGATTGATGTCTAAGAGCGTAGCATCGCTAAGCTGAATCACCTGATGAAGAGAATCAATAATGAAATCTGCATCGGGTGTATTCCCATCTTGAATTCGTCCCCAAACATGTCCTTCTTCTATCTCTATCGCCAGATGATTCCCATCGACATCGTCTTCATCCATTCGAACCAGCTTGATCTTTGTCCCTCCTGCGAGACGAATCTCGCTTTTATCAAAAAACCTCATGACGACTGTCCCATCTTCTCCAGTTTTGAGTGTGTCTCCTACTTGGAGAACCATATCTGGACTCAGGTCGTCCCAAGTATTTTGACGCCAAGGAAGAACGGTGTTGTTTCCATTTTGGAAAACGACCTCTACTTTTTCGTCTTTGGCGACTTGAGGAGGACTGAAGAACTCTTGAATATCAGTAATATTTACTCGGTTTTTGATCACGTAAAAAGCAGAAGCAATCAGCGCAAATATTAATAAAAAAGGGAGGATATACGATCCGAAGCTTTTTTTTGGGTATTTTTTTGGAGCCATGGAGTATTGCGGTTAAGGCAGATGAGAAATATTGAGGTCGTGTGAAAAGGAAAATAGCACTGTCATTGCGAGTGAAAGCGACTGAGAGAAGTTGTCACGTCGCATTCCCGTGATGTTCAGTAATTAGAAACTATTCGAGTTTGTGTTGATCCCCAAGGGATTGCGACGCTTGCCTTCGAGAGCACTCTCCACCCGCTTGCAAAGACAACACTAATTTTATCCCTTCCTCGTTATTATACATGAGTTCTGCCTTCTGTAAGGCAGGTTCTCCTTCGATGCATGGAAGATTTATTATTTTATTGCCTGGTCTTCTTTTTTTATTCCTTCATTATCCATTTTACATTGACCACATTTCGTCAAGGAGTTTTGCACATTTTTCTAATGATTCAGATTGCGGAGCGATTTAAAAATCGGCACTATGGAGTCCCTCTAGTGATGTGATTGACGGGAAGGTCAGTTTTCTGGTGGAGGAACTTCTGTATTTCGTTTTTTTTGATGTCTATGGCTTATGACTACAAAGACCTTTGGGAGAATATGCTGAGCAGACTAAAGACCACCATACCACATTCTCAATTCATTACCTGGTTCAAGCAGTCCGCCATTATTGAAATCGACAAAGACCTCATTGTGATAGGAGTCACTCTTCCAATGGCAATGAAATGGATCAATGAGCATTTTAGAGATGACCTTTTGAAGACTATACAAGAATTTGTCCCATCTGTGACCAGTCTTAATATCCAAGTAGACGCAAACCTAGTGAATCTTGACGATCCTCGACATATCAATCAAGATATTTTTCATGGAAACGACCCGAATAAAGGACGAAAGAAGCCTCGTGAGGGACAAGTCTTGCTCGGAGAAGGACTAACAACAAAAGTTTTTGATAATTCTTACACCCTCGCCAGCTATATCGTCGGAAGCGAAAACCGCTTGGCTCATGCAGCGTGTTCTGCCGTGGCTAGTGCTCCAGGCCAAAACTACAACCCACTCTTTATCTTTGGAAGTACCGGACTTGGAAAAACCCACCTCCTCCAAGGAACAGGAAATGAAATCCTCAAACGACACCCAAACAAACTCGTCGTTTATACCACTTCAGAAGCCTTTGGGAATGATTACATTGCAGCACTAGGAAAAAGAAAAATGGATCAATTTAATAATCGATATCGAAAAGTGGACGTACTCATTATCGATGATATTCAGTTTTTGAGTGGAAAAAACAAAACAGAAGAAGTCTTTTTTCATACCTTCAATGCTCTCTACGATGCTGGGAAACAAATAATTATCGCATCTGATCGTCCACCAAAAGAGCTGAATGAGCTCGACAAACGCCTCACGGGGAGATTTGAAATGGGAATGGTGTGTGATGTTTCTCAACCAGAATACGAAACCAAAATGCTGATTCTTCAAGAGAAGGTTCGCAAGCATAAGGTTATTATTGATCCGAAAGTATTGGAATTTATCGCAATGAATGTTCACCATTCTGTAAGAGAACTCGAAGGGATTTTGATGCAAGCGATTGCCGAATCTGAACTGGAAAAAAGTACTCCCACTGTTCGTTCTGTTGAAAAAATCCTCAAAAAGCTCAATAAACACGGAGATATTGTAGGTGGATCAGAGATTGAAGATGAAACCCCAAAGAAGTTAACTGGAGAAGATCAGCTGATCGATACGGTTTCACAGTACTTCAATGTTGATTCGGAAAAGGTAGTCGGTCCCTCACGAAAGCAGGAGATTGCCTTCACTCGTCAGGTAGCTATGTATATTATGAAGCGAGAGTTGAATTTTTCTCTGGAACGAATTGGAAAGATCTTTGGGGGAAGAAATCACACCACAGCTATGCACTCAATCAACAACATTAAGTCTCGTATTACTACAGATGTGGGACTACAAAAGGATATCAATGCCCTGAAAAAGGAAATGGGAATGGTTTAGAAGGAAGAGTTAGGATTTAGGAGCTTAGCTTTTCTGATATTTTTGCTTATTTCTCATTCCTAAGTCCTCATGCTATTTTCTTCTTTTAGATAGACTTTTTTTCGTTACAATAGACATATCTGACGAATATTATGGAATTTATACTTTTTCTGCTGTGGGGAATACGAACTGGTGTGTCTCTCTTGTCAGCGACTTACTATTGGCAACTCAAAGAATATCGTTGGGATAGAATGAGAGAGTTTCTCTCAACCCAGCAAACTGCTTCTGTGTTTTTTTCAACACAACAACTTCTCATGTTGTTCTTTTTAGGAGGATATTTATCCCTCGAGTTCCTCATGGTTATAAACCCCTTGAAGAATGCTCTCGTTCCACTGTTGGGAACTCTTTTTTTAGCTGAAATCCTCCAGTTTCTACATCAGGTATGGCAACGGAAAGCAAAACGGCCCAGATTTACTACCAAAGCACTTTTGATCTTGGGGCTCAGTTTCATCTTAGAGTGTGTTCTTTTGATGTTTATTTATTTCATAGGTGAAGTTGGCTTTAGCCTGCATGATTTGGCGCTTTATTTAGGAATTCTTGCACTGATTGACCATGATATTCATGCTGTAGTTATCCTCGGAGTCTTGAACCCAGTGAGCATGTTTTTTAAGAAACGAATGTTTCATCAGGCAGCTGACAAGCGCAAAAAATTCTCTCAACTTAAAGTTGTGGGTATCACTGGGAGCTTTGGAAAAACCAGCGTAAAAGAGTACCTCAGCCATGTTTTGGAGGGACAATTTAATGTCTTGAAGACAGAAAAAAATACGAATACAGAAATTGGTATTACCCAAACTATTCTGAAAAATTTACAACCACATCATGAAGTTTTTGTGTGTGAAATGGGAGCATATAAAAAGGGTGAAATAGCTCTCTGCAGTCAAATTGCCCGACCTGATATCGCTGTGTTTACTGGTCTCAACCATCAGCATGTCGCTTTATTTGGATCATTAGACAAAACTTTTGCTGCGAAATGGGAACTCGTATCATCTCTGAATGAACAAGGCGTGGCGGTCTTTAATGGGGACTGTGATGCTTTGAGTGACCGACTGAAGTCTTTTCGTGGAAAGACTATTCTTTGTAAGACTAAGGCTGAAAACTCAAAAATTTCGCACATCAGTGTTCAATCCGACGGTCTTTCTTTTGAGTATAAAGAGACTCACTTTGAGTCCGTTTTGATTGGTGAATTTCAGATCGTAAATCTTGTGATGGTAATAGAAGTGGCGGAACAACTGGGTATGAGCTTGGAAAAAATTTCTCAACGAATACGGACCATAAAAGCTCCTGAACAAACCATGCAAATGAGGAATTTTTCGAAGGGAGTGATTATCGATGACAGCTACAATGTAAACTCTGATGGTCTTACGGCTGCATTAAAGCACCTGGAAACCTTTGAGAACTACCAAAAAATCGTCTTTTTTCCTGGTGTACTTGAGTTAGGAGAGAAGTCTCAGATGATGCATATGGAAATGGGGTCAGAACTAGGAAAATATGTCGATTATGCTTTTTTGACTGATAAAAGCTTTTCAGAAATGATCTCGCGAGGTGCTCTACAAAGTGGTCTGACCCGTGCACATATTTTTGAAATGAGTGATACAGATGAGATAATTAAACAGCTTGATGAGCTCTTTGAAGAAGAAAAAGATGCCAAATGGGTCCTCTTGTTTGAAAGTCGAGGATCTCAGAAAGTAATGGATTCATTGATGAAACACTAAAAGAATCCCTATTGTCATTTTGACAGTATGAAATAGAAAAATATTGATTATTGACTTCAATAAGATACATACTTTAATACTGGCTTAAATCTTCTTTTTTTGGTATAATAATATGAATAACTCATAAAAATGACTCCAAAAATACAGAAAGACAACCCGATTACTGAAGCAAAAGCTGACCTAGAACAGCGAGTTGATCGTGCCAAGGATGCCTACAAAGAGTCTGAAAAAGTAGGCTTTATTGGAAAAATAAAAGACTGGTGGAAAGCGCATGTAGACAAGAACAAGAAGAAGTATGAAGAGGAGAAAGGAGCAGGGACAGATAGCAAAGATACTAATGATTCTAAAGATGAGACAGATGAAGGAATGAAAAAGAGAGTGGTAAATGTGGAAGGATCGAAGATTGATGAAATTGAGGGTGAAATAGATGTTATGACATTAGCAGACAAGAAAATTAGTGATCTGACAGCTGCAGAAAAAAAAATCTTGATGGAGGACCAGAAAAAATTTGAAGAAGGGACATCCACTATTAAAGATCTTATTGCTCCTCCCTCAATGGAGGTTTCGACATCGAAGATAAAAGTAGGGGAGGTCTATGCTAAGTCGTTTTATGTGTTTTCTTATCCGCGATTTTTGGAAACCAACTGGCTTGCTCCAATAGTGAATTTTGATGTAACGATGGATATTTCAATGTTTGTATATCCTTACGAATCAGCCTCAATCATGAAAACATTGAGAAGGAAAGTGGCACAATTCCGGTCCAGTATTCGGATGGATCGAGAAAGAGGAGTGGTAGAAGATCCAGCCTTGGAGACAGCGCTAGAAGATGCTGAAACACTTCGAAGAGACCTCCAACGAGGAACTGAACGATTTTTTCAGTTCTGTCTCTATTTCACCCTGTACTCTGAAGACGAAAAGAAACTTGATCAAGCAGCAAAACAGCTGGAAAGTCTCCTTGGCGGAAAACTTGTACTGACAAAACCGGCAAATATGCAGATGGATCATGCCTTTACCTCAAGTTTGCCATATTGTCTCGATGAACTTGAGATGATGAACAATATGAATACTTCTCCTTTATCTTCTACCTTTCCATTTACCAGTAGCGAACTGACTTCGAATACAGGGATCTTGTACGGACTCAATCGTCACAATGATTCACTCGTAATTTTTGATCGTTTTGAACTCGAAAATGCCAATTCTGTTGTCTTTGCGAAGTCTGGAGCTGGGAAATCTTATGCGGTAAAGCTTGAAATACTACGGTCTCTTATGATGGGTACTGATGTAATGATCATTGATCCTGAAAATGAATACAAGGCACTCTGTGAGTCTGTTGGAGGGACCTATGTAAATGTTTCTTTGAGTTCAAACGAACGTATTAATCCGTTTGACCTGCCACTAAAAGTAGAGGACCAAATTGAAAAAACTGGAGACCGACTCCGTGAACATATTATCAACCTAACAGGTCTGGTGAAGCTTATGTTGGGAAACATTACGGATGAAGAAAGTGGACTTTTGGATAATGCCTTGATCGAAACCTACGCATCGAAGGGTATTACTATGGATACCAAAGATCCCGAGAAAATGATCCCGCCATTGATGGGAGACCTCGTACAAGTCATGGAAGGAACCCAAGGAGCTGAAAATATGGCACGCAGACTCAGTAAATTTGTCGAAGGAACCTATAGTGGAATCTTCAACCAACCAACGAATGTCGACCTGGGGTCTGGAATGATTGTCTTTTCAATACGTGATCTGGAAGATGAGCTCCGTCCATTGGCCTCCTATGTTGTCTTGAACTACATCTGGAACAAAGTCCGAAGTCAGCTCAAGCGAAGACTTTTGATCATCGATGAGGCGTGGATATTGATGCAACACGAAGATTCTGCGAAATTTCTTTATGGACTCGCAAAACGCGCCCGAAAGTACTATCTAGGAGTAACGACCATTACTCAAGATGTTGAAGATTTTGTTGCTTCACCGTATGGGAAGCCAATTATCACGAATTCTTCGATCCAACTGCTCTTGAAACAGTCTCCGGCAGCAATCGAGTATTTGCAAAAGATTTTCAACCTGACGGATGGGGAAAAGTACTTGCTCCTGAACTCTGGGGTAGGACAAGGACTCTTTTTTGCTGGGAACAAGCATGTTGCGATCCAAGTAATTGCTTCGTATGGGGAAGACAAGATTGTGACGACCAAACCTCAGGATGTGCTCGACCAAGGCGTTGAGGATGCTCAAGAGGCACAAAAGGCGCAGGTGAAACATGATGCTGAGGATGCAGATGATACCCAGGATGCAAAAGATTTAACTGGTGGGGGATTGAATATTCCAAACCGAAAGAATCAGGCTTCTGAAACTGAGGAGGAATCTAAAAAGGATTCAGAGAATGAAGCTCAAAACACAGAAGATCCTGAAGAGCTTGAAGAACCAAAGAAGGCTCCTGAAATTCTTTAGACTGCTGGATACGATTTAGTATCTCCCAACATTTGAGTCCACATGGCCCAGCCATGTTCCTCATCGTTTTCTTTGATACTTCCGTATAGATGAAGCTGTACCGTTGCGGTGTTTTGGAACATCACGAGTCGCGACAATACATAGGTCATCCAAGCATAGGAAAGTTCTTCATCGCAAACAGTATCATTGTTTGAGTCTTGAAATACCGACAGTCTGTCATCGTATACTACTGGAGATATTTTTTGTTTGTACTTTTCTTCAGAAAGGCACATCTCCCAGGTATTCATTCTCATGGTTGCTCTTCTGAAGTCAGGATTATTAAAGCTTTTGAAGGCTTTTTTGAGGCGTTCAGAGACATAATAAAAATCACCATCTTCATCTGGGAGAGGAAAACCGTGTTCACGATACGATTTTTCTGCATATGTAGCTAAATAATAAGCTGAACTCGGTGAAATCAATATCATCTCTGGACAAATAATATATGGACTCAAGTTGTGCTCAAGAGCCATAATAAGTGCTGAAAGTGCCGTGAGTGAAAACCCGATGGGAATGATTGCAGGAGGTTTTTCGAAAAGATGCTCGAGAGGATTCCCAACAAACTGTAAAAAAACTTTTTGGATGAGTTCACGGTGCATGAGAATCAGTCGGTCATTTTCATTTGTCCCTGGGATGTTTTCTACACAGCGTTGTCCAGGGTCTCCATTTTGGATCATGAGGACATGAGCTCCTTTTTGTTGAAAATGCCCAACCACATCGAAACCTTGCGTATCATAAGTCCCAGAACGAGCTTCACCACCATCTAACACTATATACATGACTTCTCTTTGATTTTGTTGGAGCTCTGAAACTGGCTCATGCCGGTAATACCACTCTGCATGTCGAGAAGTTAGTACTCTTTTGGGATCATCAATTTGAATAAAGGCTCCAGGTTTTTCGAAGAGATCTCGGTCGTGATGAATCTTTATCTGAAAACTATCGAGAAGCTCGAACTTTTCTTGATGAATGGGGGAATCATTCTTCATATGGCATGCTACATAGTGAGGCCAACTCCAGAGAGAAGTTGTTTGGCCACAGTATACACATCTTTTAGCTTTTCTTCAGTCAAAGCCTCAATTATTACGGAAACCTTTGGCGAGGTATTACTGGCTCGTATACCGAGCCAAGCTGCATCTCCCATATCAGCACGGACCCCATCCATGGTTTCACAATCATATTTTGAAGAAAGCTGTTCCGTCAGTTTTTGGACGATTTCAAATTTTTGATCGTCAGGACAGGGGATTCTGAATTCTGGGTAGTCGTAGGTTTTGGGGATATCTGAATAAGAGTCTGAAACACCCTCACTCGAAGGCGAGGTTTGATTACCTCGCCTTTGGGAAAATATTTGGCATAATCGTGCTGCAGCAAAACAGGCATCGTCGAAAGGGAAGTATCCTTCTTCGATGAAAAAATGTCCGCTTTGTTCCCCTCCCACCAATGCTTTGTGGTCAGTCATGGCGTGCTCTACATGAGAATGCCCTACAGGAACCATCACGGGCTTTCCACCGGCCTTTTTGGTTTCTTCGGGAACGATCAGCGAGCTCGATACTGTATACACAACTGGCGTTCCAGGATGTCGACTGAGGACATCCCGAGCCAGGAGAACCAATGATTGGTTGGCGTCGTGATAGACTCCCTGCTCGTCGACAATGGCACATCGGTCTCCGTCTCCATCAAAACTGATCCCGACATCTGCTCCTGATTCAAAGACCTTTTTCTTTAAGTCTTGAGTATTGGCTTCGACGACTGGGTCGGGTTGGTGATTTGGAAATGATCCGTCTTGCTCGCAGAAGAGCTCGATGACTTCGCAGCCAAGTGCCCGGAAGACGTCGGGGTAATACTTCCCAGCGATTCCGTTTCCGGCATCGACGACGATCTTGAGAGGGCGTTCGAGGGTGATGATCTGAGAGAGATGGGATTTGTAATCTGTGAAGATGTCCTTTTGGACACGGCGAGGAAGAGAATCCTCACCTTCGTTTGTGGATAATTCGAAATCTTTCTCGTGAACCATTCGTTTTATTTTTTGAATATCGTCTCCAGCAATAGAATGAGCGCCTCGTCCTACAAGTTTGATCCCATTGTATTCCGGTCCATTGTGCGAAGCGGTGACGTTACATCCTCCGTCATAATCTCCTCTGCAGACGGCGTGATAGATCATTGGAGAGCAAGAGTCTTCTACTATATCCACCTGAGCACCATGCTCTAATGCCCCTGAAATAAAGGCTTCTTGGAGACCTTCTCCATGTGTTCGATTGTCTCTGCCCACGACGATTCGTGGAGACTCGATCGAGTATTGCCGTCGAAGAAAGCTCGCAAAGGCTTTTCCAATCTGCTTGGCAGCTTGCTCGTCGATTTCGGAAGGGTAGAGACCGCGGATATCGTAGGCGCGGAAGATGTTGTCTTTCATAGGGCTAGGATGTAGATGCTAGGAATTAGGTTGTCGGAGAGGGAGAGGTTGGCTCCATGTAGAGATATCGATTTATCGCGCTAAAGCATAATCTAATCCTTTCACCAACGATACTGAATTCTTCATGAGAAAAAATATAAACTACTGAAATGTTTCGCGCACCTCTTGTCTCAATTCTTCAAACCGATCTTCTTCGATAGCCTCTCTGACTCGTTTCATCAGGTTGTGGTAGTAAGCCACGTTATGACGGACGAGGAGAGAGTGAGAGAGCAGCTCTTTCGCATTAATGAGGTGACGGAGGTAAGCTCGGGTGTAATTAGCACAGGTGGGGCATTCGCAATTTGGGTCGAGCGGGGTGAAGTCGTTTTTGTATTGGGCGTTTCGGATATTGACGACTCCCTGGGAAGTGTACATATATCCGTGACGAGCGTTTCTGGTTGGGAGGACACAATCGAACATATCGACTCCTCGCGCGACGGTTTCTACGATATTGACCGGTGTACCAACTCCCATAAGGTAGCGAGGCTGGTCCTCAGGAAGGAATGGTAGAGTAAAGTCGACCATTTGGTACATGGTGTCTTCTTTTTCTCCGACAGAGAGGCCACCAATAGCATATCCGTCGAATCCGAGACTCACGAGATCTTGAGCTGATTTTTTACGAAGGTCTTCGTAGATGGCGCCTTGGACGATACCGAAGAGTTGTTGGTCTTTTGTAGGAAGGTGAGGATTCATTTCCTCGCTTTCAGCTTGGGTTTTTCTCACAAAATCGAGTGATCTTTTTGACCAGCGAGTGGTGAGCTCCATGGATTCTGCGACTTTTCGCTTTTCATCATTCGCTTTGCATTCGTCGAAGGCCATGATCATATCGGCTCCTAAATTCATCTGGATACGCATGGACTCTTCTGGGGTCAGCATAATTCTTCGTCCATCGATATGGGAATTAAATCGGACGCCTTCTTCGGTAATTTTTCGAGTTTTAGCGAGTGAAAAAACCTGAAATCCTCCTGAGTCGGTCAGCATTGGTCCATTCCAGTTCATGAACTTATGAAGACCCCCTGCGTCGCGGACGATCTCTGAGCTGGGTTTGAGGTGGAGGTGATAAGTGTTTCCGAGGAGAACCTGAGTTCCGACTTCTTTTACCTGAGACGGCTCAAGCCCCTTAATGGCTCCAACTGTAGCAATGGTCATGAAAAACGGGGTTTCTATGGTTCCATGACTTGTTTTGAGTTGCCCACGGCGGGCTTTTCCATCGGTATGGAGGAGTTTTATCTTCATAAATGACTGAGAAAGGCGCTTTATTGTAGCAAGAAAGGGATAATTGGGATAGTGGGGATTATTGAGATGGTTGGGACAGTATTGCCGTAGCCGAGAATCGAGACCTTCGCCGGTGTGGTGTGTAAAAGAACGATCGTTTGTTGATGTAAGTGCAGAAAACTTCTCTTTTCAGTTATGGGAGGGGTAGAGACGTTCATTTATGGCGTCTTTGGGTTGGGTATGGAGCGTGCGGTGATTGAGCCGCGATGAATCGATGTCTCTACGTGGGCTGTTGTGTGGAAAATCTGTGCCATCAGTTTAATCTGTGTCATCTGAGTTCCTAGCCTCCCTGATTATTACTTATGATATACTCTTCACTGAACTGACCCCACCCTATGCCTTTCAAAAATTTTGCATTCTTGGCTTTTCTTTCCGTCATTGGTATTGTCATTGCCAGTCTTTTTGCTGGAAATGTGTATATGACGAATGTTTTGACGCCTTTTAGCACTCTAAACAACACGACTGAAGCTCCTACAGAAGTGACCCAAATTGATGTGCAAGATACTGATAATGCGATTCAATTTGTAGATGCTGATATTCTCGAGGGATGGATCCCGTGGGTCATTAAACAAGTTTCTATCCTGGTGGGAGGGCTTTCTTTGGTTGTTTTCTTTTATGCTGGTGTGAGTCTGATTATTTTTGGGGATAATGAGGAAGAGCTGGCGAAGTCGAGTAAAATGATTGTTTTTGGGATTGTGGGGATTGCTCTGGCAGCGCTCTCGTACTCTATTGTGGCAAATCTACTGGTTATCTTTTAGATATGAATATGCTTAAGCGAATTATTGCACTCTCTCTCCTGGTTTTTAGCCTGAGTTTTTCAACTGGGATATTTTCTACTGCTTCAGCTCAACCGACTGGAACAAGTCTTGAAGAGACACTGGATAATTCTGGGATTGAAGTTCCAAGCAACTTGCCAACCTTAGGTTTGGAAGGAGTAAATGACCCCGTAGAAGCAACTGAAGGTATTCTCCTCAACTTTGTGATCAACCCTATTTTCTTTATCTCTGGAGGAGTGGCGGTCATCATTATTATGTATTCTGCCTTTCGAGTGGTGACCTCTCGTGGAGAAGAAGAAGGGCTCGAAGCTGCAAAAAAAAGCCTGACCTGGGCTTTCATCGGACTTGGCTTGATCATGCTATCCTATACCATCGTAAGAAACGTAACAGGGATCATCCTTCAATTATTCTAAAGGTCCTTCTTTAATCCAGCCCTTATTGATGAGAGCGTCTCGTGCAGCGCTTTGTTCTGCAGCTTGCTTACTGGCTCCTTTTCCTTGTCCAATGAGGTCTTTTTCGAGATAGACCCCCATAGTAAAGGTTTTTTGGTGATCTGGACCGTGATGGTCTATCACATCATATGTTGGAGTGATACCAAGCTTTTCTTGTGAGGTTTCTTGGAAGAATGATTTGGAATCGATATGGAGCTTTTTTTCGAGGATCTCTTGGAGCTTCACAAGAATAAACCGGTGAATGAAGAGCTGAGACTTTGCATAGCCTCCTTGAAGATAAATAAATCCAATGAGCGCTTCGACGGTATTGGCGAGCAAGTATTCCTTCTCTCTCCCACCACTTTTTTCCTCTCCACGTGAAAGCTTGAGGTATTGCCCCAAATTAAGCTCGAGAGCAATAGTTGCAAGCGTTGTTCCTTTGACGAGTGCGGATCGCCAGTTGGTGAGATCTCCTTCAGGATTATCAAAGTTTTTATATAAATATTCCGTAGTGACCAATTCCAAGACAGCGTCTCCGAGAAACTCGAGGCGTTCATTGCTTTCTAACTTTTCTTTCCGGTGTTCGTTGACGTAAGAACGATGGATGAAAACGCGTTCGAAAAGGTCTTTTTCCACTTCTGATTCAGTGAAGCCAATTATTTTGAAGAGGTCGTCGTAAGACATAGAGAAAAGAACTGTTAAGACTATTTAGAGTTTTAGAACTGTTAGGAGGCCTCTTTTTTTGTTTTCTTTTTTTCTTTCTTCGCGGTTTTCTTTTCTTGATCCTTATTCGCAGTGCTCAGGACACCATTTACAAACTTTGAACTTCGTTCACCACCAAATTCTTTTGCAAGCTCGACAGCTTCATTGATAACTACAGCCGGTGGGACGTCGGTATGTAGCAGCTCAAAAAGACCCAAGTAAAGAACCGCTCGATCTGCTGTTGCGATCTTGTCGAGTGGCCAGTCTGGAGCAAAGAGAATGAGAAATTTTCGGATCTTCTTGATATTATCAATCATTCCAAAAAAACGATCTCGGTCAAATTCTGAGATGGTTTCGTCGTATGGCGCAGAGCTAAAATCTTCCCAAGTGTACTTCAAGAGGGCTTCAGCTGCTTTTTCGTCCAATTTTTTATCCCTCCCTTGCTGGTGTTCCCAAAGGTAGATGGCTTGAACCAAGTAAATTCTGCGTTGGTGTCGTGAAACGTCCATATTTCAAGGTTGTAATTACTCAGATCCTAAAGGAATTCTGAGTATTGATCAACATCATCGTCTTTAACAGAGATATTTTTTTTTTTACATTCGTCAAAGATACAACTTGATCAGTACTCATAAAACAGATCTCTCTCTGTATAAACCTTGATGACTTCTATTCAACCCTAATAATCACCTTGCAGGCTTACTGATATTAGAAATAAATGAGTTTTCTGTAAATGATGAAGAAGTCAGAGCATTTCTACTGGTGAATCACATAGTAGGTCTTCTGCTATTTTTGACAATTGCTACAATAATGAGTCCCTCTTTGATTGTGGACTATTTTTTTTATGATGCCTTTTGAACACCTCAGACAAGGACTGCCCTGACGACTGTAGACCTGAAGCTCAAAAGCAAAGTTTCCTGCTGAACCATCTGATCGAGCAAAGTCTCTCATGGTCGTTCCACCTTTATTAATAGCATTATTGAGAATATCTTTTGATGCCTCGTACATGGCCTGTTTGTCTTTTTTCCTCAGTCGAAGAGAGGACTTGGTGGGTCGAATCCCTGTACGATGGCAAATCTCATCAGCATAGATATTTCCGATCCCGGCGATAAGAGACTGGTCCATGAGGACCCCTTTTACAGATTTTTTTCGATTTTTGAAGGCCTGTTGGAAGTTTTCCAAGCTGTAGTTTTCGTGTAGAGGATCAGGACCATATTTTGCGTTCACCTCATCGAGGTCTTTCTGATGTATCAAGGTGAGATAACCAAACTTGCGCACGTCGCGGTAGGCGAGCATGGACCCGTCGATGAAGTGGAAGATGAGGTGGGTGTGTTTATCGAAGGGAGAGTCCTGGGCACCATCCCTGACCCCCGGCACCTTAAAAGGGGAGACACTCCCGATTTGCTGGAGCTGATTCTCGCGAAAATTCCCAGCGGATTTTTTTCCACCGGGAGTGGAGGCGTAGAGGAGGGGGAAGATGCCGGCGTGGACTTCGCCTTGTTCGATGTAGAGGAACTGGCCTGTCATTTTGAGGTGGGCGAGGATGACGTGTTTGCCGTCGGCGAGGAAGAACTGGAGGAGTTTTCCAATGCGTTTGATCGAGCTGAATTGATTTTCATAGGCGATGGTTTCGAGATCGAGGTGAGAGTGACGGAGAATCATCGCTTCACGAATCTCAACCGATTGGATTGGTTTGTTGAGGATTTTTGATTCGAGTTCTCTGCGGACGGTTTCTACTTCAGGGAGTTCTGGCATGGGGATAAATTGTTGAGCTGACTAGGATACTAATAATAACAGAAATATTTCTCTCTTTTTGAGGAATTCTGCGATTCAGACAACACTACAGCTGTCCTGTTTGACAACTCTAGCTCGTCGACTTCTTCAACATTCACCTCCTATACTGAGCCATATTCTTAACTTTTCATTATGGAAACACAAAAACTCAGTGTCTTTGGCCTCGGGATTTCTTGCGGCATCGTGTGGGCCTTTGCTGTGCTCTTTCTTGGACTTGTACAGATGATGTGGGGACCTTGGCCTGGGATTACGAACCTCATCGCAGAAGGGTATATGGGATTCGCTCCGACGGTAGGAGGAAGTCTCATCGGTGCCCTCTGGGGATTTGTCGATGCATTTATTGGCGGAGCTCTTGTGGCTTGGCTTTACAATATGTTTGCGAAGTAGGAACTAAACAAACAAACCCATGTAATCTGTGCGGTATTTTTGAGCAATCTGAAAGAGGAGATTTTTTTGGAAGTGTTCGATTTGTTCTTGAACAATGCTCTGACCGCTCAGTTCATCAAATGCCATTTCTCTCCAAGTATTCCGAAGCAGTAATGGCATTTTTTTGTCTGGAATACGGCGAACAAGAACCTCAAGAACATTCCTCCTGATTGTGATAAAATGTCCTTTTGGGCGGTTTTCTATACTGTAGCTGATGAGATGGAGTCCTGGGCTGGTGATGTAATGATTCTCCTCAGGAAAGAACTCTTTGGACCCCATGAAGTAATGATTTGCACGCTCTTGATCGGAGAGATACTTGAGACGAAGTGAGACAAAGGGCCTGACAAGAGCGATCCCAGATTTTATCAATTGGTCAGACGGATAGATTTTTGGATCAGAAAGTTTTTTGCTTCTAACGACAGCCTCTGTGAGGACGTGGTCCTCGCTGAAGAGGTCTTGAACTGAAAGAGGGTCGCTCATAGAGACATAAAAGGAGGCTCATGGTATCGCTTTTCCTGTTTTTATTCAATCAAAAAGCCCCGTCTTAGCGGGGCTTTGATGTCTTGAGTGAAGTGAATGCCTATGATACTTTGCGTGAAGCCTTCTTCTTTTTCTTTTGAACGCTCTTATTCTCCGAATTCACATTCTTTTCTTTTACTGGTGTAGGTTTCAAGCGGTCAAAAGCCTCTGAGGTCCAAAGTGCAAACTGTTGCATATCTCCTTCTGGTTTGAGAATAACTTCATCTTTAGCAGGGGATTTAAAGACTCTCACCTCTACCTCCTTCTGGTCGCTCTTCCTTACATAGGTAGCGAGTTGACCATCAGTGAACTCATAGCTCTTGTTATTTTTTCTTAAACTAAACCGTTCACCAGTTTTCATCCTTTCTTTACCATCCCAATCTTGAATATATTCTCTATCCTTGATATTCAAGGGAAGTTCTTGGAGCTTTTCCATGTCTACATTCCCAATAAGTCTCACTTTTGAAAGCAACTTTGACACCTTCTCAAACTGCTTCGGAGTATAAGCTTGGTATTTATTGATTCCTGGCACTGACCCCTCAATGAACTTGATGTTTCCATCAGGAGTTTTTGCAATCTTTACCTGACCATATTGTTCGGTATTGAGGATAAGAGTATTTTTCTCCTTTAAAATTTGGAAGTATCTCAGAGCAGCATTCAGTGTGAGAGGTTCTCCTTCCAAAGGTTTGTTTTTCATTAGGGCCTCTTTTGTTTCTTGTTCTGTGAGGATCTCACGATCAGAAGCAGTCAATCCTTCTGCGTCTTCCTTGGTATATTTCTTGTCAATCTGACGCACTGTTTGAGGAGCTTCTGCTGCCGTTACTTCTTCTTTGAGGCGTTTCTCTCGAGCCTCGCTCACCTTTTTCATGTCATCAGCAGAAGGTACTGAACGTGTAAGCTGTGCTTCCATCATGGGCTCTTCGACTGCATTCATGGGAACCTTAGAAAGTTGTTTCTGAGCACTTTTGAGATTGAGTCGGTGCACTTCTCCAGACTTCTGTTCGGTAACCACGACCAGTTTCTTTTTCGTTTCATGTGGTTTTACCGTCGCGAGGACTCTATTTGTTCTCTTATTTGGTTGGAACTCAACAGTTTCACCAGCTTCGAATCCAAGTTCTTCGAAAATTGAAGTCGTTCGTTGTTCCACTTTCTTTTTCTTTGGTGCAGCATTAGCTTTCGATTGAACTGCCTCTTTTTTTACCCAACCTTCTTTTCTTAATCGTAGGTAAAGCTTCTTTCCTTCCACATCCATATTCATAAATTGTCCGATTTCAGATTTTTTGTGCTTTCGTTCGTATTTTTTTGACATTTCCATCACACGATAAACGAGAGATTCTGGGAAATCCTTCCCCATAGATACTTTTGATTGTGAGAGTTGAGTAGAAATAACATCAGGAGTCAGACTCCTCAGTTTTTTATTAAATTTCATATTCTCATTTGTCTTTGAAACTCTTTCATTTCGAGTCATAGACCTTCCAAGAGTCCAAGCGAGACTGATCACATCTTTGATTTTAGTGTTCAGTTGGTAGGGTTGTTCAGGCTTGGTAATGGATTTTTCAGGAGAAATAGTGAAATGCAGTTCTTCTTTTCTTTTTTCTGCCTTTTCAGCCTTTCGTTGTTTTCTTGCTTTGTGAATATTCGATATAACATTTGGATCCGTCAATTCTTCTTTATTTTCAAAGGTGACTTCAGATTCACCAACTCCTGTGAGTCGTTTGCAGGTGACTTCTCCGGTTTTATTATCAATGCTTGTAACTTCTAGAACTCCTTTTGCATTCTTCAGGACGATCCGATCCCCGGCAAAGAGCACCTTCACTTTTTGAGTGAGGTAACTTGATTTGTCGATAGATGATTTTTCAATAGCAGCAATCTTTCGAATGGAGCTGCTTACCGGGCTTTTTTCGTCCAATCCAGCGAAAAGGAACCCACCATTATCTTTATCTCTTTTTGTTTTCAAGAACTCAATTTTGAATGATTTCCCTGCTTCAAGATTAATTTTTGCTCCTACCTTCGTGAGTGCGAGGAGTTCTGGTTCGTTGAATTCTTGGGATTGAGAAGACTTGAGTGAAACAGAGTAAAACTTCACTTGTTTCGGATATGTTTCTCCTACTTCTTGATCTCGTGCTTGAATACAATCAATGCGATAGATAGACCCGTTATCCATTTTGAGATCAATTCTTTCATTGATCCTGAGCTTCTTGAGATCAATGCTTTCTATTGTTTCTGAAACGGCCTCAGACTGTTCTTGTGCTGCTTTGACTGCTTCCTCATTTCTCTTCCTTTCTGTATTTTGAAGATCCTCTGATTTTCCTCCATGATCCATCGTCTTAAGTGCATCATCAAGATTTCTCCTGACATCTTTCCGAATTAAATCCAGCTGTTCTGGAGAAATACCTTCGTATAGCTCTTGCTGTGCTCCTTTTCTTTTCGCGATTTCCATAGGATCTTGTCCCTCTTCTTCGAGCTCATCAACTGCTCTCTTCGCTCCTATTAATCCTTCTCTTAAGTCTATCAATTGTTCTTCTGAGAGATCTCTTACTTTTGGATTTACCACGGCTTGATTTTCCACCCCAAGAGCTTTCACTGCCTTCCCTTGGTCGTCTTTTGCCTCAATATAATTCTTTTTTGGGCGTACTGTTGCAGTTGTATTGGTGAACTCAACTGACACCTTCATTTTTTTGATAGGACTTGTCTGCCCTCCAAGATCCAAGTGTAGTTTTTTTTCTGGACCGATGACTTTACTCACCAAAGCTCGTTCATCTAGCTCCCTGAAAAATTTTCTCTGTGTCTTCTTGTTTCCAGGTCTTACAAATGTTTTATTTTTTTCATCTTTGTACACTACGAAGGCATAGTTAGATCCACTGGTAGTCGTCATATCTATTCGATCTCCTTCAATCAGATTTTCAACTCGAATTGATACTTCTTCATTTGTGTATTCTTTTCCGTACTCAATTTTATTTTCTACTGCTTTAGTGTTTTCCTTTATATCCATCCCAAGAACTTTCACTTTCTTCTCTTGTTTAGATTTATCCTCAGGAACCACGAGAGGTGAAACCTCTCCACTTGATTTTTCATCTCGGCTCCCTTCTTCTATGGGCTCTATTGTGATTCCTGACTTTCTTTTCTTTGGCTTGTTTGGAGGTGTTTCTTGAAGGGGTAGAGGAGCCCCTCCTTTCTCCTTTATTTCTAGCTCAGTTACAATAAGATTGAGAACAAGGTTGAGAATATGATTGCTTGTTTGCTTGTACTTTGTATTCAAGATGCGAACAATAATCAAACAAGCCTTCCCCTCAAGGTCTGCCTTTTTGGAACGTTTTTTCATTTGTTCTATCGATGTTTCCCCATCAAAAAAGTCTTGGATAATCGTCAGCAGTTTGGCTTTTATCTCTCTTGCATCAAGCTTATTTGGATAATCCTCCTCGATCTGTTTAATGATTGCTGTTGCTGATTCTGGAGCAGTAGGCGTTTTTTCTTGTTTTTCCTCACCCCATACAAAATTCTTCACCCCTTTCCAGGCATTTCCAAACCACGAAGTTTTTACATCTGGATTTTTGGTTGAAACTCCAAATGGTTCTCGAGTTTTTTGAGGTTGTGGAGCTGCGGTCATTTGTGGCTTCACTGCTTGCGTGGGTTTGACCAGCACCTTTCTTTTGCGCGAAGTCGGAGCTGATTTTGGTTTATTATTCTCTTCAGTTATGAGAATTGATTGCCTTGCCCTTATATTCATCAGATCCCAAACAGCTTTTTTGAGCCCTTTTTTTCGGGAAAGACGATAGAGAATTGCATCAACTTTTTGAACATCTTGAAAGCTCGTACCTGGATCCTGGTGTGCCCCTCCTTTGTCAAATTCTTGTGAGAGCTCGTAGTATAATTCGTCTTTCACTCCCTGGTTTTCCACTACTTGTTGAAGGATAGACTTGGCATTACTCATGAGAGAATCACTCGGTGCACTTTTTGATGTTCTTTTTGATTCCTCCAATAAGGCTTTTACCTTCTTATTTGTCTCACCTCGAATAGCATCTACGTTCTTTTTAATATCATTTTGAAGCTCATTCCAGAGGATCTTGTGAACCTCCTTTTTAAGAATACCTTCATCGTCTAAACCTAATTTTTTTACTAAAGACCTAATTTTTTCATCAGCAAAACGAGAATATTCTTGCTTATTTTGACCCTTAATCTTTGCCTGTCCTTCCTCTCTATATTTTCCATGAAGTCCCTTCAGAAGTTTCTTCCTTTCTTTTTGCCTGTACTTCATTACGAGTTTTTTGACATTTTTTTCGTCGAGAGAATTTTTTGGTTGTTCTAAAACTGCAGAAGTTGTCATAGGTTTTTATTTATATATCATACCATTATACATTATTTGCAATATTTTGCAAGTACAACAAGCTCCATCTTCGTCAATGATGGATATTCAAATCTCCAAATCTTCTGTTCTGTGTATAATAAGACCAAATCCTTAAATTTCACCCGATGATCTCAGAAATCCTCAGAATTGCTGCCTTTTCCTTCTTAGCCTGGTGTTTTGCCTCGTTCAATATCAATTGGATTAAGGATTACAAAAAATCTCACCGGGTGGCGATTCATTACCTCGGGGAGGTGATTATTTTTGGATCAGTGTTTTACGTTTATTTTTCACTGTTTGAACCCACCTTTACGACGTTTTACACCATTATCACCTGTTTACTGAGCCTCTTCGTCTTCGAAATGGCTGCTTGGAAATGGTACTACAAACAAGTGCCCTGGTATTATGGGTATTTGCACTGGTGGCTACCGAGTTATTTGGTGAGTGGGGCTATTTATGGGGTGAGTCAGTTGTTTTAGACCCACTCCAGACCCTCGGCCCCTTGAAAGGGGAGACACTCCCGAACACCCTTTCTTTTCAGACTCTCCATCGGTTCTGCCATTCTGAGGGACCGAAGAATCTTGAGGTTGAATGAAGGACAAAGATGATGAAGTATCAGTCTTTTGAAGAAAACACGCTATTGAGAAGAACCTATAGGACCCATTAAATCCTGTCGGGAAAGATTCTTCGTTCACCTGAATGATAGGGATTGGGTGATTTGTTTTATTCTCCTTTTATGGGGGGCAGCCTTGAAGAATAGCCTCATCCGATTTGCTGTCTCAAGAACTCAACAACACGCTCAACTTTTGCTGGGGTCATTTGGATATGCGTCGGCAGGTTTAAGGTCTCCACTGCGGCCTGCTCTGCCCGTGGACAAGACCCCGGCTTGTATTGAAAATCTTTGAGCTGACAGTCCGCAGGAGCTAGGACGGTGGTATACCAATCGCCGAGGTAAAGACCCTGTTGCTTGGCAGCTTGCAAGATGCTCTGAGCGTTTGGGTGACGAAGAGGGAAGCGAAGATGGGCAGAATTTTCACCTTTCAAAGAGGCTAGAGGGTTATTCAATGGTAGCTCATAAGGCATATCCTTCAATTCCTCTCCATACCTCATCGCCAATTTCTTCCGATGCTGATGAAAGCGTCCGAGTTTTTTGAGTTGATTGAGTGCGAGGTGCGCAAGAGCGTTCGACATTTGCTGAGGGAAGAAATGAGGTTTTTGACCCATTTTTTCTATTCTAAAGATGACACGAGGGATGAGCTTGAGCTTTTGGGAGAGTACAAGGAGTCCTTTTCCGATTTTTGAACTGTACATGGGCTTTATGATGGCAAAAATAAGAGGGTGCATCAAAGCCTGGAAAACTTGGAAGAAAGAAGGGAAGGGGATTTGTTCATATGATTCTTCGATCTTCTTGGCGAGGAGATCGTTGTCAGTAGTGATCATCCCTCCCCAGGTACTGGAGATAATTTTATCGCGACCAAAACTCCAAATGGCAGCATGACCGAAGGTTCCTACCTTTTGTCCATTGACCTCAGCGCTGAGGGAGTGAGCACAGTCTTCGATGAGGAGAAGGGAATTCTCCTGACAAATTTTTTGGATCTCTGCGATCTTCGCGGGGTTTCCGAAAGTGTGCTGAATAATCACGACTTTGGTCTTGGGAGTAATGGCGGCTTCGATGAGGTCAGGATCGATATTGAAACCTTTCTTTTCGATATCGACATACACTGGTTTCGCGCCCGTGTATTGGATCGCATTTGGGACCACGATGCATGTATAGGCTTGAAGGATTACCTCATCACCTTTCTCAATTCCCATCGCTTGGAGAAGAACATAGAGCGCATCACGGCCGCGTTGCATTGAAAAAGCATTCTTCATTCCCAAATATTCTTGAAAAGACTGCTCCAATCCTATAGTCACTGGGCCTTTCCTCCAGCCGAACCAATTCCAAGGGAAAACCAGCTGCTTGAAGGCAATCCAGAGATCGTCGTTTTCGGTATTAGGCGAGAGAGAGGTGTGGATCAAGAGGAAAGAGGTGAAGGATGCAGAGAAGCCTAAGGGTACTAAGGGTTTAGGATTGGAAGGATTGAGAAGGATGGGGTTGGGTTGGATCCGTGAAACATCACAACAAGAATTGTTTTACTTCCCGCGCGAACTCATGTGGGCGCTTGTATGGGAGATTGTGTCCGACGCCGCTGAAAATCTTGAGGTAGGCATTAGGAATGATTTTGAGAAGTTTTTCGGCATCGCACACGAGAGTGAGCTGGTCACGGGATCCCCAAAGCAGGAGGGTTTGTTGATGGATACTTTTAGCAAAGGGGTCCAGCTTTTCTGTAATGACCTTAAGAAACGTTTCTTTCATGACGCCGTCTACCTTTCCAAAGTCTCGTTTTGCGTAAAACCTGTTGCGGATTTTTGCAATAAGAGGGATCCAAGAGAAGAGTCGGAGGATCTTTGCAGCCATCCAGTAGATGGTTCGTTTTAGTGAACGCTTCAGCTGGAAGGCTTCTACACCTGCGGCTCCAGTCAGTACCAAGGAGCTAATAAGATCTGGTGACTCTGCTGAGAGCTTTATGGCGATACGCCCTCCAAAGGAGTGTCCGATGAAAGCTGCTTCTGATATTTTGAGTTCTTTTAATTGTTTTTTTATAGCACGTGCGTAGCTCGATACATCAGCAGCTTTTCTTGGCGGGATTGATTTTCCAAATCCTGGTAGGTCTGGTACCACGACATAAAAGTGTTTTGCGAGGATTTTGGCAAGCTCGCTAAATTTCGTTCCGTCGATTCCCCAGCCATGTAATATGACGAGTTTTGGAGATTTTTTCGATCCGTAGGTTTGGATATGCATAGCTGGAGATTATTTCTCAGCCTAAACCCCTAGCCCCTCAAAAGGGGAACTAAGCAGTGTGAGAGGAGGATTTCTGGGGAGTGCCTCCCTATTTAAGGGGTCCGGGGCTTGAGCGGTTATCTTTCCTCTATTGTACTGAATTCTGAGATGTTTTGCTATACCTACACTTCTGCTGATCGGCAAGATATTTTGTGTTACATTTTCCCCACAAGTGCGTAGTAAAAAAGTACTCGTATTTTTTAACCCTAGAACTTATGAATACGCAAAAGAAATCAACTGCACTCCTGGTAGTGCTCTCACTCATTTCTGGTTTTGCTGGAGGTGCTTTATCAAACCGGCTTATCTCTGCACCTGTTCAGTATTCTGATGGAGGGAAGACCATTGTCCAGCCCGTCCAGATGAAATTGGTCAACCAAGAATCACAAACCATCGACACCATACAAGCTGTCACTCCATCTGTGGTGAGCATCGTCCTCACACAAGAACTCCAGCTCGTAAAAAACCAACAACAAAGTCCATTTGACTTGTTTTTTAACAACGACCCACTGTTCAATCAGTTCTTTGGACAAACCCCTCAACAACCTGCACCTCAGACAACACCAGAAGAAACTGATCCTCTGAATTCGATCAGGCAACAAGTCGGAGGAGGGTCTGGGTTTATTCTTTCTGAAGAAGGACTCATCCTCACAAATCGTCATGTGGTCTCAAGAGACGATGTGGAGTATACCGTCATCCTGAATAATGGCGATGAATTTAAGGCTGAAGTGGTGAGTCGTGACCTTTTTAATGATATTGCCGTGATCAAGATCCTTGCTGAAGACGGAGCTGAATTACCAAAACTGAACCCGATCCGATTAGGGAATTCTTCTGAGCTAAAAATAGGACAGTCTGTGATAGCCATTGGTAATGCCTTAGCGGAATTTGAAAACTCTGCGACAACAGGAATTATTTCTGCTAAAGGAAGAGAAATCGTTGCTTCGGATGGTCAAGGAAGAGGTGAAAACCTCTCGGGTCTCATCCAAACCGATGCCGCTATAAACCCAGGAAACTCTGGAGGGCCACTGATTAATCTCGCAGGGGAAGTAGTAGGAGTAAATACTGCCATCGCAGCTGGAGCAAACGGTATTGGGTTTGCCATCCCAATTGATGATGTAAAGGCTGCCATAGAAAGCATCAAGACCACTGGCCGCATTGTACGTCCTATCCTCGGAGTGATGTTTACTATGCTGACCCCGGAACTCGCGAAAGAACTCGAGCTCGAAGCAAAAGAAGGTGCTGTTCTTCGTGGTGATGGGAAAAACTTTGCAGTGCTACCAGGAAAACCAGCTGACAAGGCTGGCCTTCTAGAAAGAGATATCATCATCGAAGTCAATGGAGTAAAAATAAATATAGATACGCCACTCCAAAAAGAAATCTCAAAGTACTTGCCAGGTGATGTCTTGAAAGTGAAGTATATTCGAAAAGGGGAGGAGCGTACAACTGAAATCACGCTGGAAGAGGCGAATTATGAGGAATTGAAGCAATAGAGAGAGGATGTCTGAATCGCAGATGTTTCTGAACCATTACAAAAGCTCCTGAAAATATCGGGAGCTTTTTTGGCATTCCGGTTGGAGTGGCAGGGGTATGGTGAGAACGGAAAAGAGGAATCCCTTTTTTGATACTCTAGGTATCGTTGGAGATGCTCTAAGCGAAAGGAGCTCTCTGTTTCGCCCTCTTCCAGAACCCCCTCGGTTCCAGTCGAAATGTCAAAACTAGTGAAAGTATGAAATCCCATTGCATAGCCCTCGTATTTACCTATAATGCTATAGCTCTGTACACGATTGAAGAACTTCCTCATTTCTTCACAATGATCGTTGAGTATCCAAGCGCAGGTGGCGGAATGGTAGACGCGCTAGCTTGAGGGGCTAGTGGGCAATATATGCCCGTGGAGGTTCAAGTCCTCTCCTGCGCACCACTTAGCTTTGCTTTTGAGTTCAATGTCTTGTTTTGCTCTTGTTTAAGGGCTCTTTGGGTTCTAACCCTATTAGTGGCTTCGCTAAACTTCTTGGGGTTGAACCGAAAGAAGATTTCTGAGCTCACCTTCCAGTGTTTTCCGTCTCTCACCCGAAACATTTCTACACGCTCTACAAAAAGACTGCACAACATCTTCTTTTGCTTAGGAGTGAGCTTGTCCATTTTGTATTTCACTTGGGCTGATGCTTCTTTGAGCTTTTGAACTTCCACATCAACTGAACTCAGGAAATGGAGCTGATCCTCTATTGTCTGAATTTCTTCTTCTATCTTTGCCATGGAGTCATTTTTATCAGCTATCTTCTCGCTCATCTTATCTTCGCTGTAGACACCATTTTCATAGGCTTCTTCAATACGTGCCATAGAGAGTTCCATATTGGCATGTTGTTCTCGAAATTCAATGAGCTGTTCTTCTAGTGACTCGACTCGTTTGGGATCTGAGTATTCATTGGCGAGGTAATGCTCGATGAAGAGTTCGGGGTCCTGCATGGCTTCAGTAACTTTTTTCCATACGTATTCATCAATGGGCTTACACGGTATTTCAAAAACGGGTACATGTGTTCCATCTTTCATCTTGAATTGCTTCCTTCTGTAGCTATATCCACCTTTGTATCGTGGTGCTCCAACGAAGGACTTTGGCTTATCAAGAGTCATATCTTTGAGTTTCCCGCTCAACAAGTATCGAGTACTAGGAGCAATACTCTTTCTCGTCTTCCGAATCTCCTGTGCTTGCTGAAAGGTGAATTCAGAAATACAGGCTGGGATCTTTACAATAGTCCACTGAGATTCAGGTAATAGAATGCCTGAGTCATCCTTTTTGTTAGCCACAAACTCGCCTCTATAGACAGATGCTGTAAGGACTTTTCGAACGACAGGTTCACTCCACGGAGCCTTCTTGTCTTTTTTGAGTCGAGTGTACTGCCCTCTAGGAACCTTTAAATCATTGAGCTTTTTGGCGATTTGCAGATGACCAAGACCTTCATAGATATACCATTCATAAATTTTCTCTATCCATTTTTTCTCTTTCAGAATAAGGGATAGCTTTTTACCTTTTCCACTTTCATTCATTACTGGCCTATATCCAAATGGAATCGAGTGGCCCGTGTAGTTACCAAGCTCTGCTGAGGCAATCTTCCCCATGCGAGTACGCCCTTTGATAAGTTCACGTTCAAATTGAGCAATGGCTCCAAAGATTTGAAAGATCAGTTTTCCAATTGGACCTCTAAAGTCAATGTTCTCTTGTATGGAAACAAAGCTGACTTGATGGGCTTCAAAGACCTCAAAGGTAGAAAGAAGATGCTTTAAAGATCTACTTAATCGATCAATTTTCCAGACGAGGACAGTATCAAAGGATTTTTCCCGAACAGCCTCCATCATTTTTTTGTATCCGTTTCGATTGAGATCACTACCAGTACCGACATCTTCAAATATCCATTCCTTCTTGTTCTCAAAGTTGGCACTTTTGTTGTTCGTCACGTATTCCAAGAGCTTCTTTTTTTGTGCGTCAAAACTGTATCCATCAATTTTCTGCTCTGCTGTTGAGACTCGAATGTAGATGGCTACTCTCCTTTTTTCTTGAGATTCTCCAATGAGATTATTCATGGGTTCATTACAACTTCACAAATAACATACCTTATATTTATATAAATATTAATGGTATATTTTCTGCTTTAATAGATTTACATATGCTTAAAACCTGAGAATATCATTTTTTCAATTCATAAATGTAACTATAAAAGTTAAAAAGTGTTAGGTTGAACTTATGAATATATATTATATTTTGATATCAATAACACATAATAATATGAAAAAAATATTTGTATTTGCAGCACTATTTCTTGCCATTTCACTACAACCCATTGCTCATGCATCATTCATACAAATATTACCTGGAAATGAATTTTCAGTTGGGGATGAAGTCAAGATTCGAGGATATGACTTTGGAGATGGTGATTCAGAATATACATTTTTATGTTTTAATAGTGGAAATTATTGTTTTGCTCCAGATGCTGACTTTATTGATTTGTGGGATGACACCAAAATTGACTTCACGGCTCCAATTCTTGATGAGGAACTTGTTAACTTTTCAGGCTCAATTCATATATTTGGGAAGGCATTAGTAAAAGATTGTGAATCATGTACTCCAAAATGGATAAGTAAGTCAATTGACAGCGTCTTGTACAAAATACTACCGACTGTTTCACATATTACTGATCAAAATGGAAATATACTGAATGGGGCTTTTCCAGGATCTGTGATTGACATCAACGGGTTTTTCTTCGGTGAAAATAAATACAGGATCATGTTTTCAGGTGAAAAAGCGGAAATTCTATCATGGTCAGAAAGAACAATCAGGGTGAAGGTTCCATTGTTACCAAAGGAAGCCGCTCTTCAAAACACTATTGTTATAGAAAGAAATAAAACAACTAAATCTAAAGAATTTAATATGGAGGTATATTCTCCAATTGACAATACAAATGATGAACTATCTGGAGTTCAGGACTATTTATTAAATGCAAAAATTGATAAAATGTGGCAAATAATTAAACCAAAATCAAATGTTGTTGTAGCGATTATTGATGATGGTGTGTACTTAAATCATAGTGACCTCAAAGATGCCTTTTGGACAAACAGCAATGAAATAATAGGAAATGGCATAGATGATGATAACAATGGATACCTTGATGATAAATATGGATGGAACTTCATTGATGACTCTAAAAATGTAGATGTTTTGACCTCTCACGGTACATTTACAGCTGGAATAATAGCGGCTAATAAAAACAATAATATAGGTATTGCTGGAATTGCTGCTGGGAAAGCAAAGATCATGCCACTCATTGCGTGTAATAAATATGGATGTATTGATGAAAATGTCATTGATGCAATTTATTACGCTACAAATAATGGTGCTAGGGTAATCAACCTAAGCCTAGGAGGAACAAATATGACTTCATATAATGCCTCATACAATGAGGCATTAAAGTATGCCTCTGATCGAGGTGTGGTAATTGTAATTGCAGCTGGAAACGGAGATACCAATACAAAAGGCATTAATACTACTGAATTTAAAATATCTCCAGTATGTAACGAATCAAATGACAGACAAATAATTGGAGTTGGGGCAAGTACTTCAGATAATAAATATTTAACTTCATGGACTAACTATGGTGACTGTGTTGATATATATGCTCAAGGTGAAAACATTGTAAGTACATCTGTATTAGGTTATGAATATGATTATGATGATGGCACATCTTTTTCTGCTCCAATTATCACTGGAATAGCAGCATATGTTTTAAGTGCATATCCAGAAATGAGCAATACTGCATTTCACATCTATCTGACAAACAACTCGGATACTCAAATTGTGAATGCTGAAAAAATGGCAAAATCAATACTTGAAAAGTACTCTGCCAATAGTGATATTGGAGCAAAGTGGAGTGATAGAGATGAGGTGGTTCAAAATGACCTTTTTCCTGATATAAATAGTACTCCATTCAGGCAGTCAATAAACTCTTTATCCAAAAGAGGAATTATTTCAGGATATCCTGATGGTTCTTTCAGGCCTCAAGAAAACATCAATCGAGCTGAATTCGTCAAAATTATTGTTGGTGCAGTTCAGATGGATACAAATGGATCAAATTGTTTTTCAGATGTCAAAAACCAGTGGTTTTCTAGTTATGTTTGTTCCGCAAAATCAATAAACATAATAGGAGGATATCCCGATGGATCTTTTGGTCCCTCGAAGAGTATGAATGTTGCTGAAGCACTAAAAATAACCCTAAATGCATTTAAAGTATGGACTAGGGATGAAAAAAGCAATGAACAATGGTATCAACCATTTGTGGAGAGGGCAAAAGAAATTGATATCTATCTCGATAGCTTTTCAAGCACATCCAAAAATATCAATAGAGGTGAAATGGCTGAGATAATTAATAAGCTATTAATCCAACAAAAATGAATGTTGTTGAACATATGAATTCTTCATCTAACGCACCAGAACAAGTAAAGGATTATTTAAGGAAAAACATTAGTTATGTCAGTGATCCAAAGGTTGTTTTGATCAATACTGCGGACGCTCTCAATGCTATGAAGACAGAAGGGGACTCAATATCTGAAGAAAAACTTCAAGAATATTCAGAGAAGCTGAGGAAATTTTCGTTAATGGATTCAATCAAATCAAAATCACTTCTAATAGAGTCTATCTCCGTTGATCACCGCTCATTTGCACTTGAAATGTGTCGTGAGCTTGAAGAAGAGTATTCAGCGAGTAGTCCATCAGTAATAACCTGCATACAAAACATCGTGTTAAATTATATCAGGGTGATGAATATTACTCATAAGCTCAATAATGAATTAGATAAGACGAGCTACAGTGATCTTTCCTGTAAGTATTCAGATACACTAAGTCGCGAATTGGATAGAGCACAGCGTCACTACCAAAGCTCTTTGCAACTCCTGAAGCAGCTCAAGGCTCCAGAAATGAATATCCAGATCAATGCGCAAAATGCTATAGTTGGACATAACCAACAGCTAAATTCAAACTGTGAAAAAGTTACCCCTTAATGATTCAGGAATATTAGTGGATTCATGCGAAAGCATAGACATCAATGAATACATTAAAAAAGCCTCAATACTTCTCAAAAAACACTTCATCAAGTCCATGATTGAAATGGATGGAATTTCTGTTACCCTTACGACCTCAAATATGGCCCATGGAGGGCTTAGATATTGGTTTGAGTGCCCTAGTTGTAAAACAAGGTCAGGAAAGCTCTACAGACATCCTATGAGTTCTGAGGTGGCATGTAGGGGGTGCAATGGTCTGCAATATAGGAGCCGAAGGTATAAAGGGATGGTAGAATCGGAGTGATTAAAATTGTAAATTAGGTAATGAAGTTGTAATGAATCCTCTCTACGAGAAACTGAATAAGTACTATTCAGCTTTAAACATAGCCACCACAGAAAATGATACTACTCGGGCTATGAAGGCGATTTGGAGATACACATCAGTTGTTAAAGCTAATGATGAAACTGAGAAAATTTGGGACCTTTGTTTTTGCGTAGATGATACATCAATTTATGCAGAGGAATTCGAGGAGTTAAACAGGGTTGTTGCAGAAAATATCATCTCAAAGGCAAGTGCATTTTGTGTGGATAATAATTTTCCAGACCGTGAAGATAGAATTTTAAGTATACTCAACTCAATACACCCAATTACTGCCTCAACAAAGAGGGCGTCAAACTTACCACCAGATTTACGCACAAAACAATGGCAATCTTTAATGGACCCCATTTTAATTGTAATGCCGTGGATTGAGAGGGCTCAATTATGTTTTTCTGATAATTCCCTAAACAATGATGTCTATTTTGAAAATATCACGAAGCCAATCGCCATTCCTGAATATACTCCAAGTTTTTCATGGGGCGGATATGAGATAAATGAATACGAAGGGAATACTGAAAACCTAAAAATTGGCGGTAAATATCTGAAGACCTCTAATAATGGTGTCAGAGCTAGAGATAAGATAGCAGCTTCATTATTAATAAAAGCTAAAGGCAACATAGTGTTTCATGGAGATATTCTCATAGAGATTGGCCTTTCAGATAGTAAAGAAAATTTTACTGAGGTCAGGAGGACTATTTCGAGATTGAGAAAAGAGGGAATGAAAATTGAGAATGTGCCAAGAATTGGATATAAGTGTCGCCCCATTATTTAAAGTGTCGCGCCCGAGCGCGACACTTGCATAAGTGAAAAATATCGCTTCCAAACAACTACTACCTTGATAATAGGCTATTTATGATGTCGCAATTCTCTGCGAGAGAAACGCGACCTATGGGAGGTAAAGTCATGTCATTAATTACTAATATTCGACATGAAAATTTCCGAAATCGCCGTAGTACCAATTCGTGAAAAAATAGACGGGCACTGTGCGATGGTCAGCTTCCTTCTCGACAAGACTTTCTTTATGGGAAGCATCGCTTTGTACAGAAGACCTGATGGCTCCTTTAGGCTTGTCTTTCCTACAAAAAAAATCGGGAACACACATCTAAATATCTATCACCCCATCACCAAGCAAGCTACTCAAAAAATTGAAGCTGCTGTTTTTCCTTATGCTGAAAAGCTTCTTAACAAGAATTAATGATTTTTATATACAAGCCTCCTTAACGAACCCAAAGCACCCCCGTAAGCTTTCGCCAACGAGAGCACCTTTTATACACTCATATTTTAGACATGAAAACTCACAAAGCAATCAATAAAAAGTTCCTGAAGTATCTGAAAGAATACGTCAGGTGGTCTGGTGGTTATCTGCCTCCAGATTTTTACTACTCCTCTCGAGGTCAAGAATATCTTGGCCGAGACTAATAATCCTTAACCTCTAACGTTGTAACCATGTTGAAACAACTCCTTCAAATCGGCTCCAGCATCAAGCACATCCCCCTCACGGGGGTGCTTGGTGGCCGACTGTATCACACCGTCTTTGTCACAAACGGAAATAAATACACACCCTTCCTCATCTTTGGCGATGGAGAACACCACGAAATAAAACACGCCAAGAAAGACCCATATAGCTTTGTTTTTATTGACGAGAAGAAACTGATCTTCAATACGGGAGAGAAACTCTGGTACAACGGTGGCCTCGTGTGCGGTGTGAGTCACGAAGGTGTCAGGCTGGTGCTGGATCAAGAACAGGTGGATCCACAGAAGCTACTTGAAGATCTCAAATCGATACTCAGCGGATACTATGATTTCTACTCTGAAGAAGAGCTCTTTATTGTTTGTGCTCACATTCTCCATTCGTACTTATTGGGCCTTCTGGGGAAGACCTTTTATTTACTCTTAGATGGAATAAAAGGAACTGGAAAGTCCTCATTGCAGAATTTGATGGCCATGCTCCAAATGAATGGAACATTCTGTGGGAAATCTAGTGTCGCCTCAATTGTCAGGAAAGTGAATTCTTTGATGGCAAATATCAATTTGGATGAACTGGATAAAATTGATCCGAAAGATATTCACGTATTGGTAGGTGTGATGAATTCGGGCCTTTACCGTAATGGGACCTATGAAATAACAGACATGAACAGTAAGCAGTCAGAAGGTCAAATTAAGGTCTACCACACCTTTTCTACCAAGACCTTCTCGACTAACAAAGCACTCTTCCACGACTCATTCATGAGCCGCTGTGTAGTGATTCATACCATCAAGAACCGAAAGCCAATCGAAGATATTCATAGTCGAAGTGAGGAAGTTGATGAGAAATTCCAGAATATAAGAGATAGGATTTTTGCCTGCTGCCTGATGAACGCTGAAAAATTTTCAAAGGCAATAAAAGAGAGACAGCAGGCCCTCTCAAAGTCAGGTCTCTTTGGTAGACGATCAGATATTTTTTCAATCATAGGTGGTGTATTGGATGTTATGGGGGCTGATACTGAAAGTGTTCTGTCTTACCTTGCTGAGAAAGATGAAATGCAAACTGAAGACAATGAGGAAAAGGACCGTCTTTATCATCTGTTGAAATATTTTACTGAGCAGATAGAGCAGGGGGTGGAGTTGATATCCGTGACCAATCAACAACTCACTGAGTATCTGAGAGAATCGCTCGGATTGGATGAGTATGACAAATATGCTCCCACGAGTTCTTCTGTCGGTTCTTTACTGACGAGAAGCAAGATCATCAGCTCGAAGAAGGAAAAGAAGAGAGATTCTACTGGAAATAATGGTGGAAAAGGTCGGTATTACTATGAGATCAAAACAGAAAAGATTAAAGATATTATCAGGAGGAATGAGTATGCCGATCTCAAAGAACGGATATCCTCTAATGACATCACCACTTCACCAGATACGGCTGGATTGACTATGGAAAGCGTCAGTGAAGTCTTTAGTGAACCCTCTACAAAAGATCAAAAGCCCTTCACTGACAAGCAGTAAGCCATTTTATCACTCCCTAGTGAAGGAGTGAGCTATTATTTACCTTATCGATACACCCTGAAAAAGAAGTACATAAAATCCGAAACTACAATCGTAAAAGGCACCTTTACGGATTTTGAGTTTACTTGTCATTATCCAGAAGAGAATCCAGAGGGGGCAGTGGAGGATATTACGAGGATGATGAATTATTTGGGGCTGTTTGATACTCTGTAATACTAGAAACGATCCCATATTCCTAAATCTTCAAATGTGTCGCTATTATTATTAAGTAAGTTTCGTACATGCGATAGTTTTCCCTCGAGATCATCTACCCGCGTCTCAAGGTATCTTATTTCATCTTCCCAAGAATCTTCAACGGCATATTCTACATCTTGGATGGAATATCTAACCTCGTCTCTAAGATCTTTCAAAGAGGACCATATAAATATTAGAAAGAACGCTATAATAACCCAGGGCGCCCATTTCTTTAATATTGATCTCATATATATAATTTTAATTAACTACGGAGAGTTTAAATCAGTTCGACTTTCGAGTTACCACGACAATTCTTTTCATCAAAAAAACTAAATATTAAAATTTATTAATTTGTCCATGAGTAACCAAATTCTCCACAGTTTCTATCAATTGATTCGATGGAATCTTCAGCTGAAAAATCTCCTGAATGGAAATTGTCTATGTTTTCTTTGATAATGGCACGACAATTCTTTGGGAAACCAGTGCTTCCATACTTTAACCTGGTGTTAGTGTTCGAATTACTAGAAAGAGTGGCCCCTATTAAAATTCCAATAATCAGAATACCCAGACCTGATACAAGTTTTTTCATAATAAATTCTGAGGAGTAATTGGAGTAATTATGGATTACTTTCTTCTCTTCTCATCAGTTAGAGTTGAGGCAAAATTAGCTAGTTCCTTCCTAACTGCATATCTAACTAATTCTACTAAGCCTCCAATAACCCAAAAGAGAAAGAATAGTAGTAAGAAAGTCTGTCCAAGCCAGTTGTCTGTGATCGAATCAATCATAAGAAATATGAAGTTAATTTACAATATTTGCTTATCTAAAAAACACCATTATGTATGCCCATTTTGTAACTGCCCAAATCACCAAAATTACAACTGCAATAAAAAGTAATGTAAAAACCCAAGATAATAGGTTTCCAAGTATGGAAGTAGATAGGTTTTCATTTATGGAAGTAGATTGAGTTACCACATCCTTCTTGCTATCAGACTTTGGGTTTTGTTTATAGTAAAGATTTAGTTTTCTCATATCATCTCTAGTAAATATGCAGTAAGAAAACTTCCAAATAGCAAAAAGCGCGATCGCAATAGTAATAGCGACGGATAGTGACGATTCGGTTTCCTGATCAAGATATGCCCCAAACAGAGCTCCTAAGATACCTCTATTGATAAAATAAATAAATATTGAACTGCAAAGAATCATTATTATATTTCGATGAAACTTCCAGTGTCTATTTTTTAATTCTTCAATTTTATTCATTATATTCTTTAACTATTATACTGACATAATAGCTTAAAATTATTACGAATTATTATTAATTACTTGCTTTACGTTACATACACCTCCTCAATAAACTTCATAACGCCATTATACGGTCTCAATGAACGCTTTTTCTTGAACCTCACACGGAATTTGAAGACCGTGTAACCACCCCGACCCTGCGCACCACTTATCACTCTCTTTGCTTTGGTGAATCGACCGCCATTGGTTGACCATGCTATCAATTTATAAAACTCGACATAAAATATTGACATTTTTATAGTATTATTATATTGTGCGAAAAAAAAATAATCTTTCTCCATGATTGGTGATTTTGATCAATATCGTCCTTTGCATGCTGATAGTGAAGACCCGTTTATAAAAAAAAGCGAACTTATTCACTCGCTTCGGATTGAAAACAACATGGAAATTCGTCATCAGATAGAACAAACCTTGATGAATCTGCCTCAACTAAGAAAGACTCATATCGATTTTACAGATTTCATAGATATGACTCCCAGGAGTCTTGATGCTCTAGCGATATCCTCAGAGCTCACTGTAGAGATCAAGAGATCTCAGCTTTTTGATGAAAACTTTTTGGAGAAGATGAATTCTTGTGATGAGAAGATGGGAGTATATGTGAATTTTTATAGAGAGTCTCAAGATACTCTTGATCACTCGGTGAATGCACCACAAGCGTTCCCACAAGGAGAAAATATTACGCGACTTATTCTTTCCATATTTGACTACACCAGTGTTGATGAGTGCCTAGAAACCATTGGACTGTTTGAAAACTTACAGTCTCTCTCTATATGCGAATTAGATAATCGAACGAATTATAATGTTTTGAGAAATTTACCAGAGATGCCTCAGTTGCAAGAATTAGCAGTTAGCGGTCGGCATGGAAACCTTACTGATATTGTGTGGATTAGCAAATTCACATCTCTGACAAAACTGGAAATCTCTGGGAGATCTATGACGGCAGAGGAATTACGTCTCATTGCTGACCATATTCCAACTTTAAAGGAACTACGTATACCTTACTCAGCGCTCTCTAATACTGCTGTAGAGGCACTTGGCATCTTTACAAATCTGGAGGTACTTGATTGTAGTTTTGGAGAATTCCTTAGTGATCAAGCGATTTCAGCTATTGGAAACATGATTGGACTAAAGCAACTAGAGATACGAGCGACAAATACGGGTATTTCATCCAAACTTTTGAAGGAATGTAAAACCTTACCCCTTTTGGAGGAGCTGAAAGTAAGAGGACGGATTGTACCTGAAAAAAAGAAGGCCCTCGTGCAACATGTTTTGGAAGTCGTGAGGATGAAGATGAGAATGTCGAACAAAAATATTTGCAATGACTTCCCCTCACTTAAAAAGCTCGATGTTCACCATTGGAGCAATGAATTTGATGCTTTAGAGAATTGTACTTCATTGACGGAAGTGCTTGTCTACAGAGCTCCATATAGGAATGATTTTTTCCAAATTTTGGGGAAAATGACATCAGTACAATCACTTTTGATAGAAGAATGTGTATTTGACAATCCCTCGAAACTCCAATCGATTAGCCAAATGACCTCTTTGAGAGAACTCAGATTGAATCGAAAAACTTTGGATGAAGAGGGTTGGGAACACCTCTCTCAACTTCCAAATCTGAGAACATTACGAATTGAAGGAGGGCAGTATATACGTGCTTTTAAAGTTGCTCAGCTCCAGAGTCTTACAACATTAGATGTTCGGTTATTTGGAGAAGACCTCAGAGGTTTGCTTTCTATGAAAAACCTTAACGTTCTGAGATTACAGGGGTCTGTGGGCCTTACTGATGAAAATCTCCAAATACTGTCTCAACTCGATTCACTTGAAAAGCTCACAATATCCAACACTCCAAAAATAACAGAGACAGGAGTAAAAAACCTTCAGCTCAAAAAACCTCATCTCAAAATTCAATTAGATAATTGTCTGAGAGTTCAGTGTAAAAAACTTAAAAACACAAGAGTACTGTGAAATGGAAGCATTATGAAGAAACAATGATTGTTGTACAGACTTCCTTCTCTTTGATACACTCTTTCTCTAGAAGGTTCATAATTTTGACTCTCATGACAAATCTCCAAAAACTTGCTGCGACATATGCTCTCTTGTTTTTTACATCTGTGATCCTTGGTCATCTTCCAGGTATCGCAGATGAAAACGGACTTCTTTTTGGTCTTTTTGACCTTGATATAAAAGACGATATCCTTCATGGGGCTTCAGCTATCTGGGCAGCATCTGCTGCTTTGTATTCATTTTATGCAGCTCGCTTTTATTTTCGACTCTTTGGGTTTTTCTATTTTTTAGACTCCATTATCGGCTTACTCTTTGGAGCAGGGATTTTAGATTTTGGTATTTTTATCTCTGGTCCCACAACATATCCTTTTATGGATAAAGTCTTTCATAACCTTCCTCATGCTCTCTTGGGTGGCTTTGCCCTCATGGTAGGATTTTTATTTGATCAAAGACTTCATCATCAAAAATAAAAGATCCACCACGTTTAGAATTCTCTTGGCAATAGGTCTTTTGATTCTTTTATTGATGCTGGAATTTGGGGTATTCTTTGCCTCTTGTACATTCTTTTCTGAGTCACCTGAGCTAGACTCGGAAATTCGCTCGGGCATTGAGCAATCTTCAAAAATAATATTATTATCAGGTGAGGAAAAATATCAACGTTCAGAAGAGAGCACATTCTTGACCCTTCCTGAGTGGTTCATTGTTTATAGCGCACGAGAATATGCAGATTTTGTTGAACAAAAGAACAGCCCGAGTGGTTTTCCGTATTTTCGTTCGATAACACAGTATTGGGAGAATTATTGCTCAGTAACTGCTCTTACTCATAAAGAATATGGATTTAATATGGGGAACCATGTAATGCTCTTTGTAATAGGGAACAGTTTCACAGCTGAATATGCCATGAAAGGGTTGTACGAGAACACTTTTGGGCGGGTAACCGAATGGATCAGTACTTCTGCCTTCACGGAAGAAGATGCCTACGCATCACAAGTTTCTCGTGAATACGCTTTATTTTTGGATCATACTCCATTCTACTCGTTTCCTTATGCGAAAAAACTTCAAGGACTCTGGACTGAGACATCATTTTTTGGAGATGAGTTTTTGAGAAAATGGGAACGCCGCTTTTCACTCACCTTGGAATACGGAATAAAATCTCTTTATAGTTCTTTCATTCGTTCTGCAACTGGTGCTGCCTATGCTCCCACAGATGATGAGATACTATTAATCACCTCTCCATTACTACCTGCACTACAACATTCTTCTGATCGAATTGCTGTTGTGAACTCATACAAAGAAGAGTTACAACTGGTAAGAATACCCAGATACCAAGCGTTTACAGATACCATCTTGGATCTCAAGGATCAGGACATTGTCATTTATGAAATAGCAGGAAATGACCGTATTGCACTCACTGCTTTAGCTCCATTTGATTGGAGTCAGGAGTTGGAGAAAGGTATTGTCCATTATAGCCTTCCCGTCTTAACACGTCCTGATGTTCAGCGGGTTTTTATTGAAGTGTCCGTCACTCAGCTTCTGTTTCTTTTAAGAGAATTACATCATCAGGATATTATTATCGAACACCTTTACGATTATTAATATGAATCGATTCATTTCTACATTACGACGTCCTCTCACCACCATTGTTATCATTCTGACACTTTTTCTCATGGTGATTTCAAAAAAAATTGCCGTCCTTTCTGCAGATCCCAAAGGTGAGAAAAATTGCCCGCCATTATTTCCTCAGTACATGGATGAAAACGGAAAAAATATGCAGATTTTTATGGAAGAGCCACAGCATCAGATTGAATGGAAACAAGTAGGAGGAATGATCAATGATGCCAGTTGCCTAAACGCTACGTCTGTGTACGGAATTGCGCATATTCAGTCTGAAAAAGATATCCACGAAGCGCTCACTTATGCTCGAAATAATGATCTCAAGGTCACGATGTCAGGTGCAAAACATAGCATGGGAGGACATGCCTTTTATAAAGGAGCTGTAGTGCTTGATATGCTGGGCTATAATAAAATTTTACTAAATGAATCTGAGCGTACGGTTACTGTCCAAAGTGGAGCCACCTGGCATGATATTCAAAATCTTTTACACCCGAAATATGCGGTAAAAGCGATGCAATCGACTGATATTTTTACAGTGGGAGGGTCTATATCAGTCAACGCCCATGGTATGGATCACCAAGTGGGAGCTCTTTCTCGGACTATTCGTTCTCTCAACCTGATGCTGCCTGATGGAACGGTAAAAAAGGTGAGCCGAACAGAGAATTCTGAACTTTTTCGCCTGGTTGTAGGTGGATATGGAATGTTTGGGGTTATTTTGGATGTCGAATTGGAGATTACAGACAATGAAATTTATACCTCAAAACGACTTATTACGGATTACAAAGAGTTTCCACAACTTTTTGAACAAGATATATCAAAAAATACTGATATTGGTCTGATGTATATGCATCTCTCAACCTCTCCAAGCTCATTTTTGGAAGAAATGATCGTTTATAGCTATGAAAAAATTCATGAATCTGATCTCAGCATTCCGCCCTTAGGTGAAGTAGGAAGTGTGAAATTGAGAAGGTTTGCCATAAATATAGCAAAATATGGATCCGTCTTTAAAAGATTTAAATGGTGGTCTGAAAAATACCTTGAACCAAAAATGGAATCCTGCTCCATTACTCGAAATCAAGCCATGAAGGATGGTGAAGCATGCCTTGTGAGCAGAAATGAGCCGATGCATGATTCTGTAAAATACACAAAAAATCGTATTCCAAATGACACTGACATTCTTCACGAATACTTTGTCCCTCGAGATCAGTTTATTTCTTTTGTAGATGGAATGAGAACTCTCTTTCAAGAGCAAAAAACAAACGTGTTGAATGCTTCTGTGAGGGTAGTTCACGCTGAAGAAAACTTTCTTAGCTATGCTCCTCAAGATTCGTTTTCAATTGTCTTGTATATAAATCAATCTACTGATGACACTGGAAACGAGAAAATGAAGAAAATCACTCAAGACCTTATTGATCTCACTCTGGAGCATAAAGGAAGATTTTTTCTCCCTTATCAACTTCATTTCACCCCTGAACAGCTCGAGGCTGCTTATCCAGAACTACAAGAATTTACACTGCTCAAAAAACAATATGACCCCGAAGAAATTCTCACGAGTACTTTTTATGAGAAGTATTTTCGATAAAACACATTTTCTATCACCAGCGTGATATTGGCTTCTTGTGGATATCTTATGACCTTACAGAGCTCTTTTTATTTATAGGTCAATATTTTTTTCCAGCAGCTCCTCATACATTTTATTTCTTTTCCATATTTTGTCACTTTTTTTGGACATTTTAAATATATATCGTATAATCAGGCAAAATTAACCCCGATGATATATGTCAGATAAAATACCACACTTTGAAACTCAAGAAATCAGTTCTATTGACGGTATTACGCTAAGACTACCCACTCCTGAACATTTTACGTACTTGTCTGAAGAATGTCGTGAACAACTTCTCAATTGCTTGCGGAATGCTTATAAAGTCATGACTGGACATTCAGTCCCAAAAAAACAGCTTTCGGCATCCTACTCTCTTGGAAGTCTTCGAATCCCTTCGCCTGTGCGATTTCAGAGTGTTTTGTCAAAACCTACAAATACCCCTGATACCCTCATATTGTTTCGTGAAAGACTGGAGGAAGTGTTGATTTGCCTTGAGAATATCGAAGGAGTGGATATCGAACTAGGTGAAGATTCAGCTCTTTCTGCTGAACACATCGAACAAATTGTGAAAGAGAAAGCTTCTGATATAAATTCTAAACGAGCACCACTAGAGATTCCTTTTGTAACTGCAGAAGAACGTGAGCTTTTGAAAAATGGTCAGATGGTGCCTGTTGTCCCAGATTGGTATAATAAAACGACAGAATCTCTTAAAAAAAAGAGTGCTATGCAATCCTTAGTCCCTCCTACAGATGATGCGGAAGCATCTTTTCTTCCGATTATTAAAAAATTCAAAGGGGAGCACCCTTCAAAGTATGGAAATATGATTGCCCTACTAGAGGACGAAATAAAAGAATGGAAACTCGCAAAAGATGGTCTTGCAGGAAGCCATACTCAACAAGTTCTGAGGATTTTGGAAGCAAAAAAGACCGAATGGAATGATATAAAGAATGCTCTGGAAGAAGAACAGCGAGACAAGGTTCAGAGAAGGAGAAAACAACAAGTGCCTGTTCGCAAAGGAGCATCACTCAATTCATCAGGACTTTTTAATGCTCTGCAAACAAATCAAGAGATTGCTACTGGTATTATCCAAACGATACTCTCTTATCAACATCCAAAAGGTTCTTCAAAAAACGAAATTATCCTAAATCAGATCACAAGCTTGGATATGAAAATTACTACATTTCAGCGTCATCTCAAGTGTGATGAGAATGAAAAGATGAAAAAGCGACTGAAGGATATTATTGAAATACTTCAGAACCGAGTGAAGCTCTGGAGACATAATACCCAAGGAATGTAGCACGTTGATTGGAGAGGGCTATGGTTATTCTTGAAATGATGTAATTCTGATATTGAAGGAGTATTTATTTTAGGATATGATGAGATTGAAATATACTCATCTATGAATACTCCTCTCTACAGTTTTGGAACCTTTTTTTACTTCTCTTTCTGAGAAGGATTCCTTGCTGTGTGAATATTCATACCTATAGAATTCTTCTCAATTACTGAGAGGTTTTTTTGTCGCTACGCTCGATCGATGCAAACATTCGAATTCCACGCGAATCTACAAATACTCAAATTAAAAGCTCATCAGATAATGTCCTACTACCTAAAACCTTGCTTTATGTCAGACAATTTAAAAATAGAACGTGACCAGATTGATAAGGTCGATCAGCATGTTTTGGAACTCCTCGCTGAGCGACAAACCCATGTGAAAAAGATTGGAGAGATCAAACAGGAGGAGGGGTTGAATGTGTATGATCCGAAACGAGAACTCAATGCTCGAACAAAACGCAAGCACTCAGCCAAAAGCCTGGGGCTTGATCCGCTGCGAACAGAAGTGATATTCGAGCAAATTGTTCTTCTCGCACGTGATACCCAAAGTCGCGAGGAAGGGAGTAATAGTTCTCTTTTTAAGGGATTAGGGGTCCAGGGGCGTGACCTCCGAGTCGGCGTTATGGGAGGGATTGGGAGCTTTTCAGAAGCAGCTGCACTGCAGCACTTGGGATCTCAGGAAATTCACAATTATGAACTTCAATATCCTATTTCTTCTGAGAATGTGTTGAAGGATTTGAATGCCGGTAAAATTGACTTGGGGATTTTCCCAATTGAAAACTCAACAGCTGGAATGGTCACGGAGAGTATTCGAGCAGCGAGTCAGTATACCTTTGATATCATTGATATTTTTGATTTTGATGTGGAGCATTGCTTGATAGTACTACCTGGTGTGAAGAAAAAAAATATCACTAAGGTGATGTCTCACCCTCAAGCCTTGAAACAATGCAAAGGCTACCTGAAACAAGACTTGCCGAATGCGGAACTCATCGAAGGAACTGATACTGCAGAAGGTGCAAGGATCTTGGAACAGACTCCAGAAGAAACAGGATTGGCGGTCATTGCGTCGAAAAGATGTGCAGAGCTGTATCACTTGGAAGTCCTGGAAGAAGGGATTCAGGATCTCGAGGTGAATTATACGCGGTTTATTGCTGCTACGAATGGAGATCTGAATGCCATCTCCAAGTAGCACCTCACATCCGAATGACACGAATATGTGGACATTCGTGTGATTCGAATCGATATTTGTTTCTAACCTAAACATATGAACACACCAACTATATCCATCATCGGAGGCGAAGGAAAAATGGGAAAAGCCTTTGCAGACTTGTTTGAAGCCCGAGGTATTGATGTCCTCGTGGCTGACTTGAACACAAAACTCACCCCCGAGCAGGCAGCTAAAAAAGGCGATATCGTTATTTTTTCTGTACCCATCTCAAAAACTGTGGCGGTGATCAAAGAACTTGCCCCATCGGTAAAGAAGAGTAGTTTGGTTGCTGATATTACTTCTATAAAATGCCCAGCGATTGAAGCGATGATTCAGCACGCCCCTGAGAGCTGTGAGGTGCATGGCTTTCATCCCATGTCGGGACCTGGGGGAATCACCGACTTGAAGAAGACTGTGGTAGTGTCATGCCCTGTACGATCTGGGAAGTGGAGCGAATGGATGCTAAAATTTTTCACAGAAGAAGAAGCCATCATAAAGGAAACAACTGCTGAAGAACATGACAAGATGATGAGTATTGTCCAAGGAATAACACATATTTCTTCCATTGCTACTGCTATGGCTCTCAAAGAACTGGGGATCAATGTCGAAGACACCTTGGAGTTTTCTAGTCCAGTGTACAAGCTCCGCTTGGATATGATTGGGCGTGTCCTCAGCCAGAGTCCACAGCTCTATGCTGAAATCGCCGTAGAAAATCCGCTCAACAAGAAAACAATCACTGCGTATCATGATGCTCTGAAGAAATTATTAAAATGTATTCAGAAAAAAGATGAGTCGTCGTTTATACAGTCTTTTGAGCAGGCTGCAGATCACCTCGGTGATTTCAAAGAAGAAGCCTATCAAAAGACGAGTGAGTTGATTCAACGGAGCAAGGACCTCTTGTAACTCTCACCCTTCCAGACCCCCGGCCCCTTAAAAGGGGAGACACACCCCTCAATATCATCCATATCCTTCATATTTTACATATCTTAACTAAACTCCCATGATTATCTGTATGAAACAAGGCGCTCCAAGAACGCAGGCAGACCACGTTATTAAAGCCGTCGAAGACGCTGGACTAGAACCTGCACCGCTCTTTGGAACCGAGCGAACTGTTATAGCCGTGCTCGGTGATGAACGGGAACTCGATATGAAAAAATTTAAGGCAATGGAAGGAGTTGAAAATGTGATGCCTGTTCTTCGCCCATATCAGCTCGTCTCTCGTGAATCTCACCAAGGCGATACCATCGTTGATTTTGGAAATGGAGTAAAAATTGGAGGGAAGGAGGATATAGCTATTATGGCGGGCCCTTGCTCTGTTGAAACTGAAGAGCTGATCATGGATGTGGCTGAACATGTGAAGCAAAAAGGAGCTCAGTTTCTCCGTGGAGGAGCCTTCAAACCTCGCACTGGCCCGTATTCCTTTCAAGGACATGGTGAAGAAGCCCTAAAGTGGATGAAGAAAGCAGGAGAAAAGACGGGATTGAAAGTGGTGACTGAAGTGCTCGATACTCAGCATGTGGATATGATGTATGACTACATCGATATGTATCAGGTAGGAGCCCGAAATATGCAAAATTTTGAGCTCTTGAAAGCTCTAGGGAGAAAAGACAAGCCCGTTCTGTTGAAAAGGGGAATGAGCGCAAAGTTTAATGAGTTTCTTCTCGCTGCAGAATACATTGCCAAGGAAGGGAACTCGAAGATTGTTTTGTGTGAAAGAGGGATTCGAACTTTTTGTGGGTACTCTCGAAACACGATCGATATCAATGTGATTCCTTGGGTAAAAAAGATGTCTCATCTGCCAATTATTCTAGACCCGAGCCATGGAACAGGATCATACGAAATGGTCCAACCTATCGCTATGGCAGGAGTAGCAGCAGGTGCTGATGGGATCATGATGGAAGTCCATCCACGACCTGAGCAGGCTTGGTCTGATGGTGATCAGTCGATCAAATACGATACGCTGGACACCGTGCTAGATGGGATACATAAGATCGCTGAGGTGGTGCGGAAATAGAATAATATAGAAAAAGGGAACCATTGGTAGCTCCATGTCTCTGACTGGAGCCGGAAGGTGGTGTGCTCGAGCCAGAGACGCAGGGCTAGCACTCAGGCACTCCCAAGCTAAATTTACGTCCTGTTGAAAAATATTCTTCGCCTCTCTGAATAATAAGTGTTGAGAAGCTAGGGTTCTCTCCCAACAAGATCCATATCCCGCTATCCTAGCTATTTCTCATTTAAAATACTGCATGATAACCTGGTGACGTTCTCATTCCTGAGAACTCACTAGGTTTATTGGATTTATTATGAAATCGATCAAGACAAAGGTCATCTGGATGCTCGCACTGCTTGTTTCAATAGCGTTGCTGATTGTTGGAGCGTTATTGATATGGATTAATACCGCTGATATGCAGCAAGAGATTTATCTCGATGGACTGACCTATGCAGAGCTAACAAACGATACTATCGTGACTTCCTATGAACAGTTTTACGAGACACGAAATTTTTTGCAATACCGAAAAGACGTAAATCCAATCCTGACTCAGAATATTGATGTAGAAGCTCTAGAAGTGGTCGGGAAATCAGGTGACCTATTGTATGACTCTCGCCTAGAGCAAGATGTCCAATACGAAGGTGAACTTCGAAAAAACACCTATGGTCTCGAGAGAGTTCGGAGTCTCAAGCCTTCCTTGGTGTTTTCAAATGGTCGTGTCGTCTTTGCCAGAAAAGATGCCGAAAATCAATGGCGTGCGGTAACGGATGATGATGAGCTCATTGTATTCCCAAATGGACAGGTCAAAAATATCATTTTTCCTCATAACAACTTTCGTCACAATGTGGTCTATTCTCTGACATATGATGCGCTTTGGGATCGGATTACGATGATGATTGTTACCATTATTGCTTCGATTTTGGGAAGCATTATTTTAGCGACTCTCATCGGATATTATTTCGCTGGAAAACTTGTGCGACCGGTTCAACAGCTGGAAAGAGGGGTCGAGAAGATTGCGAAGGGGGCTTTTGGTTCTCAGATCCCAGTAACGACTGAGGATGAAATTGGAGCATTAACGGTGAATTTCAATAATATGAGCAAAACTCTCAAGAAAAATACTAAAGAGCTTTTGATCAAGGAAAAACTGACTCAAGAACTCGAATTTGCCAAAGATATTCAGCAAAATATGCTTCCTGACAAGGCTCCAAAAATTAAAGGGCTCGATGTGGCTGGATCCCTGACTCCTGCAACTCAAATTGGAGGTGATATTTATGATTTTTTGGAAACGAAGTCTGGCGACCCGATGATGTTTATCGCGGATGTTACTGGGCACGGAGTCCCAGCTGGTTTAGTGGCTTCGATAACGCATTCTAGTCTCTATAGTTTTAGTGAGATTTATGAAAGCACTGCGGATATTTTTAAGGCGATGAATAAGGTCGTCCACACAAAAACAAATACCAATATGTTTGCTACGGCTCTCCTAGCAAAATGGGACCGGAAGACACAGAGCCTCAAGTACAGCAATGCAGGACATGAAGAGATGCTCTACTACAATGCCCAATCTCAGAATCTTTCACTGGTAGAACGCGGAGGAATGGCATTGGGGATGACCCCTAATATCGATAAATTGATTGAAGAAAAAGAACAGCAGCTCTCCTCCGGAGATGTGATCATCATGTATACAGATGGAATCCCAGAAGCCTGGAGGACGAAGAAAGAAAACCTTGGAATGGACGCCTTTATGAAAATGGCACAAGATGCCATTGCAAAAAATAAGCATTCAGAAGGAATTCGAAAAGGAATTATTAAACGCCTTACTCGCTACCGGGAAAAGTACCCTCAGCAGGATGATATTACGATTGTGGTGATAATGAAGAAGTAGATGAAGGAGAGAAATAGGATTCCAAGAGTTTTAATAAAAAAGAGCTCTTTCTAAAGAAGGAACCATACACAAAAGTAAGATTAAAATTTTCGAGAGATTTTTCATTATTGAATGGGGTTTACTCCTTCAAGAATAGTTCTCAATGGTATACATTCACCCTCTTTAAATGCAGATGAAATTGAATAAATATAGTTATTCAACTCAAAAAGTATGGATTTTTCTAGGCCAAACTGAACGGTTTCCATCTGAAATGTATAGGCAGTAAAGCTCTCAAACTCATTAATTTTTTCAACTTGAAACTTCTTCAAATCAGCTCCGAAAGACTCCGTTTCATACTCTTTTTCAATTTTTTCCCATTCTACAATTGTCATCCCCTCCGTATCATCCTTTCTGTTCACCACCACTCTACAATCATCTTTGTAAATCAATATTCTCCCTTTTTCTACCTCTCTCGTCACAACCCTGAGTTCTGGATCTAGCTCAAGTTTGTATCCTTCTTCCTTTACTTCCACTACCTGTTTCCCCGATTGTTGGTCGGCGGTGACTTCTACTTGATCTTCTGGGAGTGATTTCATTCGAAATGGAGGCTCATCACCTAAAACAAGGTACTCTTCCTCAGCAATTTCCGGTTCTATTGGTTCGAGAGAGTTATTTTGAAAATATTCATAGGAAATAAAACTAGCAAATACTATGATTAGCACCCCACTAATAACGATGATCTTCTTCATACATAATTTTATAAGGGTTGTAAAATGTAATGCTTCCAGCTTATCACTTTGAGAGTTTCATAGACAGCTTCCTTTCCCTTGCAAACCCTAGCACTGGTCTTTATGCTGACTCTGCTCTTTAAAGAAACCTGCCATGCGTTACCGACCGAATGTCTCTATGATTGTCTTTCGAAAGTCAGATGACAAGTTTTTGTTGGTCCACAAACCGCGCAAGAATCATGCTTGGCAGTTTCCACAGGGTGGTGTGGACCCCGGTGAAGATAATGAGGAAGCGGCACGACGAGAGCTTCAAGAAGAATTAGGAAATACGAAGTTTCGCATACTGGGAAAGAGCAACCATGTGTATTTTTATGAGTTCCCGATCGGCTACTCTCGAGATGGCATCTACAAAGGTCACAAACAAACCTATTTTGTCGTAGAATTTACGGGAGAAGAACATGAAATCACCCTCCACGAAGATGAACTAGATGACTATCGTTGGGTGCATGAAGCTGAAATCCCAGAATATATCGAATCTGATGAATATCTCGCAAAGCTCAAACTTGTTCTCCATGAATTTTTTAAAGGAAAAGTCCCTTCTCAATCTCTCTCTGAATCATCTTAAACGTCTATGTTTCAAAGCGCTGAAAAAACAAATGTCCTCTGCCTAGATATTGGGACATCACGGATTACTGCTTGTATCTTTCAAGAAGTCAACCATGAGCTCCAACTGAAAGGAGTGAGTGTCGTACCACAAGCCCATGGAAGCCTCCACAATGGAGCTATTGTGAATATTTCTGAGACTATTGCTGCAGTACAAGAAGCGGTAAAACAGGCAGAAAATAAAGCAAAAATTTCTGCAAAAGATATGGTCATTGGACTTTCTGGTGAGCTTGCTAAAGGGATGACTGTAAAACTGACTTCTGTTCGTACAGAACCCGAACAAGAGATCAATCAACAAGAAATAAAATCACTCCTCCATGAACTCCAGTGGCAGGCTTTTGATACCATTCGAAGTAATATTTCTGAAGAATTAAGTATATCCGAGATTGAATTGAAGCTCGTGAATGCATCTGTAGTGAGTATCCAAGTCGATGGTGAACGGGTGACTGATCCAATTGGCATGAAAGGAAAACAGATTCAGCTGGATATTTTCAACTGCTTTGCCCCAGTGCAGCACTTTGGGCAAATCCAAAATATTGCCGTAGAACTTCCTCTCCACGACCTCAAAGGCGTCTTTGTTCAAGGCTTTGCTGTTTGTCATTCACTTGCACTCAATGACGCCTTTGCTAATGCAGTCGTCATCGATATTGGAGCAGGAACAACAGATATTTGTATTATTTCTGAAGGAAAAATTCTGGGAAACCGCTCCTTCGCCCTAGCTGGAAACTCTATTACAAAAAGAATCGCCTACGCGCTCTCCACGTCTTTTGGAGAGGCTGAACAAGTGAAGCTCAGCTATAGTAATGAAACCCTCGAAAGACGATCATCAATGATTATCCGTGAAGCGATTCACGATGATATCGATATTTGGCTCTCCAGCTTGGAATTTAGCCTAAAAGAGCTTCCTCTTAAAAACCTTCCACACAACTTCCTCGTCTCTGGGAACGGAGCGAAGCTTCCGGAATTCAAAGCAGCACTGAAAGACCATCCTTGGGTTAATATGTTTCCGATGACGGGCTCTGTAGAGGTGAGAGACCTGGACTATAGTGACCTGATCACAGGAGACTTCAATCCAGATCAATTTGACCCAGACTTTATCCCTTCTGTGGCTGTTGCAACGACAGCAAGCGATCTGCTCTACAACCATTCAACACTGGATTCGATGCTGAGCACAATTATTGCGGACAAAGGAGTGTAGATAAGCAATGCGACCTAAACCGTAGACAAACACTGTTGTCAATACTTGACAAACATTATTTATTGTGTATAATTCAATAAATATACTATTTGTCAATACCCCTATGACAACTCCACTCAAGACTTTCAAACAACAGATTAAACTCCTCAGAACAACTGATAAAAGAGGATCTCTAAACCCAAATAATTCACATGGGTTTTCAAAAATGTGCTCTTTGCTGGACTCCAAAGAAGTCCGCATAACAGACTTGAAAGAAAAAATACGAGCTGATGTCATGAGTATGATCTTGAGAAGAATTGCTCTTCTCAACCCAGATGTCCTTAGTGACGCTCAAAAAAATGTCCTTCAGAATGCTCAAGGGTTTACAGATTATGAAGGAGAGGACATTGTTTTCGAAAATTTTCCAAACCTTGAGAGGAAATTCCTGCTTTTCCTGAGTACCTACCTCAATCAAAAGCTTTTTCTCAACTCTGAATTGCTCAGTATTCGATCTCCTGAAAACGGTGTTAGATTCGAGAGTACTGGGCTCGGGCTTACAAAACAAGGAAAGAAAACCTTTCGCCTCTCATGGACAAATCTTGATGGAGAAAGGAAGAATGTGAACATAACTGCTGACACCAAAGACGGCAGCGTCACCTTTAGTGAAAGTGGATCTGAACTGACGGCGGAAGAAAGACTCTTTCTCATAAGACTCATTGGGCGGACCAATAAACCTCATCCAGATGCATTCACAGATATCGATACAAAGGCTGTAAAGATCGCTAAACAGAAGATTTTGTATACTTTTAAAGGAAAACCTCAATCTGTGGACATGACGGGCCTCAATCTTTCAGATGAAATTCAAGGACAGGTCGATACGTTTCTTAAAAAAGAGATCATCAGTCCTGAACTCTCGCTCGCATATATGGGAGACTCAGATGTTGTGAATTTTAAAGACTCAGAGAATCAAGCGCTCGTTACAATACACAATGGGTTTGAATGTATTCTCTCTAAAAATGATGAAGGATGTCATCTTGGTTTTAGACCTGTAAACACAGATACGAAGCCCCGATATGTCCGTCTTTCTGAGAATGATCAAGCAGAAGCTGAAGATCTCCTCAGAATAAAAAATGTCCGTTTTGTGAGTAAAAATCGGACAGATATGGATCTTGATCGGTTTAGTGAAGAGGGCGAGTATTTCCCTAAAGTAGGGTAAGCAACATATCAATCTTTTGGAAATCATTTCAATGCTGAAGTTTTTGGGACTTCTGAAAAGAACGAGTTTGCCACCCTATGAATCTCTCAAGGTGTCTCTATCCGCAATGTCGGTGTTATTTCTCTTTTTTTGTGATAAAATGGAAGCTCATCTATACTATGAAATACCTCGTCGGAATGTCGGGCGGAATAGACTCTTCGGTCGCCGCAGTAAAGCTCAAGAAAGAAGGCCATGATGTGATCGGAGTACATATGATCCTCTGGGCGGAAGACCAGCACAAGAACAAATGCTGTAATACAGCTGATATGATGTGGGCCCGCCAGGTCTGCAACCGTTTTGATATTCCTTTTTATACCTTGAATTTTAAGGAGTACTTCAAGGAGAAGATTGTGGATAAAGCATATTTAGAAATTCATGAAGAAGGGAAGACCCCGAATCCTTGTGTGAGCTGCAATCGAAATATTCGTTTTGGGGCGATGCTAAAGAAAGGATTGGAACTGGGAGTAGACAAAGTCTGCACCGGACACTATGCCAAGGTGGAGGAAGTGGCTCCAGTCAGAGACATGGAGCCAGCGGAATTAGCGCCCGTTTTTAAGCTGAAAAGGGGAGTGGACGACACGAAAGACCAGAGCTACTTCCTCCATCGAGTGACACAAGAAAAGCTGGCGAAGATGCACTTTCCACTAGGAGATATGAAGAAAGATGACGTGAAAAAACTGGCAGAAGAGTGGGAACTAGTGAATACGAATCGGGTAAAGCTGGAAAGCCAAGATCTCTGCTTTTTACCTGAAAAAACTCCAGAGCCTTTTTTGAAGCGACATATGGATGAGAAGCACTTTGAAGCTGGGGATATTGTGACGGAAGATGGAAAGAAAGTAGGGAACCATAGAGGTATGACCAACTATACGATGGGTCAACGAAAGGGATTGGATATTGGAGGACTGGACGAACCATTGTACGTGATTGGGAAGGATTCTGAAAAGAACCACGTGGTGGTGGGGACAGCGGACAAGGGATTTAAAACTGAAGTGAAGCTGAGGAACTTGAACCTGATTGATCCGAACTTCGATGAAAAAAAAGTCTACGACTTGAAATTGAGATATAGAGGTAAAGGAGTCCAAGGAACGGTGAAACGTGTCGGAAAACCTTATTCAGATGACTCTGGTGAGCTCTGGGATGCTTTGGTGGTACTGAAAGAACCGCAGAGAATGGTGACTCCGGGACAGTTTGTGGTGATGTATGATGGAGATGAGTGTTTGGGGGGTGGAGAGATAGTGTAATTGAAGGAGAAGGAGTAAGATGAAGGAGGTAAGGCAAAACCTTATTCCTTTTTCTTACTTTTCCTCATTTTTCTTTCATATGTCCAAAAAAAATCTTTCGTTAATTGTAATAGGAATCCTCATCGCACAAGCCCTTATCCTCCACTTTATGGGGCGCCTCTGGGTCTGCGATTGTGATTCGATCAAGTTGTGGTATCCCGATGCCAATGGCTCAGAAAATTCTCAACATTTTTTTGATCCCTATTTCTTTAGTCATATCGTCCACGGACTGCTGTTTTTCGTGATCTTATTGATGTTTGATATGCCGCTCTGGAAAAAGCTCTTGATTGCTCTTGGGATTGAGGTTGCTTGGGAAATCGTGGAAAACACTCCAATGACCATTGAGAGATACCGAGCTGCAACGATCTCACTCGGGTATACAGGAGATACGATACTAAATTCTGTGATGGATACGGTGGCAATGATAGCAGGATTTTGGTTTGCAGCTAAGAATCGTCTTTGGACAACCGTCTCCTTGATTATCCTCATTGAGATTGTCATGGCCTGGTGGATAAAAGATAACCTTCTCCTCAATGTGATTATGCTTTTATACCCGCTCGAGTGGATTAGAGAGTGGCAAGCAGCTTAAAAAATATCTGTGATATGATAGTGGTATGAAAACAATCAACACAGACGTAGTGGTAGTAGGTGCCGGACCAGCAGGTGTCATCTTAGCGTATCTATTGGCAAAGAAGGGGATTGAAGTGACCTTAGTTGAAGCTCAAAAGGACTTTGATCGGGAATTCCGTGGAGATACTCTACACCCGACGACCCTGGAAACGATGGAGAGCTTGGGTCTTATTGATGAATTGAAGAAATTGCCACATACCTTGCTCAAGGAGCCTATCTTGCATCTTCCACAGGGGATCGTGAGACCGGGAAGCTTGGACTGTGTCCGCTCAAAGTACCAGTACATTATGCTCATGCCCCAGCAAGATTTTCTGAACTTTATGGTCACTAAAGCGAAAGTCTTCCCTTCTTTTCAGATACTGATGAATACCAAGGCACAAAAACTCATCAAGAATAAGGAAACTGTTCTTGGAGTGGAGTGCTCTGCAAAAAATGAAGAGGTGATGATACATGCTGACGTAGTGATAGGAGCTGATGGAAGATTTTCTACGCTTCGAAAACTGCTCGAAAAGGAAGTAGAAAAAAGTGATGTGCCAGTTGATATTTTGTGGTTTAAGCTGCCAAAAGAGAAGCATGAACAAACAACAGGTATTGGTGCCTTTATCGAAAATGGAAAGTTCCTGGTAGAACTCGAACGCCATGACCATTGGCAAATGGGACTCATGCTAGAAAAAGGCACATTTGCGGAGTTTAAAAAGAAAGGTATTGAAAATCTTCACGCAGAAGTCAGCTCGATGGATCCAACCCTTACTTCAAAGCTCAAAACCCTAACAGATTGGGACCAAGTTGGGTTTCTTCCTATTGAGTGTGGCCAGGTGAAGAAGTGGTACGAAGATGGCGTATTGCTTATCGGTGATGCTGCCCATGTGATGTCTCCTGTAGGTGGCGTGGGAATTAACTATGCAATACAAGATGCGGTGGAAACCGCCAATGTAATCACAAAACCACTCCTTGAAAAGCGCCTGAAAACATCAGATTTAGCTCGTGTTCAGAGCAAGCGGAAATGGCCAACAAGAGTGATTCTCTGGTTTCAAAACTTTGCTCATCAGCGCATCATCAAAACCATCGTTGATAAGAATCAACCACCATCAGTGCCTTTCTTTATGAAATGGCAATGGGTGAGGAACATAGTGATTCGATTTATTGCGATTGGGTTGTGGAGAGTGAAAGTGGAGGATTAGCTTACCCATTCAGCCTGATATTATATTCTTTGTTATTCTTATTGGAGTGTAGTGGAACAGAAGAATCCCTTTCTTAGAAAGGCTATTAAGAGTGATTAAAAAAAGGATCTCTACGTTTCTACCCTCCTCCAAAAAACCCTCGGCTCCAGTCGACATGATAAAAAGAGAAAACCCTCGGCTCCTTCAAAGAGGAGACACTTCCAGGAACTATCAAACACTCATATACTCACTGTGTTATCCCCCTTTTAAGGGAGTAGAGGTCTCTTACTTCCGATTCCTTGCAACCAATACATCCTTCTGAATCTGTTCCTTGAGCTCTTTTTTTGAATCAAATTTCATTGGACCACGAACAAAAGAACCGATTTTGAAAGTTACCTTTTGTCCGTAGAGATCTTCATCAAAATCGAAAATTGTGATCTCGCAGACTTCATTTTCTGGGAGGCCTTGAGTCATACGAGGTCCGAAGTAAAGAAGGCCTTTTTTCTTGTGCTTTCCAACTCTGACATTGACTGTATAGACACCGTAATCGAGTTCTAAACCAAGGTCGAGTGACATGTTGGCTGTTGGGAATCCGAGCTCTTTTCCGATTTTTAGACCATGTTCTACACGCCCAGAGACGAGGTTGAAGTTTTGAGCGAGAGCGAGCAGAGCTCCGAAGAACCAGAAGCTGTAGGCGAGATCATTCTTCCAATACACGACTTCGATCAGCCCGTGAGCCATCAGGTAAATGAACGGCGCCCAAAGAAGATACCTGAGGTCTTTTGGTGCTGGAATGCCCCATACTCCTAAGAGATAGAGAAAGCTTAGGAGACCGAAAAAACCCGTGCTTAACCAGAACATCAAAAAGGTATTGTGAGGGTGGAGAGCATGATTGATTTCTTTTCGTGACACCTCTCTGGATAAGGTAATAGGCGCCTTAACCTCATATGATCTTTGGAATTGTCCAATTCCTACGCCAAAAATTGGCGAATCAACAAGAAGATCCCAACTGGTAGCCCAGATATTGCGTCTTTCTTCTCCAGAGCCAATGGTTTGCTCACTCACTTCCTCTGTATTAGTAGCAAAGATAAATTTCTCTGAGTTTTTTTGATCGAAATAAAGGAGTCCCACAGCTAAAACTGTAAGCAGGGGAATAGTAACCCAACGTTTTCTACCCGTTGTTTGAAGGAATGAGAGTAGGGAACAGGTCCCAATAATGGCGATCCATGATCCATAAGATTTACTCAGATAAATTGCGACTCCGAGAGCCAATACAATCAGGGTTCCGTAGCTTTTATCTACCCAACCCTTTTTTAATTTTGTATCAGAAAGAGGGGAGTAGACTAGGTTATTGAACCCCATACAAAAGAATGGAGCAAGAAAGAGAGCAGGGTAATTGCCACTGGCACCTAACCCTGTCCAAGGGTCGAGATATGGCCATACTAAACGAAGATCGTATGTTGAGGTAATATCTGAAAACCAACCAGTAAAGTACTGAAGAATTAAAACAGCTGCTGTCAAGCCAGCGATACCCAAGCTGACCTCAAAGAGTTGCCACCAGTCCTGTTTCTTTTTGAAAGTACTGATAAGCATTAGGTAATAGCAAGCTGGCGCAATAAACCAGCCTTTCCAGATCCCCAAAGGCACCAGCATATGCTGAGTTTCGAGCTGCGTCAAAGTCCAAGCCACTGCAATCGTTGAGGCCACTAAAAAAACTAATGGAGCTGACCACTGCCAGCGGTTGGCAAACTGAGGCTTTGGAAATTTAAGCTTCCAGATGCCGTAGAGCCAGATGAGGAAAAAGATTCCAACAAGGACCTCAAGAAGGTTTGTAGGAATAGGCCCGAGATTGAATCGGACGAGGTAGGTCAGAAAGAAGACTGGTGAAATGAGGAGGGAGTATTTGAAATACGTAAACATAGATTGTGTGAGCATTTATTAGAGAGAAAGATAGCGGTTGCCATTGAGAGCGGACTAAAAGGGAGAGTTGTAATCACGTGAATTTCAGCAATTAGAAATATATCAGTACCGTACTGATCACTACGGGATTTCCACAGTTGGCCTCTCCAAAAAAGTGTGGAGTTCCTCCCTCGCTTACTTCCAAGCGCTAAGAAAGTCTCGTACCACAGCTCCTGGATCTTCGTTCTTTACAACTCCCGAAGCAACGAGAACACCTATAGCACCCAGATCCAAGCTAATCTTGATGTCTTCGAGTGTTTTGACTCCAGCACCTACGAGGATCTGCTTTTCATGAGAAATATTGACGACTTTTTTGATAATTTCTGGCTGAGAAGTGGACACGGAAATATCCCCTCCAATAAGCTCAGGGGGTTCAAAGGCAATTTTGTGTGGATCCCACTTGCTTTCAATCTCCAAAGTTCGTTCGTAAGTAGGGGAACACACGATCGTATAATCTGGAAAATGTACTTGGGCCATATCAATTGTTTCTCCTAAAACTTCATCAGGAATATTTTTTTCCGAATGATTGATCAAGGTTCCAACAGACCCTCGAGACTTGACTTCTTCCGGCAAAATATGTCCAGTATGTGCTCCGTAACCATGAGCATCAACGTGTTGAGCAATGACCTTACAATTTTTTACCACACCAGCTACTTTCTCTAAGTCAAGTGCTTGAATTGCTAAGATTACATCGACTGGTGCATCCTTTGAAGCTTGGTCAATTGTTTGTGCTAATGCGAGTGCATTTTGCCCAGTTGATTCGTGGTAAGTCTTGAAATTGATGACGAGCATAATATATGAATAATATTGCAGATATAGTGAGAGTACGGATCTAGATCAGGAATAAAGGGGCTATTTAGTTCGTTTTAAGGCGTTCTTCTTAGAGAAGTGGTACCAGAGTACCTGAGGTCGAAATAAATAAAAAGAGTATCCCAATGCAAATGACCATTCTATAAAAAAATGCTGAATTGGAACTCACGTCAAACAATCATCAAATAAACCAATACGAACAATGTTTTGTATTGGCAAAAAGAAATAGCACTTTAATAAAAATAATGACGAGTATATCAGACCACCTGGGAGAGACTGTGTAAAATGAACAAATATTCACCTACCAAGCTACCCTTCTCTTTTGGTATATTATTTCGTACAAGATATATTGTGCGAACTATAGTATGTACTATATCCAACCCCTTTCCATTCATGAATCACTCACTTTTTTTCTCTATAGTACTGTTCTTTTCATTTTGTAAGTGTTTTTAATGCTGTATTTATTTAATGTACATCACTGTAGCTGCTGATTCCGTGATATAGATCATACTCCCCTGTTCCCCTCTCAGACTTTTTTTTATACACTTATTGTGGTATAATATATAGAACATTTTATCTATATCTATGAGAAAAGCAGAACGGGCAGAACGTATAGAATCCCTCAAAACACCCCGAAAAGGTGATGAAATGGGGAAAGGTTGGAGAGCTCTAAAAAAATGGTGGGAAGACCCTGGAGTTTTTCATAGAGGCGTTAGGCATGCTATGCAAGTTGCCACTGATGTACGCGCACAAATTGCTAAAAGATGCAGAATGGTCGATGACTATACGTATACGCCCGTACGCCAAGCATATGTTGATTTCATGGGCTCTTCTCTGGAAGAGAAGGAAGATGAAACAACCAAGAGAAAAAATATCATGGAGGAATTGTACGCCCCCGACTCCGAACACGAAGAAGATGCCCGTGTACAACAAATGGAATCCCTCTTTAACAAGCTAAAGGATGTCACTCAAGAAGCTGAACTGAGAGAAAAGAATGATCCTCTCAAAAATGAGGCTGATGCGTGGTTCAAAAAAAGACTCTCCACTGGCCTCAATAAAATAAGAAGCAAGTACGGACCTGGTAGAGATCTTACTCTTTATGAAGATAAAGAAGGACCCCTCGCTGACGAGCCTGCACGAGGTCAAAAACGAGTTCATCAGTACGCAAAAAATGTGGCCTTTGAGGCTCTACGACAAGAAAAAAGTAATCCTTCTGGGTTGCCTCCCCTGGAATATGCTTATATGCCTCCAGTGAAATCTTTGGATACCGATACGCCTGAGAGCTTTGAAACTCGAAATAAGGAATACTGGGAAAATCGAAAGAATTTTGGATTTGAACAGATTGTCTTTCAAGGAGCAAACTATGAATCACTGCTTTATAATGCTGATCAATATTTGAGTAAACTTTTGGGCTCTGATTATAAAAAAATGAACAGAGATGGGATGCTGAATATTCATATTGCTACCGCTGAAAAGGGTGAAAAAAAATCAGTTTGTATTATCTTAACAGGAAATAACTCAGGTGAAACTCCAGAAGAAAACATTGTCGCGAACAATAGAGCATTGCAAGAAATGGCAACCGAAACGACTCCCCCATCATCTGAAGGATTTTGGAAAAATCGATATGAAAGTGTTTCTCAACCATCGATTATCTCCAAGTATGTGTACAATAGACTCGATAGTTATTATGCGGCTTGTGTTGTTGCTCAATTAGAGAAATCTATCAATGAGGAATACGTCGGGACAGAGATCGAAAAAGGTGATGTCTTAAAGAAGTATATTGTACTGGGTTCGACTACAAAGACTGATGCCGTAGAGCTCAATATCAAGCTTTCGAGTGGGGCTCGGAAGTTTGTGATCACAAAAACTGGCCTCATCGTGACAAAACCTCAGAATGCAGGAAAAAAGAAATCTGATGCTGGATCGGAATGGGGGTCTGGGAGCGATTCTGTGATGTCCTGGAAAGAATTCTTCGATGATCTCACTGCCAAAGACCAACCGAAAAGAGTCTATAGTCCAAAATCAAGCGAAGGATTGAGTAAATTTGGTCTTGAAAGCGGTAGTTTCGAAAGAAAGGATGGCAAGTTTGTTATGACTGAAAAAGCAGATTCTACAGACCCAAATGGATTCCCAATTCCATTTGGGAAGCAGGATGGAGTAAAACAAATTCTGATCTTTAAGGGTGGCGTGTCAGCCAAGCTCAAAATGGTCAGCGGAAGTGGAGAGAAGAAACATAAAGGAAAATATATTATTGAACAATCTGATATCTCTACCATTCTCTCCCCCGGTGAGAATAATGTGGTTCTCCAAGTACAGCTGAAAGGTGGTGAGTCCTTTAGTATTCCTGATATTGTCATTAATCGAAAATAATCTATGAAAAAACTTTTGAGCAGTCTCGATGAAAAACTCAATCCATGGAGCAAAATCAATCAAATTCGAGATCGTTTTGGCCCTACCACACTCAAGGCGAAAGCCATGGATTGGATGAGAAAATTAGGGGTGCAGGCTTGGGATGGTGCAATGGAGATGATTGGCCTGACCTCACTTCAGCAGACGGAGAAAAAAATTGATCAGTATAATCCAGATACAAAGGTCCCTGAAAAACAGTCAGAGGAGGATTTCCCAGTAGTTGATCTCGAGAACTCTGCACTCGCAAAGGAATTTATCACTGATGCCAAAACGCATCTCATCAAGCTTTTTGGTTCATACCGAAGAACCCTTAAATCAACTCTTCCACAATTAGAGTACAGTGAAGACCTATGTACTTCTGCTCGAAAAGAACTCAAAACAAATATTCAAAGTTCTACATGGAGGGCGCAACATAATCACTCGCAAAATATTCATGATGGGGAAATTGGAGAAATCACCACTTCAGGATTTGAAACCCTGGAACAAGCACTTGAAAATTTTCTCAAGTCTCCTCTTCATCGTTGGTTTCTCCAAAGAAATTTCACAAAAATGGGTTTTGCAGCACTTCAAGGAAAAGATGGCAGATGGTTTTTGAATGTTCACTTCTCTGGAGCTAAAGCAGAGAATCCATCAGAAGAACTGAAGGCTGAGAAAAAGCGTGAATTAAATGAAAATGAGCAAGAATTCATGAAGCAATCAAAAGAAAAACTGGATGAGACTTGGAAAAAAAAGACTCTTCCGGAGTTAACGGAAAAGAATCAAGAATTTTTAGAGACCAACAAAATTGAGAACAATCGAACAACGTGGATTTTAGCGAACTTTGAAAAAATGCAGGAAAAACATGAAGGAATGGAAATGGTTTTGGAGAAAATTGCCAAAAGCCCATCAGGTGAGAAAGAGGTCGTATTGAGTATTTCGAGAGGAGATGAAAAATATTATTATGTGGTGAATCCAAATCATAACAAGGCCGTGATTACTGATGAATCGATGAAAGTACAACAAAAAGATGAGACAGAAACAGTCGCATTGGATCTCATCTTTCGACATGCAATGGATCGTTCAGCAGAAACCGTAGAGTAGGATAGAAATCCTACTCGGGTGATTAGCACCGATGAGGATCGTAATTCTCACCTCCAGTATGCCTGTTTGTGATGTATTGGGTGAAAGATATACCCCTATTAACAAAGCGGCGAGAAACGAATCCTCGCCTTCGGTTGTTTTGTCTGGGGTGGCTTCTCCTAAAAAGTATTGGTATTGGATCTAAGACTCAGTCACGAAAAGAAGTCAGAAGAGGTGATCCTAAGCTATTCCTGATTCGCCGCCACGGTCGCCTTAATCCGCCGAACTCCAGCAGACGAGCTTTGTTCTTTTTTGATTTTGAACCCTCCGAGTTCGCGAGTATTGCTGACATGTGGACCTCCGCAGACTTCGGTAGAATAATCTCCCATGAAGTAGACCTTTACCTTGTCACCGTACTTGTCCTCGAAGAGTCCGATCGCTCCAGCGGCTTTAGCGTCATCGAAGCTCATTTCTTTAAAGTGAATATCGATCTCAGCTAAGATCGCATCGTTAACCATTTTTTCGACTTCTTCTTTTTGCTCTGGTGTCATTTTTTCTTCATGAGTGAAGTCAAAACGAAGTCTTTCGGCGTTAATATTTGAACCTCGTTGTTCAACATGGTCTCCAAGCACCTTCTTTAGAGCAGTATGAAGGAGATGTGTAGCTGTATGAAGACGTTTTGATTCGTCACTGTGATCTGAGAGTCCTCCAGCAAATTGTCCAGCTGAGGCAGTACGTGAGAGCTCTTGGTGTTGTTCGAAGGCTTTCTGAAATCCTTCTAGGTCGACCTTGAGGCTATTTTCTGTAGCAAGATCTGAGGTCATCTCAATTGGGAAGCCGTAGGTGTCGTAGAGATGAAAAGCAGTTTGGCCATCGATCGTATCACTAAATGCTTCACGGAGTTTTTCTGTTACTTTTTCAAATTCTCTCATTCCTTGAGCAAGTGTTTTGGTGAACTGTTCTTCTTCTGTTCGAACTGCTTTCAGAATCTCTTCTTTTTTTTGGGAAAGCTCAGGGTAAATATCACTGTACTGATCAATAATAATTTCTGAAAGATCTCCAAGGAAATGCCCTTGGATCCCAATCTTCATCCCATGACGAATAGCTCGGCGCATGATTCGACGCATCACGTATCCTTGTCCCATATTCGAAGGCCGCACGTGATCTCCAGCCATAAAGGTCATCGTCCGTGCGTGGTCGGATACGATACGAAGTGACGTGATGTCATCGTGAACGGTTGCGAGTTCTTTGATTTTGTCGAGAGTTGGCTTAAAGAGTTCGGTTTCGTAGACGTTATCAAATCCATTGAGCACACAGAGTATTCGCTCAAGACCCATACCTGTATCAACATTTTTTTGTTCAAGAGCTACGAATGATCCGTCTTCTTGTTTGTTGTACTGCATGAAGACATCGTTCCATACTTCTACCATGAGATTTTGATCATCTGCAGCATTAAATCCATCTTTTGTCCCCTGGGCCACTTCGTCAAATTTTTTAGGATCAAAGATGAAGAACATCTCAGTATCAGGTCCACAAGGTCCAGTTGTCCCAGCGGGCCCCCACCAATTGTCTTTTTTGGGGAGGAAGAAAATTCTCTCTTCAGGGACCCCCAAACTCTTCCATACATTTGCTGCTTCATCATCCCTTGGGCAGTCATCATCACCTTCAAAACACGTAAAGGCGAGCTTTTCGAGAGGAATTTCAAGGACTTCCGTGAGAAACTGAAAGCTCCAAGTAATCGCTTCTTTTTTAAAATAATCTCCCATCGACCAATTTCCGAGCATTTCGAAGAAGGTCAGATGAGACGCGTCCCCTACTTCGTCAATATCCCCTGTCCGAACACACTTTTGGTAATTTACGAGTCGGACTCCTTCTGGATGTTTTTCTCCCATCAGGTAAGGAACCAAAGGGTGCATGCCAGCAGTCGTAAAAAGAACCGTCGGATCTTCAGCAGGCACGAGCGAGGCAGATTGGATCTGCTTGTGGCCTTGAGAGACGAAGAAATCGATATATTTTTGACGAAGTTCTTTAGCGGTGAGCATAGAGAGGAGTTAGGTGTTTGGAAGTTAGCTTTTCCTTGTTTCACTGGGATTCGAAGACTCGTCGTGAGAGATAATTATTTTGATATCTCCCAATTCCTAAGTCCTGCCTCCTAGTATTTGAGCTCGTATACTATATCAAGCATGTCCTCTCTGGCAAGGGTAAGAGCTCTCATTTGGTGTTGAATTCACGTAAGATAGTTCTACCATTCTTAGTGAACAAAACCTCATGGATCTTTCCAATATTGCGCTGTTTTTCCTTCTCATTTTCCTATCTGGATTTTTCTCTGGGTCAGAAACAGCTCTAACCACCCTCTCTGCCGGTAAGGTACGGACACTTGTTGAACAAAAAAAATATAGTGCGAAATTTATCAAGTCTCTAAAGGACCAGCCTAATAAAATGCTGATCACTATTCTGATTGGAAACAATATTGTGAATATCTGGGCTTCTGTTATGGCGTCTTCGATAGCTTTGTCGGAGTTTGGCGAACAATCATTGGCGACCGTAGTGGGAATTATGACCTTTTTAATCTTGGTGTTTGGGGAAATTGTTCCAAAGACTCTTGCTCAGCGGTTTAATATTCTTGGAGCTCAGATTTGTAGCCCAGTACTCTATGTATTGAAACTGATTCTCTATCCGGTGATCTTTCTTCTTGAACGTCTTACAAGAGTTATTATTTATGTTTTAGGGAAAGAAAAGTTTAAAACTGTTACTGAAGATGAAGTTATCGCAATGCTGAATATTGGGCATGAAGAAGGAGAATTCAACAAGCAGGAAAATGAGTTCATTCGAAATATTTTTGAATTTAGCGATACTACTGCTGAAGAAATCATGATCAATCGAAATGAGATCGAAGCTTTTCCTGAATCAATTACGGTTGAAAAAGCTCTTAAAATACTCAATAAGAGTAGCCACAGTAGAGTTCCTGTATTTGAAAATACTATCGACAATGTCATTGGATATATTACGCATAAAATGCTCTCAAAATTTGCTTCGAACAAACGCACGGCAAAGAAAAAACTGAGTGATCTCAAGCTTGCTGTTCCTCTCTACTTCCCGGTAACAAAGCCTATTAATGAGATCTTTAGAGCCTTTCAAAAGAAACGTGTCCATATTGCTATTATTTTAGATGAATTTGGAGCCACTTCTGGAATATTGACTCTGGAAGATGTGTTAGAAGAAATCGTAGGAGAGATTGTGGATGAGACAGATCAAGTGGAGACTGGCATTAAAAAAATCGGGAAAACATCGCTTCAAATGGATGGAAATGTAACGATTGAAGAAGTCACCGAGTTTATTCCCTTTGAATCTGATGTTGCTCCTCACAGAACAGTTGCCTACTTGATTATAAAAAAACTAGGAGCCTTTCCACGTGAAGGAGAAAAAGTGATACTCCCGGACAGTGAGATCGAGTTTATTGTTGAGAAGATGATCGGAAAAACGATTCAAAGAGTGAGGATGAACCTAAAAAGAAAAGCATAAACATGAGAACACATAGGTCACTTTGGAGAAAAAGACTTACTCTTCTACCTCATTCATTACTTTATATGTGTACAAGGGTTTTCTCATTTTTTTGAAATTATCCGAGCTAATGATTTCATCCGTTCATCAGTACTCTTTTCTTGAACTGTGACTAAAGCATCATGAAGTTTAGAAGCTGTTTCTTCCTGCATCTCTTCAGCAAGCTTACTGTCTTCATACTGCATACTATACATTTGCGTCCCAGTGTGAACCATCATCTGATACAAGGAAAACTCATCAGGAAGATCGAGAACTTTTTGGGTTTTATCGAGGTCAGTCCGGTACAGTCCACCGCCACTAAATACTTTCATAGACTGAATAAACTCTAGTATTTAAAGTATTTTGGTATATGCAGGGTAATCCAAAGAAATTGCATCTTTCACTATTCATGACAATTGGGCTCAATAAATGTGACTGAAGTATAGCTGATCTTAAAAAAAAATTTAGACTGGAGATATTAAAAAAGGCGAGGAATTTTATCCTCGCCTTTAATACTTAGTTTAATAAAAAGCTATTCTGCTTTTTCTTCAGATTCTTGTTCAGCAGGTTCTTCAGCTTTTGGTTCTGGTTTCTTTTCAGCAGCTTTTTTTGCTTCAGCAGCTTTTTGTCGAGCTCGGAACTTATCAACTCGTCCAGCAGTATCGAGAAGCTTTTGCTTCCCAGTATAGAATGGGTGACAAGCACTACAGATTTCTGTGAGCTGATCTTTAATTGTTGAACCAGCAGCAATGACGTTTCCGCACGCACACTTGGTCTTTGAATCAGTAAAATATTCTGGATGGGTATCCTTTTTCATGAGAGTGAAATTAAGCAGACACTTTAGTAACAATTTTTTTCTTCAGCTTAGATGAAAGGTCGAGAACCTGTCGCCCACGATAAAATCCACAATTTGGACAAGCGTGATGCGTCAAACGCGGCTCGCTACAGTTCGTACACTTGGTAAGACTTACCTTGTTATCAAGCTTTTTTCTTGTCTTGTATTGAAAACTAGAATATCGCCGTCTTCCAGCGGATTTTGCAAGTTTTCGTTTCGGGGTAGGATGTTTAGCCATTCTTATTCGTTAAGTGGTAGCTTGTAGGTATTTTGTTACCATTGCTAAGGGATTTTAGACATTTTGGAGAGGGAATGCAAGTGTTTTCCACTTAAAATACTAATCTCGTCCCATCGCTAGCATGATCCGAAGAATACTGGTGAAAATATTGATAAAATTGATAAAGAGCATCAACCCTGCCATGAGTCCTGAAATACCAGGCTGACGTTTTATCAATTGGATATCGTAAGCAGTAAAGGCAGTGAAGAGGAGAATGGTAAAGGATGCGATACCGATCTCGAATGCACCACCCCATGGGAAGAAAAATCCGAGAAAAGAGATGGCTATGAGACCAATCACACCTGTCATGAGGATCCCACCCCAGGTACTGAGATCATAGTCTGTGGTATAGCCAATAATAGCTGATGCCCCGAAGGCACAGGTTGCTGCAAAAAGAGCCTTGCCGATAACTGCAGGACCGAGAGTGCTAGAAGCCATAAAAAGAAGCGGTGTGATCAGAAATCCCGTGAGAAGAGCATACAATGCAAATATGACGTACCCTATTGGCTTCATAGTACTCCAGCTGTGGGCAGTCCAAGCCATCACTAAGAGAAGCCCGTAGAGAGCCAATATTGACCCCTGACTGAGGATTTGAGGGAAAGCATTGATGATATCGATACTGAAATATACGCCTACTCCTGAGAGCGCGAGAGCTATTCCGAAAACACCGAACGCGGTGGGGATGAGGGATCGTTGGACTATTGCTGGGGAGTTCATTTGAAAGAGTATTAAGAGTATTTATGATTGTAGAAAAGTGAGACTAGAAACCTCTCTTCCACTTCCGAAAAGATTCTATCATATATGTAAACCAGTACTTCCAAGAGATCACGAGGTCTTGGCACGGTACTAGATCCAATCGCCGTCCACCAAAACCTGTTTTGAAGTGGGTAATACCATTGAAAGGGTGGTTTTTGTGCTTGTAGACTCGTTTTCCCTCTGCATCCAGATCATATGGTGCAACTCCCCAAAAATTGTAGAAAGCAGCTCCCCTTCTCTGAGCTTCTTTGATCGCCTCCCATTGTAAGAGATATGTTGCTGGAATTTTTCGAAACGTTGGATCTGATGAAGAAGCTCCATGATGATAGGCTCCAGCATTTCCGTAATACATCACAAGGGCAGAGCCGAGGACCTTCTCCTCGTATATCGCCTCGAGCATAAGAGCACTGTCGTGCTTTGAGAAGAGACTGAGTTGAGACTGGATGAGTTTTTTTGGGTATGGTGTGAATTTGTGGCGCTTGAAGGTTTGTTCGTAAAGCGACCAAAAAGTTTCCACAGTGCTGCAATCAGTTGTTTTCCGTACCTTAACTCCATCCTTTAATGCTCTTCGAACTAAGTTTCTGTGTTTTTTTTCCATCTCCTGAAGGAGTTCATCTTCGGTTTTTTTGCTCAGGTCTTTTACCCAAAGGGTTTCTGCCAGCATATGAAGTGGAGCCCGTCTAAATCCTGTGTCTGTGAAGCATTGAAGATGTTCTGTGGATTCTTCTAGGAAAGGACTGACTCGAATAAAGCTAGCTCCTTCTTGTTGAGCGATTTCTTGGAGTTTGTTGAAAAAAGGAATGAAGAGATCTTGAGAGGAAGTACTGGCAAACATTGGTCCGTATGGCAAGTAAAGAAAAGTGCCACGCTTGGCTTCAATCTTTGTCACCAATGAACGGATGGATTTGTCGTTTTCTGATATTTCAAAGAGCCATGTTCTCTGACCCATTTCTTCATTAAGGGTTTTATGGTCATATGATTGCAAAAAGAGTCCATTCTCTTGAAGGGGTGTGAATTGCTCCCATATGTCACGGTCTGTTATTTCTCTAAACTCTGGCACAACTAGTGGGTTATTGGGATTCCCTCACATCTTAACATTTTAGGAATCAGAAAAGAACCTTGGTATCTTCTTGGGATGCTGGCTCCATGTCTCTATATGTAAAGACAGTACAATTTCTATTCCTCATCAATATTCATCTCTAACTCAATCTTTGTTATTTTGTCTTCGAGGACTTCTATGATGATTTTATTTGATGTTACAGCGTCTTCTTTTACCCCTTCGATATAAAACTTGCTGTGAATAGGCAGTGAGACGTTGAAAGTTCCATCTTCTCTGGTTGTTACTTTATGGTAGAGGCTTCCTTTCTTTGAGAAGACGCTTGCTCCTTCTTTCTCAGGGTCATCTTCTTCGAGGGCTTTGTAGATATAAATATCAGCTCCTTCGATGGTTTCTTTGAGGACATTATCTGTAAGCTTTCCTGACAGAAAACCCCTTTTCTCAAGAAGATTGATGCTTTCCATTCGGTAGAGCATTTCTGCAAATTTGGCGCGTGTGAGCTCTTGTGCTGGCAATATATTGCCTTTTGAGTCCGGATCAAAAAGGTTGTATTTCTTCACAAAAAAGAGGTAGGGGTTGTACCATGCTCCTATCTCTGCATCTGTATATGGCTTTTCCCCCTCGACAATATATGAGTCGAGACTAATTTGATTCGCTTGGATTACGATCTTGAGAGCTTCGACTAAAAGGACTTTATCAGCGGGTCGATAGAGTCCATTACTTCCTTTGATGATGCCTTCTTTTTTTCCCAAATAAACGTACGGCGCAAACCAGTGCTCAGCTTTGACGTCGACAAAGATGTCGTCTTTAAGGTCTCTTAGCTCGTCTTCTGTTGGGATGGCCTTCTTTTTGTTTTCAAATACTGTTTTGAGGATTTCTACTCTATTAATCGTGTCATTTGGTCTAAAAAGAGTTTTTCCTGATTCAGGGTCTTCAGACCCTTGCATTACATTTTTCTTGTAGAGATAGGTAATGGCGAGATTGTTTGGGTGTTCTGCAGGAACATCTGGAAAGATGGTAATTGGCCGGAGGTAGCGTTTTCCGACAAAAACGATGACATGGTCGAGGTTACTCTTTTCTCCTTTTTGGTCAGTAATCTGGAGAGTGAAAACAAACTCTCCCTCTACTGTTGGTGTAAAGAGCGGTTTGACAATATTACTGGAATCAAATGCAACTTCTTTGATTTCTTTTCCACTCTCATCATTTGGTCCTTTTTCAAGGGTCCATTCGAATATATCGCCTGTTTCGTAGTCAGACTTTGATCCATCGAGCACCACAGGTATATTTCCTAAAACTCTTTGATCTCCACCGGCATGAGCTAGTGGGAGTCTTTCGTACTCGTACTGATAGGTTTTATCTTCCCACCAAAATGTAGCGTCAGGTTCAGAATCAAATGGATACGGAGTAAGAAGTCTTCCTTCGGCATCTGTACTGGTAATCTGTTGCTGTTTGATTACGGTACTCTGCTCTGTCTCGGGGTGACTTACGGTGATCTCTCCCTGAAGAACTTTGATGACTTTTTCTTTTTTATCACCACTGATGAAAGCTATAAAGTCTGCTGACTGAAACGTGAGCTTGAGGTCATTAAGAAAGAGTGTTTTTTCTTCGGTGTGTTTTGGATCGGTAATAATGTGAACGCTCCCTGCATCCAAATTGAAGTATTGATTTAAAGTGAGAGATACATTTGGTTTGACATCAACAGAATAACCACTGGTCATGACTCGAATACCCGCTGTTTTGGAGTTTATCGTGACTTTTTCTTCGGCGGCTTGCTGGTAGATCATTTTTCCTGTGAAGCCCTCATTTGAAATGATTTTATCATTTACTGTAAAAGAGCTGTCTTGTGGCAACAGATAGTAAAAAAATGGTTGGTTTTGAGCATGAGCTGTTGAAATCACCAAGAGAACCCCCAGGGAAATCAAAAATCCGCTAATGAAGCGCTTGAGCATAAAAGAAAAGTGACGAAGTACTGTATAGAACGATCGATATCTCAAAGTGTTTCACATTATTGATCTAAAAGGTCGAGTTCGGAAACGCCATTTTCAAGAAATTGTGTACTATATGGATCGGCATCTTCTTCTGGAACAACTGGAAGTACTTCTTCTTCCCCCACCTCACTCTCAACAGTATCTAGAGATGAATCAAAAAGTGAACATCCGTAGAGTGAGAATGAAAGGAGTGATGCGAGTGTGAGCGTTGAGAATTTTTTCAACATTTTGAGGAATTTTAAAAACTAGAGATAATTTTTTGGCTTTTAGTAACTCTTTTCGAGTGGGTTGAGCTCATTCTCTTTAGCGACTTGAGCAAGCTTTTTCCACTGCATTATCGTTTCTTGAAGGATGTTTTTTTGTTCGGTTTGAGATGTACTGGGATAAAAGCGGTGCTTAGCTTCGACGATAAAGATCAGGAACTCTTTAAAGGTGACTTCTGGGAGTTGTCCTGCATCGTACCATTTACGAGCTTGTTGCTGAGCAAGATAGAGACGCGCCCCAACAAGCCACTTTACTTTCTTCTCGTATTCATCCATACACCCTTGCTCTGCTGATGCACATACTTTTGATGTAGGGAGTATTTCTGTTGGCAATTCCAAGACTTTTTTTGCAGAGTCAATCACTGGCTTTCCAAAAGCCTCATCGTAAGTACCTGCTTGATATAGTTTCCAATAAATATCTCGACAAGTAGTATTTTGATTGGTGTAAGCACATCCAAGAGGTTGGTAACCATCACTCACCTTGCCAGTTTTTGCAAAGTCTTCCGAGAAGTCTGAAAAAGTATCTTGAGAATAAAAATTTGGGAGTGACATAAAGCACGTAACTCCTGAGCGGACATTTGAGCGGCCTTTCTCTGCACAGTCTGAGTATGTTTGTTCTGGTTCTACCACTTTCTCTTCTTCTTTTGTAACTACAGCTTTTGATTCTGCTGATTTCTCTGTGTCTATTGTAGCTTTAGGGGTTTTTTGAAGAGTTTCTTCAGGTGTCGTGGCTGGCACAGAGACTACTGATTCTTCCTTTGCTGGAACTGGGACACTCGTAGTAGCTGGTACCACTGGTGTTGGATCAGAAACAACTGAAGGTGTACTCACTGGTGCTGGAGTAGGTACCGATGTCGGAACTATGTCTGGTTCTGGTTCTGGTTCTGGCTCTGGTTCGGAAACCTCAGCTGGTTCGGGACTAGGAGCAGCTTCTGGTTCTGGTGTACTGACGATTGGATCTGGTTCAGAGGATGGCTGTCCCCCACTTCCAGACTTAGCCAAAACAGGTGTGGTTAGGAGAAGAGTACAGAGGAAAATTGAGAATAGTTTTTTCATATATTTTTTTATAGTAAAAGCCACTCTATTCTAATCTGAAGGATTTTTTTGAGCAAGGAAGTTGTATTGCATGTCAAATTACTCATTACTTTTCTCATAAGTCGCTACTGGCATAAGCTCTCACATAATTAATTTGCTCTATTTCTAACAAATGATATACTTTTTGTACTCTTTTCATTAAAAATCGCTCAAAAATGGAGATTTTAGACGGTAAAAAGGTGTCATCTGAGTTGTTTTCACAACTTGAGCCACGAGTAAAAGCGCTCAAAGATAAGGGTGTTCATCCGCGGCTGGTATTTTTCTTGATAGGTGAGTCCCCTGCCTCAATGGCATACGTGGGAATGAAAGAAAAAGCTTGTGCCAAAATGGGTATTGCATCCGATATTTTGAGGTATGACGAAAATGTCACTGAGGAAGAAATTATTACCAAAATACATGAACTCAATGAAGATGAGACTGTTCACGGAATTATGACTCAGCTCCCTTTACCAAAACAAATTAGCGTACCAAAAGTGACCCGTGCTATCGCAGCAAAGAAGGATGTGGATGGTTTTCACGCGTATAATTTTGGGAAAATGGTGCTTTCGAAAGAATTTGAGCACCTCCCACCTGCTACAGCACTAGGGATTATTCGACTCATAGAAGCCTACGAATTTGATGTGGAAGGAATGAATATTACAGTGCTAGGGAGATCAAACTTGGTCGGGAAGCCCGTTGCCATTATGTTGATGAATCGAGGAGCAACGGTGACTGTGTGTCATAGTCGGACAAAAAATACGAAAGAGCACTGTTTGAACGCGGATATGATTGTTGCTGCTACGGGCGTACCTCAGCTGGTAAAAGAAGACTGGGTAAAACAAGGAGCGATAGTCATCGATGCAGGGTACGCAAAAGTAAACGGAAAAACGACAGGAGATGTGGACTATGATGCGGTGGCACCCAAATGCAGCTGGATCACTCCTGTGCCTGGAGGTGTAGGACCGATGACGATTTATTCGATTGTGGAAAATACGGTCACAGCAGCCGAACGTTTACAGGAAAACACGTAGGATAAAACAAGCACTGTCATTGCGAGGAGTTGAGGGTTTCTGGAGAAGGACGATATGACAATCCCGTAGGGATTGGAACCGTAGTGATAGATATCGAATTGCTAAACCTCACGGAATTACGACGCTTTGCTCTCAATGTTACTACTATTCTTCATTTCTTTACCCTTCCCTCTATGTGTGGAGTCCTTGGAATAATGGCTAATCAACCGGTTGCTCAGGATATGTACGATGGACTCACCATTTTGCAGCATCGTGGACAAGATGCTGCAGGTATTGTGACATATGATGGAAACTCACTCCATATCAAGAAAGGGATTGGTCTCGTAAAAGAGATCTTTCATTCTGGGAATATGGGGAGACTCTCTGGAAATACTGGAATTGGTCATATTCGGTATCCAACCTGTGGTGGAGTGGGAATAGAGAATGCTCAACCCTTTATGTATGACTTGCCTTATGGGGTGACTATGGCTCAGAACGGAAACTGCTTTAATTTTTATGAAGTCAAGGAGCAGGTCTACAAAGAAGACCTCTGTCGAGTGAGTAGCGACTGCGATGTAGAAGCCATACTTCATATTTTTCGAAGTTCATTGATAAAACAAGCACATAAGAACAGCAATGCATTTGATATTTCTCATATTTGGAAAGCTGTTCGAAAAGTCTTTACTCGTGTGAAGGGTGGCTATGCGATCGTAGGGTATGTCGGATCAAAAGGAATGATGGGATTTCGGGATCCACACGGAATTCGACCTCTTATCCTTGGGAAACGTGAGAGAAAAGATCAAAAGACTGAGTATATGTTTGCAAGTGAGTCAGTAGTTCTTGATATCCTTGGTTTTGAGATTGTCCGTGATCTGGAACCCGGCGAAACAATCTTCATCACGGAGGAACGAGAGGTTATCTCCAAGGTTGTTCTTCAGAAAACCTTTCGTCCGTGTATTTTTGAGCATGTGTATCTTGCACGACCTGATTCAATTATTGATGATATCTCTGTTCACAAGTCTCGGATGCGAATGGGAGAGTATTTGGGAAAAAAAGTAAAAAAAGCACATTTGGATATTGATATTGTGATGCCCGTGCCTGATAGTGCCCGTGAAGCAGCATTAGCTGCAGCTAAAGTCTTGAAAAAGCCTTATCGAGAAGGCCTTATTAAAAATCGATATATTGGTCGAACTTTTATTATGCCGGGGCAAGAGATCAGAAAGAAAAATATCCGATACAAGCTCAACCCTATTGCCCTTGAGGTAAAAGGGAAAAAGGTCTTGCTGGTAGATGATTCGATTGTTCGTGGGAATACATCGAAGGCTATCATCGAAATGGTGAGAAATGCTGGAGCAGAAAAAGTGTACTTTGCTTCTGCCTGCCCCCCACTTCGCAACCCTTGTTATTATGGGATTGATATGCCGTCAACGAATCAGTTCATTGCAAACAAACTCACGGATCAAGAAATTGAAAAAGAACTGGGTGCTGACGCGCTCTTTTATCAAGATATCGAAGACCTGAAGAAAGCAGTAAAAGCTGGAAATCCGAAGATTAAGAGACATTGTATGGCTTGTCTCGATGGTGAATACCCGACTAGTGACATTACTCCGGAGACTATTAAAAATTGGGAAGATCAGAGAAAAAAGAGCAAAGAACAACTGAAAAAGATCAAACACGATGAATTGGTTTCAGATGCTACATGATACGAGAGCAGATTGGAGGTTGTTGGTAGGAGGTGGTAGTTTGTATTTATGAAGTGTTAATATTTATGTCCTACCACCTAAAATCTATCACCTAAATCATGATGATTGCTTTGTTTTCATTTCTGGTGAGTCTGACTCTTATCGTGTTTTGTACGTGGGTCTTTCCAATGATTGATTGGATGGATGACCCAGAGAAATATGGATACCAAAGAAAGGCTGTCCCTTATGGAGTCGGAATTGTTTTTTATCTCTGTTTTGTTTTAGGGAGCTACTTCTTTTTGGAAACCTCCACTCAACTGATCGCAGTATTGATTTCTGGAGGTATTATCACTTTGATGAGTTTTTTTGATGACCGAATGGGTCTACCAGCCATTCCAAGGCTCGGTATTCAAGCACTATGTGCTCTTATCTTGGTATTTTCTGGCATTGGTGTGCCGGCTCTTTCCAATCCTTTTGGAGATCCACTAGTACTTGATAGTATTCGTTGGAGCTTTGAGATTGGTGGGTTTGACCTCGTGATAGAGCCCATTGCGGATCTTGTGGCTTTTGTGTGGATTATGTTTGTCATCAATGCCATGAACTGGCTCGATGGAGTACCTGGCATGGTCAGTGGAATGAGTTCAATCACCTCTTTGGTTCTTTTTCTTTTAGCATCACAAGCAACCCTGCACGTCATAGATCAAACAGCACTCTCGAGCATGGCACTGCTCATCTGCGGAAGTGGTGTGGCCTTCTGGATGTTTGATTTTCCAAGACCCAAAGTGCTAATGGGAGATAGTGGAACGATGTTTTTGGGGATGATCTTGGCTGTGATGGCGATCTTTAGTGGAGGGAAATTGGCGATAGCCTTTATTCTGATGGCTTTTCCTTTGATGGATGCTGTCTGGACCATAGCGAGAAGACTCTTCAAGAAACAGTCTCCATTTAAGGGTGATTTTGAGCATTTTCATCATGATTTGATGAATATTGGAATGAGCGAGTCTCAGGTGAATCTCTTTTATTATATGGTGTCATTGAGCTTTGGAGGAATTGCCCTTTCTCTTCAAAGTACTGGAAAACTCATCGCCCTAGGGATTCTTCTGGGATTGATGACGATTATTCGAATTGGAATATCTAAAAAAATGAAGGTTTAGACACCTGCTTTGACATTTTTTTTAGTCTTTTTGAGAGTGTGAAAATGACTCCGCTTATGCAAGCTCCGAGGTTTTGTACGAGAGGACTCTGAACTTTGTTGGAGGTTTTTTTTTGAACCAAGGATAGAAACGCCATGGCTTAGCGTATAGACAAACCCAATGCAGGAGAAAAAGATTTCTTTCAGTCTAACGAGAACAACCACTGCGATAGCAAGCCCACTACTATAACCAAGCATGCTAAACATGGCGACTTGAGCTCCTTCTAGCATACCTAGACCTGCTGGTACTGGGAGTAAATATGCAATGAGTGGGATTGTTGCCACCAAAAAACTTTCGAACCAGGACAGACTGAATCCAAGAAAGCTAGCAAGCATTTTGTATTCGATGATTGTCATGCACCAAGCTGAGATCGAGATAAGAATCACAAAAGGGAGAGTGTTTTTCCGATGCCCCTCGTGTGAAACAAAGTCCGTGAGAAGCTGCTCTGTTTTCATTATTTTATCTTCAAACTTTGCCAATTTTTTAAATCTTTTTAAACCGAGACGATTAAAAATTGCCGTCAGAATATGTTCTCCTTTATGAATTCGCTTGAAAACATAAAGTAAAAGCCCAACTAGCCCTAACATTATAGCTCCAATAGGGACCAATGCTGAGCCAGGCACTATGTCAGAAAAACTCACTAATATCACTCCAGATGCAACAAAAGCAACAAAACTACTGATTTCTATAAGTTTGTCCAAAAGAACTGATGCAGTGGCTTCTTTAAGAGGCACACCATGATTATGGTTCAGGAAATAAATTCGAACCGGTTCTCCTCCAACCTGCGTAGGCGTAATAAATGAAATTCCAAAGCCCGAAAGCTTGTAGATGAGGAGTTTTTGAAAAGGAATATTATGACCATGGCAACCAAGAAGAATCTTCCAACGCCAGGTAAATAAAGAAAAATACCCTGCAAATGTGACGGCAAGAAATGCTGCTAGCTTGAGCATTGTCATCTGACTGAGAGCTGATTGTATTTCTCTCCAGTCAGCAGTGTAAAGAACAGCTAAAAAGGCTGAAACCCCTACTAAGAGACAAGCTGCGATGATGAGCTTCTTTTTCATGAACAAAAATTGTTTACAGGAAGAGCCTAACATCCCTTCTGGATGCTCTCAATAGCATTTTCTTTGATTTTTAGTCTGATTGTGTTGGTTTGGTGATTTGGAGCTGAAAACCACCTATATTTATTCCTTTTCCCATTTGAAGGTCCCAATCTACATTGAACTCTAAACCTGGGACAATAACTAATTCATTCACATTTTTGTGTGATGGCATTGAATGATCTTTTACGGTTAACTTTCTTCCTTCTAGTGTTTCTAAGACACACCAACGAGCATTGTTGAATTGGAAATGAAATAATGAAGTTTCCGGCTGAGAGAACAATTCTCCACTAGTGATCGGAAAGTGTGGAACTGAATTGTCCTTTCCCATTATTTGGAGGTAAAAATAAATATTTTTATATAAAAAATTTCTAACAGGATTTTGTACTATTGTCAGCAGCGTTGTGTTTTTTTGAACAACAAGCGATACTTTTTTCCCATCTGATGTTATTACTTCTGCGTTTGGCCAACCGGTATCGATGACATGGAGGTTTGGTAGCTGAAGGAATTCACTATATGACAAGTCTAGGTTTGGACAACTACGAGACCATTGCAAGTCTTCTAGTGTGCTACCTGATATGTTTTCTAACCAAGTTTGGGAATCGATGAATTTTGGTTTCTGTAATCTTGAAGATGTCAAACCAGTGTAAATATTTCCGTACTCTTCCATGTTTTCAGGGCTTTCGGTGTATTTGTAATCAGGCATAAAAATTTTATGAAGATTTTTTCCAGACTGTTTTTCCGTCTTTATCCATGATCTCAATCCCCTCTTCTTTGAGCTTGTCTCGGATCTCATCTGCTTTTTCGAAGTCTTTTTCTGCTCGTGCCTGATCTCTTTTCTTCATCCAAATCTCTACTTGAGGATCGAGTTCTTCTTCGAGGTCCCATGAGAGAACAGCGAAGATCTGGTCGAAGTCCCGGAGGAAATTGAGCACATCGAGTCGGTTTTTTATTCCACCTGATTCTGCAAGAGCTTTGTTCCCTTCTTTGACGAGTTCGAAAACGGCACCAAGAGCTCCTGAGGTATTGAGATCGTCGTCGAGAGAAGTCTCGAAATCTTCTCGGAACTTTTGAATAGCTACTTCTGGTCCATTATCGCTGGCGTTTTGTGTCGCCACGAGAAAGTTTTGGAGGCGTTCGATGTTTTTCACGGCATCGTCCAAACCTTTAAAGGTGAAATTGGTGTTTTGACGGTAGTGGATTGAGAGAATGAGGTAACGGTATGCTAGTGGACTGTAGCCCTTTTCTTCGATATCCGTCATAGTGAAAAAGTTTCCTTTAGATTTGCTCATTTTTTCGCCATCTACGAAGATATGTCGTTTGTGCACCCAGTATTTTGCAAAAATGTCTTCACCAGTGATGGCACGAGACTGGGCTATTTCACAGTCGTGATGAGGGAAAATATTGTCTTCTCCTCCCGTATGAATATCAATAGTTTTTCCAAGAAGTGAAGATGCCATTGCCGAGCATTCGATATGCCAGCCTGGGAATCCAACGCTTCCATTTTCTTCGGTACCAGTCATTTTTTCACCCGTTTCAAAACTCCAACGGAGGATATGATTTTTGTTTTCACCTACGCATTTTTTCCAAAGAGCAAAATCAGCAGGGTGTTTTTTTTCGGTATTCACATCAACACGTTCACCAGCTTTGAGATCATCCAGCTTGTTATTTGAGAGTTTTCCATACTCTGGAAACTGTTGTACATCGAAATAATACCCATCTGAAGTTTCGTAAGCGAACCCTTTTCCCATAAGTTTTTTTACTGTATCGAGCTGCTCAGAAATCATTTCTGTTGCTCGTGGATAATGATGGGCATCGAGGATATTGAGCTTTTTTCGGTCTGTATGAAAGGTTTCTTCGTACTTTCGTGCGACATCTAAGGGGTCGAGTTGTTGTTCTCGAGCGGCTTTTTCCATCTTGTCTTCCCCTGTGTCAGAATCTGAAACGAGATGACCAACATCAGTGATATTCATCACTTGTTTGACCTTGAATCCCTTGTACTCCATATATCGACGAAGAAGATCTGCCATCAAATATGAGCTAAGGTTTCCGATATGTGCGAAGTTGTAGACGGTCGGTCCACAATTGTACATCAAGACCTCAGGTGGATTGAGTGGCTTGAATTCTTCGAGTTGGTTGGTGAGAGTATTGTAGAGATTCATGGCAATACAGGGATTATAGTGATAATCGGAATTGTCGGGATGGTCTGGATGTGGAGTGCTGGCATGTCTTGGCTCCAGTCATCTGCGATAGACTTGAGCCCCCGAGAGGGATTGCGACGTTTCGTTCGCAGTGACGGTGTATTTATTTTTTTAGTGAGGTTTCCCTTGCATGATAAACAAAAAGACCCTCCCTAGGAAGGCCTTGTTGCAATAATTTTTCATTCATTCTTAGATCCTTGCAAAAGCCTTCCGGAGTTGTCCGTAGCAATTGAGTACAATCAGAGAAAGAAAAATAAGCAGGTAGACTTCTGGACCAGAGCTCGTATGACGCATTGGCATATCTTGGTCTGCAGAACCCCTCAGGAGACCGTCATCACCTCCTTGTGATACAGCAGCCGTTGGTGGAGGGTCGAGCACACGAAGAGCTCTTGTTTCTGTTGGGAGTGAAAGATCTGCACCTACAGTATCCTTTGCCCAGACCGTAAAGATATAGCTCGTATTCGCAACAAGGTTTTCGATTGTTACACTCGATTCTGTTGAGGTCTCTGTACTCGCTGCGGCTGAAAGCGGAGTCTTGTAGCTGATCTCGTATGAGTCTGCTCCTTCTACTGGATCCCAAGAGAGTGTCATAGTCCCAACTCCTGGTATTCCAAAAAGATTTTTGAGTTCTTGGAGAGATGCTCCGACTGTCAAAGTCGCCGCTGTTGGGATTTCATCTGTATTTCCAACATTATCAGCGATTCGAAGTGTCACATCGTAATCACCAGCAAGTGCAGGAGCAACTGCCGAGAGCGTATATTGTGTCGGGTCTTGAAGACCTGGAACAAAAGTATACGATCGATTGTCGATGAGAGCTTCGAGTGTTGATCCTGATTCTGCAACTGCATTCATGGTAAAGGTTTCACCAGCCTTTGTTGCTGGGATCTCCGTATCATAGCTGGTGATCACAGGAGGTGTTTGGTCGATTTCTATCTTCATTGTAGAGGTCACTTGAGATCCGTCTACAAGGTAAGTCGCAATTATATCGAGGTCGTGTTCTCCGTCGGTTAGCTGAACAGGAATATTAAAGGATTTATTTTCATCAGCATCTCCACGAGCAATTTCAAGCGCTCCTTCTTTTATCACAATTTGGGTATTATCCGAGCTCACGGTACCAATCACAGAAAAGGACTGTGAATACACTCCGTTTGTCACAGGGGAATCAACACTCAGAGTAATATTTGTATTATTGAGCTGAGAAGCCCCACCTCCGAATTGAGATATAATCTGAATCTCACCCAAAATTGATTGATTTTCGGTGTCTTTGACCGAGAGGGTGTAGTCCCCTGCTGGCAAGATCAATGCAAGCTCGAAGAGATTGTCTCCTTGATCTGAAGCATTGAAAACAAAGTCTGGTGGAAGTAATGGTCCAAGAGGATCCAATTCAAAGCTAATGGTTCCTTCATAGCCTGTAAATGTTTGGTAATTGCTGTCCACTGCACGAATATAAATATCTTGAGCAGAATTCGCAGAAATGGTCACACTCTTTGGCTCAGCTGGTACCTCTGTATCTAGCTGAAGAGAATCGACATTCATATCCTGTCCAACATAGAGATCAAATGCAGAGACTTGGTTGACCGCAGCGACTTGGTTTTGCTGTGATGCCAGTCCATTGCTTTGCGTTTGGGTACCCACCTCTTGCTCGAGCTGAGCAATGAGTCGATTGTTTTCAAAAAGAGAAGCTGCAAGATATTCTTGCTGAGTATTTCCTAAAAGCTGATCATTGTTTCCTTGGCTCGAAGACGTTGCTCGAGTTGGATCGAAAACAGGAATATAACCATACTCGTTATTTGCCGGACCATACTGTGACATCGAACGGAAGTCTTCTTGGTATGGACTCACACGTGGAATAAATCCGATTTCTTCTGTAAAGATCCGTGACCCTCGAGTATTGGCAATAGTCAGAGTTTCAAGTCCTGCTTTCTTTGCCTTCATAGTAAAAGCCAACTGACCGGCTCCATTTGTGAGGCAAGGAGAGCAAGACACTTTAGCATCTTTTTTGGTCTGTATCGAGAGCTCGTATCCCTTCACTGGGTTTCCATAGCTGTCTTTCAAGGTCAGAAGCCCTTCTGCAACTTGATCTGCAAAAGTTGTGTAGTCGATATCGAGGTCTGAGCGTGCAATATTTGGCTGACCAGCTAATACCTGCGAAATTGCTTTTTGTCCGTTGAATTCGAATTGATAGTTTCCAGCTACGCTCGTGTTGTAGTACCAATACTGAGCCGTTCCGGTATCTGATAGCTGTATTTTTTGCTTGGTTGTAGATCCATAAGGATTTGAAACAGCCACATCTGCCATCTCCCCTGCGGAGCCTTGCAACATCGCTAATACAGGCACTCCTGCAGTGCTATTCATTACTTTTAAAGCCACCTCTTGGTTTGCCAATGCAGGTAGCATTGAAGCTGTTAGTAGAGGAACAATGGCGAATGAACTGATCAATTTCTTGAGAAAATTGTGCATGGCGATGTGTTTTTATATGTATTTTTTTCAGAGATTTTTCTTTTCTCTTCTCTCTATTATAGCAGAAATATGGCCTGAATTGAAGTGAAAAGGTCATTTCAAGGTCATGAATGGCAAGATTTTCCTTTCAAATCTTCCTACCAAGAGGTAATTATCTGTATTTCTTGCCCTTGAGCCTGAAGAGTTTTTTCGAGTTCATGAAGAACAGATTTCTCTTCGGCGCTCAGACTCCATGAACGTAGTACTAATTTTTTAAGTTGGCAATTTACACTTTCTAGAGCCTCTGGTATTACCTTTAGGCACTTTGCACCTATGTCATTAGCCGATAAATCCAATACCTCAAGATGACAATTCTCGCTCTTTAGTGCATCTGCTATTGCTTTTATGTCTTTAAATTGGAGTTCAGTTTGTGACAAGTTCAAACTCCGGAGCTGACAATCTTTACTTTTCAATGCTTCTGATATTGCTTCTATCCCTTCGGCTCCAAGATTATTATATGATAAATTCAAACTCCGGAGCTGACAGTTTTTATTTTTTAATACTGCGGATAATTTTTTTATATCTTCTGTTTTGGGAGAATGTAGCTTCAATAATGCAATACGGCTATATTTATGCGTCAGCATCATAACTAGGGTATCCATATCCTCCATATTATCTAGATTTATATATACTTCTTTTCCCTCAAACAGGTGATATTGATACGGATCTACTTCTTTTTCACCTTCCTACACCTTCTCAAAAAACTTCTTTACCATCTGTTTGTTGTACATCAGCTCGTCTAGCTCTGCACGTTTTGCCAGCAGCTCTGTGTGAAGATTTTTTATTTCTTCTGTCACAGTTTTTTTGTCCACACTCGCGTTCATTGCAGCTTCTAGGTTTTTTTGAAGCTTGGTGAGTTTATTGAGGACAGTGTTGATGTTTTGGCAGGTGCTGGGCATGGGGTTTTTTAGTTTTTTTTGATTATAAACGTATCTCTATTTCTTTTCCTTGTGAGCGGAGAGTTTCTACAATTTCTTGAATGAGGGGCTTCTGTTTTTCAGTGAGCATAATATATCCCATGTTTATACTCTGAAGCTTGCAGTCCTCACTCTTCAATGCTTCAAATATTGTATTTATTTCTTCAAAGCCAAGGAGATTTCTACTTATATCCAAATTTTGAAGCTTACAATTTTCGCTTTGCAAGGCTTCTGCTATTGCTTTTCCTCCTTCTTTGCCAAGGCCGCTATTTCCTATATTCAAACTCTGTAACTGGCAGTGTTGACTTTGAAGTGCCTCAGCAATTACTTTTCCTCCTTCTTTGCCGAGGTTGTTATCCGATATATCCAAACTCTGGAGCTGGCAGTGTTGACTTTGAAGTGCCTCAGCGATTACTTTTCCCCCTTCTGCGCCAAGGTTATTATTTCTTATATCCAAGCTGTTAAGCTGGCAGTGTTCATCTTGTAATATTACAGATAATTTTTTTATGTCTGTAGATTTGAGCTTAAATATCCGCAATGATCTTATCCGACATTGAGGATGGATCAGGAGCATCTCTAAGGTCTCCATTTCTATCTTTCTCATATCAACGACCACTTCTTTATCTTTATTTATTCTATATTCATACGGATCTACTTCTTTTTCATCTTCCTGAACCTTCTCAAAAAATTTCTTTACCATATCTGGGTTGTACATCAGCTCGTCTAGCTCTGCTCGTTTTGCCAGCAATTCTTTGTGAAGGTTTTTTATTTCTTCTGTCACTGTTTTTTTATCCTCACTCGCATTCATTGCAGCTTCCAGCTTCGTTTGAAAACTGCTGAGTTTGGTGAGGAGACTATTGATGTTTTGACAGGTGGTGGGCATGGGGTTTTGGGTTTTTATTTTTTTATAAACTTATCTCTATTTCTTTTCCTTGTGAGCGGAGAGTTTCTACAATTTCTTGAATGAGGGGCTTCTGTTTTTCAGTGAGCATAATATATCCCATGTTTATACTCTGAAGCTTGCAGTCCTCACTCTTCAATGCTTCAAATATTGTATTTATTTCTTCAAAGCCAAGGAGATTTCTACTTATATTCAAATTTTGAAGCTTACAATTTTCGCTTTGTAGTGCCTCAGCGATTGCTTTTCCTCCTTCTGGGTCAAGGATGTTATCTGACATATCCAAACTTTTGAGCTGGCAGTTTTTGCTTTGTAGTGCCTCAGCGATTGCTTTTCCTGCTTCTGGGCCAAGGTTGTTATCCGATATATCCAAACTTTTGAGCTGACAGTGTTGACTTTGTAGTGCTTCTCCGATTGCTTTTCCTTCTTCTGGGCCAAGGTTGTTATCCCATATATTCAAACTCTGGAGCTGGCAGTGTTCGCTTTTCAGGGCTTTTGCTATTACTTTTCCTCCTTCTGGACCTATGTAGTTTTCAGATATATCCAAACTTTTGAGCTGACAATTTTTGATTTGCAGTATTTTTGATATTCTAATTGCATCTTCTGCTGATAGATTTTGTATATATAAAGACCTTATTCTACTGTGTGGATGAATCAGGAGCATTTCTAAAGTCTCTATATCTAGATATCTCATATCGATCACTACTTCTTTTTTTTCATTTATATAATACTCATATGGCGCAATTTTATTTCTATCTTCCTGCACCTTCTCAAAAAACTTGTTCACCATCTCTTCGTTGTACATCAGCTCGTCTAGCTCCACTCGTTTTGCCAGCATCTCTGCATGGATATTTTTTATGATTTTAGTGACTGTTTTTTTATCCTCACTCGCATTCATTGCAGCTTCCAGCTTCGTTTGAAGATTACTGAGTTTGGTGAGTAGGTTGTTGATGTTTTGGCAGGTGCTGGACATTGGGTTTTGATTTTTAGCTGAATATTCTAATTTCTTTTCCTTGAGCTTGAAGCTTTTTTTCAATTTTCAGTAAGAGGTCTTCTTCAGGTCCTAGATTATTGCCTCCTATATCCAAAATTTTGAGCTTACAGTGTTCGCTTTTTAATGCTTCTGCGATTGCTTTTCCTGCTTCTGGGCCGAGTCTATTTATTCCTATATTTAAACTTTGAAGCTGGCAGTTTTCGCTTTTTAATGCTTCTGCGATTGCTTTTCCTCCTTCTGGGCCAAGTTTGTTATATTTTATATCCAAGCTTTTAAGCTGGCAGTGTTCTCTTTGTAGTGCCTCAGCGATTGCTTTTCCTGCTTCTGGACCAATTTTGTTACCCGATATATCCAAACTCTGTAGCTGGCAGTGTTGACTTTGTAGTGCCTCAGCGATTGCTTTCCCTCCTTCTGTGCCAAGTTTGTTATCCGATATATCCAAACTCTGTAGCTGGCAGTGTTCTCTTTGTAGTGCTTCTCCGATTGCTTTTCCTGCTTCTGGGCCGAGTCTATTTATTCCTATATCTAAACTTTGAAGCTGGCAATTTCTACTATGAAGGGCTTCTGCTATTGCTTTTCCTCCTTCAGAACCAATATCATTATTCGATATATCCAAACTCTGAAGCTGGCAGTTTTCACTCTTCAATACTTCTGCAATTGCTTTCACTTCTTCTGCACTAAGAAATGTTAACTTTAATGATCGAATCCGACAATGATCATGCGTTAGAAGCTTTATTAAAGTTTGTATGTCCATTTTTCTCATATCAATCTTTACTTCTTTTTCTCTATTGATTTTATATTCATAAGGATCCACTTCTTTTTCATCTTCCTGCACCTTCTCAAAAAACTTTTTCAGCATCTCTTCGTTGTACATAAGCTCCATGAGCTCTGCTCGTTTTGCGAGAATCTCCTTGTGGATATTCTTCATTTCTTGCGTCACTGTTTTTTTATCCTCACTCGCATTCATTGCAGCTTCCAGCTTTGTTTGAAGACTGCTGAGTTTGCTGAGGAGGCTGTTGATGTTTTGGCAAGTGTTGGACATGAACGATGCTTTAAGTTCTAAACCTTTATTTCATGGCTTTTATGAACAGAGGTATTTATAAGTCTCTCTGCACGTATTGAGAAATTTTTCATCATTCATATGGAGGTCTTGTTCTATAGCGGCAAATTCTAAAACATCAGCGTCAAAGACTTGGTAGAGCTCTGTTCCCATGAGCTTTCCGACGGGTTTTCCATCGTCTGCATGACCAGGACGAGAAACTATCCCAGCATAGGTATAGCTCTTCTCATCTCTTCGAAAAGACTGTTTGTATTTCAAGGCATGTCCTTCACCAACTGTTCTCAAGATTTTGATACTGCTGTTTGATTCGTTGTCCAACATGACGTCTGAAGTTTCATAAAGTGTGGTGTTTTCTTGGTTTTCGTCTTGTGCCTCCGTTTCTTCGTGTTCTTCTACAACAGGCTCAGGATACTCCACTACCATTGGTCGTGGGACTCTTGGAGAGAGGTATCCTATTTGAAGTGGGGTAATGGGAAGAGACCCCTGTGAAGCATCGTTTTTATCGTTGAGAAAATGAAAGTGCTTGAAGATTGCTCTCACTTTGTCTTTATCTTCAGATTTACATTGGTCTATATATGACTGAATCTTTATATTTAGCCATTTTGTTAGACTATCTACTTGATAGTCTGCATCATCTTTTTCTCGTCTAGAATTATATGCGGTGAGCCAGCTACTCAGTTCTCCGAGCGAAATAGTGGATGTGGAAAGGGTGAGGGCTTCTCCATTTCCGTTACTATTGATCTCAATTTCACCACTTACTTCTTGATAACGCAAAAGACTCTCTGGGTAGTTATTTTTTACGGTGTTTCCAAAGTTGAAACATTCATTGAGAGCACTAATGGCATTGGAAAACCTCCAGAGTGCTCCGTGTTGCTTATTTGTTGCGTCCGGTATGATTTCATCTTTTTCTATACCGATCCCACCATCTCGAAAAGTCTGTTGCTCTTCTTCTGGAATACGAGATCTTGTATATGCAGGAGAAAGCTCATCTTCCCCAAGAGCAATATGCCCGTCTTCATTCATAAGACATGCCAGTGCAAACTCGTACAGCTCTGGGTTTTCTTGTGTCATTTCTGGGTAGTCTACTTCGATAGAAGCAATTTCTCTTTGCACCGCTGTATCAAATTCTTTTCTGTCTGGATACCGCGGCCCAACTGGGTTTGTAGTAAATATACCTGATGCACCTGGAAGTACAGTCTTTCCATAGTAGTCATCACCAGGTTTTTTTTGTCTTGCTGTTTTTATTATAGAGTATGCTTTTGTCCCCATTCTTCCTGATTCATCAAAACGTACTATTCTTCCTGAGTTGGTCGATGGTTCGGATTGGAGGGAAGTATCGTATCCGGTAAATGCTTTTATAAGCGCTCCGTATTTCTGATAACTTTCTCCAGATTTACTGATCGCTACCTCTCGAATCAAGTCGATTTCTCCTGTTGTTGCTTCACATGCAATTTCTAGAGGAAGTGAGCCCGTCATATCTAGAGCTGCAGAGTTTGCCAAATGAGATTTTCCAGTTCCAGATTCCCCTGTCAACAGTGGCCATCTAGAACCCTGTAGTGCTTTTACAATCTTTTCTTTGAGTTTTTTTCGTGTAGGAAGCCAAACAAACCCTTCTTGCAGTTGGTCTCGGTAGTTTTGAAGCGTTTTGTAGTGAAATGCAGACATCACATCTGTATCAGATTTGATGGGTTGGCATGTAGCTATGAGGTTTTCTCTTTCATTTCGAATACTTTGTATCTTAGCCGATAAGAGCTTTATTTTTTGTTCGAGCCTCTTTTTTTTGCCTCGGTCTTTACCTGAAAATGAAGTCGTGTTTTTTTTCTGATCCAGTTTTGTTTTTTTTGCTTCAGATTCCGATAATTTTTTTTCTAGTGCTGTCAGTCGATGAGCAAGAGCACTATTTGTAATATATTTTTTATCGATACGTGCTTGTCCAAAAGACTCTTCTAATACACTTTTCACATCTGTATCATCCATCAATACTCGGATTACAGACAAGAGATACTGGTCTTCATCATCCAGATTTCCTCCATTTTTTTCAGCCATGTGAGACATCACATTATCGTACAAGTCAGCTGCTTTTTCGACAGCCGTTTTGCCCTGATAATAAGCCTGCAATTCACTCTCGAGCTGTTCGTTTTCGCTGTATTCGTGGAGCACTTTCTTCCGAAAAAACTTCATAAGACTTGAGACTCTCTCTTTTTTGAAAGTTTTTTCTTGTTCTGAAGACTCATTTCCAGCTTTGTTATTAAGGTTATTAGGAGAATTTTTCATAAGGTTGTAGTAAAAAGTTGATAAATTAAGAATTGGTAAATTAAGAGCTATTTAATAAGGTATCGATGATGTGCTGAGCATCAGATCTACTTTTTTCTGGAAACAATTGAATGACCGTTTCAATGATGCTTTTGGCAATTATTTTTGGGAGATCAGATACATTTGGGATAAGCACACCTTTACTCCATTGTGTATTCATGACTGTCTCTACACTACGTGCAGCTTCACCCATACCGAGCCCAACAACGACAACTCCTTCATTGGCAAGCTGCTCGGAGATCATTTGCATTTGTCCGGCTTCATTTCCAATATATCCTCCATCTGAACACGCTAAAACCAGTCTGATCCTAGTGTCTTTTTTCTTTTCATTTTTCAGCATTTCTCTTTCTTCTTTTATTTGTTCATAGATGCTTGCGAGTGCAGCAGGGTCGCCGTTTCCACCATTGGCTCCTGTGAGACTATGCCACATCTTCACTTTATCTGATTCTGTAAAGACCGATGACAAGGGTTTATCCATATCTATTTCGCTGCTTTTACTTCCACGAAAAGAGATCGCTTGCGTCCGAACTGTTAGTTCATTTCCTTTTTGTAGAGAAGCTTTTTCCAGCTTTGACTGAAGACGATGAAGAGATCTAAAGATCAAGTACTCAGTTTTTCGTTGTATTTGCCAAAGCTCCTCTCCTTCAGAGGTACTGCGCATAGAGCCAGATTTATCCCCTATGATATACACATCAAAACCTCCCATTATTTCTTCTTCTTTTTTTTCTCTCTCAGGCTTACTTCTAGACACAGGATCTTGGTTTCGAGCTAAAATACCGATTTTGTGTCGAACAATGTTTGTGATTTGAACCCCACCGTCTCGTCTTCTTACTGGTCCGTCGTACTCTATCTGATGAGATTTTCGTGATTCTACCAAAGCATTAAAAAGTCGAGACAGAGCATCGATAATACGCTCTCCATTCGGAAGTTTTTCTTGTTCAGCAGTGTGAATTTCTTTTACGATCTGACGTGCTTCTTTGAGCTCGACACCAGTGGACTCAGCGAGAAACCTTTCTTCTCTGGTATATGAGAGATTTTTTGTCCACTCTTTCAGTTTCTTTTCAAGTTCTTCTAGTTCTTCCAGAGTAGGTACAACCGCTTCTTTTTCACCATAATCTCCAGGCATAGACTCATTTTCTGGTTGATCAGCATCATCTTCATCATCTTCCAAGAGTGGATCCCCTGCTGGTGTGGCGTCTATGCGAATCCATAGACAGTTTTTTTCATCCCATACTTCACTCCACGCATGACCTGTGCCACTATGGATCATTGCTTGGCCAGTTTCATTTTTTCCAGTTACGCTATGTCCTACGCAGTGTCTTACGGGTATCTGCAACTTGCTACACATGGCAGCAAAATACGTGTTGGCCACATCGCAGTCAGCTTCTTTTATTTCGTCTACTGCTCTTGCAAATCCCAGAGAGTGCTTTCTGTATTTTTCGTTGTACTCATCAGCTTCTTGCTGGTCTTTTGGTTTTAAATAGCTAATGCGCTGTCGAACATAAGCTGATAATGCGTAAGCTCTTGCAATATTACCTGTTTTATTTTGCTGTATTTCATTTATTTTTTGAGTTGTTTCCTCTGTGAAAACTGTAGAAATTTGTTGTGATTTGGGGTTTTTAGAAGTGAATTTTTTTCTTTTGTTTGGGGAGAGCATCAGTGAAGTACTGACTGATTGTCCTGATCCTGAGATAAAAAGGACCACATCACCATTTTGGTCTTTTTGCATGCTTACATTTCTGTTTTCTGCCTCAACTTTGCTTAAAGAATGCGTGTAAGGAATCGGTACTCCTACCCAAGTATTTGTAGGACATTGTGCATTCAACTGTATATTCATATACCCACGGCTCGGGTTTTCTTCGCTGCAAAGTGGTATCAGCTGAAGCTCGGAATAGGTACTTTTTGGTTCTTCCCAAGATTTTATTTGTTCGTTCCAAACGGAAAATGATTGTTTTTTATAGTACCCTCCATACGCAGGATCAATGGTCCAAAGAGCTTTTACTTTTTCTCCTTCATTGAGTCTCGACATGGCATCTACTCCAGGCTTACTTGTGTTATTTCGTGGAGGAACTTGAGTGGGTGCTTTGCTCAACTCTTCTTGTCGGTGTTTTTTTGTTTCATCATCATCTGAGGTATTTCCATCTACTTTATCTAAGTACTTCAGCGCTTTCAAAAAATCTTTTAAGCAGGCTTTTGCACGGTTTTCGATGATTTTCCATGAGCTCTTTCCAGAAAACAACTGATTGAAATCTCCACTTGAAACAAGCTCATGTATTTTATTTGTTACTTGCTCAAACTTTGGATCGATTTTATCTCCTTGACGTGTACTAATAATGGCTTGCAGGAAATCTGAGACTCGAGGGGAAAGTCTTTTTGATTTTTCTGCCATTGTATACAAAAACTCTTGTGTTTTTTGATCAATTTGCTGAGGAGATGCTTCCATCCTTTGCAGAAGAGCAAGCCCTTCTATACTCTCAATGATGCTTTTTGAAGGGAAATACCTTACTTCATTACGAAACTTAAGATATTCCTCGACACTCGATAAAGACTCGACAGCTTCCTCGTAGTCTTCATGATGGAGTGCTGCTCCGTGCTGATCTAAAAACGAGAGTGAAGTGTCTTTATTGGGTTGGAGTTTTTGAGGTTTATCAGGCAATTCATCATTTTCTCTAAAACCTGGTACTTCACTCTGATTTGATAGCATATTTATTTTTAATATCTTTTTATTATATCATATTTATCACTCTTTTGTCAGATATTTAAAAAATTTTATTCTGCTTGTCTAGCACTTAAGAAACTTTTCACACTTTCGAATAAACTGGACGTTATGTGCTCTTATTTGTCTTCATTATTCTTCAACAAATGAATTGAATGAAAACACAGAAAGCTGTGAGCCTCTTTAGCTTTGAACCAATGCGATCCATTCGCTATACTCTGGTCAACTTACCCCACTTTCATGGCAATTATCACCAATCTAAAGGCTCGACAAGTACTCGATAGTCGTGGAAACCCCACCGTCGAAGTTGAGATTTTTTCTGAAAATCACAAAGGATGGGCCATCGTACCCAGTGGAGCGTCTACAGGTGCTTATGAAGCAGTTGAAATACGAGATGGAGGTGAGAAATGGATGGGAAAAGGAGTTTTTAAGGCTGTTTCTCATGTAAATGAAGAAATTTTTGAGGCTGTAAAAGGTATGGAATTGGGAAAACAACGAGAATTGGATGACAAGCTGATTGCACTAGATGGGACAGAGAATAAAGGCCGATTAGGAGCAAATGCTCTCTTGGGAGTCTCTTTGGCATACGCTCGCCTCAGTGCAATGGAAGCTGGGAAAAAGTTTTATGAGTATTTGCAAGAAATATCTGGAACTGATCACATGACCCTCCCCCGCCCTATGATGAATGTGATCAATGGTGGTGAACATGCCGACAATACTCTCGATATTCAAGAATTTATGCTCTTTCCAAAGGCTGAAACTTTTTCTGAGAATTTGAGAATTGGAGCTGAAGTTTTTCATCATTTGAAGACGCTACTGCAAGAACGGAACTTGTCCACAGCTGTAGGAGATGAAGGTGGCTTTGCTCCAAATCTCAGAACTCACGAAGAAGCTCTGTCCCTCATGTCAGAAGCTACAGAACGAGCTGGGCATACCGATATGATGGAATACGCTTTGGACTGTGCTGCGAGCGAGTTTTATGATCCTGAATCGAAGATGTACATGATCGAGGCTGAAGAGACTTCTGCGGAGAAATTGATCGATTATTATGCATATTTGAGTGAAAAATATCCGATAGTATCTATTGAAGACCCTCTCCATGAGGATGATTGGGAACACTGGAGGGAAATTACTGAAAAACTGGGAGACAAGATGCAGATTGTGGGAGATGACCTCTTAGTAACGAATGTGAAGAAACTCGAAAAAGCGATCGATCAAAAATCTTGCAATGCGATATTGATCAAATTTAATCAGATTGGAACGCTTTCAGAGACAATTGATGCTATTCAGATGGCACAGAAGGCTGGAATGAATGCCGTGACCTCTCATCGAAGTGGAGAAACGGAAGATACCTCTATTGCAGACCTCGCCGTGGGATTGAATACAGGTCAGATCAAGACCGGAAGCTTGAGTCGGACGGATCGAATCGCGAAATATAATCAACTCTTGAGAATTGAGGAAGAACTATAGAATATCGGTATTGCAAAAGCTTTAGAATTTTGCGAAAAACGACGTGTTAATCCCATGCCTGATTCATACCCGTATACATATTTGCCATGATTGAAACATGGGCACTTTTTTGGTATAATGAAATGATATTCTTTAAAAAAATCTCATCTCATGCCAGATATTCTTGGTGACAAACTATTTGAAACAGAGCCAGGACAAGAACAGCAACAGGCTCTTTTTAAGACAATAAAGGACATACAGAGAACGAAGACCGATGCAGAGAGCCGGAAAAATGAACTGAAGAAAGCTATTGATTCTGTGTTTAGCAGTGGAGGCACATCAGACTACAAAGATGATTATTCAGAGATCCATACACTCAATCCGAAAGGCTACACGATGTACGGTCAAAAATGGAAACCTCCCAACGCCTTCCTTGGCAATGGTCATCTCTTGTATATGTATCGTAACTGTCACTTACAAGCCATTCGTGGAATTCAACAAAGTGATCTCAAGGAAAAGCAGGAACAAAAAGAACGACAATTGTTACAATCTCGAATTAGACAGGCTGTTGGAAATATCCTAGGGAATCTCCGACCTCGACAAAAGAATGGCTCAGATTTTGATCGAGCAAAACCAAAAACTCAAAACCTCTTTGAAAAAAAACTTTATGTCATTGCACAATATGCAACACTACTCGGCGAAGATGTCGACATCCTCCCATCAGTACCGGTTTCTCTCATAGAAAATGAAAAAGACCCGGTTGAAAAGTTTCTTGAGAAGTATCCAAATCTCAAGCTTCCCCCGATATTAATAGAAGTACATAGAGGATCAGATGTATCAGATTTATTCCAAAGACTCCATGCTCTTTCAAAGGCGTCTGCAAAAAGGTCCATTGATATGAGCTCGAATCTGAAGACCTTTTTAGAAGGCAAGAGAAGTGCTTTTCAGGAGCTCATTCGCACACCAGGAATACATGCGCTCTCTATGCCAGGATGTAATCACATGACGCCAGATGAACTAAAAATCCTTCTCGAATACTCTCCCAAGCTGATGTCGTTCATTGAAAAGGGAAAAGACGACAAGGAAACAGAAGATTCTGCTGTAACCAAATTGACAGAACTGGTGACCAATGCAACAGAACTCCGTTACTTAGAACTCAATACACCGAGCAGTGAACGGATAGGACAGCTGAGAAAAACACTGAGAGAAAAAAAAATAGAAACAAAATTCTCTCATAGATAAAATCTGGTTGAACAAGAGAAAGAGGATTATCGAATTTTCGAAATCGTATACTTCTGATATGCTGGCTCTTGAAAAAGCAGAAATTCGATAATCCCATTCTATGAAATTTTTCATCAAAGATGCACACAAACACGTTGGAGATTCCGTCACTATCCAAGGATGGATGTACAACAAACGCGGTTCAGGAAAAATTTATTTTCTCCAACTGCGTGATGGATCTGGAGTGATGCAAGGAGTAGTAGAAGCATCTATTGTAGACGAAGAAGTAATGGACCAAGCTGAAAAGCTGACTATGGAATCTTCTGTGAAGATTACGGGAAAGATTACTCAACACCCGAAGAAAGAAGATGTTTTTGAGATGTCTGTGAGAGAGATCGAGATCGTGCATATTGCAGAAGAGTATCCCATTGGAAAGAAGGATCATGGACCAGAATTTTTGTTGGACAACCGACATCTTTGGCTCCGCTCCCCTCGGCAATTGGCTATTCAACGGGTGAGAGATGAGATTATCAGAGCGACTTTTGAGTACTTTCATCAGAATGGGTTTATTAAAATTGATACACCAATCTTTTCGACCAATGCATGTGAAGGAAGTGGTGACCTCTTTTATACCGATTATTTTGATACGGAAAAAGCATATTTAGCTCAATCTGGTCAGCTGTATTTGGAAGCAGCCATCATGAGTTGTGGGCGAGGGTTTGATTTTGGACCTGTTTTTCGCTCTGAAAAATCGAAGACTCGACGTCATCTCACAGAGTTTTGGATGATGGATGCAGAGGTAGCTTTTTGTGATCTAGAAGGAATTATCAAAGTACAAGAGGAATTGATCCTCCATATACTCATGAGAGTGCTACAAAACTGCCAGAATGAACTCAACACCCTGGAACGAGATCAAGAGCCACTGAAGAAGATCAAGGGACCGTTTAAACGAATGACACATGCTGAGGCAGTGGCAGAACTCCAAGAAATGGGATCGGACATCACTCCAGACAAAGACCTCGGAGGAGATGACGAAACAATACTGACGAAGAAATATGATAGCCCTATCTTTGTGACCCACTACCCAGCCCCTGTGAAAGCCTTTTATATGAAGCGGGATGAAGATGGTTCGAACTGCCTTTGTGTCGATATGCTGGCTCCTGAAGGATACGGAGAAATTATTGGAGGGTCACAACGTGAGGAAGATCTCGATCTCTTGAAAAAATGGATGGGAGAACACGGCGTTTCTGAAAAAGGTCTCGAATGGTATATGGACCTGAGACGGTATGGATCTGTTCCCCATTCTGGGTTTGGGTATGGGCTGGAGCGGATTGTGGGATGGGTTTGTGGACTCAAGCATGTGCGAGAGACGATTCCTTTCCCGAGATTGATGAATCGGTTGAGGCCATAAAACTGTTGACATTTAATGATGACAATATACAATGTGCACTTCGCACATTGAAATTATCGCCCCTCAATCAGTATTCAGAGGGCTCTGTTTTGGCTTTCCTTTTCTGCAGAGTGTTGCAATTGTTGCACGTTGTTGAATCGAGAACACTTGAAAAACCAAAAGAGAGCTCACTCTCTGCTGGTTTGAGGAACAAAAATGAAACCTATTCTAAATCCAAACCCAACTCTTGAAGTTGGTCTGTACTGGTCGAAAGGTGAAAAGATCGTCCAGCTGAACTTCGTTTCTAAAACTCTTATCAGAGAACTTCAGAAGGCCATGAAGGATCAAGATGGCGAATTCACAATGAGTATCAAAGTCCGAAATGGTGAGATCGCCAGTATCTCACAACCTGGTCATTACGACTGGGAATCCGGAGCAGTTCAAAAGATCTGCATAAAAGCTTGGAAATGCCTGAAGAAGTCGATCGATACGGCTAATGACTGGTTTCAGAAAGAAGTCTCTGATGAAATTTTTGAACTCTTTGAGACAAGAGAGATGAGATACGCAAAGAAGATCTCCTTTAAGATTTCTCATGATGGAGAAAATGATAATGAACATCATTTTGCTCCAGACAAGGAAATCATAGACTTCTCTTTAACGAAAGGCCAGATTTGTATCATCAAGCCTGGTAACTTTGTTCATCAGCATTTCATGAACTATCTGGTCCGTGAAATAGAAAAAGATGGTCTCGATGCCATCTTAGATGAAATCGGGCAGATTGCCCAATTCATGATAGAAATCTATTCTTCAACCAAATCTATGAAGTGGATCTACATAAATGGAGTAAAAAGACCAAGCTATACACAAAAGGTCTGTGAAATGATGCAAAACCTTTGCACTCTCTTGTCTCAACAAGCTCCGGAACTGTTAAAAAAAATCAACTTTGAGCTCTTAGACAATCTAGAAGTTGAAAAAGAGCCTCATTTTAATTGAAACCAGCAGAGAACTACACTTGCGTGCCATATCCCCTTCTTCGTGGAGTGAGCCGGTATGGCCGTAGGTGTTGTTCATCATGATACAAACTTTTTGACAGCTCTTTGAGCTTGTCTTTTTTGATCACGTTCCATGATGGAGCGTCTTTTATCGTGTTTCTTTTTCCCACGAGCTAGGGCGATCGTGATCTTGGCCCATTGGCGATCAAGATTGACGGACAATGGGATCACGGTGAGGTTTTCTCCTTTAAGTTTTGATTCAATACGTTCGATTTCTGATTTTTTCATCAAGAGCAGTCGATCTCTTTTTGGCGTATGTTCTTGGGTTGTGTCGTGTTTGTAGCGAGGAATATTTAGCTCGCGAAGGATCGGTTTGCCACCCGAAATCGTCACAAAAGCTCCCACCATACTGGGTTTTTGCTGGCGAAGGGATTTGATCTCGCGACCGTTGAGCTGTATCCCAGCGATGTACTGTTCAATTATTTCGTAATTGAAGAATGCTTTTTTGTTTTTGGCGAGAAGTTTCATGAGAGGAGTAGGATGGCTAAGGCTATTAGGAGGCTAAGACTATTAGAAAAGAGTTTGAGACAGTTGAAATTAAAAATCATAACCGTCCTCATCATCCTAACCGTCTTCTGTATCTTATTGTTTCCACCACAGTCTAACTGTTCTGTATACTGCGTGCAATTCAATCATTGGCTAAATTCTGCTATAATAAAATGAAATAAAAACAAAAAACCATGTCGGAACACGAAAAAATATCATTCCTGAGCAAGGCTTGGGAAGTCATCGAATCTGCCATCTTGTATAGCCGAAAGGATTGTCAAATTCCCCTTTCGGACCAGCACGAGTTTCGGTTTTTTCAGCTAAAGGAACAGGAATTTAGTGTGGTCTTAGCTGACCAAAAAGTGAATATCTTTCATTTTGTCTGGAAAGAAGTCGATGGCGCCTTGGAGCTATCGCATCGTATTGTCCATGAAGATTTTCGTCGGCGCGGGATTGCTAGTAAGATGATGAATCTTGTAGAGCTGAGAGCCCAACGACTCGCCAATGAATCGGAACTCCCTTATCGATTTGGCCTGCAAACCAGTCAGCTTTCAGTGATTAATTTATGCCGAAAGATGGGGCTGGAGATGACAGAAGGAAAAGATTATTTTGATACTCTGAAATTTGATATGGAAGACTCGACTACTCATCTGAGCCACAAAGGATACCGAATCAATTTTTCGATGTCGAAGATAATTCATCCCAATATTCCTGCACTGGCACAATAGGCAAATGTGGAGAAGTATCTTATACTTTTGCTGCTTTATTTTCGATATGCCTGTTTCTTTTTTCACTCTCATCCTCTCCCCAGCTCTCATCCTGATGACGACTTTTTTTCAAGTGCACATGGGAGGAAGTATCTCAGCAACACCAGACCAAGGAGACTGCCTGGTAATCATGGGTTCGAAAGTACTCAGGAATGGTCAACCAGATCTGATGATGCGTGAACGGGTTTCCAAAGCTCTTGAAGTGATTGACGATAGCTATGAGGTCATCATCGTGTCAGGTGGAACAATTGATGATGATGTCCCTGCAGAGTCTACAGTTCTCAAGAGATTACTGATGAATGGTGGAGTGGCAGGATTTCGAATTATTGAAGAACCTGAGAGTACGAGCACCTATGAGAACCTTTTGTATAGCCAGCCACTTTTAAATGAAAATGGATGTGAAGCTGTCGACTTGCTTTCTCATAATTTTCACCTGGCTCGTGTCTTCATGACGGCCGAAAGACTGGGAGTACCTGTGAATCGATTGATAGGAGCAAAGGCAGAGGGACGATCTCTCGAAAGACAACTCAAGAGAGAGTATGCAGCCTATGTAGTCTATTGGTTAGGATGGGATTGGATGTCGAGAACTCCATTGTAACCTCATCTACATCTGCTCACTGAATTGTTCGCTGCCCCTCTCTAAAATTAGAGTTGGATGAGAGTGATGGCTCCATGAAATTTAGCCGTAATGACACAGCAATAATGATTTGCTAGGATAAACTAGTCTCTATCACCTCCTTATGAAAACCCTCAAAATCTTCTCTTGGAATGTAAATGGTATCCGTGCTGGACAACGAAAAGGGTTTTTGGAATGGCTGCAACAAGAGAAACCAGATATGTTGTTTATTCAAGAAACAAAGGCTGAAAAAGAGCAGCTCGATGAAAAGCTCCTGGCACCTGAGGGATACTATAGCTTTTGGAATAGTTGCAAGAGGAAGAAAGGATACAGTGGGACGGCACTCTATACTCGATACAAGCCAGATAAGGTCAGCTTTGGGTTAGGAAATGAAAAATTTGATACTGAAGGGAGGACTATGGTGGCTGAATTTGGCGATCTTGTCTTGTTTGGGATCTATTTTCCCAATGGGAAAGCGAGTCCAGAACGACTGGAGTTTAAACTGGATTTTTATGAGGAATTTCGACATCGAGCCCTCGAAGAGATCAAAAAGGGGAAGAAAGTCTTGGTGTGTGGAGATGTCAATACGGCTCATCACCCGATTGATTTGGCACGACCAAAGGACAATAAAGATACATCAGGTTTTCTTCCGATTGAAAGAGACTGGATGGACCGGTTTGAAGAAGAGGGATTCCACGATACCTTTCGAATGTTTTACCCTGAAAAGGCTGATGAGTATACCTGGTGGAGTATGAGAGCTGGGTCTAGAGGACGGAATGTAGGTTGGAGAATTGATTATTTTTATGCATCATCGAATCTCAAGGCACAGGTGAAGAAGGCCTCCATTCATCAAGATATTATGGGAAGCGACCACTGCCCTATCTCAGTGGACTTGGAATTCGCTCAGAAGGATCTAGAAAACAAAGAGACAGAGGATCCGTCGGGGATGTCAGGGACAATTGGAGTGCAGGATCAGCTGCTTTGATTTTACAATGGGAAATAAACGTGAGTGAGAATCAAAATTCTCACGGGGAGTACAAATAACCGAGCAGAATTTTGATTCTACGCTACGGTTTTTGACACATGACAGAACCCTCTTTTTTGTATTCTACTCAATGATGTCAAACCCTTCGTAACCAATCACATCACCCGTCTCGACCTGTACGAGATCGATCACAGCGCAACAAGATCCTTCGTGGCAATAGGCTAAGAAATGATCCATTTGGTCGGAGCTTCCTTCAGCTTTTATTTGTACTGTTTCATCTGGGAGGTTTTGTATAGTTCCTTTGACACCCAGTTGATCTGCTTTTTCTTTAGTAGTAACTCGATACGAGACCCCTTGAACTTGTCCGTGGACGATAATGTTGTAGTGGTGGTTCATGACGAAGAAGAGAGAGCAAAGGTCTCGATAACCTGACGCATTTGAGCTTTTGTGTACTCGAAATCCTCTGGGAAAGACCATCCCAAGATCTGATAAAAACTCACCTTCCCTTCGATAAAAGTCAGGATATCATTTGTTTTTTGTCCATCATTGTCTTCACGATAGATCGCAAACTGGAGAGCTCTCATTCCATCGATCTTTAATCGTGATTTTTTAATGAGGTCGTATTCCTTCATGGTGTTTTCTAAATTTCCCATCACGAGTCCTGCATGGGTATCTAGACTCTGAAGAGCACCCCCTCCACTTCTAGGGACAGCAAAGACAGAGAATTGAATGTTGTCACCTGCAATCTGAATGGCAGCTTTTTCGTAGAGGTCGAGATCATTCCAAGTTTTTGGTACGGTCACAGAACAATTGCACTTTGGACTTGAGACGATCTTCATATCATCTCTTAGCTCTGGCTCAGGAGTTGAACACGCTATTAGTGTGAGCAGAAGAAGTGATCCACATACTTTTTTTAAGAGAACCTTCATAGACTAGATTGAGCTAAGAAATGAGAGTGAATTTGAGATTTTGAAGAGTGCTGGGCTTGTTTCACTAAAGATTTCGGTATCGCTCCAAACAAGGAAGTGATAAAAGAACCCATTGTGTTGGACAAACGTAAAGATATTAGAGCTTTTTTGGTCATTGATAATCGTATCCATTCGAAACTGAAGTGCGGTATTCCCTTCTATCATGAGCTCTTCTTTGTCTGCATTGGTCACCTGGTCGCTGGAGTAGCGGATCCGTTCCATTACTTCGGCTGCGTACTCCTCGAGAGAAACACTGAAATTTTCTTCGACAGAAGATCTAAAGAGCATAGCGAATTCATTTGTGTTAGGCGATTCTGCTCCAGAAATAGCATTTGCATAGAGTTTGTTTGATTCCACCCATGTATCTGGAACAGTGTAAGAACACGAGCAGCTTTCGTTGCTGATGACTTGTGGAAAACGATCACCAGTGGAGACCTCTGGAATAGTAGTGTTTGCAGTTGTACAAGCCGTCAAGACAACAAGACTGAGCACACTGATAAAAAATTTCTTCATAGCTGTTGAGTTAATAATCACATGAATGAGCTTGAATAAGGCTCTGCATGCGATACAATAGCTGTGAATTAAACTTTTGTCTATGTCAGAACTTCGGAATCGTATTGGGAAAGAGGATGCTCTCAAAAAGCTCTCACAAGAGACTTTTCAGCGAAAAACAGTATCCTTTTATCGGTATGTCATTATCAAAGATCCACAGGCAATGAGAGACAAGCTCTGGCAAGAATGGAATGACCTGGGTGTCCTCGGGCGAATATATGTAGCGCATGAAGGAATCAATGCTCAGATAAATGTCCCTGAACCAGTATGGAATGAATTCGTAGAAAAACTCCATGCGCGTAAAGAATTTTCAAATATCCCCTTTAAAGTTGCCGTTGAAGAAAAAGAAGAGTCTTTTTGGAAGCTGACTATAAAGGTGAAGAAACAAATCGTAGCTGATGGACTGACAGAGAACGAGTATGATGTGACGAATGTTGGGACGCATCTAAATCCCGAAGAATTTCATAAAGCGATGGAAGATGAAAATGCCGTGGTTGTTGACATGAGAAACCATTATGAAAGCCGGATTGGAAAATTTGAAAATGCCCTTACTCCAGACTCGGATACCTTTCGAGACGAGCTCCCAATGGTAAAAAAACTCCTCAAAGGCCAAAAAGACAAGAAAGTCTTGTTGTATTGTACAGGTGGGATTCGTTGTGAAAAAGCCAGTGCCTACCTAAAACATAATGGTTTTGAAGATGTTAGCCAGCTCTATGGTGGGATTATTAATTATGCTCATGAGATCAAAAAGACAGGGAAAAAATCAAAATTTATTGGCAAAAACTTTGTCTTTGACGACAGAGTAGATGAAGCCATTACCAATGATGTCCTCAGCCAATGTGACCAGTGTGACGTCAGTAGCGACAGGTATGTAAACTGCAAGAATATGACTTGCAATACCCTCTTTATCCAGTGTGCAGGCTGTGAAGAAAAAATGAACCGCACATGCTCGACACATTGTCAGAAAATTGCTGCCCTACCGCTAGATGAACAAAAGAGAAAAAGAGCTGGGGTGAAACATACTTTTAAGCGGTACCGACAACAAATACGTCCGAAGAAATACCAAAACAGATTGTTTGGATGGTTTCGAGATGTTTTTAGCCGCTAAGACCCTTGATTTCAGCTCTCAAACTAGTACAATCTTTCTGCTGTACGTATTTACAGCATATTTGCCATCTTAGCTCAGGGGTAGAGCACACCCATGGTAAGGGTGGGGTCCCGGGTTCAATTCCCGGAGATGGCTCCAGAAAAATCCTTTCAATAATTTATTTCCCCCTTTTTTAATACTCATACTCGTATGGATTTTTTGGCTCATCAATTATTTGAATATTTTCAGCACTAACGAACCCACGCTGTTTTCCTTCAAATTCTCCTGACTCAATCGTACCACTTACTCGGATCCAATCACTGTTTTCCCATTCTTCAGTATTTGGAACGGTCACCAATAGTGCCAAAGGACGTGCATCGGCAATACAACAAGCCACCACAAAACGTGAAAGCATTAGAGTGTTTTCTGGAAGTGAAGGGAGCTTTGCAACCATGCCTTCTAGGACAACTTTTTGTCCAAAGAAAATTCTTGGATCGGGATGCTGTGTCAGGATTCGTACCCATTCTGTGAGAGTTCTTTCTTTTGAAGGAGTATTGAGAGCTTCTGTAAACTTTAGCTCATCGATAGTTGGAACGCGGCTCTCAACACCCCTATTCAGAGCTGTTTCCGATGAGAGTGATCGAAGTGGGATCTGAGTGGAAAAAACTAGTACAAATAGAATGAGTATTGCACTAGTAACATGTGATCGGTCTCGTCGGATGGATTTCCCACGAAATAGTGTCCACAAGGCCCCCATGATGAGACAGGCACTTCCAAATGATACGAGTATTTCATAACGTGGATTGATCAGAAGACCTATCTGGTCTGTTCCAGATAAAAAACTTGTCAAGAGTGCCAAACCCAATAAAGCGATAAAGTCGAGGAAACGTGTCATCAAAAAGAAAGGTTTAGATAGACATGGAGAATAAGGATACTGAGGAATGTCAGAGATGCTGACAAGAGACTTATCAGTACAATCGTCTTTGTTTTGAAGAGAGTTCTCATCATGAGTAATGATTTGATATCAACCATAGGGCCAAAAATAAGGAATGCGAGGATTGCCAATGGGCTAAACTGCCCACTATAACTCACTGCAAAGAATGCGTCTACAGTAGAGCAAATAGAAACAACTAGCCCCAAAAGCATCATGCTCAGAATAGAGCTGATGGTCCCCTTCCCCAGGCCAGACAAAATCTGTCGAGGTACAATTACTTGAATAGCTGCTGCAATAAAAGCTCCACCAACTAAATACCTCATCATTTCAAAAAACTCGCTAATGGCATTGGAAAAAAATTTATCAATACCATCTATGTGATGGAAACAAGCAGTATGATCTGATTCTTGTTTGTGTATCTGTTCTGCTTGAGTCCACTCGTCAGTTTTTTTTACGCGACTGAAGAGAAGTCCGACAATAAGTGCAATCACAATACTGATAACAACCCTCAACACAACAATGATAGGCAAGGTCCTAAAGGCTACTGCAGTAGAAACAATCACAATCGGATTGAATACGGGTGCTGATAGCAAAAAAGTAATGACCACGTGAAGAGGTGCACCCTGGGCTATCAGACGTCGAGCTACAGGTATATTTCCACATTCACAAACCGGAAAGAAAAATCCAATCGTACTCCCTGCCATACACCCCAATAGAGGGTTTTTTGGTAGTAAACGCATCAGTCTTTTTGGATTGATATATACTCGAATGAATCCAGAAATCAGTACTCCTAAAATCACAAATGGAAATGCTTCGATGATAATCCCCAGAAAGATCAATCCTCCGTCGACTAGCTCTGAAGTACTTATAAAGCTTTTCATAGATATTTTTTAGTGACAGCTCTCGCAAAGCCCATAAAATTCTAAACTATGTGAAAGGATTTGAAATCGTTTTTCTGACTGGATCGATTGCTCTACTGATTGGAGATGTTTTTGTATTTCTACTGGCTCAATTGATTCGCAAGCATTACAAACCAAGTGGTGATGATGATTTGCCTGATCGATCTCATATCTCATTATTCCATCCTTCAAAACAATTTCTTGGGTGATCCCCTGCTCTGTTAGAAATTGAAGTTCTCTGTAAAGAGTAGAGATGTTTGGTTTTACCTCTAGCTCCAAGAGTAAAGCAGACACTTCAGGGACGGACAAAGCGCATTGTTTTTGAATGAGTACTTCAAGGGTTGCTTTCCGTGATTTTGTAATACGGTATCCAGATTCCCGAAGTCTCTTCAGGACTTCGCTGCTGGTTATTTCAGATGAAGACATCAGAATATAAGAAGAATTAAATATTGATAATCTCAGTATAGCACTAATAAGAATAACTTGCATTTATTTTTATTAAGAGTATATTGCATTAGCTTATGCAAATGAGTTGTATTAACCATTAATAACTCCCCCATGAATAATATAGAAATCAGTACGTCAGATCTTTCTCCTGACCATAATCTTTCAATCGCTGCAGGTGATGAAGTGACTATCCGTGAATCAGATTCTCTAGACACTCTCGGTAAAACACTCGATGACAATGAGGTCTCTCCAGCTGATTGGAATAGAATTTTCGCAAGTATCAATGACACATCTGACAAGGTCCGGCTTGTTATTGGAGATGATGTCTTTATTGGACAAAAAATCCAGTGGAAAAAAACCTCTGGTGTATCAGGATCTGAAAAAATATTTCTCAGTCCTGAATCTGGAATAGAAATCGATGAAGATATGGATGAAACCTATCTTGTTGGTTCTTATTACCATGCTTGTGGCGCATCTGGAAAACAGCATTTTCACAAAGTGTCTTATGAAATCGACGAAAATATCCAAATGACTGCTGAAGAAGCTCACGCAGAATTTCGAAAGCTCTTTGAAGCAGGAACAGCAGAATAACAAAGCATCATCCTTGACCATACTTCTATTATACTCTTACTGAAAAACATACTGTGCCACCAAGAGTCCCTAACAGAACGGCGTCTCCTGAACCCTTAAGAACAACAGAGCTTGAACCAGGAGATGACCCACAATTAACTGAGGTAATAGATCTTACCAAAGGAAATATTGGACTTATTCTCGCTAACAAAGAGTCCAGCTTGGACGAAAAATATACAGCAATTGACACCGTGTATTCCTCAGATTTCACAGAGCTCATCAATAGCGGAGAGATTCCTCCTAAGATGGCTGCTGAGCATATTTCTAAGCGAGATTTTATTGGTCGGT
>JARGOK010000001.1:258471-374173 GCA_029233985.1 Candidatus Altimarinota bacterium
TTACAAAGGCCCTATTAAAGAAAATGCCTACCCTCGATATGAGGAAGCTCATATGGATTCTCTTGTTTTAACGAAAGGTCCTGAGTTGAATGCGCTCGTCAATAGCGGAGAAATTCCTCCTAAGATGGCTGCTGAGCATATTTCTAAGCGAGATTTTATTGGTCGGTACCTTGATTTCATGATCGTTCAGCTTGGACTTCAGGATGAAATTGGTGATCATCCTCAGCTTCGAAGCAAGCTTCTCAAAGCTTACAAAGGCCCTATTAAAGAAAATGCCTACCCTCGATATGAGGAAGCTCATATGCAAAATATTGCGACAAATTACTCTGGGCAACTCACATCTCTTGTTCAAAGCGTAGTAATTCCTCCAGATCTCAAATCAAAAAATATTCCTAAAAGTGAGTTTATTGTACTTTTTTACAGGCAACTGATCACACTGATGCCATCAGTATTTAAAAATGAACTAGAAGATCACAAGGAGCTCGAAAATATCCTCTTTCGCATGGTAAAAGGAGATCTTTCAGACAGGTATAAAGAAATCGAATCCACAAATGGTGAAGGCCTGAGCGAAGCAAAGCAGTCATTGATCAGACTCACTAACAGCTACACTTTTGATGACCATCAAAAACTTCTTCAACAAGAGTCATTTGATGCAAATGAAGTCATTGATTCAGTCTCATTTCAAATATTTCTCAGTGAGCAAAAGAAAAATCTCAATGACAACGACTACCAAAAACTGCTAAACACTCTCAATAATATTGTTAATAAAAATCTCAAAATCCGTTGGGAACAAGAAAAGCAAAAAGCTCATGAAGCAATGTTTTTAAAAGCCGAAAACAACGTAGCACCACTCCTCGATGGTATCGATTTTGAGAAAAAAATTCTTCTCCATTCAGATCACTTCGATAGTGAAAAGGTTTTTGAAAAAAAATCTATTCAACAATTTCTTTCTCAACAAAAAAAAATCCTGACACCCGAGCAATACGAGCTCTTAGAAAAACGAGTAACAGGCGCTATTGAAAATAATGTACAATTCCGCTTTGAGCGAGAACAAGCTCAGACACGAGACCGAGAGCTCAACCGAATGAAACCTGGGCTTCTCCAGTCCATGGACATCCGACTAGAAGACATCTCAAATGATGATTTTCATGGACCTCAAGGAAAAAAAATGTTTGCAGAAACTTTTATGAAGCGGTCTCAAGGGACTTATATAAATGAACATGGTACGGAAAGTCCTTTTGCCAAGCAATTGAAAAAATATTCCGAAGATCTTATTCCAGACCTTTACGATCGCTGGGAAAAGCTCCATGAGCTACAAGAAGAGAAAGAAGCTCTACAAAAAATGCAAAAGTGTAAAGATAAAGCAAAGACGGTACTTTTTACAAAAGAAGAAGTGGACCGAAAAATGGAATACTGGAAAAAACCAGAGCTGTTTACAGCCTTTCTACTGCAGAAAAAAATTCAGAACGAATATCAAGATCTCAAATCACTCGAAGATGAGCACCCGGACCTCTGGAAAGTGGTGGATGTTGAGCTCAAGCAGTCTCTCAAAAAAGAACCACTGGCCCGATGGAAAGAACAGTATGTCCAAATTGAAAAGCAGCGACTGAATGAACACTTTATTCGATCACAAACACTTTTTACGCTCAAGAATATTCCTGATGACACTGCTGAGCTCAAAGACCCTACTGTATTTGCTCTCTTGATGAATAAACGAAAAGAATCCCTCAACCTAAAACCACCCTTGGAAAGAGATCAACTGATGGTATTTGAACAGTATTTTCAAAAAAAAAGCTCAGAGCTCCACTCGCAATGGCTCAAGAATTTTGACACAAAGCAAAAAGAAGATAAGCAGAGTGCATTCAGTGAAAAGAAGGGTTTCAGTGGTGAGAAGATCAACAAGATATCTTATTCTTCTTCTGAAAGTCTCAAAACAGATGTAGGTCAAGTTTTACTCAAACGCCTTGGACGTGAGTCTCTTGCGTACATGACCCTCCATGAGCTATACGGACAATTTTTTGATCCCTTTCTCTCTTCTTGGTCGAGCAATCTTAGTCAGTCAGAACGAAATAATTATCTCTCAGATGTCTCCGGCCCTGGAAAGACAAGCCTCGATGTTTTGAAAGCCATCTTTAGCTCCCCTTATCGACTTAGGTCGTATTACAAGGTCATTTCACAAGACCAAACCGCCTGGAAACTCTTCCAATGGGGTCTTAAAATGCAGGGAGTCACATTCAAAGAACTGTTGAGTCCAGCAGTCTTGGAGGAACTCCAGTCTGAAGAAGATCAGGAACTCAAAGAGTTTTCGGAAGAACTCCTAGAAAACACACCCGAAGAGCAAATCGAAGAACTTTTTGCTGAAGATCAGGAACAAGGTGAAGATGAAGATCAGAAAAATGATCCTGATCTTTCGTTCAAAAACAATCAACCGGATCAGACTTCGTCAGGCTCACAAAAAATATCACATAATGCTTCTCTCAAAGATGAGCAAAAAAGTAAAATAGCAGAGAAAAACAATAACAATGAAGAAGAACAGCTTATTCAGACGAGAAAAGACCAGGTGTTGCAGCAAAAAACTGAACAACATAAAGAAGAACAAAAAATTCTGCAAAATAATACAGTGCAGCATGTAGTACGACAGGACTCAGTCGAATTGGATCCATTGATATTAGACAAAGAGATATTTCTCCAAAACCTAGAGCCACGTGCAATAGATTCCATACGCAAAGAAAATCATCTTTCTCAGCAGACAAACCTGCATACGGGCAATTCTTTTGCGTCACCACTCCCTGGTCAAGACTTGGTTCGTGACAATGAAGAGCGTACTATTTCGCTTTTTAGCAATCCGCTCTTTTCAACATCATCTGATTTTGAAGAAAGTCTCATGACGGAAATATCTTCAGAAATAATCTCAAGTGATTCTCTTTATGATGAGTTTTTCTCGTTTTTGAGCCAACACTCTCAGGTAAATGAGCAATTCCAAAAAGAATTTCCATTAGATGATCCTACTGTTCAAGCTCTTGGTATTCTGATGCAAATAGCAGACCCAAAGATACTTCAATCTCTCCTCCTAGACCCAAGTTATTCTGATAAAGAATTTGATGAGTTACTCAGTGAGATCAATATCCATTTATTGGCAGATCTTACAGGGCATCTCATAGATGAAGAGAAATGGAAAAAACTCCTCCATCTCAGAGCACAACAAAAGCAACAATGGTGGAAGCGTCTTGGTATTCGCCTTTCATCAGCTCAAGACTTCGAACATTTTTTTGATGACTTCAAAGGACACCTCTCACTACAACAAGTGCTCAAGCTTTTTGTTCAATATTGCCATGTCACTCATGAGCACAAGTTGTCTGCTAAAGCGCCCATAAGCACTGAGATACTTCAGCTTATTATTGATAAACCCAAAGACTTGTTTTGGTCATTGATTATTCAATTACAAACCTTTTCACAAAATCATCTATTGGATGGATATATGCTCAAGGCACATCAACCTGCCGCAACTAATGAAAGAGAAAAAGTGTGTGTCCAGTTGAAGATCCTTGGTGAAAATGCCCAGTCACTTGAGCATCATGAAGCATGGCTCATTCCTACAGAGCAAAAATCTGACATTCGAGATGTCATCATGCAGGGCTTTAGAGATTATTTCATTGAGAAAAAAAGTTCAAATTCTGAAAGAGCCCTCCAAAATATGAAAAACTATCTCAAATCGAATGCTGTGAGATCATGTTGGTGTGGAATACGAAAATGTGTGCATACTCTTGTTTTAAAAAAGCCTCAGTAATGATGTTAGAAAGTCGGCAAATGTGATTCCTATTGGACAATACTCTTCTTTTATTTTTGAAGTAGATTCTCTAGTACTGGCCAGATATTTTTTTTAATAATAATGTTATATCCTTCCTTATTTGGATGGATTCGATCTGGTAGATTCAGCCCATCAATAGCTGCTACACCTTCGAGAAAAAATGGAATAAAAGGGGTCTTATACTTTTTTGCGAGCTTTGAGTAGAGATTCTTGAAATCTTTTGTATATGTTTGGCCAAGATTTTCAGTTATTTGCATTCCGCCCAAAACCACTATGACATCGTTACTTTGAAAGAATTCGATTATTTCGGCGATATTTTTTTCTGTTTGGCTGAGATCAAAACCTCTTAAGGCGTCGTTTGCTCCAATGACGAGTAATATCATGTCTGGTTTTTGTTTCAGAATCCATTCTAGTCTCGAAAGGACTCCAAGACTAGTATCTCCACTAATTCCTGCGTTTACTACCCTGTAGTCAGAGTATTCTTTTTCTAGTAAAAAATCCTGAAGTTGAGACGGGTAGCTCTCAGATTGAGGGAGTTGGTAACCTTCAGTGAGACTATCTCCCAAAGCAACGATTGTTTTTGAAGGTAATTCTGTTTGAGTTTGAATATCTTTGAGAGTTTGGGGTACTGGAGACTGAGTATTACAAGCTGCAAGCACAATTGTGAGCAACGTTACAAGACTTGCTTTGCGTACGTAGAAAGAAAACATAGTATGAATTGTGTGAAGAATGAATCCGATTTTTTTCATATTTACTATACCTTTTCCTATCATATATGTCTGTAGTCCTTGAAGCTCAATCTATTGGTAAAGTCTTCCCTCAAGGGAAGAAAAACATTCATGCCTTAAAAAATGTGTCTTTGAAGTTTCAAAAAGGAGAATTTGTTGTTATATGGGGTAGCTCTGGTTCTGGTAAATCAAGCCTTTTGAGTATATTAGCAGGCTTGGACAAACCCAGCTCTGGAAAAATATTTCTTGATGGAGATCGTATCGATACGATCTCTGAATCAGAACAAGCTCTCCTGAGACGAGACCAAATAGGTTTTGTTTTTCAGTCTTTTCACTTGGTCCCATCACTCACAGCACTTGAAAATATCCAACTGCCTCTAGATCTCAAAAAAGATCCTCAAGCCAGCAAGAAAGCACGAGAACTACTCAAAAGTGTTGGACTAGATCATCGTGCGCAAAATTTCTCATACCAACTCTCTGGTGGTGAACAACAGCGGGTCGCATTAGCTCGTGCACTCATATCAGAACCACAAATATTATTTGCAGATGAACCCACCGGAAGCTTGGATTCTCAAAACAGCAAAGAAATCCTTGTATTGTTGCAAAAACTTCGAAAGAAAAAAGAAACAACGCTTGTTTTAGTTACTCATGAGCCTGCGCTTGCTTCACTTGCTGACCGAGTCATTACATTAAAAGATGGTCAACTTGTCGAGGACCAGTCTGGAAAAACTTTTGCTAAAAAAGCCAATATCTATACTCTTGGTTAATCATTTTTCTATGAACCCATTTCGATTTTTTTTCAGAGAGCTAGCCTTTTCCAAAGGGCTTCTTTTTACCTTTGTTCTTTGCACCGCCCTTTCCTTGATATCAGTTGTTGGATTAGGGGCATTTGATGCCAGTGTACAAGAGTCGCTTACTTTTGATTCCAAGGAAGTCACTGGGGGAGATATCATCATCAGCAGCCAGGCGCCCCTACTTGATGCTATGAACAAAAATATTGACAAGATTGTCTCCGATCAAAATCTCAATATAACGGAATGGGTTAGGTTTTCTAGCGTGGTGTATCACGCCCTCAAGGATGAATCTGCCTTAGCTCAAATTCAAGCTCACGACGATATTTACCCTCTGTATGGTTCTGTTATTCTTGATAAAGGAGACTTTAAAAGTGTTTTTCGTCCTGGAACAGCTTTAGTTGAACCAAATATTATGGAAAGACTTCAGTTGCAAACGGGAGATACATTGAGTATTGGAGAAGCGGAGTTTATCGTCTCAGCAGTCTTAAAATCTCTTCCTACTGGTTCTTTTTCAGTTTTTAGCTCCGGTCAAACAATCATTATTCACCGTGAAGACCTTGAAAAAACTCAGCTAATAGGCGCCCGCAGTAGAGTTAATTATACTACGGCTCTTTCAGGTGTTTCATCAGAAAACCTAGATATAAACACAGCATTTTTAGAAAATGTATCAGAACGACGAGAAAATATTGAGACATACCAGTCCTCAGAAACTTCAACACAAAGGTTCTTGGAAGAGTTTTTGTTTTTTCTCAATGTCATTAGTATTTTTACCCTTCTTTTGGCTGGCCTTGGAATATTGACCAGCCTGAGTGCCTACATACGAAAGCGACAAAAAAGTATCGCCATTTTCAAGACTATTGGTATGACCAATCAGACTCTTGTCAGGCTTTTTTTGGGAGTTATTCTTATCCTCGCTCTTATTGGAATGATATTAGGAACACTAGGCGGAATTGCAATGATGACATTTCTTCCTCAGTATTTTTCAGTCTTTCTCCCTGAAGGATTTAAAGCTTCATTGCAATGGGCTCCATTGATACAGGTAGTCCTGCTTTCTTTTATCATGAGCCTTCTTTTTACAATTACTCCTCTGATGAAATTGAGATCTATCAAACCCGTAGAAGTCTTTCGGAAAGCTGACATTGTCGAACAAACCCCATTGTGGCTGAATGCAATTATTACCGTTCTTATATTGATGATGTTTTCAGTGTTTGTTTTTCTGGAGGTGGGCAACATGATGATCTCGCTATACCTTATCGCAGGAATTATATTGCTCATTGGTTTGACTTATCTGACATCACTTGGAGTCTTAAATTGCCTGAGATGGGTTTCTAATAGTAATTCATTTCTCTTGATTCGACTTTCTCTAAAAGGATTGCTCAGGCATGGAGGCAAGATAGAGCTTATAATGACGGCTATCACTACAGCTTTTGCTGTTCTTATGACGATTAGTCTGCTTGAAAACAATATTTTGTACCAATTTGTAAATACCTATCCTGAAGGTTTTCCAAATGTGTTTCTGTTAGATATCCAAAAAAACCAGCAAGATGACCTTGCAGATCTGATAGATGAAAACGTTCAGTTTTACCCTGTTGTAAGAGGGGCTCTTAAAGCCATTGATGGGAAGGATATATCTCTTGAATCAGACAGTGAAGAAGGTCGATATGGAGACCGCCTAGGGAGAAATTTCAACCTAACATACGATGTCCCCCTCTCCGACAACGAACGGATTATCTCTTCACAAAGACCAAACCAGCTCTTTAATATCTATGATGATCAAAGACAGGTTGAACAAGTGTCCCTCTTGGAAGATTTTCAAGATCTCTTGGAGGTTGAGCTGGGTGATACATTAGTATTTTCAATCCAAGGAGTCGATATCACAGCTGAAGTCAGCAGTATTCGAAAGCGTCTCGAAAACAGAGTTGAACCCTTCTTTTATTTTATTTTTAAAGGAAGTGTTTTGGAAACTGCTCCTCAAACTCTTTTTGCAACACATCACCTACCACCCGAGGAAATTCCTCAACTCCAAAACTCATTAGCTAAGTCATTTCCAAATATTGCGACTATAGACACCACTGAAGTCATTCTGAGGACAGCTGATCTTCTCCAAAAACTCACCATGATCATTCGTTTTTTTGGTTTTTTTAGTCTCATTGCCGGACTTATTTTACTCATCACCGCTCTCCTCTCTACCAGCTTAGAGCGCATACGAGAAGTCGTTTATTACAAGTTATTAGGCTTTAGAAATAGGGAGGTGGCGAAAATTGCCCTTATGGAGTTTGCCTTCCTCGGATTCTTTTCTGCTTTTCTTGGGACCATGGGATCTCAAATGGCTGTATATGCTATATGTGTTTACCTTCTCGATCTTTCATTTCAGACATTCTTTGTCGAGACGCTCATTATGAATCTTTCACTTATATCAGTTGTAATGTTCATTGCGACACTCTTTTTGTTTCCTCTTTTGAAAACAAAACCAGTGAATTATCTCAGAGAAAATATAATAGAATAGTGTTGAACTTTGCTAGTCATTTATTACATCCGAATATACCTCATACCTCCCAGGTTTTTAATTAGCCCCTTGAGTTCCATCAAAGAAAGGAGTTGGTTGAGAACTTGGATATCGAGTGAGCTTTGTTCTGAGAGATCGTCCATACTTTGGATAGTGGAAAGAAGGTGGTAGAGATCTTCTTCTTGTTGAGAATCAAAGATGAGTTTACGTTGTATTTTTTGACCGGTGCTTGAATCCAAGAGATTGAGACGTTCGAGCAGATCTAAGGATGATACAATGGGGTAGGCTCCTTGAGAAATGAGCATATTGGTCCCCTTTTGGTTTGTTTCAAAAATATCTCCCGGTACAGCATAAACGTCTCGGTTTTGCTGAAGAGCGAAGTCTGCAGTGATAAGAGAACCTGATTTAATACGGGCCTCAATGACGAGAGTTGATTTTGAAAAACCACTGATGATGCGGTTTCGTGCTGGGAAATTTCTGCGAAGTGGAGCTGTCCCGAGAGCTTGCTCTGAGATCAGAGACCCACCAGACATCAGTATGCGGTTTGCAAGGGCGTGATGCTCTGCAGGGTAGATCTGATCTACTCCACTGCCAAAGACAGCGATACAGTGCCCCCCATGGTCTAGAGCAATCTCGTGTGCGAGGCTGTCGACTCCATATGCAAGGCCCGAAACAATGGTTGCTCCTGCTCTGACAAGTGGTGGGATGATCTCGTGAAGAACAGCCTTTCCATAGCTAGAAATCTTTCGACTGCCGACGACAGCGATAGGAAAGCGACTATTGAGGCAAGAGGTATCTCCACGGACGAAGAGTGTGTGCGGTGTGCCGCTGATTTCCTTGAGCAGAGTTGGAAAATTGGTGTTGGATTCTGATACGACAGTGATTCCGTGTTTTTTTAGAATCTTTGAGTTGGACTCCAAAACCTGATTTTCTCGTTTGGAGAGGATGTCTCCGAGCTGATTTTGAAGCTCCTGTGGGTAATCCTTTTGTGGAGTGTTCCAAGCATGCTCCCAGGAATCAAAGGTATCTGCGACAAGGCGGAGCTGTTTATTACTACTACAAAGACTGATAAAGCTAGCGAGTGCGGCGTGTTCTTCGAGTGTTGATTTCATAAATAAAGAGAGGTAAACAAATGTCTGCCTCTACTATAAATTTTGAATGGAGTTTGAGAAGGTTAATATATACATATTAGTACATATACTCTTTGAGTCACTCTTAATCTCATCAAACCGTAGAGAACAGGGAGCATATGAAGAATGATGACACCTGTGTGAAAAATCTGTGTCATCATGTAAATCACCGAAAATCTGTGGTCCTGCCATGGAAGTTGCCTTCAAATAGCGAGGAAGCGAATCCTCTCCTTCTAGTGGTGGTATTTTTTGAATTGTAAAAACCTATGCCAGCCTATTCATCCGTGCCATCTATGATTCTACCTTCAAAAGAGAAGCAATGAATCGTTGTCTGTACGAGGACGAAGGCTTCCCCTATCGTCCTCCAAACCATGCACCAAATTGACGAGCGCCTGCAGGTGGGAAAACTCGCAAAGTCGGCAACTGAAAGAATTCCTTCTTGAGGTATTGACTACCGCTCCGGATTGACCGAGCAAAACTATAGCCTGCTTTTTCAGCGGCAATCATGGCATCAAGAGTGTAACCTCCAGCTGGGTAGGCAAAAGACACCACTTGTGAGCCGATCTGAGCCTCGATGATTTCTTTTGATTCTTGAAGTTCTTTATCGATATATAGTGCGCTGCTGTAGGCAAGATTTGCGCTCGTCACTCCATGGGATCCGATTTCCATACCCCAATCATGCATTTTTTTGACCTGACGCCAATCGAGGTATCCTTCTTTTCCGATATTATCAGTGATGATATAGAAAACTCCCTTTAGACCTTTTCCATTCATATATTGCGCAGCGATATAAGCATTGTCATATCCATCATCGAAGGTGAGGATGACCTGTTTTGTTGTCATAGCTTTTTTTCCCTCAGAAATAGCCTTTAGGTCACGGAAATCAAGTGTTTCAAAATCATTGCCTACCAGCCAATCCAACTGAGCAATAAAATTCTTATCTGGAAGTGTCAGATTTTTTGCATACACTCCGACTTTATCTGAAATGTGATGATAACTTACAATCGGCACGGTATAGAGATCTATTGGTGCCACTATAGGCTCTTGTTTTGTAATGGTTTCTACTTCTGGAACAATCGTTGCCACTTTTTTTTCTTCAACAGGACGAGAGCTGAGATATCTCCGCGCCACAAACCCTTCGGTGTTTTGAGGTGATACAATCTTTGCCCAAGATGCTGTCGTGAGCTCGATCACCTCTACTTCATCATTTCTGTTAAGTTTTTCGATGACAGGACTCGCAAGTGTTGGGTTTTCTCGGACATTAAGCCACGTGTAATTCACGTATCGAATCATTTTTTCAGCACTTTTCACTGGCATCTTCTTTTCTTCTTCCTGATCTATTTCTTTGACCTCTATTACGACCTCTTTGTTTTCTTTTTTATTTACAATTTCTCTGTTTGAAGACGACGTAGTTGTTGGCGACACTGTTGTTCCATTTCCTATACGTTGAGCAGTCTTCACAAATGAATGACTTTCGATCTTTCCCATTTCATTATTGACCACCACAACAAAATGAATAGTGTACGCTAAAAAGAAAATACAGAAGACGACGAGTGGCAAAAGAGAAGTTTTTTTCATATTTGAGAATAATGATGTGCTTTTGCTAGTGTAGCAAAAAAAGACAGTACTGAATGGGAATACTGATGCTGAATGAGCAAATTATGGGATTATTTTTTTCTCTGCTAAGGAGACTTGGGTTTGAACATCTGAATATAGATTTTCTTCACCGCGTCATATGCCATTGAAACAATTTTTTTGAGCATAATATTCTTTTCTCTCAATTGTATGGTGGCTTCGGAATACTTATTGAGATCTGCTTTTCCTGAGAAAAATCCACCACTATATTTTTTGGCATCTCTTTGGAGAACTTTAATTTGTCCTCTCAATTCTTCTTCGATTTTTTTGATCATTTGAGGAGCTTTTGGGAGCTTGTTTTCATCAAAAACAAACCCACCGCTTGAACCTGATTGTCTATCGTCCTGAGCATTTTGAGTACTTGATTTTTTTCCTCTACCATCACTTTTTTGTTCTTTTCCAGCTTCTTTGGATTCAGAAACGGTCTCTGCAATATCCACTCCTTCCGAAGCGGATTCTGATCCATCTGCCAAAGTCTCTGCAATAGCTTCACGACCTTGATTGTCGATCACTTTCGAAGAATCAAGCGATTCCCGTTGCTTTGGAGCAGAAGGCGATCGTTCAGGTGAAGATTGATTTTCGAGAGATGAATCTGCCATGAATTCTGAATAGTATCCTTTATAGTGTACCAAGCAATGCGTGAAAGAGAAAGCATGAAGGAGCAGCCCGAGCCTGTGATATACTCATAAAGATTTTGTTTTGCCACATGACCCTTCTCTTAGCCCTATCATCGCTCTTATCCCGTTTTCTAGGGGTTTATAGAAACTATGCTTTGGCAACACTTTTTGGAGCTTCTGAACTAAGTGATGCCTACTTTGCAGCCTTTCAAATCCCAGACACGATCTATCGACTGCTTGTTTTTGGGGCTATCTCTGCCTCATTTGTACCGCTCTTTTTACAGCTCAAAAAACACAGCCGTGAAGAAGCTTGGGAATTTGTAAACACTACTCTGAATGGATTTCTTGCCCTTATTTTTATCATTTCTGGTCTGAGCTTTTTCTTTTCAAAATCACTCGTGAGCATCGTCTACCCAGACTTTGGACCCGAACTCCAAGAAACCACCCATCAGCTCCTGCGTATTATGCTTATTTCGCCTATCTTCTTTAGTTTGTCCTCGATCTTTGCAGGTATCCAAAATGCCTTTCGCAATTTCTGGGGATTTGCACTGGCACCCTTGGTATACAACTGTGGGATTATCTTTGGGATCCTCTATCTGTCACCCAATTATGGGATCTATGGAGTCGCCTATGGTGTTGTTATTGGAGCCTTTCTTCATAGTCTCGTACAACTAATACCCTCTTTCTATCTCGGCTTCCGTTGGCGACCACGATTTACCTGGAGTGAACCATTGAAAAAGCTCGTGATTACAGGTATTCCCCGCATCATGAGTATGGCGAGCTTTCAGCTCAATTTTTTTATTGAAGGAATTGTTGCCAGCACTCTCATTGTAGGGAACCTCACCGTGCTTCGCTACGCCCAAGATATTCAGTCTTTTCCTATTGGGATCATTGGGGTTTCCGTAGCGATCGCGAGTTTTGCGATCCTCAGCCAGTACGTCATCGATGACGAACACGCCAAACTCGCCCACTACATCGAGCACAAACTCGACCAGCTTCTCCTCCTCATGATCCCAGCTGCTTTTGGTCTGTATGTCCTTCGCGAACACATTATTGAGCTTGTCCTTGCTGGTGGTGTCTTTGGAGTTGATCAAGTTCAGCTGACAGCCCAAGTCCTGAGCTACCTCTGTTTTGGTCTCATCGGCGCCTCCATTGCACCAATTCTCAGTCGAGTTTTCTTTGCCTATCATGATACGATTCGGCCTTTCTTCATCAGCTTTTTTACGATCATTCTCAATACGGTACTCGCCATGTATCTCGCAAAAACCATGGGAGTAGCGGGTATTGGACTCTCAAATGCCATTACAGCGACATTTTCTGCCCTGGCCCTGATCATTGTTCTCAACTGGAAATACTTACCTCACCAACGACTTGTGAACATCCCGCGACTTGTCCTGTACATGGGAGCTTCAGGATTGATGGCATGGATTGTAAATTGGAGTGCTGGAATGTTGCCTGTACCAGATGGGAAGATTGAGCTGGGACTTTCGATCGTTGCCCTTACGAGTATTGGAGTCTTGAGCTATGGCTTGATTCTTCTTGTAGTGCTCCGAAGAGATCTTTTCCAGATGCTGAGGACTGTGAGGCAGCGAGAGATTATTGCGAGGGATGAGTAGGGAGTGTTCGTACAATGCGGATTTGTCTGCGATGCACATATCAAATGAGCTGTTGTCCATTAATTCTTTTCACATAGAACCAAAGAGAATATCTACCTTGTGACATATATCAGCAAAGTGATGTTTGATGAATGGGAATATGGAAATAGAAGATCAGTTTGGTCTAAAACCTCTTCAGGAGGGAAATTATGCTTTCGTCAAGGACCCCTTACCTCACCTTCACGGTAATACTCGAAGTTCTACTTGGAATTTCCTGTTTCCAAAAGGGCCAGATGGAGATATGAGCTTTTTGGATTTCTTCGAGGTTTGAGATGAAGTAGAGCGCTTCGTTTTTTTCTTTTCCTGGTATGTACCCCATGACACGAGAGATGAGCTCTTCTCCAGTATCGGATCGCGGATCAAAATTGAACTCTTCGAGACCTCTGACTGTCACGCTGATCTTTATCTTGCTGAGAGAGTCAAGATCAGAGTCGGAATAGACGATATTGTAGGTAGTGGAGTCGTAATCGATACTCGAGAGGACTTTATTGGGGTGGATCTTTGAAACCAGACCTTCTTCGAGGATTTCAAAATAGCTGGGTTCTTCGTAAGCAATTCCCATAGCCTTTATTTTCCCTGACACACTGAATTCCTCAGCCCTGGTCCCTTCGATGTTTTCAGGGACAGTTACTTCTGTTACTTCGTAATTGATAGCCCGAGGGTTGTCGAAGAACTTGAGCTGAACAGAGGCCATTTCTTCATTTTCTTGCTGGGCACGCTTGAGATTTTTATTCGTCACACTGTCCTGGAGGATTTGCTTTCCCTCACCACGAAGAAGTTCTTTTATTTTCTCTTGAGAAGCACTGATATCGTCTTCAGTCACGACATTGTAGGACTCGGTAGTTCCTCCCTGACAAGCTTTTTCGTTTGTGGCGCTGAGCAAGGTTTGATTGAATGGTGATAGTCCTGGGAGAATGAAAGGCGTGTTTTCGAGTAAGTTTCCGCGGACCCCGATGATATTTCCGTCTTCGTCCTTCTCATCGGCTTCTACACTGACAATGAGTGAGCCATTGATTTTTTGACGTTCAGCATTCCCTTTTGCATCGCGTACTATTTCGTAGCGTGCAGCTGGCACTTGAATATTTTCCTTTAGTCGAAAGATTTCTTTTGTAGGACTTTGAAAGCGAGTCTTGCTGACCAGTGTCCAGGCAGAGGTTCGTTCATTGGTGACCTTGAGATTGCAGCGTGAAGACGATCCCGTGAAGATTTTTCCAGTTGATCTGTAGACCATCTGGCGTTCATGGGTTTCGTTGAGTGCTAACGATGGGATAATATGAGTATTGGGCTGACGAAAGAGGTCTCTGTTTTTGCTGGGTTCAGCAAAGGTGATATTGATCGTCTTTTCGACGACGTTTGTTGCAGGAGTAAGGTAAATCGTCGCAGACGGAATGGCGATGTAAACGACAATTAGGAAAAACATGAGTGTTATAACCGTGAATCCAATCGTGGTTCGTTTCTTTAGTGTATTGAAAAAGAAAAATTGAGCCCAGTCTTTTTGTTGTTTTCGTTTTTTTTTGCGCTGTGGAGCCGACATGGCTTTATGAATCGTTTTTTGTCCTTTTTGCTGAGCAATTTGTGTGATGGAGACTCTTTTTTGTTCTTGTTTTTTTACTTCTTTGCCAGGAAGATGACCTAGATGAGCTGATCTCGAAGTATTACGTTTTCGAAGAGACCCTTGGTAGAGCTTGAGTCCAGCTTTTTGGATCATGACTTTTCCTTTTTCATCATTCGTAAATATCTTGAGCTGCTTTTTATCCTCATCGGATTTTTTCTTGAGTATTTTGAGATTGATAGAGTTCGAAAAAATCTGTGCTTCCTTTGGAATCACGAGAAGAACCTGTTGACCTTTCAGTGCCACGATCTTGCTGATCAGCTCTGATACTTCTTCATCAATATCGACATAGAGGGTCTTCATAAGGTTGGAAAGGTGAGAACGGTGAGAGCTTTAGGATGAAACATTCGGACTGAAGTATAGCATCAAGAATTACCGGAGGCGAGAATCGAAATTCTCGACGGTTTTATCGCCAGTAAGATCTCATTTTCACCGCTGAGAATTTCGATTTTCAGATACGTTTTGAGAAGGCTCTTATACTTGATCTTTTTTGAACTCTGGCCACCAATCTGAAAACGATGTGTTTTTGAGTTCTTGCATGATTTTCTTTGAGCTGTCAGTATGAAGTGCCCCTTCGATCTGATCGATCCAACGCTGGGCATTTGGGTTTCCGAGATCGAGGTATTCTTTGGCTTGAAAAGCTTGCTCGAGCATATCCGCGTCTTTCGAGCATTGAGCTTCTTTCGTCTCGCAGGCTTCACGTTCCTCAAAAAGTTGCTTCCATTTGTCGGCAATGTGAGGAGGAAGCCATTGTATCTGGTCATTGAAAGCCTTCTGCTCTGCTTTTTTGGTGTCAATATACTGACGAGTGATCAAGTCATGGTCTCCAATACGTGCCTCACCATTATCGTGAATCAAGGTCATCATCGAGGTCTTGTTTTCATCGGCACCCTCGAGATCTGCCAGAAGATAGGCGATCTGAGTGGCTCGAAAGACGTGCTCACCTACTCGCTCAGGATCTTTTATACCAGCATGAAGCCAGCCAATATGAGGGATTCTCTTGAGTTGACCTATTTCAAAAACAAAGTGGGTGAGTTTTTTAATGTTCATGATTTGAAACCTAAAATATTTTAATAAATGATTCAATCTTGAACCAATAGCTCTCTTCAAGATCACCATTTTTTTCAGAGAGGGCGACTGTCTCAATCCTGTGAGCTTCAGAAGAGTGGCAAAAATAAAGAATTTCCAGAGGTGACATGATGCGATGCTACCGCATCAATAACGTGCATCTGAGCTGTTTCTTAAGTCTTTTCCTGCTCAATTCGTTCAAACAGGATCTCTCCTTTCTCCACTCTCTTCACTTCATCGAGAAGTGTGTTGTTTTGGAGTTTTACTAGACCCTCAGCATTGTGTTGATCTGCGAGACCGAAGCAGTCGAGAATTTGTCTTCCTTTATCTGGGCAAAAAGGTTCCAGCATGAATCCAACGTGAAGGAGAATTTTGAGACAGATACGGAGAACTTGATAAAGCTCTTCAGTTCTATTGTCGTCTTTTGCAATTTCCCAAGGCTTGGTATCTGCAATGAGCTTGTTTCCATAATTCACCATTTGAATCATGACTTCTGCCGCACCTGTATGGTCAAAGGCTGTGAAGGCAGCGTGATATCTCTGCCAAAAGTCTTCTAGCTCAGACGGGATTTCTTGCTTTTGCGAAGGAACGTCTCCGTCGAGATAGCGCTCTGCCATCGACAGCACCCTATTTGAAAAATTTCCGAGATTATTTGCTAGATCGGCATTTACCTTGGCTTCGAAGACTTCGTATCCAAAATTCCCATCGTCTCCTGTATTCATCAGAGTGAGGAGGAAGTATCGGATGAAGCTAATATCGTATTTTTCCAAGACTTCCATTGGATCAATGACGTTTCCTAGAGATTTAGACATCTTGTTTCCTTCGCCATCGAGGATAAACCCATGAATGAGTTCGGACTTTGGGAGTGGAAGATCAGCAGAAAGCAGCATTCCGATCCAGATACCCGCATGGAAACGAAGGATGTCTTTTCCGATCACATGAACATCGCAGGGCCAGTATTTTTGCCATTTACTTCCTTCTTTGGCGTACTCTACTCCCGTGATGTAATTCGAAAGGGCATCGCACCAGACATACATCACTTGGTCCGGATCATTTGGTACGGGCACTCCCCAAGAGAGCTGTTCCTTTGGTCGAGAAAAGCTCACGTCTTCGAGTCCTCGTTCGCACATCGCGATGATCTCATTTGCCCGGTAATCAGGCATAATATGGACTTCTTTTGACGTGATTAATTGTTTGATTTGGTCAGAGTATTTCGAGAGCTTAAAGAAATAATTGGTCTGCTCAACTTCTTCAATTTCACGGTCTGGATGGTTTTGACATCGTTTTTCCTCAAGGTCTTTTTCTGCTTTGTATTCTTCGCACCCAACACAGTAGAGGCCTTTGTACTCCCCCTTGTAGATATCTCCTTTTTCTAGCATTTTATTCCAGATTTTTTGGACACCAGGCCAGTGATTTTCCTGGTCTGAAGTGCGGACGAAATGATCGTAGCTGACCTGGTAGAGGTCCATCATGTTTTTAAATTTTTGAGCATTCCGATCCACCATTTCTTGGACATCGATACCTTCTTTTTCAGCTGTGTCAAAGATTTTAGATCCATGTTCGTCTGTTCCGGTCAGATAATAGACATCCTTTCCGATCAGACGATTGTAACGGGCAATGGCATCAGCCTCAACGAATTCGAGCGCATGACCAATATGAGGGGAACCGTTGACGTAAGCAATCGCGGTAGAGATGTAGAAGGTGTCTTTCATAGGGAATTAAAGGTGTAATCGTGAGAAGTATAGAGGAAAAATACTATTCCTGATAGTGAGCAACTGAAAGGAATTTTTTGCTCTCCAGAATACGATAAGATTTTTTTGCAAATACACTCAATAGATCAATTCCTTGTGGACATAAGCTATGACCTTGCATTCGTACTTCTCCATTCTTCTTTAGAAACGTTAAGGACTTGAGAATCAACTGATGGGTCAGGAAACTTTTTCCAATAACAAAACCTGTAAGGCAATTTTCAGACAGGTAAGATTTTGCTTCTGGGTATTTTACACTCACGTCTTTCATGAACTGAAAGAAGCTCTCAGAGCAATGGTATTCAATCCCTGCCATAATACATTTCTTATTCAATGGGCTAGAAAGATCGACTATTTTATTGAGTGGGTTCATGAGGCTTACGAGAGATTCTGGAAATAGAATATAGTCGAACTGCTGCTCGAAGTCTGGCCAATCTTTTGTCATATCGAAGCAAACAAATGGTGATGGGAAGTTTTTGGTACGACTATGCTGATGAATATCGCTTAAAGTCATGTTTTGGTATGGCACTCCATAAGCTCTATGAAGAAACCGCTCGAAATGTGCTGGTCCAGAACCTACTGAAAGCATTTGAGTACCAGGAACCCTCAAGTGTTGAATATCTTCTGCATCTAGAAATCCAGTCTCTAAATAATGCTTGGCAGAAAATGCAAAGTAACCAGTAAAAGTTGGTGATTTTTTAGAGTCCGAATAGGTCCCCATAGAAATACTATTGTTGAACTGGGTGTCGAGATCTTCAGTATCACTCCAGGCACATGCTGAATAGCCATCTCCGGGCTCAAAAAGTGTTTTCATAAGTATTCGAACCTGATCAATAAGGCCATTGGTAAATAATGGAATTTCTCTTTCACGAGCTTCTTTAAGGTTTTTGCCACTGAGGTGCTGAATGGATTCATTCATTTGTTATGGATAAGAAGAAAGTATTATACTCTAATTTTTTATTTGTAAAAGTATTCCAAATCTCTTCATTGTAGGGGCTTTAAAGCATCTACAATAAGAAAATGATCTTCTCATGAGAGAAGTCGAGGTTCTTGATTTTAGAGGAGTGCTTTGTGCTCTGTAACGTGATGTACTCGAAGAATATCAGCTCCATGATCCAAACACATCTCAGCAGCTCCCAAGGTTTTTGGGAGTCTTTCTTCTATTGGTCCTCCGAGGAATGATTTCATAGAATGACCGACGAGGACCGGGAAACCGAGCTTTTTGAGCTCTCCAAGTCGATCAATAATTTCCCAGCTGACTTTTGGATCTGATGAAACAAAAAAACCGAGTCCTGGATCGAGGATGATTTTTTCTTTTGGGAAACCCTTTTCGAGGAGTATCTGAGCTTGCTTGAGGAGAAACTCTGAGATGGTTTTAATGATGTCTTGGTACTGGTAATTGGTTCTGGAAGCATATGGGGTTTCGTCGGCAGAAAACATGAGACAAATGTATGGTTTGTACTTCATGAGAACATCAATCATTTTTGGATCACCTCGAAGAGCTGTGACGTCATTGATCATCTGAGCACCCATTTCGAGCGCCTTCTCTGCGATTTCTGCTTTCCAAGTGTCGATAGAAATGAAAGGTGCAGAGCAAACCACATCGCTCGTAGGGACGAGCCGAGGCGCTTCCTTACCAGGTTGCTTGTCGAATATTTCACTCAGAATAGGTTTTAAACGAGTCCATTCTTCTTCAGCAGAAACCTGGGAGTCGGGCCCAAAGGTTGATTCAGCTCCGATATCGATAATATCAGCACCTTGTTCAAGAAGACCCCGAAGGCGGGGTTCATAAACCCCGTCTTCCTGTCCATCAGAGAATGAATCGGGGGTTACATTGAGAATCCCCATCAGGAGCGGTTTGTCGAAGGTGAGCTTCATGAAGTCTGGGTAAGGTCCTCAAAGCGCTTCATAAAGCGCTTTGTTTGAGGTCCTATTGTACCATTTCCAATAGAAATGTCATCAATTTGAATAATGGGAACAATGCCCTTACTCGTCTGGGTGAGAAAACACTCTTCAATTCTTGAGATATTTGAGAGTGGTAGAGTCCCCTCATTTATCTTGTACTCTGCTCCTGCGATTTCGATTACTGCTGCTTGGGTGATGCCAGGAAGAGCTTGTTTTCTACACGTGAACCACTGCTCATCGATTTTCCAGAAAAGATTTGAATAGGCCCCCTCAGTGATATTTTTTTCTTCATCATAAATAAGGGCTTCATAGGCATGTGCTGCTTGTGCTAGCATTCGGGCTTTGTGCTGTGAGATTACATCGAGCTGTTTTATTTCAGGATTTTCACGTACAACCGGGGCCGTAATACCTCTCACTCCCTCATAGATTTTATGATCAAACTCTAGCTTTCGTGAAAATACAAAAATATCTTTTGAAGTAGCAACGAGCTTGATAAATTGTGGATCAAAAGGCGACTGACCAATCGTGTTTAGAACCCATTCTTGAATAGTGGGAATACTTTGTGGGAGTTTGAGATTCATTTTATCTGCTGATACTTGGAGCCTACCCAAATGTTGATCCAATCGAAAAGGAATACGATTATATGTTCGTATGGACTCATAGACTCCATTATGTGCAGTAGAAGTGTCTAAGTATGTCAGAACGTCACTGCTAGGTGAAATGAGGCTATTCTGTCTCGAAATGAGGAGCTCTGGATTTTTTTTCATAAGGTGGGTAACTTCTTTGACGTCCTTGGCGTAAATGCATTTGCCTAATGGCATCTTCGATAGGTATTCTTGCTTCTCTTTGTTGCTGTGCAGCCCGTATGGGCTTTAATTGTACCTCCTCCTTTGGGTCACACTCTAGGTCTTTTTTCTCATTCATCTCTTCTTCGAGCTCGGTGTAGATATTATCAGGCAGGATCATATCAATTGAGATTTCCATATCTGATGGTTTTTCATGCTTTTTTGATAGCTCTTTTGTGACTTGCTCTTCTTCCATCATGAAAATAAGTGAATTCTCGAGATCTTGCCCAAGGATTTCAAGGGCTCGCAGAGCACTCATTTTAGTGTTTTTAAAATGACTCAAGGGAAGTTCATACTCGAGGCTCACGTCGAGTGAGCACTCATTGAGATCTTGAACTAGAGCGAGCCGGTTTTTGATATGCTGAGGTGTGATCTGTAAGATCTTTTTGTAGATTTCGATAAGGTCAGCTTTTTCCTGATCTATTTCTCGATCGATTTTTTGAATCATAAAATCAAGGACGTATTGTTTTTGCTTCATATTAAGATCTGAATCAACCACGGAGTTGATCACCTCATAAATATGATGATCCATAATTTTATCAAGTGATTTGAGAAACACTACACCCCAAAGGCAAGCAGAAAAATAGAGTTCTCTTTCCAAGAGAGCACTCCTGATAATGAGCTTTTCTTTGTGACCTTTTAAGACTGGGCCTATTTGATCTCTGATTTCTGACTCAACCATTTTAAAGAAATCTCCATTGAGGCGATCTTCCTCGCATTTATCCACCATCTCACTTGTATCACAAAGTGTTTCGTGAACCATTTTTTTTATCCAATTTCTGTTCTCTGGCTTGCCTGACCGCTCTGTGGAGGATGAACTGGCGAACATGAAAAGGTTTGTGATTTTGCAAAACACTCCTCGTATTCACTCTCAGGAGTGGAATCAAAGACAATCCCACCACCAAAGGAACATTGAAGCGTGTCGTGGAATTGTTCCATTGTGCGAATGACAATGCTTTGGTCCATTTTACCATCGTCACTGAGGTATCCGATACTGCCGGTATAGATTCCCCGACGATAGTCTTCGACGTCAGCCAAGAGCTTTACTGCTCTTCTCTTTGGACAGCCACTGATGGAACCCCCAGGAAACATCGCTTCGATGATATCCCAAGGCTGAATTCCCTCTTTTGTCTCGGATTGGATATGGGAATATGTGTGCCAGACTTTTGGGAGCTTTTGCAATGACCGGTGTTGGAGCACCTGCACAGACCCTGACTTGGAAATTTTGGAGAGGTCATTTCGGAGGAGATCAGTGATCATACTGAGTTCTGCTTGTTCTTTTTGGTCACTAAGGAGTTCTTCTTGTGCGTTTTTGTCTTCAACTGGATTACTTGAACGCTTTCGAGTTCCTTTTATGGGCTTGGTTTCCATCCTATTCCCATCCCAATGAAAAAAGCGCTCTGGAGAAAGACTGAGGATAGTACGTGATGGGAGTTCGAGGTAAGAAGCCATAGGTGATGGATTTTGGAGGTACATCTGTGCGAAGGCTTCACGGGGATCTTCGAATGGATTCGTTTTAAATGGAAACGTGAGACAGGCTTGGTATATTTCGCCCAGACGGATGTTTTCATGGATGGTTTGGAAGTGGTCCACATAGGATTGTTTGTCCCACTGAGGTTCCAGATCTGTCTGAACCTCTTGTAGAGACCCGCCGCGGCGCATCCCTACGGGGGTTGGTGATAATTGACAGTTCCCTACTTCGTACCAGGTGTTTTTCTGATGGTCGTAGACCAGAGCATTGTCAAAGAAGAGATATTCAACGAGTGATGATCCATCATGTTTATATGGCAAATCAAGCAACTCATATCCATACTCATAATCGATTGCCCCTATTCCCCCACCGATAAAGGGAATATCATATTTTTCATCCCGCTTTCTTTTTTTATGAAGGGTGTGAATAGTTTGTTTGAGAGATTGATTTTGAATCTCATTATCGAGAAACACCTGTGATCCATTGTAGCTAAGGATATGATCTGGATGCCAAGCAAGTATCGACCACCGAGAGCTTTCTGATCCATCGCTTGTAAGAAAACACAGGTTTTTGATATTTTGTGGAAGACTTAAAAAGAGCTCCATTGGGCTGGATATCAAATCTGGACGTAGACATACGGATTTGGTCATGCTTTTTTCTTAGCGACAAGGTCGAGGAACTCTGCACGGGTTTCGGGATGCGTTTTGAAGAGGCCTTTGAAAGATGACGTCGTTACAGACGCATTTTGCTTATCAGCTCCACGAGATTTGATACAAAGATGCTCTGCTTCGAGAATGACCCCGAGTCCTTTTGGCTTGAGCGCTGAAAAGAGAAAATCGGCAACCTGAGTCGTAAGTCGCTCTTGGTTTTGGAGTCGTCTGGAATAAATTTCAAGTACACGAGAAAACTTTGAGAGACCAATAATTTTTTCACCAGGAATGTATCCGATGTGTGCCCTCCCGTAAAACGGCAAGATATGATGTTCACAATTTGAGAAAAAATCAATATCTCGACAGATCACCATTTCGTCATAGCCTTCAGAATCAAAAAGCGTGATGACATCCATTGGATCTTTTTGATATCCAGAGAAGAGTTCTTGTCGGCTTTCTGTAAAACGTCGGTAGGTGTCCTGCAGGCCTTCTCGTTCTGGGTCATCTCCAAAACTCTTGATCCAATGCTTGAAAACCCCCTCAGAGAATCCGAGCTCTTTAGTTTCAAAGACATTCGTTGCCGTTGTTAGTGTTTCACCTGGGTCAGATCTTTTGCTGGCATTTTCTAGGTCATCTACACTCCATTTTTTAATACTCAGGCGGTCACCACATTCTTCTTTGAGACTTTGAATAGACTTTCTAAAACGTGGATGGATTTGGTTGGGGATAATATCTGCCAAGGGTTGAAGGATAAAGTTGCGTTCGTGGATCCGAGGATGAGGAACCTGTAAGTATGGGTAATCAAGCTGTTGGTCTTTGTAAAAAAGAAGATCAACATCTATATTTCGAGGACCATTTGGGATACCACGTATTCTTCCCATATCTTCTTCGACATCGAGACATGTTTGCATGAGGTTTTCTGGAGATTGATGTGTCTCAATAACGATCACTTGATTTAGAAAATCATCTTGATTGGGGTTTCCATAGGGTTCTGTCTCGTAGGTTGGAGAAGTATGAACAATCTTTACTCCCCTGTTACTCAGTTTTTTGTGTGCTGTATGGAGATTAGTCATGCGATCACCGAGATTTGAGCCGAGACTGAGGACGATGTGGTCCATGAGGTAAGGGTAGGATATGAAAGATATTGAGAGAGCAACTAATGGCTCACTTTTTAAAGGAGTCGAGGGTTGAGCCAGGATTTTACTTCCCTCTGTACGTGACAAAACAGGTACTGGTTTCCCAGAGTTTTATTTCATGGAGGTCGAGATCTTCCTTAAGCTGTTCCCACACCCAAACGGCAATGACTTCGGCAGATGGGTTTTCAAATTTTTCATTGAGATGAGTGTGGTCAAGCTGACTGAGAATCTTTTCTTTGACGATGTTTTTGAGTTCGACGAAATCAAAGACCAGGTCATCTTCTCCTATTTCACCAATAACAGAAACTTCTAATTTGTAATTGTGACCGTGAAGGTTTTCGCATTTTCCATGATACTTCGTGAGGAAATGTGAAGCGGCGAATTCGAATATTTTGGTAACGGAAAGCTGTGGCACAGGATAAATCTAAAATGGCTAAAGTGCGCTTATTATAGCGCAATTATGACGCTTTTAGAAAGCCCTTTAAGAGCTGACATCGGGTTTCGTATCCCATATACACAATAATGCTATGGAAAGGAGATCCCGTAAAGAGATGCGGGTGAATAAGTCCATCGAATTGGGGTTCTTTGATAAAGCCGAGCTCACGAATAGTTGCCCTTTCACCAGGTTTTATAATGGTTTCTTCTGATTGATGGAGCTCTATTTGATCTTTTTTGAGATACCCTTCTGTACAGAGAGCACTTTGGTTAATCTTTCCGTTTTCAATCAACCTCTTGCCATCAGCTTTACAGACAAGATCAAAGCCTTTTTCTGTGACTTTTCCTTGGGCTCCAAAGCATTTGTCCATCATCCCAAAAATAGGGTGACCATGCAGAGGAGTTCCGTTGAACTGGATTCCTTCTGAAGAATGGAAACCAAAATTGATCAGGCTCACCTCGATTCGAAAGCCTTTAATCATGGCCTTTAAAATTGGCAACCGTAAGTATTGTTCTTTTGCAGAAGGAGCAAACTGTTGCAGAAGCATGTGATTTGAGTCTTCGAGATCATCGATAAACTGATCAGTGGATTTCTCTAGATTCTTCCAAAAGTGAGCATTCGGATCGAAGCGATCGTGAAGAAGCAATCGACACTTGTCTCGGTACGCTTTGACCGGGTTATTTGAGGAAAGCTCAGTGTCGAGATGAGGAAAGAGAAAAGCCATATTCCCATTGCTCTCGATGTGTCCATTTTTTCGCTCTTCAGCACTCCAAAAACTCTTCACTTCTTGATGACAACGGTGATCTGTATCGCTGTGATGAGACGATGAGAGTTTTTCCATAAAAGAGATAAGGCATCTTCATTAGTATCATATTTCCTACCGGGCAGCTAGTCGGTCAGTCGGAGGAGTGTGGACCTGGACCTCATTGTTTTGTGAAAGATCTGAGATGTTGGATTCATCATACCCACAGCAACCTCCTATCACAGCCAACTCCGCAAGGGCTGAAAGATATCTCAAATATGCTGTTGTTTCTTGAGAATTGATAACTCCATGATTGACGCCCACATTATTTAGCTCGGCATGTGGTTTTGATGATGCATTCGGATAAATAATCGAGACTCTCTTTTTTTTATCACCTAATTGATTGAGAACCTTTGCAACCCCCTCGATTGGCCCACAATTGAGACCATGACTAATCATGAGGCCATTTTGATGAGCGTCTACTCGCTTAATAATATCTAAGAATGTTTCTTCTCCGAGAGGACTTCCTGAATAATTAAAGGGATAGCTCAATATGGCATTCGTCACCCCTTTGTGAAACTTTTTTAGAGCAATCGCTATTCCTTCAGCTTCTTCTCCAGATGGAAGGGTTTCGAAGAGTGCTGTAACAGGTGTCTGATACTTTCTCGTAAGAGCATCGATCTGACGAATTTGCTTCTCATGGAATTCTGCTGATTCTTGAATACTTGGTGCATCTTTTGGATCATAACAATCATTTTTTGGACCTACGCAAAACAGAATCCTTACCTTATCTCTGGTGATGTCGGATCTGTTATTTAGCCTTTCAAGGACAATTTGAAAATTTCTCTCGGTGAGTTTATTGTATTCCTTTAGTCCATCGTGTTTGTGAAGTGACCAACGAGCACCAAAACAAGGGATTGTAATGGCTCTGGCACCTGCATTAAGGTATTCGTCAGCAATGTCCCCTACAGCTCTTGCTACGGCAGCAGAACCAAGAATGTCAGTGGGATCTCCATAGGAGAAATGATGTTTTGCTGCTTTTTGTTCAAGACGAGTCCCATAAGGACCAAAGAGTGTTAAAGGTTTCATAATAAGAATGGAGTTAGGATCTAAATTATAAGTGGTATTTTATTTGATCGTGAGAAGGGTGAGAGCAGCTTGAAATACAAAAAAAGCTTCTCTCGGGAAGAGAGAAGCTTTAGATTTTACTATAGCCAACACTCTACCGCTTGAGGCAGATCGTAGAAGACATCATCATAATGATAGTGTTGAGTGTTTGATTCATAAGAGAAAGGAATGTGATGAGTATATGGGTGAAAGAAATATCTTCAAGTTACTTTGCCTCTTCTGAAGCTTCTTCTTGTTGTTCTTCTTTTTCGACAATCTCTGCATCTTCTTTTTTCTTTGCAGCTTTTTTTGGTTTTTTGGCAGGTTTTTTCTTCTTGTCTTCTACAGCTTCTTCTTTACCTTCTTCTGACGAATCGTTGCTTTCTTCCTCTTCGGGAGATTCTTCCTTTTTCTTCTTTGGAGACTTCTTCTCTTTCTTTTCTTTCACTTCAGCAGTCTCTTCAGACTCATCGGTGTCTTTTTTCTTGGACACTTTCTTTTTCTTTTCTTCTTTTACATCTCCTTTCAGAGCTCCTTCTACCAACTCTGCTTCTTCTTGGGAGATCCCTTCGATAGCTGTCATTGCAGCAGCATTGAGACCCATCAACTGAATACTCTTTACAAATCCGGCTGCCTCGAGTTTTTCAGCAATATCTGCACTCATTCCTGGGAGGTCTTTGATATCTTCAGCTGCTACTGGCATAACAACTTTCTTTTCTTGGATGTCTTCACCCTTTTCAACCTTAATTTTCTTATCCATTTCTGCCTTTTTGATTTCATCCAGCTTTGTGGTATCGAGCTTGTCGAGATCGATAATATCGATTTCCCACTTGGTAAGATTTGAAGCAAGACGAACATTTTGCCCTCCTTTCCCAATAGCCAATGCTCGTTCTTCAACGGGGACATATACTTTTGCTCGACGCCCCTCTTGGTCGAATTCGATATGACTGATTTTTGCAGGCGCGAGTGCTGCAGTAAGCATCTTGAGCTCATCATCGGTATGTTCGATAATATCTATTCGTTCTCCATTAAACTCTTCCATAACATTTTGGATACGTACTCCTTTTTGTCCGACACAAGCTCCAATAGGATCGATATTTGGGTCTGAAGATGCAACGGTTACTTTTGTCCGAACACCAGGCTCTCGCGCAATAGACTTCACTTCGACAGTTCCCTCGCGAACTTCTGGGATTTCTAATTCGAGGAGGCAATTGACGAGACGAGGGTGCGACCGAGAAATCAAGAGTCGAGGACCTTTTGGTGAAGAGATAACTTTATCCAAGTACACCTTTATCCGTTGGCCATTATGATAATTTTCTCTTGGAATCTGATCCTGAGACCGAAGGACAGCCTGAGTCCGGTCGAGATCGACATATACATTCGATCCTTCGACACGATTGATGTATCCATTGAGGATCTCATGTTCTCTATCCTTGTACATATCGGTAATAATATCTTTTTCGGCTTCTTGGATTCGTTGGATAATTACTTGTTTGGCACTTTGAGCAGCAATACGCCCATAATCTGCTGGCGTGACGTCAATATCGACTTCGTCCCCAGCCTTAGCGTCTTTTTTGTATTTTTTTGCCTCACTAATCGACATTTGTTGCTCGAGGTTTTCAATCTCTTCACCGTCAGCGACGACTTCTTTGATCAAGAAAACAGTCGCAACTCCACTGTCTGGATTGAGATCTACGCGGATGTTTTGGTCACGGTTTCCATAATCTTTTCGATAAGCAGCACGAAGTGCATGAGAAACAATTTCGACAACTCTGTCTTTAGGAAGATTTTTTTCAGTAGCGAGCTGATTGATCGCCGCCATAAACTTTGTTTGCATGGGAGTGGAAATTAGGAGTTAGTTTTTTTTACTTTCGAAGAGTAAGTGATACAAAAAATGACCAAACTCAGTGTTTGTTCATGTTGTTACTCATCATGTACATCAATATTATCACTCTCTTAGCTCTGATGCAATCTGATTTACCACCTCAAGGACTTCTGTCATCTGAAAACCTCGACTGATCAAAAAGCGCATGAGCTTCTCTTTTTGTTTGTAAGAATTTTCTTCTCTGCGAAGAATTGATGGCCATTTGCTTTCAGCCAAGTCCCTCAATTCATTTGAAAAATCGGCGTGTTCTAATTCTGCCTCGATGATGTGAGCAGGGATTCCCTTCATTTGTAATTCTCGCCGCAATGCAAAAGCCCCTCGCGGACTAGAAATACTACGGTGTCGAACCCAGGCAGCACAAAAGGCTTTATCATCGATGTACTCGAGTTCTTTGAGACGATCCATGACTTCATCGTGATTTACATCTGGATAATACTTTTCAATCTTATCTCTGATTTGCTTTTCTGTTTGAAGCTTTGCCGTCACTGAACGAAGGGCGTATTCAATAGCCGTTCCTTTGGGTTTGAAATCTTTTTTTTGCTTGAAACTAGAAGAGTGTCGGAGCTTGCTCATGGACATAGGTGAAGAGTTCGGCTGTGGCGAGGACATCATCGAGTGCCCGATGTCTTCTTTCGATGGTCATTCCAAGATGCTTGGACAGGGCATCGAGATTGTAACGAGGAAGATCGGGGAACTTTATTTTGGCGAGCTTTACGGTGCAAAGCGAGGAAGGCAAGGAAACGCCCAAATTGAGAAGCTTCAGCTCGTTTTCGAGGAATCCCATATCAAATTCTGCATTGTGAGCGACGAGTGTGTCATCTCCGATAAATTTGAGAAATTCTGGAATGACTTGCGCTGCATCAGGTGCTGTCTTTAGCATCTCATTCGTTATACCGTGAATATTGATCGCTTCTGTTGGGACAATCCGATGAGGATTGATAAGCGCTTCGAAGGTTTCGTCGGTAATGACACCATTGACGACCCTTACGGCTCCTATTTCAATGATTCTGTCCCCCAAAAGCGGATTGAGTCCTGTTGTTTCGGTATCGAAGATGACGAAGGCCATATCAAGAAGATTATTTGAGATAAAGGTCATCTCAAGAGTAGCGATTTGCAGGCGAAAGTTCAAACTTTGCTGCATTTTTGCTGAAGATCAATAGGAGCTGGTTTATGAACTGTCTGAGACATGACAGAATGCTAGGGTATATTTACCTCTACTATGAAAAATTTTTCAGGTCTTACTTCTCATCAAGTTCGATCGCAACGTGCCAAGTTTGGCCGAAATATTCTTGACGTCAGCTCCGGTCAAAGTCTGCTAAAAAAAATTACCAGCCAGTTTACTGACTTGATGGTCATTATATTGATTGTGTCCGCATTTATTGCTTTGCTTTCAGGGTACTATCAAGGAGAAGAAAGTAGTATTGTAGATGGATATGTGATCCTTGGGGTCGTGTTTTTAAATGCTGGGATTGGTTTTTTTCAAGAGTATCGGACAGAGAAAGCCCTTCAAGCTCTGAAAAAACTTGTCGCTCCTCATGCCATTGTCTTGCGTGATGGAAAAAAAGAGCTGATTGATTCTGCTGACTTGGTTCCTGATGATATTGTGGTTTTGCAAGCTGGCGATAAAATTGTGGCTGATGGGATTTTATTGGAGTCTGATGAACTGAAAGTGGAAGAATCAGCACTTACTGGTGAATCTGTACCTGTTCATAAGAAGGAAAAAAGTGAAGTGTTTATGGGGACTACTGCTGTGTCTGGTGGAGCTCTTCTCCATGTACAAGCTACTGGAATGAAAACAGCATTTGGTCGTATTGCTCATCTGACGACTTCGACTAAAAAAGACCTCTCCCCTCTTCAAAAAGAAATGATCCATGTTGGGGTCTTTGTGACCAAGGTGACTTTGGTGATTTCGACTCTCTTGATTGTGTTTGGGGTTTTTGTAGAAGGTCGTGGGTTTTTGGATTCTCTGCTTTTTGCAGTGTCAGTGGCAGTAGCGGCAGTCCCCGAAGGACTCCCTACTACTCTGACTGTTGCACTGGCTCTGGGAGTACAAAAAATGGTGAAAAAAAAGGCTATGGTAAAGCAGCTTTCTTCTATTGAAACCTTAGGATCGACGACCGTCATTTGCAGTGACAAGACTGGAACTCTTACTCAAAACCAAATGACCGTTCGACAGCTCCTGATAGGGCTCGATGATGAGTGTGATGTCACCGGTACGGGGTATAGTCCGGAAAAAGGACATATCGACACCTCGCAATTGCAAGTAGCTGATTATCAGAACCTTTCTCTGATGAAAAGTATTTCGATTCATTGCACTGAAGCGAGCCTCAATAAATCCGGAAATCGATATGAGATACTTGGTGATCCTACAGAAGGCGCCCTTTTGACTCTTGCTGGAAAAAAAGTCATTAAAGAGAAAAAAAGAGATAAACTCCTGAAAGGAGAAATTTTAAAAAAAATTCCTTTTGATAGTGAACGAAAACTGATGAGTATCGCTGTGGATAATAATGGAAAAAATGAACTGTGGGTAAAAGGATCTCCAGATGAAATCGTTCAGCGCTCTACACATGTATTGAGTCAAGGAAAACGCAAGAAACTGACCACAGCACAAAAAATGGCTTTGATAAAAAAATATGAAAAGATGGCAAGTCGAGCACTGAGAGGTATCGCATTTGCTACTCGAAGTCTCCCAAAAAAACAGAGCATGACGGTCTCTTCTCTTCAAGAACAAGAATCGAACCTTACTTTTATAGGAATTGCAGGAATGATCGATCCTCCAAGACAAGCCGTTCCAAAAGCTGTTCAGCAGTGCCACAAGGCTGGTGTACGCACGCTTATCATTACGGGAGACAATGGACTGACAGCAAAAGCCATTGCAGATGAAATTGGTCTTGGAACATACAAAACTCGTATTGTTCTCGGAACTGAACTCGATAAGATGAATGATCGAAAACTCGATCTGCTCTTGAAATGGAAGCGTCCAGTACCATTTACCCAAGACGATCTCAAATCTGCATCTCTTATTTTTTCACGTGTAAGCCCAGAGCATAAGCGCCGTATAGTCGATCGTCTCAAGAAAAAAGGTGAAGTGGTCGCTGTAACAGGAGATGGTGTTAATGATGCTCCTGCCTTGAAACGTGCAGACCTTGGTATTGCTATGGGTATCTCTGGAACAGAAGTATCGAAAGAAACAGCAAATATCATTCTTTTGAATGATTCCTTTGCGAGTATCGTAGATGCCATATCAGAAGGACGTCGGATTTATGCAAATATGAGAAAATTTATTTGGTATTTATTTTCCTGCAATGTTGGGGAACTTTTGGTGGTGTTCTCTTCTGTTCTTTTGCAAATCCCAACCCCTCTTACAGCAACCCTTATTTTAGCGATCAACTTGGGGACAGACATCTTCCCAGCGATTTCTTTGGGAGTGGATCATGCTCAAGTAGATATTATGCAGAAAAAACCTCGAAATCCTCATTCCCGTATTTTAGAAAAAGACTTTATTTCCCATTTTCTCAGTGTTGGTCTTTTGATCGGATTTCTTGTGATAAGTCTCTATCTTTGGAAGCTTCAGAGTATGGGGTGGGAGTACGGTATGGTTTTAGGAAAAGACTCTGAAATACTCAGAAGTGGGTGGACTATGTCTTTTGCAAGCCTGGTAATCTTTCAGTTGTTCAACAACTCCAATGCTCGTGCTCTAGGGCAGTCTTTGTTTTCTCTTCGTATACTGTGGCTGCAATGGTTGGCTATTGGTTCATCATTGGTGATTGTCATTTCTATTGTGTATATCCCATGGCTACAAGGCATCCTCAAAACCACTGGTCTAGCAACAACAGACTGGGTTTTGATTCTCTTCGGCGGTGCTCTTATTCTTGGTTTTGAAGAGGGCCGAAAGTTTATTCTTCGACGGAATCGGTAGATGACTGATCACCTTGGGCCTCTTGAAGACGCAAACGAAGGAATTCTTTAGGGTTTTCTTGTGCCCATAAGAGCTCTTTCTTTACCCGCTCTAGTTCAGCTTGTGTGGTGCTGAGTTCGTAAGTGGCCTCTTCTCGGTCGACTTCACGCTGCCATTGCCCGGCAAGGTTTTTGAAGGTTTTTCCTGCTGATTTTGGGAGTTCACCTGATGTTTCATCTAAAAGTGCGATATTGGCTGTTTGTTCTTGAAGGAGGGTTTGTATGATAGCTGTATACATTGCCCTGGTAGTGTTTTGAGCTGCTATGATCTCTGATGCCCCCTCTTGTTGAGGGTTTACTTCGAGTGTTGTTTGGATTTTTGAGGTTATTTGACTGAGATTCTGGTCGACTTGTTTGAGTTGCTTTTCGAGATCTGGAAGAGTGCTTGCTTTATTTACCGAGCGTTGCGTTTTTTTGAGTGCTTCTTGTTGTTGGGCAATCAAGGTTTGAAGTTTTTGTGCACGCTCTGTGTTTCCATTTTTTTGAGCTGTTTGTTGCTTTTTTTGAAGTTGATCGATGATATCCGATAACGCAGTTACCTTTACTGTATTTTGCTGGACCCGTTTGAGCTTTGTGATTTGTTGTCTCAAGGTTCTTCTTTGAACCATGAGCTCTTCACTCTCTTGTTTCCAGGTATCGAGGTCGCCTGCCCCATATAAAATTTGTGCAGACTGAGTATTGAGGTTTGTGATGTAGTTGTAAGCTTCTCCTTGTGTTTCTTGCAGAGTTTCTGTAGATGCTTGACTGGTTTCAAGAGCTTTCTTCGAACCTTCCAAAAGATCTGTTAAGCGCAATACCTCTAGCTGAAGTCTTTCGAGCTCCTTGCTTTTTTCATCAATTTGATCTTTGATTTCTGCCAACACTCCCATGAGATCTTCGCTTTCTCCTTCATAGAGCTTTTCCAGTTCATCGCTCTTTTTTTCCAGTTCCTCATATGTTTGGTCATGATCATCACGTTCTTTTTGAAGTTTATGTTCGACCAATTCACGAGCTGCATCTTTTTCCTCAAGTTCGGCATCTTTTAGCCCAAGAGATTTTTGAATTTCTTTGAGTTTTTTATTTCGTTTGTCTCGATTTTTGTCTCGTACTTTTCCACCACTTATAAAGGCTACTATTCGTCTTTCTTTATTCTTCAGGTCTTTTTGTGCTTTTTCTAGCTCTAGTTTGAGCTCTGCTACTTGTTTTTCAAGTACCTCAGAAGCTCCCTTTGAGACACCAGACTGTTCTGCTGCTGCGGTTTGGATTTGCTGAGTAAGCTCTCGTAGTGTGTGAGTGAGTTCAGTATTCTTATTTCCACTTTCTTGTAGCTCAGACTGAAGTGTTTTGAGCTCTGATTTCACCTGAGCTGCTTCTTGGCGTGATTTTTTAAGCTCTGATCTCATATCGGATATTTTCTGGTCCATTGAGCTCTGAGCTGAGACAGCCTCGTTTTGAAGAGACTTGATGCTCTCCTCAAGCTCAGATTTTTCAGACAGAAGAGTGTTCTTCTTTTTTTCTAGTGTTGTGTATTGCTCATTGAGAGTTTTAAACTCTGCTTGCAGTGTTTGTAATTGCTGCTCGGCATTTTGTTTTTCGATTACTGTTGTGTTTTTTGCTGAATTGAGCTCTTCACCTTGTCTTTGGAGTGTCTCAAGTTCTCCTTGAAGAGTTTGGAGTTGTTGGTGAACAGAGGCTTTTTCCGACTCAATAGCCATGTTTTTTTCTTGTAGCTCTTGGTACTGAGTCTGCAAAGTATTGCGTTCCGCCTCAAGCGTTTGGAGACTTTGCTCTGCACCTGTTTTTTCAGAAAGGAGCGTTGCGCTTTCTGTCTTCAAAGTGTCTATCTGCTCGTTTAAGCTACTTATATTGAGTTGAAGGTTTCGAATGCTTTGTTCTTTTTCAGAGTTTTCAGCTTTCAAGGTCTCTACTTGTGTCTTGAGAGATGAAATTTTCTGATTGAATTGTTCTTTTAAAGCGCTGTTTGTCGCTTGGTCATCGTTTTCGGACTGTTGCTCTAATGCTGTTAGATGAGCTTGCGTAGACTTTAGTTCTTCTTGTAAGGAATTGAGCTGCAGTGTGGACTTTTCGAGATCTGATTGCGCTTTTTGGAATTTTTGTTTGAGCTCGGTTTTTTCACCTTCTACTTTGAGAAGAGTTTTTTCGTTTTCATCGCATCTCTTTTGAAGCTCTTCCTTAGATGTTCTGAGCTCTGAGAGCGATGCATTGAGCTGTTCAAACTCTGCAGATTTGCCTTGGGCACGATGAGTTTGTTCTTCTAGCTCTTTTTTGAGGGTTTCTATCTCTCCTTGGTCAAAAGTAGGACTTCCTGTGAGCACCTCTTGCACACGTTCTTCGGGGCTCTTTGCAAGCTCTGTTTCGTATTGGGCGAGTCTTTTTTCTAGCTGAATTTTTTCATCTTTGAGTTTTTTTATTTCAGCTTCTAGCAATGCTACTCTGTTTAGATCCCCACTTGCCTCAGCTTCTTTCTTTTTGCTCACTAGTTGTTGCATTTCAGAAGTCGCCATAGTGATTTGTTCACTTGTGACTTGTTTTCCAATCGTGGAAAGACCTGTCTTACTTTCTAGTACAGCATTTTTGAGTCTTTGAATTTCCCCACTATGAGTAATCTCTCCTGTGTTGGCATTCACACGATGAAGCACTTTTCGGACATTTTCCACATGAGGTTTTACAACGTTTTCTATATACACATCGAGAGACTGGAGTATTTCACGACCTGTATTTTTGTCTTTTCCAATACCGTTTTGCCATTCTGACAGTTTGTTTCTGATATGGTTTTCATGAGTCGAAGTTTCAGAAAAAAGCTTGGTCCAATCATTTTTTTCGGACTGTGTTATGTTAATTCCTGGCAATCCCTGAAGCTGAAGATTGAGGTCACGATAGCATTCTTGGAGGTAAGTATCGGCATATATGGTTGCCGTATCCATAATGAGTGCTTGGAGTCTCGCGATGGTGTTTTCGTATTTTTTTTGAGAGTCTTCAAACTTCTCTTTCATTGTTGGATATTTGGTTGCGGCATCGTGGGCATTGAGATGCTGAAGACCAATGTAGTTGTCTATTTGGCTGGAATTTTTTTCGGCTTGTAAATAGGTTTTGATGATCCTCTTGATGAACTCATGAGCTCTTTTATCCATTAGCTTCAGTTGCATTTGGACCTCTTGATCTTGTTGAGTATCGCGAAGTCTTCGAAGAGCATTTGATATGAAGCCCTGCAAAGCCAGAGACTGATCACAGAGTGGTTCGTATTCTTTGAGTGATATCACTGCCTGCGAAGCGGTAGTGTCTGATACCCAAAAAATATCATTTTTACTTTTCGGTTTTTGCGCACTGTTTTTTGACTCCTTTTGTTGCTGGTGTTTTTCACATACTTTTTTATAGTCTGAGATACTCTTGCTGAGCTTTTCCGACATCACTGTCAGATGACTTGCTTTCAGAAGAAGAGACTCATAGGGGTTTTGTTCATTGTGACTTTCAAGATATGCAGGATAAAGCGTTTGTTCTAGGCTTTGGATATCTTCACGAAGAGTGTTTAGGGAGGCTACACCTTCTGTTGATCTAGGCTCTACAGACTCTTTTAAACGTTCTTTAAAACTGCCTATTACTTTGCCAGATTGCTCTGGGAAAAGGATTTCTAGAGCTTTTATTCTGTTTTCAGTATCATTGAGAAGTGCTTCTTCAGGATTGCCATTGTTTGGTGATTGCAAGAGACGTAGGTTTTTCATTCTCTGTGTATCATATCGCTCTGTTTGGCCTTTGGTTTTGAAGTATTGAATAATGATTGATTTGCTGAGTTTCATAACTTGGTCACCATCCATTCCCATAAATTTAAGTTTCGTTTCTCGTATTTTTGCATCAGTATTTGGACTTGTATACTTGCAAACTGTATTTGAAAGATTTCGTGTCATAGGCTCCTTTAGATCATCTAACATTTGAACATCTATAGCAGCAAAGGCAAACGCAGATTTAGCTATGAAAGCACTTTTATCTCCTTTTTTTTCTATCGAAACCATAAATACCTTACTCAATATTTCTCTCAATCTAGTCATTTTTTGACTCTTATTCTGATCTGTTTCATTTTTTATATATTGAGAAAGCTTTTTAAAAAAACTGTATAGTTTTCTCACTTTTTCTGAGTCTACTTTCTTTAGAACTTCCTCAGGAAATGTTTTCTGAGGGGTGTTTGCGATCGACTTGATGAGTATTTTTATTTTTCCCATAAGGACCTTTGCAGTTTCGTAATCTCTGTACTCCCTTTGTGAGTCGTTGATTGATTTTATTTCAGTTTCTAATTTTTTTTTGGCTTCTTGAATTTTGCTGGGAATGATATTGAGCCCAGGTCCAAAAGTTCTTTGGAGCCGAACATGAACCTCTCTGACAACTTTCTCCATTTGAGAAGCCTGTTTTCGTGTTACTTTTGCTTGAAGAAAAGGTTTTTCATCTGTTGACTCCACAACTTCCTTTAGAAGACCGAGTGGGCTGGTAAGTCTTCCAGAGCTTGTTCTTCTTTGTTCTTCTTTTTTTTGCACACCAAAAATTTCTGATCTTTTCTTGATTAATAGATCGAGGTTCGCCTTGGTGATGGAGTCATTGGATGATTTATAGCTCTGTGTAAAGGTTTCTATTACCTTATTTATCTGTGCTAGAAGATCTTCTCGTTCTGCTTTAGGGAGTTGCTCAATGTTTATTCTCTCAAATTTATTTGAGAGTACTAGACTTGGCATAAGGTTTACGCTCGCTTCACTGTCATTGTCTGAAGGAGTAGGAAAAGATATTCTTGCGGTAGAGCCGTTTTTCCTTTCGATGAGGATAAGCGTGTTGTCATTTTTTTCTTCCAAAGACTTTATTCTATCACCTGACTGTATGATGTCTGCGATATCTGGATAAATATCTACAACCAAAGCGAGTACCATAGCTCTCTCTTCATCTGTGATACCTACTCTAGAAAGTCGTTGGCTAATGGCTTTGCTGGGTTTATTTGTTTTTCGAAGACGACTGAAACCTCTTTTAGTTTTATGAACACCATCATCGATATTCTCGTCGGGTTTATTCACATAACAAAGTCGTTTTGAGATCAGTTCGTTGGTCATTGGGAAAGATTTGAAGTTGTAGGGTAATGAGCTGAAGTTGAGGGAAGAACGGATTATCCAAGATCGTCATCATCGTCGTCGAAGTTCATGTCTCCTCCTGCGACTTTTTCTGTTTCAAAATCTGGTCGTTCGATATTTCCTCCAGGAAGAACAATAGCGGCTTCGGAAATTTTTCCGATATAGGCTACCATTTCCGTGAGCTTTTGTGTTTGTGTAGTAATGTGCTGGAGCTGTACTGCTCGTTCTTCTTTTCCAGCGCTTTCTCCGTTTGTCGCCATGCTGGTCATTTCTTTGAGTGCCGCCAACATTGCTTTTGCTTGTATTGGAGCGGCCTGTTGGATGGTTTGGATGTGTTGTTGGAGGTTTATGAAAATTTTCTCAATACTCGTATTGAACTGCACTTGATTGCTTGTATTTTGAGTAGCAGTACCTGCAAAATCTGAAATCTTTTCATTGAGCGTATCCAAGCGGTTGGTGATGAGTTTGAGAGACGCGACTGTTGGGTTTGGTGCTTCACCGATGATCTTTCGATCGATAGCTTCTTGCTTGGCGTTTTCGAAATCAACTATTCCAAATTCATCGTGACAACCCGTTATTCGAGCCAGAATGAGAAGGTCTTCGGGGCTACAGTTCTTATTCTTTTTGATCGTTTGGTACATCATCCGACCGACATCTGATGGCTTATCGAGTTCGTAGTTGATGAGCGGCATGATCCCTTGCAGATCACGAGCTCCTACTGAATGGAGATTGCAGGGAGGTTTTCCAAGTTTGTATGGTGTCTTACGGTACTCGTAGGTATCCCAGGCTTCCATTTGAATTTGAGCGATTATGCGAGCTGCCATCAGACGGTTATCAATGGTTTTGATCACTTCTTCGAGCTCCTGAGAATCGTAAAAATCGGTCTTCAATTCATCCTTATCGACCTCAAGTGGTGTCTTCCGTACAGGATCGGTCAGACGTTTATAGGCAATAAGTTTGACATCGTCTGGATGGAGGCCCAGATCCGACGATGATTTTTCCAGGTAGGAGATGAACCAGGCAGCTTGATGATCACTACAGAGCTTATCGTCATCGATGGTTTCAACACGGGTTTCGATAACAGGATCAAGTTCGGCTACTTTATTTCCAATCCAGATCCAGTTGATGGACCCCTTCTTATAGGTATTTATTCCTCGTTCGAAGATATCGATATCCAGGCTTTTCTCTGGGTTTGGGATATCATCGAGAGTAATATTCAATCGACGACGCGCATCGAGCACCTGGTGAGAGGTATTGAAGAGGTTGAACATAAATGGAGCCTCATCGATGACGACAAAATCACCGTCTCCAAAGCCGAGAAGACCTGCCGAGAGCTGGGTAAGGATTTCTTTTTCGGCAGCCGTTTCTGCATTTTGAGGATCGAGACTTCTGGCATTTTTGGCATTGTTTCCCTGGACCATCATCATGGTGTTTTTGGAATACTTCGTGAGTGCTAAGAGAAGTGTCGTCTTTCCAGAACCAGGCGCTCCACAAAAGACGACCACATTTCTATCAGGCGAAAGCTTGATCATTTCGATACGATCATTGAGCTCTTTGAGGCGGATAAAATCGTGAATAGTGGGACGATAGGTCTCAACAAGGGTGTTTTGCTTGTTTAAATTTCCGATCATGAAACGGTTTTTGATCCTCTCTTCATTGCGTTGGATGTACTGGTGCATGTCCATGAGAGGTTCTCCGAAGTCTTCTTCAAACTCCTGTGCACGAGTGAATAATTCTTTACGAGAAATCGTGTACTCTATCCGATTGAGAACGGGGTGCTGGGACTTGAGACCTGGAACTTTTTTTTCATGGTCATTTTCTTCTTGCAAGAAACTCTCAAGATCTGATGGAATCTTCTCTGGCCAAAGTGCCACTACAAGACAGATGATGTCATGAAGATGATCATTATTGAGCTCCATACTGTAGGTGGCGATGATTCCCTTTCCTTTTCCAGTGAGCATTTTCTCTAGATCACCGTACACTTCTTGGACTTGAGTGCTGCTGGGAGACATTTTTTTATCTCGTTGTAGTTTTACAAGACGACTCATTTTTCTCTTCAGTCGTTTGCTTCCCTTTTCTGAGAGCAGTCGCTTTATAAGAAAATAGGCAGCCATTTCTTCTCGAGCTATCTTTGGAGTGATGGCTTCCCTTCCTTCTCTCGTGAGCTCATCACTCATGCCTTCCTTAGCCGGTGACTCCCAGTAAAACACACGTGCGGCATCAAGTGCATCAGTGGTATTGCTGATGTAAGGCATTTCTTTTGAAAAAGCTGTTCCAAGGACACTCATCTGTAGACTGGGAAGCCCTGAAGCTGTCCAGACAGGCTTTGTTTTGATTTTAATATCACCAGAATACTCTCTCCCCGACAGCTTAATCTCCAGATCCCCCATGCTCGGTTCGATGGATTTGAAAAACTCAGGAAATTTCATCACGTAGTATCCCGGTTTGTAGTGAAATCCTTTTTCGATCTCAACGTCTCGTATGGCTTGATTACGAATATAGCGAAGTTGATCCCAGAATTCATCCATTTTTTGTGTTTTCTCGGGATAATCAGATTGGAATTTTTCAAGAGCCTTAAAAAGGCGAAGCATACTGTCTGAGCACTCAGACTCTGGAATCCGTGATACTCGATTTTGTTTGTTGAGGTCGAACCCCCGGAAGAGAGCTGTCACTCTTCGCATAGCTTGCATGGAAAGCTGGTCTGCGGTGGCTCCTTCCCGTTTTTCGTACTGGACAGCAACTGCTGCTTCTTTTCCAAAGGCTTTGATATCGGTAAACAGTTGTTTTTCTCGTGTTCTGGCTCGCTCAGTCTTCATTTCTCCTGCGATTTCCTTGGCCCGTTGGACTGAGCCTTCGAGCTGGTCTGATATACGGGTCAGCTGCTCGGAGAAGAGCCGGGAGTCCTGGCGGTATTGATTGAGTTCGGTGAGTTCTTTTTGAATATCTCGTGCTGCTCTCTCGATATCGGCCTCAGAGTCCTTGTCGGCGAGGGTTTCGATCTGTCCGGCCAGGTACTCCATTTGCGACGTAAAACGCTGTTCGCGATCGGGATCGATATTTTGTTCACGGGCGTCGAGCAGTATTTCTTCTGCAAAGGCTTGGATATGCGCTAGTGTAAACTTCTCAATATCCGTCTTTTTGATCCCATCAGTGCGCGTTTTGGTAAAGGCGGCTTTGAAGAGGTCTTTGGCCTTTTCGATTTTTGTTTTCCTACGGAACCGTTGCGTAGCACTGGGGTCTTTTCCTTCTACTTTATCATCGGGAGACCCGAAAAATACATCGAGATCGGACTGGATTTTGAGGAAGACTTGCTGGAAGCCTTTCCAGGCTTCGAATTGTTGAATGGCCTCTTGAACACGAATGTATCCATTGGGAGGAGTGGCAGTCATTGCATTCGTCAGAATCTTTTTTCCTTCTTCCAGATGCCGTTCGAGTTCTCCATCTAGTCCCACGAGGAGTTCAGTCAGGTTTTTTCTGTCCGTGTGAAGGATTTTGTCCCCCTCGAGAGTCAGCTGCTCGAAGAGCTCTGCCCTTTCTGCTTCTGGAATAAGGTCCTGATCGCTGATTTCGGTTTGCAGGGTGTTTCGGAGACGAACATACTCTTGGATCCTTTGCACGGTTGTCCCGACTTGATCATTTTCTTCTGGGAGCATCTCGTAGGCAGAGAGAAAAGTTTCTTTGAATTCTTTGAGTTTTTCTCGTTGACCATTGCGCTTGCTCAAAAGCCCTAAAGAAGTCCGAACGAGACGTTCAATTCTTTTGGAAGTCTCGTCTACTACTGCATAGATTCTTTTGACACGAATATCAGAAATAAAGGGTTTCAGTTCATTTTTGAAATCGAGAATTGAAGTCGTTCTGCTGAATTGCTCTGATGCATGAGGGAGAGATCCGTTGGAGGAAATAATGCGTAGTTGTGACTCAGCAAGCTCCTGAATGCGCTTTTCCTCCTCATCTTCGAGGATGACACTTCCTCTGTCAATCTTCTCTGGAAGGGTAATGGCAATGAGTGATTTTAATCGTCCTTTCTCATCTGCTGTCCCGAGCTGATAGAAGGTCCTTTCCGATTCATCGTGGAAAAACCCAGCTGCGCTAACCAATCTGGTCTCGTAGTTGAAGGATTTCTCTATTTTGCCTGATTGAGTATTGTAAAACACAGAGATTTGCCCCTGACCTGAACAGGAAAACACATAACAAACGACATCCCCTAAGGTGAAGCTTTTTTCAAAGCCGGTGATTATTTCTCCATTGGTATTGAGGATTTCTGGTACCCCGTTGTTGAGGATGTAGAGTGAAGGCCCCAATGAGACGAACTCGAGTGATGTTGATACCTGGCACTTTTCAAAAGTGTTTTTTGATTCATCACAAATCTGAAGAATCTTTCCGCTAGAATCAATGACGGCAATAATGTCGTCAGACTGAATATTGGTTTCATCATCTACTCCAAAGTTAGCTTCCGCATGCTCAATAGTGAGTCGAACAATGCCTCCTTGTTCATTGATAGCTCCTGACTGTTCGATCTTTAGGAGGACTCGACCTTGTTTTTTCCAGAGGGTGTCTCCGGTATTTCCAGCGGATTTAAGGACAATGCTGTCCTGAGGATCTTCACTCGGACCTGTAGTTTTGGGAAGTATTTCGACCCCAGTATTTCCTAATTTAAGACCCTCTACTGGGCTAATACGGGATGCATTCCCTTTCCACTCCTTACTGTCGGTGAAAAGGTAAATGTTTTCGGCAAACTCAATAATGGATCTGATATCTGCTTTATCAGCCCCTAAGGTGAGTTGAGGAACACTAAGAGGATCGGAACAGTTCAGCTCTTTGAGTTCGAGATCTCTTTCTCTTAGCAGAAACTTCTGCTGCCCTTTTTCTGATGAGATATAGAGATGATTTTGGTCTAAGACAATACGACGAACTTCTTCTCCAGGAAGGGCTACCTCACGAGGTTCGTGATGGGTAGGGCTCTGTGATGCCTCGAGCTCAGCAATATCAGCACTGAGTGCAGATGTGGCTGTTTCGAGTTGTGCACGAAAGTTCTGCAGGCATTCATTGAGCTCTGCGAATGACTCATCAGACATGACCCGAAGAAAACAATCCTTATCTTGGATTGCCTCCTCAAGTGATGGTACAGGAAGTGTATTAGATTTCATATTTGCTACCCTTTCAAAAAATGTTCTTCAAGATTATTGGGAGATTTCAAATACCTTTGCGGTATCAAACATCTCTGAGGCGTGCTTTGGAGAATAAGTCTGGGTTCCAGCATTACTCACGACCACCTCTTCTTTATTCTTTGTTCCATTGTCACCATTCGCGATGCTATATCTGACCCCATGAGGCTTTACTGAAATATCTTCATCCTTCTTTGCCTCGAGCTCGAGGTATGTGAGTGCTACGGAGTCTCGAACAGATTTTGCACGCTCTTCAGCTTCCCCAATAAACTCTTTGAGGTCTGCTTGTTGGAGCAGGTTGTTGAAGGCAGCTTGGCCAAGTTTTTCTGCAAGGGATGAGAGGTCTTCGATGATACTTTCGGTTGTTTGGATCTCAGCATTAATTTTTTTAATTTTCTTGAAGTTTTTGTGCTTACCTGATTCCTTTTCTTTGGTAATACTGTCGTATTTTTTGTTGTTTTCTGCTATTTGTTCTTCAATCGCTTCTATTTTTTGTTCGTTGAGAATGTCCTCCGTACTCAATTGTGCCAATTCCTCGATCAATCGTTCATTTTCTTGGTCGATCATCTCGAGTTCTTTATCAATGGCTTCTTTCAGTGCCTTAATTTCAGCTTTTTTTCCTTCGATTTTTGTTTCGGTCTGGACAACGACCCCTTTGAGCTTGATATGATGGGCTTTATAGCGTTCGAATTCGTTTTGAAGTCGTTCCAGCTGTTGAGACATTCCAGAAATACCTGAATTGAGTCCTCGGTCAGCTTCTTTTCGCTTGTTGTTGGCACTAATTCTCTCGGTAATATATCGGGAGATGACCGGACGAAGGACACGATTTCCTGCGTGGTGTTCTGGAGTCCCAAACTGAGCGGGGTTTGCGATATCCTGTTGGACTTTTTGGGTGAGTTGTTCCCATCGTTTGTCGTTTTCCTTTGTTTTCTTTCCTTCTTCTGGCAACACATCCTTTCGGACCTCACTGAGCCCCTCCTTACTGACCTGACTCTTGAGGGCACCAGCTAGCTGATCGGCAGAAGCTTTTTGGAGCTGAAGCTCTTTTATTTTTCCTTGAATATGCTTGAGGATTTTGAGCAGCTCTACTCGTTCGATCCCATTGAGGTTACTCTCCAGAAAGAGTTCTTGGAGTTTTCGAATGCGTTTTTTCTCATCACCAATGAGTTGGTTTGAGAGTGCTGAAATCTTATTGACAGTAGACTGAATAGTCACCAGTACTGCAGCGGTCTGCATATGTCCTATGGAAGTGGCTTCGAGTTCATCGAGATTGATGTGGCTTGTAAATGGAGCTTTTTGGGCTTCTTCCTTGAGGCTTTCGTAGACTTTTTGGAGATCTTTCTCTTGTGTCTCGAGTTGGTTTCGATCTGCCTCATTAGACTTAGGATTAAGAATGTTTTGAGTATTTTCTAGGATATTTCGAGCCTCCGCGATGAGCTTGTGGTTGTTGAGAAACCCTTTCATGGTGGCTAACGCTGTTTCGTTTGGATCCTCCTGGAGTCTATTGGCATCGATTTTCTTTTTTTTGGCTGTACTGACTGCAAGTGGATTGGCATTCTTGTAGTGTGCTGTGAGACTTTTATCGAAGGACTCAGAAGAGGATCCCTGCTTTGTCTTGTCCATGCTGACATACTTATCAGTCGCGTCTTCCACAGTACTGACGAGGGTTTTGAGATCGCTCACGAGTTCTACCATTCGCGTCTTGTCTTCATTTGTCATTTCTCCTAAATCTTCTCCATTTGCTGAAGCGTCGCTACCAGACAAGTCGGATTGTTCTTGTCGGAGCTGGGCTTCTTGCGATGCGATCTCTTTCATCATTTCATCCTCCATGATCTCTTTTGTTGTGATCTTAGAGTTTTCATCCTTCAGTTCTTTGCTTCTTTCTTTTTTTTGATTGCTCAATTGCTGGAGCTCACTTTCGATCTCTTCAACTCTTTTTGAATTGGCAGTAGAGACCTTGGAAGACTGATTTTTCTTGAGGAGTCTCTCGAGCTCTGTCCCATCACCCAATTTCTTTTTCATTGAGGAGATCGTCTCAAGGGCGTGCTTAATCTTCATAAGATCTGGCCCAAGCTCAGCGTTCTCATCCTTATTGACCTTTTCCCGTAGTGTCTTGAGGCTTTGTGCTCCTTCTTTAAGGGCTGTGCAGAGCTGCTGAACAGCCTTCTTGTCCTCATCGGAGAGGGTTTTGTCTGCTGTTACTACTGCCTCCATGCTTGCTGCGAGCTGTTCTTCTTTGGAAACACTGGTGTCGATTTTGTTGGCGATACGGATGTCTTCGTCTACTGCTCCATAGATTTGTTGAATTTGTGATTCGAGCATATCGAAATAGATCTGGGCGTTTATACTTGGAGCTTCTTCTTGTTTGGTTTCTGCTGTAGGGGCTGAGGTGGGTTTAGACATGATGATAAGATGAAAAGGTAAGACGAATTAAGTTGGGACCACATTATAGGTCGGTAATTTCCAGTGTCAAAAGGTTATTGGGTATCGAACACTTTTTTTATTTGTAAGGTTTCTGTACAAAGGAACTGGGTATCCTGAGACTGTGTATGGAGCTGAAAGACAAAGGCGTTTATTCTGATGAGCGCATTGATATTATCGGTCTGATCATTTTGATCTCCACCACCGATATCTTCTGGAAGCCGTGAGCGAATACTCAATTGGCTAATACTGTTGGAAAGGGTGTCTCTGGTGTACTCGATATAGTCCTTCATATCTCCTGAATGTGCTCCATTGTTGCTGAGGTAGAGATTTGCGAGTCCTGATATAGACTTATAAAGGAGATTGAGTTGGACGAGTACTTCTGTCGATGGTTTGGACTGGGAGAGAGGAAAGTCGTTTATGGTCCATTTTCTATGAGCGCTTCTGAGGAGGCGAAGCTTAGCATCATTAAGAGTAGAGATCTTGCCTTCAAAGTCTTCCGTTTCGACTATCACCACCTGAGCATTGTCGACATAAATTGGAGACTGTTCTCCAAAGGGGTTTTCTATTCCGAGTTCATTTTTGAATCGATTATGAAGTTCCTCGAGTCTGCTGAGGGTTTGCTTGCGGGCGAAAGAGATCTCTACGAAGGCACTTGATTCTATACCATGCTCACCTTTTCGTCCCCATGGAATGTGGGTCTTTAAGAATTCTGAAAGAATTGCAAATAGTTTTTGTGCTGTTCTCCAGTTGTTTTCTGAGGCGATGCTTTCGAACAGAGACAAGTCGTTGCCCTTATGCGCTCTGACATACGACGGGAGAGTGACGTCGTTTTTTGAGATGAGACGGTGAATATCCTGAAGAAATAGGACCCCACAGTCGCCCTCTTTTCCGGACAAGTCATTTGCATCACGATTAAACTTTAGGATTTTCACGGCATCTTTTGGATGGATATGTCCATCAAACACCTCGTAATGCTCATACAACTCATCGACGAGGGCCGAAAATTCATCGAGGTCATCATCTCCAAACAAGTTGGTAAAGCCCTCGGGATCTTTTGAGGTGTATTCGTCGCACATGAGATGGAAAGGCTGGTCGAGCTTGAGAATATTTTCCTGGATAAAGTTCAGAAACCAAACGATGTCCTCCATGCTCACCCCATCTTTCTTATAAAAATGCTCTATTATCGTCAGCGTGCGGATCCTCCGGTCTGTGATAGCATCGATGTTTGGTTCATCTACTATTTTTGTTGCTGATTCACTTCTCGAGATCTGAGACCCAATAATCGGTGTACTTATAGACCCCCTCTCATCTTGACGCAATATGCTTCCGGTTTGCGTGGGTAAGTTTTCAGCTCTTTGGGTTCGACCAATGCTTCCAACTTTCCTCACTGACAGACTGGAGCTCTGTTGAATTGGTTTAGTACCCGATTTATTAATTTTTTCCTCTGACTGAGTGCTTCGAAGAGCTTCAGTAAGATCCTGAAGAGCATTTGCGTCGAGATTTTCTCTTTGAGGTAGATTAATACCAGGAACAAGGGATTTAATAAGAGAATGAGACGCACCACCTAGTGCTCCAGATGATAGGAGTTGAGTGAGGAGGTCTACTTTTGCATTCAAGGCGATGATATCTGGGTTCTTTGATGAAGCTGAGGCCGTTTGATTTTCTCTTTCTAAAATGCTCTTTATCTGTAGTAAAGTGTCTTCTTTTCTTCTTTCTTGGTGTTTCTCAAGTTCTTGCTTAAGCCCAGAGATTCCTTTCGATGTTTCCTCTGACACCTTTTTTAATTCTTCTATTTGAGCCGAAAGCTTCACTTCTCTCTTACCGGTGTTGTTGATCTTTTCTGAACTCATATATACTAAAAATATGTGTAGCCTTTATACACTAGTTTTTTCTTATGAGAAAGCCGTTTGTTTCTATTATTCAAAGTATTTGACTAATTTCTGAGAAAGATCAATTTTGGTAACTTGTGGTAAAAATTTCATCTCTGATACTGCTCTAGAAATAAGTTTCTGCTCATGTTCGCATCTCCAACTCTCTTGAATGACTGCAACCAAGCTTTGAAGCATTTTATGATTGTGAATCAGTATTGTAGCAAGCTCTGAAATAGTATTTTCGAGTATGGTCAATTCGTCTGTTATTTGGTCTTGGCCTTCATCTTCACCATCTTCTGCGTCGTTGCCTTGGACTTGAGCCTCAGTTTTCCCACCATCTATATCTGAAAAATCCTGAGTCCTACGTTTTATTTTGTTTTTGTCTTCCTCATCACCCCCCCCTGTATTGTTTTTCTTCAACTCTCTAGCTTCCTCGGTACACTCATCTATATCCTTTTTCTCATTTACTGTGGCTTCTTCCCAAACTTCCACTTTTTTATCCATAAATCTGAAGTCTTCATAAAAACCCTCTCCTCCATCCTTATCTTTTACTGTGTTTATAGCTCCAGATGTAGCTCCTCTTAAGTCATGAACGACATTATAAATCTTAGCGATCTCATCTTTTGCATCGTTTAGCTCATTCAAATAACCCTGTAAATCAAAACTTTCAATGGCTTCTATTTCAGAGTTATCATACAATTTCGTTTTTGTTTGTTTAGTGGTTGTCATAAAAATTGAAGTATTGTATATACTTCTTTATATCGAATTTTTGGACTGAAATCAAGTCAATTTATGAAAAACCATGCAATCCTTCTTCCAAAAGCCCCAGTCTTACTTCTATAGCATCCAATGTATCCTTTTTGAAATCGTTGCTATCATCTAATCTTTCTGCTTTTAATTTTTCTTTTTTTATTCTCTCAATTGCCATTTCTACTTCTGATTTACTCATTTGATTAATTTGCTGGGGCGTCAAAGACTGAGCCTGTCCTGGCTGTGAGCTAGGGTTTGGAGTCGGTGTTTGTTGTTGATTTACACTCCCCCTCAACACAATCTCCCCTGTCTCTTCTCTTATCTCAAACCGACGGAAAATCACCTCAAGAAGATTGTGGATCAATTTCAGATCAGTAGTTTTTGTGAGCCTATTAATTGCTCCTATGAATCTCTCATCAGCATACTCTATTTTCAAAGGAACATTAAAGCTAAACTGATGTGATTTCATGTTCAATTCTTTCATGGCTTCATTTAGCACAACTGCAGGATTTTTATTGAGAAACTTCTTAATAAGGGTAATTCTTTTATTATCATTTTCCCCGTCATACTTTGTTTTTTCATAGACATTTTTGATTCTTAGCCTGAGATTCTGAGTCGTACTGACTTCTTTCTTAATAATCCCACTCAATTGAAACATAATATCTTTTCTAAACTGGGTATTTCGAGGGCGCTCAGCATTCAAAGACTCGAGGAGCTTATACAGTGTTGGTGTCTTCATCATAATTCTATTTTTGTTCATATTATTTTTTTGATCCATGTTGCCTATCTCTTTGATTTTTTTGAAACTCTCAGGATCATCCTTTTTTAGAAAATTTAGTATCAATTCAATTTCAGAATTTTCTTTATCTTTGCTTTGATCCTCATCTTCATCTTCAAGAAAATGAATTTCCTCAAAAATACTTGCACTGTAAGGCATGTCCAAAATTGCTTTCTGAGAATCAATTTGTCTCTGATCTTCTCGTTTTGCTAATTCAAGAGCTTGATTAAATTTTTCAATTCCGATAGGTAAATCACTCAGACGTTTCACTATTTCTGAGGTGTCGATAATTTTCCCAGAAACTGTGTCTCTTGTATTTTTCAAGAGCTTGAGCTTATTTGGATGTGAGGCAGAGTAAAGATCCATAAGTGTTGTTAACCCTGTAATGGCTTCAATAATTTCCTTTGGAACTGGTTGCCCACTATTTTTCAATTGATTCTTTTCTTCTTCATAATACTCCCTGTCTTGTTTTAATCTATTATATGTTGCTTCACACTTTGATCTTTGAATTTCTAGTTCTTTTTCTGCGATCAACAAATGCTCATTAAGCTCATCAGGTGTTAGTTCTTCTTCTCGTTTGTATTTATCACCCAAACCTTTCTTCCCGACCCACCAATGTTTTGCTCTTCCATAAATATTCTTTATGCCAGACCACTGACCCTCAAATGCTTCGAATTTTTTGGGTACTAATTCTCTTACATTCACTCTGTAAGACTTCTTCTTTTCATCTTCAATTTCTTCAATCATATTGTCTTCTTCGAGTTTGGCATTGTCTTTGTCACTTCTGAAGAATGGAAACCTGTGGGAATAATTATTAATGAAATTTTTTGTCTTCACAGCCGCTAATACAGACCCCCATACTGGAAAGGTTTTAATAATTGAGTAATTAGCGAGTGTTGTGACAGCTGTTATTGGCCATGTACTCATAAAGACTACTGATGTTGCTAGTGTTACTCCAGACACCAATAAACTGCCTTTCACAATACTCCTAGTATATTCTTTCCATTTTGAAACTGTTCTTTTAGTAAGCCCGTGTGTTTTTCGGTGTTCTTCAATCTTATCTTGCATCTTTTTTATTTTTTGAAGCTTTGCATTTCGTGCAATTTTGAGATGATCTATCTCCTCAATGAGTCTTACGAATTTTCGAGCACTGTTTTTTTCATCGATACTATCTTTTTGCAAATTTAACGTTTTGAGATATTCGTTGGTTTCTCTAGTATCAATTGATTTTCCATCAACTTTCTTTTCAGCTAGGTTTGCAAGACTCTCAAGAGCTTCACTAAGGTTTCTTTTTTTTTGTGACCTTTCAGGTAGTATCGATTCTATTTCCCTCGCGGTCGTATCACTCACCGAAGTTTTAAATCTCCTAAGCTCCATCTTTCTAATGTAGTTCAGACGCTCTTTTAGAGAGGGATTACTATTGTTCTCAAATTCACCATTTGCTAATTGCTCATTAACATGACAAAGCTCGTCATCTTTAAATTCTAAAACATTAGAATACCTTGTTCCGTACATTTTTAATACCTCCTGTATATCAATCTTTCCATCTCGAATGGTTTTGAGATTTTTGATCAATTCCTCTCTTGATCCATTCATTCCACCTTCTTCCTTCAGATTAATAGCACTCAGATGTTCGATACGCTTGTGCTGTCCAAGTTTTTCAGGCTGAGAAGGCTCTTCTGGCAGCGCCAAAACTTTGTCCTCTTCATGAGCTCTTCCGCCTTGAAGCGAATTCTGCGACATAGCTAGATACAACATCCTCTTCGGCAAAAGTCCGTTCTGGTACCAGAATGGGTTCATATTAGTTGTCTGAAAGTTTTTTTTGAATATCTTGAATTTCGGCGTGTTCTTCCTCGCCTTGGATCTTCTCAGCCTCTCCATAGGCTGCATTTACCAGCTTCTCAGCATTCTTTTCAAACTGAATGGCGTGCTCGAGTTCCATGTCGAATTTTTGGTCTTCGAGTTCAGCTAACTCAAGCTCAATTGCGTCTAATTCGGCTTGTTCCTTGGCGATAACTGCTTCGAGGTCTTTTCCTGCTTCTTCCATCTCCACATTGATCTTCTCGAGCTCCGCGAGCGTGAGAGTCCCTTCGGCCAGCATATAAATATAAGCAATTTTCTTGCCCTCTGGCAGCGCCGAGGATTCAATGGCGCCAGCAAGGGCATTGATATCCACAACGGGGGTATTGTCGTCCTTTTTTGTTTTGGTTTTTTGAGCCATTTTTTATGGTTATATCATGTTATTATAGCATATTTAGAGGAGGATTTGTAGGGATTTTAAGGATGGGGACTTTGAGAACAGTGGGAATTGGGGAACGGTGGAGAAAAATCTGTGATTCAGACAACAAGAGTCGGTGATAATAATGGCGAGTGCTGAACTCATGCCTGTGGAAGAGATTTCTCCGCTGAGTTTCATTCCGGTCGAAATGCCAAGCAAAATTTTGCGTTTTTATTTGTTCCCGGAAGGGCCTCCCCTATTAATGGGCCGGAGGTCAGGGAGGAGCTCGCTAATTTCATCAAAAAAAACCTGAGATTCACGTCATTCCTATGCTCCCCTCCAACCTACGCTAAAGCTTCGGCAGGCTGACTGAATGACGATCATATTTCTTCTTTTTGCCCTTGTCCTCTGTGTTATTCCCCCTTTCAAGGGGGTTTGGGGGTCTGTTCGGTTCTCCTTTTAAAAGAGGTAGGGGTTCCCACTACCGATAAAACACCTTCTTCCCTTCAATACTCAGATCAATCCGGTCAGTTTCAGCAAAATTAATGACTTCCCCAGCTTTTCTGAGCTTTTTAAACTGTTTATTGAGGTCTCGTTTGAGATCCAGGAGGATTTCGAGCTCATGATCGGGGTTTTCTTGAGGGATTGGTGGGTTTGGAACCTCTGTCCCCTCCTCACTCTCAGGGGCGACCTCTGGCCCCTTGAAAAGAGAGACCTCTCCTTCCCCTGCTTCCACCTCCTTCATGTCCTCCACATCCTCAATGGCAATGTACTTACTCTTCAACGACAACTCCCCAGCTACCTGGACATACTGAGCTTTACTTACCTTTCGTTTGAAATCATTTTCAAGCTGATTGATGGACTCTAGGATGGTTTTGAGCTCATCAGTATCGAGTATTTTCTTCCCTTCTTCGACTTCGAATGGGTCTCGCTCTGGTTCTTCGATAAGAGATTGTGCTTGGATAAGGAAAATTTCGTCAGGCTGGATAAAGGTCAGGAGTTCTCCTTCGTCAGGAAGAGGTTGTGGTTCGGGTTCTGGTCCGACTTCAGCATTGAGGTCGAGTGTTGGTTCTGGGAGCTCGAGGAGAGTCCCTTCGGATCGTTGACGGAGGATACTCGCGGTAGGAGAAAGATCGGCAAGGCTGAGTTTTTGGGGTTCGAGAACAGGTACTTCAGGAATAACTTCTTCTTTGGGGTCCGTAAGGATTACTCCTCGGTCATTAGAAAAAACAGGATTGAGGATGAGATCAAGAATTGGGAGGCCGAGTTTTCGGCTGTCAAAAGCGATAATGACTCCATTTTCATTGATGTAATATCGCTCCCCTTCGTGTTTGATTACAGCTACCAGCTCGTATCCGTACGCATTACAGGTAAAGAGTTTTCTAAAAATATTTCGACCACAAACAACTGAAGAGACCTCTGGGAAAGCTTCATAAATTTCTTCTTCGATAATTCCTGCTGTGATCAGCAGCGTGTTTTTATTGAGGACGAGGTCTGCCATAAAGGCTTCTACGTCTTCAGTTTTGACGTCTTTGTATTCTGTCGTGGCTTCGATGTTTTGAACCGTCAGGACAGGAGTGAAGAATACTGCATAACACGCAGCAACTACTGCAGCTGAGGTTCCTAAAAAGATCCAAAATTTCTTATTGATCCGCTGTTTGAACTTCAATGAATGTGATCTTTTTCTTCTCACTCTCCAGTTGGATTGCTTGCCCTGAAGCTGCCGGCGCCGTTTTTTGAATCGAAAGAGGCCCATGAATACGAATAAATCTGAATATTCCTGAAGAATTCTAGTGTCCGACTGGTTTCTCATCAACTAGTTTCTCAAAAAGATCTTGTAGCTTTTGTTGATTAAGGTCTGGAAGCGGTATGAGATGGTCTGAAAGTCCTCTTTCTGTCATCAAGGCTGTCACTTTACTCTGGTATGGCAAGGCAATGACAGGAACTTTGAAATGAAGCGAAAGAAGAATGGCATGAAAACGCATTCCAATAAGGATACCTGAGGATTGAAGAGTGGTGAGAATGTCGTTTATTTTTGTGAGAATTGGAACATTAAGTCCGAGCTCTTGATACACTTCACGATCATCGTCACCGACTGTTTGGAATGCGAGGGCTTTGACCTGGTACCCTTCGGATTGTTTTTTTGTGATGAATTCTCGGAGGATGTGCAGACGAGATGTATCGAGCATCCAGCGGTTGAGAGCGAGAGAGATGGTGGGGATCTTAAAGAGGGCAACTACTGGCTCCATGTCTCCTGACTGGAGCCTGGAGTTGGGGGTGATGTGATGGGCCCTAGTACGGAAACCTAGAGCGAACTTCTTTATGGAAGATGAAGAGAGTGCCAGGTCTTCAACCAACTTAGATTCTATCCCCATCCTGCTCAACAAGTCCTGAGAAGCTTTGTCACGGACACTAATACTCACAGCTGATTGCAAGAATGGTTTGAAGAGACGCTGACTTCGTTTTGTGCGAAGCTCGAGAGAATTAGAGATGAAGTGGTAAGATTTTTTACTTTTCTTAATCTCGGCCAGTTGAGCCCGCCAGAGGTAGAGAGCCTTGAAGTGTCGGTCGACGAGGATTCCCCCACCACCGACGAAAACCTTGTCGCAGTCCCGGAGGACGTGCTGTGCCGTTTTCACCTCTTGTCGATATTCCGAATTGAACCAGTACTTCAACAGCGACCTGAATCCTCCAGGGAAGAATTGGTGTGCGTCGATGCTGAACTGTTGCTTCACTTGTTTAGGATACCCGCAAAATACCACGACCTCATCGTTTTCGTATTGATTGAGGAAGCCTTCGAGGATGAGGTCATCGCCGAGGTTGTGAACACCGTAATTTCCGAAGACTGCGATTTTCATAGGATGGGATGGTTGGGATAGGCGGGATTATCGAGATTGTAGGGACCTAAGAACCTTTACGATTTTAGAATAGGGATTTAGGGTGAGAATGGCAATTTGAAACAATATAACTGAAGGAGAGGATTCGTTTCCTCACCGGCCTAATTGCACCCAAATGCGGTATATGTTTTGGTGTACTGAGGATTTTGATTCTCAGCTACGGAGAGAGACTCGATAAATCGACGTCTCTACGGGTAGTTTTGTAAAAAAAATCTGAGTCTTTCCATTCATCTGTGTCACGAGAGTTCCTGTATAAAAAAAGGCGAGGAATCAATTCCTCGCCTTTACGTATTGCTTGAATGAGTCTGTATTATGCTTCTTCGCTCTTCTCTTCTTCTTTTGGAGTTTCCGCTGGAGCTTCTTCAGCAGCTGGCTCTTCAACTTTTGCATCTTCAGTTGGTTCAGACTCCTCTGTCTTTTCCTCAGGAGCAGCAGCTTGTTCTGCTGGTGCCTCTTCTGTAGCAGCTTTCTCAGCTTCTGCAGCGGCCTTTGCAGCCTCTTCTTCTGCTTTCTTTGCTTCAGCTTCTGCAACCTTTGCTGCTTCAGCTTCAGCTTTTTCAGCTTCGACTTGTGCCACTGACTTTGGTTCGAAAACTTGATCTGTTAGCTGTGTTGTTTTTAATCGAGCAGACTTACCACTTCTTTCACGCATGTAGTATAGCTTGCTTCGTCGCACCTTCGCCTGCTTGGTTATTTCGATCTTCGCAAGAAGAGGTGAATGGATTGGATAGACTCGTTCAACTCCGATTCCATCAACTACTTTTCGTACTGTGATGGTTCCATCGACACCTTTTCCATTTCGTACTTGGATAATCAAGCCTTCGAAGACTTGAATCCGTTCTTTATCTCCTTCTTTAATACGTTGGTGAACACGAACAGTCTGACCAACTTTAAATTCTGGGAGGTTTATACTGAGACTTGAGTTACTAATCTGTAGGAGAGCTTGATCCATAGACACGAAAAAAAGGGATTGATGGAAGATATTGAGGCTGAAATGGTGTATTTACGAGCCTAGATGCTTTTCTAGCTGACCTTTCAGCTTATTGAGCCCTAAGATATTATCAGGGTCTTTTAGCATGTCAATGATAAATTTGTCGTTGAGCTTTAGCCTGTAAAGGAAATCGTCTTTTGAGAGAATCCCGTATTTGACGTCTTTATACTCTTTCAGTTCTTCTTTTATAAAATCTGTGAGATCTTCTTTCTTTAAATCACCGATAATAAGCAGATCAAGAGATTTATCCTTTTTTTGCATAAAGCATCCAGAAAACAGTACGAGTGAAAGATCACCCAGCTTTTGCATTTTCTTGATCAGTTCTTTCTTTGGATCAGTACACTTGCTGATCATAGATCGAAGATCTTCTAAGATAAGAAAGTCCTCATTTACGAAATAATACTTTTTTCTGTTTTTTGATCGAGACTTCAAAAGTCCGATCTTTTTTAAGTTATTCAGCTCACGTCGGATTGAATTAATCTGTTCGTTAAGCTTCCGAGTCAGCTCACGTATGAAAAACTCTTCACCTGGGGAGGACAGAAAAGTGATGAGCAACTTGACGCGTGTATTGGAACTGAAGAGAGCTTTTAACATAAGTCATTTATTCACGTATACACAATTTATACATGACCAGATTTATTATTCAAGAAGAAAATTTGTCAAATTGTCAAGAATGGCTTTTTCAAGGCTTTGAATGTTGCATATTTGGATATTTTAATACTCCAAAATCAGCCCATAATTTTGTTCACTTTTTTTATTCATGTAGTGAATACAGGAATTGATCTATCTTGATCTGAAAGGGTGCTGTTTTGTCATTACTAAATGGAATTTTTCCGGTCTTGATCTGCAGATCTATTTCAGCCAGCTGGCGATAAGCTTTCTTGAGCACGGCCAAACTCAATCCTCTGGCCTGGTTCGTCAACATACTGACCTGAAAAGGCGCAAGCTTGATACGTTTTTGAATGACTGCAGGTGGCGATCCTGAGTCAAGAAGAGACTTAACCTGAAGAAGAAGCCTGAACTGTCGAACGATCATAAAGAAGATCAGCGGCAGTGCTTCACCGCTTCTCACCAGTTGGTCGAAGGCTTTGAGAAGATACTGAGGTGACTCGCTACCGATCTTGTCGAGAGCTTGGAAGATTTTTGCTTCTGGAGTCATATCGACCAACCTCTTTACATGTTCTTGAGTAATATGTGGCGCGTCGAGGAGCGAGAGCTTGTCGAGTTCGCCTGCAATGCGTCCATTGTTGTCCGCGCAGGAGTACATCAAAAGATCAGCTGCTTGAGAGTCGATAGTTTTCCCTAACTGCTGAGCTCTCTGAAGAATCCAGCTACGTAGCTGCACACCTTTGAGAACAGGAAACTCCTGAATAGTCGCTGATTTTTTGAGGAACTTGTAAAACCGCCCCCTCTTATCTGGCTTCGCTGAGACGAAGATCACAAAAGAGCTCTCAGGAAGTGATTTTTCTAGAGAGCTCTGAAGATGATCGAGATCGAGCTTCGCTTTTTTTTCTGCTGACTGAGGAAGATCCCTGATAATAATCATTCTCTTTTCTGCGAGGAAAGGCTGGCTTTCGATCCCATTGATAATAGTGGGTACTTGGTTTTGTTTCACATCAACAAATTGCTCAATATTCGTCTCAGAATGTTTCTTTTCGAACTCTTTCTTCCAAAAACTGAGCTTCTCATTGAGAGCCTGAAAGTTTTCACCGGTGAAAAGGTAGAGATTGGACATAGAAGAAGGATTGAGTAGATTTGGAGGATTGCCAGAATGGAAGAAGAGAATGACTTGAGCCTATAGGAACACTTTGGGGACCTTTAAAACACAACAAATGAACGATAGCATATTTTGTTTTTGGCATCTCGACCGAAGTGAAGTGAGAACGGAATGACAAGGTTAGTCCGGGATCTTTGGAAAAATTTTGATTTGTGCTAGACATCAAAATGAACTGTTCCTATACTCTATCTGCTTTTCTTCGGAAAGGTCAGCCAATATAACCATGGAAGGGTACTCAAGTGGCTGAAGAGGCGGCTTTGCTAAAGCTGTAGGGGGATTATATCCCCGCGAGGGTTCGAATCCCTCTCCTTCCGCCATTTCTATCGATTTACAAGACTTCTTTTCATGAGACTTTCTTCTCCTTGTCTTTAGATGACACCCCACCCCTTGTCATATCTCTCTCCCATTGAAAAATACGCATTTTCTTCCTTATATTGGTGGGCTTTCATTGCTATAGTAAGTGCAGTTTATTATCTTCTCTCAAAATTTGAGCGTTTTCCTTGAATGGCTATCGAACTCCCCTCTTATTGCAAGCTTTCTTGCGATGATTTTATTAGCTCTTGGGCTGTTTGTTTCCTCATACCTCATAGAATGGTGGTACAACAAAAAAAGAAGCCTTGAGATGATTTTTCTAAAAGTAATGGTTCCGAAACTCGAAGGAAAAGAAGATAAAGATATAGAAGGTGAACAATTCGGAAGCTCTAAAGACTTTACAAAACAAATTGGTGTAATGACCCAGTGTCTTGAATCTCTTCATTCACTCGCCTCATCCCGTTACTGGTATCGTTATATTGCTGGACAGGATTTCTTTTCTCTAGAAACTGTTTCTAAAAATGGTCAGATCTTTTTCTATGTTGTGATCCCATTTAAGCTCAAGAGTTTATTTCAGAAAACACTTACTTCATTTTATCCGAATGCACTTGTAGAAGAAGATGCGGAATACAATATTTTTCGAGCAGGAAATAAAGCTTCTGCAAAGCTGATGAAACTGTCTTCGACCTATGCCCTCCCAATCAAGACCTACCAGCACACGAATACTGAGCCCATGAACTCGATCCTGAATGCGATGTCAAAGCTCAAACCAGAAGAGACGGCCGCTATGCAATTGGTGATTCGTCCAGAAGAAGGTGGTTGGCAAGAAAAATGCAAAGCTGTTTCTGAAGAGATGTATGACAACAAACAAGGGGGTGGATTCATGAGCTACATCAATCCTCTAAGCTGGATCAAAACTTTTGTGAAGATCTTTGCTGTGGGAACAGATGACAAATTGAATGACCCATCATCTCAGCCAAGCAGTCGAACAGCTCCTCATATTGAAGAAGCTGTAAAGGCTATTGGAGAGAAAGCATCTCATAACGGATGGCGCACAGTGATTCGATTAGTTGCGACTGCACCGACGAAAGCGAAAGCTGATGATATCGTAGGAGTGATCGGTGGAGCTTTTGGACAATTCACTGGTCCCGCAATCAATTCTTTCACTTTTATTAATTATTTTTCTGAGCGTCTGGCTCTCCTGAACTTTATTTCTCGCTCACTGTGGAGGAATTGGACTTCTCGTTTGGGATTTAATCCGATGATCCTTAGTTCTGAGGAAATTTCATCGATATGGCACGTCCCATCTGCTACTTACAACAATGTCCCGAGTGTCGCATGGCAACGATTTAAAATCGCGGCACCACCAGATAATATGTCACCCACAGGAGACATTTTACTCGGGTACAATATGTTCCGAGGAGAACGGACTGATATCCATATGCAACTAGAAGATCGCTTCCGTCATCTGTATCTCATCGGGCAAACGGGTACTGGTAAATCCGTTTTCTTGGACTCTTTGATCAAACAAGACATTCGAAATGGAAAGGGTATCTGCGTGGTGGATCCTCATGGAGATCTTGTAGAAGATGCGTTGGGCTGGATCCCTCGTGAACGAGCTGATGATGTTATTGTCTTTGATCCAGCTGATACAGAGCGCCCTATCGGAGTAAATATGCTGGAAGCGGACACTCCTGAAGAACGAGATTTCATAGCTTTGGAGGCGATGAATATGATGATTGGAATGTTTGGAAACGAGATCTTTGGTCCACGTATTCAGGATTACTTTCGAAATGGTTGTCTAACGCTCATGGAAGACCCACAAGGTGGAGCTCTCACAGACATAGTGCGACTCTTTACAGATGAGCCGTGGCAGCAGGAGAAGGTAAAGCATGTCAAAAACCCGATTGTGAAGAGCTTTTGGGTCAATCAGATGGCGAATACAGGTGAGCGAGAAAAGAAAGAAATGATCCCCTACTTCTCGGCGAAATTCGGATGTTTTATTACGAACAGCCTAATGAGAAATATCATAGGTCAAACCAAGTCGGCTTTTAGTTTTGATGAAGCGATGGACAATAACAAAATCCTTTTGGTGAAGCTCGCGAAAGGGCTCGTCGGAGATATCAATGCGAACCTGCTGGGGATGATTTTTGTGAACAAAATCCAAGTCGCGGCAATGAAACGACAGATGATCGCTGATAAATCAAAGCGAACGCCATTCTTTCTCTATGTGGATGAGTTTCAAAACTTTATTACCGATAGTTTTGAATCCATTCTCTCGGAAGCACGGAAGTACAAACTGGGCCTCGTCATTGCGCATCAGTATATCGACCAGCTAATAAAAGACGGGAAGGATGAGAAGATCAAGAACGCGGTCTTTGGAAATGTAGGAACGATGATGAACTTGAAGATTGGAGCGAAGGATGCCGAATATATTGCAAAGGAGATGGGGCCCGTTTTCACCGAAACAGATGTGATCAATCTGGAAGGATTCAATGCTTGCTTGAAGCTCAATATGAACAACCAGATCACTCGTCCTTTTAGCCTCAAGACCATTAAATGGTGGGAAGAGACACCAGATGATACTCGCAACAAAGATGTTGCTGAGGCTCTCGTACAGCTCTCACGCCTGAAGTATGGTCGCGACAAGGAGTTTGTTAGTCGCGAGATTATTCGTCGAATAGGTGCGTCTGTAGCACCCGACAGTGGGCCAAATAGCAATCCTTTGGGGATTTAAATCATTTAGAACCTGACGAACATCAAACACGTATTCAGCCTCATATTTTTGTACTCCCCCTACATATATGTTTCAACTCAACCGTATTGACCTTGATAGTGCTCAAATGAAAGATGCAAAATATCAAGCTCTGGTCGACATGGCTCAGAATACATTGCCGAAAGAGCACAAAGCGTTGGCTATCAATATTCGGAAAATCACTCCTTACTTTCGAGCACATCTCTATGACTTGTTGTGGGAGGCGGAAAAAAGAAAGACTTGCAATGTCAACGCTGTCTTCGATCGGCTTTCTTCCATGGCACCTATGGATGTTTTTTGGGATAATGACCGTCAATTACGATCACTTTTGACCCTGGTCTATTTAAAAAGAGACATCAATCTCTTAATTGTATTTTGTGAAGTTCTTCTTCAGCTCTTGAAGTTTTACAACGAGGTGGCACTCAAGTCGAGTAAAACTGCAAACCAAAGAATTATAAAACTACTCGAACAAACCTTTGAGAACAAGCTACCAAACAGCACCTTTGTTCAGATTCAGACTCTTGAAAAGATTCGTGAGATTTGTCAGATGAAATACACTATGGACGAGTCCTTTAGTATGAAGGGTCAATTTAGCCGGATATCCCGTGAAATAAAAAAAATACTCCCGACGACCTCTGACAGTGGACGACAGTCTGCAGTACAAATATAGTGCCCTGAATACTAAAAAGACGAGGTGTGATCACCCCGCCCTTTTTACTTTGATGGAATCTTTTGATTTACTCTGTTTTTTCTTCAGCACTTTCATCAAGAGTTTCTCCCTTAAGAGAACATCCGCTTAATTCTGCTAATTCGCTTAGGCTTTTTCGTCCTGTAGTTTGTTCACCATTAATTTCCCAAGTTGGGTAGGCTTCGATTCCTGCCTCCTGACACTTGGTTGGGTTTTCATTACATTCAACATAATCAATGAGATCAAACGATCCTTTGAAGGCTTTCTTTTGAGACAAACAGTGAGGACATGTATTGGCACCATACATTTTAGCTCCACCATCCGTCATACATTGAGCAAGCTGATCAAAAGAAGCAGCAGTTCGACCACAGGCCGTGAGAGTGAGCAGTGCAAAGGCACAAGCAGCTATTTTTTTCATAAGACATGATTAAGAAATTCTGAGCCAAGCTTATCAAGAGACGTCCATCGCAGCAAGCATTGGTTGCACTTTGAGATAGATTGCCCTACCGTATGCAGGAATAATCTTGTTTTCTATGTTGGAAAAGCTCAAAACGATCGTGGCTGAATTTGATGCCATCAATCAAGAACTGATGAAACCCGAAACGGCTTCTGACCAGAAAACATACGTAAAGCTAACCAAACGACGGTCACACCTCGAGAAAATTGTACATCTCGCCAATCAGTATGAAACCTGTCTAACGACTATTACAGATAGTGAAGAAATGTTGCAAGCTGAGTCTGATGAGGAGCTTTTGGAAATGGCCAAAGAAGAATTGAAGGGTGCCAAAGATCAAAAAGATGTCCTCGAAGAATCGATCAAGATGGAACTCCTCCCCAAAGACCCTAATGATGAAAAAAATGTCATCGTTGAAGTCCGTGCTGGTGCAGGAGGTGATGAAGCTTCACTCTTTGCATCTGAAATAATGCGAATGTTGATGAGGTATGCTGAACAAAAAAACTTTCGAGTGGAAATCATGTCAAATAGCGAATCGGATACTGGTGGGATCAAAGATGCCTCGTTTCGAATCGAAGGTGATGGTGCTTATTCGATCTTTAAGTATGAATCAGGAACCCATCGTGTTCAACGGATCCCCGTGACTGAAAGCCAAGGACGTGTGCATACTAGTGCTATTACGGTAGCCGTACTGCCAGAAGCTGAAGAAGTAGATCTTGAAATCCGTTCTGAGGACCTCAGAATAGATGCTTTTCGAGCCAGTGGAAACGGAGGACAAAGTGTGAATACTACAGACAGTGCTGTACGAATTACTCATATTCCGACAAATACTGTTGTGACCTGTCAAGATGAGAAATCTCAACTAAAAAACAAGAATAAAGCGATGAAAATCCTTCGGTCGCGTCTTTTGGTAGAAGAAGAAGAACGACTGGCAAAAGAACGAGGAGAAGATCGGTTATCTCAGATCGGTTCAGGAGACAGAAGTGAAAAAATTCGAACCTATAATTTTCCACAAGACCGGGTGACAGATCATCGGATAAAGAAGAGCTGGTCGAATTTGCCTTCTATCATGGCCGGTGGGATCGACGATATTATGGAGTCGCTGATGATTGAAGATCAAGCGAAGAAATTGGCACGGGCGACTTAGGACAAAGTAGAGAAAGTTCATATCATTTCACATATTGCAGGATTGGAACATCTATAATGTCGTATAAACCTCCATTTATGGTTTTTTTTAAGTGTTTTGAAAGTACTATGGGAGCTCTTGACGAATGAAACGCCTGGAACAATAGTTCTTTGAAATGAGTCTGGCTCAAGAGCTCCAGTCATCTGCGATAAAGTCGAGCCCTCAGAGTCTTCTATATAATCGAAACCTGTTATCCTTACTTGAAAAGAGACGCTATAAATAGACGCCACTACGGAGGAATTCATGCTGATATAATGGCTTTACAACACGTCTTAACTCGCTATACTGGTTTAGCTGTCTTTTGCTGTGCCTCTCGTGACCGGAGCCAATAAAAGCAGTCATAATTATTCTTATATGGTCACGGACTCTTTTTATTATGAGTGATAACTCTGCTATGGATGCGGCTGTACAAGCTGCTGAACAAACAAAGTTTCCCCAATTGGGTGAACTTATTTCGGGAAAAATTCTTTCCCTCCACAAAAACCGGTGCCTGCTCGATCTCTGTGATGGTCAAGCGGTTGGTATGATTTCTGGTCGTGAAACCCACGATACTGCAGGAACATTTAAAACGCTCGGTGTCGGTGACGACGTCAATGCGGTTGTCGTAGAAGATGAGAACGATGAAGGTTTCTTCGTTTTGTCTCTCCGAAAAGCAGCACAAAATACTGCTTGGGATCGTTTCGAAGACAGCTTTGAAAATGGAACGATGTTTGGAGTAAAAGTAACAGAAGCCAACAAAGGAGGTCTTCTCCTAGAAATGGATTCTATTAAAGCGTTCTTGCCAGTATCTCAATTGGCTCCAATGCATTACCCACGTGTAAACGAAGCAAACTCTCAGGAAATCCTCCGACGTCTTCAACGTCTGATTGGACTGAAGTTTGATGTAAAAATTATTGCTCTTGATCGAGAAAATGGAAAACTGATTCTTTCTGAACGTGCTGCTCAAGCAGACGGACGAAAAGAACGTCTCGCAAAACTCACTATCGGAGACAGCGTGAAAGGAAAGATCTCTGGTATTGTAAAATTTGGACTCTTTGTCGCGTTTGAAGGACTAGAAGGTCTGGTACATATCTCTGAGATTGCTTGGGGGCATGTCCGAAATCCTGCTGATTACGGAAAACTCGGTGATGATGTCGAAGTCATGATCATTGGAATCGACGGTGAAAAGATTTCTCTTTCTATCAAGCGTCTTCAACAAGATCCTTGGAAGGAAGCAGCTAGTAAATTTAGTATTGGTGAAAGAATCACTGGAAAGATCAATCGGATCACTACATTTGGTGCTTTTGTCACTCTCGATAAAGATATCAATGGATTGATTCATCTCTCTGAAATTTCTCATGACAAGGTAGAAGATATTGAGAAATTTATTCGAGTTGGACAAGAAGTCGATGCTGAAATCATCAATGTTGACCTCGATGACCACCGTATCGGTCTCTCTATAAAGAAACTCACACCAGCTCCTGAAGTACAAGAAGTGGAAGAAATGGTGGAAGAAGCTCCTGCTGAAACCGAGCCAGTTGAAGAAGCTGCAGAAGCAGCTCCTGCTGAAGCAAAAGAAGAAGCTTCAGTCGAAGAAACGAAAACAGAAGGTGGAGAGGATCTCACAGCTCTCGATGGAGTAAGTGAAAAGATCGCTGCTCATCTCGTAGAGTCTGGACTCGATACTGTTGAGAAAATCAAGGCAGCAAGCCTCGATGAACTCAAAGCAGTAGATGGAGTCGGAGAAAAGACGGCTCAGAAGATTCACGACGGAGTGCAGTAGTAGGACTGTTAAAAACTTTAAGGCAGTTAGGAAATGATGACCCTGTAGATGTAATCCTAGGATTGTATCTACAGGGTCTTTTGATTACTATTGTCCAGATATGGAAGCGTGGAGCCATTCAAAAAGATTTGCTATACTCCTAATCGTCCTACCGTTCTTAATCGTCTTAACCATCCTATTCCTATGAAGAAGATCCTCGTCACTGGCGGAGCAGGCTTTATTGGCTCAAATTTTTGCAATATCAACAAAGACCTGTACGAAATCACAGCCTTGGACAATCTTTTTTTGGGTGACCGGGACAATTTGGATCCTGATGTGAGGTTTATCGAAGGTAATGCGTGTAATCTGAAGGATTTGGAAAAAGTTGGACCAGTAGACTATGTCCTTCATCTAGCGGGAACCTCATCTGCGCCAATGTTTATGAATGAAGGTTTTGTGGATGGGTATGTGAACTCGGTAGAGTCTTTTTGTCGGACTTTGGAGTGGGCTCGGAAGAATGGCACGAAGCGCTTTTGCTACGCTTCAACATCTTCTTTGTATGGAAACAATCCGATGCCACTGATGGAAAACCAGCATGTGCGGCCATTGAACCACTATGCTGTAACCAAGGAAGTCTATGAGCATGCTGGTGAATGTTATAATCGTGTATACCCAGAAATGGATATCGTTGGTTTTCGATTTATGAGTGTGTATGGGCCTAATGAAGAGGCCAAAGGAAAGTTTGCCAATATCATCTCTCAGTTTGCTTGGGATATGCAGCGAGATCTCTCCCCTATTATTTATGGTGATGGAACACAGTTTCGAGATTTTACAAACGTGAGGGACGTGGTGCAAGGTATCACCAAAGCTTTTGAGCATGAAGGGCAGATCGGTGCTGATGTGTTTAATATTGGGACAGGAGAAAGCTCGAGCTTAAACGAAATTGTGGAGGCTTTGAAGAAGGCTTTTGAGAAAGATATTGAGGCGAAGTATATCCCCAACCCTGTAAAGGAGGGATATATCAAAGGGCAACATGCCGATATCTCAAAGATACAGTCTACACTTGGTTACGAACCCACAGTGAAGCTCGCAGATGGGATCAAAGAACAAGTCGAGAATTTACGGCCAGAAAAGATACGACAGACCAGTTCGGATGACTTTCGGTAACAGTTTCTATTTGCAATACGAATATTTCAATTCCTCTGGGAACACATGGAAACACCAAAAAGAAGATCAAGTACAAAAAAAATGAAGAAAAATGAAAAAAACTTTTCAGCTATGCTGGGATGATCAGAAAAGACTCTTGAAAGAGGCTTGTGAGACTCTTGATAGTGAGTCTCTTTTTAAGCTTATAGAGCAGGTAAAATGTATTCTTGTATCTGCTGCACCAGCAGATTGCGTGGGGATAACACTTCGAAAAACGTATGGATCGAATAATGGATAGTTGTTCTTTGTACTGATGTAGACATACCGACTTTTTTGAGATGGAGAGCTTCATCTGTTCTTCACTTTTCTTTTATTTTGAACAAGAAAACGTATTCTTTTTCTTGTTAATACAGTGTTTATTCCTCCTTTAATACCTTTTTGTAATGAAAAATATTATTTTAACGCTCCCTATAAGAGAACGGAAGTATCTAAAAAATGCTGTAGATGCTCGGTCACATTATATAGAGTGTGGAGACGAAAAATTTTTAGCCCTTTATAAAGGAGCCCGAGAACGCTTTCTTCATATTTGTTCTAATAAAAATATTGTTTCTACGCTGATGACTCTTTTGGACAAACTCGACTACAGTGTATTGCTTGTACTCAGTCATCTCATCGAGAATGATTTGCGCCTCGAAAAAGAACGGAAAAAACAACTTGGTCGCAATTTGCAAATGGAACGGGTTCTCAGTGACTACCAGTTGAGAATGGCACAACACCAAGCCACTCTCATGATTGACGAATTGACTATGGATATTCACTCTGGATATCAGATATGTCTGCGCCTCGGGAGACAAGGCACTGAGATATTTGAACTCCCACTCAAATCCCTTCGAATGACTCAACACACTGATTTTATCGATGTTTGCAAAACCCAAATCAAGAGACTCAATAACGCTGTAGATTTTTTGGATAGTGAGTCTCTCCTCTTCCTCATCGAAGAGATCAAAAGTATTCTTGTTAAAGAATTTCCAGGAGAAAACATTCCTCATGAACTTCTTGAGCTTTATGGGGAAAATGACTGATAGATTTGCTTGATAAACCAAAAATAGTATCTAGAATGAGGCTTAGTAACCCTCCTTTATGTCGTCAGAATCTTGGTCAGTATTCGATGTCATCGGACCTGTCATGGTCGGACCTTCCAGCTCTCATACAGCTGGTGCTGCACGCATCGGTTATTACGCGAGAATTATTAATGGCCAAGAGCCAAAAGAGGTCAAGCTCTTGCTTCATGGTTCTTTTGGAAAAGTGTATAAAGGTCATTGTACTGACAAAGCAATTATCGGAGGACTCCTGGGATTACTTCCCCATTCTGATGAAATCCAAAACTCTGCTGCTCTTGCTGAAAAGGCTGGGATGGCTGTTGAAATACGACCATCAAACTTGGGAGCCACAGTTCATCCGAATTCAGTGATGATCGAAATGACAAATGAAGATGGGTCTTATCATCAGGTCCGAGCGAAATCGATCGGTGGTGGAAAAATTGTCATTAGAGAGATTGATAAAATCGATGTGCATCTCGATCTCTCGTACTCGAGTTTGATCGTGATTTTTGAAAAAAATCAGGTTTCTGCTCTTGATATGATCAATAAAGTGAAAAAGCTGGACGTGCAGATTGTAAACTTTGAGACCAGTCAGTACAAAGACCTTACTCTTGTCGATGTTGAGATTCGAGAACATTTTTCTCGTGATCTGATCTTGGAACTAGAAGCTATTGAAGGTGTCAAGATGGCGAGATTTTTGAATCATTTGTCGAATTATGAGCAATACGCAAAGAATTCTTCTCCATCATCCTAAGAAGATTTTTACATGAAAATGCCAATAAACCGATACAACACATTCCCTATTAGCGAATAGACTACCCCCTAATCCCCTTCTCGTGGCCGACAGCTTCCTCTTTTTTTCATCGGAAAGACTCCTCACCCTCATCGAACGGAATGATGATGCGTCACGTATTTCAGATATTGTTATTAAGGCTGAAACAGAGCTCACGGGACATTCTGAAGATGAAATCATCGCGAACTCTATCGATCGACTACGGCTCATGCGACAAGCTGTGAATAAAGGATTAGAAGTAAAAGAAAGCAAGAGCCGAATGGTAAAGGATGAAGCAAAAAAAATGATGGACAGAGTCAATGACCCAAAAATGCTCATGAGTCCGCTTGAGGTCAAGGCAAGTGCCTATGCGCTCGCAGTAATGGCGAATAATGCAGTAATGGGAACTATTGTAGCTGCCCCAACAGCGGGTTCTTCAGGGATTATTCCTGGAGCACTGCTGTCCCTGCAGGAAGAAATGGAACTTGATGACGAAACAACTGCCCGTGGACTCCTGTGCTCTGCTGGAGTTGGAATGGTTATTGCTCATATTGCAACTTTTTCTGCTGCTAAAGCTGGATGTCAGGCAGAAATTGGAGCTTCTAGTGCTATGTGTGCCGCTGCTATTTCTGAATTGAGAGGTATGTCACCAGATGAATGTGTGAACGCAGCTGCCATTGCTCTAAAAAACATGCTGGGTCTCGCTTGTGATCCCATCGCAGGGCTCGTAGAAGTACCCTGTGTAAAAAGAAATGCTATTGGAGTGAGTCATGCCATGACAGCAAGTGATATGGTCTATACTGGCGTAAAAAGCATCGTTCCTTTTGATGAAGTGGTGATGGCTATGAACAATATTGCGAAGAATATGAATAGTGCCATTCGAGAGACCTCGCAGGGTGGTTTGGCGATCAGCAAGACGGGACGTAAGATTTCGAATGAGTTACTGCAAATAGGAAAGTAATGAAACCGATCCCAATCCCCCTTCTTGCCACCTACTGCACATATCCATAGCAAATCTCTTTACATCTCTAAAAAACCTTAGAGACGAAAAGAGTTCTCATCACGGATTTGCATCGCCATGAGCACATATTTCTAGTATACTATTAGAGATTTTTCACTTTTCTATGCCCCAAACAACAGAAACTCCCAACGAACAAACTCTCAGTGGCTACGCACGCCCTCTTTTTGTTACACACAAGAGATATTTTGATGATAGCGACTCTGGAGGAAGTATGGGAGACAAGCTGGATATTCGATATCATGATAAAGAGAATTGTTTAAAAGTGCTCAATGGGCTTTGTTACGATATTTTTTTTCGAGCAGCAAACGTAAATGAAGAATGGTACGAAGAAGTGCCAGATTGCTTGGAAGGTGCAGAAGAAAATGAAAAAAAAACATCAGGCCCTGTTGACTATCGAAAACCTCTCGATTCACGCTTTAAGAAACGGATGCCTCTTTTGGAACCCACTGAAGAAAAAGAAGAACCCAAACCTCAACGCGGTGGACGCCATCATGGAAAAAGAAAGCCAAACCGAAATAACCGGAACCGAAACAGGAATCGAAATAGAAATAGAGGAAAAAGACGATAAGGGATCCTGATTGACTGAAGAAGCTCGATTCCTTATAGTGAGTCGGCCTTTTTGATATATATATGCGCGCGTAGCTCAGTGGATAGAGCGTCCGGTTGCGGTCCGGAAGGTCGTAGGTTCGACTCCTGCCGTGCGCACCACTTACATACATCATAAATAATTTATAATATGTGTATGTATTGACCGTGCATCACCCCTTAGTTGATCTATAATAATTTCACTTACCATGGAAGCTTCTCGCCGAGATGCCGAACAAGTAAAACTAACAGGTTTCAGGGTGCTGGAAGGAGAGGAAACAAAAGCACACCTTACAGAGGATGTACTGAAAGAACTGATAGCAGCTAAGATAATGCCGACCTACAAACCTGAGGAACAACTTCTTCGTGGAGCAACTGATGAAGAGAAAGACCCGGCTTCAGAAGCTTTTAAGACACGTTTGAGACTCCTAAACGTCTTAAACACTCAAGCAGGAGATTTCAGAATGCTCTCATTAAATGAAAGAAAGCAGAAACTGCAAATGCAAACAGAAGAACACAACCTCTATACGATCCAGCAAAAAGAACTCGACGACTTAAATAAATTAAAGAAAATGATAGAGAAAAGACATGTATTTATTGCCTTAGCAACGAGTGAAGAAGGAAAAGAAAAGGTAGCAGCTATAGCATCCTATGGAAATATCGAACAGTATGGAGGAAGGAACACCTGCTGGATAGGGGCAACGGTAACCCTTCCAAAATTCCAAAAAAGAGGCATATTTTCGGACCTCAGTCAGAGAGTACTAGAAGCCATCAAAACAAAAATGCCTGATGGTATCATCATGACCAGCACCAGTTCAAATTCTGTAATAGGTAAAAAGAAAGCAGCTGGATTTACTGTGAGAAACCCGGATTACTTTACTACCTTCTGTGGAGAAGGTGACAATGATATGATTCGAAGAGAGGTCTATCATGGATGGACTCATATGGCTTGGGATTCTAGAGAGTAGTCTGAGTACTAGGTTTAGTTAATCTGGTTTTTCCCACAAACTGATTCCACCTCAATCCGAGGAGGCGCACCAGTCTTCGCTTTTCTTTGAACGACGAAAGAAGTGAAGAAGCAAATAGGAGATGGATTACTGCCCCAATTCCCTCTTCAACTCATGCCCCATTATATTTGGGCAGAATTTGGGAATAAAAATGATGCGAAGCAGCGGTATGAGAGAAGAAATCCACAAATGAGGACATTTATGGACTCTCTCCGAGCTGTAGTATCAAGACTCCCTGAGGACGGCCCATGCTCACTCTATGTCGTCCCAGACTATTCTTTTGAGAATGGGGATAATATGTAAAATTGAGATGAAAACCCTTGCACAGGGCTTGTTTTCAAGTACAATGAGCTGGCGTATTTATTTCCAGTTGGAGATTCTGATTGCTCTATCCTTCCCTCAAATGGGACCAAGGAGCGAAGTGAAGGATTTCTCGCGTTTAACCCCAAGGATTATGGCTATTTCACTAGACGAACTCATACAAAATGCCGTTCATTACGGACACCGAACCAATAAATGGGACCCACGAATGAAACCTTACTTGTACGGAAGTGTAAATGGGATTCATCTTTTTGATCTCGAACAAACCAAGACACAGCTTGAAAAGCTGGTCGCATTTTTGACGAAGAGTGTCCAAGAAGGAAAACAAATCTTGTTTGTTTCTACAAAACCTCAAACGATGGAAATGATTCCTGAAATTGCAGCTATTCACGGTTCACCTTATGTGACAAAGAAATGGTTCGGAGGTCTTTTGACCAACTTTGACACTATGAAGGAACGAATCCGGTACTTTAAAAATTTGAAAGAACAACAAACAACTGGTGAACTCGAAAAATTTACAAAAAAAGAACAAGTGAAAATGCTCAAGGAAATCAATAAGCTCGAAGGAGCTCTTGGAGGTATCCAAAGCCTTCGACGCCCACCACAAGTGCTTTTCGTAGTAGATGGAAAGCGTGACTTGATCGCCATCAAGGAAGCACGAAAACTCAAAATCCCAGTTGTTGGGTTTTGTGATAGCAATGCCGATCCTCGTCTTTACGACCTCATGGTGCCTGCAAATGATGATGCGATGAAATCACTGACTTACTTGCTCAATCTCGTAAAAGAAACACTGACAGCTGTTGCTCCTGCACGACCAGCTCAAGGTGCTCCTGCTGCTAAAGCTCAAGCGAAACCAGCTCCAGCAAAGAGCCATTTGGACAACCCTCTTGCAAAAAAACCTGAGACTAAACCAGCAGCTGCATAATTCTGATTATCTGAATGCTTTATGACTGATACTCCTTCTTCTGATGTTCCAGAAAACCTCAAAAAGAGTCGCGAGAGCAAAAATCTCGCCGCTCAGGCAGCTGAAGACCAGCTGAGATCTGAGGTCCCCCACGGAGAAAGAGTCATCGTAGCCCTCGGATATGTTAGTTTCCTCTGTATATTACCTCTGGTGCTCTTGCAAGATAGCAAATTTGCTCAGTTTCATGGCAAACAAGCTCTTGTCCTAGCGATTTTTATCTACTTTTTTGATCACCTAGAGATCCTTCCTGCAACATTTATCTCGGCTTATACCCTTATAAAATTTGTCGTTGTAATCCTGGCTGTATACAAGAGTCTAAAGGGGAAGTATTTCAAAATTCCTTTTATCTACAAGTTGTCCGATCGGTTCCAAATCAATATTAAGTCGAAAGAAGCTCATAGCGATGCTAATCCTGCGTAGAGCCCTCCTGAGACCCCTAGCCCCTTGAAAGGGGAACCGAGGAGCGATTCAGCGACGGAGAGAGTCACCCTCCAACAACCTATAACCTAACCCCACTCCCTATGTCCGATATCTCTGCAAAAACTGTCATGGAACTCCGTGCTAAAACTGGTGTTTCTATGATGGCTTGTAAAAAAGCTCTCGTTGAAGCCGAAGGTGATGAAGAAAAAGCGATTGAAATCCTCCGAAAGAGAGGTGAAGCAAAGTCTGCTGATAAGGCTGACCGTGCTACTGGTGAAGGTGCTGTAGCTATCAAAATAGAAGGTACGAAAGGATGTGTTTCTTCACTTAGCTGTGAAACTGATTTTGTAGCTCGAAACGATGCCTTTGTAGCTCTTGCACAGACGATCTGTGACAACTACTTCGCCGAAGGTGATACTGCACAAGAAAAGAACGAAAACCTTGTGAAAGAAGCCGTGAATACGCTTGGAGAAAACATTAAATTGGGATCATATGAAATGGTTGAATCTGGAGTTCTCGGAGGATATGTCCATTCAAATGGAAAAATTGGTGTGATCGTTGGTGCTGATGGAACTGAAGAAGGCAAGCTCAAGGATGTGGCGATGCATGCTGCCGCTATGAACCCTAAAGTAACCTCACCTGCTGAAGTAACTGATGAATTGGTTGCTAAGGAAAAAGAAATCTGGACAGAACAACTCAAAAATGAAGGAAAACCAGAAAATATCATGGAAGGGATCCTCGCCGGAAAAGAAAAGAAGTTTCGAGAAGAAGGAGCTTTGCTGACTCAAGCATTTGTAAAAGATCCTTCGATGAAGGTTGGAGAGTATCTGGGTGGAGAAAATGTGAAGTATGTGAGATTGGCAGTGTAAGGAGAGATCGCAAGATTTCTAAGATCAGAGAGTGCGAGAATAAAGATGTATATGATAAAGGCCAAGAGTTATCTCTTGGCCTTTATTGATTGATCTATTTGCTTATCATATTTTATCTCTTTGAAGTCTTCCTACTCGCTTTGCTCCATTTATTTGTATAACTCCTGAGTGCATCCTTGACAGAATCAATTTTCAGATACTCTAAGCTACCTTTTGGGATCATTTCCGTTGTGCTATTACGTGAATTGAAACTCTTCAATAGTTCAATTATCGTTTGCATAAAAGATTGAGCAGCTTGTGCAAATGAATAGTATTCATCATTAAATTCTTCTTGAGGCCATTCTACAGACTGAACTAATGAGAATATTCGTTTGATAATTTTTGCGTGATTATTATAAAAATTTCTTCTCTGTTTGCATGAGGCAAGCATACTTGACACGCTTATTTTCCCTTTAGGAATGCTTGAATCAATTGATTTATTTATTTGTTTCAATAGCTTTGTCAGCATGGGGAAGTGTTCTGTATTTGTTGGAACTCTTAGAATGTGTTTTCCAAACCGAAGACCTGAGACTCTTCCCAGAAGTCCCTTTGCCTCTTTTTTGCATTCTGACTCTGCCGCTTTGACAATGTCATTCCATATGCCATCAAGACCAGGGCCATAGAAATCATTCTCAAGACTCTCCTGTCCTTTCATCTTTATAGCGAGATCATACATTCCAAAATGACGATAGACTTTGTATATATCATCCTTCTCCCACTCCAGACCTAATAAAAACGGTTTTTCAGGATTAAGCTTATTGAGCATCTGTAATAATGACCTTTTTTGATCGACTGTGGATCTTTCATTCCCCATGTACTCACCAATAATTTCACAGAGTTGTGGTTTTAACGTGGATTTTCTATCACTGATCACTCGACTCACAAGATCTTCAAACCCTGGATAATCACTCTCTTCAAATTGAAACCCTAGTGTTTTAATACGATCATTCCATTCGTTGATTGAAAAAGAGGTCAGTCTTTTCTTTGTGGCTGAATTCGTATTCTTGTGTTCGTCTTTCACTTGATTCATGAGCATCGTACGAATTTTTGGAGAAGAAATTATTTCCCCAAAGAGAATACAAAGTTCTGCCTTCATATTCCGGACTGGCTGAGCATTTTCAATACTTTCCTTCAATTTATTATTGTCATAGTCATGGATTTTATTCAGGAGATCACAGAGGACTTGAGCCATTCGTTCTTCTAAATTCACTGGAAAATCTTCAACAGCCATTAGGCTTTTGAATACGGAATATTGGAGTGAAGCATTGATATCAGGATTACAGGGGTTTGTTGCTGACTCAAGGAGGTCTATGAGCTCCTCAGGTGAAAAATCTCCGGTTTCGACTATCTCCCCTTTCTCATCAAAAACTGATTCTCTCAGAGCTTTTTGTTTGATCCATTTTGAAATATCCGAGGTCATTCCCTCCCAATAAGAAGCTCCGTTCGTCTCTATATTCAATAGGCTTATAATTTTGGCTTTGTACTTCATGATGTAAAATTTCTCATACCCGTGATGACCTGCTACTCCAAATGACAACATATGTACGAAGAGCTTCAGGTCCTGTTCTTCATGGTTTGGTTCGAAGATGAAACTGTTATGCACTTTGTCCTTGTACTGATAAAAATGATTTCTCCAAGTTGGTCCCCAAACTTCAGCATCTGTACTGTCATACATTATATCTAATGCATTCTGATGAATATATGAGTCCTTAAAGGCGGATTTATTTCCTCCGAGAATAAGATCAACTGTCCTGGCTTGTACTTTTTCAGATCCCTGAATCAAATACTGGGTTAGTTCTTGAATTATCTCTTTTATTTCTTCTTCAGACTTTTTATACACTTCTTTATGCAAGTGTTGTATTCGTATAAATATTTCCGCCTCATTTTCTGAGATTTCACCACGAGGTATTTTTTTTCCAAAAGCAATCAGTGTTCTGATAAGGATTGTCCGTACTTCAGGCGACTCTTCTTCATCTAGCATTTTATTGACCAAAGCCGCTCCATACGCTCTTCCGTCTTCGAGCAAAGTACTGCAAAATGCTTGGTACTTTTCTCGTGAAAAACTCTGCCCTTTCTTTTGAACTTCATTGATTGTTTTCAAGTATTCATCTGACATATCTCCAGCTAAAACCTCATCCATGTTGTTATATCGATCTTTACGCTTTCTACTGGCTCGATAAATGACCCCTTTAATGTTATGAGATTTTCTAAATTCATCCCAGTCTTCGTGGTCGAGTGGAACCTGACCTTTGCCTTTAAGAATTTCATAAGCGAGGTAAGAAAAGGCTTGTACTTCTGCTTTTTCATCCTTGTACAGTCCCCTTTTTCGGTCTGGTGTCATATAAGCAAGCTTTCCAAGTCCCATATCATCAGCATTGGCGATACTGAGCAACGAGGCTTGCAAGGTTTCTTTTGCTTCTTCTTCAGCCTCTGCCAACGAAATAGACTGCGTAAAATCACTCAGCATCAGATCTACAGTCCCATCTTTATTGACTTGAACAAAGAGCACATCCAAAGAGAGATCATTATGAAGGTACCCTGCTCTATGCATGGTTTGAATTCTGAGAGCTAATTGATTGATGACACTTTCTTTTTGTTCTTCAGATAAGGCTTCGAGGACAGAAGCGATGGGAACATAGGTCTCTGGCATCTCATAGAGAGCATAAGCCTTGTCATCTTCATCAACTCCATGCTGTATCAATCCTGCAAAACCTTCAGAACCATTGATGGCTTGTCGGACTTCTACTTCTCGTTCAATAAATCGGCTTAAGCTGGCCTTTTGTGCAATTTTTTTGATATATGAGCGATTTTTTCTCAGTTCCCTGCCTCGATATACCTCAGCAACGGCTCCTTTCCCCAGGAATTCGAGTTCGTCGAGGATGATTTCCTGATCATCAGCACTCATTATTTCTTCATCGTCATAGTCTTCATTATCGAGTGGTACATCTCCATTAGAATCTTCAGCTTGATTGGTACTACTCTCATGAGATGAGGACTCTTGCGCTTCCTTTGGGGCTGAATCTTCTACAACAAGCTCAACAACCTGTTCTCGAGTCTGTTCTGCATTTTTTTTAGCTCTTATTTTGGCCATTTCAGCTAACTCTTGCTCAACTTGTACTTCTCTTTCAGCTTTTTTAACGGCTTCTAAGGTCTTATTTTCAGCTCCTTTTCGCTGTATTTCTGCTAGATCTTGCGTAATACTGTCCACTTCTTCTGGTTTCTTTTGATCAAGCTCTACCTTTTTTACTTCTTTTTTCGATGTTTTATTTCTGTGAAGCTGCATTTGACAATTATTAGATTATATAATTATACGACTATGTCATTATTTTGTCAATACCATGCTTGATTCTTGATAGCAGATGTCTTTTTAGAAAAGCTCTGTATTCTTGACACAAAACTCGCTTTAATATATATTTACAACTTGTCAACAACCTCCTATGAAGCGACTTTCCGTTCTCCTTGCTGCATTTTCCCTCCTCTTAGGAAGTCTCTCCTCGTCTTCTGCCTTTGCAGATGAACTCCAGGAGTCTCCAGATATCTTCGTGTCAGCAGGGAAACAAATTGAAGGGATATGTGATTATACAGAGAGAATTAATACAACATTTGGGGATCAAGAACTCAATCAACAAGTTCGACGTTTTTTGGAGCTCGTAAGGACAATACAGCAGTGCCCAGACCCTAAACCTCTTAGTTTGCCCGAAGCTCAGTACAGTTGTCGAACAGAAGAGACTGTTTTCTATGAAGATATGAAGGCTTTGCAGGACTGGGTCAGTGCCTCATACCTCCCAGAAAACTTAGGAAATATGCTTCCTGATGATGAAGTGGGCATTGAAATTATTCAAAAACTGGAGTCAGTCTTAGAGAGTTTTGAGCAGTATTATCAGCGCCAAGAAGAGGCGTATTATGATCTCTTGGACTCTCCTTGTGAGCATTATAAATATATCGATTTCCCTGGTGCAGAACGCTTCTCAGATCAAGGCTATGAAGATGTAGAATTACTCTATGAACTCCAGCCTATTATGAGTGGACTCGTCCCGAATGAGGTTCTTGGCCCGGATATGAACCTCGTTCGATCACACGCTTTGACGGCATTGTGGAGGATTTTGAAAGACCAAAATGGCATAATGACGGTGTTTTTTAAAGAACAAACTGCTGATCATCGGTTTGTAGATATTGAGAAAGATCACCCCCTATCAAGCGCATTTGCTCAGTTTGCTAAGGGGTATCAGTATTCTGAAGTTGTCACTGGTGTAGATCTCGAACGACTGTCTTGGATCGATCTGGCTTTTTTGAAAACTGTATTTCAGCAACAGCTCATGTTGCAGCAGCCTGAATTGGAAACTGAAGCCCGGTTTCTGCTTCCTGCATCAGATATACTCTACAGAGATCTCTATCATCTTATCCAAAAAACCTTTGAAATGTCCTCAGTCGTCTCAGGACTGGCAAAAGAATCAGAAATGTTGGAGTTGGGTTTGAATTTGAATGATGGAACGAGCAAGCTGACTCGTTTGGATGCTTTGCCCATTTTTTATCGATTACAACAGTTGAATTATCTGCTCAAAGAGCACTTTGATGAGGCAGGGTTTGTTGAACAAGTGAACCAGACAATTTCTTTCAGAGATATGATCCTGACACCTCCAGAAGCTCTTCCATACTTCACAGAGAGCATGATGCAGAAATACGGGTCTCAAGTTGGATTGATGAAAGCCCTCCACTCCCGAACCCAAGAAAGACTGAGTGAGTACTGGACCCAGTGGAATCACTTTCAGGAAGACAGCAATGAGACTATTCAGGCTATAAACCAAGCGACGAAGAGTCTGCACGAGCCGGTGAGTTTGCATCAGAGGTTGCGATCACTTCTTCTGTCATTCTAAGTGACCGAAGAATCATTCCCGACAAGACTTAGAATGAGCCCTCAATGGCTCCTTTTTACATCGCTTATATCATTCAAAATAGCTTGAGAGTCCCGGGATTGCGATGCTGCGCTCGCAATGACGACCTTATTTCACTTTTTTCCTGGTTCCTGCATTATTCCCTCTTCTCTTGTCCTTCTGAGGCTTTAGCGTAGGAGGATCAAAGGAGCTAAGGAGTCCATGTTGTTCCCAACAAAAACCCCCCCGCACAAATGCGGGGGGGTTTTTCTTAAACAAAAAGAAAAGGTCTTACTTGAGTTCACAAGTAGCACCAGCTTCTTCGAGTTTCGCTTTAATTTCTTCAGCTTCGTCTTTCTTTACTCCTTCTTTGATGATTGTTGGAGCACCATCTACCATGTCCTTAGCCTCCTTGAGACCAAGCCCAGTGATTTCACGTACTACCTTGATCACGTTGATCTTGCTTCCACCTGGAGAAGTGAGCTCAACATCAAAGCTATCCTTTTCAGCAGCAGCTTCTCCGCCACCTCCACCTCCAGCCATCATAGCTACTGGTGCAGCAGCAGATACCCCAAACTTCTCTTCCATTGCTTTCACGAGGTCAGCAAGTTCGAGAACAGAGAGTGCTCCTACCATATCGAGGATCTTTGCAGCGTCTCCTGAAAGTTCTACAGAAGGTTCTGCAGCTTCTTCAGTAGCAGGTGCAGCTGTTTCTTCAACAGCAACTTCTTCAGTAGCAGTTTCTTCTGCTGCTTTTGTTTCTTCATCAGCCATAGTATGAAAATTAAATTGATATAAAACGTGCGGGAACCAAAGGAAAAACCCTCAGACTCCACAGAATTCTTAGATTTCTAAGCATCCTTCTTAGCGATCTGATCACAGACTTGTACAAATCCGCGGATCGTATTGTGCATAACCCCGTGGAATCCACGTATTGGTGATTGCATTGAACCAACGAGTCTTCCGAGCAACTCTTCCCGTGATGGGAGTTGAGCTACAGCGTTGATCATAGCTTTGTCGGCGACTTTTCCTTCGAAAACTCCACCAACGAGCTTGATCTTCTCGTTTTCTTTACCGAGTTTGTAGAGCTCTTGTGCAGCTGCTACCTCGTCTTCCATAGAAAAAGCGACAGCGATTTGTCCATCCAAAAGACTTTTTGGAATTTCGAAACCATGCTCTTTCCCTGCCAACATAATCAAGGTTTTCTTGATCATTTTGGTTTTTACGCCCTTTGCAGTCAGTGCACGACGGAGTCCTTGACTCTGTTCTACAGTGAGACCCTTAAGGTCAGCGAATACGACACTCTTTGCTTCCCCAAAGTTATCTTTGAGTTCTGCAAGGAGTTCTTCTTTTTTCTGACGTGATGTTGCCATAATTGAAAAATTATTGGTATTTCCAGACCCTTTGACCCCTAACCCCTTACAAGGGGAAGAGAACAAAAGATGAAAATTTAAAAGACATCTCGTCAGAGATGATGACATCATGCCAGATCGTTCGACCGTACAGTCTCAATGTGAGAACAGTCCGAAGCTGGTTATCCAGCATCTGAGGCTTTTAAGAGCTTTAAATGCCTTAGGCGCTGGATAGCGATGTCTGCGCAGGAGTTTATGGGACTAGTCCCACCTACGGTCTCTGACAAGGGATATTTTACCGAAATAAGCCCTCAGGTCAATAGAAAAGCGCGGAATTTGCTCATCAACATCACTTGTCGGATTTTCTTGATACAAAAAGCACCTCACTTCATCATATGCTAAAAATTGACTATATTGATTTACACAGTATACTTCGGCCGATATGATGCGTATTCTTCTTTTTGTCAATTTTTAAACGAAGGAGTTTAAAATGAACTACTCACCATATCAAACGATTTTGCTTGCTCTTGCCTCTGGTGGATATTTAAACCACCTAAGGGCTAATCTTGGATACAAAAATCCAGTTCATGTACAAAAACCAGATCTTCGATCTGGTAAGTACAGAAAGCACAACAAAAGATTCGCTCATGTAAGAGCAGCAAGGAATCGGAACAACTATCGTTATCCAACCATGAATGCAGGTGCATTCAAAAGAAGACAACGGTAAATAGAGGAGGGTTTATCCCTCCTCTAGCTCACTTTTGGGTCCTATTTAATAGTGCATCTCTCAATATCCCAAAAATCATAGAGAATAGACGCAATATAGAGCAGCATAAAGCTTATTTGAAGCACCACAATTTCTCCCACGAGGGCTTTGGTGAGAAAATTTGCTATCAATAATGACATCCCAATAATCAACATAAGCAATCCTGTGCAGGTATGAGCGAGAAATCGCGAGTAGAAATTTTTGAGTCTTGTCCGCTCGTAGGTAAATGCAAAATTTCCAAAACAGGCCGTGACCGTAATAATACTCACAGCCACTAAAACATCTCCAGCTAATGAAGGATTTGAAATAATTTTTTCAATCAGTATTTGATCTTTTATGTAGGGATAAGTAAAAACCAATATCAGAAGGAGAATAAGGTTTTTTACGATATTTTCTAAAATTGCGAGTCGAGTCATTATTAGTCTTTTTTTAGAACTGCTAAGAACGCTTCCTGAGGGATCTCTACTCTTCCCATCATCTTTGCTCGTTTCTTCCCCTTGGCCTGCTTTTGGAGGAGTTTCTTTTTTCGACTGATATCTCCTCCGTAAAGACCTGAAGTCACGTCTTTTCGGTAGGCTGAGAGGGTTTCACGAGCGATGATCTTTCCACCAAGGGCTGCTTGGATTGCGATGACAAAGTTTCTACGAGGGATGATTTCTTTGAGTTTTTTGACGACTATGGTCCCCCTTCCTTGAGCTTCGGAGCGATGAACGATGGTTGAAAGCGGAGGAACAATATCTCCAGCCACCAAAATGTCCATCTTGACGAGGTCTTGGGTACGGTATTCGATGAATTCGTAAGACATGGATACGTATCCGGAAGTGATACTCTTGAGCGCATCATAAAAATCCACAATAATAGAAGCTAATGGCATTTCGAAGGTCACAATTACTCGTTTGTCATCGATATGCTGCATAGTTTGGTACACTCCTCGACGCTTGGTACAGAGCTCCATGATGGCTCCGATATAGTCTGATGGGGTCATTAGCTCTACTTTTACCCATGGCTCTTTGATTTCTCTAATGGTTTCTCGTTTTGGGAGCTCTGAAGGGTTTGAGAGATCAACTATTTCCTCAGTATTGAGCATGATGATCTTATAATTCACCGAAGGTGCCGTAATAATCAGATCGAGATCATATTCTCGTTCGAGTCTTTCTTGAACGATCTCCATATGCAGCATCCCAAGGAATCCACAACGGAAGCCAAACCCAAGAGCAGTGGATCGCTCGGGTTCAAAGGTTAGGGATGAATCATTTAGAGCGAGTTTTTCTAGAGATTCTCGAAGAGTCTTGTAATCATCTGCATCAACTGTGTAAATAGACGCAAAAACGAAAGGAACGACTTCTTTGTACCCAGGGAGAATAGTCGCCTTGGAGATATCTGTATTATTAGATCCTGGTTGCCACAAAGTGTCTCCTACACTTGCTTCTGCGACTGACTTTAGACCAGTAATCACATAGCCTACCTCTCCGGCTTTGATACTCGGAGTTGGATGGTATCCAGGCTTAAAGCACCCTACTTCGGTCATATCGATCTTTTTCTCATTTGTGAGAAAGAAAGCCTTGTCCCCTTTCTTGAGTTCTCCCTGCTGCACTCGTACATATGATACAACACCTCGATAAGCATCGTAATTGGAATCGAAGATAAGGGCCTTAGTTTCAACTTTTGATATATCATTTTCATCAGCGACTTCCTTAGGGCCTGTTGGCGCAGGAATTCGTTCGATAACAGCGTCTAGAATAGATTCACAATTTTGCCCAGTCTTAGCGGAGATATGAATAATATCTTTTGGGTCAATTCCAAGGGTATTGGAAAGTTCTTCTGCTCTCCGTTCTGGCTCGGCTGCAGGAAGGTCAATTTTATTGAGCACTGGAATGATCTCCAGGTCGTGCTCCATGGCAAGGTACGTGTTTGCAAGAGTCTGAGCTTCGATCCCCTGAGCTGCATCAACAACTAAAATAGCTCCTTCGCAGGCAGCGAGGGAGCGCGACACTTCGTAGCTAAAATCCACATGACCAGGTGTATCGATCAAATTGAATTGGTGGTCTTTCCAGTTCATTCGCACTGGACAGAGTTTAATAGTGATTCCCCTCTCCTGTTCGATATCCATGGTATCGAGCATTTGGCCGTGCTTCATCTCTCGTTTTTCGAGGGTGCTGGTTAATTCTAATAAGCGATCAGCCAAGGTGGATTTTCCGTGATCGATATGGGCGATGATGCAGAAATTACGGATGTTCTTCATAGGGAGGGAAGGAGGAAGGATTGTAAGGATGAGAGAGCACGCCCTATTTAAAAGGGTAATAAAAAATGGGTTGAGAAGAAGTGTTTTTGAGTGTGTCTCCCCTTTTAAAGGGGGGGTGGAGGTTGAGGTTCACCAACCACCACAGATCGCATTGATTGTAGCGGAAAGACACAAAAAAACCAGCGTTGAAGCTGGTTTCTTGATTATTCTAAATTATAAGCTTTAGAGTGCCCCCTTGGCTCCCTCTAAATCATCCACGATCTCGATAAGTTTGGTCAGACCAACTACGTCGAGGATATCAAAAATATTTTCTGCAGCACCAAAAATGACGAGCTTTCCGTTGTTTTCTGTGACTTTCCCCTGCCAATCGGCAATGTATCCAATAGATTTTGAGTTGAGGTATGAGAGCTCTGTAAAGTCGAAAACCATGTTTTTAAGCCCTCCCTCTAGCTCTGCGTAGACCCGCTTGGCTTCGTCTTCGATGTTGGTTTCATCTAATTGCCCCACAAACTTTGCGATCTTTGTATCGGGGAGATCAGAATCGATAAAGGTGATAATTGAGTCAGACATGAGGGTTGAGTGTTAAGAGTTTGGAGTTTGGTGTTTTTTATTGAGTGTCGTTTGAATTTTAAGTCCACCGTCTTTGCGGTCATTGATAGTGATTTCATCCATGAATCCTCTCACGATCATACGGAGACCTCTTCCTCGTGCAGCTGATTCTTGGACTTCTTCGTCTAGTTTGTTTAGTACTTCACCAGAGGGTAGCTTATTCCCATGACCCTGATCTCGACAAGTGATTTTCATGTGCTTGTCGTCGGAATAGACTTCTAGTATTACTTCACTTGTTGGTTGAGATCCCCATTCGATAGCGTTATTACAGAGTTCGTCGACTACAGACTTGAGATGCTCGGCGTCTTTCTTATCGAATTCATCAAGTATGGCTATTCGATAAACCATCTCTCGGAGAGGTGGGATATTTTTATAATCCGCTGGAAATGTCACTTTATAATGCATGCGTCTATCATACGAACTAATCATCCTTTTTCTTAGAATGTTCTCTTTATTATACCTTATTTGGTGCCTTGAGGGAAGTTTTTTAAGGGTATTCACGATAAACTCTATAAAGAAGACCATTGCTACCAACCATACATCTATTACTAGAAATCCTCCTTTCCCTTTATCATTGAAATTATACTCTCTGAACGCTACAATCTCTCTGCTTGAAATTTCTCAATTATTCTATGAAACATACTTATACTCTCAAAGATTTAGCTGACTCACGACAGCAGCTCGAGATTACAGCTATTGATCCGTCATTAGTCGAAAAGAAAGAAGCAGATGCTCTTAAGGAGTTTTCTTCTGAACTAAAGATCAAAGGATTCCGACCAGGTCAAGTTCCAGAGAATATTGTTAAAGAACATGTGAACGAAGCTTTTATAAAAAGTAGATCTCTAGAATTGGCTATTCCTGAATTGGTCAATGAAATCATTAAAGAAGAGAAATGTCGGCTTGTAGAGCGTCCAGATGTCCAAATAGAGAGCATGGAGCCGCTGAAGATTGTTGTAAGCTTCGATATTTACCCAAAAATTACTCTCGGAGACTACACAAAGATAAAAGTGAAGGTTGAAAAGAAAACAACTGATGACAAACAAGTAGCTGAAGCTATTGAAGACCTCAGAAAACGGATGACAGACTACAAAGAAGTAGAAAGAGTATCAAAAAATGAAGATCGAGTCTTTGTTGATTTTGAAGGGTTTGATAGTGAAGGAAAAGCTCTCCCAAATACGAAGTCTGAAAACCATCCTCTTATCCTCGGGAGTAATAGTATGATTCCTGGGTTTGAGGAAGAAATCATTGGACTCAAAAAAGATGAAGCAAAAGAGTTTGATATCACTTTCCCAGAAGACTATCACGCTGCTGATATGGCAGGAACAGTGGTGAAATTTAAGATTAAAGTCAATAAGATCGAAGAAAGTCAGCTTCCAGAAGTCGACGAAGCTTTTGTAGAAAAAGTTCTCGGAGAAAAAGGAGACCAAAAGCATTTGGAAGCAAAGATGAAAGAAGAAATGCAGTCTCAATTTGACAAAGCTGCTGAACAAGAAGCAGAAGACCAGTTTTATGAGAAATTTATCGAAGTAGTGAAGGCAGATATCCCTGTGAGTATGAAAAACCAGGAAAAACAAGCCATTCTCAAAGACTTGAAACAACGAATCCTCCAACAAGGTCTTTCTTATGAGAAGTACTTGGAAACTATGGAAAAGACTGAAGACCAGCTTTTAGAAAGCTTTGATAAGCAGTCTATCGACCGTATCAAGCTTCAACTTGGGTTTGCCGAAGTCGGAGAGCAAGAAAAGATTGAGGTTTCAGACCTTGAAGTGGAAGAATACCTCAACAAAATGGTTGAAAAGTACCCAGAAGACAAGCGTGCTGAAATGAAAAAAGCCTATGTTCCTGGTTCTGAGCCCTACCACATGATCAATTACCAACTCAAGATGCAAAAAGTGCGAGAGAAAATTATCCCAAAAGGATAACGTCATCCGAGCCCTTCCTATTATGGAGTAATGCAAATCCCCTCTTTTCTGGCTTCTGCTGAAAAGAGGGTTTTTTTATTATTTGTGAATTTGGGAATGCTGGCTCCATCTCTCCACCCTCATGTTCTTGCTTATCTCCAAAACCTTCAGTAATCTGATGAAAGAAATGAATCTTTAATATCTCCCCATGCGCAAAAAACTCTTCTTTGGATTGATCGTCACTCTTATTGTCGTCTTACTCCTTTTTGCTTTTGCAAATATTGGATCTACAGCACCGATATATATCACTTCAATTTACCCAAAGAGCATGAATATGACTTTTGTGATCTTGTTATCAGGACTCATAGGGTTTTTGATTGGATTTGCAGCGATGCTTCACTCTCATGAACTCAGAAGAGAAAAGGATACGCAAAATGAAGTAGAAGCTGTGGGTGCTGCTCCAGCTGCGGTTACAGCTGCAGAAGTAGCAAAAGAAGTTCCTGAACAAGCGGTTGAATCTGCTGAAGTGGAAGAAAGCGCCGAAAAAAACGATGATTTCGATGAAGATGATGAGATACTTGGGTAATACACCAATTGCGATGTGAAAGATGCAAATGAGGAGTCTTATTTATTTGCATCTTTTGCATGTGAAGGTAAAGTGGAGCGTGATTTGCATTGATATTTATATACTATGAGAAAACAACTCTATTTTCGTGAAGAGATTTTCAAACATCCTGAGCGAGTTTGGCCGGAAATGGGTGATATTCGTGAATTTCAAATGTGGTTTACAAAACGCTACAACGGAGGTCCAATTCACCTAGAACTCGGAATGGGAAGAGGTGATTTTTTGGTGGCAATGGCTACAGTCCACCCTGATGAATTCTTTATAGGAGTAGAGATCAAGGAAGAACGGGTTTATTATGCCAATAAAAAGGCTCAGGAATTGAATTTGAACAATATTCTCTTTTTACAAATTCCAGCACAGACATTGCCAGAATATGAACTTCCAAGAGTGCATCATCTGTATCTCATGTTTTCTGACCCCTGGCCAAAACTAAAGCATGCAAAAAGACGACTGACAGCTGAGAGTTTTCTGAGACTTTATAGAGAACTCCTGGCCGATAATGGCGAACTAACGATGAAGACTGATGATGATGCTCTCTATGAATTTAGCCTGGAGACACTTCAAGAGAATAAGTGGCAGGTTTTGGAGAAAAACACAAAATACCTGAGCAAAGAAGATTTCCAGTCACAGTACGAAAAAAAATGGCTTTCTATGGGAAAAAATGTTGGGTATCTCCGAGCAAAGCCCTTGCGGTGACCACAGGATGTCGCGGGAATTTTCTTTCGGTGTTTACATATGATAGTGCTCTGATACACTTTTACGTGCTTCATTTATAAAACTTATGGCTCAAAAATCTTCACGTTCTAGTCTCGTGTATCTCCTGGTGGCAGCATTGCTGTTTGCCTTTGTTTACAACACTTTTTTTATTGACGCAGGATCAAAACAAGTCGAGGATGTCTCGATTACAACTCTACAAAGCCTTTATAGTGAAGGAAAGATCGTAAAACTGGAAACAGAAGGGAACGTTATCACAGCTACTCTGAATCAAGATGTGACTAGTGGGGACGAAACCTACACCAAAGATACCCTCCTAAAGTCTGTAAAGTCTCCACAAGACACCATTACAGAGCTTGGATTCTATGAGAAATCGAGCGTAGAAGTGAGTAATACCGACCCTGCTGCGAATGCTATATGGTACGAAATTGTGCTCTCTATTGTCCCCTTTTTCCTCTTGATTGGATTTCTCTTTTTGATGATGAGGTCTGTTTCTTCGAATAATAGGACGGCTATGAGCTTTGGGAACAGTAAAGCAAAAGAGTTCGACAAGAATAAAAAAAACAAAGTGACCTTTGACGATGTAGCAGGATCTGAAAATGCGAAGGAAGGACTCGAAGAAATTGTAGATTTTCTCAAAAGCCCAAAGAAATACCTCAAGATGGGAGCAAAAATCCCTCGTGGAGTATTGCTCTTTGGCCCTCCAGGGACTGGGAAAACTCTTTTGGCACGGGCTGTTGCTGGTGAAGCCGATGTCCCTTTCTTTTCGATCTCCGGGTCAGAATTTGTGGAAATGTTTGTAGGAGTAGGGGCAAGTCGAGTTCGTGACCTCTTTGCTAAGGCACGTAAAAATGCACCATGCATCATTTTTGTAGATGAAATCGATGCGGTTGGTCGTCATCGTGGGACTGGTGTTGGAGGTGGGCATGATGAAAGAGAACAAACCTTGAATCAGATTTTGACGGAAATGGATGGGTTTGAAAACGATACGAATGTCATTGTCATGGCGGCTACAAACCGACCTGATGTCTTGGATCCTGCCCTCTTGCGACCTGGGCGGTTTGACCGACGCGTGACGGTTGATAATCCTGATCTGACGGACCGAGAGGCAATCTTGAAGGTACATGCTCGATCGAAGCCATTAGCAAAGAATACTGATCTCAAAGTAGTGGCTCAGCATACTCCAGGGTTTTCTGGGGCTGACCTCGAAAATGTCTTGAACGAATCAGCTATAAAAGCTGCTCGTGAGAATAAAAAAGAAATCGAGCAAACAGACCTCAGTGAAAGTCTTGAACGGGTCTTACTCGGTCCTCAACGAAGAAACAAGATAATGTCTGATGATGAAGTGAAAATAACAGCTTATCATGAGGTAGGACACGCTATTACTGGGTATATGATGAAACATACTGATCCTGTTCATAAAATATCTATTGTGTCCCGTGGGAGAGCTCTGGGTGTCACATGGTTTTTACCAGAGAAGGATGAAGTCCTCACCAGTAAAGAAAAATTTGAAGATGAGCTGGTTTCCCTCATGGGAGGACGTGCAGCTGAAGAACTCATGTTTGGAACAAACTCTGTCACTACTGGAGCCTCAAATGATATGGAAAAAGCGACCAAAACGGCTCGAAATATGGTGACAAAATATGGGATGAGTGCTCTGGGTCCAGTTGTCTTCGGTGAACATCATGCTCAGCCATTCCTTGGGAAAGATGTGGGGCATGAACGCACTTATAGTGAACAAACAGCTCAAGAGATCGACACAAAGGTCTCAGAAATTCTCAAGAAGGCATACAAGCTCTCTCTAGATACGCTTACCAAGAACAAGAAAATGTTAGTGAAGATTGCTGAAGATTTGATCAAAAAAGAGAGCTTGAGCCGGAAAGAATTTGAAGCTTACTTTTCGAAGTAGGTTGTAGGAGCTTTACCCTGTTCAGCGGAAAAAACAACCATTAGTAGAGGCGTCGACTTGTCGTGTTCTCACACGACTACTGGTTTCTCTATTCAGAATTATTAGAAATGCTTCCATGACTATGGAACATGATTGTTTTGTATGTTTATCATCATTTAGTGTTACTCTACGGTACCTTCCCGTGGCAGGTGAATTATTCACAAAGCTACACAGAAATGCGATAAATCGACGTCTCTACGAAGAGAGGAAGGCAGTCTGTTTTTCTCCCTTTTTTTGATCACTGATTATTGATTGGTGAAACGACTGTGTATTAAAATTTCGTAGGGACGTGATAAATCGATTTCTCTACGAAGGTGGAATGTAATTTATCGTACTCTCAGCTCCTTTTCTTGAGAAGTCGCATATACATCTGGCTCTACTGCTGAAAAGACTTCAATTGGTGGAATAGTTGCTGTTCCACGAAGCTGTGCTGTCCATTCGAAAGGGATGGTCGTTTGTCCTGGTGGAAGCTGGTCGATCATAGTCCAGATTTGGTCATCTCCAACCTGTTTTTGATGGCCCATTTGAGAATTCGTAGAACCTGTGACGTGGATCAAAGATGGGAGGTGCTGGATAATGATGACTTTTTTTCGAGGGAATGGTGAGAGAATATGTATTTCACCTGAGATGATGTCACCTTTTTGAAGTGTTCCTTGTTGAGTGGTATTTGAGAAGACAGAGATACCTTGCGCATCTGGAACATTGTCCTGAATTTCCCATGAGACTTCCGAGAAGAGAGCTTGTCTTGGGACAGCTGATAGTTCTGCAGAGATATCACTTAAGAGCTCATCTTGGTCTGAAGTATATTGAAATTGATTGGAAATCTGAAAGAACTGCCCTTTCACTTCTTTGTTGAGTTGAAAATCAGTCTTTGATCCATCACCAAATTGAAGAGAGATTTTATCAGCAATTTGGGATTCTTGGTAAAGGCGAAGATATGAGGCCATCGCCTTGAGAAAGGTGTATTGATTGTCTCGCGACTGATAGCGAAGCTTGTATTTATTATCATTGAGCCAAGAGATCACCTCTGGTATGTCTAGGTGAGAACTTGCTTGGCGAACGAGTGACTGCAAATACAGAGAAGTAGCGATGAAGTCACTAGAGGAGTCAGCAGTTTTGATCCAAATGGTATTTCTGAATTTTTTTTGACGTTCTTTGAGGAGCTGAGTGATTTCTTCGATCTTGTAATTGCTGCCACTGACCTTGGCGTCTCGGTAGTCTTCAAAAATGATAAGCAAAGTGACCAAGGCATGGTCTGAAAGCTGGTCGCGAATACCATACCAGTTATTCGCAAAAGGAATGCCACTGGGAGACAGAGCTGAGAGCGCACTCAAGTGACGAAGTTCGGCTAATGAATCTTCATCGCTGAGACTTCTAAGGTCAATTTCATCGGTAATCCGCTGGGCTCCTTTTTCTTGAAGGCGGAGCTTTAGATAGGTCACAATTCCGTTTCTCATCTGCTGGTCGAGACGTGTACTGATGTGTTGTTCGATATCTGAAAGTCGTTTTGCATTTGCAATGCTAAAACTCAGGTCTGATTCGAATCCTGAAGGCAACTCGCTCCAGCCTCCATCCTCTCTTTGAGAATACTGAAGATACTCCAGTACATTTTCTATAGGCTCTTGATCTTTTAGGAGATCAATGAGTTCTTGGAGATGATCGTTTTTTTCTGGAACGAGGTCTTGAAAAAGTGCGATGAGTGCTGCACGCTGAATGATTTCTTCATTCCAGAGTGTGTCTCTCTTCATATACTCGGAAAGATTCCCGATAACATAGGCAATTGGACTGGTAGCAATAGTATAGAGTCGCATTGGTCCCTCAGTTTGTGTTGATGGAACAAGCAGATTTCCTTGCCCTGCTTCGAACTGATTCCAAATATGGTGACGATTGGGAAGATACCGAAAAGCTTCAGCATGCTGTATGACGAGTGTTTTTTGAGCTAGTGTTCTGGTGTCTCCTTTGAGGTCAAAAAGCACACCTGGAAAACCTTTTGTGTGCTTTTGAGGAGGAAGCTCGAGAGTGACAGGAAGTGTTCGAGTATCGTTTCCAGAAATTCCAACGAAAACGGATTGAGAAGGTTGGATGCTGACTCCAGTTGATTCCATATCGAAGAGAAGGTTTCGAGAGAAATCTGTCTTATTGCTGATACGGATATCTATGACAGCTCGGTCTGATGGCCGCATAAAAGGAAGGGGTTCAACTTGAATAGAAAAGTCTTCAAGCACTAGCTCAGCTTTGAGAGGAATGGTCCGTTGTTGTGAGTTCATTCCAAAATGCCCTTCTCTATCATGAACGAAGTAATAGAGATCAGAAGGTGTTCTGCCAACTTCACTTGGAGAGGAATCTTTTATTTCGAGGAGCTCGATGTCTCCTGGAAAAATCAGTAAATGGCTTTGTTGTTGAAGAGGCCTCATACTGATGTGGTCTTCTTGTTTATCAAGAGTAGTGATGAGTTGAGTAGATGCTGTCAAAACACTATTTCCCATTTGCGGGTAAAATTTTTCAAGAAAATTTGGGAATGCAAAAGGTGTTCGATCGTATTTCTTAAAGACAACAATAGAAGAACTAGCAATACTCTTTCCTCGAAGAGTCTGAAAAGCAACCTCTTCGAAAGAATCAGCTGAATTGAGTTGAGTGAGATCAATTGTCTTACTTTGATGTCCAATCCATATTCCATCCAAGTCATACAACAGACCAGTATCCGTAAATTGTGTAACGGAAAAGAAAACCTCAGGGATCATGTCTTCCTTTAGCTCAACGATCACTTCTTCTTGCTGTGAAGCTGCAACAAAAACTTCAGCATGAGCGATATGATCTGATTCTGCAGTAATCAAAACAGGGAACCCACTTTTGAGATTTTTCAATTGTAGCGAGACCGTATCTCCCACATCAGCAAGTGGTGATTTTTCTATAGTGATGACTTTATGTGTGATGTGCTTTTCTTTTACTGAATTATTCAAATCTTTTGCATGATGCTGTTCATGAGTTTTGAAGTCGAGTTCTGTACTCAAAAAAGTCCCTTGGCAAATACTGTCGTGCAATCCGATACAGATCCCAAAAATAAGTTTTTCCTTCCCAAGTGGAACAATTTTTTCTACTGTAAATGGAATATTTCCAAACTCGTCCACTGGAGAAATTTTTCTCCATAACATATCACCAGTGAGGTTTTCTAGAGTCAAAACCACACTGGACACACGAGGTGATTTTGCTGATCGCTGCTCTCTTTGCTTGAGTACCACCAGTCCATCTCGTGAAGTGGAAAGATCTGTATTTGATTCGAAAACAACCTGAAATAAAAATTCATTTTCATCGAAATTGAATGGGGCTCCATACCTCCACGGCTCTAGCCCTGTTTGGTCAAAAGCATACAGAAGGACTTCTTTATTCCCCTTCATCGCTGTGAGGTAATCATATTTTAGTTTTACTTTGGTATCGACAAGGAGTCCATTTTCATTGGTGTTGTCTGTAAACACAGCAACTCCGTCTGAATTGTAATAGGTTACTTGTGCCTGCTCTACTGGAATCAGACTTTGTTTGTCGAGCACCCAGACCAGAGAATTTTGTCCTCGTTTCGAGATTACTTCGAGAGGTGAATACTGTATAATTCCGTGAGCCTTTTCGCTAAATCCAAATTGTCCACGTGCAAAAGGTGAGCTGACCTGAACATAAAAAATTCCGTCTTGAACTTCTGGAATGACTGAGAGGATATCAACTTCTGAACTAATGGTTTCGTCCCAAGAAACCTCGGATTTTTTGTTAAGAGTTTTTATTCGCAAACAAGTAGTCGGTGTTGGAAAAAACCCAGACCAGCGTTCTGACTGATTGTACTCTACAGAAAAAAACTGGCTAAAGCTGAGTTGACATACCTTCACAGAAAGGTCTGTGATGTTTTTATGAGAGTATGAAAAAACCAATTCTTTTGGAGTAGCGACCGTTTTAAAAAACTGTTCTTGGTTATTGAAGAGTTCAAGATCTTCTTTTGCCAAAGCAGGTCGTGTGATCTCGAGAGATAGCTCTTTTGTATTCCCAAAAATATCTGCGAGAAAAACATCTAGAGTCTGCTTCGACTCAGGAGGAATGATTGACTTTGACAATTCGTATTGGAATTGAAACCCTTCCACTTCTTCGCAGCTTTGTTTGTCAGACTTCGTTAGTTTATTTGACACTGATTCAGCTTCTGATTTCCACTTTGCAGAGGATGACTCGAGTGTGAGCTGCTGACTGAGATGAAAGCAGACATTCTGATTTGTTTCACGGGTAATAACTTCTAGAGTAGGTGATTTTGATATCCTAATGATGAGATCTTGATCTAGATATGTTTTTCCAGATGGATTTATTTTTTTTGAAAGAACAAAATCTATATTTTCTCTTTTTTGAGAATTTTGAGAAAGAGAAACTTTGAAACTTTCTTTATCAATCTCCACGAGAGTAAATGGAATCCCTGAAAGGGTTCCCATAACTTCTTTTGCTTTTTCGTATGCAACACTCTCTTTGAAGCTAATAATAAACGTATCGTCGGCAAGGTAGACATCTTGGTCAAATTCGAATTGTGGATTCACCGCATAAAAAGATTCTGTAGAAAATTGCCAAGACCATTCTCCATCGAGCGGAGTATTCCCTCTTTCCGGAAGCAATCCTGGCTTGAGATCTATCCTATAGTTTTGATTGTAGGACCACTGCATCGAATTGGGCAAGACTGTGTAGACTCCATTTTCTTCATCGATTTTTACAACTGATATTTCACTCACAGCTGATCCATCGCCTCTTGATACACGCAAAGAATCTTGTAAAGACTTCACACTGACAGACTGATTGAAGTGGAGTGTAAAAGGTTGATCTACTGATACAAGTGTTGAGCTCTCCAGTGGCGTTTCTTGTAGCAATTCTATTGAAGCGGTCTTGTAAACCTTTTCTACAGTATCATCAATGAGAGAATTATTAAGGGTCTTTAGAGGGGCATCATTGTAGAGACGAAATTCTGACGAAAAAGGGAAACCGTCGCGAGGAGTAAAAGAAAGTGTTTTGGTGTTCTTCCAAGACCAATCTCCTGCGATATAAGGAGAAAGCGTAAAAAGCCCTTGGAGGTCAGGGCTTCCAATAGCATGATCAGGAATCATGGCATGAGAAAAGAAAATTGTTAAAGTGTCTGAAACCTCGATATCTTCTAATGGATGCACAGCAAGCACTCTTGCCTCGCTTCCCACACTATAAGAAAACTTATAGGATTGCTCTAAAGCATATCCAAAGAAGTTTTCTGCGCTAGCATCAACTAACACTTGGTAAAATTGTCCCTTTTGGAGAGGTTCTCTCGGGATCACATAGAGCCTATTCCCCGCCCACTGCTCTGAATACGAACGAGCAGGCTCAAGAGATACTGCATTTGATACCGTTTCTTTTTTCATTCGTTGATCAAACTCAATTACGAAGGATGATTTAGGAGAAATTTCAATGAGTTCTTCGGATGACTGTGGCGAAAGGACCACTGGAGAGCTCAACCACTCATTTCCTCCACCTCTCCAAACAGACCCTATCACAAGGATCAAGACCAAAATTCCCCAATAGAGCCCTCTATGAAGTGAATTTCGTAGAGGATGCGGAGCCTTTTGCGATTTGGATTTTTCGTGTTTCACATGAATCTGAAAGAGTCCCTGATAGCTTATCAAGAGTTGTGGTGAGTCGCGAAGCATTTCAAATGGACAGATTACACTTCGTTTGACACTATGATGTATTAGTGTTATTATATATATGAACCTACCGGAAGAACTGAAAATTCAATCATTTCCTTTTTCCTCTCTTTCTATGATTTAAACTCCCCTTATTCGCCTCTCCACCTTTGAAGGTGCTGGTATTTCTTTTTGATGGCTTACATCAGACAATAACCCAGCAATGAAGCCCTTCGAAAAGTGAGACAAGGCGAAAAAGCAACCCACACTTCTAGCCGCCAGCTATGGTTATGAGAAGCTTTTTCACACCCTTATTATAGCATTTTTGGACCACTTTCTCAAGATGGTCAAAGTGCCTGAGGTGCTCTCATACGAATTGTTACCGGACTAGACTTGTGTGTCTTAGCCCGCTTTTTTGTGTTTCAAAATGTCATTTTTTGAACCCTTTTCGTCATGTTTGTACCTTTCCTGCAAATCACCGACGCTCCCCCCTGCCTACCAAGACTTTTTTTGCAGGATCAACTCCCAAATACTTCATCTTAAAAAACTCTTTTAAAGAGTTTTTGTCATCTCTTAATACATCTCTTATCTGACATCACCGGCATCTTATTTCTTTATTCCTTCATTATGTATCGCATAATACTCAAGGGGTACACCCGATGGATCACCTATTACACCCATCACTATCCACAGATAGCGACGGTTGTAAAAGTAGGCAAGTCATTGGGACACACCTACCATGTGTTTGAAATCATGTTGTAAGAAAGCTGCGAGTCCACTATCTGCTTTCAAAAAGAGTTGTTTTCGGCTATCATATGCGCTGATCTCTTAGATTCAGCCTATATGAAAACTTTTCTAGAAGATAAAAATCTTCCTGAATATCGACAGCAACAAATGAGAACCGCCTGGTTTGACCCCTCCATAAAAAACTGGGAGCAGGTCACAACACTTCCTAAGGAAGCCCGCCAAATACTTTCCAAGAGTGAACCTTGGTCGTCTCTGAAGCTTTCATCGCTTCAGCAATCAAAAACCGCTCTCAAGGCATTGTTTGAGCTGTCAGATGGTAAAAAAATTGAATCCGTACTAATGATCAATCCAAAAGGAGACTGGACAGCCTGTTTGTCTTCTGAGGTTGGTTGTGCAATGGCTTGTGATTTTTGTGCGACGGGAACAATGGGGTTTATTCGAGACCTTAGTTCAGATGAAGTCTCTGACCAACTGCGCTACTGGAGACAGTACTTGCATGAGAACGAGGAAATCAGTGGACGAGTGTCGAATATTGTTATGATGGGAATGGGCGAACCTCTGAACAACTATGAGCCGGTACGAGATGCCATTATCGATTTTATTGAATATATGGAGATAGGAAAAACCAAGATCACTCTTTCGACCGTGGGAGTGAAGCGTGGCATGGAGCAAATTTTGACTGATCCGCTCTGGCCTGACGTAAGAGTAGCTATTTCCCTGCATTATCCCGATCAAAAGAAGCGCGTAGAACACATGCCTGTTGCAAATCAAAGAAGCCTTGAAGAACTAAAAGACTGGTGCTTGAGGTATCTCAAACAGTACGGGAACCGAAAACATCACATTACTTTTGAGTATCTTATGCTGGAAGGAAAAAATGATACGCAGAAAGATGTTCGAGATCTCGCGAAATTCCTAAAGGGTATAGACCGATACAAGATCAATCTCATCCCCTGGAATGAAGTGGACAACCTGAACTATAACCGTGCCTCACGCAAGCGCACTGAAGGCTTTCAAGAAGCACTGCAAAAACGTGGCATTCGATCTACAATCAGGAAAAGCCTAGGAAGAGAGATTGATGGAGGTTGTGGGCAGTTGGCCGTGAAAGAAGGTGAGGTCGCAAAAAATACGGAAGAAACAAAGGATGATGGGTTGATTAGCATTGGATTTAAATAATGTTCGCCAACCTGTAGATGAGAATCGAAATTCTCAGCGATGGCATTCAAATATCTCAGTGTTTTGGTTCTCACCAATTGTTTCCTTGTGATAGACAAAACAACCTGTCGGATTAGACAAGAATGAATGTGTACTAAAGAATTGAAATGAAAGGTGGTGGCCTGAGGCGGATTTGAACCACCGACACAAGGATTTTCAATCCTCTGCTCTACCCCTGAGCTACCAGGCCAGGTAATGCCAGCACAGCGTATCTCAGCCATCAGAAGAAATCAAGTCTTCACATGGCTTTTTTACTCTTACTGGAATAAACGATCTTACTCTTTTTCAAGTGAAGCAGCTATCTTGTCTACAATCTGCTTGAGACCAGTTTCTCGTGCACATACGGTATACATGCTTCCGCCCACATCCTCTGTTTTTTTGTATGAGCATGACGTGTCTGGTGTACCAGAAAAGATCAATACACGACTATTGCTTTCCGTGATCTCACTATTGCTTTCCGTGTAAGTCGTGTGGTCTGTAAATCCGTATTGTGAGCTTCCAAGATAAGAAAAATACCAGATTTTTGGGTACTCGAATGAAAGAGTTCTTCCTTGAAATGGGTTAAACCCCTTGCTCATAAGAGACTCAAGCTCTGAATTTGTCAGTGGCGTTAGTGATGAAAAGCTCTTTCCCTCATCTTCCTGAGTCTCTTCATTTGTGTTTGTTTCTTCTTCCACTTCTTTTTCCTCTTCATTCTCCAACACTTCTGCCTCCTCATTTTTTTCTTCTTCTTTTTCCCCTTCCCCCACTTCTTGTTTTTCTTTTTCTGACTCTTCTTCAAGATCCTTAGCATCCTCAGAAATATCAAGATCTTCAGCATCTTCCTTCTCTTCAGAAACTACTCCTTGCGATTCAAAAGTATCAATGAGTTCGAAGTATTGCCCTTTTACGATCGAATCTTGATCGACGAGACGAAGCTCGTAATAATTGTTTCCTCCTCTCACATAGGTTTTGATGATTTCCTCGTCCCCATTCTTAATAGTTCTTCGAACCCCTGTTTGATTTCCTACGCTGACCTGACTTTCCTCAAAGAACAGGTTTTGGTCGCGGTCTTCTAGCCAGATATCGAGAGGAACTTCTTCGTCCTCATACTGGTAGACCATCACCATCGAAATGTCTTCTCCGTTTCTTTTTTGGGTGAATTTCACCTTGTTGCTTTCAAGCGCGTATTCCCACTCAGAAGGATACGTGAAATTCATTTCGTAATTTATTTCATCAAATTTTTCAACTCCATCTTCACTGAGTTTTTCAAGTGAGCTGACAGTCATTATTTTTTGGTCACCTCGTGTTGTGTCTTTTACAATTCCCTGTACCTTCACTCGTTGATTGAGAAAATCTTCTAATTCTACTTTGTCACTTTTCAGAAGGGTCACAAGAGCGTCGTTCTCTTCTAATCGGTGAGTCGCTTCGTCGTAAATTGAGACTCCGAGGAGTTTTATCTCCCCTTCGAACTGCTTGAGTTCGTTTTTGTAAAGCTCATCATTATCGACATCGTGGTCATGATCATGTCCTTCTAAATAGACATCTTCAAATTCCTCTTCAGATGGACCGATTCCTGGGATTATTCCCTGTATCCCCCAAAGGAGTGCTAAGGCGAGTATAATGAGGAGAGATGTAATGGTGACGATTTTGAAATTTCTCATGGGGAGAGTAAAAAGGTATGAGTACTGATGCACTCTAGACCTGAAACGCAAGAGAATCAAGTTGCTCAGGGTATTGAGATGCCTGTAAGCTAGGAATATGTTATCAATCAACCGTAGATGAGAATCGAAATTCTCACAGGTGAAAAACAACCGATCAGAATTTCTATTGCAATCTACAGGATTATTACTGAGCTATGACTTCCAACCCAAAACTCGTCCGGGAAAACCTCAAAAAATCCTATAATGCTATCGCTTCCGATTTTTCATCCACGAGGAACAGGGCTTGGCCTGAGTTTGAGTACTTTGCGCAGTTTATTCAGAAGGGCTCAAAGGTGCTCGACTTGGGCTGTGGGAACGGAAGACTCTATGATTCGTTGAAAGAATATGAGATTGATTATACGGGAGTTGATTTCAGTGAAGAATTGATTGCCCTCGCAAAGCAGAAATATCATCAGCAAGATTTTGTGATCCAAGATATGACCAAGCTTGACCTCAACAAGCAATTCGAGGTCATCATTTCTATCGCCGCCTTTCACCACATCCCTACGAAAAGACTCAGACAAAAGACCTTAAAGCTGATTTCTGAACACTTGAAAGATGATGGTGTACTCATGCTTTCGGTATGGAATCTCTGGCAATGGAAATACTGGAAAGCCCATGCTGAAGCCTGGAAGAACTGGGCCCTCTCATTCTTTCGAAGCGACCCGCGAGACCTGAACATCCCGTTTGGAATAGAGAAAGTCCCCCGCTATTATCATGCCTTTATGCCATATGAGCTAAGAGGACTCCTCAAGAAATCTGGATTTCGAGTGGAAGAGAGCCGGGTTTCTGGCTTTAACACCCTTTTTGTGTGCCGAAAACACATGGCATCTACGAGGAGTCACCCTCTTTATATCGATGAAAAAGCTATCGCCGATTCCTTAGGGAGAAGCACAGCCCAAGGAACGACCTGTAACCGTGTTTCCTCATGACCAAACGACCACAGATACTGGGAGTACCCTTTGACCTTGTCAGCACCAAGGAGGTTTTAGAGATGATGGAAGAGGCTTGTGAAAGGAAGAAGAAACTCTTTTGCGTGACTCCAAATCCGGAAATATGCCTTGCAGCTGAGAATAACGCAGGTTTCCTGAAGGTTTTGAAGGCAGCTGACCTCTCTATCCCCGATGGGTTTGGGATTTTGTGGGCTGGACGGTATTTGAATGGTTCGAAGAATTTGATTCGATGGGGCTGGACCTTGCTGAGCCCTTGGGTTACGAAGAAAAAGGGTGTGTTTTTTGAACGAGTGACGGGTACTGATGTCATGAATCAGTTTTGTCAGAAATCGAAGCGGCGGGTTTTTCTTTTGGGAGCAAGCCCTGAGGTAAACCGTAATTTGACTGAGAAACTGAAGAAGGCTGGGACGAAGGTGGTTGGGAGCTATAGTGGAGATCCTTCGGTGGAAAATGAAGAGGTCATTCGGCAGATGATCGACACCCCTGAGACTGAAGTGTTGTTTGTGGCCTTTGGGGCTCCGAAGCAAGAAGAATGGATCTCTCGGAACTTACCAAAGATGAAGAATGTACGGGTAGCTATGGGGATTGGAGGGGCTTTTGATTTTTTGGTGGGAAAACGAAAAAGAGCGCCACAGTGGATGAGGAAGATAGGGTTGGAATGGCTATATCGGGTGATTATTGAGCCGAGTCGGATTGGGAGGATTTTTAATGCGACGGTGGTGTTTCCATGGAGGGTTTGGAGAAAGGGATAGGAAGAGACTCCTAACCCTTTTAAAGGGGCTAGGGGTTCTCTCCTCTTGAAAAAAGCTCTATTTTGGCGTATACTCAGTAAGACCTTAAGAAAAAAAATGATTCAAAAACTCTCACATCATCACAGTCATTTCATCCACCTCATCTGAGGCGTGCTGTTTTCTGTGTGAATAACAAGAAGAACTGATGCGCCTCTGGTGCATTTTTTGTTATACTCTTTTCACTAACCACCCCAATTATGTCTCAAAACTCATTAGAACTGATGCTTCCAAAGGGAATGTGCGATATCTCCCCTGCTGATAAGATCCTCCAGCAGGAGGTCTTGGATGCGATTCGATCGATCTTCGAATCATATGGATACCTGCCGCTCGAAACACCTCTTGTGGAACGCATGGATGTCCTCAAAGCGAAGTTTGCAGCTGGTGAGGGCACTGATGTCTCAAAAGAAATTTTTAACGTCACAGACCAAGGAGAACGTGAATTAGGACTTCGCTTTGATATGACAGTACCTCTTGCCCGATACGTAGCGATGAATCCCATGGTAAAGCTGCCCTTCAAGCGGTATGCGATGGGGAAAGTCTTTCGAGATGGACCTATCAAACTGGGAAGGTATCGAGAATTTTGGCAAGCTGATGCAGATATTATTGGGGCACCTGGACCTCTTGCAGATGCTGAGGGGGTTCAAATGGCAGCGGCACTGTTCGCAAAACTCGATTTAGATGTCACTATTCCTTTTAGCTCTCGTGAACTCTTGGCAGAAATGATGGATAAGGTTGGGATTGCAGAAGAACAACGTGGTGCAGCTGTGATTGCATTAGATAAACTCAAAAAGATCGGGAAAGAAGCCGTAAAAAAAGAAATGATGGAAAATGGAGTAAGTGGAGAACAATGTGATGAGCTGATGACCATGACACAACTCAATGGATCGAATACTGAGAAGCTCGACAGCCTGGAAAACTCTCTGGGTGAGAGTCCAGCAGTTCAGCGATTGAGACAAATTATAGAGATCTTGAAAGACATCCCAAATCTAGAATTTGATCCGAGTCTGGCAAGAGGTCTGGGGTACTATACTGGTTTTTTCTTTGAGACTTTTTTATTGAAGAGTAAGATTTCTTCCTCGCTCGTCGGTACCGGAAGGTATGACAAAATGGTGGGACAATTTTCGAATGGAAAAATTGATGTAGCAGGAGTAGGAATGAGCTTTGGAGTGAGTGTGATCTGTGATGCACTTCGAGAAAAACGAGAGAACTTTAGAAAAAGTGTCACGCAGGTGTATGTCGTTCCAGTGAGTGAAAACGAAGTGGGTTATGCTACTGAAGTAGCACGTATGTTGCGTGACTCAGGACTAAATACTGAAATGGACCTGGTAGGAAAAAGCATCGGGAAAAATTTTTCTTATGCAGACTCACTTGGCATTCCAGTGGTGGTCATTGTCGGTGAAAACGAACTCAAAGAACGCACCTGCAGCGTAAAGGTGATGGTGAGCGGAGACCAGTTCTCAACTGGTTTTTCGGATCTTTTTGAAAAAATAAAATCGTCACTTTGATATTCTCAATAATGAGAATATATGATTTATTTTTTTGTTTTTTTTGATTGTTTTTTCTTTTGCTCAGCCTGTGGTTTTCGTGTTGCTGATTTTTCTTTTTTTCCGCAATAAGGACAGACCGCATACTCATCAAGATACGTATGCTTGCATGACCAACACACCTCTTTTAGTTTTTCCTCACAGTGAGGACAAAAGAGAAAGTCAGACTTTACTTTTTTTTCACATCTCCCGCAAGACTCTTCGTGCTCGTGTTCGTTAAGAAAATTATACTCGAGTTCTTCGTAGTATTTTTCGGTCAAAGTCTTTGTTGGTCGGATAATCATATAGAGCACCAGCCCGAAAACTGGCAGCGCAATATTTGTCAGAATAACCATCGTCTGAAAGAGAACATTATTGGAACGATTAATAACATCTCGTGTCACCCATAAGACTACTGAAAACCAAAGCAATCCCAAGTAAATCAGCGCTCCTTTGATTATCCATTCGAAAATAGGCGAGGAGAGAAATGCGGTTGACTGATCGATAAAGTCCATGAGGAAGGATTATGAGAATGCGAAGGATTGAGAATTGGAGAGGATTTGTGTGCTGGGTCTCCTTGTAAGAGTTTAGGTGACTGAAGGGTGTTTGTGGATCATTAGATTCGCTCCTATTCGAATACATGTGCCGCTGTAGAATAGTGTTGGTATCGGTCACATTCGGTCACCTATTTTTGGAATTACTGAGAAAAATAAGCATCAGAGAGAAAACAAAGACAACAAGCTGAAGGACTTGAGTAAAACGAAAATCAAAATAGATAATCATTTCATCACCTCGATAGTACTCTGTTAGGAGAGATATAAGGGCGTAAAGATTAAGGCTCACTAATCCGATCAGAGACTCTCGCATGCGACTCTTGTGAAGGATATATATGACCCCCAAGAGCAGCAAAAGGGAAAAGAGCACATAGAGCTGAACTGGATGAATAGCGATAGTGTATGGGACTTCTGGATTTTCAAACATAATACCCCAGGCGAGTTCTGTTGGCTTACCGTAGTTGCTTCCACCCAAAAATGATCCAAAGGCGTCGAAGATAAAGACAATAATAGCTGAAGGCATGATCACATCGAGCCATTGACCAATCTTTTCTTTTTGCTTTTGACAGTGATAAAAAAGCGTGAGAATAAAGCAGATAATTCCTGTCCAAAACAGGTATCCCCCATCCCAGAGATAGAGCATCGACAAGGGGTCTTCTTGGTAGCGTGCAAAGAACACAAAAACGTATCCCAACCGAGCCCCGATAATACTCGAGAAGACGAAAGAGAAAAAATGGTCTGCAATAAACTCCAGATGCATATGGTTTTTTTGACTCATCCTGAGAAACCAGGCGATAGCGATCATAAAACCAATAGCAGAGAAAACTCCATGAGAGAAGATTTCGATCGGATCGAATTCGATTCCGAAGAGAGAGAAGCTGTTGAAATGGAAGAGAATTGGGAACATAGGTGGAAACCTTAGGGACTTTGAGGACGTTGGGGTTTTAGAGAGAGGTGGCGAAGAGTTGAACAAGGGTGACGATTCCGTAGGCGAGCATCGAGAGAACGAGACCCGATATAGCATACGTAATGGTTTGCTTTCCTTGTTCTTTCATATCGCTATAAACACCTCCCACGATGTATTGGTATCCGCCAACCAAAAGCATTAAAAATGCTACGATCCCGGCAACAGCGATACCAACTTCGATATAATATGTGATAAAGCTAGGGATGTCAGACAGTGATACCTGCCCCGTTTTAATCTTTTCAACAAGACCACCACTTTCCGGAAGGGCTGTTACATTTTGGGCCATTGCGCTCTGAAGAAACCAATTCATAAAGGGAAAGTTATCGGAACAAGTGTACTCAAGTGACGAAGGTTTTGGAAGTGCTTACACTTGATAGTCCCGATTCTAATATTCTAATTCGATTCGACTCTCCGAACCTACAAATAGCTCCTTCTTTTTGTCATCTTGACGGGAGCATTGCGAAGTAAAGAAATCTCTTGTCTTTAATACCCCATGACAAGCAGAAAAAATTGATTCAGAAAGGGATTCCTCTGCTCACCCCACAACCAAGCCGTTCCAATTGGGATGACAAAAAGGGCTATTCGCATATTGAACAGATTCGTTCCCATTCATTGATTTGCATCAGGCGCTAGAAGAATGCCACGGGGTTTCTCTTGATCCCGTCGATGATTACCTCGAAATGCAGATGGATCCCTGTTCGTCCGTAAACACGTCCTGTTGCTCCCATTTGTCCAACGATCTGACCTCGACTAATTCGCTCACCAACAGTGACATCGAGTCGTCTCATATGAGCATAAAGGGTCTTCACACCGTCCTCATGATTTATAATGACATGGCATCCATACCCTCCATTCCAACCACATTGAGCTTTTTCGACAAGCCCTGACTCGGCTGAGTAGATCGGAGGTGAAGTGTTATTCGCAATATCAACTGCGTAATGCCCCGCACGGAAATACTGAGTATACTTTCCAATAGTTGGGAATAACAGCCGCCCTTTTGTTTCGGTGTAAGGTATTGAATAATTTGATCCTGGATTGAAACTTGGAAGTGAAAGCTGTGTAGGAGTGGTGTAGACTGGCTGCTTTCGTTTTGCCCCCACTACTACGAGCTCCATACCTGAGACAATATCGCTCTCGACAATTTCGTTTTCTCCTAAAATACGGTCCTTACTCACTCCATATAATTTTGCAATACCTGCTGCATCCTCTGTCTTTCCAACCTTATGAATGAGTCCATTAGCCAGCTTGAGTCTTTTTCCTGGCTTGAGGTGAGTAATTTCGTACTGAGAAAGGTTGTTGTTGATGATGATATCACTTGCCTTCACCCCATGACGCTTGGCAATCTCTGAAAGCGTGTCTCCAGACTCGACGGTGACTTCGTGAATCCCCTTTACCCCTTTACTGTCTTCTGTAGGCGTATAGGTTTTCGTAATAAAACCGTCGATAGAAAGAAGGGCTGATTCGGCGTATTCCTCCTCAAATTCAGCGTTTACCGTCTGATACTGCAGTACTGGACCACTCATACTCATAAAATTGGGTGACAATGACCCAATAACAAAAATACCCACGAAAATAAAGGCAGAACGCCATATAATACGCTGTTTGACCTGTTTTACAAAGGTTCGATGGGTTCGATCGATTAAATCTTCTTCAAAATCTTTCAGAATAGCCCTTTTACGCTGTCTCCTCGATGTAGAGAAGAAGCGATTTATGAATCTTTTTAGCCGAAACCATCGAGAACGGCGCTTTCGGTAGATGTTTTGGACGTAATTATCGATAAGGAGTTTCTGTTAGAAACAGTATAAAATGACCTCAAAAACAAGGTCGGCTCATCGAGGTAATAGTAGGCTAAAAGGGGTGTTTTTTCAAGTATGTAGGAAGGTTTTTTAGAGTTTCGCAAGAGGGAAGAAATAGGGGGAACTGAATATTCTGAAAGACTTTGTGATCTTGTGCTAACAATCGTTTCTTGATATTCAAAATGTATAAACCATCATATTTAATATGAATAGTTCATTTATGAACATGAAATACGAAAAAGGCTTGGAACTGATCAAAAAGACTGGATTTCTTGTATTGAGACTTCCCCAAGCACAACTAAGAAAACCTCAAAAACACTAACCCCTTAGAGTTCTTCCTAGTGCCGAAAGGCACGACTTCCCGTCAGCACCATTGAAATCCCCAATTCATTTGCCTTGGCAATCACTTCGTCGTCTTTGATAGATCCTCCTGGCTGGATGATGGCAGAGATGCCGTTTTTGTGGGCTTCTTCGATAGAGTCTGGGAAGGGAAAGAAAGCGTCAGATGCGAGAACTGACCCCTTGGCTCTGTCCCCCGCTTTGCGGACGGCGATTTCAGTAGAATCCACTCGAGACATTTGTCCAGCTCCGATCCCGACTGTCGCTCCGTCTTTGGCCAAAACAATAGCGTTGGATTTCACATGCTTGACGGCTTTCCAGGCGAAGAGCAGGTCTTTGATTTGTTCAGGGCTTGGCTTGGTTTCGGTGGCAAACGTGAGGTCAGCTTCGGTGATCAACTGAGTATCGATGTCTTGAGTGAGGTATCCTCCTGTGATTTTCTTCATATCAAGATCGCTTTCGTCGAGCTTTCGGATCTTTCCCACCTCGATCAGGCGCATATTTTTCTTGGTTTCGAGGACTACCCGAGCGTCAGATTCGAATGATGGAGCGATGATGACCTCTACAAACATCTTTTGTTCCATAATTTCGTCTGCGATAGCCTTTGTTACCGGACGATTGAGCGAAATAATCACACCGAAAGCGGAACGAGGGTCGCAAGCGAACCCTTTTTTAAATGCTGTGAGAAAATCAGGGTTGGTGGCCATTCCACAAGGATTGGCGTGCTTTACAAAGACTGCTGCAGGTTCGTCAAATTCTCGGATCATGTCGAGGGCAGCATTCGTATCGTAATGATTCAAGAAACTCATGCCTTTTCCATGAAGCTGCTGAGCTGAAGCCATTGATGACTGTTGATTGGCTTTTGGATCAAGCCACAGTTGAGATTTTTGGTGAGGGTTTTCCCCGTAACGCAGGTCGTCGACTTTTTCTACTGGGAAGAGTGCTCGAGATCCTTCGGAGAGGTATTGGGTAATTGCTGCATCGTACTGTGCTGTGCTCCAGAAAACCTCCATAGCCAATTGTTTGCGAAACTCAGGAGTAATATCTCCATTCCCCTGTTCCATTTCTTTCAAAATTTGATCGTAAAACTGAATTCCTGAGACAACGGTGACGGATTGAAAGTTTTTGGCGGCTGATCGCAGCATGGATGGCCCACCAATATCAATCTGCTCAATCACTTCTTCGAAGGGCGCTCCGCTAGCGACCGTGTCTTCAAAGGGGTAGAGATTGACCACCACCATATCGATAAGACCGATAGAGTGCTCTGCTACCTGTTTCATATGATCTTCTTTGTCTCGTAAGGCCAAGAGCCCTCCGTGGATCATTGGGTGAAGAGTTTTGACCCGCCCGTCGAGCATTTCTGGGAAGCCCGTGTGTTCTTCTACAGCTTTTACATTTAACCCGGCTTCCTGAAGCTTGCGCATGGTCCCTCCTGTCGAAAGAATTTCGTAGTTGTATTTCTTTTGTAACTCGGTAGCGAATTCGACGATTCCGGTTTTGTCGTAGACGGAGATGAGTGCCGTAGGCATAGGGTGTAGGGGTTAATTGGTAGCTTGGAGGAACTTGTGGGACTACTGTAATGGATTGATAAGGGGATGGGAAGAGGAGATGGCCCACTCCGGACCCCCGACCCCTTACAAGGGGAGCCCTCCATTGTCTGAATCGCAGATGTATATGATTTTCTTGATGAACGCAGATTTATCTAAATTACCACTGTGTGGTTCCCCTTGTAAGGGGTTAGGGGTCTCCCCCGTAGGGAATGGGCATGCCCGTTCCCTACGAAAAAAGACGCGATCAATCGCGTCCCTACGGGTTTTGGCTACCGGGGCCCCCTCCAATCGTAGCCGGTAATGAATATTGCCGGCGGTGGTGAATAATCGGTGAGGATATTCATCCTCACCTACGGTGTTATTATTCCTCTCAATCCTACCTCAACTCCCCCATCTCCACCAACGCTCCCCCTTCCCGATCGATCTCAATAAACTTGCGCTTTTTTTCGCTTTTCCAAGATCCACAATTGAAGTAAATCCCGTGGCCATGTTGTTTGAGTGAAGCCTTGTGAGTATTCCCCATCACCACATAGGAGTAGTCTTCTTCGTGAATGATTTCCTTGGCTGTGTCGGAGAGGCGCTTGGCATAGTCAAATTTCTTTTGTTTCCCATACTCCATGAAATCTACGCACTCGTTGGCGTATTTGGCAACTTCTACAATAAGGTCTTGATCCGCGTACTTTCTTGCTGCTTTGAGCAGATTTTTCCCTGGGTACTCGACTTTTTTCTTGGGTTTGAATCCTTTGAGCAAGCTGAGATCATCGAATTTGTTTCCGTGTGTCGCGTAGATATTGAGCTTGTTATGCAAGTACTCTTCGGTGAATTTAAATTTGGATTCGAGCAGTCCTGCGTTTTCGTGACACATGAGCTTGAGGAAGCAATCAGAGTTTCCCACAGCGTAGGTGATATTTACAGACCCCGCAAGGACAGCCAAACGGTCGAAAACCGGCTTGTGAACCAAAAATGTTTGAAAGACACAGCCATTGATCATTTCGATCATGTCTCCGAGGAAGACAATATCTGTAGCGTTTTCTTCGGCGTAGTCACAGAAGAGGTGGAAATCGTTGATAACTTCTTGAGGAGTCTCGACACTGAGCCGTAAATCACTCATGAAAAGCACCCTCATTACTTTCTTTTTGGGAGGGAAAATAGCTTGCTTGAGCTGAGAAAAGAACGGGTGTTGAGTATTGACGTAGTACATGACCAGTGCTCCTTCTTTCTTTTTTTTGAGGACGTCTTTTTTGATCATGGCAGTGAGCTCTCGATGTGTGGTTCCTGGTGACGATTTGAGGTGTTGGGCGATTTCAAGTCCATACAATGGCCTCTCAAGATCCTTAAAGAACATTTTGAGCATACGGAGCCGTGTTTTGGAATGGACGAGCCAGTCGAACATAAGAGAGAGGATAAGGACTTTGGGGATGTTGAGGACTGTGAGAACGGTGGGAGGGGGCAACCCCTAACCCCTTAAAAGGGGAATCGAACAGTGATGATTCCTGTCATTCTGAGGAACCGAAGAATCTTGTGGTGTGTTGGTGGGTGGGTGTTTGTACAGGGTTTATCTTTATCTTTTTGTCAAGTACTGGTCGTTTTTTGGCTTTCTGACGGGTACTTAGAGATATTAGCATTTTTCTTTTTTTGAGAAAAGGGGAAATATGGTGAGTGGGGATAGGACCACAACCCCTAGCCCCTTTAAATGGGGAATAATACACCTTCCACATGCATTTTTTCTCTAGGGAGAGGCAATGTGGAGTGGTCTCTCCTCTGGAGAGATGTCACGGAGTGACAGAGAGGCTGTATCGGAACGCTGAATCGAAAATAAGGCTGGGGTTTTGTCTGAATCGCAGATTCACGCAGATTACTTTGATTATCCTGATTTTCTTCCTGATTACACTGTTCGGCTCCCCTTTTAAGGGGTTGGGGGTCCATAGTACGACTATCTCCCGAACCTAAACAAGTGTCACAAGCCCACCAAGCAAGGGTTTCCTCTGTTCCATTCCGCTACGATGCATTCCAATCGGAATGACAAAAGAACCCCCTTCCACCCTTCAAATTCACCCCTTTTTGTGCTATAATGATGAGATCACTAAAACAAAAACATGTCTAAAAACAATGATTCAGAGCTTTCTAGGAAAGAGCTAATGGAAGTCATCCCAACACTCATCAGCTACTCTGCTGTGCTGAGTCAAGACGAAGAACTTCGCAAATTTTTTACGAAAAACCTCAAGAAAATGACTGATGAGGAACTTTTGGATATGTACCATCAATTAAAAACTGAAGAAAGTGCTCTTAAAGAGCAAGCAGAGGCCATCACAGAGCCGCTCATGAGCCTAAATGAAGAGCTCGATGAGCTCGTGAAAAACACCGAAAAGGGCCTCAAAAAGAATGAACGTCAGATACATGAGGACATTGATGCTGCTGATGAGGAAGGAGATGCAGAGGATTTGCTTGAGGATTATTAAAATGAGTTCATGGGGTTTTTTCGGAACATAACCGAAGGAGATAAATGGAACGCCTGGCTTGGGTTGGTGCCAAAGCGGATGGTTTTTATGGCACCTCCTAAAGGACCAGATACCCCTAAACCTGCTGAGCTAAAAGCAGAGGATCTTCATAAAGAAAAAAATGAAAAACTCAAATCAGCCTATAGCGAAGTCCAGAGTTTACTTCTTAATGGGGAAACTCCTGCAAAAAACTTGGAAGGTAAAATTAGTAAATCTCAAACGAAACTTATTAGTCATGTGAACAAACAATTTCTTACTCTCACAGAAAGAGCGAAAGGGATCAAAAACCACGCCAAAAAAGCGGATTTTTTGAAAAATTTGAAATTATGGCAAGAAAAAAAGATCCAAGATATCTCTAATGCATTTAAACAGTTCAATAAAGATTCAAAAGAAATATTCTTGGGCACTAAGGATATGACCAAACTTGCATTCAAAATATCCATAGCTCTCAATCAACTTCGTGAAAATGTATTGAGCAGAGAGGAACCAAAAAAAAATCCTGAGAAACCGAAGAAGAAAGAAAAAAAAGAATCCACAGAAAAAACCTCCGGTGAAAAGCCGGTGGAAGTGATAGAAAATGATGATGGTTCGAAGACATACAAGCTGAGTAAAAACCCGAGTGAGAAAGCCTTGAGTAAACTCTTTGGTGCTGGTTTCGGAAAGATGATTGCGAAGATCATGAAGTCATTGGGCGTCTTTTTCTCGGTCTTCAAGGATAAAAATGGAGTGATCTCAGGATTTGCGACGGCTGAAACAAAAGAGATGCAGCAAAAGCAGGTCCAGGAAAATGACGAACGAAATCGTATGAGAGGACAACTCGACAATGCGAAAGAAACGATGTCGGAAGGAATGTCCAAGGGTCTCCAGACAGAACTCTTTAGCGCGTACACTGGGCAAGATACTCAGTTTCAAGATTTGTCTGCTGAGCTAGCTCGAAAGGAAAATAACCTGAATCCAAAGGATAATCTTGAATCTGATATCCTCGATCGATCGAAAACGAAAGCAAAGCTTCAGTTTTTGACAAATATGAATGACCTCAGGAAAAACATGCTGGACTACAAAGGAGAAAATAATACACAAGACCGTGCCACCCCAGCTCAAGTGGACCTCACCCTTTCTGCATACCTGGAACACTTCCGGGTTGATCAAAAGGGAAAGTTTGTCTTAGAAAACAATGATTCTTATAATGGGAATCAAACTGAAACCACGATAGACGCATTCTCGCAGGGGCTGTTGGAGATGTGGAAGAAGGAAGGTTTTGAAAAAGCGAAGCTTGTAAAACCGGATATAGAAAAAACACCAAAAGCCATCCGTGAATCTATCCGCTACGTCTCCCCTCGCCTAGAAACGGGACTTGAGCAGCAGGTAAGAAACAACTTTGTAAACAAGCTCATTCAGCTGGGATTCAATGGATCAGAAGACCCTGAGTTTGCCCTGCATGTGTACCGAGAGATGCAGCATGATATGGGGTCGGCTTTTATGACAGCACTGGATAAAAACTGGGATAAGAAAAGCAATGATACGACTCCCCTTTTCAAGGATTTTCTCAAGGACTACAAAGGCTACCTGAAAAACTATGGAGATGTTCAGCGAGCAAAAAACCCGCAGGCACTCCGTATTGTGTCTCCGAGTGCTCGGACTTTCTTTGAAGAAAAATCAGGTGAGTATGATAATTTTAAGAGCAAGATGAGTGTTCATATTGAAGACACGGAAATAAAAGCTGTATTGAATGAAAATGCGAACAACAGGAGAGAGCTTGGGTATAAAAAAGTAGCTGAAGAAACCTTCAAAAAACTGAAGATCAAACCTGCCGTGGCTTTGAGTAACGCTCTGTACCTCAAGCTCAATTCACCAGCGAATCAATCAGCTCTTTCTCAACAGCTCGACAAGAGCCCAGATGCTTTTGCCAAGAATCTGCAGGAAATTGGGGTGCAGTTTGCGAAACTCTATCCGAAGTTTATTGGCAAGAAGTATGAGATGGGTGAGGCCAATCGGGCGATAGAGGCGTTTGTGAAAAATACAGAGGTGAGTGAGAAGGACAACAGTTTGGTTCTTACGGTTGATCAGGTGGCGTTGGACAAAGCAATGGGAGTGCAGAAGAAGGTGGAGGAGAAGAAGGGTAAGGAGGTGAAGGAGTTGAGTGAGTTTGAGAAGGAGTTGGAAAAAATCGATGTGCCAGGCAGCAAGGAAATGCAGCTCCTACTTCAGGACCTTGATGTACAGCTTGTGAAGGGTGGCCTCCCCTCTCGGGAGCAAGCCCTCAAAGTACAAAAATTGATCGACTATGCCGAACTCAATTTCTTTGGGAACAAACAGCTCAAATGGGAAGACTTCAAGGAAGCAGAAGTGAATGCCGGATCGGAATCGATGTGGAACCTTAAGAGCAAAAAAGCCAGTGTCGAGATGGCGGGACGAAAACTTACTGTTCGAAGGATATTCAACCTGAACGGATCAGATGAGTACCTCTCTCGAGGGGTGGTGATGATGGGAGGCCAAGAAAAACCATTTGACCTGGCGCAGTTTGCGCTGGTAATGCAAAAATTTCAAAAAAAATATGGACCTTATATCAAAGAAAACTCCCCTGCTGATATGGGATCTTTTATGGAACAAGTAAATGAAAAGGGCGAGCTGATGAAAAAATTCCTCAATCAGAAACGGTATATAGGGTTGCTAGAATCAATGGGTGTGGAAAGCATCAGTCGATTTAATGATTTTGAGCAATCTCTGTCATCCATGCTGGATGTGAAGAATCCACAAGAGAAGAAAAAAGCATCTGAGTGGTATCAGTTGATCGATGATTTTCAGGCGGATGTGGAATGGCATGATTCTGACGAGGGACAAGACCTCTATAAATTCTTGTGGACGGCGAGAGTGATGAATCGGCTGAAGGTTAATGTAGATCCGAAAAAAGAAATGACCTTGAAAGAATATGCTGATCATCTTGTCTCTTCAGAAAAATATATATCGGTACTAAACACACCTCAGAAATCACAAGTCGACTGGGTTTCAAATTCTCCGGGTCCACAGGAAGATGCCAAAATGCTCGCAGAATATAAGCATTACCGAGATGATGTTCCTCAGATAGAAGAGCTGTTTGATTTTCTTGATGGAGACACTGTTTATTTCGATAAAAGCAAGACGAATAAGTCTGGACGTCCCCTCTTTGATATCAAAACCCTGGAATGGAGTCGTGTAGTGAAGCATTTTGAGGAAGCAGAAAAATCATATGTGGCTTCCGTAGACGGAAAGATGGAAGGTGGACAACCTCGAGGAAAAATAAAGCATATCGATGTGGGAGAAGATTTTATTGAAAAATATATTGAGCTTAAAAAAAACAATCCTCTCTTTCGATCTCTGGTTGCTCTTGGTATTGAAGGGAAAGATGAAAATATCAATAGTATTCACCCAGCAAACCTTACCTACCAAGAATTAATTCATTCGGTCCTTACTCCAAGAAGGACATCTGACTGATAAGACAATAGAGATACAAAAAAGAAGACTCTTTATTGGATAAGATGACTTAAAATAATTTATATAAGGTGAAACCTGCAGTTCTTAGAACTGCAGGTTTCGTGCATTCGTTGGCGCCGAGGCTAGCTGTCAGATCACTTCTTGAGGTCCTTTCGGACCTTCCGAGTGACCGTCGAGTAAGCTGCGAGGCCTTTGAGACTGGTTATTTCGTGATCACCCATGTACTCACGAGCGTTTTCGGATGCAGTGTGGCGGGTTTTAATGTCCTCCACTTCGCCATGCACCTGGTTGGTAGCCTTTGCCTTGGCCACCTGCAGAGCAGGAGGTTCATCGGCACTAGGGACTTCGATCTTGGTACTACCGACATAGGTACCGGTTTCGTTCTTGCGAAAACCTGCGAGAGAATCACAGGCAGAAAGAGAAACAACGAGGAACAACAGCATGAGAAGTCTCATGATAACACCTTTCGGTCTCAAACGATCTTCATATGCATCAGGGCGGATGCGAAGAAATGTTTGTGGAGACGAAAGACGTCTCCTTGGTAATTAAATTCATACGAATGCCCGTTGCTGGTGTCCAATAGGGACTGAACATCAGGAATGGGCATTGGTTTGGTTTGTAAAGGAGCTTTGGAACTACTATATTCTATAGTATTTTTCTATTTTGTCAAGCTTTTATCGAAAGCTGATATCAGATGAAGACGTTCTTCAGCTGGTAGAGGCCTTGGAAGTCGTGGGATGCCGGCGCGTTCGAGGAACGCGCGGCAGAGCCCTTCAGAGGGTTGAGGTGATCACTTGATGATAACTTTGTTGCTGGTGTGCTGCCGACCGTCGGCAAACTCGTATACCAGCTGGACAGAGAACCCAACTTTGAACTTCTCTCCTGAAAATTCCTTGTCCACCGTAATGTTCTTTGGAGACTCCTTTTTGTAGGCCATGGTGTTGTCGGGCTGGTTTACGATCAGTGTCACCTTGGCTGGCCTTTTGCCAACCGTAGTGGTCTCAAAAATGAAGACGAACTCGCTGCCGACAAACTCGGCCTTTGTGATGGTCAGGACGGCCAGTCCCACTTTTGGGGTTTCGGCTTCGTCCTTCTTGGGGGTTTCGGCTTCGTCCTTCTTGGGGATTTCGGCTTCGACCTTCTTGGGGGTTTTGGCTTCGACCTTCTTGGTTGGAGTGCGAGTGGTCAGACCTGCCACAAATTTTTCGAAGGGTGCCTGGCCCATCATTTTGACAAGATATCCGTCAACAATATCGAGCTGTGCAACCGCCCCCTTCTTCTTGCTCACTGTGAGGAGACGACGAGCCTCCTTGAAGAGTGCAAGTGTCTCGGGTGCTTCTGGAGAGTGCTCATAAAGAGTCTTGTAGGGCATAGTGATGACATTTCCGTCATCAATGTCGGTCGTCTTCAATTGTGCACTGTTGCATCCGGCCGAAGCCAGGATGAGGATAAGAAAGATGAAATTCAGAATGCTTCTCATGTCACGGATCCTTTCGGCAAAATGCCGGGAATGGTTTCTTGGGTGAGGGAATGTATGAGACTACTATCAACAATTGTTTGCTGGCAGTGGTCTCACACACTCGACCTCTTTCAAGTGATTCACCGATCTCTAAAGGTGCAATGACTATCTCATTTTGGGATAATCTCCTGCTATTGGCAGGTCATTTCAGAAGAATGCTCTAGAATGATCTAACAATATTTATAGGGGTTGAGGGGGTGGTCACGGGTATTTTTGATGTTGTGACCACCTCCTCGAGCTCTGCACCCCCTTTTCAAATCACTTAATTGCCGAGGATTTCCTTGGCCTCGCGTTCGGCATCCAAAAGGATCTGGGCGCCGCTCTTCTCCTCTTCAGGGAGATTCGCGACCTTCCGGATCGTTGGCATGGCCTTTGCGAGCACCTTAGTAGCCTTGGAAGCGAGCTGTTGATGCTTGCCGGCCTTGACGGCGGAAGCATCTGCGGCGACGACTGCAGCCTTGCTGGCCTGCGCGAAGCCTTCTGCGTCGACCTTGAAGTTCTTGGCGTTTTCAGCTTCGGTCTTAGCGGCAGTGGCGTAGTTCCTGGCACCGTCTGCGAAATTCTTAGCATTGACAGCCTCCTGCCTGGCGGCGTCTTCGGATTTCTTTGCAGCGGTGGCGGACTTCTTGGCGTTGGCCACCGAGGCGTTAAACACACCAACCTTGTCTGCGAGTGGAGCGACTTTGGCATCAACTGCGCTGATCTTTCCATCAAGTGGAGCGACCTTGGCATCAACTGCGCTGATCTTTCCTTCGAGTGTTTTATGCGAGTCGATGGTTGCAAATTTTGCATCCATCTCCTCACTGTCGTCTCCAACGAAGAAAGCGATGGTGCCAAGCGTGATACCGGCGAGGACAAGAAGCGCAACGAATGACTTACCAGCGATCATAAGCTTGCTGGACTTGCCACGCGCGGCGAAGCCTTCGGCGACGGTCTTCTCAGCGGCGACGGCATTGAGGTTGAACGGATCATTGACGAGCTTGGCCTTGACGCTGTGGGGCGCGAACCCCTCCTTGACGGCGCATGCGCCGGCATGAATGAGAGCTTCGTTGGTGTCTCCACCTGCGCCCTTTCCAGCGGTCAGGATGTCTTCGAGGCTTTCGCCCTTGGACAAGAGCTCAGTCACCTTTGCGGCGACGCTCTTTTTTTGCTTATTGTCGAGTGCCATAATTCAGATCTCCTAACTCACACCCCATGGTGAGCACCTCGAAACAATCGAGGGTTTAAAAATTGAAAAAAACCTGCAGACACGAAATGTGCTGAGGTTGAAAGGGGTTGAAAAGAGAAGAACTTCTCCTTTCAGCCCCTTTCAGACATCAAATTTTGTATTGCTCACCAGAAACCAGAGTGTGAAATCAAGTGGTATAAGTGATATATTTGGGGGGACAGAGCTAATGATGATTCAGGAGGAGGGTATTTCCTGACTCCTCATTAGCTCTGTTTCACGTTCTTTCAAGGGACATTTTCTCTTCGACTTCTTGAGTCGACAAGTGATATTATACATAACAATATTATGTTGTCAAGTATCTGAACTGTTGTTCTCCAAATACTTCTTACATCAGCTCCTTTAGCCAGGTCTTTACAATGCTGTAATAAGCTGCTCTGAACTGATGTGGCGTGTAGTAGGCGGCGTTTGCTAGTCCTTGTGACTCAAAATATCCCCTTCTAGCCATATTTAGATCATCCTCGGTCTTACCTGTAAATCCAGCTATTATTCCTTTGGCGTACGCTCGGATAACATCGTAATTACTCGGCTTCGTATCATTGCTAATTCCTTCAAGGTTTACTTTAGAAAGCTCTACTAGAGCCTTACTGAGGCTTTTTAGGCTGGCGTTTGCTGTTTTCAGCTCCTTTTCGCTCATTCCATCATAGCTCTTCTTCTCCAAGGTCCCACAAATGTCTTTAAAGAGGTTGTTTGTCTTGTATTTTGCGAGAATATCGGCCTGTAGGGCCTTTGTAGAGTCTAGTGTTGTCTTTTCGCCGGTAACTGGCGTAGGAGTTGGTGTTGGAGCAGCTTCAGGTTTTTTCTCAACCTTTGGAGCCTCGCCTGCCTTCACAGCTGGCTTAGGAGCTCCTACTACCACCGCTGGAGGTGTTAAGACATTTGTATCTGGACTCCATGACCATCCTCTTGATGTCAGAGCTTCAAGAATCTCCACATAATCTCTAAGACTCTCCATCTTTTTTTCATCAAGTTTCCCCGTATCACGGTCATAAATCCCAGCAGTCACGAGCTTATTTACTAAATCTGTAATTTTTTTGTCATTTTCACCTATTATTTCACTATTTTCCTGTATTTTATCTCTCATCTTAGCAATTTCCTTGTCTTTTTTGGACATTTTCCTTGAATTTTTATTTATTTTCTCCTCTAAACGCTCTATTTCTGCTGTTTTTTCCTGTATTTTCTTTATCAATTCATCATCAGATTCTGTCAAAAGTGAATCATCTGTGTCATCTTCCTGCAGGAAGTCATCCCCAGTCTCATCCTTGCTCAAGTTCTCGATTTGCGCCTTCAACTCTGTGATTTGCGAAGACAGCTCTGTTTTCGCTTGTTCCAACTGATCTTTTTGTGTGCTTAAATCATCCTTTTCAGATTTGAGATCTCGAACATTCTGAGATTTTTCTGAAAGATTTGCCTGTAGTCCTTTTATCTCAACGTTAAGTTTCCCTATCTCATCATCTTTCTTCTCAATGCTCTTTCCACTCTCTTCATTCTTTTTTTTCAAGAGCTCTATTGTCCCCTCCTGTTCTTCTACTATTTGTTGTGATAACCCTAAAGACTCACTTTTTATTTTCAAACTACCCTGAAAACTATCCTTCATGTCTTTTTGGTGCTGCATCTCTTCATCACTTTTCGTAAGTTTGTTCTGAAGTGTTTGCTTCTCTTGTTGAAGTCGTTGTTGTTCGTTTTTTACCCAATAATACCCCGCTCCTCCGGTTGCAGCAGCAGATAGCAAAGCTACTCCCAGCAGAGAAAGTATGCTGCTTCGGGTGTTTTTTGTCGGCTGAACGATTTGTTGGGATTTGGTGAGTCGAAGCAGTGTGGCGAGTTTGTCGAGCTTTACGCACTCCACTGCTACCGTTTCATTTGGGCTTTCGGTGCTATCTACACGTTCTTTATAAGAAGACTCAAGCACTGAGAGATCTACACCAGCACGCTCAGCTATTTTATCTACTTCTTCGAAAGCGACATAATAGATATTGTGGAGTACACCTTCTGGTCCATCGAAAGGAAAACAAATATTGTCGTCCAATTCGACTGCTGAACGAGTTTTTAAGGCGAGCTCTTCATTACTCAACTCAACACCAAACACTTCTTTATAATCGTCTGAGAGGGTTGCAGCCACATGATAATCTACAATGTAGAGCGTATTAAACCTGTTGTCTCGAGCGATAAACTGACTACTAAAAGGGTGTACACCGTATTCTCCTCCGCTTCTTGTTTGGACATCACCCCAATTTGCATCGTTGAGATTTATTGGATCTACAGAAACTGTTTCGTCTTTGTTTTGGGAAGGGTCTTGAATATCTTCAGAAGAGATATCCATTATTTGTGTAGCGGCACCATGGTCTATTGGTGGCACAAGTGTAGAATGGTCGATATCCATAATGAGGGTCTGGTTTCCTTTGTTTTCACCTGATGCATTTCTCGGGTAAGAAGCACTCACATCATCACTTTGTATATAAGCTTCGAGTGATTTAATACGCACGTGTTGAACCACTCCATGAGAATTCTCCTGGAGTCCATATGAAAAACCTTTGAGTTCTTCTAGAGTTATTCCCGTAGACGAATAGACTTTTTCTGGAGTGAGAAGTTTTTCACCTTGATTCCACAAAAGACGCAAAGCATAGAGCGCTTCTTCATGTGTTATTTCTTTGTGGGATTCAGGAGATTTTTGTGGTGAGTGGTTCATACGAAAGAATTATTTAAACAGGGGCTCAGTATACTTATATGAGGTGTTTTGTCAATGAACTGTAACAGAGGAAGAGGACTGGGAGGAGCGAGTGGAAATGTTTAAAAGGGGAACCACGCAATGGTGATCCTTGAAAAATCTGTTCCCATCATCATAATCACTGGAAATCTGTGATTCCGCCATGGAAAGAGACGCGATAAATCGACGTCTCTACGGGGTATTTGTACCCATGTTATTCCCCCATCACTGTCATCGTACCCCCATCTGCGATCCAAACACCCCCTCCCCCCACGTCAATCCCCCATCCTTGAATATCTAGACGACAGCCTCTATGATCGTATTCCGCTTGCGCGAAAATGCCATCTGATATCTGAGGCGTCAAGAACAGAGTGTTGATAATATATGTATTAATGTATATATTTAGAGTGATTTTATTCCTCACTAATGAATTATGAGCCTGACAAAAAAAGATTTTAAAGATATGAAAACCATGATGGAAGGAGTGGTAGATGGTGCACTTGAAAAGCATGGTCTTAAGGATGTCCCGTCTATGATTGAGCCTGGGGTAGACAGTGCACTTGAAAAGCATGGTCTTAAAGATGTCCCGTCTATGATTGAGTCTGGGGTAGACAGTGCACTTGAAAAGCATGGCCTTAAAGATGTCCCGTCTATGATTGAGTCTGGGGTAGACAGTGCACTTGAAAAGC
>JARGOK010000001.1:374273-1024025 GCA_029233985.1 Candidatus Altimarinota bacterium
TCCCGTCTATGATTGAGTCTGGGGTAGACAGTGCACTTGAAAAGCATGGCCTTAAGGATTTTAAGATATACGTCAATGACACTGTTATCCAGGCAATTGATCACCTTATCCTTCCTCAATTCACCGGGATCAGAGAAGATATTTCTGAGTTAAAAGAAGATGTTTCTGATCTCAAAACAGGTCTAAAAGATCTTCGAAATGACATGAACATGCATGTTGCCAGCTTGCATGAGAGAGTTGATGAAACCCACCGATTGATTGGGAGTTATTTTGAAGACTGTGTGACCAAAGAAGAGCACAAGAGCTGGGAGCAGCGAGTGGTGGCTTTGGAGGAGGCTTAGTTGTCTGAATCGCAGGCTATTTTAATTTACGCAAATTTCCCCAAGACAAACAAGAACCACGAAGTGGTGACCAATAAAAATTTGCGTCATCCTTGTGATCACTGGAAATCTGCGGTTCTGCCATGGAAAGATGGAGTCCTCACGTCTGTGGAAGAGATTTCTTCGCTGCGTCTCCTTTGTAAAGCTACGGACACTCCGGTTCCAACTACGCTAAAGCTTCGAAGGACAGGCGAATTGACAAAAAGGAGGGTGAATACCCCAAAAGTGCTATTTATTCAATTATTCATCTTCACGGGATTGCGACGCGGAGCCTGTGCTGAGAGTAGCGAAGTGCCCGCAATAAGAGCGTTTACTTCTTCACTGTGGGTTCCCCTTGTAAGGGGTTAAGGGTCTCTTTCCCTACTCCGCCTTCTTCTTCCCACCCCTCTTCCCCTTTGTACACACCGGACACACCTCACTCGGACTCTTTTCTCCTTTCCCTTGCTTGAGCACCATCAATTGCTTTGGTCCGCATTTTTTGCAGGTTTTTGAGATCGGATTGTCCCAGAAAGCGGAATCACAGTCGGGATACTTGTTGCAGCCGAAAAAGATCTTTCCACGCCGGGTTTTCTTTTCCACGAGTTCTCCTTTTTCGCACTTGGCACAGTTGACGCCGATTTTTTTCTCGTCTTTTTTAATATATTTGCACTTTGGGTAGGCTCCACACCCGACAAATTCTCCGAAACGACCTCTTCTAGTGATGAGATCAGCTTCACAGTCTGGGCATTTTTCTCCTGTTGGTTCTGGCTTGAAAGGTTCTCCTGGAGTTCCGTCAGGATTTATTGGCAAGGCTCCCTTACAATCTGGATAGCCCGTACAAGAAAGAAATTTTCCGTATCTTCCCAGTTTTATTTCCATGTTTTCCTTGCACTCATAACACTTCACATCGGTTTCTTCGGTGATGACATCGTAACGCTTGATAGCTTCCTTTTTGTCTTCGAGTTCTTTGGCAAAGGGCGCGTAAAACTGACCGATCATTTTGTGCCATTCGATCTTTCCCTCAGCGACTTCATCCAATTCATTCTCCACACGGGCAGTAAAATCGTAACTGAGAATATCTGAGAAATGTTCTACAAGAAAATCACAGACGACCATTCCCACATCAGTTGGGTAGAGTTTTTTGTCTTCTTTCTTTTCGACGTACTTTCGGGCCTGAATGGTATTGATAGTCGGAGCGTAGGTCGATGGTCGTCCGATACCGAGGGATTCGAGCTTTTTCACCAGTGATGCTTCGGTATACCGTGCTGGAGGTTTGGTAAAATTTTGCACAGGAATAAGCCCTTCCACCTTTGGCTCGATCTTGAAAGCATTCAGAGCGTAGATATAATCCCGTTCTCTCGCTTCAGTAGATTCTTCTGGAGTGACTTCGTCAGGCATCACTGGAGTAACCTTTGCCAAGGTGAGTGTTTGCCCGACTTCGAGAGCAGGAAGAAATTTTTGCTTGGAGTCCAGCTGGTCAGCCTTCCTACCAGAGCCTTGGTAGACTTTGAGATACCCTGGGAACTCAATAATAGATCCTTCGGCAGTGAATTCGTGAGGTCCAGCGCTGATCTCTGCAGTGGTTTTCTTCAGTCTTGCTGGCGCCATCTGACAAGCTAGAGTTCGTCGCCAGATAAGGGTGTACAGCTTGAGTTGGCGTTCATCAAGAAATGGAGCAGCATCCTTTGGTGTCATAGCGAGGTTTGTTGGTCGGATGGCTTCATGAGCTTCTTGTGCTCCCTTTGACTTGGTCTTAAATCGTCGTGGGGCTGAAAGAGCATACTCCGCACCAAATTCTTTGGTGATCACTTGCTTGGCCTGCGTCAGGGCTTTATCGGACAAACTGGTAGAATCCGTACGCATATAGGTAATAAACCCTCCTTCTACTCCAGATTTTTTCTTCACATTTCCCTCATAGAGCCGCTGAGCAACCATCATTGTCTGCTTTACTCCAAATCCGAGCTTACTGGAAGCTTCTTGCTGCAAGGTCGAAGTGATGTAAGGCGCTGAAGGACTGGATTTAGCATCTTTTTGTTCAATATTAGTAATAGTGTGATCTTTTCCATCCAAGTCCTTCAGGATCTGTGACATTTGTTCAGCAGAACCGATTTTCTTTTCCTCATCCTTGTGATTGAGCTTGGTTCCATTGATCGAAGAGAGTTCCGCGTCAAATTGAGGCGTGCTGTAATAACTCTTCAGTTTCCAAAATTCTTTTGGGTCAAATGCTTGGATTTCTCGTTCTTTTTCAACAATCAAACGTACTGCAACAGACTGAACACGACCAGCAGAGAGCCCATAACGGATCTTTGTCCAGAGCAATGGCGAGAGCTTGTACCCCACAAGTCGATCGAGGATACGACGGGCTTGCTGGGCATCGAAAAGGTTAGCATCGATAATTCGAGGTTTGGCGATGGCTTCGAGAATAGCTTCCTTAGTAATTTCATGAAAAACAATCCGCTTGGTTTCCTTCGGATCGATCTTGAGGATCTGGGTCAAATGGTATCCTATGGCTTCTCCTTCGCGATCTTCATCCGTTGCGATCCAAACAGTCGTTCCTTCTTTCATGTAGCTTTTGAGTTCTTTCACCACCTTTTTTTTTGTTGGCTTGATAACGTAAATCGGCTCGAAATTTTTCTCAATATTGATCGCCAAACTCGCATAGGGCAGTTTTTGCTTACTCGGAGGAAGATCTGCTTTTCGGTCTGGAAGATCCCTAATATGTCCCATAGAAGCTTTTACCACATAATCATTCCCGAGGAATTTCTGGATCATTTTGGCTTTCGCTGGTGACTCAACTATTACGAGGTTCTTCATGGGGGGTGGACGGTTAGGGCTGTTATGATTGTTTGGTTTTGGCCCCATTCCTGTCATTCTGAGGGACCGAAGAATCTTGTGGTGTATTTAAAGGAGGGCACACCTGGCCTAATCGACACAAGTCGTTATTTAAACTTATCTACTTATATATGTCAAGTTTTTGCCATTTTCTATAGAAAAGTCTCTGCCTTCTATATATGTTTCACTTTTTCGTGAATCATGGGTGAGGCTAGGTTCTCGAGAGAAGATGAGCAAGGAAATTGTCTTGAATGAACCTTTAAAAAGGCCCACAAAGGGCCAAATCAATGTCGATATTTTGTTTTCTAGATCAGCTTTGTGAGAGTATAAAGATTTCCCTTGCTGGTTTTAAAGAAACGACTCGTAACCTAAATTCAGGTAGATCAAAGTTCCCATCCAGATCAGAGCCAAGGTCCAGATCAGTGGATTTAGTCCAGGAAACTCGAGTCGCTTTTTTATAAACTCCCTCAAGCAAGATAATCCGTACATTCCTGCACAAAAGAAAAAAGGCATATCAAAGGTCTGGTAGATCAGCTGAAGGGTTTCAGAATCACTTTGACCTTGGTTTAGCATGAAGTCAGCTCCGAGATAAATGACTCCAAAGCCCATAAAGAAGAAAAATGCGACGTTTTTGAAGGTGCGATTCATGAGAGTAGGGTTATAAGAATGCTAGGGATTATTGAGATTATTTACTGAAGGCGAAAGGCTGAAATGTGCTCATGTTGTGAAGATAACGGAGGTTGTGTGGCCCCCCTTGTAAGAGTTTAAAGGTCTCTATGTGGGCTGTGTGTTTCTTCTTTCTCGCTTTTATTTTGCTCCTCACCTCAGACACGATATACTCCCTATGCTGTTTTAGGCAACTTAAGAAATTATTATGGCTTTGACAAAGGATGAAGTCCGACATGTCGCAAAACTCGCTCGTTTGAATCTCACAGACGAGGAGATCGAACGTTTTACTGGTCAGCTGACTGGGATTTTTGAAAGCCTGGATAAATTGGCAGAGGTGGACACAGAAGGAGTGGAAGAGACGAGCCAGGTTACTGGACTCAAGAATGTAGCCCGTGAAGATGTCGTGAAGCCTTCCTTGGATCGAGAGGATCTCTTAGAAATCTCGGAGAGAGAGAAGAGTCGAGGGATGATCAAGGTGAGGAAGAGTATTTAATAAGCTCCCCCAAAGGAGGGGCTTATGAACCCCTCACTCAATTATTTAGAATATCAGTTGGCTTTACCACTCAACGAAAGTGAGATTTCGTTACATCACCTGGGCCAAACGATCCAAAACTAGGCGATGACGAACATCTCACCAGTATAATCCCTCACGTTGTCAGCGAGTAACGAATCCCCGCCTTCGGTACATAAAATTATTATCATGCATCAAACCATTGCCACATTATCACAACAGCTCCGCAACGGAACCACAAGCTCTGTCGAGCTCACAAAATATTACTTGGGAGTCATCAAAGACAAGAACGCCGAACTAAATGCCTTCGTAAGTGTCAACGAAGAGTCCGCCCTGGCAATGGCTGCAAAAGCTGACGATATGATAGCAGCTGGAAAAGGAGGAGCTCTGACGGGAATCCCACTAGGAGTGAAGGATAATTTTTCTGAAAAAGGAATGGAGACAACAGCTGGATCGAATATGCTGAAGGGATACAAGCCTCCCTATGAATGCACGGTCCTCATGAAGCTCAGAGAAGCTGGGGCAGTTTTCCTTGGGCACACAAATACAGATGAATTTATGATGGGATCTTCTACGGAGACATCGGTCTTCGGGTCGAGCAAAAACCCACTGGATACAGAACGTACTCCCGGAGGATCCTCAGGAGGATCCTCTGCTGCTGTGGCAGCTGGCATGTGTGCTTGGGCGCTTGGATCTGATACCGGAGGGAGCATTCGTCAACCTGCGGCATGCTGTGGAGTAACAGGACTAAAGGTGACATATGGTCGAGTGTCTCGGTACGGGGTGATTGCGATGGCGAGTAGCTTGGATACGGTTGGTTGCCTTGCACAAAGCCCAGAGGATGCGGCCCTGATACTGGAAGTAATCGCTGGACATGATGAGATGGATGCGACGACTCCAGATGTAGAAGTTCCGAAATATAGCGAACAATTGAACCAAGACATGAAAGGCATAAAGATAGGTGTACCAAAAGAATATGTGGAAGGATTGAGTGACGAAGTAAAAAAAGCCTTTGATAGTCAGCTTGAGCTTGCAGAGAGCAAAGGAGCAAAGATCGTCGATATTTCACTCCCCATGACGGAATATGGACTGGCCGTGTACTACATCATCTCCCCTTCTGAGGTGAGTGCCAACTTGTCTCGATACGATGGCCTGCGCTTTGGCCCGAAAAGTGATGCGGAAGATTTGGTGAGTTCGTATTTTGAAGCGAGAACTGCTGGATTTGGTGATGAAGCGAAACGACGAATCATTATTGGGACCTATGCACTGAGTGCTGGATACTTCGACGCCTATTACAAAAAAGCTCTAAAAGTGAGAACTCTCATTAAACAAGACTTCGAGAAAGCTTTTGAACAAGTAGATGTGATACTGACTCCAACGGTTCCCACTGTGGCTTTTAAAACTGGATCCAAAGGGAGCCCGATGGATATGTACCTGGAAGACATCATGACGATTCCAGCGAGTGTGGCCGGTATCCCAGCTGTTTCAATCCCCTATGGGGAGTATGACAATATGCCACTGAGCTTGCAGGTGATTGGACCGATGTTTGAGGAAGGCAGAGTGCTGGGGGTGGCGCACAATATGAAAAATTGAGAATGATTGAGAAGGGTAAAAAAGGATTACAAGGATCGGGAGCCCCCTAACACCTTAAAAGGGTTACCAAACAATGTGTATCTCAAGTAAGTGTGCTTTTTTTGAGTGTGTCTCCCCTTTTAAGAGGCCGGGGTCAGAGAACCTGGTGGTCCCAAACATCTTCTGATATCGTAAAAGTACTTCTAACTCTCTGCAATGATCCAGTTCCAAAGTATCTCCCATTCGTTTGGACCTCGTTTGGTCATCTCACATCTCGATGCAGAGGTTGGGAAAGGACAGATGTGTGTGGTAACAGGAAGGAATGGATCTGGGAAGTCAACCTTGATCAATATGCTACTCGGAAAATCCACGCCAACTAGTGGACAAATGCTATTGGATGGCCGGTCTTTAAAAGACCTTAATAAAGCTGATCGAGAAAAGTTTTTTGGAGTGACGGGAGTAGTGGCACAGAATATTTTTCCACGCCCTACACAAACTGTTTTGCAAGTCCTCGAGACTCATCACCCGAACGAAGAACAGATGAAAAACATGTTGGTCTTTTTGGATATGCAAGGACGAGAAAATGAGCTCATTTCTTCACTCTCTATTTCTGAGCGACGAAGGGTTGACCTCGGAAGAAGCTTGATTCATTCACCCAAGATGGTCATATGGGACGATCCCTTCTGTCATTTTGACCAACTATGGACAGAACGATTTACTGAAGAACTAAAACACCGAAACCACGAAGGTTTGACTATCGTCATCACATCATCTGACATGAAAGATATCGAACACCTGTACCCAGAAGTCGTTATTAAATTATAATTTTCTCAATTTTGAGAGTATGAAAATAAAAACTATTTATGTGTGCTCGTCATGCAATGAGCAAACGACAAAGTGGACTGGAAAATGTATGCGCTGTGGAGCATGGGATAGCCTCATCGAAGATGCTGTGGACTCTGAGTCTCACAAACTTATTGAAACCAAATCCATTGAGGTCAGAAAGGTGAGTCTAGAGGACTCGTTTTCAAAACGTATCACTTCTGGTATCGAAGAGTTTGATCGAGTGCTCGGTGGTGGAATTGTAGGAGACGGTCTCCTTCTCCTGACTGGTGATCCAGGTATCGGAAAGTCGACGCTTTCCCTTCAGGTTTCTTTGGAAATGGCAAAGAGTGGAAAAAAAGTGCTATATGTTTCTGGTGAAGAGTCGGTTGATCAGATATCGATGCGTGCTCGAAGAATTTTTAAGCAAGAAATCCCAGAAAGCTTTTCACTCGTCAACGCTCATCATTTGGAATCTGTCGTGGCAACAATAAAAAAACACAAGCCAGACCTCGTTATTGCAGATAGTGTCCAAACCCTTTCGTCTGAAAAAGTAAGTGGTATGCCAGGGAGTATTGTTCAGACTCGGCATATTGCAGAGGTTTTTATGGATGTCGCGAAGCGTGATGGGATTCCCGTCATCCTGATCGGTCACGTTACCAAGGATGGTGGACTGGCTGGACCAAAAGTCTTGGAACATTTGGTTGATACCGTTCTCTTCTTTGAAGGAGATCGATATCAAAACCTCAGAATGCTACGAGCACTAAAAAATCGCTTTGGATCAACGAATGAAGTAGGGATCTTTTCGATGAAAGAAGAAGGATTAGTAGAAGTCAAAAACCCATCAGAAATATTTTTAAAAGGTCGAAAGTCAGGAGCTATTGGGTCTGCACTCAGTGTCACTCTAGAAGGGACACGCCCTTTTGTTTTGGAAATACAAGCCCTGACAAATTCTGCTGATTATTCGTACCCAAAGAGAGCTGCATCTGGTATGGACGGAAACCGGGTACAGCTCTTGACTGCTGTCCTCAACAAACATGCGAAGCTAAAGATGGACCAACAGGATGTGTATGTAAATGTTGCTGGAGGGTTTCGAGTGCGAGATCCTGCTGTAGATCTCGCATTAGTTGCAGCTATTATTTCCAGTCGAAATGACAGCCCACTCCCCGAGCAAGTGGCACTGATCGGTGAGGTGGGTCTCAGCGCTGAAGTAAGGCCGGTGTCACACGAAGAAAAAAGACTGAAGGAACTTGCCAAGCTGGGTTTCAAAGAAGTCTGGGGGAATATTGAGAAAAAAATTGATGGCCTGATGGTGAAGAAGGTGACAGACATTCATGATCTGATGAAGTTGTTGAAATAGGAAGTGCCCTGAACCCACGCCCCCCCAACCCTTCAAAAGAGGAACCGAACACCTCACACCTATAAAGAACCAAACTTGGCATTTAGACCGGAGTCTCCGCAGCTTGGCGAAGGAGGCGCAGCGGAGAAATTTCTTCCACGGTTACTACCCAGATCTCTCCGCTTTATTTCGCTAACGCTCCATTTCGGTCAAAATGCCAAAATTTTACTCTTTGTTATGAAATTCGAACTCCGCTTTTATTATTTCGCCCTGGCAGTCCTTCTCCTCTGTGCTTTCTTTGCAGACCTTAGCTGGCCACTCCCTGGAGAATTGGAGGTCGCGTTTTTGGATATTGGACAGGGTGATAGCATCTTGATTACTACCCCACACAAGCGAAGGATATTGATTGACGGTGGACCTGGTGTGACTGTCTTAGAACGACTAGGCGAAGAAACGAGTCACTGGCTTAGCAAAATTGATCTTCTTATGATCACCCACCCAGATCTCGACCACCTGGAAGGATTACTGGAGGTAGTGGACCGATATAAAGTGGAGGGAGTACTGATGACCGGTGTCATCCATGGCTCTTCTCTCTACCGTGCTTTCCTCGAGCGGCTGAATCAATACGACATCACCCCACTCATTGTGAATCCAGAGGAAGATTGGCTCCTGGATGAAGGCGTTACCTTTGATATCATATGGCCAAAAGCAAATGTGGCCATGCAGCATCAGGACAATATGAATAACACTTCCATCGTGGCAATGCTTCGCTATGGAGACACCAGCATGCTTCTTCCAGGCGATGCAGAGAAAGACGAAGAACATGCCATTTTGCTAACAGACTATGCGATCACCTCTGAGTTCTTGAAAATAGGACATCACGGGTCGACGACAAGCAGCAATCCTGATTTTTTGCGAGCAGTGAATCCAGAAAGAGGTGTCATTATTGCAGGAAGAGATAATCAATTCAACCACCCCCATCTGGAGCGTGTGTTGAATCTGGATGAGAGAAATATTGAATGGCTGAGCACAAAGAAATTGGGAACGATTGTGGTCAGGAGTGACGGTGATAGCTGGGAGACGGCCGACTAGAGCACAAACCAAACTAAGCTGAATGCAAGAAATTCGTCACATCTCCATCCTTCATAACATACTCCTTCCCTTCAGAACGGAGCTTTCCTTTGTCGCGACACCCAGACTCACCAGCAAATTCGACATAGTCCGAGAAGGCGCAGACCTCAGCTCTGATGAACCCTTTTTCAAAATCAGTATGGATAACTCCTGCTGCTTGTGGAGCGGTATACCCCTTCTTTATTGTCCAGGCACGCACTTCCTTTTCTCCAGCGGTGAAGTATGTCTGAAGTCCGAGAAGATCGTATGAACCACGAATCAGAGGATTGAGCGTGCTTTCCTGAAGACCTAGGTCTTCGAGGAACATTTGAGACTCTTCTTCATCGAGCTCATTAAGCTCTTCTTCGACACGAGCAGAAACTGGAACCACAATGGATGTCATATCCAAGCCCATTTTTTCTTGAAGATCCTTAACATTAGCTCCTGCGACTTGATCCTCAGCGAGATTTGCAGCGTACATAATAGGCTTGTTTGTCAGCAAATGAAGGTCTTTGAGGAGAAGTCGCTCTTCGTCAGTCAACAGGATGTCGATCACAAGTTTTTCTTCAGAGAGTCCTTCTAAGACTCTCTCTGTCACCTCCAAAGCAATTTTTGCGTCTTTGTCAGGAGACCTGCTCTTCTTTTTCAATTCGTTTACTCTTTTCTCTACTGTGTCGAGATCCGCAAGGATCAGCTCCGTATTAATCACCTCGATATCACTTTTTGGATCAACGACCTCACTTACATGCTGAATATCACCGTTTTCGAAAACTCGTACAACCTGAAGAATGGCATCACATTGTCGGATATTCGAAAGAAACTTGTTTCCCAGGCCTTCTCCCGAAGACGCCCCCTTCACCAAACCAGCAATATCGACGAACTCGATAACAGTTGGGAGAGTTTTTTGAGGTTTTACAATGGCTTCGAGCTGCTTGAGACGAGGGTCTGGAACGGTCACCAATCCAACATTTGGCTCTATCGTACAAAAGGGGTAATTGGCCATTTCAGCCCCTTTTGATCTGGTCAAAGCGTTGAAGAGGGTTGATTTTCCGACATTTGGAAGACCGACGATACCTATTTGGAGACCCATGGGAAGAGGATTATAAGGATGCTAAAGATTCTAAGGATTGGGAAGGATTGCAATGAATTCACCCGTAAGGACGTCGATTTATCGCGTCTGCTTAGGATTGCTGGAAGGAGAGGAATATTTTCACCGGTTTTCCATCACCAGGACCGTCCACAGGAGGACCATAATCGCGGAGGATATTCATCCCCCTCTAGGGTCTTTATTGTTTCTAGACCCAAAACATTATACACCGTCTGCACTACCAGGAAAGCTCCATTATTTCACGGAGGAGACTGCGGTCCTTGAGGGCTTTTTCAAAGAAAGGTATGAGTGCACTGATTTGATCAGGAAGAATATGAAAGGTGTGCACATGCTGAATTTGACTTTTTTGGATTCTTTGTAGCTCTGAATCACTTTCCTTTGCTGGAATGGTCCGACCCGGAATCCTTCCTGTGGCTGCTGAAAAGTACTCAGCATTGTCCTGGGAAGTCATATTTTTTATAAACTCCCAGGCGAGGTTTGGACTCTTTGAATAGAGTGAAACCCCTACTGCAACGTACTTCCCAAGGTATTTTGGCTTTTCTTCACTAAACTGTGGAAATGACGCTACTCCAATATCTGCTTTTTTGGTATGTCTGAGGTTTTGGTTCCGGAGATCTTCTCCCATGAAACCAATTTGGTCATATACTGGTGAAAAACCAGCGATAGCCGCAACTTTTTTTCGCGCAAAGCTCTCTCGCTCTTTTTCTGGGTACTTGTCCCCCAAATTTGAGCTCCAGTTGTAATACTCATCGATCGGGTATCCAAACCTTAGAAAAAATTCAAGAGCATCATAAGCTTCGTTTGAAGTTTTTCCAGAAAGGATCACGTTTTTTTGAACAAAAAGTGCCCGGATGATATCCCATGCAGAGTGGAGATTGTCCAATCGTCCCATTGCCATTCCAGGAATTGAAATCTCAGCCGTTTGTTTTGCGAAACCATGCCAGTTTTTTTGAATCCCTTCAGGGTAGTAGTTTTTATTATAGTAGAGCACTAGTGTATCTGCCCAAAGAGGGAGACCATAAAGGAGCCCATTATCGACCAGATCTTGCTGGACAAAGTCGGCAAAGCCATTTGCAGCCTCAGCATTGGTCGCGAGCAAATGCTGCTTGTAGTATTCTCGATCATGATCCTGAAAAAGAAGCACATCTGGCCCCTTGCCTCTTTCAAGTTGTTGGCGGAGGATACTATCGTACTCTTGAAAGTTGGAGAATTGTTTGTATTCCACTTCAGAATTCGGGTATTTTTTTTGAAAAGACTGTATAATAGGATCGTAGACTTCAGGGAGATCGTAAACCCCCCAAAGCCTCAAAACCTGAGGTCCAGTGCTCTCTGTATCTGTTTGGCGAATGTCTTCTGGCTCGGAAGTCAGCACCACAAAAGCCAAGGTGATGATAATGATAAAACCCAAGAGTCTTCTCATAGCGATGAATAATTTTCTTCGAGTTAGTCGATATTTATGTTAGCGTACTTCTGCTGAAAAAACAGTGTATCTTTAATTGTTGATCTCTATGGCTGGAAAAAAGAAAGGGTCTTCGGACGCTGATGACAAGAAAAAAGCAGCTCAGGCTGCGCAAGATGAAGGAAATAATGATGTCGCAACACCTCGAAATGTGGATGCCATTATTCCTCGGAATATACGCTCAGAAATGGAAGAGAGTTATTTGACCTATGCCATGAGTGTGATCGTAATGCGGGCGCTGCCTGATGTACGAGATGGAATGAAGCCAGTTCATCGACGTGTACTCTATGCGATGCACGCGACAGGACTGAGTTCTTCAGCGAAATTTAAAAAGAGTGCGACAGTGGTGGGAGAAGTGATCGGTAAGTACCATCCCCATGGAGATAGTGCTGTATACGATACTATGGTGAGAATGGCTCAAGACTTTTCGCTTCGATACCCTCTCGTAAATGGACAAGGGAACTTTGGGAGTATTGATGGGGATAGTGCTGCTGCGATGAGGTATACAGAGGCCAAAATGACAAAATTGGCAGATGTAATGATGATGGATATTGAAAAAAATACTGTTGATTTTAGAGATAATTATGATGGAAACCATCAAGAACCTGTTGTTTTGCCAGCAAGGGTTCCTCAACTCCTTTTAAATGGAACCGTAGGAATCGCTGTAGGAATGGCAACGAATATTCCTCCACACAATTTAAATGAAGTTATTGATGGAACGGCTCATTTGATAGACAACCCAGAAGCAACTCTCGATGACCTGATGAAGTTTGTTAAGGGTCCTGACTTCCCTACTGGTGCGATTATTTATGACAAAGAAGCTATTAAAACAATGTACGCAACAGGAAGAGGAGGGATTGTGGTGCGTGCGAAATCAGCTATTGAAGAAATGAAAGGAAACCGAATGAGAATTGTGATTAGTGAAATTCCTTATCAAGTCAATAAAGCGAACTTGATCATGAAGATTGCAAATCTTGTTCGTGACAAAAAGATCCAAGGGATTAGCGATCTAAGAGATGAATCTGATCGAAAAGACAAGGTCCGTATTGTGATTGAGCTGAAGAAGGATGCCTTTCCAAAAAAGGTTCTGAACCAACTTTTTAAGCACACCAATCTGCAAACGAGCTTTAATATGAACATGATCGCTCTCGTGGATGGTATCCAACCTCAACTATTAACACTAAAGGCTTGTCTTCAGCACTTTATCACGCATAGACAAGTGGTCGTTCGACGAAGAACACAGTTTGAACTCGATAAAGCTCTTGCCAGAGCTCATATCCTAGAAGGACTAAAGAAGGCCTTGGACCATATTGATGAAATCATTAAAGTTATCAAAAAATCTGCTCATCGTGATGATGCTCGAGTAAACTTGATGAAAAAATGGGACTTTAGCGAGCTTCAGGCAAATGCAATCCTCGACATGCGTCTTCAGACTCTTGCTGGATTAGAATCAAAGAAAATTGAAGATGAACTCAAAGAGAAGCAAAAACTCATCAAAGAGCTCGAGGAAATCTTAGGAAGTGAAAAGCTTATTCTCTCAATAATAAAGGACGAACTGACAGAAATGCGAGAGAAATTTGGTGATGATCGTCGCACTGAAGTGATTCCGCAAGGTCTTGGAAAGCTGTCATCTCTGGATACTGTTCCAAACAAGCCAATGATTGTTGCGCTAACCAAACAAAACTACATCAAACGAATGGAGCCAAGCTCATTCCGATCTCAACGAAGAGGAGGAAAAGGAATTATTGGCTCTAAGACGAAAGATGAAGATGAAATTATCGAACTCGTCTACGCGAGAAATCATGATAGCGTACTGTACTTTACCAACATGGGACGTGTCTTTAAGCTCCCAGTCTTTGAGATCCCTAAAGCCAGTAAAACAGCTCGAGGAAGTGCTATAGTGAACATATTAAACCTCAAACCAGACGAAAAAGTTTCGACCATGATGATCAGTAACGACAACCCGAATGAGGATGCTTACCTCATTATGGCGACGTCTTTTGGAACAGTAAAGAAAACAGCTCTTCTTGATTTTCAAAAGGTCAGAAAGAGTGGAATGATTGCTATCAAGCTCGTAGAGGGAGACCAGCTCAACTGGGTCCATGAAGTTCAGTTTAAAGACCAAGTGATGATGGTGACAAAAAATGGTGCTGGAATCCGCTTTCAACAAACTGAAGTACGTCCTATGGGAAGAGCATCTCGTGGAGTACGAGGAATTCGATTAAAAGAGAAAGATGTGGTCGTGGATATGGGAATAGTGGCTGAAGAAGATAAAGATCAGCTCCTTGTTATCATGGAGAATGGATTGGGGAAAGCTACGAATGTAAAACAGTACCGTCTACAAAGTAGAGGAGGAAGTGGAGTCAAGACCGCAAGCTTAAATGCTAAAACAGGGAAACTTGTCTCTGGAAAAGTTATCCAAGCTCAACGAGAAGCTGATGTCATCATCATCTCGAAAAATGGTCAGACCATTCGTCTCAATGTTGCTGAAGTACCTAAACAAGGTCGAAACACCCAAGGTGTGTACCTGATGAGAATGCCAAAGGGAGATTTTGTGGCTTCAGTATCGATGATCCCCCACCTTACGAAGGAACTCGAACAAGGAATCGAGGCGATTAAAGCCGAAGTCTTGGAAGTGATTGCTGAAGAGAATGGGCAGATGAAAATGGACATGGGAAAAACGAAGAAAAAAAATGTAAAGAAGAGTGCTGTGACGAAGAAGTAAGTGCTTGCGAAAAAATATGGACTAAGATTAGACCTAATCCCTAGTCCCTTATCCTCTACGGGCGGATCTGCTTCTGGAGGAAAAAGAAAAACCACGCAGAGAACAGAAAAGCTTCAGTGATGAACTGGAGCTTTTTTTGGTAGATTTTCAGCCCCCTAATACCTTAAATGGGGCAAAAATGCTGTTTGATCTGCACCTGAAGAGGTTTTTTCGTCTTTCTTCCCTTTTAAGATGCCGGAGTCAAAGAGCAGCAGTATGGGCATCACAATCCACTTACCACACAACAACATATTATTCTATTCTGTCTAGAGCTTCGCCTTGCATGATGTCGTTTTAAAGAGTATATTTATATGAAAACTTCTTGTAAGGGGTTTTCACTGGCCGGAGGATTTCATAGGTCCAAAGAGCCAAAAAGATAAAAATAAAAACAAAAACAAGTCTGGGGCGCGTTCGTCTCAGCACCCAGCCTCCCTAGTGAGGCTGGGTTTACCCCTTCGGGGGTGAGGATAGATCTTTGACACCAGCGAAGGCAAAAGGATGGGAAAGCGAGCATGGTGATCCGTCATCTACTAGCTTCTTGTCAACAAACATTCCAAATACTCACTGTGTAGGGATCTCGAGGGATTCGACCAACGAGTGAAAAATCTTTTCTTTTTGGACATGTAAGCTTACTTCTTTCCCAATCTTTTGCTTTTGCGAGCGATTCAAAAGCCTCGTTTCACGAGGATTTGACCCTTTTGAGTCCAAACAACCTAATGGCCTTACTCTCGGGCGTTTGTAATGAACAATCTTGGGTGGGCAACGGTCAGGGTAAGACCTAAACTACCTGAGTGAAATGCAAACAAAAACAAAAACAAAGAGCTGGTCCCTTTGTACTAAACAAACAAATCTACGGTTACTGTACTTTACCTTAGCCGACACTAGATTTTCTGTCCCCGCAGCAATGCGGGGCTTTTTTTATGGGCAATTCTTAAGGAACCCCTAGGAACCATACAGTGTGATTCGCATGTGAAGAGGTTTTTGGGAGTGTCTCCTCTTTTATGGAGCGGGGTCCAAGAATCCACATATCCGTAGGCGAGAATCGAATTTCTCACCGGTGTGGCTCACCACCCGAAATATTCATTACAGGCGGTGAACTAAATTCTCTTCAGGAGATATGAACCAACCGGAGCCACTAAGGTGTTCACTTCATATTCTTTACATTTTGAGGTTCGTCCTCTGGCTTATCTATATACCCCGCACTAAAGATTTCTTTTACATTTTGAATCGAATCGGGATCATTCGCCAGCCTTGTCAGACCAGTTTGAAGACTATTTGAACCTGTGTCCCTCATAAAAGTTTCTCGGAGTGGCTTTGATTTATTCATTGCATCTTTCAATTTTGGCCCTATATCACGAAGAAATGCTTTTCTATCTCGAAGAGAAATTGAACTATCTGTCATTATATCAGTAACATTTTCGACGGAGATATTATTCGAACTAATTTTTGTTTGCTTCTCACGTAATCCAAGTTTTTCACTGATTTTCGTTCCATATATACTCCTTCCGTCTTCACTTATATTATCTTTGGCGCCAGTTATATCGATGCTCCCGTCTCCTAGTTTCACTCCTGCGTGATCTAAGTAACTCTCCCTAGCTCTTCCAGCACCACCTGAAGACGCCGCCTTTGCAACCCGATCACTAAGGTTTTGTATATCTGCAGCTGTTCCATTATCTAGGATTGTATTTATTTCTGTTTCATTCAATCCAATTGCTCGTGCGAAGTTATTTCTGTTCCCATCATTGGATTGCTTCATAAACTCTTGGAGCTTGCCCTTTTTGTCTTGATAGGTGAGCGTAGAATTTGAAGTGAGTGCATTGACCTCCGAAGCAATTTTAGATCCGGTTAGGTTTTCTGTTCCTGATTTCTTTACGAGATCATCAAATTTACTGAGAACAGATTGAACATTTCCTCCAAAGGTTTTTTGAAAGAACGATTCGTCACTCTTTTGTCGGTTTCTCTCCAGCATTTGCTGTGCTGCCTTACCTGTGTACGCCAAAGTGCTGAGGCTCACATTTCCACTAGAAACTGGTATCCACGGCACATAGAGTGGTGTTTTAGCAATTTTCACTCCGGCATTCTTCACATATTCGGACATACTCGTAACGAATTCACTTCCTACAACTCCTTCTGAAGCAGCCAGGACTCCTAACCAAACGACAGCAACACTAGCGGCACCATACATAATGGATCCCACACTTCCTCCACGAGTGAGTTCTCCACTGGAGAGATTGATCAATTTGTCTTGGAAGATAGGATCATTCGTATCGATACTCAGAGCCATTTGTGACAGCATAATGTATCCAAAAGAAAGTGGGACTGCCATCTTTGCAGGTACGAAAGCCTGGTCTATGAAGGTCTTGATATTGAGTTTGTCAGGCAAAATATCTGGAAAGACGATGGTCAGCGCTGCCAATGGAGACAGCATGATACAAAGCCAGAGCACCACCACGCGCGCCAAGAGAACAACGAACATGGCGATATAAGCCATTCCATAGATCACAGCAAAGATGACTGAAAAGATTGCTGTCGTCGCCAGTCCACTAAATTTATTTTCAACGAGCTTTGCGACTTGATTCAGGTTCTGAAGTCCTTGAAACTGTGTGGCCATAGCCCAGACGAATCCTTTGTGAGTGAAATTATTGGCACCGAGGGTGATGATCCCTTGACCATTTGCATCAGGACCATTTGGCAAATCTGGTGTTGGATTAAATGGTTCTGCATAACAAACCCCTCCGAGAGACGTACTCACTCCATCTTTATTGGTATTGTTTCCACCTTCAGCTGCTTTTGCCGCTTTTGCAGCAGTACTATCTAGACACTTGTATTTCCGATACAGCTTTATCGGCTCTCCGCCTGCTGCAGTAAAGTCACTGAGATTGGTCACACTTTGTGGGATCGAAAAAATCGCCGTCGTCAGGACATTATTTACATCCAGTACCACTCGACAAGCAAGGAAAGTGAAGTTTACGGCAATCAATGCAAGAGCCATTTTTGGAATAAATTTTTTGAGACCGTAATTCCCTGACTCATCTCCGTAGCCCACCACACTCATCAGTGCGACAACTACGAGAGCCAGCGCGAAGAAAATATTTACGAAGTTTCTCACAATGATCCAGACCGATTGGAGTTTCTCTCCCATTCCTCCATCAAAGATAAAGGTATTATCCATTAGCTCACCTATCCAATTGAGAGCCATGTACACAAAAATCCCAAGGAACTTGATAGCGATAGTTGCTATTTCTGCCATTCCCTTTCCGACTGCAGAACCGAGAATAGAAAAAATATCTTCAGTGTCTTCTGCTGCGAATGCGGATGGAACGACATCAAAACTCTCCGTGCTGAGTACTCCCAGCCCCACCAAAACCAGCATCGCACAAGCCAGTGTCACCGCGGCTCGACCGATGGGTCTTTTGAAGAAATGGAGAACTGAGAATGCAAAGTGTTTCATGGGATGAAGTAAGAAATTTTTATTTTGAATGAATTTGAATGAATTGCCTAGTTGCCAAAGAGAATTCTTTTGATAAGGCCTTTTCCAAGATCGTAACCTGCATATCCTGGGATCTGCCATTGAGCCACTCTTTTAAAGGCAGATTCTTTAATGGTTTTTTTTGCAATGCTGTCTTTCTTTTTTGCAAGACTGGCTTTTCTTTCTTGTGCTTGTTTTGCCTTGGAGGCTTCTTGTGCACGGCGTTGCATTTCTGCTTTTTCTTTCTGTTTGTTTTGGTCATCTATGGTCATACCAGCCCTCACTACCTCTCCTCCGATCATGCTTCCATCAGTGATGTTTTTTGTGTCCACTGCAGTCTTGTCTATTGCTGCATCTCTTCTTGCATGAGCTTCTCTCTCTAGCATTGGGAGTACTTTTTCTCCAAACTCTTGTGTCAGTGCTACTCCGAGAACTCCGGCACGTGCTTTCTTCAAATTTATTTTTTCGTTTAATTGCTGAAGCTTTCGTTTCTTTTTTTGCTTTCGGCTCAGCTTCTTTTTTGGGTTCGATATTTTTTTTGCCCCCAGCTGGTTTTCAATCAGGTTTCGGTTTGTTCTGTTTTTCTCTTCCATGTTTTTTATGAAGCAATTGTATTAGAGCGAGAGAAATATGTTTCCCCCTGGGTTTTCTGTAACCATTTTTTTTGTTTTTTCCACATGTCCATCATTTTCTTGCCAGGCTGTATTTTTGTTTTAGACCTCATGGCTTTTTGTTTTGGTGGATTTTCTTTATGAAGATGCATCATGCTCATTGTCCCTTGCATGAGCAATCTTGCCTTTATGAGGTACCGTTTTCTTTCAAGAGTATTTCTTTTTACGGTGGATTCTTCTAGTGGTTTTTTATTTTTGTCCACAAGAGGAAACCTTTCATCCATGTTCTTGTAAATGGAAAGCTCCATCCCTTCTTTCAGAGTCGATTTTTTCACCCAATTCTTGAGAGATTCTTCTGTGAGATTTTTTTCTATTTTCTGGTCGATAAATGCATCAACTGTGAGCGCTTCTCCATCTACCACCTGCTTTCCCATTTCAGATATGAGTCGGTCACTTTGAAGAGAGATCGATTTTGCAATCTGATTACGATCCATATATCTCATCGGATGCTTGTCTCCAGCTGTGAGCCCATTCCAAAATTTCCCAATGAATTCTGGAGTCATAGAACTGATACCTTCATCACTTTTTCTCACTCCAAATACTTGTTGAGCCATGACTTGAGTCGGATCAACAAACCAGCTCTTCACCCACTCCAATCCTTCTAGATTTTTATTCAAGACTCCACTTACATCAGGAGCCTTGCCTCTGTCTGCATAGAGTTGCATGGCGCGATAGGTGTCTACTGTATTACTAAAGTCTACATTTTGAAGAGCACCAATATCATCAGCATCAGTAAAGAATCCCATATCTCGCAAGACTTCTATTGGCAGTTCATAATCTTCATCAGCATCCTCTGGTAAATAATGGAGAAGGAAACTGTTGTATTTTTCGTAGCTGACGGTGAGTGATTTTGCAGATGAAAAGCCTCTTTCTTCGAGTGCTTTTTCCGTTGCGAGAACAGATTGCTGATGTTCTTTCACTTCATCGATTTTAATATCCCAAGAATCGAGAAAGTCTCTAACTTGTGGCGTTGTCTTCGCAACAAAATCCCCTGGTTTTTTCCAGAGCCATTCGTAGATCATCCCTTTGGTGTTTTTCATGTATTCCTTCCCTGCAATTTTTTCTGCACTTCCGTGGGTGAAATCTTTTATTTGTTCAAGTAATCCAGCGACTGGCCCCATCCCAGCTACTTCTCTCCCGCCAAAAGCGAGAGCACTAGTGACCTTTTTTCTCAATTCAGGTGAAGAAGATAGTGCCGCCATTCCCCCGCCGAGAACAATTGCTGAGACAGCGGAATATTCTGTAAAGGTCCACTTTAAAGTATCTGTCACCACTCCATATGGAACAGTAAAGGCAGCCTTTGCGAGCTTTCCAGCTAGTGAAGGCCACTTGAATGGATTAACTGTCAGATGCTGAATGATTTTCTTGTGAAACTGCATGTAAATATTTTTCCCAAGTGGGAAGGTGTTTGCAGCGATAGAGGAAAGACCCATAAAGAGAATCGGCGCTTTTACCAAAAGACTACTCGCATCCATATTTCGAAAACTCGGCATCATATCGAGTCCCTTTGTAATAAAATCAAAAGTAACTCCCTTTGGCGGCAAGGTTTGTTCTCGAAGTGCAAGCTCGTAGTCTTCATGAAAGTCTTCTGCTAGGCGTGCTTCAGCTCTGAGTACTGAAGCCTTTTCATCCATCTCTTGTGCTTCTATTTCATGCCCCTGAACTCTTGCTTTTTGCCCCTCCAACTCTACCTCTCGAGCTTCTCCTCTTTTTTCTTGTACAACATCTTTCATTTCTTCGATTAATTTTACTTGTCTATCTGAGTTCGTATCCGACTTGCTCTCTCGGTATTCTTTGAGTTCGGATTCAGATTCCTGAACGGCTTCTTTGAGAGCTGGAATATTTTTTGTGTCGTTTTCACTCCCTGCTTTTTCAAGAGCTTTCCGACGTGCCTCCAAAGTTGTTACCAGTTTTTTCTCGTGATCCGTTTGGTTGCTGAGGATACGATTTTGAAACAGCACATTCATAACAGCTGTTTGGTTTTTTGTGCAGAATTTCAAATAGTCTTCTTCTTCTTTTGGGGCCAGATGGAGAAGGTCTTGAGATTCGAGAAATTGCCGGTAAATAAATTTTGTTTTCTTGGAAAAAGACGTCATGAGTTTTACTCGAAGTGCATCTTGCTGTTTATCTTTTCCAAGCTCAATACTGAAGTCGAGTTGATCGAGTTCTTTTTGCGTTAGTGAAGAGGCCGTATTTTTCTTGGTGATTTTCTGGAGCTCAATTTCAATGAAGAGATTGAAAGCTTGCTCTTGTTTTTTTTCTGTAATCTCTTCTTTTGCTTTCCTCAAAGCATCGAGATCTTCTTTGTATTTTTTTAGTGTCTCTCCTTCGTAGAGTTCGGCATAGAGTTCTTGAATGAGTTGTGTGTCATCCTTCATATCGAGCTCTGCGATTTTTTCCGTCATCAGTCGAACGGCTTTTTTGAAAGGTTCTTTGTCGGTATTATTTACTCTTTCTTTAATGCTATTAATAATTTCAGACTTCACTACATCTCGAACCGCAGATACTTGTTTATTTTCATGAATAAATAATCGCCTAAGAATTCTCTTTCGTCGGTCACTAATTCTTCCAGAGACATCCTTGGTTTTTTTTAGATGAGCCACTTTCTCTTTTTGAAGCTCGATTGCTCTTTTGAGATCATCAGTTGGTTCGCCATCATACTGCGCTTTAAGATTAGAAAGTCTATTCATTACGCCAGCCTCCATGCTTCTTTGAAGAGCGGTAAACTCTTGGCGAGTATCGAGCTTTGTGTTTTTTAATTCGAAAACGAGTTGGTTTTCATATATGATTTTCAACTTGCTCAATTTATTCTCTGGGGATTCTTTGGAGCTTTTAATCGCCTCTAAAGCCCCAACCAAATGCTGGTGTTGTTCATTAATCTTCTCAGTCTGTGTTTTTTCTTTAGGCTGATTTTCTGGAGCTCTTATCGGTATGTTTGGACCATTTACAGGCATTAGAGACCGAGATTACGAATAAGTTGATCTGAGAAGCTTTCTTCTTTTCCTTCTTCTTCTACAATGAAATTGACGAGGTAGGCTTTGAGCTCGGCTCGGTTCATTTCTATTGGGATAAGAATAGTGATCCTACTGGATCCTTTTGAAGTGACGAAATTGAGAGTCTTGATATCATCATTATCGATGACCCAAAAACTTTTAATATTGCCATAATTGTAGAATTTTGCCCCAAACCGTATTCCATGATCCGTTACTTCTACTTTTACAATGGGTGGCGTGGTCATTTGACTCAAGTAATAGACTCCCGCCATGAGCAGAAAGGTGATTGAAACGATCCAACCGTATTGGCCAGATGTCGACATCATTCCATAAATGACGAATCCGAGAACTATAAGTCCCATCATGATATACCATCCAATCCCCTTTTCAGGCTGGAGGTAGGCCGGACAGACCCAATCCATAAATATTTTATGAGGAGAGTTTGATGCAGAATTCTCTTCCGAGATGTTTTTTGTTTCTTCCATAATTTTGATTTTTATATCTTCTTATTATACCATTTTTAAGCGACTTATTAAAGGCTTATAATGCCAAATTTTGAAGAGAAACAACCGGTTTGCCTCCTTTTGGCGGGTGGATTTGCTACCCGATTGTGGCCATTGACCGAAAAACGAGCAAAACCTTTGCTTCCACTAGCAGGAAAGCCACTTATTCGACATATTATAGAGAAAATACCGGCTCATATCCCTTTGATTATCTCTACAAATCAACAGTTTCAAGATGATTTTGAGCACCTGAAGAGTGAATTTCCGAACCGTAATCTGACCGTTTTTATCGAAGACAGTGATTCAGATCAGTCAAAACGAGGAGCTTTGGCAGCTACAGCATTGGTAATTGATGAATTTGGGATCGATTCACCTCTTCTCTTGATCGCTGGAGATAATTTCTTTGGCTTTAATATGCAGTCTTTCCTTGAGAGTTATACTGGAAAGAGTGTTTTGGCGAGCTATGACACCAAATCTTTAGAAGCGGCTCGTCAGTTTGGAGTAGTAGATATAGATGGGAAGAAATTGGTTGGGTTTGTGGAAAAACCTCAAGACCCACCTTCAACCTTGGTTTCGACAGGGTGTTATTTGTTTTCTCCAGAAGATTTGATGCATATAAAAGACTATTCCTTGCTGAATGCAGATAACCTGGGTGGAGTTTTTGAGTACCTCTTAGCCAGAAAACAGGATGTTGAGGTCTTTCAATTTGATGAAGAATGGATAGATATTGGTTCATTCGAAAGCTACTTGGCTGCTCACAATCAGCTGATGGATGGTAGTGATGTTCACCACACGAGTGCCGTGTCGAATTCCACCCTGGGAGATGCCGTACATATTGGAGAAAATGTTGTGATCGAAGACAGTGTTTTAGAAGAAGTGATCGTGATGGACAATTGTGTGATAAAGAATTCTCATTTACGCAGCTGTATTATTGATAAGGGCTGTGTTATTGAAGGTGTGGATTTGACGAAAAAGATGATTCGGGCGGGATCAGAGATACAACATGAGGAATAGAACAAAAATATGTAGCTAAAAATGGTTTAGGGGTTGGGCTTCGCTCACCACACCATATATAAAAAATTAGTACAGAAAACCTCCTGAATTCCCTTCTCCGAGCTTTACTGAAGGGCTGTTTTCCCGTAAAGTTGCTTCGGTTCCGTCGTGGATCCCTTCTTTATATTGTCTTTGATTACTAATTCTATCCCCACATGAAAAAGTCACGAGTATGGCGAAATATGCTCCTCATCGCTGTTTTTAGTTTGTTTCTTTCGTTCGTCGTAAATCCTTATAAATTTGAACCTCTTGAAAAAGAGATTCCCATTATTACTCCGGTGTGGAACTGGATGCAAGAGTCAAAGGTCAGTCTTGGGTTAGACCTCCAAGGAGGAACGCAGCTTGATTATGAGATAGATCTTCGGCAGGCAAGAGAGCTCAATAATGACGATGACCCAGACAATGATGTAAATATTGCAGAACTTATTGATGGAGTGAAAGAAGTCATCGAAAAACGTGTGAATAGCTTGGGTGTGTCTGAACCGAATATTTATATCTCTTCGATAGGAGATGAACAACACATCGTAGTAGAATTGGCTGGTATAAATGATATCTCTGAAGCAAAAGAGAAAGTTGGGAAAGTCGTCCAACTGGAATTCAAAACGGAAAAAGAAGAAGCTGCACAAGAAGATATTGGTCCTATAAAAGAAAAAGCTGAAGTTTTCTTGGCTAAAGTAAAAAAAGCTGGAGCTATCGAAGACCTTGAAGCTTTTGCTGAAGATGACCTCATTGCCAATAAAGTGGAATACAAAGAAGACAAAGAAAAATACTTGGATCAACTCCCTCAAGGGATCCAAGATGTTATTGATGAATTGGTAGAAGGAGAATTTTACAATGAAGCTCTTTCTGCAAAGGATAATGACTATGTTGTCATTGATCAAACACCCGTTCAGCCAGAAGGATTTAATATCATTCGACTTGTTGAATCGAAAAACGAACTCCGAAAACAACCAATAAATGCTGAAAATTTTATCGAAGTTCTCGAAGAGCTTGGAGGAACATCTTCTGAGAAGTATGTCCGTGAAGATGAGATTGGTTCTGAAGACCTGACTCTTGAAATCACTACACTAGACCCAAATCAGATCACAGATGTCGTCAAGGACGAGAAAGGATTTACCATTGCAAAGCTCACGTCAAAACTTGAAGCAACAGAAGATGACGATGCACAACTTCTTATTTCTCATATTTTGCTCAAAACTGAGCCTGTTGTAGAGCTGAAAATTGCCAAACCAACTGAAGAAATTCCTGAAGATGCGACTGAAGAAGAGCGACAAGTAATCGAAGCATCGAACCAACTCATTACTGAAGAAAATGAACAAACGGCTAAAGACAATGAAGAAATTGCTGCTCAAAATGCAGAAGCAGAGGCAAAGAATGAAGATATAAAAACTGATGCTGAAGCTCTTCTTGCTGAAGTAATCGCTGATCCATCAAGATTTGCAGAACTTGCTATAGAGCGTTCTGAAGATACTGGGAGTGGAGAGAAAGGTGGTGATTTAGGATATGCACTGCCTTCTGCATATGTTCCTGAATTTGCAGAAGCTGCAAAGGCACTCGAAGTAGGAGACATCACAAAAGAACTCGTCCAAAGTCAGTTTGGATACCATATCATTCAACTGAATGACAAAAAGAAACCAGAAGAAGAACTCTTTCAATTCGCTGCTATTACGATCTGTTATGAAGGAATTGAAGGATGTGAGAGCACTGTTACGGAAGAAGTAGCAAAATCTCAAGCTGATGAAGTCTTGAGACGTGTTCGAGAAGAAACTATCTACACAACTGAACGAGTATGGTTTAATACCTTGCCTGATCCTTGGCAAAAAACTGAGTTGGATGCACGATACTTTAGACGAGCTGCTGTAAACTTTGACCAAACAAGTGGTCGACCTGTTGTGCAGATTGAGTTTAATGAGGAAGGAGGTGAACTCTTTGCAAAACTTACTGAAGAAAATATCAATAAACGAATGGGAATTTTTGTTGGAGGAGAATTTATTTCTGCACCAAACATTAATGAAAAAATCACAGGAGGAAGCGCTCAAATCACTCTTGGGATTTCAAATGTACAAGTTGCTATCCAACAAGCGAATGAACTCGCTCGTAGTCTCAATGCTGGATCTATCCCCGCTCCACTGAAGAAACCAAACGAATTGAATATTGGTGCTTCTCTCGGAGACGAATCACTTCAGAAAAGCATCCAAGCTGGTATGATCGGTCTTCTGATTCTTGCGGTCTTTATGTTGCTTTACTACCGTATGCAAGGGCTTCTGGCATGTTGTTCACTCATCGTGTATGGACTATTTTTGACCTTCTTGATCCAGTCTTCTCTCCCTGCTTATTTGGCTCTCATCATTACTTTCACATTATGGATATCGTTTGCTTTGAGCTTGTTTAGATCACGGATCGACTTATCCTCAAAGATGCTCTTCTTGTCTCTCAGTATAGTAGGAGTGTACTTTATCTTTAAAGTCCTTATAACACCGATCGTTCTAACTTTGGCAGGTATAGCTGGTCTCATCCTTTCGATTGGGATGGCCGTAGATGCCAATATCCTGATCTTTGAAAGAATGAAGGAAGAATTTAAAACTGGTAAATCATATGTCAATTCTGTGAATGATGGATTTGAAAGAGCTTGGAGTTCTATCTTGGACTCGAATGTTTCTACTCTGATCACTTGTGCAATCCTCTACTCTTTTGGAACAAGTATCATCCAAGGATTTTCTATCAACCTCGCAGCTGGAGTCGTGATCTCTATGTTCTCTGCCATCACAGTTACAAAGACCTTCATGATGATCTTTGCAGGTACCAAAATAGAAAAGATCAAGTGGCTCTGGAAAAGAAAATAAATAGAATGAATGTATAGATGGAATGAAATAAAAAAGACCTCAGTATATCACTGAGGTCTTTTTTATTTTGTGTAAAAAGAGCAATTACATAAAAGATTTGATCTCTTGGAGCGCACTGATCATTTCATCGATGTCTTCTCCATCAAACATAATGGTAGACCGCTGCCCTCCACGAGAAAGCTCTGAGACCTTTACGAACTTTCCATTGTGACTTTCTTTCAGATCAAAATAAAAGGTTCTTTGTCGCCCTCGAACTTTTACATGTTGTAATTCTGATGCATACCCTCCCTTTCCTTGGCTCTCAGATGGAACTGGAACAGGTACTGTGTCGGTATCAGGAACATCTGCAAAATTGTCATCAGCTAGGTCATCGTCAAACATAGAGAAGTGTTAGAAACTAAAATAACATATTCTTTAAACCATGAAATAGCCTCTGCTACAAGTAAAATCTGCCTTTTGAAGGATCTTCATGGTATAATGAAATGAAGTGGTTATTATCATTTATAAAAAAATCGTATGTCAGAAACAACACAAGGACTCAATATTAGCTTTCATGGTGCTGCTGGAGAAGTTACAGGAAGTAAGCATCTGATCACAACCCCAGCAGGATCAAAAATCCTCCTAGATTGTGGGCTCTTTCAAGGGAAACGTGTAGAAGCTGCTGAAAAGAACAAGGAATTTGGTTTTGACCCTTCTGACATCGACGCTGTGCTCCTCTCCCACGCACATATCGATCACAGTGGTCTTTTGCCAAAACTGGCGAAAGATGGCTTTAGTGGAAAAATATACACTACTGACGGAACAATGGACCTTTGTGATGCTATGCTCCATGATAGCGCACGTATACAAGAAGAAGACGAAGCTTACTTTAACAGAAACAAGGACACGCTCCCTGATACCTTTGTCAAAAGAGAGCCTTTGTATCGTACAGAAGATGTCGACCGAGTCCTTAAGCAATTTGTAGGAGTCAAGTATCGAGAAAAGATTCAAGTGACACCAGATATCGAAGCGGAATTTTATGATGCTGGTCATGTTTTTGGTTCAGGAGTTATTAAGCTCACTATTGATACACCAGAAGGCTACAAAAAGCTTATCTTCACGGGGGATCTCGGACGACACGATATGCCGATCTTGAATGATCCAGAGTATGCTGGTGAAGCGGACTATCTTTTGATTGAAAGTACGTATGGAGATAGGGCTCATGAGGGTGTTAGTACACTGAAAGAAGACCTTGCCGAAATAATCAATAAAACTGTCGAACGAGGCGGGAAAATTTTCATCCCAGTGTTTGCTCTTGAACGTACTCAGGAAATGATCCTTAGACTCGAGGAGCTCATGTATGATAAAAAGATTCCAAGCCTAGATATATTTATCGATAGTCCCCTCGCCGGAAAGCTGACTAAGGTCTTTGAACAGCATCCAGAGTATTACGATGAGGATATGAAAGAACGACACGCAAGAAACCCACAGGTTTTTTCATTTGAGAACCTAAAATTCACCGAAAGTGTTGAGGAGTCTAAGGAGCTTAATTTTATAAGGAAGCCATGTATTATTATGGCTGGTTCTGGAATGATGGAAAATGGTCGGATCAGACATCATTTGAAATTCAATATCGAAAACGAAAAAAACTCTCTCCTTGTTGTAGGCTACCAAGCCGTAGAAACTCTCGGACGGAAAATTGTTGAAGGCCAAAAAAGTGTTCCGATCTTAGGTCATGATTTTGAAGTAAAGCTCGAACTCAAGATTTTCAAATCGATGAGTGCCCATGCTGATATGCATGCCCTGGACAAATATGTACAGTCCGTAAAGGGCCTTAAAAAGGTTATTCTCATCCATGGAGAGCAGGATTCTCGTGAAGCCTTTGCTGAACGGATAAAATCTATGGATCTTGGGGCTGACATTGTGATGCCAACCATAGGTGAAAAAATAGATCTTTAAGCGCTTTTATCAAAGAAACTTAGAAAACTATAACCAAGTTGCCTCAAAAAACCCAGGCGGCTTTCAGGTGTAATTTCTTTAGGAGATGATTCAACAACAGCTTGAATATCTTTTGAAGTGTTATTTTGTCTTTTTAAAATTTCTGATTCTGTGTTTGCTGTTGCTTCAATTCTATATTCTTGAACTGAGTCTTTATGTGTCTTTGCAGGGCCGATTGCAACATTTATTTCTCTTTCATACCGAGAAACAATGTCTAGATGCTTACTGTTGTAAAAATCATTCATATGGGAATATAATTCATTAATTTTTCTACACTATACAACAAAACCCTTATTCTACAAAAATAAACCCTGAGTACTGATGACTTTAAGAAAGTGTGGTGGGCGATGGAAGACTTGAACTTCCGACCTCGACATTATCAGTGTCGCACTCTAACCAACTGAGCTAATCGCCCTCGAACATGCTGAAAAAAATACAGCAGAGAAATTATAGAGTCTGAATCAGTAAAATCAAGCTTTTATTGTCTGAGAAACAAGAACATCAAATTTCTTCATTTGTTCTTTCCAGGTAAGATTGGATTTCAGCCACTCATCAGCTTCTTTTAGGACTTCATCTGAGTCGACGATATTGATAATCTCTTCAAGGACAGATTCAGGGTCTGATGGTACCCAGCTTTTGCAATGACTACTTTGCTGAATGATTTCTCTAGGACCACCTTGATCAGCTGCGAATACCGTGCATCCTGCTGCCATACCTTCCAGTATGACACGTCCAAGTGGCTCAGGCTCTATAGAACTATGGATAAGCCCCTTCCAAGAGGCCATTTCCCTCATGATCTTTGGGTTGTGTGATTGAACCGAAAATGAATCCTCAAGTCCTAATTTAGAAATAAGCTGGAGACACATGTCGCGGTACTGAAGTGATTCTTTTTTTCCATCGTAAACTGAAGCGACAAGGGTAAAGGAGACCATGGGTCTTACATCGTGAATTTTTTTTGCCAATTGGATAAACTGTTCTTGTCCCTTCCAAGGGATCCACTTCCCCACCATCCCAAATGTCTTCTTTTTTGGTCGCTTGATAAGTTCACGAAGTTGTCTGCTTTCAATGCCAAAAGGATACATTACCTGAAATTTTTCTTTTTTTTCTGTGAATTGTGAATAGTGTTCCTTCACAAAATGTGAGCAACATAAAATAAGACGAGGGTGCTGAAGGAATTTTTTAAGAAGAAATTTTGGGAAAGTCAAATCATGGCCAAGCCAAATGAGAGGAATTTTTAGATTTGAAGCAATTTTTGAAACAAGTATGTGAGTACGGACAGTATTTGAAATAAGAATATCAGGTTTGTATTCTTGGATTTTTTCCTGGAGTTCCTTTTTGGACTTTCGGTACCTGAAAAAGGTTCTCAATCCAATGGGCTTTAGTCTAGGGAGATCCTGATGAATGAGCTTTACCTGAGAGTTCTGATAAAGCTTCCTGTAGTCATCCGAACCATCATGAAGGAGTGTTATTTCATGTTCTGAAAAGTCAGCATAGTGTGTGAGAAGTTCAGAAAAAAATCTCTCAGCTCCACCCATATGTTCTCCTTGGTCTAGTGCAAGTATTTTCATGAGCTGCGGAGGATAAGAGATTCGTAAAGCTTGAGCATGATGGGAAGATTAAATTTTTCCCGAGCGGTTTTTTTTCCATTCTCAGACAACTCTTCAGATTCTAAGGCTATAAGAATCTTGTGAGACAAATTAACTGAGTTTTGAGCATCTGCAAAAACAGCATCTTTCCTGTCTTCTAAATACGAAACTATTCCACAAGGTTTTGTTACTACGAGTTTACACCCTGCTGCAAGTGCCTCAGCAGAATTGAGACTAAAGGTTTCATTGGAATCTTCTGATGAGCAGACAAATACTTCTGCTTTTCTGAGAAGACTGTACCAATTCTCTTTTTTGAGATAATTAAGATGCTCAATACTGAAATACCCAACACATGTATTCATTTTTTTCTTTACTTCTGACTCTAATTTTCCATTTCCTATGATGACTATTTTTTTTTCTGATTTTTGAGGAAGATACTCGAGTGATTCTATGAAATCGAGCACGCCTTTTTTTTTGATCAAACGATTTGCATAGACTATCAGTCCTTTTTCCTTTTGAACCTGAACTGACTGGATACCTGAGACATCAACTCCGTTGACAATCTCAGTGAGACAACCTGACGAAATGCCAAATGAGAGAAGCGCCTCCTCATTATTCTTACTAATGGGAACGATCTGTACTGACTTTGAATTTTTACAGTAGAGATATTTCCAAGGACTCTTCATTAACCACCCTCTGATCTCCTGATGCTCTACCCAAGTCACAGGAACACTCTGAGATACTGCAAGTGGGCTCAAAAAGAGCTTCTCATTGAGTGACAAACAATAGAGGGCCTTTATGTCATATGTGGTACTCAGCTGATTGTAAGCTCTTCGGAGGTTGATTATTATGAACGGAAATAGAACGAGTGATCTTAATAACTCCCACCAAGTCACAATCATCTTGCCACCCCAGACCTTCATGGTATGAAAACCTTCATCCTTCATTTTCTTTAGCAACACTTCACAACTTCCCATGAAGACCACTTCATACCCCTGTAAAGACATATGACGAGCGATTTGAATCGTATGCGACTCTTCTCCACCCCACTGAGATTCGTAGGGGAAACGGGTGATGACGATGGCTGACTTTTTCTCTGAAGAGTTCAAAAGCACGGGGTAAGGGATCTATTCTGTTATTTCTTCTGAACCATCCATAAAGAGACAGAGGTACTCATGGGTATAGCTTTCTTCGGTAAACTCCTCCTTCGCTCCATCACAAAGCCTCTTGAGGCTTTTCTCGATTACGAATTCATCAAACAGAGGGGTAAACCAATACGTAGCGATGAGAACTGAGAGCAAACCTGCAACAACAGTTGAGACAATCTTATTCATAGAGATAGTTATTATCTGCATGAGTATACGATTGTTTTACCAGAAGGACAAACGATCAATCTGAGAAAAAACCTTGTTTTTAGTTCCAGAACAGGTAAAATCTCTTTGATGTCGAGGTGCACAAGGTGCCTCACAGAACCTTTCTTATCGGGCGCATAGCTCAGTTGGCTAGAGCACCTCGTTTACACCGAGGGGGTCAGGAGTTCGAGTCTCTTTGCGCCCACCATTCTTCGCTTGAGAAGGATGCCGTACCGTAGCTTTAGCGAAGGACGGCTCTTATTGCTTTCTATAAGGATTATTTACCGCAAGCTTCGGATCGGCAGGCTATTTTTGTGGAAAATATGCATTACGTTTATATACTTAGAAGCAAGAACCACCCAAGCCGTTTATACACGGGACATACCAGGGATATCAAAGAAAGGATTGCTCACCATAACAACGGCTCGTCTCCTCATACCAGCAAATATAAACTATGGGGTATTGTTCATCTCTCAACTTCTACTGATGAACAAAAAGCTCGTGGCTTTGAAAAATACCTTAAGACGGCGTCTGGGAAAGCCTTCAGAAACAAACGCCTCATTTGCCCCTCCTACTCTTCTGTAATCACCGGCAACTCAGGCCCCAATAAAGACGTCATGATGAATGCAACGGCAGGAGCGGTAAACCAAAAGTTGTAATAGTTAATCAAGGATTTCACGAGCCAACTCTCAGCAGGAATATTTAACGCCTCCTGGACATTAATAATGAGAACTCCTGTATTTCCAGCGTCTGACATAAACACAAAGAGCGTACTAATAATCAAACCGGAACTAAGAAATCCAAAGACACCATTCATGGCAAATTTTTCTAATCCAGAGTCCACTCTCCCGATATCGACAAGGAATCCTCCCTTTAAAACCAAAGCAAGAAGAAAGACAATAAAGGCAAAGATCTTAAAGATCACTACATTTTCATCAGGATTAACAGTCAGGATTCGTAAAATGGGCTGATTCACAATGATGTACTTTGCCAAGAGGTTTCCGAGCCCATTGGCGGCTAGCATAGCGATATAGGTTGATAAAATAATTTTTATCGTTCCGTTGCGACCGACAATGAAGGAATATGACATAATAACGATAAAAAACATCGTTATTAGCAGGTCCCAGGTCAAGGAAACTTCCATATTGGACAGAAAAATAATAAAAACCTGTGTCAGGTTCTTATTTTGATCTTATAGAACACGACAGTTGCTTTTCAACTGAATGGATTGGACTTTTAACCCCTTTGTGGATCTTTAAGAGAAGAGTTTTGAGAAAAAGCTGCCATCCTTGCTTTTCGTCCCAAGCTTGGCGAGTTTTGCAAGCTCGGTATAATGTTCTTTCTCTTTTCCCATAAGCTTTTTTGGGATCTCAACCTCCACTGTTACCAGATGATCGCCGAAGACCGATGAATTGAGCCTTGGGATTCCCTTGTCTTTTATTCTGAATGTTTGACCTGGCTGTGTTCCTTCAGGAATCTTGAGCTTTACCTTTCCATGAACAGTGTTTACTTCGATTTCATCACCTAAGATAGATTGCAAGACGTGAATTTGTTGTTTGGTATAAATATTTTCCCCCTTTCTTTCAAATTCCCTGGAAGGATTAACACGAACCAAGACATAGAGATCACCTGACTCAGCTCCGCGAATACCCGCCCCTCCTTTTCCTGAAAGACGCAATGTTGTCCCATCAGCTACTCCAGCTGGTACACGAATGGTGATATCTTCTTGCGCATGCTTTATTCCATTTCCTGCACATGATGTACAAGGTTTTTCCGGTATTTGTCCGTCACCACTACAAGTTGGACAAATAGCACTTGTGCGGACCTGTCCGAGAATCGTATTTTTTACTGCAGAAACCTCACCACTGCCCTTACATTCACCACAATCAATAATTTTTGATCCATTCTCAAAACCTTTTGCTTCACAAGACTCACAAGCGATGGATTTATTCACAGAAATGACCTTGTCGACACCAAAAACAGCATCTTCAAACTGAATAGTTACCTGAACCTCAAGATCTTGTCCTCTAAAGCTTCTTCGTCGCCCCCTCCCTCCTCCATGTCCTTGCCCAAAAAAACTTTCAAAAATATCTGCAAATCCTCCTCCCTGACCCCCTTGAAAATCGAACCCTCCAAACCCTCCCCCGCCGCCGCCTTGACCAAAGGCCGCTGAACCAAATTGATCGTATTGAGCTCTTTTTTGCTTGTCACTCAGAATTTCATAAGCAGCATTGATCTCTTTGAACTTTTCAGCAGACTCAGGCTTATCTTTATTGAGATCTGGGTGATGTTCTTTGGAGAGTTTTCGGTAGGCTTTCTTTATCTCATCTTCTGAGGCAGATTTACCGACACCGAGTACATTATAGGGATCCATAAGAAGAATAGTCATATATTTTTTACTTCTTGGAGAAGAATAGCAAAATAGCACTCTTTTGTCTAGAGTGCTAATGAGGATGAACAACTTTTAGGTCCAAACATATCTTAAGCATCATTGACCCTCATTAGTCAAAGGTATAGAATTTTGGCCTACATTTAAATCACTCTAGTATGGACCTGCTCATAGATATTATCGAATCTCCTTTTGTATGGACCTTTTTTATAGCATGTACGCTTTTTCTTGCTCTTTTCGCTGCATTCCTCTTTAGAGTGGTTGTTTCGACAAATGAGACCCATATTGTTCAAACGAAAAACAAAACAATCCCCTATGGAAAAGGATATGAGGCTGGTGGTGTGTATTACAAATGGCCTCGCTGGATTCCACAATTTGGGATTACTCGAATAGTCCTTCCTGTTTCTATTTTCGATATTGACCTGGAAAACTACCATGCCTATGACAACGGAAAGGTTCCTTTTGTGGTAGATATCAAAGCCTTCTTCCGAATAGCTGACGCCAGTGTGGCAGCACAACGAATTGAAAACTTTGTAGAGCTTAAAGCACAACTACTCGATGTCCTGAAGGGTTCGGTTCGAAAAATTTTGGCTTCATACGACATCATTGAAATCATGGAAGGTCGAGGTATTTTTGGTGAAAAATTTGAAGCAGAAGTAACAGAGCAAGTGAAGCAGTGGGGAGTTGAAGTCAAGAATATGGAATTTATGGATATTCGCGATGGTGAAGAGTCTCATGTCATTAACAATATCATGCTCAAGAAAGAGTCTTTGATTGAAAAAGAATCTCGTATCGAAGTAGCGCTTAATCACAAGGAAGCGAAAGTTGCTGAGATTGAAGCTCAACAAATCATGGATATTCGAGATCAAGAAGCTCAACAACTGGTCGGAGAACGAGAAGCTCAAAAGTCTCAAATGATTGGGATTGCAACAGAAAAAGCTCAACAAGAAATCCAGGCTGAAAAGAAAACAACTGCAGATAAAGAAATGGAAGTGCAAAGAGTCAGAGAAGTAAAGGATGCCGAAATTAAGAAGCAAGTTCAGATTGTTAAATCTGAAGAAGAACAACAAAAACTTTCGATTGAAGCTTCTGGTAAGCAGAGTGAAATCGAGACCCTCGCTGAAGCGGATATGAATGCGGAAAAGAAAAGAGCAGAAGGAATCAAGCAGGTTGGTATTGCTGAGGCTGAGGTTATTAAGGAGAAAGAGCTCGCTCCTGTCATGGCTCAGATTAAGTTGGCTCAGGAAATTGGTGCAAATGAAAACTATCTCGAGTACCTTCTTGGAATAAAAGGATTTGATGTGTCAAAACTTGTCGGTCTTGAAAAAGCTCAAGCCCTTCAAAAGGCAGATATCAAAATCATCTCAACAGGAAAAGAAGGCTCATTGGAGGGAGACACAAAGAGTATTATGAATATTCTTTCTCCAGAAGGTGGGGCAAAGTTGGGAGCCATGATAGATGCTTTTGATTCAACTTCAGATGGAAAAAAACTGAAGGACTTGATAATGAATCGACACAAAAAATCTGAGCAAGTGAATCAGACCGAGGTCAGTAAACAAGATGAGGAGGTGAAACCAGCTTCGATGTAGACGTTCAATTCATAACACTTCAACGGGTGGCAAATAGGGATATGAAGAAGAGGATGCTATAATGGTGTCCTCTCTTTTTCATTCATGAAGAATAATATTCCAAGATTTTATGTCTATTCTGCCTTTGTAGCTCTGAGTTTTTCTTTTGTGGCGATTTTCATGGTCTTTATGAAATCACGAGGGCTGAGCTATACAGAGATAGGGATCATAACTGCCTGGTACTACTCGCTCTTTCTCCTCATTGAAATTCCTACAGGTATGCTGGCTGACAAGATTGGGAGGAAAAACACTCTCATGATGGGGATGATTTTTATGATCATCGGAATTCTAACAGCATTGAATTCTTATTCATTCCTAGGGTTTTTTCTTTCAGAAACCATCTTTAGCTTTGCGCGCTCTTTTCAATCTGGCACTGATAGTGCCTTTGTTTACGATCACCTTGCTGTCATGGAACAGTCTGATGACTATCTTCATATCGAAGGGAAAATTCAAACGGTAGGTTTTTCTGCTCATGTCTTTGGAGGGTTGTTGGGCGCGATGATTGCCTGGTATAGCCTTCCAGCTGTTTATGCTTTTTCAGCTCTTATGGCTTTGTTGGGACTGATGTCTACACTTCACCTCAAAGAACCACAGATCGTGGACAAACAACACATGAAACTTGAGACTTTTCGTCGACATTTTATTGATTCACTCCGAGTGATCAATGGGAATCCCCAACTCCTGTGGTTACTATTCTACTCCAGTCTGATCTTTATTCTCCTCCGCACTGGCATCATTAGTTTCATTCAGCCATTTTTGATGTTTTTGGAATTTCCCGACTATGGTTTCAGTTTTTTTGATGCTGTAATGGTTTCTGGAGCAGCACTTCTCTCTTGGCATGTTCTATACTTTGAAAAAAAACTGGGGAGTAAAGGGGTGTTTTACGTCCTCCCCCTCGCCATTATTATCGGTCTTGCTGGCATGGGTTTAACCATGAGTATCTGGGGATTGCTGTTCTACTCTCTTACTATGATCAGCTGGTCTTTTCACGCCCCCGTATTCCGAAGCTATCTCAATGAGCATATTCATGACAGTGGAAAAAGAGCCACGATACTTTCAGTGGAAGGTTTTATCTCTCGAGGACTATTTGCTCTTGTTTCTTTAGCTCTTGGCTGGGGGTTGGATAATCTTGGCTTGTCAAACTCACTGCTGATCATGTCTGGATGCAGTCTCCTCTGCATGATGATATTATTATACCTCAAACCCAAGCAATGCTAGAGGACTGACTCCAAATCTTCCTTCATTTTTACAACCGCTTCTCGTGCTGCATCTCCATATTGTTCTGAGGTATGTGCTGATGATTTTTCGTAAGCGAAGATGATACCTCGTGAACTATTGACGATAGCTCCGAACCCATCTTTATTGAAGCAAGGTTTTACATCTGCCGCACCTCCACCTTGTGCTCCATAACCTGGAACCAGAAAGATCGAGTTTGGCATGAGTTTTCGAAGCTGCTTGGCTTGATCGGGGTAAGTTGCTCCAACGACAGCACCAATTGAAGTGTATCCCTCTTTTCCAATAAGGTCCGCTCCCCAAGTGTCGATGAGTTGCCCCATGAGTTCGTAGAGATTGAGATCTTTCTCGATGACTTTTTGGTCCTGAATATCACCTGAGCTTGGGTTGGAAGTTTTGCAAAGAATGAAGAGTCCTTTTCCATTTTTATCACACTTGTCGACAAATGGTTTAATCCCGTCGAGCCCCAGGTATGGGGTGACGGTGAGAGCATCAGAGACGAAGTCCCCTTCTGTATCAAGGTAAGCGTTCGCATAAGCTTCTGCAGTAGATCCAATGTCATTTCTCTTTGCATCGAGGAGAACCATAAGCCCCTTGTCTTGGGCGTACTGAATTGTTCGCGAAAGCGCTGCTAATCCATCAAGTCCGAGCATTTCATAGAAAGCAACTTGAGGCTTTACAATAGGAACGATGTCATGAACCGCATCGATAATCCCTTTATTAAATTCGAAAAACGCAGCGCCTGGTGTTGGAGCGTCTTGCTGGATATGCATAGGAATTTGTTCGTAGCGTGGATCAAGTCCAACACAGATTGGAGAAGTGGTTTTTATTTTTTTAATGAGTTCGTCAGCGAAGTGCATAGGAAATATCTGTGAGAAAATTACAATATAATGCGTTTATAGAAGTTGTGTGTTGGCCCCCTTTTTCCTCCAGAGGCAGATAGGCTAGAGATCTGGATTGTGTTTACCATTCATGCTTCTTTCCAAGGGCGTCACGATGATACTTTCCAAACTCATCTACCTTTCGAATATACTCGAGAGAGACAACGGGACCTTTTGTACAACTCGTATCCCCTGTTGGGTCTACAACACACTGCCCGCAAAGTCCAAATCCACATTTCATATATCGTTCGAGAGATATTTGAGCATCGATCTTATGCTTCTCTGCGAGGTTGGCAACGGCTGCCATCATGACTTCTGGTCCACAAGTCATAATGGTGTCGTATTTTTTTCCTTCCTCGACAAGTTTCTCGAGGATCTGAACATTGTATCCTTTATGTCCAACAGAACCATCGTCTGTAGAAACATGTAGTGTTGCTCCTTTGAGTTTTTCAACTCGTTCTCTATATATCAATAAGTCTTCTCTCCGAGCTCCTATAATGAAATCAATTTCACAACCTGCTTCGACAGCATGTAGTGCTGTGAAGTGAAGTGGGGCTGATCCGAACCCTCCCCCCACCATGGCAATTTTTTGATTTGGCTGAAACCAGAACCCCTTTCCATATGGTCCTCTTAGTCCTGCTTTATCACCAACTTCGAGCTGAGTTGCTTCGTGAGAAAAAGGACCAACGTCTGCAATTGTGAGATGAAGTTCTTTTCCATCAGCGTATGCGACTGAGAATGGTTTTTCATCGAGTCTTGGTATCCACATATTAACAAATTGTCCAGGGACAACCTCGTAATCGCAGTCGAAGACGAGTGTCCTCATCGTAGGATTTTCTTGAATTACTTTCGTGATCGTATGCATTTGTGGGACATCGTTTTTCATAATAGTTTTTTATATATGAGGTGATGGTGCCATGTCTCCGTACTGGAACCGTGGATTGGTGTTGGGCTCCAGTGCTAAGACGTGGAGCCAATAGAAAAATTATTTTTCATTTTTTAGTACTTCGTGAGTCTTTCCGATAATTTCATTGAAAGACTGTACTCCATTTGCTTCACACCACTCAACCATTTCATCGAGAACAATTTTAAAGGCGTCTTCTCCTCGATAGTAGAGTGCTGACCCTATCCCAACGAGCGTTGCTCCAGCCATCATCATTTCAATGGCATCTCTTCCTGAAGTCATTCCTCCCATCCCAATTATTGGGGCATCTACACAGTCGTAGATATCGAAGACTTTCTTCACCGCCAAAGGCCTGATACCGGGTCCTGATACTCCACCGAACTTATTAGCAAGGACTGGTTGAGCCGTATCGATATCGATAACGAGTCCCGGTCCATAAGTATTAATAGCGGTAATACCATCTGCTCCGGCTTCGACAACTGCTTTGGCAACTGCCTGAATATCTTCAACATTTGGAGAGAGCTTTATAATCAGCGGAACGTCTGTTACAGATTTCAATCTCTTCGTCAGATCCGCAGCTCTTGGACAGTCTGTAGCAAAAGGTTTTCCATGCTCGTCTTCTACATTTGGACAAGACATATTTACCTCAATCAATTGAGGCTTCAGTTCGTTGATGGCTTCTGTAATAGCTACGAAATCATCAGCCTTCCCTCCTATGATATTCACAATAAGTGGCGAACCATTGTCTCTCTTTCGATACTCTTCAATTTCAACTTTTGCTTTTTCTATTCCAGCATCTGGAATTCCTACAGCGTTGACCATGTAGTCGTCGTTGCAAATAATGACAGGGTTTGCATGACCCTTGTGTTCCTTTAGCCAGATAGATTTGGTCGTAATTCCTCCGGCTCCTCTCTTCGCAACATTATCCCAAGTCGATGCAGTCACTCCAAGATACCCTGAGCAAAGTACGAGGGGGTTTGGGAAGCTGACGCCGAGATAGTTGACTGATGTATCCATAAATAATTTACAATTTTTAATGCTTAATTTTTAATGACCGACCAGGTCAGCTTTTCTAGAGCTTTAAGAGGGACGACTCCGAAGTAGTCTGAAGGGACGCTCCACTCTTCTTTTTTCAAGCTCATCGTATCAGAATTTTTTTCCAATTCGTAGAAATTTGCTCCAAAGACGGAAGTGAAGTTTTCGAGGTGATCCAGCTTGCCGTTCTCTTCAAAGAGTTGAGCGAGAAGTGGAAGCGCTACTGGTGTTGTGTAGACACCTGGCTTTGGATGATCCCCTTCTTTGTTTTCTTTCAAGTGTGGTGCGCTGTCGGTTCCGAGGAAAAACTTTGGGTTTCCAGAGAGAACTGTTTCGACGAGTGCTTTTCGATCAGATTCTGACTTACATATAGGTGCACAGAAATTATGAGGATGAAATTCTCCGTTACGCACATCAGAGGTGGTCAGCAGCAAGTGATGAACCGTGATGGTTGCTGCAACTTTATCACCCAGGGACTGAACCATTTCGACGGCAGCCTTGGTCGAGGTATGCTCGAGGATAATACGAAGTCGTGGAAAGTTTTCGTGAATCTTTTTTAATTGTGGAAGGAAGGCATGCTCTCTTTCTAAATCTTCGACCCCTGGGACTTCTCCGTGAAGGCAGAGAATCAAGTCCTGCTCCTGCATGGCTTCAAAGACTTCGTAGGAGCTTTCGATGTTGGCGACACCGTCTTCGGAATGGGTGGTGACCCCGACTGGGTAAAATTTTCCTGCGACGGCACCTGCTTCTTTGAGCGCTGTCATCGAACTCGGATCGAGATTTGGCATGATCTTGAAGGTCATGAGGAAGTCGAGGTCTGTGCCGACGTCTTGCAGTTCTTTTTTGTAAGCTCTTACATCGTCTGGTGTGACGACCGGAGGGATCGTGTTGGGCATGACCAAGACTCGTCCAAAACTCTTAGAGGTTTCTCTGACGAGATCCTTCATTAAATCTCCCTGACGCAAATGTGTATGAAAGTCGTCAGGTCGGATGATGGTAAGTTCTTGCATAATATGTGTGTATTAGTTCTTCAGTAGTATACGGAAAAAAACTGACAAAATGTACCTTTTTTATGCAGAGAAATTATCCCACCAAGTAGAAGGGTCTTGTGCGAACTGTTGAACAAGTGAAACTTGGTCTTCTTGAAGGTATCCTTTATCTTTTACTTCTGTGAGTATTTCTGTGAAATTTGTCAAAGCAGTCAAATTAATCTCTGCTTCGGACATCGCATCTGTAGCTTTTAGCATTTCATATGTAACAATGGCAATAATATCTTCAACCGTACCCTGTCCTTCATTTCGAAGTGCATCTGCTGCCTTAATAGAACTCCCTCCTGTAGAGATCAAATCCTCGACGAGCACAATTTTCTTGCCTGGCTCGAGATGACCTTCTATTTGCTTCCCAGCTCCGTGATCTTTTGGCTTTGGCCGCACATAAACCATTGGAAGTTTCATTTCGTGTGCCACAAAAGCTGCCCAAGGAATCCCAGCTGTTGCTGTTCCGGCAATAACCTCAGGATTCATTGGTCGGATCAGTGTGATCATCTCTCTAACAATAGTCTCTCGTATTGCAGGAAAGGCTATCAACTTACGATTATCACAATAGATTGGAGACTTGATACCTGATGCCCATGTGAAAGGTGGATCGACAGAGATCTTTACTGCTTGAGTTTCGAGAAGGCCCTGAGCAATACTGGAAGAATTCATAAATATTGATTAGTGTTCGATAAAAGATTATCAGATTTATTCGTATTCACCAATCTCTCAGAATATTTTTTTATGATACCTTACTTCATTTTTCAGCTACCACCATCTTGATCTCCCCATACGAAATCTTCTCCGAAACGGCTTTTTTGATAGGTGTGAGAGAAGATGTTCCGATTCGTTGAATTGCTGATAAGATTTCAGCTCTCTTTTCTGAACTTACATACTTTGAACTGTCTAATATTTTCCCAGCCCCGATTAGCGCAGCGACATGACTTTCAACAGTACTCGTTTGGATATCTCTTTCTTTTGCGATCTCAGTCAGTGACCTTCCTTTAGAGAGCAGCTCGAAGGTCACCATGTGAGTATCTCCTTTGCGAACCTTCTTCTTTGTTCGTTTGATTGGAGCTCGTGATGGTGATTGAAACTCTAAACTATTTAGCTCGCAATGAGGTTTGATGATTTTCAAGAGTTCCTCACTAAACATCTCAATTTTTTTGTCTCCCATTCCACTCATGGTATGTAGCTGGTCTTTTGTTTGAGGAAAACATTCTGAGATCTCTCTAAGAGTACGGTCGCCAAAAATCATAAAAGGAGCAATGTCTTTTGACTGAGCCTCTTTATATCGCCATTGTCGGAGCGTATCAAAGAGCTGTTGGTCGAAGGATTCTGAGGTGTCACTTGCCTTTTCGATAAAGGAAGGCGTTTGTTTTTCTTGGACCATGATCTGTGACTGTTCTTGGAAGACTTTCTTTCCTTTTTCAGACACCTCGAGCACTGGGTATTCATCTCCGACGCGATCTAGATAGCCAGACCTAACGAGCTGCTTGATGAGTTTCATGACAGCTGACTGTGTGTAGTCTTTCATAACCCCGTAGCTAGACCAATTGTAACAATTCCACTGCTCAACTTTTTGGGATTTTGATCCCGTGAGGATAGCTGTCGAGATACCAATCCCAAACTGTCGAGGAAAACTATTAATACCATTTAATATGACATGTGCTGGATTAGTGATATCTGTCTTTGTGGTAGTGCTTTTACCGTCTTCTGATTTTTGCAAACAACTACTACAGCCGGAGCATTTTATTTCTTGATGACCAAAGTATTCTTGAATCTTATTTCTCTTACATTGCTCGGTTTCTGCATAGCTCAACATGTCTTGGAGTTTTTTTTCTGCGAGATGCTTCTTCTGTTCCATTTGTTCGACAGATATATGAACCGGTTTTCCAGAATGCTGATAGACCACTGATGAATCTTGGAAACTCCTATGAATGCCTCCTTTATCTAAAAGAAGCTTCGTTGCGCTGTCCACCTCCATTTTATTTTTAGCAAAGCTCAGAGAATGGAAATGTATTGCTGCAGGCTGTTTCTTGAGCATCAGAAGAATCTCTTGAAGGAGTTTCGGTGAAGGATTGTTTCCGTCGATAAAAAACTTCTGAAGCATGACATCCTGACTTCCATAAAAAAGAACACACTCACTTTGTTCTCCATCACGACCTGCTCTTCCTGCTTCTTGAGTATAATTTTCTAGAGAACCCGGCATATCATAATGAACCACAAAACGAACATTGGGTTTATTAATTCCCATCCCAAAAGCATTTGTTGCGACAATGACTGAGGTCTCATCTTTCATAAAGCTTTCTTGAGCTTTCATTCTCACTTTATCGCTGAGACCAGCATGATAGGCAGCAGATGAGATTTTATTTTCCGCGAGCATTTCCTGTACTTTTTCGACATTTTTTCTAGTAGCACAGTAGATGATTCCCGAATGATCTTTTTTTGACGCCAAGTACTGTTGAACCCAGGATATTTTTGAATCAGGCTGATAGCAGGCATAGCTGAGGTTGGGTCTATCAAAGCTCCCGATGAACTGCTGCTGGTCTTTGAAATCAAGCTGTGTGGATATATCTGTCTTCACCTTATCGGTAGCTGTCGCTGTTAGAGCGAGAAACGGAACATGGTGTTGAGACCGCAAATTTTTGATCTTTTTGTAGGAAGGCCTGAAATCGTGCCCCCACTGAGATACACAATGCGCTTCGTCAATCGCAATGAAGTCGATTTTTTGTTCATTAGCTAAGGTGTGAAACAAGGACATGAAAGAATGCGTTTCTAATCTCTCAGGCGCCACATAAACTAATCGATACTTTTGAAGGTGAATATCCTTCATTCTTTCAGAAATCTCAGCAGAGTCCAAGGAGCTATTAATACATGTTGCCTCAATTCCTAATTCATTCAACTGGTCCACTTGATCCTTCATAAGAGAGATAAGGGGAGAAACTACAAAACTGACATTCCCAAGAACAACTGCTGGGATCTGATAACATAGAGACTTCCCTGCCCCGGTGGGCAGAACGACTAAGGTATCCTTCTTCGCATAGAGAGAAGTTAGGATCTGTTCCTGGAGTGGCCGAAAGCTTTTATATCCAAACACCGTCTGTAGTATTTCCTTGGACTGATTCATCTTTTCTTCCATAATTCGTCGATAATCTCGTAAAATACTTCCTAACGAGCCCATTGTATGTTCAAAATTTCATATAGAGCAAGAGTGATGGATTGACAGGCACATCAAAAAGCTGAAAAAAGAACGTCATTCCGAATAATAGCGCTTCAATCCTGTGAATCTCAAGCTTTTTCTGCTAAATATGGCTCTTTCCTGCTTATATGACAGCTTATTGGCCCACAATTCACAGGTGAGAATCGAAATTCTCACCTGTGGCCTACAACCCATCAGAATTTCGACTCTGATCTTCGTTTCACATGTTCTTTGAAAACATCCTGAGATAAACACGATAACAATTGTGTAAAATTTGTTCATTTTTATGTATAAAAAATGTGTCCTTTTACCACTTTAACACTTTATATAAGCCATTTAATGGCGTTTTTGTTTTTTTAATAACTGTATACATTATTTATAACTATACACCCATTGTGCAAAACGCTCCCGACCTGTTTGTTGCAGATGTAAAATCTGAACGTTATAGTATAACGAAGTAAGGGTGAGGAAACGCACATTGAAAACACCGGAGAAGTAAAAGGTAAAAGAAGAACGTTCCCTCGCTACGGCGGGGCCAATGTTTCGCCTTATCCACAAATAATAAATAAGGACATGTGAACTGAGCTCGTGGGCTCATTCCTACTCCTTTCTCCGCTTGTCGGAAATATCTGCTCCTGGAGTTGCAGATTGTATCACTCAGTGCCGGCGCGGCACTTGGAATGTCGTTCTTCTTTTACCCTTTGCTTTTCGTATCCAAGTCCTTCTGACCAAGGTCTTGGGGCAGCCTCCAATACAAGCTCTGACTCGATCAGAGCAGGCTCGCTTCACTCTTCAGTGCTTCGGCAAGGAATTGAGAAGGAGTAACGGTCCGGTAAGACATTAACTACCCCGTAAAGGCAAAGAATCGCTGGTCACGAAAACCAAAACAAAAGTCCGTCAAACCAAAATAAAATGGTGTGAATAGGACGATATTAATTACCCCGAGCTTGCTCGGGGTTTTTTTATGGGTCCCCTCACGACCCCTAACCCCTTACAAGGGGAAAAACATACACCAAAACGCATAAAACCTAAAACCTCAGTTACATGAGTATTTTTCATTGAAAAAAAGGGCGGCATGCATGAGAATTGACTCACGTCCCCATAGTTCAATGGATAGAATAACTCCCTCCTAAGGAGTAGATGTAGGTTCGACTCCTGCTGGGGACACCAATTTACTATTTACTGCTATGAAAATTTCTAAAATCGACTCTTATTGAGGAATTACAGATGGATGAAGGAAAAAAATCATATTATTGCTTTTTCGTATACTATTCATGGTTTACTCACGAAGATTTCCGAATACTACACACTTTCATCGCTCAGATTTTATGAGAAATCATTAGAAAGATATTTGGAATTTTTACTAATGGAAATGTATGTATAAAGATCTTAAGAATTTTAAATAGACATCTTTCTGAATTTATAGAAGACGAGGAGATAAAAATTAAACATGAAAAAATAAGAAAGGAATATGAAAAGTGGACAATTGAATTCACAAAAAACGTAACTTAATTGTCATTCACCCAGTTGAAGACAGTATTAAAGATAGTGATAAATTTTTTTCCTAATAGGATTATTGAACTATCGGGATGAGGAACTACTGGCTTTGAATTCGTTACCTACAGCCTCCTTTTCACAGGCAACATAAAACTAATCACATTAATCCTCAAAATGAACTGGATAAGTTAGCAGCCTATATAGATGAAATTGCCGACTGCTACGATCAAATCTTTATTGATCATGGCTTCATAAACTCTCTTAAAACTGATTTGCCTCAGCTAATTCCTTCTCGTATTTCCCAATAACCGCTTCGTCGAGGTAATCGACGAAGAGCTTTCCGTCTAAATGGTCTATTTCGTGCTGAATGATGCGAGCATTCAGCTCTGAGAGCTCGAGGTGTTGCTCGTTTCCTTTTTCATCGAGGAACCTTACCAGGATGTTTTTGTAGCGCTTTACTGGGGCGTAAACCTCAGGAAGACTTAGGCATCCTTCTTCTCCCATGACTTCCTCATCGGAATGTTTGATGATTTCAGGGTTTATAAGAGCCATGACGACATTTTTTTCTCCCACTTTTTCTCCATACTGAAAATTAGCTATAAGGATACGATCTCCTACTCCTACTTGAGGTGCCGCGAGACCCAGACCATGAGCATTTACCATGGTTTGCTTCATGTTTTTGATGAGCTTGAGGTGCTGCTTTGTCACTTTTTTTACGCTTTTAGCAACTTCTCTGAGCACATCATTCTCGGTACCGGTATAAATTGGGAGAACCATTGTTTTGAACTAATTCCTGGGTATTTTAGCGTTTTTTGAGGTATAATACTAGCTGAAGCTAATGAAACATTAGAAAGGAACCATCCATTAAAATCTAGGTGAAAATTGAAATTCTCACCGATGGAACAACAATCGATCAGAATTTCGATACTGACCTACGTATTACACACTATTTCTCATGAAGCTTACTCTAATTGACGACATTAACTTTGGCAGTGATCTCGACCAGGACTTCCATACCCTGACCAGGCTTGTTGATGAACAACTAGGAACACTTCCTGGACAATTAAACCTTATCCTCTGTGGCGATGAAAAGATTCAAGAGCTGAATAAGGCCTATCGAAAAAAAGACAAAGTGACAGACGTGCTCACCTTCCCCTACTTCGAAGGTGAAACTCAAGCGGATGAGCTCTTGGGTGAGATCTACATAGATGTTGATCAGGCTAGGAGGCAAGCTGGAGCGGTGACTGACGACAAGGAGACCTGGTATCACGAGTGGATGTTTGATGATCACAAGAGTTGGACAGTGAGTTTTGAAATGTATAAATTATGTAGTCATGGCTTACTGCACCTAAGGGGCTATGACCACATCGAAGATGATGATTTCCGAGTAATGAAATTACTCGAAGACAAAATCATGAAAAGCCTTATGGCAAGCCATTAAAACTGAGTACATTTTGAGTACTTATGCACTATTTGAAAAGAAAAAGAGAGAAAATAGAAGCTGAGGTTTGCAAAGATTTTATCCATTAACTATACTCGTTCTGTTAACGTGATTTTTCGCGGATGACCTCCAGAAAAGTCTCTTTTTTCCGTCCCCCTACTTCCTTTTACTCTCTAAACGTTTTTGAACCGTGGCTAAAGACCAACTCATTGCAGGTATCGATATTGGTGGTTCGAAAGTTCGAACAGTAATTGCTGAAGTAGAAGCAGAAACAAGTGCTCTCAATGTGATTGGAGTAGGTATTGAAGAATCACATGGGATTAGAAAAGGAAATATCGTGGATATCAATGAAACCATTAAGTCGATCTCTCGCTCATTAGAGTCTGCAGAACGCATGGCTGGTGAATCAGTTGATACAGCATTCGTTAGTGTCTCTGGACATCACCTCAAAGCGATCCCATCTCGTGGAGTCGTAGCTATTAGTGGACAAGAGATCCAACAAGAAGATATCAAACGCGTTTTGGAAGCTGCTCAGACACTTCCCCTTCCAATGAACCGAATTATCATTCGAGTTATTCCTCGGTCATTTACTATTGATAATCAAACGAATGTAAAGCAACCCATTGGGATGTCTGGTATTCGATTGGAAGTCGATGCTGAGATTATCACTGGGATTGGTCCCTACCTCAAAAACATTGAAAAAAGCACTCACCAAGTGGGAATTGATATTGAAGACTGCATCCCTTCTCCACTCGCATCTGCTGATGCCGTCCTTTCAAAAAGACAACGAGAACTCGGAGTGGTCAGTATAGATGTCGGACTTTCTTCTACAAGTATTGCTGTCTACGAAGAAGGAACACTCTTGCACACTGTTGTGATCCCAGTAGGAGGTGAAAATGTGACCAATGATATTGCTATTGGACTGCGAACAAGTATTGATGTGGCTGAAAAACTCAAGATTGAATATGGATCGTGTAATCCAAACGAAGTCAGTGATCATGAAGAAATCAATCTTTCACTGATTTCCAAACTTGATAACCACAAAATTTCAAAGAAACAATTGATCGAAATTATCGAAGCTCGATACCATGAAATCTTTAGCCTTGTACGAGAAGAACTTGGGAAAATTGACCGTGATGGAAAACTCCCTTCAGGAGCTATTTTGACAGGATCTTCTATCAAGATCGCTGGATGTATGGACTTGGCAAGGAATGTCCTTGGACTCCCCGTTCAGATTGGATTCCCACAAGACGTGGATGGAATTGTAGACCGAATAGATGACCCTTCTTTTGCTACGATGCTCGGCCTGATAACAATGGGAGTGAAAGCTGAACGACGACGATCTTTTTCTCTCAAATCACTCAACCTCGGTGATACCTTTAAAAATGTTGGGAACTTCTTTAAACGACTTGTTCCATAAACCAACATCCTTTCTTACTTACCACTAATTTTTTATCTCAAAGTCTCATGTCTGACCAACTCAAGAAAATTTTCTCAGCGAAAAAACCAATGTCACGAATTCCTTCACCACAAGCAAGTGTTGATGCTATCCCTGACATCTCCCCTATGGCAAAAATAAAAGTTGTCGGTGTTGGAGGTGGAGGTGGAAATGCTCTAAACCGAATGATTGATAGTGACCTTGAAAATGTAGAATTTATTGCGATCAACACTGACGCTCAAGCTCTCTACTACAACAATGCCCCTCACAAAATCAATATTGGAAAAGCGGTCACGAAAGGACTGGGAGCAGGATCAAATCCAGAAGTTGGAAAACGAGCTGCTGAAGAGTCTTCAGAAGAAATCCGTGCTGCCCTCGAAGGTTGTGACATGGTTTTTGTTACTGCTGGAATGGGAGGAGGTACAGGATCTGGAGCTGCACCAGTAGTTGCCGAGATTGCAAAAGAAATGGGAGCTCTTACTGTAGCTATTGTAACCAAACCGTTTACTTTTGAAGGGAAAATGCGGATGAAACATGCTCAACAGTCTCTCGAAGTATTGCGAGAACGTGTGGATACGCTCATTGTTATTCCAAATGACAAGATCTTAAATATTATCGACAAAAAAACTCCTCTTACGGATGCATTTAGCATCGTAGATGATGTTCTCCGACAAGGGATCCAAGGTATTTCCGATCTCATCACAGTAGGAGGTCTTATCAATGTAGATTTCGCTGATGTGAAGACTATAATGGAAAGCGCTGGTTCTGCCTTGATGGGGATTGGATTTGGAGCAGGAGAAAACCGAGCTGTAGAAGCTGCTCGTGCTGCTATCGACTCACCTCTCTTGGAGCTGTCTATAGATGGAGCCAAAGGAATCATCTTGAATATTACTGGTGGAAATGATCTCAGCATGTTTGAGATCGATGAAGCTGCACGTGTCGTTACTGAATATACTTCGGAAGATTCACATGTGATTTTTGGAGCAGTCGTGAATGATGCCTATACTGGTGAACTAAAGGTAACAGTAATCGCGACTGGTTTTGACGAGCAAGAGCAGGTCAAAAAAATGGAAGAAGACCGCAAGAAAACAATTACTGCTGGATTTGGGATGCGAGGCGCGATGAAAAAACCAATGGGAATAAAAAGTGGAACTCCTCAGCGTGGCAACCAACCCGCCAACCGTCCATTGACTCGTGAAGAAGAATTGGAGATCCCTGCCTTTATTCGAAAGAAAGTGAAGTAGGCCTATGCAAATATGATATTGAAGAGCTTCAGGATAATCCTGAAGCTCTTTTTTTATAGACCGGCAGTTGTATGCGAATCTACTAATATATGAATACATATAGGCACGCTCTCCTCCCTTTTGTCATTCTAAGAAACCGATGAATCTTGAGGATGAACCATGAACTATGACTAAGAGGGGTACAAGCATGATTTTAAAATGGACTATGAAAAGAATCTGTCAGGAAAGATACTTTGTACCTCACAATTACGCCAAGGCTTGGATGCGCAAGCTGCATGACAGGACTCTTTTATATGACTCCATTCCTCGGAACCTACTTCACCACTTGCACCAAATCACTTCCATAACTCTTCTCTTGGAACCTCCGGTCGATAATATGAAGCGTTTTCTCGGTGTCTCGCTTGGTAAAGTTATTGACGATCTCGAGCATATTGTTGATCGTGCTTGGCATGACATAATCCACGAATGCGTTGTTGTATTGTTCTGACCGAGCTACATTTACCGGATTTCCTGGAGGGTCGAAAGGTACGCATTGGATTACCATATTATCGAAGTCACAAAACTCGTCACCGAAGGCTCGCATGTTTCGGTAGGTGAGGAAGATTACTTTATTGTCATTTTCAGATCCAGAAAAACGATCCTTGAGCTTTCCTGTCCCACCACTAATGTCTTCAGCAAAAGCGTCCATGTTTTCACTGATAACCAGATAGAGGTCAAAGAAGTAACGTTTGAGCATGCTTTTAGAAGAAAAAATGACTCCCGTTTTTCCTTTGAGCTGTGGTAAGAGAGCTGCAAGATAACTGATTAAGCCTTGATGCATTTCGTCTCGACCAGACCCTCCGAGTTCACTAATTGGAGGGAGATTGATGGCTATATCTGGCTCGTGCTCAATTGAGATTTTTTCTGTGTTCTCAGGCAACCAAGAAAAGTGATCTCGAGTGGTGCTAACAAATGTCGTCTTTGTTTGGCTAAAGAGATGTTTATTGAGGAGTACATCTACACTGAGAGGTGCAGAAGTAATACTGGTACCTCGACGAGGATCAACGCTCAGCCAACGCACCCAACTCGGGTCGGTATTCAGAAAGAAGACCTGGAAGTATTTGAGATAAGAGCTGACACTATCGTTTTCGGAATGTTTCTCGAGGAGCTCTTGAACTGTTTTTGCCAATGACTGAAACTCATTACTAGAAATAATATTTGGCGTGAGCCCCACGTGTTCTGTGTACTGAGAAGAAGGAACGAGAACTTTTCCGAGCTGGTCTAGGGTGCTAAAGAATGATTCCCCAGCGTTGTTCCAGTCTTCCGTATCCATCATATTCTTCCACTGATCTAGAAAGAGCGCTTTCCCAAAACAGCGGGTAGCGTTTTGTTCGATCAACTGAGGCTCGAGGACGACGAGGTGATCAAAGTTTTGGATGAGTTCGAGATCATTGAGCAAATTGAAATGATTTGTAATGACTTGCTGACTCTCGAGTGTCTGCTTTAGCAGCTTGCTGTATCCTGAATCTTCTTTGCCACGATCTTCATCATCTGCATGAATTCGAGACCAGATTTGCCGCTCTGGATGTGTCAGTCGGAGTTGCTCTTGAGTATTGAATTCTGGATAGAGAATGGTTTTGAGAAGAAACATGCTCTCGGCTGTATCGTATTTTTCTTTTTTCTTGAGGACTTCGAGTTTTTCTTCACTGATACAAGAGTAAGGAGAATGAAGCACCGTTGCTTCAGGCAATAATGATTGCAAGTGCTCGGTTGCATGACCATAACCGGCAATATAAAGTGTCTTTTTATCTGCAGGAAGCATTGCAGCTATCTGTGGAGCATTTTTTCGTGGTGCGTGTATCAAACTAGAAGGAGCTGATGAACTCAGGTCTTGGTCAGGTTTTGATCCTATGGTTTCTTCAATCACATTGCTCTCTGATATTTTGTGGCGATTCGTTGGATGCTCTTGCATGAAGTAGTCGAGCAGTGGCCATTCAGATTTTTTTGTCAGCTCAGTGAGAGCAGCTCTTTGTTCATCAGATAATTTGGGAAAAGTGTCAGTGAGAATTTCCCAGAGGTAATAGCAGGCCATGACATCAGCCATAGCTCGATGACTGTCTTCGTGTCCAATATTAAAATACTTGGTATTGGTTTCGAGACTGTGTGATGGTAACTCGGGGTAGAGGATATTTGAGAGCAAATATGTATCCCAAAGTTCATTATTGTCGAGCTCTATCCCCTTTTCAACTAAGAAATTCCAATCGAACCAGATATTGTGTCCCATAAGAGGGTCGTCTCCGATAAATTCTTTTACCTTTTCCTTCAAGTCTTTGAAGTCTGGTGCTTCTTCAATATCTTTTGCTGATATACCCGTCAGGTATGAAACATGATTTGAAATTGGAAGTGGGGTAAAGACAAAACTTTCAAATCGGTCGATTATTTCTCCGTCTCGTACCTTTACCATAGCGATTTCGATAATGTCGCAGGTTTGAGGTTCGAGTCCTGTTGTTTCGAGATCAAGGGAAATGTAATTTGAGTAGTTTTTGTCGCTCATGAGAAAGGTTAAATGCCTAGCAAAGATATCAGGTATTGAAGGAACTTGAAACGAATTCTACAGGGTATTGTTATTAAGGATTGCTGGCTCCATGTCGCCGTACTGGAGCCAAAGGGGTATTGGGATCTCGTACGAAGGCATGCGATATGGTCCAACAATAGTCATAGGTGAGAATCGAAATTCCCACCGTTGCCGTGCAACCGATCAGAAATTCGATTCTGATCTACGGAAACATATCATTCATTGAGGCATAGAATACAGAACAATAGAGTTTATGACATTCACCTTGTTCTGCTTTCTCTTTTGATCGACTAGAACATCTAAATGCTCCTTTTTCACGACATTTTTTCTTCTTTATTTCTCTTGTTAGCCTTTTTGAATTACACTAAAGGAGCTTATTTGAATTCTCTATAGATGGTTTCACGATATTCACAACGACAGACGAGTTCCCGATGGAAAATCGACCGTATTTCTCTTTTGAAAGGTGTTCTTTTCCTCCTTTTCACAGTGCTTCTGGTGCGTCTCTTTCAGCTACAGGTACTCCAACATGAGGAATACAGTGCATACGCTCAACAGCGTATGCAAGAGAAAGTCATTACAGCTCGTAGAGGACGTATTCTCTTAAAGGATGGCGAACATGATTTTTTTGAGCTCGCTAATAATGTCTCGCTTGAGCTGTTGTTTGCTGACCCTTACTTACTCGAGCAAAGAGCCCTTGAGAAAGCACAAATGGCAGTAGAAGACCCGAACAGGGCTGCACGCATGTCTGCCCCCACCCCGAGTGCAATTGCGCTAGCTATTGGTCCGATTTTGTTTGATATGGTCAAAGAGCGTTCAACATCATGTGATCAAGATGAAGAATGTCTTCGTCAGGCTATCGATGATACCTTTTTTAGTCAAAAACGAGCACAGGTCTTGAGGGATTATGAAGAACAGAAGCTTTTAGATCTAGAATTTGAGATCCCTGAAGTACCCCTAAAGACTGAAGAAGAATTATTGTTGGAATATGTTACGGACCTCGCCCAAAAGCTCTCTAAAACAGAGCGCGACTATGTCATTTTGAAAATCAATGTGGGACCTGAAATAATAAAACAAGTCCAAGAACTCACGCTGACAGGAGTCTACACTCGTCCTGAAACGGTTTGGACAAACCCTTTGGAAGTCATTGATGCCCAAGGTGCTGCTCTTGCCCTTGCCCCCCTACTCGAAATGGATCTGGATGTATTGGAAAGATCCCTCAGTAGACGACCAAACCGCTATGTAAAAGTGATGAACCGCATTGATTTTGAAACCGCAGAAAAAATCCGCCAATTGAATATTGCCGGACTTGGGTTTACCGATGAACACTGGAGAAACTATGCCGAACAAGCTGGGAATCCTTTTGCTCCACAACTGATTGGATTTTTGGATAATGCCTTTAACCCTGTTTATGGGATCGAGAGAAGCATGAACACTGAACTAGCTGGTCAGACAGGAGTTATTAAAGGTGAAGTCGACCTCCAGGGACGAACGCTTACTGCACGCTCGAGCTTTATCGAGCAAGCCATTAATGGAACAGATATCGTTCTTTCGATTGATCAAGTTGTGCAAAACAAAGTGGAAGAACTTCTCAAGAACCAAGTGCTGGAATCACAGGCGAGAGCTGGCCAGGTCATTGTTCAGAATCCTCAAACTGGTGAGATTATGGCAATGGCTTCTTACCCAGGATTTAATCCAAATCGCCCAGGTGATACTTATGAAAAAGAAGAATTTGAACTTACAGATGAAGAAATTGAGGACTTGGAAGTGAAAACAACGAAGGATGGAGACCGCTACTTTCATTATTACAATCCGGGGTACAAAATCGAAGTTTTTAAGCAAGGTGAAGACCGCTATTTCAGATATAAAAACAATGGCGAAGGAATCAGTGTCTATAGAAACACCAATGTATCTGATTTTTATGAACCAGGATCAGTATTTAAAGCCATCATTATGGCGACAGCAATCGATTCAAAAGAAATTCGCCCAATCGATAATTTCAATGACAGTGGACCAATGGATGTAGATTGCCATCGTGTTTTCAAAGGAACCCCTGAAGAATATGTAAAATGCGACTACACGATAAAAAACTCTACTCGAAAATACTATGGAATCATGACGATGACCCAAATTCTTGAAAAATCACTGAATACTGGAATGGCCTATATTGCCAAAAAAATTGGTCCAAGCCTTCTTTTTGACTACTTACAAAACTTTGGATTTGGAGAAAAATCTGGAATAGAGCTCCCCGACGAAAGTGCTGGAAAACTGACCCACTATAGGAATTGGGTTTCTGAATCAGACCTAGTTACCAAAGCATTTGGACAAGGAATTGCCACGACTCCTCTACAAGTCATCAATGCCTTCTCCGCAGTGATCAACGGTGGGATTTTGTACCAACCAACAGTGATTGCAGGAGCTCTGGACAGATTTGGAGAATACGAAGAGAAAAAACCTCAAATTATCCGACGTGTTATTAGCGAACAATCATCGGAAATTATGAAATCTATGCTCATTAGCTCCGTAAAGCGTGGAGTGGCTGAACCAGCCGCTATTGAAGATTATAAAATCGGTGGAAAAACAGGTACTTCTCAAATCGCTACCAAAGGACAATATGAAAAAGGAGAAGGGTCAACAATAGCGAGTTTCGCAGGATTTGCACCATACGATGATCCTCAATTCGTCATTTTGGTGAAAATTGACCGCCCTGTTACCAGTCCATGGGGTGCGACAAATGCTGCTCCACTCTTTCAGAAGGTTGCATCCTTTCTCTTGGACTACCTGCAAATCACACCAGATGACGTCCAATAAATTGATCCTATTTGTATTCACAATACGATAACAGTAGGACAAGATGTTCGTTGTCTCTACTAAGAAGAAATAGAGCCAATAGCCTTCAAGTATGCACATACTAACCCACTTGATATTTTGTCAAATTTATGTTATTATTATTTGATGTCCATATTGGAATATCATACTCTTTTCCTTATCATAGCTCATGCTAAGTATGCCCCTTAGTATTCTCGTTATCATCCTCATGGCTGTAGCACCAGCTCTTGGGTGGATTGCAGTGTATTATTACCTCGATAGTAGAGACCCTGAACCAAAAGTGGCTATTCTAGTCTCAGTAATTCTTGGGATGCTCTCTACAATGCCTATATTTGCTATGCAATATATTTTTGAGACCTTTCCAGACTTTGACCTGCTCTCTATCATTCAGGGGAAAGTGGGCAGTCCTTTTACTTTTGCAGTAGGATTTCTGGTCTTCGTTGCTGTTTTAGAAGAGTTTTCTAAAGGAGTTGCTTTTCTCTGCTCAGAAAGAATTCATCAAAAAGTCTTTAACCAGGTCGTAGATGGGATTGTCTATGCTGCCTGCGTAGGACTTGGATTTGCCATTGCTGAAAATATTTACTATTTTGTCCGAGCTATGGAAACCTTCGAATGGTCCTCTGAATTCATTGCTATCTTCACAATACGTTCCTTTGGAACGATGCTGGCACACTCACTCTTTTCTGGTCTTTTTGGATTCTACTTTGCAAAGGCCTATTTTGCTCCTTTTTTAGAGGTAGATCCAAAAGAACGACCCTCTTTTTTGCGGCGTTTTCCAAAGAATGTAAAAAAAGCAATTAAATTGAATGCGACCTTCTTTTACCTGATGCCAAAAGATTCGAGAGTAGATATGGAGATTGAACGTAATGCAACTATTATTGAAGGATTTATTGTCGCGATGTTTCTTCATTTCGTCTACAATTTCTTGATTAAGATCGAACTCTTTGGACAGCACTGGACCTTTTTGATCGTCCCTCTGGTCTTCATCATGTGTTGGTTTGTCTGGAGCAGGTTTTTTGCACACATGTATATCCGAATCGTTGACTTTGTCAGGGTCAGACGAGATGTCTATCGTGTTAAAATGCACTAACATAAAGCGATTAATGGCTTGATTAAGGGGCATTGCGTCTTTAAAATAGGCAGGCTATAGAGCCTGTTTTTATGAAGTACCATGTAGAAGTCCACGGATGCCAAATGAATGTGTCGGATGCAGAACGTATCGCGACGGTTTGTGAGCAAAATGGATATACAAAAACCGATGACTGGAGAAAATCTGATGTGCTCATATATGTCAGTTGCTCTATCAAGCAAAAAGCTGAAGACAAGATCATCGGTCATATGAAGGAACTTGACCAGATAAAGAAAACTCGCCCCCATATGAAAGTTGGTATTACAGGATGTATGGTGAGAGAAACGAGCAGCCAAGATGATGAGAAAAAAGACAAGATCTTAAAAAGAATCCCTACCGTTGATTTTGTTTTCCGTATGGAAGACCTTGATCAGCTGGATTATTATTTTCGTGAAGAGACTCCTCTTGATATTGGGAAAGATTTTGGAGATCAGGGGTATCTCGAAGTACCACCAAATCCCATGATGCCATTCAAAGGGAACATCCCTATTATGACCGGATGTGATAATTTTTGCACCTTTTGTATTGTCCCCTACTCAAGAGGAAGAGAACAATCTCGTCTCATGTCTGAAATTATTCGAGATGCAAAAGACATGGCGGCGAAAGGGGTGACTGAGATTCTTTTGCTCGGACAGAATGTGAATTCTTTTGGAAATAAAAATGATGTCTACGATGAACATTTTTCAGAAGCTGAGACACACCCATTCACTCACCTTTTGATTGAACTCAATAAAATCAAAGGACTTAAACGCATTAGATACACCAGCCCAAACCCCAAAGATATAACTGAAGAACTGATAGAAGCCATGGCTCAACTCGACAAAGTGTGTGAACACGTCCACATCCCCTTGCAATCAGGTGATGATGAAATGCTAAAACGAATGAACCGTCACTATAGTGCAGAACATTTCTTAAGCCTGATCACTTTGATTCGAAAACATATGCCAAGAGCAGGTATTACTACTGATATTATTGTAGGCTTTAGTGGAGAAAGTGAAGAACAATTTATGAATACGTTTAAAGTCTGCCAACAAGCAAAATTTGATTTGTCATACACTTCAAAGTATTCGGAAAGGAAGCAAACCTATGCTGGGAGATTCTTAGATGATGATATTGCAAAGGATGAAAAAGACAAACGCTACCATCGTATCAATGACCTCCTGAGAGAAACTTCATTCGAAAGCAATAAAAAATATGTTGGAGAAACCTGGGAGATACTCGTTGACAACTTCAAAGATGGATATGCATCTGGAAAAACTCGCACAAACAGAACAGTTCGTTTTCTCACTAATGAGAAAACCACTGCTGGTGACTATGTAAATGTAAAAATAAAAAAAGCGAGAGAGTGGATCATGGAAGGAGAAATCATAAACTCATAAATTAACACAAACATATGCCACATGACTTTTCACCATTTCTCTTTGAAATATATGGTTTTGGAATTCGTTACTATTCTCTCGCTTATCTCCTAGGTGTATTTTTTACTTATATCTGGCTTTCGCGAGTTGCTGACTATGACAAAAAACTGATTGAAGATTATTCACTGAATGGTTTTTTTGTCATCATTATTGGAGGAAGACTGGGGGAGTTTCTTTTTTATCAACCTCAGTGGTTTTGGGACCCTCTTCAGATATTAAAAATATGGCAAGGGGGTATGAGTTTTCATGGAGGCTTTATTGCTGTAATTCTTTGGACTTGGTACTACCTCAGAAAACACAAATGGGATTTTTGGAAATTCACTGATGCACTCGTGGTACCCGCTGCGTTTGGGATTGCTATGGCAAAGTTTGGAAACTTCATGAATGGAGAACTCTGGGGACGACCCACTGATGTCTCTTGGTGCTTTGTCTTCCCATCAGCAGATGATCTTTGCCGACACCCATCCGTAATGTATCAAGTAATAGGAAATCTTCTGGTCGGAATAGCACTCCTGTGGAGTACCTTTAAGAAACTCCCCAAAGGTGTTTCAACCTCTCTCTTTTTAATCGGCTATGGCATAGCCCGCGTAACAGTAGAAGTTTTTTGGAGAGAACCAGACTGGTCCTACATGGGAGTCAGCTCAGGTACTTGGCTCAGCTTGCCAATGATTGCAACGGGACTATTGCTTTTAGTGCTTTCACTAAAAAGACGAGATAAGCAATGAGTGTGCGTCTTTACGGTGCTGTTATATGAGATACCAACACCAAGCATCGCTCCATTTTTAAAACGGTGTTGACTGACCCGAAGCAACGTTAGGGATTTGCACAGGTGAATTTGTAGGAGACTGGTATTCCATAGCCAACCCTTGATGAGTTCGATCGATATCATAAAACCGAGTATGCTCTGGCTTAAAGACGAGTTCCACTGTTCCAACTGGTCCATTACGATGTTTTCTGATAAGAATATCTGCCAAACCCTTTCGGTCTGAATCAGGGTCATAATAATCATCACGATAGAGCATCAGCACGGCATCGGCATCCTGCTCAATCGCTCCAGATTCACGAAGATCAGAGAGAACTGGTCTTTTGTCAGGTCGGGATTCTACTGCACGGGAGAGTTGCGAGAGCGCAATAACAGGAACATGTAGCTCACGTGCAATCTGCTTGAGGTTCCGAGAGATTTCAGATATTTCCTGAACTCTATTTTGAGTATTTCCTCCGAGCGACATAAGCTGAAGATAATCGATAATAATCATATCGAGTCCTCGTTCCATCTTGAGACGACGAACTTTTGAACGAAGCTCGGTGATGGAATTCCCCAAACTGTCATCAATAAAAATATTGGCCTTACTCATCTGGTCCATCACTGTTCCGATCCGTGCAAAATCAGCATCATCGAGTTTTCCCTTTTTGAGCTTCCAAGAATCGACCATCAAAAGTGATGAAAACATTCTATCCACCAACTGTTCTTTTGACATCTCCAGGGAAAAGATAGCGATTGTTTTTCCAAATTTGAGCGACGCATTTTGAGCCATAGAGAGACAAAAAGCTGTCTTTCCCATAGCTGGTCTTCCGGCTATCACAATCATTTCAGAAGGCTTAAAACCATTCATAATTTTGTCGAGATCGCGAAACCCAGTCATAACTCCCTCGAAAATATGTTCATCACCCTTTTCGTGAACCTCGGCAAACTCTTCATATCGACTACTCAAAATATCTTTAATATGCACCAAGCTCTGCTTGATCATCTGTTGAGTTACAGCAAAGAGTGCTTGCTCTGACTTGTCCAAGAGACCATCGAGTTCTTCATCTTCTTCATATCCGTACCCCTTAATCTCATCTCCAGCGGAAATCAGCCTACGAAGTGTTGATTTTGTTTTTACAATTGTCCCATACTGATAAATATGAGATGCAGTCGGAACTTCCTCTGCCAATGACGCCAAGAAAGTCATTCCTCCTAGTTTTTCGAGAACCTTTTTATCGGAGAGTTTTGCATTGAGCGTAGTGATATCAATAGGCGTGTGCTCATTAAAGAGCTCAAGACAAGCCTCAAATACAATTGTATGCTTGTCGTGATAAAAATCATCAGCCTTTAAAAAATCTGCCACCTTTACCAAAGACTTATTGTCGATCATTATGGACCCCAAGATGGCTTTTTCAGCTTCTTCGGAATGTGGAGGGAGTTGGAGAGCCATGGGAAACGAGGGTATGAAGGATATGAATGACATGAAAGATATTGAAGATTTCGAGACTACCGAGATAGTCGAGGTCATCAAGATCTAAATATTTTGAAAACGTGATAATCCTGAAAATTACAGAGGGGTTTTATTCTAGAGAATCATACTGCAAGAGGCAATGCTTGATGGTTAGATCTGCAGATTTGACTTTCATGTGGAGTGGCCTGCCTTTAGAGTGTTTTTGAATACAAGAAGTAGTCTTATGAATATGAAAAAATTGGGTTTTATCGTCGTCTTTTGCAGCTTTCTCCTGACCGGGTGTTCTTCTGGACCCGTGGTGAAACTTCCTGATGGAACTCGGGTGCATATTGAGATTGCCCAGACAAATGTAGAGAAACAAGAAGGCCTGATGAATCGAACAGAAATGGACAATGACCAGGGTATGCTCTTTGTCTATGAAACAGAACAAGATATGGCTTTTTGGATGAAGAATACATTGATCCCGCTCGATATTATCTTCATTGGTTCGAACCAGAAAATTGTGGATATCCTCACTATGCAGCCCTGCAAAAAAGACCCATGTCCCAGCTACCCAGCAGATGCTCCTGCACAGTATGCCTTGGAAGTGAACGAGGGGATGGCTTCGGAATGGGGCCTTGAAATCGGAGACCTCCTTACTCTAGACCTTTCATCTTAATACATTCCCATGATTAAACTTCTTTCAAGCGAAGCGCTTCTCATCACCAAATCAGAACACATCTTTTACCTGACCAATTTTGATGGCGAAGGATTTGTCATCGTGACGAAGGATGGCATCACTCTTGCAACCGACCAGCGCTACTGGCTGTTGGCGAAGGAAGTGAAGAAAAAGGGAGTGAAGCTGTTTGACCTGAAACATGGGTGGCCAGAGAAACTCAATGAAAGACTGAAGAAAATAAAGACGGTTTTGTTTGAAGAACGGAACCTGACCATTGCTGGTCTTGAGAGATGGAAGAAGATCTTGCCGAAGCGAAAGTGGAAGAAGTCTGGTGGCGTGGTAGAAAAGATGAGACTGATCAAGTCGGATGACGAATTGGAAAACTTGAGAGAGGCTGCCAGAATTGGCGACAAAATTCTCAAGAGGGTGCTGAAGGAAATGAAGCCAGGTGTGACAGAGAAGACTATGGCGAATTTGTTTCGAAAGCACTCTGATGAACTGGCCAACGGTGTTTCATTTGACCCCATCGTCGCCTTTGGGAAGAACGGTGCTGTCCCCCATCACCATTCTGGATCGACAAAATTGAAAAAGAATGATGCGATCTTGATCGACCAAGGAGTGAACTACAAGGGGTATATGTCAGACATGACCCGCTGCTTTCAGATCGGAAAAGGAATCCCAGCTGTGAATGATATGCATGTTCAGTTACTCGAAGCTCAACAAGCTGGGGTGAATATGGTGAGAGCCGGGGTGAATATTAAGGATCTCTCAATCGCAGTTCGTGGAATACTAGGAAAAGACCAAAAGTACTTCACGCATAGTCTCGGACATGGAGTAGGAATTGAAATTCATGAAACACCAGGTGTCAGCTCTCGAACCGACATGGTCTTGAAAGCTGGAATGGTGATCACCATTGAACCAGGTCTCTACAAACCTGGTATTGGAGGAGTGCGGATTGAGGACACGGTGATTGTAACGGAGGATGGGTGTGAGGTGATCACGAAGAGCTCGAAGAAGACACAACTCTAATCGTCCTCGGCCTGTACTTATTGGCATAATCTGATATAATGCTTTCTCGGCACGTTGCCGAGAAGTTCTTTGAATGTTCGTAAATATTGTGCAAAGGGATATATATCGATGGCTGACAAGACACGTAGTGTTGGAGTGCTCATCACAACCAACCTCGAAGAAAAGCGCGTCGCCGTGCTTCAGATTCGTGGTTGTTTCAACACCGAGAAAATGAAGCCTGAATCCTGGATTGGTCTATGCCAGGTGACTGCTGCGGGCAAGCTTAGAGAGGGTGAAAGCCATATCGATGGAGCGCTTCGAGAAGTCAACGAGGAACTCGGAGGCTATGTCTCTGGCATGGTTAGAGGTCAAATGGGCTTTCGCGGCCATGCAATTTGCATCACAGAAACTGATGTCGGTGACCAAGGGAGAAAGACCTACCACTTCTTCTTTCAAGACCCCAGCTTTCTCAAGTGGATTCGACTTGGGCCTTCATCAGGCGGACTGATGCTCGTCGATAATGATGTGGAGATCCACGTCACGGGAAAAGAACACAACAAATCTTCTGTGTTCAATCCGAACGAGAAGGTCACCATGTTCCGAGATGAATCAGATGCTGTCCTCAAAGCTCTCTTCGAGTATGACGACTGACCAACATTTGAAGAACAAACAGGGCCGACTCCAACACCTTTCTATTTAGACTGCCTAACAATTAACGCTTTATTTGCTGTGCATATTTTTCTTTCCAATCTGTACCCATAACAGATCTTACTTCTTCATCAATTTTTTGAAGTGCATTTTTTACAGTGGATACTGTTTCTTCATCCAAAGAAACGCCATCAACTAATGCTTCAATACGTGAGTAATAACGCTGAGCATAATACCCCTTGTAATTAAGAGCATCAGCTAACATTTTTTTTACAGACTTCATCACCTCTGCTTGACTCAATACATTTACTTGTTCTACAACCTCCTCTTCAACAACTTGAGATTCTTCTACCTCAGGGACAACAACATCTTGTGGTGATTCCATATTCATACAATTAAGAAGTAAGTGTCTTCACATTATTTCTTTCTTTTCAATAATGCAAATAGGTCCACCTTGTCATCTCGATCGAAATGGAGTGATAACGAAATGAAGCGGAGAGATCTCTACCACAGTCATTGAACTACATCATCCATTACTCATTAGTGAATGAACGGTAATTCTTGATACCATAAGTGAGTGGAAGAGATTTCTCCGCTCGCCCTCCTCCAATAACACACCCCTCGGCTCGGTCGAAATGACAAGAGATGGGCCTTTAGGAAAGGACCTACTTCACCGTCACACTCTTCGCTAAATTCCTCGGCATATCAGGATTCAAACCTCGATGTGTACTGAGATAGTAAGCCAAGAGTTGAATAGGAATCAGGTTTACGATCGGTGAAGCGACTCCGGCATCTGGCACTCTAATCCAATGATCGTATGATTCGTGACGGAAGGCAGAGACTCCGATGATATGGGCTCCCCTACTTTTGAGTTCAATCGTATTATTAATAATGTCTTGTTTCACTTCATCCTCAGCGATCAGAGAAATACATGGCGTCCCTTCGGTAATCAAAGCGATTGGACCGTGCTTGAGTTCACCTGCTGCAAACCCTTCGGCATGAATATAAGAGACTTCTTGAATCTTGATAGCGGCTTCGAGAGCCATTGGATAGTTGGCGGCTTTTCCAATAATATAGGCATTCTCTGCGTGGTCTATTTCGTCGGCTACTTCTTTGATAAATTCGAGGTAACGTGGATTGAGCATGTCATTGATCATGGCGGCCGTTTCGATCAACAGTTTTTTTCCTTCATCCAACTTCCCTGCCACAGCATAAGCAATGAGGAGTAGCAGGCTCAATTGTGAAGTGGCTGCTTTTGTAGAAGCGACTGCCTTCTCTGGACCGGCATTGATCAGAAGTGAAAAATCTGATTGTCGTGCGATTGATGATCCTTGAACATTCACTAGAGAGAGCACTTTGGCACCTTTTTCTTTGGCGACATTCATGGCTTCGAGGACATCTGCTGTTTCTCCACTTTGGGAGATCACGATAAGCAGACTTTCTGGAGTCAGGAAATGATGATAGATCGGAAACTCAGAAGAAGGTGCAAAGCTGACATGCTTTTCTGAGATGACAGAAAAGAAATACTTCCCTGCCATACAGACCTTACCTGCTGTACCACATCCCGAGAGAAAGACTCCTGAAGAATTCTTGATGTACTCGGCAATCTTGACGATCTCTTCTTCATTCTGATTGATTGCTCTCATGACCGTATCCTTTTGATCCATAATTTCCTTGAGCATGAAATGATCGTAGTCTCCTTTCTGTGCTTCTTCTTCGGTCCAATCGATGGTAATGGTTCGTTTTTCAATTTCGGAATCACTGAGGAGGTCGTAAAACCTTGCTTCAGTGTCGATGACCACGAGCTGATCATCATCGAGATAATTGACCTGTTGGGTGTACTGCAAGAAAGCTGGAATATCAGAGGCGAGGAAAAATTCTCCGTCTCCTACTCCGAGAATCAATGGAGAGCCTCTTCGGGCTGCGATCAATTTGTCGTCGTCTTGGTGCATTACGATGAAGGCATATCTCCCCTCGAGTTCTTCAGTTGATTTTTTTACGGCGCTTTCAAAATCCATCTCTTTACAGTGTTTTGAAATAAGCTCGGCGATGACTTCGGTATCTGTATCAGAGGTAAAATTGTGAGGCCCGAGTTCTGATTTGAGCTCTTGGTAGTTTTCAATAATTCCATTGTGAATAATGGTGACCTTTCCATCTGATGAGACATGCGGATGAGCGTTCTCCTGAGTGACTCCTCCATGGGTTGCCCACCGTGAGTGACTCATAGCAATTGAAGATCCTTGATCAAGAAGTGGCTCATCTGAAGCTTCTGAGATCTTCCCGACCTGCTTGTGGACTTGGATGTTTTGATCTTTTTTCCAAGCAACCCCCCAGGAATCGTATCCTCGGTACTCGAGCTTTTTTAGCCCATCAAAGACGAGTTTTGCTGCTTCGGTCTGATGCCCTTTATAGGCGAATATTCCACACATGGAAGAAAAAGAAAGGTAAGAATTGTAGGAGCTTTGGGAAAGGTGAGAACAAAGTAAGAATACTGGATCCTCATAAAAGGTCCTCTTACAAGGTCTATTCTAATGATTGAACGCTCTCCTTGCAAATGTTCTCAGGACGGTTATTATACCAGGGACTTTAGATAAAATCATGCATAAAAGAAGAATCGTATTGGCCTTCATATTGGCTTTTGGACTGGCTTTCCCGGCGAGTGCTCATGCCAACAATAATCGAACCCAACTGCAGACGAAGCGCATCGAAGCACGACAGTTGCTGATGAAAATCAAGCGGCTTTTTCCAGATAGCAACTACCGACTAGAATTAGAAAGAGATCTTGACCAAGTCCTCAACGATATCAAAGCCCTTCGAGAAAAAAAGACCACTACACCTGCTGAGGCAGCAACAGCCCCTGCTCAGACCATATCTTCAACTCCTTCTGTTACCATTTCTCAAAATCTGAGTGCTGCTCAACTACGTGCTCAAGACCGTCGAAAACGACTACGACTCAGCCCTGTAAAAGTAAAAAGAGTTGTTGTGGATGCACCAGTAGTTTCTCAGAACCCTGTCTATCAAGGAAAAGCCAGTTATTATGCGGAGTTTTTTAACGGCAGACGAACAGCTTCTGGCACGACATTCTCAAATGGAGATATGACTGCAGCGCATCGTACCCTCTCCTTTGGAAGCACCGTAAAAGTAACCAGCAAAGCATCTGGAAAGAGCATTATCGTAACCATTACTGATAGAGGCCCCTACGTAGATGGAAGAATTATCGACCTCACATCTAGAGGTTTTTCTGAATTGGAACCTCTTTCTCGAGGAGTCATTGATGTTGAGATTGAAATACTCCACGAGGTGAAATAATTAGACTTTTCATCTCAATGTAGTACAATAACTCTATCTTCACTTTTTCTATGAATGGACTCTTTTGGCTCTTCTTGATTTTTCAGATCTGCTCTGCAGTACTCTGCCTGACAGCCACACGCTCAACGTGCCGATATCTCTCTAAGCATCGCGTACTCCCAAAATCTCGATATGTGCTTTTTGGGTTTGTGAAGATTCGTCATTTAGCGCTTATTTACGTCATTGGAATTCTTTCTCTGAGCACACTCACAGTAATACGCGCTCTTTTTTTTATGATCTAGTATGAGATTTTGGAAATACATCCTCGGCTTTGATCCGAATCGTATGAGACTTTTTCCAGGTCAGCAACCTGGTGAAGAAATCGAACTTATGACCGTTCGACATTGGATTATTTTAATTCCTTTTTTTGGACAATTAATTGTCCTTTCACTTGGTTTATTATGGCTCAATTACGGATTGTTGTCCGCTCAGCTCCCTGAGGAATTATTTTTTTATACGAACGTCATTGCTGTTTCTACGCTAGTCCATGCTTTCTTTATGAAAATGTTCAATCACTACCTCCGAGTTATTATTATTACAAACTATAGAGTGATTGATATCAGAAACACGATATTCTTTTATCGTGAGCGCGAGAGTATTCCGATGTCGAACATCCAGGATTTCCGTGTCAAACAACACGGCCTTCTTCCACGTATTTTTAAATATGGAGAACTGTATGTCATCGGTGCGAATTCTGAGATTCAATACCACCTGAAGTGTATTCCCAATGTCAATATGGTCCATCATCTTCTATCAGGATTGCATCAAATCAACCTCATGCAACAACAAGGACACATGAGACAACAACAAGAGACTACACAATGGCAGCAGCTGCCTCCTCAAGTCGAGCAATAGTCTTTTCTTTGCCGAGAACCCAAGCACTTTCGAAGGCTCCTGGTGAAAACTCTACATGAGTGAGAGCTACTCTCATTGGCCAGAGAACCTGACCATTCTTTAGTCCTGACTCTTTAATAGCAGTGATGAGGACTTCTTTTATATGGTTTTCATCCCAGTTTTCACTACCTCTCAGCTCTTTGATACAGATTGCCAATGCCTTACTTGCCATTGGGAGGTCTACACCCATCCGCTCACTGAGAAAAAAGTCATTATTGAGTTCTGGAGCATCGAAGTAAAACGAAATAAACTCATTTACCTTTTGAGGTTCGGATACAATCTTATCTTTTACCGCATAAAGACATCTTTTGAGAAACAACTCATCACGTTCTTCCTTGCTATCGAGGTGCTCTGCGACTATTTCGTGCAGTTTCTCAGCGAATATGTATCGACCTTCGTCCCCAATGACATTGAGTTTGAACCCACCTTGCTTTGTTTGTTGTGCTTCGATATTGAGCCCCTTCTCCTCTGCGTACTCTTTGAGCTGACGTTGCTTCCAGATCTCACGAAACCAGTTGAGTTTTTCGAGATTGAAGACTGCACCTGCTTTTTGAACTTTATTCAAATCAAACTCAGCTACTAATTCTTCTAGAGAATATATCTCTCTTGTACCACCTGGGTTCCATCCGAGGAAGGCGATAAAATTATTGAGTTCCTCCTTTTTGTAGCCTTTTGCCATGTAGTCTTCTACAGCAACGTCTCCTTGTCGTTTTGAAAGCTTGCTTCGGTCTTCATTGAGAATAAGAGGAAGATGTGAGAATTGAGGTGCCTCCCAACCGAATGCTTTGTACAATAAAATATGCTTTGGGGTAGATGGCAACCATTCTTCTCCGCGGATAACGTGTGTCACGCCCATGAGATGATCGTCCACAACGTTTGCCAAATGATAAGTCGGAAAACTGTCGGATTTGAGGAGAACTTGGTCATCTACAAGATGAGAGGCAAACTTCACCTTTCCTCTGACGATATCTTCAAAAACGATGAGTTCCTCTTTTGGAACCTTTAGACGAACCACATGAGACAATCCTTCTTCTCGCTTTGATTGAACCTCCGATTCAGTCAATCCACGGCAGTGACCGTCGTATCCTGTGGGTAATTTTGAAGCTTCTTGCTTTTGTCGAACTTCTTCCAGCCTTTCTGAGCTACAAAAACATTTGTATGCTTTTCCATTATCAATGAGCTCTTGTGAGTATTTTTGGTAGAGTTCAGTCCGATCAGACTGTCGGTAGGGACCATTATCTCCACCGACATGAGGACCCTCATCGAAACTTAGACCAGCCCACTCCAGAGATTTGATGAGATTTTCTTCAGCCCCTTCTACTTGACGGTTCTGATCGGTATCTTCTATTCGGAGAATAAGCTTTCCCCCAGCTTTTTTTGCAAACAAATAAGCATAGAGAGCAGTTCGGAGTCCTCCTACATGGAGATAACCTGTTGGAGATGGAGCAAAACGTGTGACAACCATAAGAATTGATGTAAAAACTCTAGAAATAGGAATGTGGTCTTAGCTATGGGATTTTAGCAAACCCTATACTATATTCATAGGCTAGTCAGTTTCACAAACTGATGATTTTCTTAACGATCTCGCGAAGTGGAGGGGCGTTTTACCTTGTTCTTTAGATGATCAAGACTATAATACCGAGGTCTTATTCCCCGCCTATGGACTTTTTGTTTGTCATAGCTCTGACTGTCTTCATTGTCTCATTTTTGACAATGGTCTTTGAATTCTATGACAAGGCGATCGTAGCTATGGGTGGAGCACTTTTAATGATCATTTTTCGAGTCCTGGACTTTGAAGAAGCTATTCACTCCATTGATTTTGAGACGATTGTTCTTTTGATGGGTATGATGATACTCGTGGATCTCGCCAGTGACTCAGGCGTATTCTCTTGGCTCAATGTCAAAATAACGAAAGTAACAAGAGGAAGGCCATGGATGATCTATGGCCTTTTTGCCGTGCTCACCATGGTTTTTTCAGCGTTTTTGGATAATGTCACTACAATGCTCATTATTATTCCCATTATTGTTTCTTTGACAAAAGGAATGGGGCTCAATTCTCGATTTTTTGTTATTTCCCTTATTCTCTTCTCCAATATAGGTGGAGCACTTACGCTGATCGGAGATCCTCCGAATATTATTATTGGCTCAGCTGCAAAACTTACTTTCAATGACTTTATTATCAACCTCAGTGTTCCAATTTTTGCTGTTGCAGTTGTTTTGGGAAGTCTTCTTGCTGCACTCAACTGGTGCTCACTTCGTCCGATTTGTGGAAACCTTAGAAAACTCTTTGTTACTCACCTCCTAATTGAAAAAATTGAACAGAAATTTGTTCAGATAAAACTCGAGAAGAGCTTTGTTACATCTGTTCTTTCAATTCTCTGTCTCACGCTTTTAGGATTTGTTTTTCAGTCAGTTTTGAACTTCCCAGTAAGTGTCATTGCCGTCACGGGTGCGATTGCCTTGCTCGTGATTACTACAAAGCACAGTTCGGTCCATGAATCCTTTGCTAAAATTGAATGGCCGACGCTATTCTTTTTCATCGGTCTTTTTATTATGGTCCATGGATTGGAAAAAGTTGGACTCCTCGATATGATTAGCCATGGAATAATAGGATTTACGGACGATTACCTTACTCTCCTCCTGATGATATTATGGTTGTCTGGGATCGTATCCATGCTCTTGGATAACATTCCATTTGTTACCGTAATGATCCCCGTGATTTTTCAGATACAAGCGACGCTTCCCGGTACTGTTGACCCAACTATGTTGTGGTGGGCTCTTTCACTAGGAGCATGCCTTGGTGGTTGCGGGACACCAATTGGCGCATCTGCTAATGTTGTCAGTCTCGGGCTCGCAAAAAAAGCTGGTGTGAAGATTGGATTCCTGGAATATATGAAGTACGGACTCCCTCTGACAATAGTTGCTCTTTCTATTTGCTCAGTCTATTTCTGGATTGTTATTTAAGCTTTTTGCTCAATGTCATATCAAGAACACATCTCGAAACTTTTCCTCGATATAGAAAATGAAGTGGGAATCACAAAAATGGATGACCTGGTGCTTTCATCTCTATGTAGAGCTATCCATGATTATAGAGAATGCAGTGAAGAAGATTTTTTTGCACAGTTTTATGAATTGTTTGAAACGATAAAAAATACTCAACCACGTATCTCACTTGTTATCGATCACTTTTTTCATTTATGGAAGATCCTTTGTGATGCCCAAGCAAAACCTCACCCTGAAGGGCATCTTTTTTGGGAAAAGAAAATCCTCCAGGCAATAAAAGGTTTTCGAAAAAATATTAGAGAAGAGAAAAAAAGAATGGTGAAATCTGGTGCAGCTCAGATAAAAAATGGTGATGTGATCCTTGTCCACAGCTTGAGTAGCTCTGTACTAGATAGTCTCAGTCGTGGAAAAAGAAAGGGGAAGAAGTTCAGGGTCATCATTGCAGAACAAGAAGTAGAAAAAACCCAAAAACTCATTGAAAAGCTCACCAAGTCTAGAATTTCTTTTCAAGTCGTTCCTGAATATATGCTTACTCATATAGAAGGTGAGGTTTCTAAAGTTTTTCTCGGTGCAGTGACTCTGAATAGTAATCTCAATATTGTGGGAGATGCTGGAATGAATGCCGTTGTCTCAGAATTTCATCTCAGAAAAACTCCGGTGTATCTCTTTATGCTGACACGAAAATTTAGCCTTTGGAAATCGAGTTCTTCTCATCACCGATACAAGGCCAAGACAACTCGGACTCATGGATATATGCCGATTACTTTTGAACGGATTAAATTTTCGCATGACCGAGTCCCCCATGGCTTGTTTGACTTCTTCATTACTGAGCAAGGGAAAATGACTTCGAAAGATCTGAGTGCAGAATACCAAAAGAGATTTAAAGAACGAGAAAAATGGAGAAAAGAATTCTTCAAAGAGGATTAGACCTTGAAAAAATCAAAAAAGGACCTATACTCTGGTCTGATTTTTTAAGTACTTATGAATCCCTCAAGATCAGAAGAGAGCTTCTTTATCTCTGACATACCACTTCATCCTTTTGAGCACCTAGACCCAAGAGCTAGCGATTTTTGTGTGAAAGCGGATATTATGTGCTGGGAAATAGAAAATGGACAGGCACAACTTTCAAAAGGACAGTATCTTGGGATAAGGTATTCGAGAAAAGTGATTTATGAAGTATTAACAACAATTGATCGACAAAAAACACAGCCAGAATATATCTGGCCAGATGGCTCTCACAAAAGAAAACATGAGCGTGATGCCTTAATGGGACTTCAAAAAAGAATAGAAAAACTCTATCAAAAATATTCTCATCAATTTATAACTGAAGAAAATGGACATTCTATTCATGGTAAAAAAAATACAAAAATGGTTCCTGATACTATTGCCGAATACGCCAGAACAGTGGAAGTGAAAAAAGCCCAGCAGCAAGATGGGACCGACACTCTTCCTACCAACATTTTAGCTGCTGACATTATTCGCCAGGCACCAATTAAGGGAAACATTGCTGAAGAGATGAGTCAGGCTCGGACCACACACAAACAGTCCAATAAGACGGCTGATGACATGTACAGCACACCTAGAATTTTACCTACAAATCAAGATTCTTCAAAACGCAAAGGAACCTTGGTCAACTTTCTAGATCGAGTTTTTAGGAAGAAGAACTAAGCCCGTTGAAATGCTACCCATTTCGTCTATAATAGGAAAGTATTATAACTGAGCTTTTTTATCATGGACCAAGATAGATACAATAAATTGCAAAAAATTCAGGAACTGGGTGTTAACCCATACCCGGATAAATTTGACCAAACCCATTCACTCATGGAAGCCCATACTTCTGATCAAGGAAGTACCGTAAAGGTAGCAGGACGAATGATGATGTTTCGAGATATGGGGAAGATCACCTTCTCTCACCTTCAGGATATTTCAGGACGAATGCAGGTTGTGTTTCAAGTAGATGAACTTGGAAAAGAACCGTTTAATTTTTTAAAGCTTTTGGACCTGGGAGACTACATTGGTGTTGAGGGAGAAATATTTACTACTCAAAAAGGTGAAATATCTATCCTCGTAAAAAAATTTATTTTGCTCGCAAAAGCTCTAAGACCAATGCCAGAAAAATGGCACGGGTTGAAAGATAAAGAGTTAGCATATCGCCATCGATATCTTGACTTGATTTCAAACCGTGAAACAATGGACCGTTTTGTATTTCGATCGAACTTTATCAAGGCCCTCCGTGAGTTTTATTGGAACAATAAATTTATGGAACTTGAAACTCCTGTCCTCGGTTCATCTGCATCTGGAGCCTTGGCAAAACCTTTCACAACACATCACAATGCACTCGACCATGATTTCTTTTTGAGAATTGCTATTGAAACACCACAAAAAGAAGCTCTCGTTGGAGGTTTTGAACGAACTTTTGAAATTGGAAAAGTGTTTCGCAATGAAGGAATGGACCCATCGCACTTGCAAGAATTCACAATGTGTGAACACTACGCGGCATACTGGAACTACGAAGACAATATGAATTTCACAGAAGAAATGTTCCATTATTTATTAGACAAGAGCCTAGGGTCACGTGTGGTAGAGATTGCGGATCGAGATGGAAACATGCAAAAGGTTGATTTTGGTCAGCCATGGAAAAGGGTCAGTATTCGAGATTTGATCATGGAAGACTGTAGTATTGATATTTATCAATGTGCTACTGCAGATGATTTAGCAAAAGCCATCAAAGAAAAAAATATTGATGTTGCCGATCTGGACAAACTGGGGCGAGGAAATATGATCGATCAACTGTATAAAAAAGTCTCACGACCTAAGCTGATTCAGCCAACTTTCCTGATGCAACACCCCGTAGATCTCTCCCCTCTTGCTCGAAGAAATGACGAGAATCCAGATATTGTCGACCGATTTCAATTGGTAGTAAATGGATGGGAAGTGGTGAATGCGTACTCTGAGCTCGTGGATCCCATCGATCAAGCAGGAAGATTTGAACAACAGTCTGAAGCGAAAGAAGCAGGTGATGAAGATGCTCATGGAAAAGATGATGACTTTGTTACCGCAATGGAACACGGAATGCCTCCTCAGTCTGGTTGGGGAATGGGAATAGATCGGATCGTTGCATTGCTCACTCAACAGAACAATCTGAAAGATGTGGTACTCTTTCCACTCATGAGACCTGAACACGGTGCAGCTGAAGGACCTCTTCTCGTCATCGGAGAAATTATTGAAGCTGAAAAACATGAGAAGAAAGATCATATCAATATTTGCAAAATCAACCTTGGAGATTTTGGAATCAAGAACGTAGTATGCGCAGCACAAAATGCCAGGATGGGATTAAAGGTGGTCGTTGCTCTTCCAGGGTTTGAGATGCTCTCGTATGATGGGTCTGGAAAAGTGGCATATACCGTGGAAGAACGGAAGACCTATGGAACCGTAAGTGAAGCGGTGATGTGTGCTCCCGAAGAAATTGGATTTAAGGAAGATGATGAAAAGAAACGAGAAAATATTTTGGAAGTTGATGAAGATGTCGAACCAGGAACACCTTATGATCAGGTGATGGACAAGGTTCACTCGGCATAATCACAAATACCATTACCGAAGGCGAAGTTCATAAACCTCGCCTTCGGTAGTTTGAGATATTATTTTTCTTCACATGATACACAAAACTTTTGCCAACGGAAAAATTGAGATCTTGGTCACTGATGCAGAGTTTGGTCATGTCGTTCCAGGTGACAAAAATTTTCATCACAGACTACTCAATCGAGACTTGGCATCATATCCAACTGTATGGATGGACCAACAACACACAGCACTCGTTGCTCATGCAGACAAAGAAGGAATTCTCCCAGCGACAGATGGCGTATACTCACGAACTACAGACCTCATGCTGGTTACAAAAACTGCTGACTGTGTTCCTATCCTTTTATGGAATGAGAAGTCCAGTATCATTGGCGCTCTTCACTGTGGATGGAAAGGATTTACAGCTGGAGTCATCGATTCCTTTAAGTTTGTCGGAGTAAACTATGAGGATTGTGATATGAGTGATTTTTCAGCATTCTTAGGTCCCCACTTGAGAGCCGAGCACTTTGAAGTGCAACAGGATTTTATCGGACAGCTCTCAGAAAAAAAGCAACCGTACTTGATTCAGCGAGATGGGAAGACCTTCTTTGACATCACTCGTGGCGTCACTGACGAGTTGAATAATATTGGAATAAGCAAAATTGAAGACTGTGGAATTGATACTTATCGAAACCCGGAGTATTTTTCTTATCGAACGTGGACACAGTCTACTGAAAATGATCGAAAAGAGAGCTATTCTACCTTTGCGAACTGTATTGTGATGAAAAGGGAGGAGATTAAGAATTAGGAGTTAGGAATTAGAGAAGAATTTTAGTAGAATACATCATGAAAGAAAAGCTACGTCTTCTGTCCTAGCTCCTAATTCCTGTCTGTATGCTTAGAAAAATCAAATCACTATTTGGACCTGATCATCCCCTTCGGATGTTCATTCATCGGACAAAGGCAAGACTGGCTTGTCTCATCTACAGATGGCCGTCTCACCAGATGACGATTATTGGAGTAACTGGAACGAATGGGAAAACAACCACTGTGAGCCTTACTTCTAAAATTTTAGAAAAAGCAGGATACACAGTCGGAATGGCATCAACTATTAATTTTAAAATTGGGAAGAAAGAATGGCAGAACAAAACACATAAAACAACACTCGGTCCTTTTCAAATGCAAAAGCTGCTCCGAAGAATGTTGAAAGCTGGATGCACTCATGTAGTGATTGAGACGAGTTCTCATGCTCTAGCTCAACATCGAGTTGCCGGAATTGCCTATGATGTGGTGTGCTTTACGAATGTAACGCCTGAACATCTCGACTACCATCGATCTATGAAAGCCTACCGCATGGAAAAAGGAAAGCTCTTTGATAGACTGATGAAGGGGAAGAAAAAGAAAAATATTGAGAAAATCAGTATTTTGAATGCTGATGATGCAGATAATTATGAATACTTCTCTCAATTCCCTGCTGACAAGAAGATTAGCTATGGCATAAGGAAGGCTCCTGATGCAACACTCTTTGCGCATGTATCTGCCACAGACATTGAATTGAAAGCTGACCAAACAAACCTTAACCTAGTCACTCCTGAAGAATCTGGAAAAGTAAAATTGTTTCTTCCTGGAGAATTTAATATTGAAAACCTCCTCGCTGCTGCGACTATTGGATACAGCATGGGAGCAAAAGTGGAAGCAGTGAGAGAAGCTTGCACAGAAGTGAAACTAATCCCTGGTCGTATGGAACCCATAGAGGAAGGCCAAGATTTCACTGTTTATGTCGACTTTGCGATGACTGAAGATGGGTATGAGAAACTTTTGAAGACCTTAAGGAAAACTACTAAAGGCAAGATCTGGGTGGTCTTTGGGTGCTGTGGAGATCGAGATAGAAAGAAACGCCCAGTAATTGGGGAAATTTGTGGGGAGATGGCAGACAAGGTGGTGGTGTGTGATGATGAACCCTACACTGAAGACCCAAAGCTGATTCGGGAAATGATCCTCGATGGACTGCACAACACCGAAATGAAACGAAATACAGATTTTTGGGAAATACCTGATCGAGCTGAAGCGATCGAGTTTGCTTGTCAGAATGCTCAGGCTGGAGACACCGTAGTGATACCTGGCATGGGAGATTTTGAAGGAAGAACCTTTGCCGATGGCATTCACCCCTGGAATGAACGAGAGGAAGTAAGGAATGTACTGCACAAGCTACAGGGTCTTGTAGCTCAAGATACAAATAAAACCCTGAACTAAATGTGCAGACTGAACACTACATATTAAGTTCTGGCTCTTGAAATTGCTTTCTTTGAATGGTAATATTTTTACTCCTTTCGAGGAGTTTTTACTTCTTAATATTCTTCCTATGAAGACGACAATAAATGGTGGAGGAGACGGTGGCGGATGCGGAAACTGTGGGTGTGGTTTCATGCTCAATGGTGGATGCGGTGGTCAATGTAACTGTGACTGCAAGTAATCACTCCAAACCAACAATCAATCACCCATAGAGGTGATTTTTTGTTATGCTGATGTCAGGAATCTCACCATCCCCCCTTAAGGAAAATCTCTTATTTCAAGATTATGCATATTATTTTCATACATGGTACTGGAGGCGACTCTCATGACCCCTTCTTTGACTGGACTCGCAAAGAACTTGAAAAGTTGGGGCATACTACTGCTGCACCAAACCTGCCGTCAACTATGGAGCCAGATCGAATGGGATGGATATCTGGAGTGATGAATGAGTATTCCAATGACAACAAGACTGTTTTCATAGGAAGAAGCTTAGGGGGATCACTTATCCCATATCTGCTCGAAAATGATGGTGTTCATGCTCACGCCGCGATTTCAATTGCAGCTCCCATCACCCATTTAGGCTGGGATAATTTAAAGAGTTTTTTTGACACATCTGTAGACTATAAGAAAGCAAAAGCTTCTTGCGAACAGTTCTTTCACTGGTATAGCGATGATGACCCTCATGTTCCATTGGAACAAGGACAGGAACTCCAAACCCTTCTTGGAGGAGAATACAGGGTTTTTAAAGGCTATTCCCACTTTTATAATCAAACATTCCCGGAAATAATCGAAGTCATAGAAAATCTTCCTTAAAATGCTTGATCAGGTCCTGTGAAACTGATAATCTGGGCTGGCTTGTTTGGAATACAAGCACCTTGTGAATTTTTTTCACAATCTCCTCACGGAGTGGTAGCTCAGCTGGTTAGAGCGTCCGCCTGTCACGCGGAAGGTCGCGGGTTCGAGTCCCGTCCATTCCGCCACTATTTATATGAGTGGCTTTTTTTATATCTCCCTATATAACTCAGTTCATTTCATAAAAATATAGACATGATGAACCAATCACTGGTTATTATAGAGTATCAGCTCATCTATGATGGTTATGAATTGTGAGAAAAATACCATTTTTACCTGCTACAAATATCCATACGTGTGATATACTGTCGACGAATTAAATCTATACCAATAATATGGAAACAGAACACTTTGAAATTGTTGTTGAAAAAGAAGATGGACATACTTCTTTGGTCTCACAACTGGTTGGCCAAGGAATAACAGTTTTAGAATCAGAGGTTGTACCTGTTGACGGTGTACATCGGTTTATAATCGATGGAACCAAGACAAGTCGAGTAAAAATTATCAGAGCTTTTATCTCAATAGGATTTGAAGTGGTTGAAGAAAATAACACTCAAACTCCCGGAACCAGCCAACAAGCCGTTGCATAAGGGTGAACCAGACATTAGAATGCTCTTACGCTTATTCATAAGCTTTTTTTGTGCTCTCAATCTCTGAAATTTTCGAATCTGTCCAAGGCGAAGGTCCAAGTCGAGGGAAGAATGTTGTCTTTTTGCGAACTGCTGGGTGCAACCTCAGGTGTACTTGGTGTGACACACCATATGCACTTGAATTGAAACAAGGAACACGGATGGAAACAGAGCAAGTAGTCGATAAAATCAAGAAGTGTGAACCGAAGCATATTGTGCTCACTGGTGGTGAGCCGATGATTCAACAAAAACTTTTACGTCCAGTATTTGAAAAACTCTCTGACTATTATATAGAAGTAGAAACGAATGGTGGTTTTTCGAGTGAATTGGATGAGTTTATTGACCAGTATAATTGTTCACCTAAACTGGAGGGATCTGGAAATAAAAAATACGAACTGAAACTTCTTCCTAATGAAAAGACTTGGTATAAGTTTGTGATTGATAACGAAGAGGATCTCAACGAAACGCTTGAGTACATTTCTCAATACAAGCTTCCATCTAAACGGATCCAACTCATGCCACAAGGGAAGACGAAGAAAGAGCAAGAAGAAAAAATGGAATGGGTGGAACAGGTTTCACGAGAGCATGATTTCCACTTCACTCCCCGACTTCATATCCTAAATGATTTCAGATGACGAAGGCACTCGTTCTTTTTTCCGGAGGCCAAGACTCGACAACGTGTTTAGCGTGGGCGCTTGAAAAATACGATGAAGTGACCGCACTGACTTTTGATTATGGACAGCGTCATCGTGTAGAGATCTTACAATCGTACAAAGTAGCGGAGCTAGCAGGAGTGAAACACGACGTGATGAAGATCGATCTCTTTTCAAAGATGAGTAAAAATGCCCTGACTCATGATGTGGAAATTGACCCAGGTGGTAATGGCAATCTCCCCTCCACATTTGTTCCTGGGAGAAATCTGCTCTTTCTTTCTCTTGCGACAATCAAAGCCTACCAACTGGGGATGTCCGATGTCATTACTGGTGTGTGTCAAACGGACTATAGTGGATACCCTGACTGCCGTGATGATTTCATTCAATCTCTTCAAAAATCTTGTTCATTGGCGCTCGATAAAGAAATGACTATACACACACCACTTATGTTTATGACGAAGGCTGAAACCGTTGAGATGATAAATAAGCATGGTAAACTCGATTGGCTTGCAGAATCGCACACTTGCTATGAAGGTCAGCGTCCCGCGTGTGCGAAATGTCCTGCTTGTCTCCTCCGCCTCAAAGGGTTTGCAGAAGCTGGCATGAAAGACCCTCTTCCTTATCTCTAAAGTTTTTTTTTATGTCTGACATTCTCCTGATCCAAGGAAGCATGAATCCTTCTTCACGGACAAAGCTTGTTCTGGATGAATTTCAAAAGTACTTGAAGAAAAATAGCATGGGATCTGAAATGATAGACTTAAGAAATCTCAAGATGGAGTTTTGTGATGGTAGAGAAACTGACGAGTATTCGAAGGATCTTCAAGATGCATACTTTCAAATAAAAAATGCTCGAGTTGTCGTAATAGGAATGCCTGTGTATTGCTGGTCTGTCTCAGGTCCTCTGAAGAACTTTCTTGATATCACCGCTGAAGCATTTGAAAAAAAGCCTATCGCTATTGCATGTAATGCTGGGAGCCCTTTTGCATATCTTGCAGCATCAGACCTCATGAAGATTTTGTCATTTGAATCCAAGGCACTTCCTCTTCAACCCATTATAAAAACTTCTGCAAAGGATTTTGAAGGACGGGAAAAACTCATTTCCCCGAAAGTCTTCGAAAAGATGGCAGAACTCTCAGACACTATATCTCAGTATTTATAAAATTCTATGAAATCAAACGACCTCTATATCGAAGGAAAAGATTTTGATCAAATTAATATTCAAACAATCAGCGCCGAGCTGAAGGAAAAGGCTCCACTGGAAACCTTTGGCTTCCAAACAATGAAACCAAATGGTGAACATTGGATTAGTATTTCTACTCCTGAGTTTACTGGTATCTGTCCTTTTTCAAACTATCCAGATTTTGGGTCGATTACGATTGCCTATGTTCCAAATGAACTTTGTCTAGAGCTCAAGTCTTTTAAGCTTTATATAAATGCCTTTCGTGATGTGAAAATCTTTCACGAAAGTCTGACCGAACTCATCTTTCATGACTTTATGGAAGTCGTGAAACCCAAAAAATCTGCTATCATTATTGATATGAATGTACGAGGAAATGTAAAAACTGTCTGTCGGAAATATTATAAATGCTCAGCCAATGACGTAGAGTACCACTTCCAAAGTGCTCAAGGATAAAAAAGCCATCAAGACATCATCAGTCATGACTGCAAATCCACCTGTTTTTTTATCATAAACTGATGCAGGCCAAAGCTTGGCAACATCAAATATTCTAAAGAGAACAAAGCCAGCTACCCACTGCCACCAGAGAGCAGGGAGAAAGAGACAGGTAATCATCATCCCAACGAGTTCGTCAATGACGATAAAGTGTGGGTCGTGAACTCTTCCATTTTTTTCAATCTGATCAGATAAAACTACACCTAGAATGAATGTGAGGAAAATAATGGCAAGCTTTATTTCAATACTTAAGCCTGGCCAAAAAAAGAACAGAAAAATTCCTGCGGCAAGTGATCCCCAGCTAGCAGAAAAAGGCTTGATATATCCCGTTCCAAAGAGTGAGACGATGGCTTTTTGTATGATCATTATTTTTTTTGGTAATGAAGCAAAAGAGTTCCTGATGAATTGAGAACCACAGTTTTTTTAAGCTTCCATTTTTCTTGTTCGATAAAAGAAGGACCGCTGAGGAGATTGAGACCTTTACCTTCGAAGTGAGGTTCGATAGTGAGATAAATATCTGAGAGTATTTTTTCTTTGAGAAACCAGTGATAGATCTCTGATCCTCCGAGAATAGTAATCGTTTTATACTGAAGGATATCACAGAGATTGATCAGATCGTCTTTTCGGTCATTGAAGAAATGTACGTTGTCTCTTTTGATTTGGATCCCCTTTATCTGTTGAGTGAAGACAATATGAGGCTTGCTCAGTGGTCCTATCTCAGCATGCTTTTCATATGTTTTGCGACCTACAATCAAAACATCACTATCATTTATCATCTTTTTAAGCCATTTTTGGTCTTCATCACTCGAAAATGGCAAAAAAGACCCATTTCCATCAGTAATCTTCCCATTAAGTGTTGTTCCAGCTACCATAAGAAATCGCTGTGCTGACATTGTGACTTGAGTGATGGGATATAATTGAGCATAATGACACTGTTACTTTACTCTTTATTTCATTCAAATGGAATTTCTCTTAAAAGGTCGTGCTTCTTGGCCAACACAGATGATTGTGTGGTTTTTTGCAGCATACTGTGCCTTCGTTATGGTTGGTTCAGGATTTGGAAAAGTTATGGCTCCTGAAGCCTTTGGAAGCTATCCTATCTGGCTCATGTGGATCGTTGGACTTATAGAGGTTGTTGGTCCTCTAATGATGTTTGTTCCCCGAACAAGCTTTTATGGTGCAGCTCCTGTAGCTGTTGTAATGGCTGTTGCTAGCTACCATGCTATGTCATTCATGGAAGTCACAACATTCCTTGGATACATGCAAATGCCCCCAACGATAGCAGCCATATTGGCTCTTATCGTCGCTATTGTGATGAGACCTGACTGCTTACGAAAAAAAGCACCTATCATCAAGGTGTCTGTATAGAAGATCCAACTCTCAAAGGCCTTCCAACGTACCGGAGGGCTTTTTAGAGCACTCCGATATTCTTAAAAGCGTCACGTGATTGATAAGCAATACTATCAATTGGGATCTCTCCCGTTTCTTGATAGCTCACCAGCCCAGTAGTAGCACGGATCATTTCTGAAAAGAGACGAAGAAGTTTGTCCATATGAAATATTTTTATTTATATTTTTTTATTTCGCACTATAGTAACAGAATTCGCATAAAATATCAATATTGTGAGCCTTGTCTAGCTCTGTTAGGGTGGTGTTATCTTATATATAAAATATGCAGTATTGGCTATTTAAGAGTGAACCAGGTTGCTGGTCCTGGGATGATCAGAAAGCAAAAGGCCAGGAAGGTGAGCCTTGGGATGGCGTCAGGAACTATCAGGCACGAAACAATATGATGAAAATGAAGAAAGGTGATTTGGGGTTTTTCTATCATAGTCAAAAACAACGTCTTATTGTAGGGGTAGTAGAAATTATCAAAGAGCACTATCTCGACTACACTGCAGAAGGTGATGATCGATGGCAAATGGTGGACATAAAAGCTGTTGCTGATCTAAAGAAACCTGTGAACTTAAGAGAGATCAAAGAACATCCTGACTTGGAAACGATGTCACTCGTAAAACAAGGGAGACTCTCAGTTGGAGCAGTAACCAAAAAAGAATTTCAAACAATACTCAAACTCGGAGACACCAATATTTAATTATTCATAACACATTCTTATGGAAGGAAAATCATTCCCAGCATTCACACTTCTCGATCAGACTGAAAAAAGTTGGAGCAAAAAAGATTTTGAAGGAATTTGGACGGTCTTGTATGCTTATCCAAAAGACATGACTTCTGGTTGTACTATTGAGGCTCATGACTTTACAAAAAACTTGAAAAAATTTCAAAAATTAAGTGCTCAGGTTTTGGGTATTAGCCCTGACGATATAAAGAGTCATAATAAATTTTGTGATAAAGATGGGATCACGTTTCCTCTTCTCTCTGACCCTGAAAAGAAACTGTTGAGCACCTTAGGGATTTGGATAGAGAAATCTATGTACGGGAGAAAATATATGGGAGTAAATCGTTCTACCTGGATCATCAGCCCTACTGGGAAAATTGTAAAAGAGTGGAACAAAGTGAAAGTGCCAGGCCATGTGGATGAAGTCTTGGAAACACTCAAGAGTTCACAATAAATAATGGCTATCAAATATTCAGATGAAAGCTGGACCCATAAACCCAGCCTTCATTTGTTATGTTTATCTGCTATACTCCAACCCTATGAAAACCAACTCTATTCAAATCGGTTCTCTTCAGCTTGGAGGCGAAAACCCAATTCGTATTCAATCGATGACCAACACCCCAACAGCAGATATTGACGCGACTGTTGGACAAATCGTTGAACTTTTCAAAGCTGGTTCTGAGCTAGTAAGAATCACTGTGAATGATAGCAAGGCGTCAGAAGCTGTTCCTCTGATTCGTAGGAAGCTTGAAGAAATGAAACTAATGATCCCCCTCATTGGGGATTTTCATTTTAATGGACACATCCTCTTGTGTAGATTTCCTGAGATGGCGCAAGCATTGGATAAATGGAGGATCAATCCTGGAAATGTGGGAATGGGAAAGAAGCGTGATGAGAACTTTGAAAAGATTATTCAGCTGGCAGTACAGTATGAGAAGCCCATTCGAATTGGAGTGAATGCTGGATCACTTGACCAGGAACTTTTGGCAAAAATGATGGATGCAAATGCTTCGATCATGGTTCCAATTTCAGACGAAGAAGTATTGATTGAAGCCATGGTGAAGAGTGCTCTGCAATCTGCTTCGTTAGCAGAAAAGATTGGCATGAATGAAGAGAATATTATTATCAGCGTGAAAATGTCAGAAGTGAAGAGTATGGTGAAGGCTTATGAACTCCTTGATAAAAAGCTTGGTGAACTTGGAAAAGCATACCCACTTCACCTAGGACTTACTGAAGCTGGCTCAGGGATTCAAGGACTGGTCTCGAGCTCAGCTGCACTTGGGATTCTTTTGAATAAAGGTATTGGAGATACTATTCGAATCTCACTGACTCCGTCCCCTGCTGGGAATCGAACTGATGAAGTGGAAGCCTGCAAGCAACTCTTACAATCACTTGGTCTACGTTCGTTTTCTCCGAAGGTGACAAGTTGCCCAGGTTGTGGGAGGACCGACAACAAACGGTATCAAGAATTGGCTGAAGAAGTGAAGAAATATATTGAAGAACAAATGCCAGTGTGGAAAGAAAAATATCTTGGGGTTGAGAATATGAAAGTAGCAATAATGGGATGTGTCGTAAATGGACCAGGTGAATCAAAAGCCGCTGATATTGGTATTAGTCTTCCTGGAAGCAGTGAGGAACCGGTAGCAGAAATATTTCAAAATGGAGTTTCAATAAAAAAATTGAAAGACTGTGATATTTCTCAAGAATTTAAAAAAAGCATTCTCAAATATATTCAGAATACTTACGCATAGTCTCCAAAAAACACCTTTGTCTTCTCAAGTTGAAATATTCTTTTTGCTGGTAATTGAGAATCAGGTTCTTGTATTCTTTGAAGAATATTTTCCTTTGTTTTTCCTTTCACCAAGAACAGTATTTCTCTCGAACTCTCAAGAGCTGGATAAGTCAGTGTGAGTCGATCAGGAACCGGATGCCCCTTACTCGAATGTCCAACCCACCGCGTTTCTTCTGTGAGTAGTGGATCAGCTGGGAAGAGTGAGGCAGTATGTCCATCAGCGCCTAAGCCAAGAAGTATCAGATCAAAGAATTGTTTATCTAAAGAATCCAAACTCCGTTCATACATATCAAGTGCTTCATAAATAGTAAGACTGCAGTTGAAGTTGACCCATTTTGCTGGAGGTGAAGGAAATTTAGCAATGAGTTCGTTAGTAATTAATCGATAATTTGAATGTTCGTTTTCAGCAGAAACATATCTTTCGTCCACGAGATATATTTCAACTTGTGTCCAATCGACCTGATCTGATGCGGCGAGTCTTTTGTAAATTGGCCCGGGTGTTGATCCTCCACTTACTGCCATTCGGAACAGTCCTTTCTTTTTTTTTATACTATCAAGAATATGATCGACGACCGTCTTTACAAATTTATTTTCACTCTGAAGGGTTATGATTTTATTCATTTTTTTGGAGGTCAACTTCTAGCCATTCAAGATTATCATTGTCGGTGAGGATGTGTTGTTCCTTTGGTCCATCAGAATAATCCTTGTACACAGAAGGCTTAATATTTTTTTTCTTGATAAACTTTAAGATCTTATCGGTAAATCTCCAGGTAGCAATTATTTCCTCAAAACTCAAGAAATTGCTGTGATCTTCCTTGAAGACATCTACAAACAGCCTCCCATGCTCAGGCAAACAATCGTCGCCATAACAGGCAATTGATTCTGAAGTGGTCAGGTCGTGAAGTTCAGATTTTATCCCACCATGCTTCGTAAAGAGTTTGAGATGAAGCTTTGCATCTGGCTGAAGTTCGATAATAAGCTTATTGGTGTCCACATCTTTTTTATTTTTTTGAAAAGGTAGTTTTTCAAATTCTACGACGACGTAAGTGTGTTTCTTTTTGAGCATTTTTCCTGTCCGGATATAAATAGGAACGTGATACCACTCTTGTCGATCGATAAACAACCTCACCCCTGCAAAGGTGGGAGTTGTAGATTCTTGCTTCACGCCTTTTATTTTTTTATAGCTTTCATGTTGACCAACAACGATTCCTTTATCATATCCTCGAAGCTTGAGTGCTGAAAGGACTGCGTATTTCTCACGATGTATGCTTTTGGCTTCTTGTGAAACTGGCAGCTCCATTGTAAGAAGTGCGAGAAGCTGGAGCAAGTGAGACTGGATCATATCTTTTATGATTCCCACCTGATCAAAGTAGCTAATTCGATTTGCCACACTGAGATCTTCAGATGCAGTGATTTGGATATTTGATATCAGCTTTCCATTCAACAACGTATTGAGAATACTATTGGAATACCTTAAAACGAGAAGACTTTGAACTTGGTCCTTCCCTAGGTAATGATCTAGGAGGTAAACTTTTTCAAGGTCAAAAAATGTAGAAACATGATGGTAGAGTTTTTCAGCACTTTCTTCATCATGACCAAAAGGCTTTTCAATGATCAGTCTGAGATCCTGACCAATCTTTTTCTTTATCCCAGAGAGAAGTTCGACAATAGGTTCAAAAACAATTGGTGGGACCGCTAAGTAGGCAATATTTGTGATCTTTTTATTATTTGTTCTCTTCATGATTTCCATTGAGAACTTCTCAAAAGACTCAGAATTGTCATAGAGACCCGAAAAGTAATACACCTTTTTCAAAAGATTTTCTAAAAGTTTTTCATCAATAGGGTTTTCTGATTTGTTTTGAACACTCTTCCTTACAGACTTTCTAAACTCCTCATGGGTAATTTTACTCCGTGAAAAACCATAGATATAAAATTCCTTTGGAAACCGTTTTTGTTCTGCAAGCGCGTAGAGCGCAGGGAAAATCTTTATCTTGGCGAGGTCCCCTGAGGCACCAAAGATAGTAAAGACGAGTGGATTTTTTTCTCTATAAAGTTTCATGGAAGAGAACTGTTAGGGCTATTTGGACTGTAAGTCTGTTATGAAAATGATTTGCTGGCTCAACGTCTCCGCACTGGAGCTAACCCTTCTTTGAAGGCAATGCTGAACCATGGAACCAGATAATTGCTACTCACTCCAATCGGTGTGGAAGCTGCCTTCTTTATCGGTGCGTTCATAAGTGTGAGCTCCGAAGTAATCACGGAGTCCTTGGATCATGTTGGCGGGGAGTCGTTCGGTTGTAGAAGCGTCGATATACTGGAGTCCTGAGGTCAGAGCTGGCGTTGGAATTCCCGCCTGAACTGAAAGACAGATGATATCTCGCCAAGCAGGAAGTGAACCATTGATAGCTTTTTGAATTTCTTTAAGCTCGAGAAGCTTTGGACTTTCTTTTCCAGAAGCTTTGTATGTATCTGTAAGGAACTGGAGGACTTCAGCTCTAATAATACATCCTCCTTGCCATATTCGAGAAACTTCAGAGAGGTTCACCTTCCATCCTTCTTCTGTGGATGCCAGCTTTATAAGTTCAAACCCCTGAGCGTAGCAACTCAGCATTCCTGCGTATAGTGATTGCTCTAAGAGCTGAATAAATTCTTCTAAGGTGGTTTCCGATTGTAACTCTGGTTTTGGAAATGATCGAGCCAAGTGGACTCTGTCTTCTTTGTAGCTGGAGTTGACTCGAGCAAAAACCGATTCAGAAATGGATGAGAGCCCTATTCCACGATCAAGTGCTTCGATTGCTGTCCATTTTCCTGTTCCTTTTTGACCAGCTTTATCGAGAATAACATCGATGATGTGAGCACTCCCATCCTTTTTTAACAGTACTGGAACAGCTATTTCAAAGAGGAATGAATTTAACCTGCCTTCGTTAAACCTTTTAAAAACTTTCGCAATCTCATCAGGTGTTTGCCCATACATTTTTTTGAGCATATCATATGCTTCCGCAATCATTTGCATCACGGCATACTCAATTCCATTGTGAACCATTTTTACATAGTGACCTGCTCCGCCTTCTCCGATGTGAGCAGTGCATGGGCCACCTAAAAAATCATCTGCAGCAATAGCCTTCCACATCTCTTTCATCTCTTCCCAGCTTTCCGGCGACCCTCCCGGCATAATACTCGGTCCATTTAGAGCTCCCTCCTCTCCACCGGACACACCACATCCTATGAAGTGGATACCTTTTTCATTTAGGTCGTTTGTTCTACGAATGGTATCTCGATAATTTGTATTTCCACAATCTATTATCATATCTCCTTTTTCAACTAACGGTATGAGTTGATTAATGACGGCATCAACAGCATCACCAGCCTTTACCAAGATAATAATTTTTCTTGGACGAGCTATAGACTGAACAAAATCCTCGAGTGATTCTTTTCCAATTAAGTTTTCATTTCCAAATTCTTCAATATACTGCGTCATCTTCTCAGTCGTTCTATTGTACACAACTGTTTTAAAACCATTATTCGAAATATTTCGAGCAAGATTTGCTCCCATTACTGCTAACCCAATAAGTCCTACTTCAGCATTTTCCATTTTCTCCATAATTATATATTATAAAATCTCAATAATTTTCAAATAATTGAATTACTCTACAAAATATCATCAATTCGTGCCTTTTTTCCGTAGAGTCGAATATTCACACAAGCTTCTTGTCCTTCAGTTTTAAAAACTTCAACTGCTTGAAGAACAAGTTTATGAACGTCCTTCCAATCATCAACTACAACAATATTCATCAAATCTTCTTTACTCAGTAATCCTTTTTCAAGAGGCTGTTCTTTTATCCACTTTATGAGACCTTTCCACATCTCTCCCATCATAATGATTGGCACCTTGCAGGTATGTTTTACTTGCATCAGCTGCCAAGCATAGAAAAACTCGAGGCATGTTCCAACCCCTCCAGGTGCAACCACCACTACATTAGAAAGCAACATGAAAGCATCAAGCCTTCTGGAAAAGGCATCAAAATCTTTTTTCACATCTAAAAAAGGATTGAAGTCCTGTTCATGAGGTAGCTCAATATTTAATCCAAAAGAATGTGATTCAGACCCTTCCGGTCTCCCAATCTTATGCCCCCTATTGGCTGCTTCCATGAGCCCAGGCCCGCCACCCGTGACAACATCAATACTTTCTTCAGCAAGTGCGTGCGCTAAAAGGTATACATCTTGATAATCTTGATGCTCTTTTTTAAGTCGCGCAGACCCAAATATTGCAACCCGATAATGATCAGGGTTTATTTCATCTGGAATGCCATCTTTATTTTCATCAATCATAGAGAGAAGGGTGAGAGGGAATACAATTATGCGCTTGAAAACCTGATTCTGCTATCACTTAGACTACAAACGTCTTCATACTATTATATAACAAAAAAGCCCCTCAGAAGAGGGGCTTAGCTTTACGAAATGAGGGTTTATTTTGTCATTTCTTGAACCATATTTTTGATATTCTCAGACCCTAAACCAGCCTTTTTGTACAAATCTTGAGCTTTCCCAGACAATTGGTACTCTGTAACTCCCATATGCTTCATTTTGATTGCTATCTCTTGATCTCCAAGTAATGCAGCCACAGTATGCCCATACCCTGTCTTGATATTGTGATCTTCAATAGTAATCCCCTTTCCAGTCTTCTTAAGAGAATCAACAACCATCTGATCATTGAGATGGCTGAGACTATTCATTGAGATGACCTCAATACTGACTTGTCCTTCCAGTTCTGCACGAACAGCAAGGACTTTCTCTACCATTGGTCCAGCAGCGAGGACAGTGATGTCAAATCCTTCTCGAATGAGATCGCACCCTGGGGTGAACTGATATGAGGCATCGTAAAATGGTGTTCCGTCTTCTTTGGTGATAACCGGTAATTTTGCACGCCCCATTCTAACGTAGAAATTTCCGTAAGTTTTCGCTGCGTACCGGATCATGTGGTCACATTGATTTGGATCTGATGGTTCGAGGATTGTGGTGTGAAAAAATCCGTGGAAAGATCCCATATCGTCGATTGCTTGATGAGTTGGTCCGTCTTCTCCAACAGAGAGTCCGCAATGAGTCGAGACCATTTTTACGTTTGCTTTATTAATATCATTCACTCTTGCCATGTCTTTTGCACGACTCGTGGTAAAGGCTCCGAAAGTTGAACAAAAAGGAACAAAACCTGAAAGGCTTAGTCCTCCAGCACAAGACACCATATGCTGCTCGGCAATTCCTACTTCGATAACTCGGTCTGGATGAGACTTCTTCATAATGTCGGTCTTCACTGATCCACCCAGATCTGCTGTCATTCCGATAATGCTTGGGTTTTTGTCAGCAAGATCTTTGAGCGCATTTCCATAGGCTGATCGGCAATCTGTTACAACGTCTGATTCAACAATGGTTGGTGTTCCAATATCAAGAGCTTGGAAATTTTTTTCAGATGCGTAGGGTTCTTCTGGAGTCCACTTGATCTGAGAACTCATAAACTCATCTATTAAACTCCGTTGCTCATCACTCAGCACAAGTCCTTTCAATATCTCATCACAATCATCTGGTTTTGGAGCATTCCCATGCCAAGTAGCTCTGTGTTCTCTACCTTCTCCTTCCATAAACTCAACTCCTTTCCCCATAATGGTTCTTCCGATGATCAAGGTTGGAGCGTTTTTTTCTTGGCTCGCTTCTCGCAGAGCCGTCCACATGGATTGGTAATCATGACCATCAATGTCTATTACATTCCAGTGAGCTGACTTGAAGATAGCTGGGAAATCAACAGGCATTACTTCTTCGAGAGAGCCAGAGAGCTGCACTGCATTGTAATCCATGAACATCACGAGATTATTCAGCTGGTACTTATTTGCGTTATGCATCATTTCATATACGATCCCCTCCTGACACTCTCCATCCCCAACTACTCCATAAATTGTTTCGTCTGATCCTGCAAGCTTTGCCGCTTGTGCCATTCCAGTTGCGACTGAAGCACCGATTCCTAGTGGGCCTGTTCCATAATGAACCCCAGCAACGTGACGAGTAATGTGTCCCTCGAAAATGGAACCCACTTGTCGAAAAGTATCGATGACTTCTTGTTTTGGGATGTACTTCATTTCAGCGAGCACACTATAGACCGCTGGCGAGATATGGCCATTTGAGACAATTATCTTTTCTCCGGTCTGACTAATAATAAAAGAATAGACCAAGACTAAAAAATCTAATGCAGAAAGAGACCCACCAGGATGACCTGATTGAGACTGCTTGAGCATCGAGATAATAGTATGGGAACAAGACTTTCGGAATGCCTGAAGAAATTGAATTTGGTCGTCGGTGAGTTGCTCACCTAGCTGAGGAATTGTGATCATAGGGGTTTTATAGAAAGCAAACATACGCATCCTAACAGTGAACGGGGTGGTGAACCAGTTATTCTTGTAATGGATGAGGAATAGAATCAAATGTCATTACTAAAAACTAGTCCACACTTTGGCACTTCAACCGTAGCTTTTCGAAGTGGGGAAATCCTTCTCACACCTTTTCCAAGGAACCTCTCCTCTTCATTCCATTATCACTCCATTTCGGCCGACATGACAAAAAGCGTTATGCGGTGACAATAGGATTATTATGTGTTCGCTTTACTGCTTGTCTTTCACCGCTTCCCAATCAGACAAGAACTGAGTGAGTCCCTTATCAGTCAGAGGATGCTTAAACATTTTCTCAAGAACTCCAGCTGGCATCGTACAGATATCACATCCCATCGTTGCAGCGTCGACGACGTGTCGAGGATGGCGAGTGCTTGCAAAAAGAATCTGGCATTCTATCCCATAGTTATCAAAAATCTGCCGAATTTCCGCAATGGTTTGCATTGAGTCTTGTCCCATGTCATCGATACGACCAGCAAATGGACTCACGATGTATGCTCCAGCTTTTGCGGCTAGGAGGGCTTGATTGGCTGAGAAGATCAGAGTGCAGTTGATTTTAATTCCTTCAGAGCTAAGCGTCTTAATAGCCTTTACCCCTTCAGGAATAAAAGGAATTTTTACGACGACATTTTTATGCCATTTTGCGATCTCTCTCCCCTCCTTCACAATCCCTTCATAGTCTGTTGCGATTACTTCGGCGCTGATGTCCCCATCGACCATCTCACAGATTTTCAATGTATACTCTTTTAAGTTTGCTCCTTCTTTTGCAACAAGTGTTGGGTTCGTCGTCACTCCATCGACAATTCCCATCTCGGCGTATTTCTTAATTTCATCTAGATTGGCGGTATCGAGGAAAATTTTCATAGTAAAAATGAATAAAAAATTATGAATCTGGAATTATGGAACATTCGATTCTTTCCGTATTTATAATTCCAGATTCATAATTCAGACACAACCAAAAAGTATTTCAAACCCCCTCATAACGTAGTACATCCTACTTAGCTAGATTGTTCATGTATTTCAATAACTCCGCTTACAGGATCCACTGTAACAAGTCCCTCTTCTTTCAACTCTTTAAGCGATCTCGTGACCGTCACTCGATTCAACCCGGTAATTTTAGCGATTTCCTCATGCGTAAGACGAATAGGGACTGATGACTCGAAGAGTTTTCCAAAGAAACTGTTATTCTTTTTATCCCGCAATCGCTTGAGCTCATCATAGATGCGAAACTTGGCGGTATAGAGAGAGTTTTTGAAACGTCGCTCGTAATCTGAAATGCGATTCGCCATTTTTTCGACAAACTTCATGGTTAGGTCTGGACGTTTAGAAAGAATATCTGAGAAATCTTCAGTCGTAAAGGCACAGAGCATCGTGTCTCGAGTTGCTTCAGCAAAATGAGAAGGTTTTTTAGGATCCAATTGAAAATTCCCAAAGAGGGCTCCTGGCGCCAAGGTGTCGAATGTTTCTGTTTTTCCTTCATGAGAATGGTACAGAATCACTTCCCCCTGCTTGAGCAGGTAGATCTTATTGAGTTCTTCATGAGGAGAGTAAATGGTTGTTCCTTTTTCAAGGGTATTTCCCTGAAGGGATTGAGAGATATGTGATTTTTGTTCTTCAGGAATACTCTCAAAAAGATCGAAGAGAAACATATAGCACATTGAAAGCTGCGGTTCAGACATAATCAAAGGAGTAACGAGGCTCTTATTATACTCTTCTTTTGATTATCCCGAACCGAAAACAAGAAACTCTGTAGTGTGCATTACACTAGAATATTTTTTCAAAGACACTTTGATCTTCTTTTGCCTTGTTAAATTTGATATGTGCTACGAGTCGAGAAATAAGAATCACCACATAGAGTTGTCCGGTTATGCCGAGTAGGATCGTTACAGTCCTAGCAATTGGCGCAGCTGGAACAATATCTCCATAGCCGAGAGTCGTTAGCGTACTCACGCTAAAATACACTAATGTGCTGAATTGAGATACATCCACTACTCCATCGCTTTTAATTGCGAGGGGGTTGTACAAAAGTATCATATGGTAAATAAGAGCACCAAGGATTGCTATTAGAAAGAACCCTGCAACTGACGCATACAATTTTTCTCTCAGAGTCCGAGGACCAAAGAAAATATCCCGCAGTACTAGGGTCAGAATGATCCCTACGTTGAGGCCTTGTAAATATGTGCTCTTCTCTCGAATAGCTTCATTGAGTGGAAGAAACTCCATGACAATTGCGATTGCTACCAAGACAGCCGTCAACAAGGTAATGTTTTTATTATCAGTGATAAATGAGGTCGTACCAACTAAGAAAATCAGGAAAATTGAAATGAAGAGACTATTGGCAAATACATATGTTTCTAGCAAAGGTTGAAAGAGAACAAAACCCACTAAAACAAAACAAAGCGACTCAAACCCCACTAAACGATAGAAACGTTTCGTCAGTTTTTTAAACCTTCTTTTCATAAGATAATGTAATAAGACTATTCCTTCTCATTGTGTCAGAAATTGATCTAGAATTGAGTGATTCGACTTTACAAGTATCATTTCGACACTCTGCTATTTCTTCTCATCGCATCCACTCTGTTGCGAGTGATCCCATGCTAATTCAAAGAGTTTCTTGAGTATTCTGGCGATTTTCTTATTCATGATCTTCACTCCCCATGGCTCATTTCCTTCTGCAGTATAGAGAATTATTTTATCTCCAATAATATTGAGTTCTCCATCATCAGGACATTTTCTTTTTTCAATAAGTCTTGTTTCTCTCAGGGAAACGGCATCTTTCTTTTTATAAGATTTCCCCTCTACAGTGTCCGCTTGGATACTTTTCACCTTCATCCCCTTTTTCACTCGGGATCGGATATAAGATTTCCAATGCCCTTCCACCTGCAGTACATGATACCCACTGAGACCAATGCAGTACTGCATTTTTTCTGGATAGTCGAGGGTTTCGGATATGAGTGTTTTAACAGCTTCTTCACCTTGGTAATACTTCATGATCCCTTTCACATCTATAATCTGAGTCTTTGATCCCTCTTTTATTTTTTGCAAATCAGCAACGCTCTTGTGAACTTGCTGGTTGAAGTTTTTTTCTACTTCGAGCTGCTGGTCAAAAATTTGCTGAATAACATTTGGGTCTACTGCTTGAAAATAATTGATATTGTTTTTTTTAAAGGTTTCAATGAGACCTTTTTGAACCAATCCATCAAGAGCACCATATACAGTCACTCTTTTAATTCGAGTTCGTTTTGCCAACATACTCGCTATGGATGGTCCGAGCTCAAGCATCAAGAGATATATTTTGGCTTGAGTTTCTGAGCATCCGAGTCTTTCAAAGAGTTCTTTCATGATGTCAGCATTAAGACAACAGATTACACGTTTTTCACTTTGCAATTGTAGGTGATGGGGCCGTACATTCCAATTACGTTTTATTATTTCATTGTCCTTATGATTTCATCGAATTTTCTATCGCTTGACTTGTCACCTGAAGAACTCACAAAAAGAAACACCTCACTAAAAAAAGACCGCGAAGCTGGTCATGATAGTCAGGCATTCAGGGACACCCTGCTTCCTATGCTCAGAAGTGAATCAGGAATTCGTGCTGTGATTGTGTGTTTTGCAGACCTAGAAGGAAAGCTTCATCTGCTGGACTACAACAAGGAATTCTTCATGGACTCAATGGAAAACCTCACTTTTGATGGATCATCAATTAATGGATTTACCTCACTTAATCAATCTGACTTGAGACTCTTCCCAGACTGGACCAGTTTTCGATGGTTACCAGCAAGTGTCTTTGGTGCTGGGAAGGTTATGATCTTTGGTCGAATTGCAAAACAAGATGGGACTGAATTTGAAAATGATATGAGATCAAAACTAGGAACACTTTTGGAGGAGCTTCGTAACAAAAAAAATCAGCGCGTGCTGGTTGCTCCAGAGATCGAAGGGTTTTTATTAGATGATATTGATGCAGAACAAAAATTTACTGAAGAGAGCCCTTTTGAGCTGGCTACAAAAACAGGTTACTTCAGTGCTCTTCCACAAGATAAGCTCAGACAGTTTATCGATGCTTTTGCAAAAATCCTGGGAGAACTCGGATTTGAAAATGAAAAAGATCACCCAGAAGTAGCCCCTTCTCAATTTGAACTCAACTGGAAGTATACCGATGCCCTTCATACTGCTGATCAAATTCTGATCTACAAACTGGTGGCAAGACAAGTAGCAAAATCTATGGGTATGACAGCATCATTCCTTCCAAAGCCTTTTGCCAAGATTAATGGAAGTGGAATGCATGCAAATATGTCTATCGCAGAAAATGGGAAAAATATTTTTTATGATGGAAGTGACGCAGACAAGCTTTCTGAAATTGGACGCCAATTTGCTGCAGGAATCTTGAACAGAGGAAAAGAACTTTGCCTGATCATGAATCCCAGTGTGAATGCCTATCGAAGACTCGACCCAAAATATGAGGCACCAAATGAAATCAAAATGTCGGACAAAGACCGAGGGTCCATGGTTCGTATTCCTGTTGGAAATGAAAAATCTGCAAGGATCGAAGTTCGGACTGTCGCTCCAGATGCCAACCCCTATCTGACCTTTTATACCTTTATCAAATCTGGACAAGAAGGAATTGATGAAAAAATGTCAGTCCCAACTGGACAGGCTGAAATCCTCCCAGAGAACATCCACCTTTCACTGACACACTATGAAGGCAGTGAGTTTTTACAAGAAATAATGGGAGAAGACGCACATCAAAAATACGGAGAACTCAAAGTTTCTGTAGCCAATAGAGCCGCTCGAGAACATGGTCATTTTGTGAAAACCGGAGAAGTTCTCTTTCACCATGAAGTGACCAACCAGTACTTGTGGGATCAATTCTAAATATTGTAAACATCAACCCAAACTCCAATCAAGGCTTCAGAATTCTTTTTCAATGTACGAATGCTAAAAAATAATTTAAATATGGCGAACTATCGAAGTGGTAATTGAACTGACAATTGCCTAGGCTACAGCTTCGCACTTGGCATCTTCCCTGAATTGAGTATACTGAATCTACATTACTTCTAAACAAACTTGTTATGGCTGATCAAACATTTACTGATGATAACTTTAAAGCTGATGTTATCGAAGCTTCCAGTGGAAAACCTGTTCTCGTTGATTTCTTTGCTACATGGTGTGGGCCTTGTAAGTCTCAGGCTCCCATTGTAGACGAGCTCGCTGGTGATCTAGGAGATAAAGCAGTCATTGGAAAAATTGATGTGGATGAAAACCCACAAAGCGCTGAAGACTATAAAGTAATGGGAATTCCTGCCATTAAGATCTTTAAAGGTGGAGAAGTTGTAGAAGAATTCACAGGTCTTCAACAAAAAGATGTTTTGCAAGCAGCTCTTGAAAAGCACATGTAGGATGTCATTATGGTCACTTCAAGAAGGCTGAGACATATGTCTCAGCCTTCTTTTTTTATTTGCGAGACTTACCGTTTATTCGAATGAAAACTCTTCAGAGCATCACCAAACTCCAACTCATAGATATACAAGAGTGTGGAAATAAAAACAATTGCAATCGGTCCTATAATTAGACCTGGTACACCAAAAGCATAAAATCCTCCTAATACAGCAAGGAAAAGAATCAGCGGATGCATTTCCACACCTCCTCTCAAAAGAAATGGACGAAGAAGGTTGTCGCTACTCGAGATAAAAGTAATGCCCCAGATAATAATAAAAAGTGCTGAGCCGTAGTACCCTAAAATGAGATAAATAAGCCCTACCGATCCCCAGACCATCAAAGAACCAACAAATGGGAGGAAGCTTGCAAACATGGTGATAACTCCCCAGATAAGTGGGGATGGCACCCCAATGATCGCAAAACCAATCGCTGCAAATATTCCCTGAATAAGGGCTAAAGCAAAGCTGACAACTATCCACGAAAAACAAAGATTTGTGAATCTTTTAGTAATTTGGCGCTCGTGCAAAGCGTTAATTGGCAGGAGTCGGAAAGTGTCATTCATAAACTTTCTTCCGTCAATAAGGAGGAAAAAGAAGGCAATAAAAAAGATCATTAAATTGATCACGATATTTGCAGCGCTGTCAAAACCAATTCGAACAAAACCAATGAGTGTCGTGGAAAGGTCTTGAAGAAATGGAGGGATGTTTTTCAAAACCTCTGTCAAAATACTGGAAAGTGAGGTATCAACAAATGGAATGGATTCTACAAGGTCGTCCACCTGAACAATAGCCTGGTCGATCATCGCTTGAATTTGGGCCTGATCGGTCAAAAAGCTCACACTACTAAAGTCTAAATTTTGTGTGAAAACCTTGGTGATACTCACTACTTCTCCGACCGCAAGATAAATCGCAAAAGAAATGAGCGAAAGAACTCCAAGAGAAAGAATGAGACTACAAATAAGAGATGAGAGAATCGGGCTCTTTGTTTTTTTGACGAACCAGTCGTAGGTTGGCATAAAAACTACTGCAAAAAGGGCTGCGAAGAGCAATGGTATGAAGATCGGCTCAATAATAAGATACCCAAGCCAGAGCCCGATAAAAGCAAATGCCATAAGGATCACTCCAGCAAATGACTTTCCATTTTTTCCATGTATACCCATAAAGAAAATTTAAGGTTTAGTATTTCGTTGCTTTTTAAGTCTTTCGTACTCCTTATAAAAACTCTCTCCGAACTCGCCAAAAAATTTAAAGGTGGCATTGGTCGTCCGTTTGAATAGATGAGCTGCTTTAGGCGCATCTTTTTTGCAACTGACCTCTGTATCTTTGAGCTTCTTCGCTCCCCACATCACCATAATATCCGTCGTGTCTTGGATATACGCGAGGCCTTTGCCTAAGTGTTGGGCGACCGATATGGTTTTCTTTTTTTTCATCGGGAACAGTATACGAAACTCAGATCCTGTATATAAGTATTTTAGATGCTGTTTACCAGGAATTATTGTTCAATATGGGCTAGCTTTTTAAAGCGAACCATAAAAAATCCTTCTTGAACGGCTGTTGGCTTCAACCTAAGGGCATCTTGTACTCGTGTATCAAATATTTTCCCATTCCATTCTGGGAGTATAGAAAGCCTCTCAACTTCTCCTTGAATTGGATCAATAGTGACTTCTGGAAATTTTTTCAGAATTTTGCTGACTAGCCACTCATTTTCATGAGGGGAGAGTGTGCAAGTGCTATACAGTAGAGTCCCTCCTGGTTTGAGGCACCTAAAGGACATTTCAATAAGTCGCTTCTGGTTTTTTGCAAAGGCTCTGATCTTGTGTGGCGACCAGAAATGAATAGTGTTTTGTTTATCGTCTACAAAAGTAGCTTCGGAACTACATGACGGGTCAACGAGAATTTTGTCGAAATATTCTGGATAAAAATTTGGATAGCTTTGCCCTTTATGATTCTTACATTGTACAAAATCTCCGAGCTGTTGTGACCTGAGAATGCCTTTCATTCTTTTATATCGATTGGTTTTTTGGTCATTAGCTATCAATTCACCTTCTTTGTTCATCAGCATAGCTATTTGACTAGTCTTTGATCCAGGGGCGGCACACACATCTAAAATGATTTCTCCAGGCTTTGGGTCCATAGCCCAAACAATCATTTGTGAAGCTATGGACTGGATGTAAAACTTTCCCTCTGCGTACTCTGGAGTTTGAGTGAGTTCTTTTCGTCCTTTATTAGTAACAATGAAACTATAGGGAAGATTGGGAACTTGCTTGAGCTCAAACCCTTGTTTTTTTAAGTTCTTTTCCATATCTTCGGCAGATATCAGGTGAAGGTTTGTCCGAAGCACAGGTGGTCGACGAATAAAGGTTTTTCGGATATCAGAATACTCCTCAGGGAACTGAAGCTTGAGTCGATCGAGAAATTTTTCTGGAAGGAAGGACATAATGAACAAACTAGCTAGGAGGGCTAGTATACTGGATTTTTATGAAATAAAAAAGCCCTGGATTACCCCAGGGCTTTTGAATTCTTCTAGTACTGCCTCCACAACCCCATCACCACACCCTGGATCTGCCACTCTCGTTTTGGATAAATATCTGGATGATCTGGGCTTTCAGCTTTGAGATACAGCTTTCCGGTTTCTTTGTCTTTTACCAGTCTTTTCACTGTGTTCCCTCCATCGAGCAAAGCAACTACTACTTCGTTGATCTCAGCCTCTTTGGCTCGATCGACAATCACAACATCATCTTCGTGAATCCCAGCCTCTGACATACTGTTTCCACGAACTCTCAAGAGGAAAGTGGTTTGAGGAGAAGGGACCATTTGAGCAGGGAAACTCATTGTCTCGGATTTTTCCTGAGTGGTATTTGTCCCACCAGCTTGGACAGCTCCCAACAATGGCAAATCAATCATTCCACTCTTAATGATATTGGCTAATCGGTATCCCCTATTCTTGATTAATTCTAAATAGCCCTTTTTTGCGAGCTGCTTGATGTATTGAGAGACACTATTAATAGAATTAAAGAAAAGCGCTTCTTGGATATCACGATAGGTCGGGTATCCACCAGTATTTTGCTGGAACTCTTTAATCCATTCAAATACCTTTTTTTCCTTATGGGATAGATCGTTATTCATAATAATAAAAATTAGATTTGACTGAGTATGTACTCTTGTATATATTGTATATGAACATTTGTTCGGGATCAACCCTTTTCTTCTCTAGAATGATAAATATATCCGTTCGTCAACTTCGATTCCATGTCCTCCAGCTGATAGACTCTCTCTTTCAGCATTTGATGACTCTTGGGACCCTTCTCCACTCAGACAGTTCATACAATTGGTTCCCTGATTCGGTGAGATGGGCTCATCTCCTAGAAGACCAATATCCGAGATAGGTTTTTGCTGGGGTACATTTATTTGCCCGATGCCAATATTCGAATGGGAACGAATCTATAAACATACGAATATGGCAAACAATGAACAATGAAAAAAATTAGACGCTAATGTCCTAACTCCTCATCCCTCTCCCCATGCTTCCTATTCTCCACGCCACTATCATTGCCAGCCTCCTTGCTGGAATCACTACTCTCATGAGTGCCGAAGACACCCTTTAAAGAAAGTTTTTTTGATCCATTTTTTTGTTCTTTTATCCGTTTTAGGTTTACAAGCCTATTTCCGAGTGGAAGACTACAGGTGTGATCATTTATTGGATTTACTATGAAGAATTTTTTACGAGGTCTGCTCATTTCTTTTTCTCTTCTCATCCTCGTTGGATGTGGTGGAAGTGATGCGACAGAAACAGTTCCTGACGTACTCGATAAGCAATTGAATCAAATATTAGCCGCAAAAGTTCCCTTTGCGTCCAGCAAAGGCGAAGCACCTGTTTTAAATACTCATGACTGGGACAGTGTTTTTGGTGGAGAATCTGGTAAAGATCTGAAATATGATCGCTATGGTGAAATTGATGAAGTGGTGTTTGTCGCTCCCCCGGGTACTCTTTTCAATCTCAAACGTCAGATTCGGAAAGTAACTCGGCAAGGAGATGAAACGATTTATTACAAGGTCACTACTCCTATTTACGATGGCTCTCAAGCTCTCTGGATTGATGGGAGATTTTTAAATGTGAATGATGTGAAACCAGCCTTTGACGTAACCGCAGAAACGGCTACCAAAACTCTTGTAAACCTACGGAACTATGAAAATCAACCCTATACCTGGAGAGGGTCGAGCTCTGCTGGAGCCCCTGAACTTCTCCTCTACTATCCACCAAGTGAATCGATTTCAGCTCGAACTCAAGATGACTGGAGCTTGAAAGGATTTAACTCCATGGGACTTCTCTACCGTGCCAGTAATGGTGCCACTCCTCTAGATGCTGCTCAGCTCTCCCGCTTTGGAAGACCTGTCTTCAAAAATTTCAATGATATGGTAGGTGATGATGAAACCCCTGTTGCTGACAAGAAAGCAAAGGCTTTGACGGCTCTTTTGAAGCCATTGGACATCGTTCAATTTGGAGACCGAGTCATGATTGTTTTGGATAACGATCAAATCACAGAGGCAAAATACCTGAGTAAATATGCTGGAAAGGTCGTGATCTCAAACCTAGCTGATACTGTCTACGGACTCTTGGACAAAGGAGAGTTTGTAGAAGATCCGTTTCAAGAGCTGGTGAACCGAACAAAGAAGAAGTTTTTCATCAGGCGCTATGCCGACACATCTGATTTGGAAGGAGGAGAGGCTGTTGAAGAGGATACTGAAGATACCAAGAGGTCTGAAGATGCTGAGGATACAACTGAAACGGACAGTATTGTGATTGTTGATCCTGTTATTGAAGAGGTGACAACTGAGTCGGTGAATGGAGAGACTGAAGTAGATGTGAATGAAGATTTTGAAAATTAGTCTGATTCTAATATTCGAATACGGCACTAATCTACCAATATTCAAATACCCCTTGGTGGATTTTTTTGTTGATTGAATATATTCGAGGACAACGGCTGATTATCAGCAATATTTGCCTCCCAAATAAAAATACCAGCTTTACAAAAAAATATTTGTATTGCCCCTCACCAGTCCACATTAAATGTCTTCGCCCTAATCGCCTTCTTTCTGTCAGGCCCAAGGTTTTTGAGTCGAAGTGAGCTAGCAGACCGGATGGAAAGGTTCCCATAACGATCTTTTATTCCCTGCTTGCTTTCTTCGAGCTGGTCTTTGCGAATAATGAGACCGGGGTCTTCAAAGAGATTGAGTTGAGAACCGGTATTTTGAGAAAGATGAGTGAGAATAATGCCTGTAGAACGTATTAAGACCCCTTTTGGGAAGTGTTTTTTCCAGAGTTTTTTGAGCACCTCTACAAGGACTTGAAAACTCCGAGTAGAGTTCGGAAGACGAAAAGTATTGTGGTAGCGTTTGAATTCTTTGTCCCGAATATAGAGCGTCACCTCCCTCGTCATCTGATGACTATCATTCATGGCTTCGATAGCTCGCTCGAGCTGGCGCAACGTATGAGACCAGAGGAATCCTTGGTGGTCTGTGAGTGGAGTGAAGCTACTCGTTCGCGTGATCATTTTATTAGGCGCAAAGGTTTTTTCGACTCGGAAGACTTTCTCTCCCTGAAGTTCTTTCCAGAGCTGAAGCCCAGGCTTATGAAGTATACGCTTTACGGTATCGAAGGTGAGATTTGTGAAGTCAGCACAAGTATGAACCCCGAGCTTGTTGAGCATGGGCGTGGTGTTTCGTCCAATACCTGGTACATCTTCGATCTTAAACTTTTGGAGCCAGCTAGGGATATCCCTCCAACTGACAGAAGTGACCCCGTCTGGTTTATTTACCTCAGCCGCCATCTTGGCCAAGGTCTTATTCACCGAGACTCCGATACTGACCGTGAGACCAAGATGATTTTTTACTTCTTCTTTAATAGCGTAAGCAATTTTGGGATAACTCATCTTGTAGAGCTTTCGGAATCCTTTCATATCCATAAAAGCTTCGTCGATAGAATACACTTCGATATCAGGAGTCCATTTTCCCAAAACAGAAAACATTTGAGCAGAGACCTCACTGTAATACTGAAAGTCTGCCTCAAGGATAGTGATCTCAGGATGCTTTTTCTTGACCTCCCAAGTGGGCATAGCGGTTTTGACCCCAGCTCGCTTGAGGTCGTAGCTCTTAGCGAGAATACAGGAGCCAAGCTTCCCCGCTACGACGACAGGTTTGTCCCTGAGTTCTGGTCGGCGCGCCAACTCGCAACCGACGTAAAAAGCGTCGGCGTCACAGTGCATTATTGCGTTGGGCCAGGAGTGGATCATTGTCATGGTGGTGGACTAAGACACGACGAAGAATACTGTATATTTGTACATGTATCAAATGGATCCCAAGAAAACTCTCACTTTGTCATTTCGATCGGAGTGAAATGGAGTGATAACGAAATGAAACATAGCGGAGAAACCCCTCTCCTAAAAGGCCCTTATATTTTTCTAGGTCTTATTTGGAAGACCTTGCAAGAAAGGGACCTCTCCGTTTTGCCTCACCCAAAAACCCCTCGGCTTCAGTCGACATGAAAAAAAAAAGCCCCACATATGACTTATTAATAATTTACTTAGGATGGTCTCCCCTTTTAAGGGGCCGGGGGTCCGGGAGGGTATTCTCCCTAATAATCCCTCACCCACATTGCCATCACCATATCCTCAATTTCTTCCTTTAAACCTGCGTATTCCGACTCTTGTACGCTCATGGAAATCGTATAAACCCTCTTTTCTCCATTCTTCTCAAGAATATGTGGCGTTGCAATACGCTTGATTATTTTATAATAACTCTCATTCTCGATGTACTCTAGCATTTGATAGCTCTGCCAATCCATCTCCTTTTTTCCACAGAAAACCACCTGCTCGCCACGCTGCTCTTTCTCTTTTAAACAATCAAAACCTTCCTTGCTCCCTTTTTCTTCTGAAACATCAATGCTCCATTTGGCCGTGAGATTTTTATGCGTGAGGATTCCATCTTGATACTCCCAATCTTCACTAAAAGGTATAGTAACGACATGTTCGGTAATCTGACTGGTGACCTCCACTTCATTTTCAAAGTCACGTATGCTTTGTCGATTCGACCCCAGATCTATCTCAGGAGAAGAAGCTATCTCAGGCAAATTTCCTAGCTCGATTACCTCATCGTCAAAGAGAAGGTTTTTTATTATTGCCCGCCCCCATGGGTCTACTACTAAAACAGCCTTGAGACGGTCAGTGTTGCGTATCTGCTCGATAACTCTTCCATGACCTTCGGGAACAAAAAAAGATTCTACACCATAGCTAATGGTTTGATTAGAACTCCAGCTTTCTTTTACAACTCCCTTTAAAACAACACCTTCTCCTCCACCCACCTCCGAAAAAGACTTGAGCATAGAGACTCCGTTTTCGTCTTCCTGAAGAGACGCATAGATTGTTGAACCGACTACTGGGGTGGCTTCTCCTAAAAACAATGAAGGGTCAAACTCACTAAAGTCATAACTAAGAATAACATAGTCTCCACGGAAGAGATCTCGTGGGTCGACTGGCTGGACAACAACGGTCACCTCTTGTCCGATAAGAAGTGGCAACTGGTAATAGCAGAGCATTCCACCGAGCAGGACCAACCAGAAAAGGACCAGGAGTGAAGCTTTTGACTTGAGGAGAGAAGAGGTATTCATGAGGACTAGAGGGTATCAATTAGTTTTTTTCGTTGTTTCTCGAGGAAGACTCCAATCAGAACAAGCAAAACTCCTCCAATGATGAAGAAGATGGAACGGTCGAGCAAATCAAAGAACCAGTCGAAATAACGAGAAAAGACATGGATGGTAAAAGTGAAGAGTGCCAAGTAGACCAAGAAAGGCTGCTTGCGCCGGTACCCCTCACTGATGAGTCCGATCTCAGCTCCGAGAAGGAGAATATTCATCACAATAGCTGTGAAGATTGCATCAACTGTGAAAAGCTCTGAAATCCAAGCAATAGCGAGAACCCCTGCCCCAACTCCAAACTCTACCAGGTGCTGAGATTCTTTATTTTTATAAGCCAGTGCCAAGGCAACAAGAGCTGGTACAGACACCATGAGCAATGGAATATGAGTCAATTTTTCCGACCATTCAGCCACTTCTTCGACGATGAAATCAAAAGTGAGCAAGTAACAGGCTCCGAGAGTAATCATTGCGCCCATCCCCTTGAGAACAGCTGATATCGACTGAGTTTTTTCTTTCATAAAGAAGAGTCCGAGGTTGTAGTACAAGGCCCCATACCCAAGGTAAAGCGCGAAGAAATGGACTTCTTTGCCAGAGACGGGTTGTTCACTGAGGAAAAAAGGCATCCAAAGGGCCATAAGGATAGCTATCAGGCCACTAAGCATGCCAGATCGGTAAAACCAAGCCATTGGAAGGATGGCAATCGACCACAACAAGAGAAGAGAAGAAGAGTTTGCGTTGATATTGTAGATTTGAGCGATGAGGAAGATAGTCGCTCCAATCATAATATTGCTCAAGAGGATCAGTGCGAATCCTGTCTTGGGGTATGATCCTTTCGCATCATAGTAATAGTGACCGATCGAAAAAGATGTCAGTGTAGATACCAAAAGAAGAAGAACTCTGAGAATATTTGGGATTTCTTGCCAATTGGACGCTACAAAAAGGATCACTCCTATTCCCAATAGAATGGCTCCGATAATCGAAAGCGTGGAGGTAATCTTTCCAGAAGCCTCGACGTGTTCGTATTGCTTCATCTTATCTCCATACCTCGCTAAGATCTGTTTCTTTTGGTCAGTGGAAATAATGTCGGCCTTTTGCCAACGAGAGGATTCTGTGCGGAGTTGTGTGAGGAAGTCAGACATAGTGTTTGTAAATCGGACTTAGCTTCTCACAGCTGCTATAGCCCATCAAGAAGCTGAACTCGACAAAACACCATCTGATTTTGCCTGCAATACTGTCTTTATAATCTCTACGAGATCTTGATTGTCGATACGAAGGGCTCGAAAAGGCTTCCAATTGGTGACTTGCACCTGATAATGATCAATTAGGAAGAGGCAAGCCTGCTTGGCACTGCTCTGAAGAGGAAACTCTTCAGTAAACTTGATTTCCCCTGAACTGATATGAGCTGTAAACCGTTTTTCCCAAATATGCTGACGAATCCTGTACTCCTCCCAACGCTTGATGTCTGAGGTATGACCAGCATTCCCCCACCACTCAGGAGGATTGATAACCCAGATCTCTCGAGTCAGTGTTGAATGAAGAAGCTTCCAAAAATCGATCTCCCCCATGGAATCTTTGAGAAGTTCGCTAGAAGGAGATGGAACTGATGGATGAGCCATGTTTTCCAGGTGCACATTCATGCTTTGAGCCTCTTGCTGTATCTTGTAGAGGTCGAGCTGCTTGCGCTCCAGGTATCTCTTTGGAGCATCGAAGTCGGTAATACTGTAGCGGCGAATAGACCGCGAAGAATCAGACTGAATAAAGTCTTTTTCAGCGAGTTCTTCGAGTATTTTGTAGGTGTAAGTCCTTGGAACACCGCTCATTTTCGCTATTTGACCAGCAGTTGCCTCACCCAGTGCCACAAGAGCCAGATAGACATCTACCTGATGATCATCTAAACCGACTTTGGAGAGAAATTCTTTGATCTGCATATTGTCATTATTATTTTTACACATTCATTATTACTTTTATTTTTTGTTTATTACAAAGGATCAGACTGTCATAAAATCTTTTACACATCATAATCATGTTTTGAAGAGCCATATAAAAAAAGCCTATAAAAATCATTCAGATAAAACAAAACTCTCTTACTTGGCACTTCTAGCTAAACGGCGTGCTAACGGAATACACCCACCTTGGCATCTCGACCGAAATGGAGTGATAACGGAATGAAGCGGAGAGATCTCTTTCACGAACATGACTTCACAAAGAACCCTTTGATTTATCCCGGAATTTGGTTACAATCATTCAGCCTCGGGGTATAGCGCAGTTGGCTAGCGCGTCCGGTTTGGGACCGGAAGGTCACAGGTTCGAGTCCTGTTACCCCGACCATCTAAGAACTCCAGACATTTCCTCCTCCATTCAAGGAGTATTTTTTAATACAAACAATCAGTGGAATCACCAGACCATACAAATGGGCCCATTAAAGACCTCGAGCACCTCAGTTAAACCTTATTAAGACATGAGGTGTTTCTTGACACCGAACAACAAGTGCCTATCTAAACCTGGTGCTGGCTTACAACATTTTCAAGATTTCACTCTTTTCTTGGTCCGTTATGCTGAAACGATCAATATTCTCTGTTATTGGAATTTGGTGTGTTTTGTCTTCCCATCTATTAGATGCCTTTACCCATGCAAGCACTGTATTATAATCAAATTCTTCCCAACTAAAAGAGTCAGGATAATCCATAAAGGTCGGCACACTACCTTTTTCAACCAGCCTCATCGCCTCTGAATTCCCCAATTTTATTCCTGGGAGATATTTTTCCCCCAGAGAAAGCAGAGGAATTAGCCCATCATCAGCTTTTATCATTGCATCTGCAATAACTCGTGGATCAATATTTTTGAAATCTAAAAAGTGGTCAACCACCCAATTGCTTTCACCTGCTTCAATCATTTGAACTGCCAGCGCTTGGTGCTCACCCTCAGGTGTTGATCTTATTCTTTCAATTACTTCTGGATTCTCATTTGGATTGCTGGCAGCCATTACCTCAAATAACCCCACCACCTCATCATTTGTCAGTATTTTTTCAAACACCGCTCCTAGCTTATCTGGATCGGCCTTAAAATTTTTTTCATCAAACCCAGGTGTTTTTAAATAACGAGGAAACGTATTGCCTCTAACACCAACGCCCACATAGCCAGCATTTTTCAATCCTTCATAAAGAATAGCGGAAAACCTATGACTTGCATCCAAGTAAGTCCTGTTCTTACCGTAAGTCCCCCCAGGTAAAAACTCGTTTATATGCCCCCACAGACTTTTTTCACCAGTGTTAAAAACACCATCTTTGCAGCCTGCTAGAATTATCCTTTTAATATTCACTAAACTCTCCTCAGGATTCATTTGTTTTTCATAAGTCATCCCTCTCAATCGTTCTATGTTTTCTCTTACTTCCCCAACTATATCATTTAATTTTGGAGTCTGAACTTCAGGTACATCTTTTTTATCCACAGACTCTAAACCTGATATTTCGCTTTTATCAACCATAATAATAATAATAATAATAATAAATATCGCATAATAATAGCATATTACACCATACCTTTCAAGGTCCAAGCAGATAGATTGATGAAATCTAGGTGCCATTTGGCCTTTTAAAGTAACCCTTCTTATGTTGATAGTTGCTCTATTTCTACAACTTTTTCTCCAAGCTTCGAGATAAGAGAGGTAGTACTCTTTAAACTAAGTTATCCCTTTAGATAAAGCTTTTTTTTGAATATCAAAGAACACCGTTTGCCACTGTTTCACCTGCTGTTCGTTCTTAGAGAGCCATTTCAACAGGGGTTCGAGTTCAGTCCATGCACCCCAACCAGTCTACGCTCCCCTTCCAGAGACCACACTCAAGCTTCGAATGGCAGGCCATTTTAAATTCATGCTAAGGTGTTTATAGGCTTTTTTATGAATACCTATGAATGTCCTCCAAGTCGACAAGCTCAACACCGCCCTCATCCTTCTCTCAGCTGCAGCAGCATTCATACTGCCCTTTGAGCTCTTTTTGTTTTCATATGCTGTCCTCGGCCCTCTTCACTACCTGACGGAGATTAGTTGGCTCAAGAAGCGGGACTTCTTTGCCCCAGGGAAGTACAACGCTTGGATTCTCTTAGGGCTCACACTCTTCATCTTCACCACCCGCTACCTTGCGACTGATTTGAGATGGATGAACCCGAGCATGATCGCCACAGCTTTTTTTGGAGCCTTAGCCATGACACTTGTGCGTGGAAAAGGATATAAGATACTGACAGCGCTCCTTGCTCTTGCTGGGATCCTACTTTTTTGGGAAAGCAGCTGGTATATCCTGATATTCTCCCTCCTTCTCACGACAATCATCCATGTCCTGCTCTTCACGGCGACTTTTATGTTGTTTGGTGCGATGAAGTCTCGGAGTCGACTAGGATACCTGAACATCGCCCTTCTCTTCACTTGTGCTGCCCTTTTCTTTATTTTTGAAGCAGACAGCCTTTGGAATGTTTCTGCGTATGCTCGTGAAGTCTACGATGGGAACTTTTATGGGCTAAACCTGAAGCTTGCAGAGCTTTTCAACCTGGGCGAACTTCGGTACTTAGACGACGTCTTCAACTCTCGCACAGGACTCAGCATTATGAGACTTATTGCTTTTGCATACACCTACCACTACCTCAACTGGTTCTCGAAAACATCCATCATCGGCTGGGGTGAGGCCTCGAAGAAGTACTGGACCATCATTCTTCCCCTCTGGGTCATCTCAGTTGGCTTGTATGTGTATGACTATCGTCTCGGAGTGGCCTGCTTGTATTTTTTAAGCATGCTGCATGTTCTCTTAGAATTCCCGCTAAACTGCGTCAGTTTTGCCGGGGTTTATAGCGGACTAAAGCGAAAACTACTGAGCTAATACGACCGTGACTTAAGTCACCACATCCTCTCCGCCCTTCTTGCCACAAGCGTACAATAAGAGCACTTATTAATCATTCTCATGAAACTTACTGAATACGCACAACAATGTGACACAGCTGCAGAAGTCATTGAACGCAGTGAATCAATAGCAGGAAAAGATGTCGTGAAACGCCTCAAAGAACAAGCGAAGAGTATTCGCAATGGAGTTACCAAGACAATTCAAGCAACTGGTATCAATCCTGATTCCCACAACCAAATTGAAGACCTTCCTGACGATCGAGCTGGAGATTGCCACATGGGAACAAAACGTGTTCGTGTTGATCTCGACAAAGCCGGTACAGATAGCGACCATCTCATCATCCATGAGAATATTCATCTCATTAATGCTCGGAGAAATAGAGGTGTTCGAGTAATGAACACTGACTTAGAAGAAGGTATCACCGATGGAGCCGCTGAAAAAATCACTGGGAAAGATATCACCTACTCTGATGAGAAGGGGTTTGCTGATGAAGTGGCTGATGCTAATGGAGTGAATATTATTCAACTTCACGACGCATACATAAATGGCGACAACGATCAGATAAATACCTGGTATTTCTTTCACTTAGCCAAGCAATCTGCTTAGACCCAAGACCTCAGCATCCAGACATTCACCTCATCGCGGTCCAGTGATAGACTGAGCTTATTTTGATCCTGAGAGAAATCTGGCGGAGGGAGAGGGATTCGAACCCTCGAACGGGTTGCCCCGTTACACGCTTTCCAAGCGTGCGCACTAGGCCACTATGCGACCCCTCCTTCGTGTAAAGCTCTGGGAAGACAACCCCCCCCACTAAGCTGACTGATACTAGCGCACTCAGACTTGTTTGAAAATACCAACTCTTCCGTCAGACCTAAAAAACCACCCTCATTGAGGATGGCTTTTTCTTGTTTTTCTCATCACCGAAAGGAACTATCCAATCAATTGCTTTGCTAATTTTTTTGCTTTTGAACCTTGTTTTTTGAGTGTTCGAAGTGTAGACGCTGCTATTTTCATCTTTTTCACTCGTCCTGTAACAGGATCTACAATTCTTTTTGTGACTAAATTTGGGATAAAGCGTCGACGCGTTGCTCTATTAGAATGAGAACGATTGTTTCCAACTGCTGGACCTTTACCTGTTAATTGACATTTACGTGCCATGATAGAGAGATTAGAGAGATTACTTTTGAGAGCCGCCTTTCGTCCTATAGACTAATGACAGCTTAGCAATTTTAGCAAGCTTTTGCACATTATCAAGTGAAATCCTATGTCTTTTGACTGGACTCTCCTTATCGCCTTAGTGCTCTCCGTCACCGTCCACGAGTTTTCTCACGCCTGGATGTCAACCTTCTTGGGTGACCCAACGGCAAAATACCAAGGAAGACTGAGCTTGAACCCCCTCAATCACCTTGATCCAATTGGGACATTTATGATTTTATATGCTCATTTTGGTTGGGGAAAACCGGTTCCTTTCAACATGTCTAATCTAAAGAACCCGAGACTTGATTCAGCCCTCATTGCACTTGCAGGACCACTATCAAACCTCATGATTGCTTTTTTGTTTGCCTTTCCGTACCGATACCTGGAAGGCATTGACCTCAATCAATCCCCCTTCATCCTTATCCAGCTCATCAGACTGATGAAAACAATCATAGATATCAATCTCATCCTGATGGTATTCAATCTCCTCCCCATCCCACCCCTCGATGGGAGCAAGATCTTTGCCCTGATTCTCCCTGGAGACTACATCATGAGACTGCACAAGTATCGCAATTATGGATATGGAGTGCTCATCATTCTAGTCTTTTCCCATTATATTACCGGGTACAGCATTCTTTGGGAGGGCATTATCAGCCCTGTCGTAGAGTTTTTCTGGGATATTGTGCTATTTGCAGCGTAGTAAACACCCCCTCTTTTCTCTCCCCCTACTTGTTGCTCTGACATTCTGCCTTTTTCATCTCGCTGGAGCTGAGTGTTTTTTGAGGAGAGCGAAATGGAGAGATCCCTTGGTAGAGGATCAAAAAAAAAGAGGAAAGGGGGTGATTCCTCTCCTAAAGTGTATAAGGGTTTTTAAACAACAAAAAACCCCGCGATTGCGGGGCTAGCAAGACTAGTTTTCAATATAAGACTAGGAAGCAATGGTTTTTCTTTTGAATGATGGGATCAATTCTTCGAAGGTTGGCTTGTATCCAAACTCATTATCGTGACGAGCACTGATCATAAAAGTGCAAAAAGGACAGTTTTCTAATCTATTTGAGACTGCTTTACCACAGGCGTCACAATGAATTATCATAGGAAAAAGCTATATAGGTGGGGCAAGAAAGTTGATCAAGAACTCTTTTTTTGATCAAGCTAATCGAAGTGTAGCTGAGGATTTTTAATGTGTGAAGCCTATGTTACAAGAGTTGAAGTGACGTACAAGGTTCTTTGATGGTCTGATAATACTCTTCGAAGATATTAGAGAGCTATTGAGCGAGCCCACATGACCTTATGTCACCATGACGGCCTCTAAAACACCTCTTAAGCTTGTTTTCACCTTTCCTAGAGAGAAACTGATCCGAAGGGCTTCTCTTATTCTTTTACACATACACCTTACTCACATTTCTCACGAAGCCTTCCAGAGAATTTTTTATAAAGCAAGACAAGGCACTATTTTTTTATTTCGAGAACTGTTCAGAATTCACTTCTGTTTTGTGGTACTTTTTATTTGACAAAAACACCAAAAAGACGTATATTTACACCCTTTGGGCTGGTCCGAGATCGCCCAATCTTAAGAACCTACAGACCTTCCTTGAAGGTCACCACTCATTCTTCACCGCCCCCTGTCAATTCCTTGACGGAGAAAATGAAGCTTCCTACTATGAAAGATGTAATTAGATTACATTTTGTCCCTTATTTCCTTGTCAATGAGCAATACTGAGTCACCAGATTCCCCTGGATTCCTCCAGAACAACACAACCTTTAGCCAGTCGGGTGCTACCAATTTGGCTGAATTTGATCTCAGTAAAATGATTAAGGAAATGTTCATGGTTCTTACTGAAAAAGAACAGGATGTTATTACTCGACGATTTAGCCTCAACAATCAACCGAAGCAAACGCTGGAAAAGATTGGTGAGTCTTTTTCTGTGACCCGAGAACGAGTACGACAAATTGAAAACATCGCTCTCAGCAAGCTTCGACGGACGATCAACAATACAAAATTTTACCGAATCAACAAACTCGCCAAAGAAATCATCACTCAACGTGGTGGCATCATGCTCGAAGAAGAGCTTATTAGTGAGATGCTCAGTGTGTTCTTGAAAAAAGGAGATGCCGACTCAAATATCATCAAGCTTTCTATGGTGATTGATTCTGAATTGACCAAGCAAGACAAATCAGATGTTTTCTTTCCGTTCTGGAGCTTTAACACTATCAGTATTCCAGAAGCTCGACAGATCAATGACTCGTGCATATCCCTCCTCAAGAAAAAGACTGACGTAATAGAAGAAGCAAAGATCGTTAGCGAACTAAAAGGAATCTTCTCCCGAAAAGAAATGGATGTAGCAGACAAGACATTATTAGGAGCTCTTTCTATAGATAAGAGACTAAAGAAAGTAGAAAGCGGATGGGGACTCATCGAATGGCGTCATATCAACCCACGATCTATTCGAGATAAAGCATACATTGTACTAAAAAATGCAAAGAAACCTCTTCACTTTGTTGAGATTGCAAATCGAATCTCTGAAGTGGGATTTGATAGAAAAGTAGTAACTGTTCAAGCCGTCCATAATGAACTGATCCGATGTGAAAAATTTGTTCTCGTTGGACGAGGTCTGTATGTCTTGAAAGAATGGGGATACAAAGAAGGAACAGTCGCTGATGTGATCGAAGATATCTTGAATGAAAAAGGTGAACCAATGACCAAGCAAGAAATTATCGAAGCAGTATTGAAACAACGACATGTGAGAATAGGAACGATTAGCCTTAACCTGCAAAAGAACCCTCACTTCATCCGGGTAGGACGAGCAGTCTACGACCTGGATATGAAACAGAAGCCGAAAGCCACCAAGAAGAAAACGAAGGCAAAAGCAAAATAAGAAAAAACCCCGTCCATTGACTTGCTCAGGACGGGGTTTTTTTATTGATTTCTTTACCCCCCTTCGAAGTTGTGGCAATGTTGACTTGGCCATTATTAAGCAGCCCCCCACTATGATCGGATATCTCCACGGCACCGTCATTCAACAACTCGACCAGGCTCTCTTGCTGCTGGTCAATGGGGTGGGATACAAGGTCCGTGTGACTACAGATCTCTACAGCAAGCTTATCAATAACGAAGAAATGAGCCTCTTCATCCATACTCAAGTGAAAGAAGATGACATCAGCTTGTATGGGTTTTTGACAATAGAAGAAATGTCTTTTTTTCAACAACTGATCTCAGTCTCTGGAATTGGGCCAAAAACTGGACTTGGAATACTCGACATGCCGCTAGGTTTGGTCCAGCAAGCCATTGAAAACGAAGACCTGACCTACCTTGCTCAGGCTCCTGGTTTGGGAAAAAAAACAGCAGCGCGATTGGCTCTTGAACTAAAGGGCAAACTCAAAGTAGAAATCGCTCAAAGCCCACAACAATCCTTAAACAAAACCGTGCAAGAAGAAGCTATGGAAGCCCTTTTGAATCTCGGATACGAAAAAGGAACTGTTATTCGATTCTTGAATGCTGTAGATGAAAGTTTTGAAAGTGCTGAGCAAGCCGTGATGAGTTTTCTACAGAATGCTTAGCCCTTTGTCTCACCAACCAAACTAATACCTCTACTGGACCTCTGCGAATAACAACTCTCTCTAGATAATCTATTAACAAGTTTTTAACACTCTCACACTATGAATGAACAAGTCTGTACTATCCTTGGGGCCCAGTGGGGAGATGAAGGAAAGGGAAAGTTGGTTGATATCTTGGCGCAAGAATATGATATCGTTGGACGATATGCTGGTGGATCAAATGCTGGCCATACGATCGTGGTAGATGGGAATAAATTTGCTTTTCACTTGATGCCTTCTGGAATCCTTCATGAAGATACGACCTGTTTAATCGGAAACGGAGTAGTGATCCATTTGCCAACCTTCTTTAAAGAACTAGATGCCTTGGATGAAAAAGGTGTGAACTACGAAGGACGGATCAAGATCTCTGATCGTGCGCATCTCTTGTTTGATTTTCACCAGACGGTGGATGGAATGAGAGAGGAAGAACTCGCAGGCGAGAAGATTGGGACGACGAAGAAAGGAATTGGGCCCTGCTACAGCAGTAAAATGACGAGAATTAATCTCCGAGTGGGAGATCTCAAGTTTTTTGAACACTTTGAAGAAAACCTGACACACTTGGTGGAAAACTTTCAGAAGCGTTTTGATTTTGAGTATGACATCAAGGCTGAGGTGGAAAAATATCGGGAGTATGCCAAGAGATTGGAACCTCTGATCGTGGATGGAGTGGACTATGTAAATACTGCTCATGCTGAAGGGAAAAAGATCCTCGTGGAAGGAGCCAATGCAACTCTCCTCGATATTGATTTTGGGACCTACCCGTTTGTAACCTCTTCGAATGCTTCTATCGGAGGAGCGTGTACTGGTCTCGGTCTCTCTCCTGACAAGCTCGACTGCAGTGTGGGGATTGTGAAGGCCTACACTACCCGTGTGGGAGCTGGCCCCTTTGCGACTGAGCTCTTGGACGAATTAGGAGAGAACATTCGTGAGAAGGGACATGAGTATGGAACGACGACTGGTCGCCCAAGGAGATGTGGATGGCTCGATACTTTTGTACTGAAGTACTCTCATATGATCAATAACTTCACGTATTTGAACGTGACGAAGTTGGATGTGCTCGATGAGCTCGAAGAACTAAAGATTGGAACCTCATACTCTTACAAAGGTGAGAAGCTGACGTCTTTTCCTTCGAATCTGGAGGTATTGGCAAATGTAGAGGTAGAGTACGAAACTATGCCAGGATGGAAGACTGATATTACGAAGTGTCGCACCTTTGAAGACTTGCCACAAGAAGCACAGAACTATGTACTGAGAATTGAAGAGCTGGTTGGGGCTAAAGTGAGATGGATTGGGGTAGGGCCGCAGCGGGATGAGATGATTGAGCGGTAGTAGAAAAAAAAAACAGAAAGTGAAAACTACTGGCTCCAGTCGGGAGACATGGAGATATGGAGCTAGTAGTTTTTTTATGGAGAAGTTGGTTCAATGACCCCTAGCCCCTTAAAAGGGGAACCACGCAGTGTACCACTCAGGTTTTTTGGCAAGATCTCACCTTTTATGGGGCCGGGGGTCCGGGAGGGCTTCCCACAAACTCCCCTCTTTGTTATGATCAACTCACTTAACTCACTCTTCCCATGCCCGACTGCCTCTTTTGTAAAATAGTCGCCAAAGAAATCCCCTCTGAAATGATTTATGAAGGATCTCTTGCCGTTGCATTTAAAGACCTCTACCCAAAAGCTAAGCATCATTACCTCATCGTCCCGAGAAAGCATATTGAATCTGTGATAACAATGGAAGAGGATGACCAAGGAGTCATGGGGCATCTCCTCTGGGATGCACACAAAATAGGGAAAGACCTTGGTCTTGAAGGGTACAAGCTGCAGTTGAATTGTGGCAAGAAAGGTGGCCAGGAGATTGACCATGTGCATCTGCATTTACTTGCTGATTAGGATGTTTAAGTCAGCTAGGACTGTTACAAAAAAAATGATGATGTTTAGGATTGTGGGATGAAGAATTTTTCCTTATGTTAGTTATGTATGCCAACGGTCTCAACCCGTCATAACAGTTTTAACTGCTTTTCTCCATGAGCTTTGCTCACCTCCACGTCCATTCTCATTATTCTATTCTCGAAGGTCTCGGAACCCCCGCGGCTTATGTAAAACGTGCTCAAGAACTGGGCCAGACCGCACTAGCACTGACAGACCACGGAACTATGCATGGAGCGATTGAGTTTTATAAAGCTGCGAAAAAAGCTGATATCCACCCAGTAATTGGAGTGGAGTTTTTTCAAGCGATCGACACTATTGAAGACCGACGCGCAAAGATTGACAACCGAGCTCACAATATCGTTCTCCTAGCGGAAAACCAAAAGGGGTATGAGAACCTCATCCAATTGATTACAAAAGGCTACTTGGATGGATTTTACTTTCGCCCCCGAATAGATTGGAGGCTTATGGAAGAATATTCGGAAGGATTGATTTGCCTCACTTCTGATTTGAAAGGTGTCGTGGCTCACAACCTTCTCGCGGGAAGACAAGAGCAGGCTAAGGCAAGCTTGAAACGACTTCAGGGGATTTATGGAGAAGAGAGTGTTTTTGTGGAGCTCGAAGATCACCCGAAGATAGCTGATCAAATGCAGGTGAACACCCTCCTGGTGGATTTAGCAAAAGACCTCAAGGCACCGCTCGTGGTGACCAATGATGTTCACTATCCCAGTATGGATGATGCAGAGGCTCAAGATGTACTCCTATGTATTAAAGATAACAAACATATTGATGATGCTCAGCGATGGAAGTACTTGGATGATTTTAGCTTGAAGTCTGAAGATGAAATCAAAGAGAGATTTAAAGACCATACTGAAGCCATAGAAAATACAATGAACATTGCAGAGCGTTGCAAGGTTGATTTTGAATTTGGGGTGAATCGGATCCCTCATTTTGACACTCCCAAGAAGCAATCGGCATCAGAATATTTGCGAGAACTGGTTTCAGAAGGACTGAAAATGCGATACGACATACAGCCGAGTGTGGAAGATATTATTGCTGGGAAGCTGGAAAAGATGAGCGATGATGAGAAGAAAATTTATGAACGAATGGATTTTGAACTCAATATGATCGATGAAATGGGATTCAGTGAATACTTTTTGATTGTCTGGGACTTTATTCACTATGCCAAAGAACAGGGCATCATGGTGGGACCTGGTCGTGGATCTGCTGCGGGTGCGATCATTGCATATTGCCTGCAGATTACAGACTTGGACCCCCTCGCCTATGACCTGCTCTTTGAACGATTTTTGAATCCTGCCCGTGTCAGTATGCCGGATATTGATATTGATTTTCAGGATGACCGACGAGAAGAAGTACTGGAGTATGTGACCAAAAAGTACGGACAAGAAAAAGTAGCTCAAGTAGTGACCTTCGGAACACTGGCGGCCAAGGCGGCGGTGAAAGATTGCGGACGGGTGTTTGGAGTGAATTTTCAAGAAATGAACCAGCTCTCAAAGCTCATCCCAAGCCGACCTGGAACCAAACTCGATGAAGCTCTGGAATCAGAACCAGAACTCAAACAAGAGTACGATAGTAATGGACTCTTTAAAAAAATCTACGACACAGCTCTCAAACTAGAAGGAAACAATCGCCAAACTGGTGTACATGCTTGTGCAGTGATGATCTCGAATGACGATCTCACCAAGTATACTCCACTACAACGAGCGCCAGGAGGAAACGAAGCGATCATTACGCATTACTCCATGAAGCCCTTGGAAAGTCTGGGTCTTTTGAAAATGGATTTCCTGGGACTACGAAATCTCACGATTTTGGGGAAAGCAATGGAGATCATCAAGCGACGTCATGATGTAGATATTGATCTGCAAAAGATCCCGATGGATGACCAGGCGACTTTTGATATGTTGGCTGATGGAAAATCTATTGGAGTCTTTCAGCTGGAGTCCGCTGGAATGCGACGATACCTAAAAGAACTAAAACCGAATGAATTTGAAGATATTATTGCTATGGGTGCCTTGTACCGACCTGGACCAATGCAGTTCATTCCGGATTATATTGCGGGGAAACATGGGACGCGTGAAGTAAAATATGTACACGATGATTTGAAACCTATTATCGAACCGACATATGGTATCGCCGTTTACCAAGAACAGATTTTACAAATTGCTCAAAAATTTGCTGGGTTTTCCTTGGGAGAAGCTGACCTTCTCCGTCGAGCGATCGGAAAAAAGATCGCGAAAGAGCTGAAAGCTCAGCGTGAAAAATTTATCGAAGGAGGAGTTGAACAAGGGTACTCAAAAAAATTGGCAACAGATATTTTTGACAAAGTTATCGAACCCTTTGCCAACTATGGATTTAATAAATCTCATGCGGCATGTTATGGGCTCATCAGTTATCAAACAGCCTACCTCAAAGCTCATTACCCAGCCGATTTTATGGCGGCACTGTTGAGTTGTGACCAAGAGAATACTGACCGGGTCATTATTGATATCAAAGAATGCGAGGAAATGGGAATTAAAATCCTGCCACCGAGCATCAATGAATCGATGGAAAAATTCACCGTAATCAATGACAATGCGATCCGATATGGACTCACTGCTATCAAAGGCTTGGGGTCAGACACAATCGAAAAAATTGTAGAAGCGAGAGAAGAAGGTCCTTTCAAAGACCTAGCAGACTTGATCACGCGTTTGCCACAAAAAGCAGTCAACAAAAAGTCTTTTGAAGCTTTGATCAAGAGTGGAGCATTGGACGAATTTGCAGAACGAAATGCCATGATCCAATCAATGGATATCATTACAAGTTTTGCCAAGCAATACTCAAAAGATCAAAACAAAGGCCAGACTGATCTTTTTGGGATGCTCAGTGAAGAACATGGTGAAGAACACCCAATGGAACTCAATCGAGCAATCGTTGCTACTTGGTTTCAAAAGCTGCAGATGGAAAAAGAAGTATTGGGTCTCTACGTATCCGACCATCCCCTTCTTGGACTGAGAGAGTACATGAAACGAAAAGTCCGGTTGATCGGTGGACTAACGGTGGTCCATGTCGGTGACGAAATCACAGTAGGTGGGCTACTCGATGACTTTAGAAAAATCACTACAAAAAAAGGCCTCATGATGTGTGTATTCCAACTTGAGGATCTGACGGGTACGCTTCCAGTTGTTGTCTTCCCTCGGGATTATGACAAGATAAAAGATGCAGACTTTCTCACTGATGAAGGCTGCTTTATTATGGTAAAAGGAAAACTCGATCGGAGAAATGGCGAGATGCAAATGATGGCTCGTGAAGTTTCGAAATCGAGCATCCAATCTATGCGTGAAAATGCTATGGATCAAGGTGTATACAATCCTGACGAGTCTCGATTTGCAGACGTTGATGATGAGACAAACACATCTACTGTCCCAGCTGAAAGCATTGCTACTATGCCAAAAGTAGAACATCTGGTGATGAGCCTAAGAGATTCGATCAAAGCTGAAGATTTAAAAAAAGTGAAGACTATTCTTCTACAGCATCCTGGCGATAAGGCAGTGACCTTGAACATCATGGTGGAAGGAAGAAGAAAGGCTATTGATACGGGATTGAGAGTGACAGAGGGGAAGGAATTGCAGAAAGAGATGGCGGAGTATTTGGAAGAGTAAGAGGGACCCCTCCCTTAAAAAGCAGCCCTACAACTGTCATTTCGAGCGCAGACGACTGGAAGAAGTCGTAGCATGGCAATCTCGTAGGGATGTGCATATTGACACCATGTCTCGAATTGCTGAAAGTGACGGGATTGCCCCGCTAAGCTCGCAATGATGTGTGTATATTCTTCTTTTCACTGTTCTATTTCCTCTTTTAAAAGGGTTAGAAGGTTGAGCTAGAAAAGTTGATAATTTTCCCATCCTCTTCTAAAGTGTTTGTGAACTATTTCCCTCACCTTTTACCTTTATGAAAAAAGTACGTGTTGCTATCAATGGATTTGGACGAATTGGACGAGTCTTTTTTCGACAAGCTTTTGGTCATCCAGAGGTTGAAATTGTTGGAATCAACAACCCTCATGATGTGGAAAGTGATGCACGGCTTTTGAAGTATGACTCGGTCTATGGAGTATGGGATCATGAAGTATCCACCGATGGTGATGACTTGGTAGTAGATGGACACCATATCGCGACGACTTCTGAACTCGACCCAAAAAAACTTCCCTGGAAAGAACTCGATGTGGATATTGTTATTGAAGCGACTGGAGTGTTTCGCGATAGAGAAAAAGCTGGATGGCATTTGGAAGCAGGAGCGAAGAAAGTGATCTTAAGTGCTCCCCCAAAAGGTGAGCTGGATATTATGATGGTCATGGGAGTGAATGAACACGAATACAATTCTGAAGAACACAAGGTTATTTCGAATGCGAGCTGTACAACAAACTCACTCGCACCTGTCGTAAAAGTCCTCAATGAAACATTTGGGATCAAACGTGGAATGATGACAACAGTTCATTCGTATACCAATGATCAATCAACACTTGATGGTCATCACCGAGATCCACGTCGTGCACGCGCAGCTGCTGTCTCCATCATCCCAACAACAACTGGAGCTGCGGAGGCCGTGACCAAAGTCTTGCCTGAGCTTGCTGGAAAACTAACTGGCCTTGCTCTTCGTGTCCCGACCCCAGTGGTATCAATCACTGATTTTGTAGTAGAACTCGAAAAGGATGTGACAGCCGAGGACGTAAACAATGCCCTCAAAGAATCTGCTACTGGAAAGATGAAAGGGATCTTGAAAGTAAGTGACGAACCTCTTGTTTCTGCTGATTATAAGGGGAACAATCACTCTTCGATCGTCGATGGTCTCTCTACTATGGTTGTTGAAAAAAACATGGTAAAGCTCCTCTGTTGGTATGATAATGAATGGGGATACTCGCGGAGATTGCTGGATATGGTGTTGTATGTTGGAAAAGCAATTGGGTAGACCTCTACCCTCTTTTCAGCCACAGGCTGATCCACCTCTGGAGGAAAAAGGGGAACCAACCATACAGTGAACTACTCTAGTCTTTTTAAATGAAGGCGACACGAGTGAGCTCCACCCTTGTCAGTGACGACAATGTCTCTGAGGACTTCTGAGAACCCCCATTTTTTATAAAGTTCTTCTATTTCATCTTCTCCCTCATAAGAAGCAATGGTGACTTGCGTGTATCCTTTTTTTTTGATGAGATCTAGAGCCGCCATCATCAGTTGCTTTCCATATCCTTTTCGCTGATGGTCATCATGGATCCTAAAGGTAGAAAGATATGCTCGATTTTTCTCATTTGCTACTTCGAGATCATTATCTGAAACCCACCAAAGATGAATTTCTCCAATGATTTTTTCGTCGGCTTCTACTACGAGAAAGCTCTGTTTCCCATCCTGAATTGCAGAGATATATTTCTGCTGAACGACACGGTCATCTTTCCAGGCCCATTCCAAAAGTGGAAAGTCTTCGATCTTTCCTTCGCGTATTATCATACAAACAAACTACTCAATCAAATCAGCTTTTACAATCAATCTTCGTAGCGTTGTCCCAACAGGAGAACACGTCATGAGTGTTGAACCATAAGTACCGAGAGGTTGTTCGAGAACTGAGACATCATCAGGTTGAACTTCGTACATCTCAGTGACTCGATAGGTATATTTTTTTCCTTTGAAATAAATGGAGTACTCATCCCCTACCTCTAAAGTATGAAGAAGTGCAAAAATTTCCTTGTACTGTCCTTCGTCCCAAGGATAATAAGAAGAGTGCCCTGTAATGAACACGTTTCCAGCTTGGTCAGGGTTCGCAGTATACGGATAGTGGACTGTTCCCGTTCTAAGAGCTTCTTGGATTTTGTTTTCAGAACTGTACAAATCTTTAAAGCTAAAGTCCGTTACGTCCACATCATTCACAGGTATTGTTCCAGAGAAAAGCTTTGGAATTTCTAAACGCATTTCTTCTGGATATAGCTCTCCAAGTGAAGTTAGTTGAAATTCTTTTTCTTGTTGCTTAAGGTGCATATCGACTTCGGGAAACTGACTCATGACTCTTTCAGAGATAAGCTGAAACTCTTCATCTGCCCGGCTTTGTTGCATAATAGATGCCATAGAACCAGGGTCGATCATATCTTGGATGATGACACTATAAGCAGGCCAGTTTGAAAAAGTCAGCAGAGCACTAAAGATAAAGAGAAATGCTGCTACATTTGATATTGTAGCAGAGAAACGTCTTACAACTCGCTGGTGCACTTGTTTTCGTTTTGTATAAAGAGATTCAAACATATTTTGGGTTATCTTTATATTATAGCATGAAAAAAAGCTTTTTTGAAGAGCCCGTTGAAGGGAGTCCCGCCGTTTCCACTGTGCCCTCTTTCTGATACACTCATCCTGATCTAAAACAATAAAATGATACGAAACCTCAGACTCATCACGCTCTTTGTGGATTATCTCTTGGTCATTACAGCCTTTATGTTGGCATATTGGGCACGTGTTGGGATGATTGATTCGACTGATTTTCCCTTCACTCCCTACATGTGGTCTGCTGTGATTACTGGTCTGGTATGGGTGGGAGTCCTGATGGTTTTACGAGGCTACTCTCGCCAACAGCGTCTCACAGAGACAAACCAATTGATCAAAGTCTTACTGGCAGGACTCACGGGATCTGCGCTCTTTATCGGAGTCTTTTACTTTGCAGAGAAGGTAGTGTTTTCCAGATTACTCCTGGTCTACAGCTCTGTCTTTGGAATCAGTCTGATGCTGATTTTCCATGTTTTGATGACCTTGTTTGAGAAGAAACTCATCAAACAAGGAACTGGTGTCACTCGTGCGCTTATCATTGGATCGAACCGTGGGGTGAAGAGATTCATCAATAAGCTCAAGAAAAACACCTCTCCTTACATTCCTGTCGCCATCTTGGATGGGTATGGGACGAAGCTTGAAGAAATCAGTGGAGTACCTGTGCTGGGGAAACTCAACCTCTTGGAGAAAGTCGTAGATGAACATCAGATCGATGTGATCGTGCAAGGAGATAATATCGAACAAGTGCTAAATATCAGTTCCTTTTGTAAAAAGAATGCTCTAGATCACTATATCCTCCCCTACCTTCTTGGGGTCTACCAAGACAATGTTGATATTGTGACGATTGAACAGTCTTTGATCTATACCCCATTTTCTAATTCGAGGCATTGGGTGGACCGGTTTATTGGGTAAGGCTGTAATTATAGTTCGCACAACAATGAATGAGAAGAAAGTATCCCAACTCATTTCCCCTTGCAAAAACACCCAAATACCCTTATATTTTCTTGGCTTTTGAATTTTTAGGCTTATTTAGTATGTTTGCAGTAATACTTACCGGAGCGAAACAATACCTCGTGAAAGAAGGTGACAAGATTAAAGTTGAAAAACTTGAGACTGAAGAAGGAAAAAACCATACCTTTGACAAAGTTCTTCTCTACAGTGCAGATGATAAAGCTGTGGAAGTTGGAACACCTTTTCTCGGAAAAAAAGTAGAGGCGAAAGTCCTTACACAAGGGAAAGCGAAGAAAATTGTGGTCTTCAAAATGAAGGCAAAAAAGAATTATAAGAGAACTCGTGGACATCGTCAAATGTATACAGAGCTCCAGATCACAAAGATTTCATAAGGAATCCCTTGGCAGACTCTACAAGAACGATTACATTAAAAAGCGCGGAAGCGCTTTTTTTGTTTTTCGTTATCCATTTTACGTTTTATATTCTTCTCCATGTGGGAAAAATTCATCAGAGTACTCCTTGCTCAAGTCATCCCCGTGAGCACCCTCACTTCGCCAGTTGCGCAAACCGTTCCTAACGTCGATATTCAAGTGGAACCTTTGGCAAAAATTGTGCAAGAACAGGTAGAACCACCGGCAATTGCTTCGCGAGCTGGACTAGTGATCGAAACGCATTCAAATGAAACATTGTTTGAAAAAAATGTCTGGGATGTCTTTCCGATTGCAAGCTTGACGAAGCTCATGACGGCATTGGTAGTAAGAGAGCACCTAGAACTCGATACAATCGTAGAAGTAAACCCCTTGGCAGCAAATATTGAAGGATCGCGACTCGGACTTATTGCTTATGAACGAATGACAGTGAAGGATTTGCTCAGAGGTCTGCTGATTCCATCGGGAAATGATGCAGCTTTTGCACTGAGCATGGCAGTAGCCGGAAATCAGGAACAGTTTGTAACATTAATGAATCAACGAACCAAAGCCCTTGGACTAGAAAACACTCGTTTTGTAGATCCAGCAGGATTGGGAGATGGGAATGTTTCATCAGCTTTTGAACTCGCCCACTTGGCCAAGCAGGTCTTTAAAGATCCATTCCTGGCAGAAATAATGAAAGAAGAGTCGGCCGTACTCAATGCGGTTGATCAGGAATATGTACATCAGATAAAAAACACGAATCGTCTTCTTGGGACAGACTTAGGAAAGCGGATCATTGCTGGAAAGACTGGAACGACCAAAAGTGCTGGACAGTGCCTCATTGCCTACTTGCGAACAGATTCTGACCGAACTATTTTGAGTATTGTATTGGGTTCGCCGGACCGGTACTCAGACATGGGGACTATTATTGACTGGGTAGATGCAAACTATCACTGGAACTAGAATCTTCTGATGAGTACTGGCAATCAACATCTCGGGAATTATGGAGAAGCTCAGGCTCGAGCTTATTTAGAAAAGAAAGGATTCCGTTTTGTATGCTCGCAATGGCATAGCAGATATGGAGAACTGGACCTAGTGATGTGGGATCGTGATGAGATTGTCTTTGTGGAGGTGAAGCTTCGGACGAATCTCAGCTATGGAATGCCGGAACATATGGTAAATGAAAAGAAGATGGAGAAGATCAAGAAAACGGCTGGTTTATACTTAGAAGAGATTGAAAATGACCCCCCTTTTCATCGTTATGACCTGGTGGGTATCGTGAAGAATGGTGAAAAACTCGAAATTGAGCATCTGCAAGATGTTTTTCGTGAAGATTCCTGTTGATTTGATAGAGTACTGCTGATCTTTCATCCTACCCCATGATCTGGAACCGCTACGTTTTCTCATTGATGATCTCCTTTTTGGTCAGCGCTTTGTCATTTTTCTTGGTGATTACCCGAATGGATCCTTTTGATGATGAACAATTAGCCGTTGCGCTCTTCTTTGTGAGCCTTTTTCTGCTTACGAGTAGCCTCACGAGCTTGGTGGGTTACTTTATCCGAGTTGTTTTTTATCGTTCGGAACTGTTTTTAAACCACTTTAATGTCTCACTCCGCCAAGGTATCCTTATCGCACTAGGAATAACCGGTCTTTTTGGACTTCAGGTACTGCAAACCTTGGGATGGTGGAATGGACTCATGGTGATCTGTATTTGTGTATTTACGGAGTTGTATTTTGTGGCGAAAGAATAAGGTAGACAACTCCTACTCCCTTCAAATAGGGAACCATACCGTGTTGGTTAAACTGAGATGTGTTTTTGAGAGCGTCTCCCCTTTTTCGTCCAAAGGCGGATCAGACTATGGAGGGAAAGGGATCTGAGGTTGGGCTAGGGGTTTTTTCACACTCCTCTTTGTGGTACCATTTCAGGGCTTTTTTTAATATCTATGAAGGTCAAACTCGAAGAACTCAGGGCTACCGCAATCACTGCTATAGCCGCAGCTAAAAATGATGATGAACTCTATGAAATCGAGCGCTCTTTTACCGGGCGAAAAGGGCAACTGACTGCTCTTTTAAAGGGTTTAAAGGATCTTTCAAATGAAGACAAGCGGATCGTGGGACCTTTAGCGAACAAAATCAAAGATGATCTGCAAATCGAAGTTGGGAAACGCAGTGCGGAACTAAAAAAAGAAGCCTTTGACGCTATGAGCGGAGCATTTTTTGACGCTTCTCTTCCTGGTAATCGCCCTGTGGTTGGTCGGTTGCATCCTATTACAAAATTTATCCAAGAGATCGAGGATACTTTTTTATCATTGAATTTCGACATTGCTGAAGGTCCAGAAGTAGAAGATGATTATCATAACTTTACGGCTCTAAATATTCCTGAAGACCACCCAGCACGAGATATGCAAGACACATTATGGGCTAAAAATATTCCATATTTGCTCAGAACTCATACTTCTCCAGTACAGATTAGATACATGGAGTCTCACAAACCTCCTATTCGAGTGGTTTGTCCAGGCCGTGTGTACCGGAAAGACGATGTTGATGCTACTCACTCACCAATGTTTCACCAGTTTGAAGGACTCATGATCGATAAAACGACGAATTTAGCTCACTTAAAGGGTATTTTGACCGTAGCATTGCGAAGACTCATTCACCCAGACCTTGAACTTCGATTCCGAAGTAGTTATTTTCCCTTTGTCGAACCAGGAATGGAAGTCGATGTGACATGTGTGATGTGTAACGGAGATGGGTGTCATGTTTGCAAACGATCTGGTTGGATAGAAATGCTCGGATGCGGAATGGTTCATCCAAATGTCATGAAATCTGTTGGTCTTGACCCTCAAGAATACCAAGGTTTTGCCTTTGGTGCTGGGATCGAACGACTTTTGATGATTAAATTTCAAATCAATGATATTCGGCTCTTCTTTGAAAATGACCCACGCTTTTTAGAACAATTCCCGCAGATTTAAGATTCCATTTCTTTACCTGAACTATGCTTACAAAAATCATTAACAAAATTATTGGCGACCCTAATGAAAAAGAAATCAAACGTTGCCGAAAGAAGATCCCTACAATCAATTCATTTTTTGAATCATACCAAGATTTTGATGAGTCACAGGTGAAAGCCAAAACTGAAGAATTTAAAAAACGAGTACAAAATGGAGAAAGTCTGGATAACATTCTTCCTGAAGCTTTTGGTCTCATAAAGAGAGCTTGTAAAATGCTGGTTGGGACAACGTATCAAGTAAGAGGCAACGATGTCACTTGGGAAATCCCCTTCCCTTATGACGTTCAACTGATTGGGGGAATGATTTTACATGAAGGGAAGATCGGAGAAATGAAAACAGGAGAAGGAAAAACTTTGGTTGCAACTCTTCCCCTCTATTTGAATGCCCTCCCTGGAAAAGGTGCCTACTTGGTTACGGTAAATGATTATTTGGCTCACCGTGATGCAGAATGGATGAAGGTTCTCTACAATTTCTTGGGACTGACTGTTGGTGTTATTCAACATGGACAAAATCAAGAAGAAAAAAAAGCAGCCTATGCCTGTGACATTACCTATGGAACAAATAATGAGTTTGGCTTTGATTACCTGAGAGACAACATGGCAACGAATCTCGAAGCTTGCGTGCAACGAGATCTTCACTATGCAATTGTGGATGAAGTGGATTCTATTTTGATCGATGAAGCACGAACGCCATTGATCATTTCAGCGCCTGCAGAAGAAGTGTCTGAAAAATACATCAAGTACTCAAAACTCGTTACACAGCTAGAAGAGGATCTGCACTACAAGCTCGATGAAAAAGCACGAAGCTGTATCCTGACAGATGAAGGAGTTGAGAAAATGGAAGAACTTCTTGGAATGAAGAATATTTATACAGAAGCTGGCGCTACGGAAGTCCATCATATCGAACAGTCTTTGAAAGCAAGGACTCTTTTCACAAAGGATGTGGACTACATGGTGAAAGAAGGACAGGTGATGATCATCGATGAATTTACGGGAAGACTGATGCCAGGGCGTCGATATAGTGAAGGACTCCATCAGGCTATTGAAGCAAAAGAAAAAGTGAAGATCAACCGAGAATCTAAAACCCTAGCAACGATTACTTTTCAAAATTACTTTCGGCTCTTTGACAAATTGGCTGGTATGACAGGTACAGCTATCACTGAAGCTGAGGAATTTGAAAGTATATATGCCTTGGAAACAATCGTCATTCCAACAAATCGCCCAATCGCTCGTAAAGACATGAATGACCTGATTTACAAATCAACTTATGGAAAACTCCAAGCAGTAACCCAAAAAGTTAAAGAACTACAGGAAAATGGTCAGCCATGTTTGGTGGGGACTATTTCGGTAGAACAAAGCGAACTCCTTTCGGAAATGTTTGCTCAATCTGGCGTGAAGCACAATGTCCTTAATGCAAAACACCATGAGCGAGAAGCTGAAATTGTAGCGAATGCGGGAACGAAAGGTTCTGTGACGATTGCGACAAATATGGCTGGACGTGGAACAGATATCAAGATCAGTGACGAAATAAAAGCATTGGGTGGTCTGTATATTATTGGAACAGAACGGCATGAGTCACGCCGAATTGATAATCAACTACGAGGTCGGAGTGGTCGCCAGGGTGACCCAGGAGCGAGTCAGTTTTATGTCTCAATGGAAGATGATCTCATGAGACTCTTTGGTGGAGACAAGCTCAGAGGATGGATGGAAAGACTCAATGTTCCAGAAGATATGCCAATCGAAAATGGAATGGTGACACGATCTATTGAGTCGAGCCAGAAAAAAGTGGAAGGCCGTAATTTTGATATTCGGAAGCACCTTGTAGAATACGACGATGTAATGAACAAACATCGTACAATCATTTATCAACGAAGGCGAGTTATTCTCGAAAATGAGAATATACACAATGCAATTATAGAGCTCTTTAAAAAGTCTGCTGCAGAGCTTGCAAATTCTGCAATTATCTCCAAATACCCTGAGGAATGGCTTATTGACAAGCTGATCGAGGATATACATTCTCTTTCTGGAAAAGCAAAAGCGGGGTTCGAAGAGAAGATTAAGAAAATGATTTCACCGAAAGAAATTGAGGAATACGTGTCGTACTTTTTGGTCGATGCCCTCATGGACAAGAAAGATAAAGTAGATGACGAGAAAGCATTCTTTAATGTTGAACATCAAGTGTACCTCCGAACTATTGACAAATTGTGGATGGAACACATTGATGCGATGGTAAAGCTAAGAGAACAAGTCTCACTTCGTGGTTATGCGCAAAAAGACCCACTTATTGAGTACAAAAAAGAAGGTTTTGCTGCTTTTGAACTCCTTTTGTCAGATATACAGCACAACACACTCCAGACGCTCCTTAGAATGGAAATGAAGGTTCGGGTCCCGACCCCACAAACACAACCTATAAAAACCAATGATGAAGAGATCAGTGATATCAATACTGGAGACCGAGAACCTCTCCCAAAGACCAAGCATCAGCCAAAAGTGATTTCAGCTGATGAACCACAAAAAAATCAACAGGTCTTTGGAATGGCCTCACCCATAAGCAATCCAAATAATGCCATAAAAGTCACCGCACAAGCTACTCCTGAGAACACTCAAGAAGCTCAAATAAAGGAAAAGGTTGCAGAAGTAGGACGGAATGAGTCTTGCCCTTGTGAGAGTGGCAAGAAGTATAAGAAGTGCCATGGTGCATAAGAAGCATTGGAGAGCTGATATTTACTTGTCATCCTGAGCAAGTTCTTCGTAGCTTTTTGATAAAAAAAAGGAGCATCAGAATCCCGTGGGAGTTAGCAATGTGCTAATTAATACTTCATTTCTGACATTATCTGGATTGCGACGCATAAACCAAAAAACACCTCCTTGCGCTCGCAACAATGTGCTGCCATTTTTCAAACTCATGGTTCGAAGCATATTTGAACATTCTCTACAAACAATGTTAGACTAGCTTTGTTATTCACTACAATTAACTCACTCACATGAAAAAAACACTGATAGGATTTCTCGCAGTAATTGTACTAGTTGGTTCCTGGGCGGTTGGTTCTTATAACGGACTTGTCACTATGGATGTGGCGGTAGATGAATCTTGGTCTCAAGTGGAAGTTCAGTACCAACGACGATTTGATCTCATCCCTAGCCTCGTAGAAACAGTAAAAGGTGTGGCTGGTTTTGAGAAAGATACTTATACTGCTGTGACTGAAGCTCGTTCAGCATGGGCGCAGGCGAAAGAATCTGGAGACAGAGGGGCTCAAGTAGCTGCTGGAAGTAGTTTTGACTCAGCACTATCTCGACTCCTTGTTACAGTCGAGAATTATCCACAACTCAAGGCAAATGAGAACTTCTCTACCCTACAAGCTCAGATCGAAGGAACTGAAAACAGAGTCAGTGTGGCACGTAGAGACTTCAACCAAGTGGTAAAACCTTACAACACCAAAGTGAAGACTTTTCCTACCCTCCTCTTTGCAAAGCTCTTTGGATTTGATGAAGAGTCATTTTTTGAATCCAAAGCTGGCTCTGATGAAGCACCTGAAATAAAATTCTAAATCATGAAATATTCTCAATACTACACAAAGGCGAGGACCATCGTCCTTGCCTTCCTGTTTTTCACAGCAGGAAGCTTTTTGCATCAAGCACATGCTGTTCTAGATTTCCCAGAACCAGATGGATTCATCAATGATTTTGCTGGCATTATCGATGAACCCACTGAGTTGGCGATTGGAGAACTTCTTGATCAGATCAACGCAGAAAATGACGCAGAGGTAAGCGTGGTAACTATCCAGTCTCTAGAAGAAAATGACCCCAACTACTATGCTGTAGAATTAGGGAGGGCATGGGGCGTAGGACACGAGGAACGTGATGATGGAGTGGTGTTTCTCACAGCAGTCGATGACCGGGAAGTATACATTGCAACGGGCTATGGAGTCGAAGGGTATATCACGGATGCACAGGCATTTTATATTACTGAGAAGGTTGTTGTCCCTTATTTCAAGGAGGGAGATTACGGCGGAGGAATTCTTGCCGGAGTTCAAAAACTAAAAGCAGCTCTAGTTGACCTCGAGAAACTCCCTGAAAATACTTCCGGAGGTGACTCAGAGATTGGACCATGGCTTATGTTGATCTTCTTTCTTCTGAGCTTTGTCTTCCCCTGGACCGCTGCTGTACTCGGGAGATCAAAAGCTTGGTGGCCTGGTGGAGTAGTAGGTGGAGTGTCTGGTCTAGGGCTCAATTTCCTCTTTGGAACGAGCATATTCTTCCTTATCCCACTGACACTCTTTGGCTTTATATTCGACTATGTTGCGTCTTCGAACTTCAAAAAAGGTAAAAAAAGTTTTTGGACTGGAGGTGGGAGTAGTGGATGGGGCGGAGGAAGTAGCAGTGGCGGCGGATGGGGCGGAGGGAGTAGTGGAGGTGGATTTAGTGGCGGAAGTTTTGGAGGTGGAGGTGGAGGGAGTAGCTGGTAACTATCGTCTATGAAAAATCTTTTCATTGCTGCCTACAAACCGATCACTCAAGCATTCCTAGAACTGGAGTGCTTCACTTATTATGATGCCGCTGCTTATGTCAGGAATCTAGCATATGGAAGAAATTCTGGAGAAGGAGAACTAAGAGTCTTACTAGAAAAGAAAGGGACCTGCAGTTCGAAACATCTTCTCCTAGCTCAACTTGCAAAAGAAAATGACTGGCATGAGATCAAAATAATAGTTGGCATATTTATGATGAATGAAGAAAACACCCCAGGAGTTGGTCCGACCCTAAGCAAACACAAGATGTTTCACATACCCGAAGCACATTGTTATCTCATGATGAACAATATTAGATATGACTTCACTAAGATTGGATGCCGAGAAACTCTTCCAAAAGATTTCAGTATTGAAGAGCACAATATCTCACTTGAAACATTAGCTAGAGACAAACCCCACCTCCACAGATCATTCTTGAAACAATGGAACAAGAAACTATCAGAGGATGAAATCTGGGAAATACGAGAGGAATGTATTGCAGCTCTGCAGGAATAATAAGACAATGGAATCAATCCAATTGAACACTATGATCAGCCGCGAACAAATCGAACCCACCACTACCAAACTCTTCTCCCGCTCTTCTGGTGCTGGTGGTCAAAACGTCAACAAGGTGAACACCAAAGTTCAGCTCCATTTTGAAATTGCTCCTTCAGGCCTGAGTGAAATTCAGAAGAGACGGCTCTTTCGAAAGTACCCTGATGGGATAATTAGGATAGAGTGTCAGGAAACGAGGTCACAAGCAAGGAATGTTCATCGTGCTTTTGAACTTTTGGAAGAACGGATTGAACGAGCACTGGTTGTGAAGAAGGCACGACAAAAGAAAAGAGCTCCTCATTTGACTAAGGGGGGTAAGCTGAGGAAGATGATGAAAGACAAGCTAAAAAAGTTTCGGAATCGAAAGTTGAACATCTAAATTATCAGCTTCCACAACTCCTCCAAAGAAGTCTCCCCATTGAGTACTTTCTTCAATGTGTGTTCTGCCATCGAAACAAAGCCTTCATCTTCTGCAAGCTGTGAAATACTGGCACCAGTTTTTTTATTTGATATTAACTGCTTCATTTCACGGCTCACTGGCAATAGCTCTGCTACCATGATCCGTCCATTGTATCCAGTCTCGCGACACTCACTACATCCCGTTCCTTCGAAAACTTGTTTGGATTCTGGCAGCTCATGACCTTTGGATTTGTACTTCTCCATCAGCTCGATAATCGGCTTGTGATCATCACTGTTGAGTTCAACAGCCTTCTTGCAATGTTCACAGAGTCTTCTGATCAACCGCTGTGCGATTACCAACTCCAGACCAGATGAAAGAATAAAAGGCTTGATTCCCATGTTTACCATTCGAGGAATAGCACCCAGGGCACTATTGGTATGGAGCGTTGAGAGAACAAGGTGTCCAGTAAGAGAAGCTTGGAGTGCGATCTCTCCAGAATCTTTTTGGCGAATTTCTCCTACCATAATAACATCTGGATCATGACGCAGAGCAGCTCTGAGACCTGAAGCAAAAGTGAATTCGTCTTCTTCACTAATCTCTGATTGGATAATGTTATCTAACTTGTATTCAACAGGGTTTTCCAAGGTGATAATTTTTTTCTCAGGAGTATTTACAAACTGAAGACAACTGTAAAGAGTTGAGGTCTTTCCACTCCCTGTAGGCCCAGTCACAAGGATTAACCCTCGCTGTCTCTTCAGATATTTTTCGATGATTTCTTTTTGATTGTCTGCAAACCCCATAGAGTTGAGATCTGTTATTGCTCTTTTTTTATCAAGAATACGTACAACAATTGATTCTCCATGCTTACTGGGCATTGTTGAGACCCGAGCACTAATTTGCCGATCATTAATATCAAAGTCATACTCTCCATCCTGAGGAATATTTCGAACATTTATTTTTAATCGTGCTGATCTCTTAAGTTCTCCGGAAATGAGCACATATTGTTTTTGATCGACTCTTAGTACTTCGTGAAGAGTGCCGTCTCTTCTCATACGAATGACGATATCGTTTTTCTCTGGTTGAAAGTGGATATCTGATGCTCTAAATTCAATCGCTTTAATATTGATACTATTCATCATTTCTGGTCCAGAGCTCGAACTGAAGACATCTTCTTCTCCCTCAAAAAGGGAGGTAACAGTGATATCGGCATCTTCTGATTCATTTGCTACAGTCCTAACTTCAGGCGCTTGTTGCTTTTCTACAAATTTGTCAAAGGTTCGTTTCGTGGATTGAATCCCTTCTTCTGAACACTGATATATCTCCACCTTATACCCGTGTTTTTTTAGCGCCAACTGCGTAAGAGTCGCCTCATCACCATCGGGTTTTACACAAGCAAGGCTGAGTTTTTTTCCTTGTAGGAGAAAGGGAACACACTTTGTCCTAGCAACCGTATCCCAATTTGAAAGACGCAGAGCATCGTGACTCAGTGGTATGTTTTTGAGGTCTACATAATGCTTCCCCTCTTTTCTTGCGCTAGATTTGATATCTCGTTCCTTAAAGACCTCATTCATATCAGAAATTTTTTCGGTGACATGTGAGTTCTTTGTACTTCTCAAAACCGGTGCTGTGTTTTCATCACTCATTTCCAAAGAGTTATCTTCTTATTATACCAAAAAATAGCAACTTTATCAGCCTATTCTTTGTATGACGAGTGATTATCTCCATATAAACCCTCCTCGTACTGTCTTTCAGAATGAACCCATAGCAACCTCATAACAAAAAAAAACCCGCTCACAAAGCGGGCTTTTGATTGTTTTTGTTATGCTGACTTTTTCACATCACTTACTGGGTTCAAGACTGCTGCTCGTACTTTTTTATCAATTTCGCGACACATTTTTGGCTGGTCTTTCAGTGCTGTTTTTGCATTTTCTCTTCCTTGTCCCAATCTTTCATCTCCATAAGAATAAAAAGCTCCTGACTTTTTTATGATCTCATACTTCACTCCGAGGTCGAGAATATCTCCTACCTTTGAAATCCCTTCGTTATAAATAATATCGAAACGAGCAATCTTGAAAGGAGGTGCGATCTTATTTTTTACTACTTTTATTTTGGTGTGGTTTCCAATGATGACTTTATCATCTCCAGTTCCTATATCGATTTTTCCTGCACTTCTGATATCTAAACGAATTGACGAGTAAAACTTAAGAGCTTTTCCTCCTGTAGTTGTTTCTGGGTTTCCAAACATGACTCCGATTTTCATTCGCAGCTGGTTGATAAAGATGATGGTACATCCGCTACGGGCTGCGATAGCAGTGAGCTTACGCAATGCCTGAGACATTAGTCTTGCCTGGAGACCCATATGGCTAGCTCCCATATCTCCCTCGATCTCTGCTCTTGGTGTCAAAGCAGCTACTGAATCCACTATAATTAAATCCACAGCACTTGAGCTCACCAGTGTTTCAACAATAGATAGAGCCTGCTCTCCTGTGTCTGGCTGAGAGAGCAATAAATTGTCGATATCAACTCCAATCTTTTTAGCGTACTCTGGATCCAAAGCATGCTCAGCATCGATGAAGGCACACTGCCCACCTTTCTTTTGGGTTTCAGCGAGCATATGGAGACAAATGGTCGTTTTCCCAGAGGATTCTGGACCAAAGATTTCAATAATTCTCCCCTTTGGAATTCCCCCACCTATAGCTAAGTCTAAAGATAGAGACCCCGTTGGCGTCATCTCTATTTGTGTATGTGGGTTTTCTCCGAGTTTCATAATAGATCCTTTCCCATAACTCTTTTCGATCTGTGAGATAGCTGTTTGGAGAGCATCTAGTTTCGCTTTTCCCATTGCATCGTCGACTTCTTTCTTCACGGTTGTTCCTGCGTTCGCCATAATAGTGAAATTAAAATATCAAAGTATGTCTAAGATACGTGATCATTTGTACATATCAAGATGCCTGACTAGACTTTCTGATCTGATTATTTCTTAGTCTTCTCTTCAAGAGCCTTCTTGGCCTGCTGTTCTATCTTTGCTTTCTGCATTTGAAGCAATATTTCGGCATTTTCACTCCCTTCCTTGATACGAAGGAACTTGATCATTGATTTTGCAGAACCATAAGAACACTGTCTATCACACTCAGGGCAGTGAAAAGAATAGCGCTTCGCTTTGCTTTTCGGCTTTCCTTTTACAACTTTTTCACAGCTACGACAGTAGTAAGCGATAAGTGTTGGTTCTTCGATGGCTTGAAGTGGCTTTGGCATAAGGTGTTTTAGAAATCTACAGTGTCTTCGCTGAGGCTTCCTGAAGTAGTCTTGGGCTTTATACTGCTACTAGCTTCAGCTCCATCCCATTTGGGAGAAGTCTGAAATGTTTCCACCAATTGGTTTTCTTGATACTGGTCTTGGTACTTTGCTTCAGAAATTGGAGAGCTATAGGTGGTTGTCTCTTCTAGAACTTCTGCATCATCTCCCCATCCTGGCTGAGTTTGAAGAGGTCGGTGTTCTAATTCTGTTTCCGCAACATCTTCTTGTTTTACATACTCACCGTCCTCGGTAAAACTATCATTATCAATATCTTCAATTTCCATCTCTACCTCTTCTTGTACTCTCTGGGGCAACCTCTTTTCTTTTTGCATCATGGTGAGAGCAGCTACTGCTGTTATGAGAGATGATGACAAAGCCATATAGAGTCCAAATCTCGTGCTACTATTGGCGGACTGAACTAAGGCATATTGTGAGTATATCGCTGTGAATAAAAAACTAATGAAAGCACTTTGACCAGAAAGAAAGAGCACTATAGAAGATTCCCTAAATGGAAGCTTTTTAGTCAAGTTAATTCCTTCAAAAACCATTGGGGCGACAACAAGAGCTAGGGTGATAATCGCAAAGCTCGAGATCAAGTAGCCCCCAATAGATCCAATATTATCAAAAGCATTCCAATCGATTCGGTTGATCAATAATCGAGAATTACTTCCATACCAAGGCATGAAGCATGATATCAGTGTCAGCGATGCAGAAAAGAGAATTACTTTTTTTTCAGCGGCCAATCTTCTGAAATTTCGAGAAATGGTATTCTTTCGACTCATAGAATGTATTTAAAGCATGATAAATATACCCTTGAGGAAAACCATACGCAAGGGGGATAAAAACGGAGACAATCAACACCTTCTTTCTGATCGGCAGACGAATGAAGTAAAACGAAGTATTTATTGCTTCGTGAGAGTAAGCTGCTCATTTTTAGCAGGCTTATTTGATCTCTGGGAAGGTTTCCCCAGGACTTTTATGAATCCTTTGAGCTGAATAATGATTCCCTTGAATCCTTCGGACAAGGCTTCGAGCTCTTCGTTGGTAATGACTTTGAGATCGCAAGCGATATCCAAGCATGCCATCGCTTTATTAGCAGCGGTAATAGAGTTTCCCAAGTATCGTTTTGCTTCATCAGGAAGCTTGGTAGAAGCAGCAGCAATATTCATTACTAAAGAAGTCATATTGCTTTTTACTTGGTACCACAGGTCTGTGTTGTCTTCCAGGATGCCTTTGAGATGCGAGACTTCTTGATACCAATTTTTACTTTCCTGGTACACTTTGTAGTTAAAAAATCTAAAGGTTGGTGGAAATTGTTTATCTGTCGATTGGGTATTCTTCTGAGTAGTCATAATTCGTTGGTTTATTAATTTGAAAATCATATATAAGTGAGGCCTCCCGACCAGAGAGGAAGTGTTGTTGAATCGGTGATTTCAAAGGACAAGATCTACGCTACTCTCACCTTATTACTTTTGTCTAGTGTGTTGTGGTGGCGGTGCAAAAGAAAATATTCTGTGGTCAGCATTCCAAAAAATGATTTCTTTAGTCTCAAAGCCAAATACATGAATATTTTATATATCAAAAAAACTACCTCACAATGAAGTAGTTTTTTAGTTTTTGACAATCATTATCTATCTTTCAATATCTATAATACAGAAGAGAAGCACTGAGGCCCCTTATGAGAAGGCTTCTCAGATTTTCATTTCAACCGAAGGTTAAAATCCGACCTAACACATATCGATAAATCGACATGGCTAAGCTCCTTAATAGGAGGTGATCCATCCGCAGGTTCTCCTACGGATACCTTGTTACGACTTAGTCCCAGTCACTGGTTTCACCTTGGTACCACTTTGTTGTGGTGCTTCGAGTGCCCCCAGCTTCCATGACTTGACGGGCGGTGAGTACAAGACCCAGGAACATATTCACCGTGACATTCTGATTCACGATTACTAGCGATTCCAACTTCATGGAGGCGAATTGCAGCCTCCAATCCGAACTTGGGCCTGATTTGATAGGATTTGCTCCACCTTGCGGTTTGGCTACCCTTTGTTCAGGCCATTGTAGCACGTGTGTAGCCCAGGGCATAAGGGCCATGCTGATTTGACGTCATCCTCACCTTCCTCCGACTTGGAGTCGGCAGTCTCGCATGAGAAATACAACATACGACGAGGGTTGCGCTCGTTTACTGACTTAACAGAACACCTCAAGGCACGAGCTGACGACAACCATGCAACACCTGTCACTGAGCTCTAAAAGCACTTTCCTATTTCTAGGAAATTCTCAGGATGTCAAGCCCTGGTAAGGTTTCCCGCTTATTATCGAATTAAACCACATGCTCCACCGCTTGTGTGGGTCCCCGTCTATTCCTTTGAGTTTTAATCTTGCGACCGTACTACCCAGGCGGGATACTTAATGCGTTAGCTTAGGCACCGAAGGGGTCGAAGCCTCCAATACCGAGTATCCATCGTTTACGGCGTGGACTACGGGGGTATCTAATCCCCTTTGCTCCCCACGCTTTCGTCCCTTAGCGTCAGGTAATGCCCAGCAAAATGCCTTCGCGTTTGGTGTTCCTCCAGAGATCTACGGATTTTACCCCTACTTCTGGAATTCCATTTGCCCCTGCATACCTCAAGTTTTACAGTTTCCATGACGATTCCGGGGTTGAGCCCCGGGCTTTAACCACAGACTGATAAAACCGCCTACGGACGCTTTACGCCCAATAATTCCGGATAACGCTTGCGACTTACGTATTACCGCGGCTGCTGGCACGTAATTAGCCGTCGCTTATTCCTGAGGTACCGTCAGAACTTCTTCCCTCAGAAAAGGTGTTTACGACCCGAAAGCCTTCATCCACCACGCAGTGTTGCTCCGTCAGACTTTCGTCCATTGCGGAAGATTCTTTACTGCTGCCTCCCGTAGGAGTATGGACCGTGTCTCAGTTCCATTGTGACTGATCATCCTCTCAGACCAGCTAAACGTCATAGCCTTGGTGAGCCATTACCTCACCAACAAGCTGATATTTCGCAGGCTCCTCCCGAACCGATAAATCTTTACCCTTGCGGGACCATCCGGTATTATCACCGATTTCTCGATGTTATCCCTGAGTTCGGGGCAGATACCAACGTGTTACTCACCCGTCTGCCCTGCAACTAAATGCAGTCGACTTGCATGTATTATACACACTGCCAGCGTTAATCCTGAGCCAGGATCAAACTCTTCGTAGTAGTCTCGATAAATCGAGACAAAGAAGTTTGAGTTAGCTCATAAGTTTCTTTTTGCCATAAATGGCACAAGATCTTCTCTTCTGTATCATAAATACTGATACGTGTAGAATAGATAGATTGTTTTTGATTGTCTTAGTACATGTTTGTACTAATTTTGTACGTACAGAGTTTTACGACTAAATAAAAACTCTTCGTACTCGATTTGTAAAAGGTCAAAATAAAAGCCCGAAGCACACTTGCTCAGAGCCTAAACAATTTACGCAATGTTTAAAGACTTGTCAAAGGTTTTTTTAAAGAAAAGTCTTAAAAGATACTTGAGGTGATTATTCCGTGCCCAACAAAGAGAATTATCACAGCAAAACATGCCGCAATCAGTGTCACAGCCGCACATTCACAATCCTTTGCAACTGATGACTTATTCTGAAAAGGATCAGCCAAACATCGATTGAAGACTAATGAGCCTTTCCTTAAAAGAAGAAGCATTGCCACTATCAAACTCACAATTGGAGCCAATAAGAGTAACACTCACCAAGGGGATCAAAAATATAATCCCAAGAAGAACTGCGAGAATTGGCCCTCCAATATGTTGCATTCTTCCCTTAAAAGTCAGGAGGAACCCAATGTGCTCAGAAGTAGTTTCCACTTAGAATGTGTTAATTATAACCCCAAACTATCATAATTCATGTGTTTTCTGGTGGAGCCTAGCGGACTTGAACCGCTGACCTCTTGCCTGCCAGGCAAGCGCTCTAGCCAACTGAGCTAAGGCCCCATAAAGGGAGGCACATTAATACTTTATCTATATAAGTAAACGTGCCTCCCATTTTTATCCTTTTCCCCCTCCAAGATCAAGTAAATCGCTTATGCGAATCTCATGAGAAACAATGGTGAGGGACAGACCTGATCGATCGTAGGAAGAAGATCTGCACGGCAATACCCTTTAGAAAGATAGCCCTCTTTATACCCTCTCTCGGTCAGGACTTGAAGATGTGTGTGATAAAACCAGTCACCGTTTTCGCTCATATCGCCTACCTGCGCGAATGGCATCCCTCTTTCGACAACGCTCCCAACCTGAGGGAGAGAGTCCAAACGAAGGTGCCCCCAAAGGGAGTAGAAATGGGATGTCCCCATATCATGACGGATCAACACAAAACCTCCAAAGTTTCCTTTACCTTCCTCATATCCTTGCTGCACCACTTCCCCCCTTAAGGGGAGATGGAGCATGAAATCCTGAGGGAGAAAAATATCGACACCGAGATGAAAGAATCTTTCCTCCTCGACCATTTGAGGAAGGTTGCGAAGAAGACTTGCCCGGCGTTCGAGGTAACCAGCGATCCCCCACTGAGCACCGAACTGGGACAAAGTGGTGTCGATGGATTGCTGAAAAGAAAACTGATCGGCGACATCGACCTCCCAGAGTCTTGGATTGTTTTCTGAGTAGTCGAAGAGGTATGGCTGGCCCATTTCCTCCGAACCCAAAAAACTCGCGGGTTGAAGAGATTGTGAAAGCAGTGAATACGGGTATTCCATAGTAAAAAAATTTATCAAGATAAAAGAGTTCTAAAGCATGAAGTCTGCACAGGCATCTCTCAGTCGAGGCGTAAACAAGTGATGATTTACCCAGCCTCTCACAAAGGAGCGAAGGAGATTTTGAGGCGTCTCGCCAAAGACCTGTTCGCTCCCTGTATTGTAACTCTGAGGAGTGCCCTCGATGGTCACATGATTTGAAGAAACGAAGCGATGATGATCGTTGTGATAAAAACTCATGCCACTGTAGGCCCCCGGCCTCAACGAATTGGGAAGACGGAGTGTTGGATCGGGCGTCCTAAGGTCGGCCCAGATATTTTGGATTCCATTCTCGAGGAGATACGCGTGAAAAGCCAAAATCAGAGGCTGAACAACTCCGCGTTGTCGATCGTTTGGAGAAATGGCCCACTCGGTGGTTTCTCCATGACGAACACTGCCATGAGACTGATCGCTATAAAAAGCGGCTCCCATGAGCTCCCCTTCTCCATTCCGAATTCCCATGATGATATCTCTTGAATTTCCACGAAGAATGTTCTCCACAGCATCCCGACTCCACCCGAAGGGTTCCCAAAGAGCGGTGAGTTCTACGGCATTGATTTCATGCGCAAGAGATAATCCTCTCTGCCGTGCAGATTCGAGAAGCTGTATTCCTTGCGACTCAAAATCTCTCCCCATAGAAGTAAGCTCGATGATTCTTGACTGAACCATATCTGACAGACCAGAGTAGATTTCTTGATGAAGCGACCTGGCTGAGTTATTGAGAGACACCGTAAGATACTGAAACCTGTTTTCCTGATCGGGATAGAGATCGCACTCGAGATGAGGATCGAGCTGAGATAACGTGATCAGATCTCCAGAACGATAATTGGACTCTACTAAAAGCCTGACAACGAGTCGACTTCTGTCACTTTCTTCGAAGGTCGTCAGCAATCCGTCTACAACCTCTCCAACTTCTTGAAGACTGAGGATTTGATTGTGGTCGAGGTATTGCATTCGATCGTATGAGGCCTCTCTATCGAGGCCATGCTGAGCCTGTCCACTGTATTCTGTAGTATCAGACTGATGTGTTTGTGATGTTTCCATAGTATAGTTTTAGAATAAAAAAAGCCCCCTGTTCTAAACAAACAGAGGGATAGTAAAAGTGTGAAGACAGGAGTCGCTTCAAACTATCCCTCGCAAGAGGTTTCTTTTTTTTGTCGAACTGTGAGAAAAGATTATCCATATTATTATATATACTAAAAAACACCTCGGCAGTGAGGTGTTGGAGAAAAGACATTCGTATATCCAACAACTCACCAATGAGATGGCTTTTTTGCTTTAGCTGTTGCTGTGTGGATATTGAGGGACATGTAATGTGTTAGCTAGGGCTAAATACTCCTCTTTTTGGTAGCATATGTCAACCCTTTGTATAACATTAATTGTTCACTTACTTCTCTAAAGCTTTTTTAAAGAGTCAATATGATGAAGAAGAGTTGTGAATACTACTCTATCCTATTGTGCAAAACACTCAAGACATGTGATTATCATAGAGTCTATATTTAGGCTATAATGTAATGAAGGTCAAAAGAAACAACCACATAAATAATATCAATCTCTTGATCCCTTGACCTCGACACCATTAGCACTCTATAATGGAGAGTGCTAGAATCTCTTTCTCGAGATGCCACTCTTCTATCTTTTCTCACCTCTCTACACTATGGCTCATCCAGTTACAAACACTCGACAGACTCAGCCGATAAAGAACGTTCTCGTTCCTACGGTTATCCAAAAATCTCACGATGGCGAGAGAGCCTTTGATATTTATTCGAGACTTTTGAAGGATCGAATTATTTTCTGTTCGGGTGGGGTGGAAAGCAATATGGCTGATATCATTATTGCTCAGCTGCTTTTCCTCGAAGCTGAAGATCCAAAGAAAGACATTACGATGTACGTGCATTCCCCTGGTGGACATGTCACGGCTGGACTGGCGATTTACGATACGATGCAATTGATAAAACCTGATGTCTCCACAGTCTGTCTTGGTATGGCTGCCTCTATGGGAGCTGTCCTCTTGACAGCTGGTGCAAAGGGAAAACGATATGTCCTCCCAAATGCTGAAGTTATGATCCATCAACCCCTGGGAGGAATGGAAGGTCAGGCTACTGAAATTGAAATTCATGCAAACCATATTCTTCGAACAAAAGATCGTCTCAATCACATCATCGCTCATCACTCTGGTCAAAAATTTGACCGAGTGGAAGCTGATACAGATCGAGATAATTTTATGTCTGCTGAAGAAGCGGTGAAGTATGGTCTTGCAGATAAAGTGATCGGTGATCTTGATGTTTTAAAAACTATTAATAGTCACAAAGGAAAGAAAGTAAAAAGTGATCTCTAATCTGATGCAGGATTCTAATATTTAAATTTTATTCGAATCCACCAACCTAAAAATATCAAATACAAAAACTCCTTACTCCGGACTCCTAACTCCCCACTTCCTATGACAAACTTTGATAAATTTTCTGAAAACGCCAAGAAGGCTCTGCTGTTTGCAGAGAGTGTGGCAAAGAAATCAAACTCGACTTATATCGGTACTGAGCATATTTTGCTTGGACTGCTCGCAAAGAGAAACTGCAGCGCTGCAAAAGTACTGGAACACTTTGGCGTTTCTCTGGAGAATGTTCAGCTGGTCCTCGAAAATGTCGGGACGGTGAAGATCGGTGATGAAAAAGAATCGGGAGAGAAACTCAGCAGATACGCCAAGAAAACTTTGGAAGATGCGATTGCACTAGCATTCAAATTTGGGCATCCAGAAATCACCACAACACATATTCTCTACTCTCTCTGCACTCAACGAGAAACTGCTGCGACGGTGATCTTGGAGAATATGAAGATCAACCTTAATGACGTGCTCGAATATATTCAAAAACAACTCAACACCAATCCTTCGTCTGGAATGACGGGAACAGTACATTTTCAACAAGGACAATTCCCTACTGGTCAGGAACAAGGACAAGGTGGAGTGAATCCATTGGAGAATTTTATGAATGGCCTGCAAGGACTCATCATGGGAAACCAACAAGGAAACCCAGGGCAACAAGCTCCGCAAATGGCTGAGACTTATGCTGGAAATAAAGCTGGAGACGGGAAGCAAAAAAAAGCATCCAGCACTCCTGCACTCGATTATTTCACGACGGACTTTACGGAAATGGCAAAAGAAAAGAAGCTCGATCCAGTGATTGGCCGGGAAGATGAAATTCTTCGAATCATTGCGATCTTGAATCGAAAGACCAAAAATAATCCTATTCTCATTGGAGAACCAGGTGTAGGAAAAACAGCTATTGCCGAAGGACTTGCACAACGGATCGAATCTCGTGATGTGCCGATTGGAATGCTCGATAAAAGAGTCCTCGAACTTGATATGACGGCTATGGTTGCTGGGACAAAGTACCGAGGAGAATTTGAAGAACGGATGAAGCGTGTGATAGATGAGGCTTCGGCTTCAGACAACAATGTTATTCTATTTATTGACGAGATCCATACTATGGTTGGCGCTGGTGGAGCTGAAGGTTCGCTCGATGCTGCAAATATTATCAAGCCAGCTCTGGCACGTGGTCGGGTCCAAGTGATTGGGTCCACTACTCTCAATGAATTCCAAAAACATGTCGAGAAAGACAAGGCTCTCGCTCGACGTTTCCAAAAAGTAACAGTTGCCGAACCAAGTGTTGAGGATAGTATCAAAATTCTTAACGGACTCAAGAAAGCATATGAAGACTATCACTCTATCAAGATTGAAGATGAAGCGATTGATGCTGCGGTAAATCTTTCAAAGAGATATGTATCAGATCGATTTTTACCAGACAAAGCGATCGATATGCTCGATGAAGCGTCTTCACTGAAGAGTCTTCAGATCAATGGAAACCGTGAAGAGATCGAAAAATTTGAAGCTCAACTCAGCAAGCTTATTAAGAATAAGGAGTCGGCTGTGTATGCTCAGGATTATGAAAAGGCTTCTCGTCTACGAGCAAAAGAACTCGAAATACAAGAACAAATCAAAGGTGCGAAAAAACAAGAAATCCCTGACGATCAAAAACCTCGTGTCAGTGGCGAAGATATTGCTTCGGTCATCGCGCGTGCGACAGGTATCCCTGCGAACCGAATGCTCAAGTCTGACATCGATAAACTGCAGAAAATCGAGAAAACATTGAGCAAAAGAATCATTGGTCAGGGAGAAGCGATTGGGGCTATTGCTCAATCTATACGAAGGTCACGAACGAATATTGGATCTGAAAAACGACCGATTGGATCATTTCTTTTCCTGGGACCAACAGGTGTCGGGAAGACAGAACTGGTAAAGGTCTTGGCAGAAGAATTCTACGGAACTCGTGATGCTCTCATTAAAGTTGATATGTCGGAATTCATGGAGCGCCACAATGTCTCTCGCCTGGTGGGAACTACAGCCGGATATGTCGGGTACGAAGAAGGAGGCCAGCTCACAGAGTCTGTCCGCAATCGCCCCTACTCAATCATCCTCTTCGATGAGATTGAGAAGGCTCACCGAGATGTACAAAATATTCTTTTGCAAATTTTGGAAGACGGTGAACTCACCGATGGTAAGGGCCGAAAGATTGATTTCAAAAACACTATCATCGTGATGACATCGAATATCGGTGCAGAACGACTGACCAGCAAAGCAGCGCCAATCGGATTTGAAACAAATCAAGATGAACTCAAAAAAGAAGAAGAAGCTTTTGAGGAAGCAAAAGAAGTGATCCTAGAAGAAGTGAAAGATTCGTTCTCACCAGAGTTCTTGAACCGTCTCGATCAAACCATTGTCTTCAAGCCACTCACTCACGACAGTATCAAGGAGATTGTAAAGATCCACCTGAAAGAACTCGAAGGACGTCTTAAAAAACGAGATATCAAGATCGAAGTGGGACCTAAGGCTCTCGACTTCTTGGCAAATAAAAGTTATGACCCGGCATATGGCGCACGTCCTGTGCGACGGACCCTTCAAGATCTTATCGAGGATCATCTTTCGAACCAGCTCCTAGATGACAAGCTGCATGATGGAGAGAAGGTGAAGATTGGGATGTTGAAGAAGGGCAAGAAGGAAGAGGCGGAGGAAGAATTAAAGTTTGCAGTGGGGAAATAAGCATAGATCCTGAAGAATGAAACCGTAGGCAAGAATATATATTCATGCCTACGGTTTTTTAAGCTCAAACAAACTAGCTTTCGACACCTCGACTGAAGCGGTGGATTGCGACCCACGCCTTCTTTTTTTGTAACTCAACCCCTATTAAAAGAGGAACAACACAGTGCGTTCAAAAATATTCTGTATGCTTCTGGGAGTGCCGCCCGCTTTAAAGGGGGCGGGAGTTTGGCAATATGCCCTACCTCTCCCTCCCCACCTTCCCCGCTGCCACCGCATCCTCTTCTGTTGCAAAATATATCTGATTCGCGACTGATAATTTCTTCAAAGACTTCTCATCGATTTCATAAAAATATTTTCCATTTTTGCTCGCGACGAACCTTGCCCACTCGGGAACTTCTTTGGTGATGATCTGCCTCTTGGGTCCAATGTACCCGAGGTGCTCGATATTGAGTAAGAAACTGAGATCGTCTTCTGGAACGGCTACTTGTTCACCTGAAACAATTCTAATCTCGGAATTATTTACCGAACCAATAACTCTCCCCTCCTGGATATCCTGAATAACCACCTGAGGAATTTTTTGATTCACCTCTTCGATCATTTGAAGTGGAGGGAGCTGTGAATGAAGTTCAAACTGGACTGAAAGTCTTCCAAACCAAACAAGAAGAACAGCTATGCCAACAGAAAGGATAATTACATGGTGTTGAGAGTTGATCTTCATGATGAAATGGGTTAGAATAAGCTGCCTAATACAACTATGAAACAGTATATTTTCATCCACGGTAAAAACACAAGCTTAAGCCAAGCTGAGCTGCGATCTCTCTACGGAGATCAAGTCGAACTTCAAACAGTCGATTACTCTGTGATTTCTACCGAACAACAACTAAGCCAAGCTGATCAAGACCGACTGGGCGGTACAATCAAGATCTGTGAAGTGGTTCAAGGAGACTTGATTGAACATATTATTCAGAACTCGAAGAACGAAAAGATTCTCTTTGGAGTTTCGCAATACAGTGGCCATAAAAGGCTTTCCGTTGTCTTGATGGAAGTGAAAAATGAACTCAAGAAAGAAGGCCGTAATTGTCGTTTTTTAAATAAAAATTTTGCAAATATTAGCTCGGGACAATTAAATAAAAGTAATATCCTAGAAAAAGGAATCGACCTGGTTCTTTGCCATACAAAGGGTGATAGCTTTTGGGCGCAAACCATTGCCTTTCAAAATATTGATGCCTACTCTCATCGAGACTACGACAAGCCACGAAGAGATATGAAAGTCGGAATGATGCCACCAAAGCTGACCCAGATCATGATCAACTTTGCTCATGCAAAAAAGGGTTCAGCTATTTACGATCCTTTTTGTGGACTTGGAACAACACTACTAGAAACTGCTTTAATGGGATACCAACCAATAGGATCTGATATCAAAGGACGTCTGGTCGGCAATTCTATTCAGAATTTGGAATGGATGATCAAAGAGTTTGGTGAGGCGAACCCTCAACTTTCTACCGTTAATTCGCAAATGGTTTTCCAGCACGATGCAACTCAACCTTTCCCTCAAAAATCTTTTCCAAGGAACCTCAGTGTTGTAACAGAAGGATATCTCGGCCCACCACTTCTCCAGTTCCCACAGAAAGACCAACAGCAAGAAATTTTTGATCTGCTCGATGGTATCAATTCAAAATTCTTTTCTGAGATTAGTCAGATTATCCCATCAGCAAATAGAATCGTGATGAGCTTCCCCTACTTTCGCTCAAAGAAAGAAAAGGTGTTTTATCCTGAAGACCGTCTTCAAAAATATGCCGAGAAGAATGATTTTGTTATCGAGAATGAATTCAGGTCCTTGCTGTATGAAAGGGAGACTCAGACGGTGGGGAGGGAGATTGTCATCTTTAAGAAGTCATAAAAGAACAGTATAGTAGAGATGAACTCTACATAATCATGCTCAAAAACTCTCTCAGTATCGTCTTACGAACTACTCCAGCTAAAATCAAGCTGCTGGATTTGATGGGAATTAAAACGGTGGAAGATCTTTTGCTTCATTACCCTTTTAGGTATGAAGACAAGTCTGAGGTCCGCACAGTGAATATGTTCAATATCAAAGAATTGAATAATTCACGAGGCCGACTGAGTCCGATCAAGAATCATCTCACGAAGTTTGGGAAAAAAATACAGCGGGCGACCTTTACTGATGAAGAAGGTGGCACTATTGATTGTGTTTGGTTTAACCAAGCTTTTCTTGCGACCCAATGGCCAGTTGAGACAAAAGTGATGATCTCTGGAAAGGTGAAGTTTGCAATGGGAAAAATAAGTTTTCAATCCCCTACAATTGAACGATGGAAAGAGAATCAAGTGCATACAGGTAGTATTGTGCCGACTTACCATGAGACCGATGGGATTAGCTCGAAGTGGATACGTGAGAAGATGCGAGGTATTGTTTCTTACTCAAGCGAGTTTGAAGATATTCTTCCAGAAGAAGTACGTCAGCAATATGGTTTTCCAAAAAAATCTAAAGCAATAAAAAGCGTACACTTCCCAGATAGCTCAGAGCAATTGGAAAAAGCAAAACAAATGCTGGCTTTTGAAGAACTCTTCATCCTTCAGCTGAGCGCACTGCAACAGAAGAAACTCTGGTCAGAACAAGATGGTGCTACAGGAATCCCCATGAACCCCGAACTCATAAAAGCATTTCAAGAAGAATTACCTTTTGAACTGACGGGTGCTCAGAAAATTTCTTTATATCAGATTCTGAAAGACTGTGAGAAGACTCAACCTATGCTCCGAATGCTTCAAGGTGACGTAGGAAGTGGAAAGACCATTGTGGCTGCCATGGCAATGCTCGCCTTTTTGAAAAATGGATACCAGTGTGTCGTAATGAGCCCGACGGAAATTTTGACGAAGCAGCATTATGAAAATCTTTCGATTCTCTTGAGCGACTATTCTTCCGTCCTTTTGATCGGTTCACTCACAGCAAAAGAAAAACGAGAAGCACAGGAAAATATTTCCAAAGGAGCAGTGCAATTGATTATTGGAACTCATGCGGTCATCCAAGATGCGGTTGAGTTTCCAAATCTGGCTTTTGCTGTGATCGATGAACAGCATCGTTTTGGTGTTGTGCAAAGAGCAGCTATGGTTAAGAAAAGCACTGGCCCCGTCCCCCATCTTTTGATGATGAGTGCTACTCCTATTCCTCGAACTCTAGCTCTGACCATCTATGGCGATCAAGAACTTAGTGTCATCGATGAGATGCCACCAGGAAGAAAACCTATTATTACCAAAGTGGTCCATCCAGATGCTCGACGACAAGCAACCCTCTTTATCGACGACCAAATTAATAAAGGGAGACAGGTGTTTGTGATCTGCCCCTTGATCGAAGAAAGTGAAAAACTGGAAGCAAAGTCTGTCTTGCAAGAATTTGAACGACTCAAAGAATTTGATTTCCCTCATCGAAAAATTCAGTATATTCATGGAAAGATGAAAGCGCCGGAGAAAGATGAAATCATGAGAAAATTTAAAGAAAAAGAATACGACATCCTGGTTTCTACTTCAGTCATTGAAGTTGGAATAGATATTCCGAATGCCTCGATTATGGTCATCGAAGGAGCTGAACGATTTGGACTCTCACAACTGCATCAATTCCGTGGGCGGGTTGGGAGAAACGACATGCAGTCTTACTGCTTCCTTTATACAACCAACCGAGAACAACGATCTATAAGAAGACTGACCGCCATGGCTGAACACACTGATGGATTTAAGCTCGCAGAAATTGACTTAGATATCAGAGGACCTGGAGAAGTGTATGGACTACGACAAAGTGGTCTTCCGGATCTGAAGATGGCAAACATTATGGATGGAAGAACTATTGCCATGGCGAGGGAAAAAGCGCAGGAGATTATCGATGAAGATGTGAGCCTCAGTCGATTTCCCGTGCTGAAAAATTTGGTAGAGAAAGCTGGAGGTTTTTGGAAAGCGTAAGTAAAGGGAACCATGCAACCCCACTACCTTCTCACCGTCCCACCAGCAGACTCTAATTTTTTAATCAAAGCATCTAGAATACTCTGGATCTCACCTTCCTCTAGAGTCCGCTCTGGGTGCTGATAGCTCATACCAAAAGTGAAGCTTTTTTTTCCTTCGCCAAGGCTTTCACCTTCATAAACATCACGAAGTTCACAAACTTTGAGAAACTCTGGCCCAACACTCTTGATGATATTTTCTATCTCCCCCATATAGGTTTCAGCGTTGACAATGACATTGATATCAAGATGGGCTGATGGATTTCTATTGAGTTGTGCATACTTCATTTCTTGTGGGTGGAGCTCATGAACTGCATCCATATCAAGCTCTACGACTGCAGCACTGCCCTTTATCTTAAAGGTTTCTTTGTGGAGAGGGTGGAGCTCAAAAACATGACCAATAACTCTCTCTTGTACTTGGATCTGTAAAATGTGATTTGGAGATGCGACAGGGTGTTCAGATTGGCTTAATGTTGCTGGCACTCCGAGTTCTTTCATCACCCCTTCCACGATACCTTTTGCATCAAAGAACCCTTGGTCTTTTTGAGAGTGATAACACAGTATTGTCATCCGTGTATGCTCTTTTACACCTGCGTCTTTTTTTACAAAGACAGCCCCCTTCTCAAAAGTTCTCCATTTCCGTTCTGGTGAAGTGATAAGATTTCGAGAAAGATTCGCTAGCATTGAGGGCAATAAATCTGGCCTCATAAATCGGAAATCTTCACTGACAGGATTTGCGAGTTCGATGACGGAGTCTTCACTCATCTGCCCAGCTTTCTCAAGTAGTGCCTTAGAAATAAATGAAAAATTGGCTTCTTCAATGAAACCTTGTCCAACAAGATAGTTTTGAATGGTTCTATTGAAATGACGCTTCATACTTTTGTGTGGGGTGCGAAGCTCGAGTGTTGGAGGAAGATTTGGAACATTAGAGTACCCATAGATTCGTGCAATTTCTTCGATCAAGTCGACATCTGTTTCGAGACTATCTCTTCTCCAACTGGGAACAACAACCCTTATAAGCCCATCATGAACTGAAACATCGCAACCGAGCTCTGAAAGAATTCTAATGATTTCTTTTTCAGGGATTTCTATACCGAGGAACTGCTCTACTCTTTTGAGAGAGACCGAGGCTTCGGTTGCCTTATTGACTTCGTGTTTTACACTTATCATTTCAGTGTTGAATACAGCTTCTGGGAATAGTTCTTTTGTAAGCTCTAGTGTTCGACCTATTCCGACTTCTGATAACTCTGCATTGGGTCCTTTTTCATAAATAGTCCCGGCATCTGTTCTCTGCCCAAGACCAATCATGGCTTTTCTGATAAGAACCGGGTCGTAAATCCCTTGGTGAAAATACACAGACGTTGTTTCATCAGTCACTTCAGAATTCTCAGCACCCATAATTCCCACAAGGTCAATAATGTTGCCGTTGTTTTCTACGACCATAATATCATCGAAAAGCTTTTGCTCTTCCCCATCGAGTGTTGTCATCTTTTCTCCCTTCTTTGAAAGCCTAAATAAAAACTCATCTCCTGAGATGGCTTGCTTGTCGAAAGCGTGCATTGGAGCTCCAGACTCAAGCATGACATAATTGGTAATGTCGACAAGTGCATTGATGGATCGGACACCACAGGCAAAGAGTCTCGCTTTCATCCACTGAGGAGAAGGTCGTGAATCGAGATTCTCAACCACTGTTCCATGATAGTGCTTTGCAAGCATCTTATCTGAGAAGTTCACTTTGAAAGGCATCTTTTCAGATCCACTCATTTCTTTAAGATCATATTCTGGGTATTGCTTTATCCAATTCGCAATCCCAAGAGCCACACACTCACGAGCAATCCCATAATGAGAAAAGAGATCTGGTCTGTGAGTAATTGCATGGTTATCCACATCCAAAACAACGTCGTCTATCCCAAGTGCTTTTGACAATGGAGTTCCTGGCTGATCTTTTAGATTACTCAGATTGCATATTTCACCCTCTTCGTGATGGATAATTTTTTCAATTCCTATCTCGTCTGCAGCACAGATCATTCCTGTGCTTTCAACTCCTCTTATTTTCATGACCTTTACTTCAACAGGTTCTCCTTCTCCATGCCATCTCACCATTGCACCCGGGAGTGAGAACGCAACCTTCATATTTTTTTCAAGATTTGATCCACCACAAACAACCTGGACTTCTTCTGATCCGATATCAACCTGGACTACTTGGAGCTTGTCAGCGTCAGGATGTTTTTCAAGATTGGTGATTTTTCCTACAACAAATTTCTCAAATTTTTTTTCAAAATCAATCACCTCATCTATTTCTGATGTTGCCTCTGTAATCCTCCAGGCAATTTCACGAGCAGATAGATTCTTGTCAAATTCGATGAAGTCTTTGAGCCAATTGAGCGAAATTTTCATATCTCTGTTTTAAAAAAGCCCCTTCAGTATAGGTTATGAAGGGCTTTCTTTGCAAATGGGTTATTAGCTCTCTTAGAAGTATATTTCATACCCCGTCATAAAATGAAAGAGGATTCCCATGAGGTCAGCTACAGCTCCTCTGGTGACTCCCTCACGTGACTCAAGTGATGAAATAAGGACTTGAAGATTCACTCCTCCTTTTGATATTCCCTCAAGGGAAAACTCTAATGGAATATTTTCTTTTCCAATGGCTTCTTCAAGAGTGAGATAATAATCTTGAGGCCAAGAATACTCTGGATTTCTTAGATTTGTTTCTAGAATATTCTGCAATTCTGGTGAAAACAGGCTTACTGTATTAAGCGCTATTTTTATTGCCTCAGGGGAACTAATTGGCCTCGCTGGTTCAAAATTTTTGGTACCACCAATCCCTGATACTGTTCCTCTTTTTGTTGCGGAATAAATAGGATTTGTAAACCATGCATCAAATCCAACATCGCTGTACTTTTTTAAGCCGTTTGAAATCTCTAGAAGAGGATTAAACCTTGCTTGATTAACTGTGCTTTCAAAACCCCTCTCCGAAACAGCAGTTATCTCTGCTCTATTGATTAATCGGTTTTCATTAAAGAGGTTCTCGCCATCAATACTGAGAGAACCTCTAAAAAAATCAAAAGTACAGGAAAGAAAGTCGATGCTAACCCCTCTCTGAGTTGTGTAATCTACGTCTGCAAAAGTTGGACACTCTTCTTTAGAAACGAGTGCTGATCCTTTTAGGCTTGCTTGTGGGACTTCAGACTGAAATGTTGTCTGACCTGCTACTCCTTGGTCTCCCGTAAGCCCACGTGGACCTTGTGGCCCTACAACTCCAGGCTTTCCATTTTCTCCATTCAGGCCGTCTTCACCATTGCAAACAATTACCTGATCCTTACTATCAATATTGCTAATAATGAACTGAGTTCCTCCACCAGGACACTCAGCGCTTCCAATAGCCAAATTTACTGGTTTTATTGTCGGGACAAAAACTTCTTGAATTTTTTGCGCAGTTTCTTCTGAAGTAACCCGGCAAAGAAATTCCGTATTAGCCACTTCAGATTGGTCGAGTTCATTATTTTCATTCTCATCAAATCCTGTTTCAATCTTCTTTCCTCCCATAATACAGTTTGGTCCAGCTGATTCATCACTCATATCGATCAAGCTCGCCTTTGCTTTTTCACCATCTATTCCATTACAAATAATCCTTGTGTCAGCTACTTCATCAAAATCTTCTTCTAGGCGTCCATTTCCATTTCCATCTACTCCAACCACAAATTCTTGACCACCGCCAAAACATTCTAGTGAGTTTATTCTCAGCTGATTGACCTCCACCAAACTGTTTAATCCATTTCTCCCACTTTGTCCATCTTCACCATCCCTTCCATCAACTCCACTACTCCCACTTGCACCATTTTTTCCTGGGTCTCCATTACAAACCTTTCTCCGATCTTCAACTTCATTAAGACTCTCTTCAAGGAATCCATTCCTATTTGTATCTACCCCAAAGACAAACTCTTGACCTCCACCAAGACACTCCTCTGAATTCACTTCTATTTGATTGACCTCTATCAAACTGTTCAATCCATTTGATCCATTCTCCCCATCTTTTCCGTTAATTCCATTTACTCCACTCTCACCATTTTTTCCGTTTGAACCCGATTCACCATTACAGACGACACTCACACTCGAAACTTCATTCACATCCAACACCCCATTGATATTGATATCTGAACCACTTTCAACTTTTGTTCCACCACCAGGACAATTGGCACCCGGAGTCTCAACTGTCGTCACGACTAGTGCATTGGACCCAGCGCTTCCCTTTAATTCGTCCATGAATTCTCTATCCGACACAAAAATATTAAATAGTGTGTTTGAGAGGTTGGTAAGAAAATTTTCACTTTCACTCAGCAACACTGACAGCACTCCTTCGTCAGGATCTCCTGCTGGACCTTGCTCACCAGTTGCTCCAGGGAAACCTTGTGGACCCTGCGCTCCCGTATCACCTTTCTCTCCCCTTTCTCCAGTTGCTCCAGTCTCGCCTTGAAAACCTTGAGAGCCTACTGGTCCAGTGAGACCTCGAGGACCAACTTCTCCGGATTTTCCTTTTTCTCCCTGACTCCCTTGTGGGCCCATTGGTCCAGTATCCCCTTTTTCTCCTGGCTCCCCCTGAGCCCCTTTTATTCCTTGAGGACCTTGCGGACCAATAGCACCAGGAAAACCTTGAGAACCAGCTTGGCCTGGGAGCCCCTGTACCCCCTGAGAACCCGTGTCACCTTTGTCTCCCTTGGGACCAACTAAACCTGGGAACCCTTGAACTCCTCCCTCACCATCTTTTCCATCTCGACCATCTCTCCCCTTACAGTCATTCGTATCCACTATCTCATCTCCATTTACATCTTCTGCAAGGTCCGGAAGACTGTTTTGATTTGTATCCCAGCAATGTATTCCATTTGACCCATCTCTTCCTGAGAGTGATGCTCCTGTTCCCCAACTGATTCCACTAAAAGTAAAAATTGTGTTTGACACGGTATTGATATAGATATCTCCAGTATTTGCCGGTGTGTTCCCTGGGTCGCTTGTCCCAGTCTGCAGAGTGCTTCCTGAACTTCTTGAAGTCGGTAAGACAAAACTGTTTTGATTTCCATCTGAGAAATTGACAATAAGATTATTCCCCACGATCTTTGCCTCAGAAACAAGGATCGGCTGAACTTCTTGAAGATTTATGTAGGTTGTTATAGAAAGAAAATCACCACCTTCAGATTGGATCTCTCGAATAATTCCGACTGAATATCCAGGGTTACTGTTGATCACAACAGAAAGACTCCCATCAGTATTCTCTGTCGATTGAAAAGGAGACTCATTAAACCAAGCCCCCTGCATAATTCCAGCTGGAGAAAAATTTTCTTCGGACATAAATCTTAACGTACTGCTTTGCCCAGATATATAGGGAATATTAAGATTAAAGTATGAATAGTCTGCTGAAGAAGCTTCAAAATCTTGCTGAATTGAGAGCTGCTCTCCTGATTCATTAAAAACAAGAACAGAGGCATTTCCTGATACATTTAAAAGACTGTTCTGCAATGCATCTCCAGAAAACATGACAGACGATGCAAGCTTTTCAAGCCCTTTTTGGTCTGTTGAGACCATTACGGATGAAAAAACAACAAACACCGAGCTGAGAAAAATGAGTATTTTCTTTGCTAATTCCATGAAGAATTATTTATATTTCTATATACTATATCATATTTATACACTTTTGACAAGTATTCCTGTTTGGATTCTGAGTCATTCATGAAAAGCTGTGTTTGCATTAACTGCTTTTATGCTTATCGCTCTCTACGGAATTAATAATATTGGCAAATCAACTCAGGTGAATCATCTGAAGGAACGACTGGAATCTGGTGGATTTAGTGTAAAAGTCCTCAAATTTCCTATTTATGATTTGGAACCAACAGGGCCACAGATCAACTCCTTTCTAAGGGACCCTGATGCTCCACAAATATCAGGAGAGAGCTTTCAAATGCTTTACATCCAAAATCGATTGGATTTTGAACCTCAACTCATAAAGTACCTGAAAGAATACGATGTTGTTCTTGCTGAAGACTACATTGGAACTGGAATTGCCTGGGGAATGACTCAAGGAGTTCCCTACCAATGGTTACAAGGAAGAAACATGCAGTACCCACAAAAAAAAGCTAACTTGGAAATCCTAATGGATGGAGAACGTTTTTTAGCTGGCAAGGAAAACCAACATCGAAATGAAGGAGACCAAGCTGCTATGGACCAAACTAGAAAGAATTTTCAGTGGCTTGCCTCTCGATACAAGTGGCCAGTGGTGAATGCAAATCAAGATGAAGAGAGTGTGACCAATGATATCTGGAATTTTGTCTCACAAAAAATCATCGGTTAAAAAATTTTCTCATCTGATCAATAGTTATTTTTGCAGCAGCAGGACGACCATGTTCACATGCGGCATTATTTGGCGTTTTCATCCATTGATTTAGGAGAGATTCCATTTCTTCGTGCACTAACTGATCACCAAACATTATGGCGCTTCGACAAGACTCATACTTGATGAGTTCGAGCTCCCGCTTGTGTATATCCATACCTCTCTGTTCATTTATCGCATCTAGCATTTCATGAATATTTTCAGATATACTCTCAACTTTGAGAATTTCTGGAAGAGATGTAATCTGTATCGAAGTGGCTGATATTTCGTCAATTTCCCACCCCAACTTCTTCAAGAGTTCATTACTCTCCTCCAATAAACTCATCTCTTCCAAGGATAATTCTACAGGTGTTGGGATTAATAATTGCTGGCCTGTAACTACTCCTTCATCATACCCTTTTTTGATTTTGAAATAATTCACTATTTCAGAGACAGCATGTTGATCGAGGAGTTGGAGACCATCTGGAGTTTCAACCAAGATGAATGACAGATGTATTTGCCCGATAATTCTCCACTGCTTTTGTTCAAGTGGCGTCTTTTTTATCTCTCGTATTGACCCCATCATTTGTTCTGAAAAACTCATAGCCTGAGAAACCTCTTGTCGAGAAGGACGATTAGGATTGAAGCTCATCAGGTTCGATTTTTGAGCTGATTTGTAAGCAGGTACAGAAGAGCTCGTTCGAGATGGAGCATCATACAACGATGATACCGAGGCAAGCTCTGGAGTCTGAGTAAGATCATGCGCATGAAGACTTTCCCTCACTGCGGTTTTTAATGTTGTCATGATAGGGAATGGATTGAGAAACTTTACCTCACTCTTTCGTGGGTGAACATTCACATCTACTTGCGAAGGATCTATAGTGATCTTTAGTGCAAAGGCTGGATGGTATCCTCTTGGGATCAAGGTATCGTATGCTTCGAGCACAGAGCGACTGACAAAATGATCGTAGACAGGTCGCTCGTTGACAAAGAGGTATTGATTCTTGTGAGTGGCATGTACGAGTTCTGGTTTTGCAATCATTCCCTCAACCTTTACTCCCGGCATCTCTCCAGACACAGGAACTAATCGAGTCTGAAATTCCTCACCGAGGACTTGTGCAACCCTCTCCTCCCACTCCCCAGGGAGGTAATGAAAGATTTCTTTTCCATTGTGGAGCAGGGTGAGGTCGAGGGAACTGTGAACCATCGCAAACTGTTGGAGGTAACGCAGAATATGCGTGTACTCAGTCTGAGCTTTTTTTAAGAATTTTTGTCGCGCAGGAACATTATAAAACAGGTTTTTAATGGTTACTTGTGTTCCTCTATTGGCAGCTGTTGGCACCGCCTCTATTTCGTCACTTTGAAGTGAGACCATATATCCCGACAGAGAAGACTCATGCTTTGTCGTCAGGCTAAACTGTGAAACTGAAGCAATACTCGCAAGAGCCTCGCCGCGAAAACCAAGGCTTGAAATATTAAACAAATCATCTGGCGAAGAAATTTTACTGGTGGCATGACGCACCAAACTCATCTTGGCATCATTTTCGGTCATCCCACACCCATCATCTGTTATTTGAATGAATGTAGTCCCCCCTTGCTCGAGAGAGATACTGATTTTTTTTGCCCCAGCATCGATAGCATTCTCTGTGAGTTCTTTTACCACTGAGGCCGGACGCTCCACAACTTCACCAGCGGCTATTTTATTGATGAGGTCTTGTGGAAGGAGTGAAATCATAGGGAGTTTTGGATAAGAATTTGAAAGCTGGAAATACAGCTGTCCTCATTGAGAGACGCACTAAGAGTCTTTTTTTATTTTTGCCAGCCAATTCAATGCATCGAGAGGCGTCATATCGTTGATGTTTACTTGTTTGATTTTGTCAATAATCTTTCGATGTGGTGAAGGATCTACTGATTGAGCAGGAACACTGAAGAGATCTGGCTGATTTCCCATAATGGTTTTTTCTTCTTGGAGGCGGTCTTTTTCGAGCTCAGAGAGGATTTTTTTTGACCTCCTAATAATAGAACTTGGAAGGCCTGCCAGCTTGGCGACTTCGATACCGTAGCTTCTATCGACTCCTCCATTCACAACTTTTCTGAGAAAAACCAAGTCCCCATCTTTTTCTGCGACAGCGATGGAGTAATTTGAGGCTGTGGGAATGTCTTCTGCGACCTGAACTAGCTCATGATAATGAGTAGCAAAGAGCGTCAGAGCTTTCGTATCAGAAGAAAGATACTCAAGTATCGACCAAGCAATACTCACTCCATCATAGGTGGATGTACCTCTTCCTAGCTCATCAAAAATAATTAGAGAGCGCTCTGTTGCATTATTGAGGATATTGGCTGCTTCACTCATCTCTACCATAAAAGTCGACTGCCCTGTACTGAGATCGTCTGCTGCACCTACTCGTGTAAAAATTTGATCAGTGATACCGACTTGTGCCGATTCAGCTGGAACAAAACTTCCGATATGAGACATAAGGACAATCAGAGCAGTTTGTCTCAAGAAGCTTGATTTACCAGCCATATTTGGCCCAGTGAGGAGAATAATCTGATTGTCTTCACTGAGAGCACAATCATTTGAAATGTATGATTGGTGTTTCTTAGCGAGGACCATTTCAATCACAGGATGCCGAGCTTCTTTTAGACGAATCCCCTTCTCTTCTGAAACAAATGGCTTGCAATAATGATATGTGATCGCCTGTTGGGAAAATGACTGAAGAACATCAAGGACTGCAATATGATCAGCATTTTTTTGGATGGATTCGAGATACGGAAGGACTTCTTGGAGAACATCATGAAAGAGCTCTTTTTCAAGAGTCTTAATCCTGTCTTCAGCTGTGAGAAATTTTTCTTCGAACTCTTTGAGTTCCGAAGAAATGTAACGCTGAGCATTTACCAGTGTTTGTTTTACTTCAAACTCTTCTGGCATATTTGCAGCCTGAGCTCTACTCACTTCAATGTAATAGTTAAAGACCTTGTTGTACTTTACCTTTAATGTACTCACTCCAGTTTTTTCTCGAAGGTTTTTTTGGTAATTCAAGATCCACTCGTTTCCATTTTTTAGCACTTCTCTGAGCTCATCGAGCTCTGTATTCCACCCATCAGCAATAATATTTCCTGCTGTTAAATGAACGGATGGTTCAGGATGGATTCTGTGTGAGATCATCACCACTAGGTCTTTGAGCTCATCTAGTTGACCATTAAGTGACTGTAGTAATGATGATTGAGAAGTACTGAGCAATAGTTTGAACTGAGGTATTTTTTGAAGGTTGACTTGTAAATACTTTAGATCCCGAGCATTTGCAGATCGACATCCTATGCGCCCAACGAGCCTCTCGAGATCATAGAAATCTGAGAGTTCCTTTTGGAGCTCTTCTCTAAATGATTGCTGATTGATACATTCTGATACAGCATCGAGACGGAGATCAATATTTTTTTTATTAGTTAATGGCGACAATAGCCATGTTCTGAGCTTTCTTGCTCCCATCTTGGTCAAGGTTTTATCAATAGTGGAGAGAAGAGCTCCTTCTTTTTTGAAGTCCCTACTCGTATGCAAGAGTTCTAGGTTTCTAATCGTCGACTCGTCAAGAATCATGACATCGTGGTAACGATAGACTCCTATTTGTTTGATATGGTCTAATTCTGCTTTTTGGGTTTCTTTCACATAACACAGTAATGTGGACGCAGAAGAAATCCCTATAGGATATTTCTCTATGCCGAAACCCGAAAGCGTAGCCGTTCCAAAGTGATTGAGTAAGACATGTTGTGAGTCCTCGTAGTACGGCATTTTGTACTCTGTCACAGACCTTCCCTCGAAGTCATGGGCAAGCTCGGTGAATTCGTCATAAGATGAGATCAATAGCTCTGCTGGGTCGATCAAGAAGAGGAGATTCTTTACCACCTTAACTTCTTTGACCTCCGTCAGCTTAAACTCACCAGTCGAAAGATCGAGAAGTGATATTCCATAGTTTTGTTTATCCTTTGTCAGAGCAAGGAGGTAGTGGTTTTTTTTTGTGTCAGTTACCGTCTCATCCATTGTCGTCCCCGGTGTAATCACTTTTACGACTTGGCGTTCTACAATTCCTGGAAGACTTGGGTCTGAGACCTGATCACAAATGGCTACATGCTTTCCATGACGAGTGAGTTCTGAGATATATTTATCTGAACTATGATGTGGCACTCCACACATAGGAATTTCATTTTCAGTTCCCTTTCCACGAGCTGTCAGAGTGACACCCAAAATCTTTGCTGCAGCTATAGCATCATCTCCAAACATCTCGTAAAAATCACCCAGCCGAAAAAAAAGAAAAGCATTGGGGTGATCTTTCTTGATAGAGAAGTACTGCTGCAACATTGGTGTCATTTTTTTTTGTGTCATGAATGATTTTGAAGTGATTTCATTATTTTACTTGCTACCTGCTCGGGAGAGAGATTGTCAATTTCAATAATATGATGAGCTGCGTGTTGATAGTCACCTTTTCTTTGCTCCCAAACACCAGCAATTTCTTCGATAACCCCTTCACCTGTCAGGGAAGGTCTATCGGTTGCTCCTTCGAGATGCTTTGCTAAAGTTGCTGGCGTTGCCTTCAGGAAAACGATTTCACCAGATTCGTTGAGTGACTTTGTATTTCCAGAAAAAGTTAGAACACCTCCCCCTGTTCCAACCACATACCCTGATTGCTTTGAGATATCTTGTACAACCTGCCTCTCTAATTCTCTAAAATCATTCCAGCTGTACTTTTTGACAAACTCTGAAATGCTCATGCGAGCTTTTTCCTCAATATCGGGATCAAGATCACGAAAAGGTCTCCCCAACCTCTCTGCAAGAATCCTCCCTACAGTGGTTTTTCCACTCCCACGCATCCCTACCAAGTAAATATTATCCATCTATAATCAAAAAAGAAGTGTCCTTATACTAGACACTTCTTTCTCTGTTCACAACTGTGAAACGTTTACTTTTTCTTTTTGGAATCTTTTAAGTCCTGGCTTTTTTCTGCATCAGTCATAACATCAACTTTTTCTTTTCCCACTCGCTCGATCATCATCTCAATTGCCTTGTTGTAAGGAACAGACTCCTGAGTCCCGATACTCATGTCCCGCACGATCACCATTCCGTCCTTCACCTCAACCTCACCCATAAGGAGAGCGTACTTCACATTAAAGCTTGTTGCCATATCTAACTGCGCTCTCATAGAACCTGTACCCATCGCTCCAACAGAATGAATGCCAGCCTCACGAATACGTTCGAGCAGAGAGAGCGCTTTTTTCTTTGCATTCTTTCCGAGCTGAGCCACAAAAACTTGTATATCATCCTTGTGCGGCACTCGGATTCCTGCATCTTTCATATTTCCGATCATCATTTCTACATCAGAAGAAAGCCCTACATAATTTGTTTTTTCCCCACCGAGTTTTTCAATTATTTCATCATTTGATCCACCATACATGATGCAATTTTTTGAGCCCTTATCATTATGCCAAAACTCAAATACCGTATTGGCATTAAAATTTCCACCGCCAAAAATGGCTTTGTTTTCGTTGTAAGAAACTTCCAGTTCATCCAGGTATTCTTTAAAGACCTTATATCTTTCTTGATCAGCTTCTGTCAGATAATGCTCTAACTTTGGTGCAAGTTGAGCGAGGATCTGCATATCTTCATCTTCATTTCTGAGCAACTGTAAGAAGTCCCCTTCTTCATAATGACGAAGAGCGTCTTCTGGCATAGATCGTTGCTTGTCAAAGTAGAAGTTCTTGAGGTCTTCGATATAAAGCGATCGTGATTCTTCAGATCCAATGTAATTGATTTGGAGAGTGTAGTGTTCTTTTAGCCCTAGATCATCAAGAATTTTTGAAGCCAAGTAGATAATTTGTGCATCGAGAGCAGGATCGTCGGCACCTAAAACACTGAGTCCGAACTCCATCCGTTCGTTCATTTCACCTGACTCATCTTTATTGATATATTTTTCAATTTGGTACAGCTCCACAGGTTGAGGCATATCCTTCATATTATTCTTTACATAGGCTCGGGAAACAGAAAAAACAGGGTCAAATTTAAATATTCCTTTCTGACCCCCTTCGAGACATTCTACGATACACCCTTTATTCTTGAGAATTGTCTCATCAGCATAGTGAGGAGTACAATCTTCTACCTTTTCTATCAGAGCAGTGGTAATTCTCCGAAAACCAGCTTGTCGACACCGATGCCGAAAAACCTTCTTTACATAGGTCAGGAAGTCATGATCCTCCGGGAGATAATCCGCCTTTACTGAGTCGGTTTTGTCCTCTTTCATAGTCATAATAAAATGGCTTTAAATAAAGCAATATACAATATTGTAGTGTAAAGCATCACACCCATTAGGTCAAATATTTTCTCCTTCGAGAACCTTGTTGATCTGACAAATTGGAAGCCCTACGACATTGAAATAATCTCCTTCGACCTTTTCAACAAATACTGACGCCAAACCTTGAATAGCGTAAGCAGCTGCTTTATCAAGATACTCTTCATGATTGAGATAGCTGTCGATCTCATCTTCAGAAAGTTGCTTGAAAGTCACTTTTGTCTCGATTTTCTGACAGATCGGTTCTCTCTTTTCTGGGAAAAAAATAGCAAATGCTGTGATAACGACATGAGTCTTTCCTGACAAGGATCTCAGCATTCTTGCTGCATCTTCACGATCCTTTGGTTTTTCTAAAACCTCGCCATCCACCAACCCAACAGTGTCCGCAGAGAGAACAACTCTTTCTTTTTCAAGACGTTCAAACACTTCCTTCCCTTTTTCTAATGCCATTTCTTGTGCATAAAAGATGGGGTCAGACTGTCCCTCACTGTGGCCAGGCTCTTCGAATTGAGAAGGGATCACCTCGAACATGTATCCAGCCATTCGAAGAATTTCAGATCTTCTGGGAGAAGTCGAGGCGAGAACGAGTGGTGTTTTCATAGTTTTGCATTGGAGCTAGCGACAAAAGACAGTATACTTGATCCTTGTTGGTCTCACTACCTCATTATTCTTTTTTTCTTGTCCTTATGCAGACTTTTTCTGTCCCTAAAAAACATGACGGCGCTCGAATCGATGTTGTTTTGGCAGATATTATGGATGCCTATTCTCGAGCTTTTGCTCAGAAACTGATTCGAAAATCTTTGGTGAAAATCGGAGATGGAATAGCAAAAAAAGGACACCGTGTAAAAGAGGGAGATATCATTTCAGTGGAGGAACAAGACCTTTCTCCTTCAAAATTTGGAGCCAAAGATATTCCTCTCGAGATACTCTATGAAGATGATGATTTATTAGTAGTCAACAAACCACCTGGAATGCTGACCCATCCTTCTGCTCACGAACGTGATGATACTCTTGTCAATGCCCTCCTCTTTCATTGTGGAGATCGACTGAGTGGTATTGGGGGTGAACTCCGTCCTGGAATAGTTCATCGACTCGACAAAGACACCTCTGGAATCTTAGTAGTAGCAAAACATGATGAGTCCCATAGAGATCTTGCCCAACAGATTCAAAATAGAGAAGTAGAGAAATTTTATCTCACTCTGGTAAATGGCCTAATGGAAAACAATCATGCCACTATTGATGCTCCTCTATTGAAAACCCAAGTAAGAGGAAAGAACAAAGTAATCGTCTCTCCTGGTGAAGATGCTAAGAATTCAACTACTCATTTTTGGGTTAACGAAACTTATGAAGGACGCTTTAGTCTTTTGAAGGTTCAGATTATTACAGGACGGATGCATCAGATCAGAGTTCATCTTTCTTCAATCAATCACTCTGTTATTGGAGATACGCTTTATGGCAACCACAAAGCGAATACGGAATTTAAGCAAAGAGGTCTGTCTCGACAATTCCTCCATGCTTACCAGTTAAAATTCAAACACCCTCGCACCCACAAAATGGTTGAATTCACCGCACCACTACCAGATGATCTGCAAAATATTTTGGATGGCATGAATACTGAAGTAAGCACGAAGGTTTTCTCTGGATAATACATTCATTCATCTCCATCGTTCCTTTGTGATGCCGACCAAATCATAGACGCGTCTAGAAGTCTTTTACAGTGCAACACTTTTCACAAAGGCCTCCCACTTTGTTTTACCACTGCTCTTCTTGGTCGACACCACAAAATAAATCACCTTTTAGGAAGGCCTTCTTTCTTTGAGGTTTTTTAATCGATATTTACTCCTGAATCAACGGAACAATATTGTCAGGGTTCACCTGTCCATTTTCGTCGAGCTCGAGGTAGTAGGCACCTCCTCCATCATCGTAAAAGTAGAAACCTGGGCTTGAGCTGTTTTCTTCGAGAAGACTGGGATTGTACCCATCGATTACATTTGCTCGATAGCTCGATGATGAAGGCTGGTCTAGATGAGTAACATCACTCGCGCTCACATTAAATCCCTGAGCTTGCAATTGATCAGCTACATCATTTGTCATTTGATTGGAAATGACCTGCCCTCTGAGAGAGGAAAAATCAAAAAAAGATCCAACTCCACGAGAGACCCAAGAATACACCAAAAAATATCCAATAAGTGCAGAAAGAAGAATCACCACAAATGACAAAAAAAACTTTGCAATGGGGGCACCCGATACGTCAGTTGATTGGTTCATAGACATGGTCAGTTCAGGTACTAAATTACTAGATGATTATGGCTTATGCAACCTTCTCACCTTGAAATATTTTAGTGCCAATGCGTACCATTGTTGCTCCCTCTTCCACGGCGATCTGATAATCTTGACTCATACCCATGGAAACTTCGGGAAGATTGAATTGATCGGCTATTTGTCGACAAGTCTTGAAGGCTTTTCGAGTAACTTCCTCATCATCTCTTTTCCCCATGCACATGAACCCTCGCAGGGTGATATTCGGAAGTGCTGATATTTGACTCACTAGCTGAGAGAGCAAATTATCGCTGCTTATTTGAAATCCTGACTTTTGTTCTTCACCGGTCAGGTTGAGTTGAAAAAAAATTTCTATTTGTTTTTTTTTCTTTATAGCTTCGACACTGACTTTTTTTGCATATCGCAATGAAGTAACAGATTGGATTACCTGACAGTATTTGACGAGCTTTGGAATTTTATTCGTCTGGAGCTGCCCGATGTAGTGCAGTGCAACTTGATGATTCTTTAGAAAAGTAAAGAGCTGATTGTCATATTTTTTTTCGATTTCTTGCAATCTATTTTCTGCGACCATCGACGCTCCAGCTGAAACAACCTCCATGATGTCATTCTTTGACCTCTTTTTGGTCACAATCAGGAGCTCTGCAGGAAGTATGTCTTTTTTGAGTTGTGAAAGATTTTTTTTCATAAGAGATATTTATCAAGACTATACTACCCTTTTAAGCCGTTTTCTGCTATCATGTCTCGGCTATAAACCGTTTTGAAATGCTCCCTCTTGTTGCCATTATCGGAAAACCCAATGTAGGAAAATCAACACTTTTCAACCGCTTTGCTGGATTTCGAAAAGCCGTAGTATCCCCAACACCAGGCACCACAAGGGATCGACACTATGCTCAGATCAAAGCTGACAAACCATTTTTCATGATCGACACTGGTGGAATTGAATCGAAATCTGCAGGTGTTATTGAAGACAATATTGTGGCTCAAGCTCAAATGGCAATAGAAGAAGCCGATCTTATTTTGTTTTTAATAGACGCCAAGGAAGGAGTAACCAGTGAAGACCAACATGTGGCTGATCTTCTCAGAAAATGTGGAAAGAAAATTATTCTTATTGCTTCGAAATGTGATTCACAACAGGAAAATGTTATAGAAATGCTTCGTTTTGGTTTTGGTGAACCGATCATGGTCTCAGCAATTCATCTCTTAGGAATGCCTGAGCTCGAAGACACGATAGAATCTTATATTGAAAAAGTGGAAGAACCAGAAGCAGAGGAAAAGAAAAACGAAACACTAAAGCTTGCTATCATGGGACGCCCAAATATGGGGAAATCATCATTGATAAACAGCTTGCTGGGAAAAGAGAAATTGATCGTATCGGATATTGCTGGGACAACAATCGATAGTACCGATATTGATTTTGAATTTGAAGATGAGAAATTTACATTAGTCGATACGGCTGGTATTCGAAGGCGAGGGAAAATTGAAAAAGGAATCGAGAAATATTCATTTCTTCGTTCACTCCGTGCAGCTGAAAAAGCAGACGTGTGTGTGCTGATGATAGATGGAAGTGAAGGAATCACTTCGCAAGACCAGCACATCGCCAGCTATATGCTCGACTATTATCCAGGAGTTATCCTTGCGGTTAATAAACTAGACCTCATGGAAAAGGGATCTGAAGCAAGAGATGAATTTGCTCATCAAATGATGCATAAGTTTGAGTTTATGCCATGGGCTCCAGTGGTCTTTATTTCTGCGAAGAATGGTAAGAATATTGAACAAATCCTAAAACTTGCTAGTGAGATAAAAAAAGCTCGATACAAACGAATTGAAACCAGTAAGATCAACAAATGGATTGAGAAAACTATGATCAAACATATGCCAACTGGTACAGGAAGAAAAATCCCGAAATTGTTTTATATTTCTCAAGTAGATGTTGACCCTCCACACTTTGTGATGCAGGTGAATAAAAAAGAGTACTTTCATTTCTCATACATGAGGTATCTCGAAAACCAGCTCCGAGATACCTTTGGATTTGAGGGGACTGCGATCAAGTTTCATATGAGAAACAAGGAGACTCGATACAACAAAAAGAAAACTCGGCCAAAAAAATCTTAGTTGAGTCTTCCTGGTGTGGTGTAGAGCTTTACTGAGCCGTCTAATTCGAGAGATCGTCTTTTGATGGTAACAGTATTTGGCCCTTTGTATTTTTGTTTGAGTGCGAGTTCAGCTTTTTCTCGTTCCTCATTGAATCGATCAAAACCAATTTGCCCAGCCTGTGGGTCTATTTGTGATGGCAATGGGTTCCCAGAAATATATCCTGGCTCTTTCATTCTTTCAATGAGCCCATTGATTTCCGTGATAAATTCATCATCTGTCAGCTCTTTTCCCTTTATATAAGAAAGTCTCGCCCGAGCCATTTCACTTAGATGCCTCCAATTTCCCAATGTCATAATCGGTTCCCCATTGAGGTCGAGAAGAAGTCCTCTCATGGTCAATACTCTTTGAGCAATAGCTACTTGTGATGAATCAGTGTTTCTTCCCAGCGTCTCTGTGATGGGCGGCACAAGTTTTGCGAACTCATCAGGAGACAAGTTTTCGAGAAGCACAGGCTCCCATTCTCTCACAAAATTTATCTGAATTTTTTCCTTGCAGATGACGCCAGGATTGTAACAATTGGAAGGCGTCTTCATTCTTTGGTCCATAAAATCCTGAAGATTGACCTCTTGCGACTCGCTCAAATTATCGAAGTGAAGTGTTGTTGATTTTGAGATAGGCGTATTCCCCTCAGCTGCCACAACCCTGCTATGAGCAAGGAATACGAGTCCTGATGTTGTCAGAGTTGCAAGAAGTATGTAAGACGTAAGGATGAGTTTTTTATTCATGAAGGAAAGAATATTAGGAATTTGAGACTACTTACAGACTGTCTGTTTATTTGCGAAAGATTCGTGAGAAAAAGCCTTTTTTTGGTACTGGTTCTGGTGTCACCATATCATGAGCTCTCTCCATCATTGTTCTTTTTTTCTTCTTGCTCCCAAATACCCAAGCAAGCAATGATCCAAGGGCACCTCCAATCAAGATGGATGTCACGAACTTTGATGATTTTTTATTGTCTGACATATATTTTGTACTCATTTTGTGTTCACTTGCGATTCTAAGCTCTCTGAAGGCTAATTCAAGTCAATAGAGTTGTAAAACAGCAGAGTTATTCTTTGGTAGAAATTTATGAAAAAACTTATAGCTTCTGATTTGAATACATTTTTTTATAGAACTTTTCAGTTTAATAAAAGTTATACCTTGACTGTTTGAATACTCCATTAAGTGAGAATATGGTATCATTCTCCCTTTGTTTTACTCTCTAGTACAAAGTATGTTTGGAAGTCCTGCTTTTACCATGGACCACATCCTTGCTTTGAGAGAGGATATCGAAAACCTCGAATCTCCCCAAGGGGTCGTTGATGTGTTGACGAAAAAAGAAATGGATATATTTAACAGTCTTACGAATGAAGAAGATCGCAAGGAGTTTGCTAAGCAATTGCCTTTTTTTCAAATCACTACAGAGGTGAGAAAATTCATCAGTGCTGGTGTTTTTACGAAAGAGTCACGAGCAAAGCTTCCTCAGTGCATCAGACGTGAGATGAGCCATGGTTTAGAGTATAGCAGCCAATTGGGAGTTGTTGTTGATGGTACTAACTTCAAAAAGAAAGAAATTATTGATTGGGCTAGAAATACAATTGATAGGCTCAACACCAGCTCGATTCAGACTAAAAAATCATCGAGCACCTCTGCTCTTGGAACACAACCTGGTTCAATTCATATTTTCTCTATCGAAAACGTTCGAGAGTTTTATTCACTTTAGAGAATGTTCTTATGCTCTGCGAAAAATGTAGAAGCGTAATGGTCTGTCATTCCCGCGATGTAGTCTTTGATGACAATATGCTGATGTTCGTGCTTGTATAGATCTCGAATACTCTTGGGAAGCAGTTCGAATTTTTTTGTAAATAGACGGAATAATCCCTTTATGACCGACTGTCCTTGTGCAGAATATCGAGTGACAGTTTCGTGGAGGTAAAAGGTCTGCCCGAGGTATTCTGCGAGCTGGTCAACTTTTTTTTGCATCGTATGACCAAAACGAATGACACTATGGTATTCAGGACTTGTGATGGGCTCCCCTATTCCCGCTTCTTCGATGTTTTTATGAGCTGATTCGGCCAGGTCATGAATCATCAGACCAATGACATTATTGATCGCTAAATGACGAAAGAGATCTTCACCAAGACAGGCACTGTCGAGATCTTCGATAGCTTGTTTCCAGATGTCCACATGAGCTGAAATATGATCTGAACTGAGAATCCCTGAGCGAAGCCCATCATCGAGGTCGTGATGATGATAAGCAATCGCGTCAGCTGTATCGACTAACTGAGACTCAAGTGAGTGGATGACGAGTGTTTTCCCGTCATCATGCATCTTGCGGTGTTTCATCATACCCTCAAGGGTTTCAAAACTGAGATTGAGTCCTGGGTAATCAGGAGATTTCCTCTCAAGGGTTTCAACGATTCGTTTAGACTGGTCATTGTGTTCAAACTGACTATCACATCGAGTCATCATATCATGCATCGCTTCTTCACCAGCATGCCCGAAAGGAGTATGACCCAGATCATGAGCAAGTGCGATCACTTCACAGAGGTCCTCATTGAGCCCAAGTGTACGAGCCACGTCACGGGATACTTGGGAAACCTCTAGACTGTGTGTCAATCGAGAGCGAAAATGATCTCCATGGGTTGCCACGAAGACTTGGGTCTTTCCACTGAGCCTCCGAAAGGCTTTGGAGTGCACTATGCGATCTCGATCCCTTTGAAATGAGCACCGATAAGGATCGGCTATTTCAGCATATTTCCTCCCTTTGCTTTGAGATGATCGCAGTGCATAAGGTGCAAGACTCGATTCCTCTGACTGGAGGAGTTGTTGGGCTGATATGAGCATAGTATTTGTAAAGTAACTCGAGTATACTTCTGCCTCGGCACTTTGACCACACACTGTTATGAAAACCATCTACATCAGCACTGCGACTACAGAAACAACCATTGCTCTCTTTAAAGAAGATCATGTGAAAGATGAGCAACGATGGCCTGCAGAAAATAGAGAAAGTGAAAAACTCCTGCCAGCTGTATCAAGCATGCTGGAAAAGAATGACCTGGAACCAAGTCAAATAGATCGATTGGTTGTTTGCACTGGACCAGGTGGATTTACAAGCGTAAGGATTGGAGTAAGCGCTACAAATGCCTGGGCTCAGTCGATGAATATTCCAGTTGCTTGTGTCAGTGTTTTTGATAGCTATCCCAATGACAAGACTATTGTCATTGCTGCCAACTCTAAAGAAGCTTGGATAAAAGAACCTGGCAAAGAACCTCTCTTTACTCATGCAGATGATTTTTCTTCCACTGATTCTTTTTATTTTACAGGCATAGTGAACGAACAATGGATGGATTTGCTACAGAAAAATAGAGGTGCATATAGCGAAGAGAAAGAACAACTCCCTGATCTTGGTAAACTGGATTTTGAGAATGAGATCGTTGAACCATGGTACTATAAAGCGCCGAACATTACTTGGAGCAAGAAGAATACTCCATTAAAAAAATCTTAACCTCCCTCATTGAACCTCTATATCGTTTCAACACCTATCGGAAACCTAGAAGATATCACCTACCGAGCTGTGAGAACTTTGAATGAAGTTGATTTTGTGTGTGCTGAAGATACGAGAACGAGCAAACGACTGATGGATAAGTATGAAATCTCTACTCCTCTGACTTCTTTTCATGCCCACTCAAGTGATGGAAAAAGAGCAGCTATCGTCAGGAGAATAATAGATGGAGAATCAGCTGCTCTCATTAGTGATGCAGGTACCCCAGGCATTAGCGACCCCGGATGGACACTGATCCGCGACTGCCTCGATGCTGATATCAATGTGGTTCCAATTCCTGGAGCGAGTGCTGTTCTTTCTGGACTAGTGGGATCTGGTCTCCCAATGGATAAGTTTCTTTACCTGGGATTTCTGCCTCTCAAAAAGGGCCGACAGACATTGTTTACCAGCCTGGCCGATGTAAAGAAAACGATTATCTTTTATGAGTCACCGAAGCGTATTTTGAGAACTTTACGTCAAATGAGCGAGTACCTTCCTGAAAGAACTAGGGTTGTAATTGGAAGAGAACTGACGAAGTTGCATGAAGAATTTATTAGAGGAACTTTTCGTGAAGTCATTGATATATTGGAAGCAAAGCCATCTATTAAAGGTGAGATCGTAGCAATGGTAAAGCATGATGGCTCTGCGAAATAAGATAGTGATGAGCAATTTTTTCTTGCTTGTGGTGTTTAAAAGGCATGGTTTCAGCAGCTAAGACGGATAGGTAGGAGTATGTAATCAGTGCTAGAATGACCGTGAAGCAAATGAGAATAAGTGTTGAAAGCATGTGAACGATGACTTTTTTCATGATTTTTGAGAGGTAAAGGAAAATGTTCAGAGTATTTTAATCTACTTTCTTAATTCTGTCAAGCATTTTATGAAAGTTGCCATTGTCCATGATTTTCTCTTCAAAATGGGAGGAGCTGAGCGAGTTGTGAAGGAACTAGCCGACATGTACCCGAAAGCCCCCATCTACACTCTTATCTACGATGAAAAAAAATGTGGAGATGTTTTTCCAAAAGAACGGGTCATTTCTTCTCCTCTAAAACACTACCCTCAGTTTTTGAGAAAGCGCCCTCAGTATTTACTCAGTAAAATGCCTGAAGCAATCGAATCTTTTGATTTTTCCGGGTTTGACCTGGTTATTAGTTCTTCGGGAGCTTTTTCACATGGGATCATCACCCCTCCAGGGACAAAACACCTCTGCTACTGCCATTCCCCTATGAGATATGCTTGGGACTACACCCATGAGTATCTCGAAGAAAAGAAATTTCCTTTCTGGAAGGAATTGATCATTCGCCAGTTGATCCACAAAGTCCGACAATGGGACCGTGCAGCAGCTGATCGCCCAGATAAATACTTGGCGAATTCGAAGCACGTGGCACAACGCATCAAAAAATATTACCAACAAGAATCTACTGTCCTCTACCCTCCAGTAGATGTAGAACGTTTTTACCCCTACGAAGCTTCAGATGATTATTTCTTGATTGTCTCGACGATTACCCCTTACAAAAAAATTGATTTGGCAGTGAGTGCCTTTAATAAGATGGGAAAAAGATTGGTGATTATTGGAGATGGAAAACATCGGAAGTTTTTGGAAAGTATTGCAGGCCCTACGATTGAGGTATTGGGACGAAAAACGGATGCAGAAGTAAAGAGGTATATGCAAGAATGCAAAGCTTATATTTTTCCTAGTGAAGAAGACTTTGGGATCACCCCCGTGGAAGCTATGGCTGCAGGTAAGCCTGTTATTGCTTATAAGAAAGGAGGCGTGACGGAAACGGTGATCGATGGAATAACAGGCGTTTTTTTTAAGGAGCAAAGTGTCAGAGGGCTCGAATCTGCCGTGGCTCAGTTTTATGAGATTGAATCAGAATTTGATGCCTCGATCATTCGCAAAAGAGCTGAAGAATTTAGCCGGGAAAAGTTTTTGAAGGATTTAAAGAAAGAAATTGATGATTTTATTGCTGCATGAAAAACATTCCACCATTCTCGATCTTGGCCCACAATATCCGATCTCTACACAATGTCGGTTCGATCTTTCGAACGTCTGATGGTGCTGGGGTAGACCAGGTATATCTCACTGGGTACACAGGAACACCACCACGGATTCAGATCGACAAAGTAGCATTGGGAGCGCAAGACACGATGCCCTGGAAGCATTATAAATATCCTTTAAGGAAGGTCAGGGAACTAAAAAAACAAGGCGTACAAATAATTGCTCTGGAAACAGGTGATGATGCGGTGGATTTGTTTGATTTTAAACCTACATGGCCAGTATGCCTGTTAGTGGGAAACGAAGTCACTGGAATTGATGAGAAGCTTCTGTCTGAAGCTGATGTAAAGGTGAAGATTCCGATGATGGGAATGAAGGAGAGCCTCAATGTTTCCTGCGCCTTTTCGGTGGCGGTATATGAGATGCTGAGGAAGAGGAGAAAGAAGCAATAGAACATGAAAGATCGTGCTCATTGCTAGAGGTAGCGTTGTAATGCTGTGAGGATTGGTACGTGATATGATGTCTCGAGTTGCTGAAAATGGCGGGATTGCGACGCAGAGCCAGTACTGAGAGAACGATGTGCTCGCAATGACAATGTACATTATCTGCTTTTTCAAGAGACTGGGGGGGGCAAAGTTTCCAAAAACAAAAAAACCTCTCTTACGAAAGGTTTTTTATCTTTTGAGATTTAAATGTGAATGAATCGGCTTAGTAATGCTTCAGCTTCTTTCGAATACCTCGATAGTGCTCTCGCTTGAGTGCAATCATCTTCGTTTTTGTTTTACTTGGCTTTTTTCGAGCTTTATCGAAGTATCGCTGTCTTTTAAAAGCGTTTTGAACACGCGCAGATTGCGCCTTCTTTTTCCAACGACTAATGATTTTCTCACTTGATTCGTTTTCACGTCTTATAGCTGCTACTGCCATATATGCCTCCTGATTAGTAATAAAGCTTAGCTATTGTAAATGAGACATGGATGAAGTCAAGGAAGAAAGCCATTTCTTTGGATAACTTTAGAGAACGAACAATATTTGCATTCAATCGTCTTTGAAGAACTTGCTTCACTCTTGAGTCTGAGTAATACTAAAGATCGTTTATATTAGATGAAAATTCCATGGAACCACTACACATTGTCACCAATCCGCTGGGAGCACGAGACGGTTACCTCAAGAGCTTTTCAGATGGACCAAAGCGAGATAAGGGGCAACTCTTCTTTGAAATAGATCTTCCAGACAACCCTGGTGCAGAAGATGCTCTTTCTGAAAAAATCTGGCGAGCCCTTCATGATACCTATTATAACTGTACATCTGACGATGATTTTCTCTGTTTTGAAGAATCTTTGAAGAAGGGAAATGAAGTGATTGAAAAAGAAATGGCAAAAAGAGCAGATGGAAGCCTTGGAAGAGTTCACTCAATCGTTGTTTTGATTGCAGAAGGAAGCCTGCATTTTTCTCAAACTGGGATGGCGAGCGTGTATTTAGTTAGAGGAGGAGTGATTAATCCCATCAGTATCCCTGAAGAAAGTGATGATATGATCCATTTTTCAGATGTACTTTCTGGAGAATTAGCGGATCTTGATACTGTTGTAGTGACTTCACGTCCTTTGACACTCCCTCCAGAAAAACTCCATGACGTCTTTGTGAATGACGACAAAATGATACAGTCTGAACTCAAAACTCTTTCAAAAGGATCTGAGGTAGAAGGAATTGTTTCTTTCTTCCGCTTTCAAGAAAGTCCAGCTGTATTGGCTGAAGAAATGAACGAACTCCCTCAAGAATCTGATCTAGATAATACCCTCGCAGAGTCTGAAGGAGGTACTATTGAGACACAAGCAGAGGAGGAAGCTGCAGGGTCTAAACTCTCTTCCCAAAAAAGCCTCAAATCACTGGCAAAGCATTTAAATAAGGATAAAATTGATGCAGCAAAGAAAGCCATGCAAGGGGTTTTCTCGGGGATTGGGAGTAAGTTTGGTGGAATACTAAAGCAACCAAGCCGACTTAAAGAAGTGAATCGTCGGTATATTCTTCTCATATTGATTTTACTTGTCTTTGGATTCGGGATGATTATCCTCTTCCAGTCTGGATTTAGGCAAGAAACACAGCAAGCAGAACTCTATGAAGGAATGCTGTCCCAAGTCAGAAACAATATCAGCATTGCGGAACAACGGTTTTTGATCGGACAAAAATCTGATGCAACAGAGTTCCTCAATAAAGCGAATGGAAACCTCCTGGAAATCAAAACTGCTGGATTCTTTTTGGATGATGTCGCAAAAATGGAAAATGAAATTTCATTATATCGAGATAATTTTGATGCCATCATAAGAGCTAATGAACCCAACGTGCTAGCAGACCTTTCTGCAAAGGGATCGGCTGATGGCCTGGGCTTTATTCATACAGAGGATGATAAAAATGTAGTTTTTGAGCCATCACGTGTTTTTGAGACCTTTTTGGACAAAGTGCAGGATCCTCAAAGTGTTGATGCTTTGGATGGAGATGATCTCATGATCGCAGGATGGGAACTTGAAGACTTTAAAGCGCTTCCATTTATTACCCAGAAAGGTCAATTGGTCGAGTATCGGATGAGGGACGGCTCTTTTGAGCTGATGAATACTTTAGATACAACCTGGAAAAAAGGTGTCGATATCAAGACTTTTCATGGCGAGTATGTGTACCTTTTGGACACTGCTAATAATACGATATGGAAATACCGACGTCTCCGAACGAACTACAGTAAACCAAGCCCTTGGACTACAGATGGTGACCTGAGCGATGCGGTATCGATGGCTATTGATGGAGATGTCTATGTTTTGACCCGTAAAGGAGAAATCGTTCGGTACTCAAGAGGAGAGGTAGATGACTTCAAAATCAATGACCAACCAACTGTCCCTCTCAGCAATCCAAGTAAGATCTTTACTTTTGCTGAAGCCTTGAATATCTACGTACTGGATAGTGAAAACAAGCGAGTAGTGGTCTACTCTAAGGGAACAGGAAGTGTGGGGCGCTATGAAAAACAGATCCTTTTTGAGCAATTTGATGCGAATTCTATTCGAGATATTTTTGTAGACAAGGATGAGCAGAAACTGACTATTCTTACAGAAGATAAGCTCTACATAACTGACCTCTAGTCTCAAGCTCCAAATACTCCCCACCTTTCATACCTTTCCCAACCCCTTACCCCGTATCTGAATGGATATCAAAGCACAGCTCGAAGCCATTGCTGACGATATTCAGGCAGTGAGGGACTATCTTTGACCGAACTGGCCTCAAACAACAGGTAGAAGACCTGAAGGCTCAGGTGCATGACCCTGCTTTTTGGGATGATCACAAATCTGCAGAGAAAGTGATGAAAGCGTTTAAAGGGAAAGAAAAACAGTGTGAAAAATTGAATGCACTGATGACAGATTTCGATGACTATTCATTGATGTCCCATGAGTTGGCAGACACTACAGAATTGTTGCCTATGGTAGAAGACTTGGTCAAAAGAACTGAGAAAAATAAGATTTCGCTGTTTCTTTCAGGCGAATTTGACAGCTCTGATGCCCTGGTAAACATCTATGCAGGTGCAGGAGGAAAAGATGCACAAGACTTTGCAGAAATGATGCTGAGGATGATTTTGAGGTATTGTGAAGGACAAGAGTGGTCAGTAACCATTCTCGATAGAAGTGATGGCGAAGAAGTAGGACTGAAAAGCATTACACTGCAGATCAGTGGGTATTTGGCGCATGGTCTGCTGAAATCCGAGAGTGGTGTGCATCGGTTGGTTCGGCTCTCCCCTTTCAATTCTGGGAATACTCGTGAAACTTCGTTTGCGAAGATAGATGTGATTCCTTTGATTGAAGAAGACCTCTCTGTAGAAATTCCTGAAGATGACCTCCGAATAGACGTGTTTCGGTCTAGTGGAAAGGGTGGGCAGAGTGTGAACACAACAGATAGTGCTGTCAGAATGACGCATCTCCCTACGGGAATCGTCGTTTCTTGTCAAAATGAACGAAGCCAGCTGCAAAATAAGCAAAATTGTTTGAAGATCCTGACATCGAAGCTGGTCGAAATGAAACGAGAACAGCATGTAGAAAATATCAAAGACCTCAAAGGAAAGCACAAGGAAGCGGCTTGGGGGAACCAAATCCGTTCTTATGTCCTGCATCCATATCAAATGGTCAAGGATCACCGGACAAATCATGAAAGCAGCCAGACACAGAAGGTGCTGGACGGGGAGATTATGGAGTTTGTGGAGGCGTATCTGAGGACAGAAAAAAAAGCTTGAATATCAAACTAATCGAGCTGCTTTTTATCATCTCGACCAGAGCGAAGTGATAACGAAATGAAGCGGAAATACCCCTTTGATTATTCAAGCTTCTTGACCTCCCACAAAGGGGTATAATCCAAAAAACCTGAATTCATTAAGCCTCTTCCTCAACTGGTGTCTCTTCAACTCCTTCAGAATCTTCAGTATCCTCAGCATCTTCTAGCTCTTTTTCTTTTTCCAAGAGCTCATCAAGAGCCTTCTTCGCCTCCTCCATTTCCTTGAGAGCTCGATCTAGCTGTTCCTTTTTTTCGGTCACCATATCTGCTGTGTCATTGATTTCGTTTTTGATCTCTTCGTACTTGTCGTTGGCTTCCTTGAGTTTTTCATTTAAGACATCTTTGAGCTCTCCACTCTTACTGGTGAAACTATCAAACCATCCGCTCGCTGACTCGGAAACATTACTCACAGTACTACCAATATCTTCCTTATTGTCCTCCCAAGTACTTCGTGCCTCCTTAAATCCAGAGTAAACGATGGCCAAAAGCAGGAGATAGATGATGATTTTTTTCATAATGCTGTATAGTTACACTACTTTTTTACCCTTTTTCATAGCTTTTGGGGAGTTAAACCGTTTTACAAGGGATTCGCATTGTGTTTCAATTTTCTTAGCTGAAGATACCCTCGCATACGACATGAATATAAAACAGTCACAGATCGATAAATTGATAAGAGATACGCAAAATGGTAATGCTGATGCTTTTGGCGAGGTGTATGACATTTATTTTCAACAGATATATAAATATGTCTACTACAAGGTCTCAGAACAGCATGTAGAGGATTTAGTGTCCTCCATTTTCATTAAGACTTGGACCAATATCAGCAAATATAAGAAGTCAAAATTCCCGTTTAAAGCGTGGTTGTTTCGGATTGCTCACAATGCCGTAATTGATCACTATCGCACAAATAAGGCCTATTATGAGCTTGAAGACCGCTATGCAGATGAAAGCTCTCAAATTGACCCAAAGCATTTACTAGAAAAAACCCTCACAGGTGAACGAATCCACCGTGCACTGGGACACTTAGAAAAGAAATACCATGAAGTAGTGGTGCTCAAGTTTTTGAATGGACTGAGCAACCGTGAGATTGCCAATGTTCTCGGGAGTAATGAAGGAAATGTTAGAACGCTCCAATTCAGAGCCCTGAAGAAGATGAGAGTCATCTTGGAAGATGAAGAACAAGCTGCTGAAGACATATTTCTTCAGAAAAAGAGCAAGAAATCTGAGAAAAGTTTCTTGAAGCGTATTTTTGCTGGATAATCCATATCGTGGAAGAAAAAAAGAACTTTATTCATCGAAATGAGGGATTTGACTGTGGTCACTGTGGTTTAACGGTGCCATCTCAGAGTGGAAGTTGCCGAAACCACTGCACAAAGTGCCTGTACTCCCTCCATGTGGATAAAGAAGTCCCAGGAGACCGTGAAAGCAGATGCAAAGCATTGATGAAGCCCGTGAGCCTGGACATGCACTCGAAAAAAGGACAAATGATCGTCCATGAATGTATGAGGTGTCGAAAAATGATGAAGAATAGAGTGGCAGAAGATGATGATAGCGAATCGGTAATTGCGCTGGGGTTGGAGGTGTTGAAGGGATAGTACTCCGTCATTGCGAGGAACTGGAAGGTTTTTTGAAGGAGCAACGTGGCAATCCCGTGTTATTTTGTACTGTGCTGATTAATGGCGAATTGCTGCATCTCACAGGATTGCGATACTCGCCTCCTAGAGCCACACTCCACCCGCTCGCAATGACGCCTTTTCCTTCTTCTTTTTACTGTATTCCCCTACAATAGGGGCTCATTATACCTATGAACCTCTCGTACGAACATCTCGATCTGTCCCCTACAAAACCACTGATCATCGCCGTTTCTGGAGGCGCTGACTCAGTCGCATTGATTCACATGATGGAGAAGCTGAAGTTTGAATGTGTGGTGGCCCATGTGAATCATCAATTGCGAGATATGAGCACTGATGATGCGCAGTTTGTAGAGAAACTAGCTGATGACTATGGGATGACTTTTGAACTCAAGACTGTTGATATTCAAGCTCTTGCAGATGGGGAAAACCTGGAGGCAATTGGACGACAAGAACGGTACAAATTCTTTCGAGAACTTGTTGAAAAGTATCAAGCGCAGGCCATTGTGACGGCTCATCATGCAGACGACCAAGTGGAGACCGTGCTGATGAATATGGTGAGAGGGTGTGGGTTGGATGGCCTGGCGGGAATGTCGGAGTATGGGAGAGGATTGTGGCGTCCTCTACTCTCAGTAGGAAAGGATGAGCTCTTGAAATATTGTGAAGATCAGGGGCTTTCTTTTCGTGAAGACGAGTCGAATCAAGATGAAAGATTCCGCAGGAATTATTTGAGAAAGCAGGTGGTCCCTTCTTTAAAAGAACTAAACCCAAACCTCTTAGAGACAATGGGAAATAATATTTCACTTTGGAGAGAAGCCTCTCAAATGCTTCTATCACAAGCCATTTTATTTATTCAAGAACATCAAACTGGACTCTATGAATTCTCACTAGCTCCCTTTTTAGCTCTCGATGAGGCACTTCAGGCCTTAGTACTGCGTGAAATTTATGCTGATGCACATGGGACCAAGAAGGATTTGGAGCAGGCTCACCTGGACCAAGTACTGAAAGTTATTAGAACCAATGTTTCTGGGAAGCAAAAAGAGTTTGGAAATGCTAAGATGCTGATCAGAAACCGTGAATCATTCCGGATCATTGATCAAAGCGAAGGAATCAAATAAAAGAATAAGGATACTCATTATTTTTCTCTATGAATCTCTCAGACCACCTCCCACAGCTCACAGAAGATCAAATTGCTCAGCTGAACACTTTAACTGACCTCTTTCTCGAAACAAATAAACAGATCAACCTCAGTTCGATTAGAGACCGAGATGGCGTACTGATCAAGCATGTAGTGGACTCGTTATTAATCCTCCCCTACTTGAAGCTGAAGGCAAAGGACAAGGTCTTAGATGTGGGTACTGGAGGCGGGTTTCCAGGTCTGGCACTCGCTATCGTATATCCAGAAGTCCATTTTACACTCCTTGATGCTACACAAAAAAAAATCAATGCCGTACAAGCTATGTCTGATTCGTTAGGGCTGAAAAATATGGAAACTGAATGGGATCGTGCAGAAGAACTCGCTCATGAAGGAGACTTCAGACATCAGTTTGACCTGGTAATAAGTCGTGCATTAGCCCATTTTGGGACAAATCTAGAACTTTGCATGCCCTTTGTGCGACCTGGAGGGAAGTTTTTTGCATACCAAGGACCAGAAATGGCCGAAAAATGGATGAATTATAATGATATGGCTAAAAAACTGGGCGGGAAGCTTATTTCCTGTCACAACACTGTACTTCCTGTAGAGGAGGCAAAAAGATGTTTTATTGAAGTAGAACAGACGACTGCCTGCATCAACTCCTTTCCACGCCCCACTTCTCAGATTAGAAAAAGACCCCTTGAACCAGAAACATACTAGGAGAGGGCTTTTTACTTGCACAAAAATGGCTTAAACCCTATAATTCACAAGCTCATTTGGAGCCCTATCAATTTGAACTTTAAACTTCACTCCATGCCCCTTCTCAAACATGCTATCAAGAAGATGAAGCAAGATAAGAAAAAGACGATTCGAAACAATGTCTTTCGAAACAGACTTACTTCACGAATGAAAGAACTTACAAATGCTGTGAAAGAACAGAAAATTGCTGATCTTCCAAAACTTCTCACATCTGCTTACAAAGCTATTGATACAGCTTGTAAAAAGAATCTCATTAAGAAGAATAACGCTGCTCGAAAGAAATCTCGAATGGCGAAGATGGTTGCTGGAGTACAGAAATAGTACATTCTCACAATACTACAAAAAACCTTTCAGAGCTTATCTGGAAGGTTTTTTTAATACCTAGGGTTGATTTAATCTCTCCTCGTAGTAAGATACCGCCTTCAGCTCATTACATTTTTTATGGGAAGCATGGAATGTCATATTATTATGCCAGAGTACAGAGACCGAAAGTTTTCCCAACTTGGATGCGAGATTGGAAACTCACAAAAGCGAATAACACCAGACGAAGTCTCTCACTTTCTTGACTCAAGTGAGAAAGAAGTGCTTCTTGAGCAATATGGAGTCTTAAAACTCCATGTCACTTCAGACTTTAGCGAGCAAACCCAACAAGATCCTTGGAGAATTATTAAAAACACCAGAGATGCCTCACTTAATGGTCTACTTCATACGGATGGAGTTGATTTTGCTCTCTACAATAATGGAGGTCGTTCTTCGAGTACCGCTATATTAGGACGAACAAAAGGCCTAGAGCTCTATTCAAAATCATTACTAACATTGGGAAAAAGAACCCGAGTCAATTTTTCATATATTAGAGACTCCATCCAAGAACTTCTCGAAAAGAAAGAAGAATATAAATACGCCTCGATTCGTGAGGATGATGAAGTGTATCAACTTTTAGTATATGGTGTGTTGTTTGCAATAAGTGACCGTCTCAACGATGCAAGACGTGATACCTGGTTTGAAGTTATGAATGAATTCACAAAACAGATGAGATCTCTGAATCTTTTGCTCGAAGAAAATTGGTTAGATAGACCTATTCTCCTACTGATTTCAAAATATGTTCTTCATTATCGCCTACCCGACTCCAAACTTGGCCCCTATGAAGAAAACCACACATATCGGATGAATTTGGACTAAGACTTTTTTGATGATACGATTTCCCTGCTCTGAGGGCTCCTTAGCTTTCCCAAGTGTTCCCATATTGGGAACTTGAACGAACCGAAGGCTTTCTCATAGCAAAGTTCTTTTTGGGCCCGTAGCTCAGTGGTTAGAGCAGTCGACTCATAATCGATTGGTCCCTGGTTCAAGTCCAGGCGGGCCCACCAGTCTTCGCTCTTGCGGAGTTTTGACTGGCAACCACCCTTCTCTTTTTCATGTGATATACTTCCTGGCGTTTCTCTTTATGGAACCTTCACGATGAGCTAAGATAGACTGGAATCTAACCCTCTTCATGCGCCAGCTCCTTCAACGAACACGGACACACCTGGAACTTATGCGTGACCAGCATGAGCCGATGAAAGCTGCACTGGAACTGCTTTTGAAAGAGTATAGCGATGCCTTGCAACCTCCCATTCGTCGCATGGTTAATTTTGTACACAAAGCACAACGGCTCATAAAGATTTGCGAGACAGGAATTTACTCCAATGCTGAAGTATTGAAAAAACTCCTCAACTCCCCTGATCCCATTTGGAGTATGATGCCAGGATTGCCTGTTGAGGTAGAGCTCACGAAAGCCTTGGCTCGAGATCTGTTTCAGTCTTCTGGTGCGGTATCAGGTGAAAGGATTATTATTGCTGTCACCGAAGAAGGACGGGATGTTGCGGAAGAAGTGATTGCTCTCTGCATGCAAAACCAAGTGGATTTTGAACTGGGAATAAAAGATGCTCATCGAGGAATGGTATTGATCAATCATCTCGATGAATCCCAACTACAAAAACTCGCTAACCTAACTCTAGAAAAATATGAAGGAGTTCACCGTGAGATTATTATTTCTTCGAGCACAAACCCTGATATCAAGGAACAAATTGATACAGAAAAACGCTTGATCTATCGTATGATGAATCAAAAAATTCATGATATGGCGATGTCTGGAAAGCTCCATTACACGCTTACTCGTATTCCAAATGCACATGATGCGGAGCTGGATGAAATGGAGTATGAAGAATATTTGAAACTCTTTTTTGAACTCTGTGATCAACCTTGGAAAGAAATCCAATTGGCACAAGAAGCTCTGAAGAAAAAATTTGATATGAGCAAGAGCCTGCACATTAGTAATAATGACGGGACGAACATCACTCTTAATATTGAAGGAATGACCTTTGCCAATAGTGTGATTGCGAAAAATATTCCTGGTTCAGAAATCTTTAGTGCGCCTCGAAAAGATGGAGTGGATGGCGTTGTTGTCGCCAAGGGAAGATTTCATTATGGAGCAAGCGGGATTATGGAAAATTTTCGATTTGAATTTGAAAAAGGAAAACTGATCAAGTATTCCGCCGAAGTTGGACAAGAAGATTTAAAGAACATTTTGGAGGCTGACAATGAGCAAGGAGAAGGTACAAAATTTGTTGGAGAAATTGGCATTGGAACAAATCCTCATATGCGACAACATGTCGTCAATTCCCTCTTGGTTGAGAAGATTGGCGGGAGTTTTCATTTGGCCTTAGGATCTTGCTATACTTATGATGAGTATCTGGGTGAGCCAGTCACGCTCAATAATGGAAATGTGAGTCAGTCGGGAACACACTGGGATATCACTACACTCCTTCGTGGGAAAGATGGGCGCATGGAAATCGATGGAGAATTGATTCAAGAAAATGGAGATTGGATTGGAGCAGAGTTTGAAGTCTTAAACCAAGGATGGGGTGCCTTAGCGGAGGAGGACCAACCACACTGGTGGAAAGAAAACTTTTCAAATGGATATTAATGATTCCAATATGGAACTCTTTGATGCTTCGCTCTTTACCGGGCTCGATGTTACCGATCGCTCTTTTTTGAATAACCATGTTGAAGTTCAAACCTTTATCAAAGACTCGTTTATTTTTAATAAAGGTGACCAAGCAGATATGCTCTATGTCCTCAAGAGTGGTCTTTTGAAAATGACTCAGTTTCGTTCAGGAACTACAAAAGAGGAAATTGTCTGCCTCATTGATATCGGTGATCAATTTTGCCTCGCCCCTCTTCTTGAAGAAGCAACTCATCATATGTCTGCAATTGCGATTGAGAAGTGTGAAGTCTACGTGCTGAAGAGAGCAGATATTATGAATCTTATTGACCAATCTCATGACTTTTCTCGTCGAGTCATTAAAGTCTTAGCAAAAAAAGAATGCGATCTCTGTGAAGAGGTCTGTGACCTTTCCTTGAACACTACAAAAGAACGTCTTGCGAAGTATCTCCTGAAACAATTTGAGAAAAAAGGAAATGCGGAACCATTTCAGATTCCCTTGAGCCAATCTGACTTGGCAGGATTTTTAGGAACGGTAAGAGAATCTGTTTCTCGAGATTTAGCCGCGTTTAAAAAAGCTCAGCTCATTCAAGTGGAGCAAGGAAATATAAAAGTCCTTGATTATGATGGACTCAAGAGGATGGCGGAGAGAGGCTAGACATATTGCTTTAGTACTTTCCCCATCGAGAGTGGCTTTTCTAATTCACGATACATTTGTGCTGGTGTCTTTTCTGCAATTTGTGGAAGTCCGTCACAGTAAGTCGGCTTCTCTTCCTGATAAAATATTCCATACCAGAGCTTTGATTTGTCTTGAGCTTGTGCAAAAGCTTTTGATCTATTATCTGGAGTGAAGCCTTCTGGAAGAGGAGAAATACTGTCCTTATAAAACTCTTCGGTATTATTGCGCTTGAAAGATGGGCAGATCTGAAGACAATCAATAATGGAAAACCCTTTGTGCTGCATTCCCTTGAGAATAATTTCGGTCATTGAAGGGAGATCATTATAGTAAGCACGAGCAGCGAAGGTAGCATCCGATGCAAGAGCGAGTTCCATTGGCTGGATGGGTTCTTCGATCACTCCTGATGGAGTGGACTTGCTGCAAAAGCCTTTTTCAGTCGTCGGTGATGTTTGACCTGTGGTGAGCCCGTAGATCTGATTGTTGTGAACGATGTAGGTGAGGTCGATATTTCTTCGTGAAGTATGGATGAAATGAGACAAACCAATTCCATACCCGTCTCCATCTCCACCGATCACAATCACCTTCAGATTTGGATTGGCCATCTTTGCTCCGGTTGCCACAGGGAGAGCTCGTCCGTGCAAAGCATGCATTCCATAGACCTTCATAAAGTCCGCTCCATTCCCTGCGCACCCTACGCCCCAAACCACCATCACATCTTCATGATTGAGATCCAACTGCTGAATGGCATTATTGATCGCATGAAGTATGAAGTAATCACCACAACCTGGACACCAGGTGGGTTTTACGGGAGACAGAAGCTCTGTTTTTTTGACGGACATGGGGCTAGGTTTTAGGTTTTAGATTTTAGCTACTTTGCAATGAAAAGTGTTCGGTTCCCCTTTAAAAGGACTAGAGGTCCGGGCGGGTTTGGTCTACAACATCTCCCTTACTTTCTCCACCAGCTCCTCTGGATAAAATGGTCTTCCATCAATCCGATGGTAAGCATCAGTTGGAACGAAGTCGGTATACTGTTTGAGGATTCCTTGGAACTGACCTTCGCCGTTTCCTTCGATGAAGAGGGTCTTGGGATATTTGGCGAGTTCGTTTTTCAGTTTTTCCCAATCGAGAGGGAAGAGACAGCTAAAATGAAGGATATTTACTGATACCCCCTCCGACTCAAGAGCTCTCATCGCTTCACGAGCTACCATTTTTGTAGATCCCCAGGTGACCAGCGTGAGACCTGCTTTTTCTGGACCGATCAGGGCAGGCATCGGGAGCTCTGAAGCGATGGCTGCAATTTTTTGATGTCTTTTGTCTCGTTGTTTGAGCACCATGTCGGCTTCCTCAGTTGCGAATCCATGTTCATCGTGCTCGTAACTATTGGCCAAGAAGCACCCACCCTTTGTACCAGGAATAGCTCTCGTGCTGACCCCATCTTTTACATCTACTTGGTATCTCACATAGTCTTCTGGGAGTTGATCAAAAGTAACCTTTCCTTTTTTTATTGGTACGCGTTGGTCATCGAGTGCAGGAGTTGTGAAGTGTGATTCTGCTAGGAATTTATCAGACAAGACAATGACTGGGGTTTGATAAACATCTCCGAGATTAAAAGCTTCTTGCATCAGGTAAAAACATTCTTCGTTATCCCCAGGTGCTAGGATGATACGCGGAAACTCATCTTGTCCTGCATGGAGAACAAATCTGAGATCGGCTTGTCCGGTAAAAGTAGGAACACCTGTAGCTGGTCCTGGCCTCATCGCTATAAAGATGACAGGCCCCGCCTCACTGATAGCAGCGAAACCGAGAGCTTCTGCCATAAGAACAAAACCTCCTCCCGAAGTAGCTACCATAGCTCTCGCGCCGGCATGCCAAGCACCCGTTGTCATATTGAGTGCTGCAATTTCATCTTCTACGTGTTTCAGTACAACATTGTGAGAATTTTCGAGGTCTCCAAAAAATTCCATAACTGAAGATGCTGGTGTCATTGGATATGAACAGAGGAGTTTGCACCCAGCGGCCACTGCTCCATAAGTAATAGCTTGGTTTCCAGTGAGGAAGTAGGCTTTATCATCCCCTCTTTCTTGAGCTGGGAAATCCCAGTCCTTGTGCGGCTTGAATTTTTTTCCGAGATCGTATCCTGCTTGAGCTGCTGCTTGGTTTCCCGAAACAATATCAGCTCCTTTTGAGGCGAATTGATCGGCTAAAACTTGTTTGTAGATTTCTATATCTACTCCAAGCATTGCAAAAGCAGCAGCGAGTCCGACGGTATTAAACATAATGGCATTGCCTGCTACCTCGACAGCTGTCTTGAAGAGCGGGAGAGAAATATAATGGAGATCTTCTCTGGTCTTGTCTTCATCTTTAAGTTTGATTTTTTTTTCATCAACAATAATCACTCCTCCTGATTCCATCTGGTCCTGATATTTCCTCACCGTGTTTTTATCGAGTGCGAGAAGAATATGAGTCTTGCTGTCGTGAGAGTGAATTTTCTCGTCAGCTGCACGTGCCCATAGCACATTGTGGCCACCTTTGATTAATGATGGATATTCATCATTATCATGGACATAGTACCCCAGTCGGAGCATTACTTTTCCAAAGTTAAACCCAACGGTTTTGATCCCTTGACCCGCAGGTCCTCCGACACAAAAAGTAATATCTTTCATAAGTATATTTCAGCCAAAAGAGTACACCAAGTGTAGTTGATGCCATACAGAACTCCAACCGTTTTTGACGTCAAGACTCCTCAACAAGAAAAGGCGGTATTAGCGAGAACCATGCCTCTTTGACTTCATTGTGTTCCCGAGAGGAATCTCTTTATTTCTTTGCTTCCACTACTCTTTATACTTTAACTGGGGCAACAAAACTGCGAAGTACTTTTAGACAAGACTCTCAAGTGCCATGACTCCAACCAAGAGGATCATGATAATTGGCACATGTACCAAATACACAAGAAGCGCATTCTGACCAAGTTTTTTAAAGAATTGAACTCCTCGCGTCTCCCTTGAAACTAATGGGTGGTTTTTCAAGATAATTTTTAATGGACCTGAAACCAGAACCCCAAAACATATCCAAGCCAACCATGGGAAAATTGGGAACCAATCAATTGACCTGAATCCCTCCATCTTCGAACCAAGAACAATTCCTCCCCAAGAATTAGATTCTATCGAACCAATAAAAAATGGCAAAAAAATACTACAGATAAGCAGGAGAACAACTCTCCTTTTATTCCCTACCAGAGGAAGGAGAAGCAAGCCCCCTAGAGCTATCATATGTAAAATCCCAAACCTTATAAACTCATCTGGAATATACAGCCAAGTTGAGAATGAAACAAACAAAGCTGCTGCTGCAATGACCCCTAGCCTTTTGAGTTGCTTCTTTAGGAAGCTCCATTGAGACGAACTATTGCTAAAAGAGAGCTCGAGAGAGACCCCAACCAAAACAAGAAAACTCACTCGAATCAAAAAACCAAATACAACCCAAGGAGTTGAACTAAAATTAATAAATAATATTTTGAGATAATTGAGTGCGAAAAAGAAATGAAAAATAATCATACTGAAAACTGTAGCTCCTCTCCAGATATCAAAATCGATAATTCGGTTTGTTTTCATAATAAGGATTATTCTTCAGAAACACCTAGAGATTTTTCCACTAAAAAGAATTTCCTTCCTTTTTTGTAACCTCTTCTTTTTGTGAACTCAAGCATGTATTCATTGTCTTCGTGGACAAGTGCCCACACATCAACACAACCCTTTTTATTTAGGTTTTCTAGCGCATGATCCATAAGCATAGAAGCTATGCCCTTTTTTCTATAGGCTGCTTTGACAATAATGTTCTCCACATACGCTACCTTTGTGTATTGACTATATGAGACCATAATGATTCCTAGAAGTTTACCAGCGTCGCTGATTGCTTTTAGGAACAGGTCATGTGGGCTTTTGATATACCCACTCATCATATGCTCTGTCAAAAAACTAGGTGGGCCATCATGATCCTGACACTCTGGAGTAGACTTTCCAAGTTGAATAATCTCTTTGTTATCGGATTCTTGAACCTCAACAATAGAAAACTCCATGGAAATCATTTAAAAATTAGATCTCTGTTGGAATGACAATTTCTTCTGGTTTTTTCTCTGGCTGATAAACGGTATTAATAATTCTCTCTTCGACTTCATCGCCCTTGATAATTTTCCAAGACCATTTTTTATGTAAGTTATTGATGGCTTTCATTGGTGTCATCTCCACCCTTCTTCCATCAGTTGTTCCATAAAACTCCATCACCGTCTCGAAACCTGGCATCATTGAGGCAAAAATGAGAATAGGACCTGGGGTGTCATTTACAAACCTGAGATCTTGGCGGGTTTCTTGGTAGACCGTGGCATCGAGACCGTAGCCATACTTGTGATAATAAACGACATCTAAACTGTGGTGTTTATGTTCTGTGAGAGGCATTCCAGCATTTATAACAGACCTGTACATTGTCGTGGAAGACTGACAAACACCGCCTCCTACTCCTTCTTTCACCTCACCACCGATAATAACCTTTGTCTTATAATATCCTTTCGCTTGAGTAATCCATCCTGACACGCGGTTGAATGAGAATTCTTCCCCTTGAGGAATAATCACTCCGGTAAAGATTTCCAAGCTCTTCCTGATGTTTTCCTCTCTCTCAGTATAACTCCCCATGGCGTAACTCGTCTGTCCCATTGAAAGTTGCTGAGGAAACTCGAGACCCTCTACTTCAGAAATGATTTTTGGTGTAAGGGTTTCATATTCAACATCTATTTTTCGTGTATCGGAAGAAGTGAGCACTCTGCTTTTTATTTGTTGGAAGAGATTTTCTTGGTCCATCTTTCTTCCTTTGCTGAAATCTCCAGCTAGCACTGCTTTTTGATAAGTCTCCCCATCATATTCTGAGACAATATTTTCTATTCCCTTCACCACAACATCTGGAGACTTGGAATCATATTGCAATGCAAAGACTGCAATCCAATTTTTAACAAATGGTTCATTTAGTTCTACCAAACCTTCATCGTACTGAATCTTTATCCACTGGTCACTATTATTAATAGTTACCTGAAGATGATCATCCTGATAATGAAGGTCAATGGGTTTCTCAATCGTAGCGAGAAGTAATTCATAGAGTCCCTGAATATCTTGTGTAGTTCGTCCTGGTTGAGGCTGATTGAAACGCACCTTGAGTGCAGGTGGCTTGTCATATGAATAAGCAATATCTTGGATGTGATCGCTAATTCTTTCTAGCTCGTTTTCCTCCACTGCCCATCCTGATTGCTCAGGTGAAATATTCCAGGTGAGGTCTTCCCATGCAAGTGAAGCATCTTTTGGCAGACGTTGCTGAGCGGAGAGGTACTGGTCGACAATTGACTCCAGCTTTATATCATCCACGAAAACGATAGGTTTGAAATTTATTTCATCTCCAGAGCTTGCCTGCACGTTTGAGAAATTGTACCACCAACTCGTCACATCAAAGACATAGGCAACCGTCTCAGGGATAGCGTAATGAACCCCAAGGTCTTGGTAAGAAAACCTCCCTCTTCCACCACTGTGAGATTCGAGAACGATTTCAGCATCACTGAGAGCGCCAAGCTTTTCTTCGAGAAAGTCTTCTACCTGCCAACGGTTCATTCCTTGGACTGTTTTCCCCAGAATAAAAACATCTTCGTCTAGCGTCCTAAACAGATCATGCCCCCAAGCAATAACGATTGGTGACAAGAAAATCAGCACAGCAATTACAACTTGCCCCAATGCTCTGAGACGAGTTTTTTCTTCGAACTGGATCACTTCAGTGTCTCTCATAAATAGAAAAAATCAGCTCATTTATTATATGGTGTGTTGTGGCAAAGAGAAAGCGTTTGTGCTGTCTGAATTCGCTTCTTGACTTCAGCTTCTCTTTTGATATTATACCCCTATGGGGTATCTAATAATTAATTCTACTCTTATGAAAAAAATGCTCTCTCAGCACACTATGATATTATCGATGATTGTCATCGTTTTCATTTCCCTCTCGGGCTGTACACTGACCATGGAGAAAGCAAGCATGGATATGGACCATGAGATGATGATTGATGTACCATGCCACCAGATGCCAGACGGTACGATGATGGGAAATTGTGATGAAACATCATCAGAAGCCCTTCCTTATTCTCAAAGCACTGAAGGTCTCTCGCCTGCTCTCCCCTCTGAAGTAGTCGAATTAGGAGATGGAGAGAGCTACGATTTAGTTGCCAAGATGGTCTCAAAGGAGATCAATGGTAATATCGTGAAAATGCTGGGTTACAATGGAATGATCCCCGGACCGATGCTAAAGGTGAAGCAAGGATCACAAGTGACGATTAATTTTACGAATCAGACGGATGAAGAAGCCATGCTCCATTCACATGGTCTGCGACTCGAGAATCGTTTTGATGGAACAGCACTGGTGCAAAAACCTGTTCCTATTGGTGGAAGCTATACTTATGAGCTCATTTTCCCAGATACTGGTATTTATTGGTACCACCCACATATCAGAGAAGACTATACTCAAGAGCTTGGTCTTTATGGAAATTACTTCGTGCAATCTGAAGATCTAAACTACTGGTCACCTGTGAATCAGGAAGTTCCCTTAGTGCTGGACGACCTTATGATGGATGATGAAGGAATCGTTTCTTTTGATAAGGAAAAAGCTTCTCATACTCTGATGGGGAGATTTGGTAACGTCATGCTGACGAATGGCGAAACAGATTGGGAGGTGGCAGTTAACATGAGAGATGTCGTCCGATTTTATGTCACGAATGTCTCCAATGCTCGGCCGTACCGTCTGACTATCCCAGGAGCGCAGATGAAATGGGTAGGAGGTGATGCCAGCAAAGTCGAACGAGAAGAATTTTTAGAAGCTCTCATTCTCTCCCCTTCTGAGCGAGCAGTGATAGAAGTTCTCTTTGAAACCCCAGGCCTTTTCAAAATCATGAATGACAACAAAGAAGGAACGACTGAACTCGGTTCTGTCACAGTCTCAAAACTCACCAGTGAAATGGATCACCGTGAAGCATTTAACAACGCCCGTGAAAACCAAGATGTCATTTCTGAGATCGACCCTTTCCGAGAATATTTTGACAGGCCTGTAGACAAAACCTTGGAGCTTACAATGGATATGAATATGATGGAAGGAATGGAAATGAATATGGGAGCTAACCACAAGATCGAATGGGAGGATGAGATGAAGATGATGAACCAGTCTTCAACTTCTGAAAATCTTATTTGGAAACTTCTTGACCCTGAAACAGGGAAGGAAAATATGGACATCGATTGGAAATTTCAGAAGGGTGATGTCGTAAAAATTCGTCTCTTTAATGATCCGAACTCCATGCATCCTATGCAACACCCTATTCATCTCCATGGACAGAGATTTTTGGTACTGGAAACAAATGATGAGAGAAATACGAATCTCGTCTGGAAAGACACCACTTTAGTTCAGACTGGCGATATTGTAGATATATTGGTTGAAATGTCGAACCCAGGAAAATGGATGCTACACTGTCACATAGCTGAACATCTCGAAGCTGACATGATGCTTGGCTTTGAAGTTTTGGATACTAATCTCTAATTTTTCTCCTTATGGGTTCTTTGAATAATCTTGGCATGATCTTACATATGCTCTCAGGTGTTGCTCTTCTCCTTGGATCCATCCTCTTTCTTCGATGGGCTTGGCTTCAAAAACCTGTTGAATTGATGAAGTGGGTCAAATGGCTTGTCATCGCAGGTGTAATTGGTTCTCTCCTCTCAGCTGCTCTTGGGATCAGAGGGGGAAATCGGAAGCATAAAAAAATAATGAAAAACGATGAAAAAATGCTGGAAAGAATGATTGATAAAGATATGAGTAGCGAGAAAATTACTCAATAAACATAGTTAAATCCAGTCTGGGACTGGATTTAGGTCTGTTCTTCACTCATGAAGCATAGACCTGAATAATTCACTTTCACTATATATGATAGAACCCTTTAAAGATAAGGCCATCAAAAGGCTCAAGCGAGCTAAAGGTCAGATTGATGGCATCATCAAGATGATTGAAGAAGGAAAATACTGTAACGATATCACGACTCAAGTATTAGCTCTTCAAGGAGCCGTGAAAGGTGTCACCCCCCTCATCTTAGAAAGTCACTTGAATACCTGTGGTGCGAAGCATTTGAACTCAAAGGATAAAGAGAGACGTGACAAATTCATTAAAGAAATCATTCGGACCTGCGAACTCTCTAGTCGCTAATCGAAGCCATGAAAACCCAACGTTTTATCATAACCGGCATGAGCTGTGCCTCGTGTATAAGCCACATTGAAAAAGATGTAGGGAAGTTGGATGGGGTGAAGAGTATCTCAGTAAATCTTCCGGCTGAACGAGCCGAAGTTATTTTTGATGAAAAGAAGGTCACTGATCAGGATATTATCGATCAGGTAAAGAAAACAGGATACACTGCATCAATTTCTATTGCTGAAAAACAACAGGGCACGCATCACGACCATGCCTCTTCTGAGAAGGCTGCCTCTACTCGATCGAAGTGGAACAAGATGATTTTTGGGATCATCATGAGTGTTGGTATCACCATCCTGATGTTTACTCCAGCTCTTCCTTTCAAGATGGACCTGATGGCATTGGCTGCACTATCGGTGCTTCTCTACACCGGAAATGAATATTTCTTACGAGGGATACCATCTCTGTTTAAAGGTCGACCTCAAATGGACACGCTTATTGCACTGGGTTCTTCAGCTGCCTTTTTATACTCTATGTACTCAGTATTTATCCTGAATTCTCACAACGAGTACTTTATGGATGCCGCCTTTATTTCGACCTTTGTAATGATGGGTCGGTATTTGGAAGAGCGAACAAAAAATCAGGCTGGGAGTGCAATCAAGAAACTAATGGGATTGTCTGCGAAGAAAGCTCACTTGGTTATTGGAAAAAATAAGACTCGAGATATCGACATTACTGAGGTGAAGATAGGAGACAACCTTTTGGTGAAGCCAGGCGAAAAGATTCCTACTGACGGAATTATTATTACAGGTGCAGTGACACTAGATGAATCTATGGTGACGGGAGAAAGTGTTCCCGTAGAGAAGAAGGAGGGGGACAAAGTTATCGGAGCAACCGTAAATGGGAACACTGCAATGAGTATTGAAGTGAAAAAAATTGGGGAAGAAACACTACTCTCTCAGATGATTGAATTGGTGAGACAAGCTCAAATGAGCAAAGCTCCTATTCAAAAACTCGTGGATATTATTTCGAGCTATTTTGTCTGGGGTGTTCTCTTGATAGCTGTCGTGACTTTTTCAGCTTGGACTTGGCATGGACTCGACATGACAAATTCGCTTTTGATAACGGTTTCAGTATTAGTGATCGCATGTCCATGTGCTCTTGGTTTAGCGACTCCTATATCAATTGTTGTTGGGTCTGGGAAAGGAGCTCAATTGGGAATATTGATCAAGAGGTCTGAGAGCCTGGAGAAAGTGCATCAGATCACGACGATTTGTTTTGATAAGACGGGAACCATCACCAAAGGCCATCCAGAAATGCAGAGCTTTCAAGCTCTTGGAAAGCACAAGCCAAAAGAAGTATTGGAAGCTGCCTATGCTCTGGAGCTGCAATCCGAACACCCCCTTGCAAAAAGTATTGTCGAGTACTGTCAGAAGAAAAAAATAGCAGCAATTGAGGTAAAAAAATTTAGAGCTGAGATTGGGCTTGGAGTGACAGGTATTGTAAACAAGAAGCACTATTTTCTTGGAAGCCAAAAGTATATGACTTCACTCAGTCGACCTCTGAATGGCGCTGAAAGATATTGCGAAGATCTTCATGAGCAAGGTCAGACCGTTCTTTTCGTTGCGAATTCAAAAGAGGTGATTGGATTTTTTGCTGTGGCTGATGCGGTGAAAGAAACCTCAAGGAAAGCAGTGAAGCTTCTTCACGACCGCGGCATCAAGATGGTGATGATGACAGGAGATCATTACCAAGTAGCACAGGCGATAGCAAAAGAAGTTGGGATAGATGAAGTAATTGCTGAAGTCTCCCCACAGCAAAAGACAAAAAAAATTAAGAGTCTTCAAAAAAAGGGTGAGATAGTAGCTATGGTGGGAGATGGGATCAATGACTCCCCTGCCTTGGCAACGGCTGATGTTGGAATCGCAATGGGAACTGGCACTGATGTCGCGATGGAGTCGGGTGACATTGTACTGGTAAAAGGCGACCTTATGAAAGCAGTGGAAGCAATTGAACTTTCCGAGGCAACTCTTCGGAACATCAAACAAAATCTCTTTTGGGCTTTTATCTATAATAGTCTTGGGATTCCCATTGCGGCACTAGGGTTTTTAAACCCAATAGTTTCTTCTGTAGCGATGGGGTTTTCTTCTCTCACTGTTGTTCTCAATGCTCTTCGGTTGAAATGGTTTCAAGTAAAGCATTCTTAATATTTCCTCATGGAACTCCTCGAAAACATCAGACTCTATGCCTTTGTTTTAAACAGTACTTTGTTTTTTCTTCTGGAAACTGTTTGGGAATTCAAACCTCAGACGGAGTCCCGATGGTCTCATCTCATGAAGAACTTTGGAATCGCTTTTTCAAACGGGATCATTTATGGGATCAGTTTTGCAATAGCCGCAGACTGGATTGTGAGAACTACAGAACAGATGAACTTTGGATTGATGAATTGGCTGAACCTGCCATTGATCTGGGAAATTGTTTTAAGCCTTGTGATATTGGATCTTGTTATCTATATATGGCATATCTTACTCCACCGCATCCCATTCCTATGGAGATTTCACATTGTTCATCATATCGATAGTCGTTTGGATTTTTCGACGGGAACTCGTTTTCACCTGGGAGAACTCATAGCGATGTCACTCTTTCACCTGCCAATCTTTTTTCTTCTTGGGCTTTCCTTTGAAGCGCTTATTTTAAATCAGGCTCTGATGCTAGTCTTTACTCAATTTCAACATGCAAATGTACAAATCCCTTCTAGAATAGATAATGTTCTTCGGAAAATTATGATTACTACTAATTTTCACCAAGTTCATCACTCCACCAAGAATCAGGAGTTTAATTCGAACTATGGGACGGTACTCTCATGTTGGGATTACCTAGGGAAAACTTATAATCCTCAAAGAAATATTCAAAGTATCGAAACAGGTATACAAAAAACCCCCAAGGTAATGAACTTTAGGGATATTATGAAGTTTCCTTTTCAGAAGTGATTACCACATGCTTGCAGTTTTTGACCTGAGCTCCTTGGCTATTTTAAAAATACCAGAAGAGATCTTTTTTGCAGCACAATCATCTGCCGTAGGCATACCAACAAGCTCCTCTGCAACATAATGTGCCACTTCAGACGGAAATTCATCTGGTTCAGGAGTAGATACCAGCAATTTTTTGATATCTCGATCAGTACTTTTCATGAGTTCTTCTGCGACCTCTTGGTACTGATGTCCTGGAAGGACTAGATCTTCATCAAGATGTCCTTCAATGTTTTCTGAGATGCCTTGCACCATTTTAAGTGATTTATCATATATAAAGGTCCTCAAACCCGACACATTTTAGAGCATATCACCAAAATATCAATGCATTTGTGCTATTTCTGCTCCATTACTCCTTTTTAGTATTCTGACATTCATCACTGAATAGAGTCGATTGAAAGCTTGATATATGATATAATGGGATGATTATCTTACATATATATGGCACAAAAACTTTACAAGGTCCTGAAGGGAAATGGCGAGATGCAGTATTTCAACTCTGAAAAACTGTTTCACTCACTGAAACGTGGTGGGGCTACTGATGATGCAGCGAATATGATTGTGACCCATATTGAAGGTGAACTAGAAGATGGAATGAAAACCTTTGATATTTATCATCATGCTTTTGAGCTGCTCAAAGACAAGCATCCTGCTGTGGCGGCAAAGTATGATCTCAAAAGAGCTCTTATGCGGCTAGGACCGAGTGGGTACCCTTTTGAGGAATTTGTGGCGAAGATTTGGGAAGGTCTGGGATACACAACACAAGTAGGTGTGATGGTATCGGGAATATGTATTGAGCACGAAGTGGATGTTGTTGCAGAAAGCAAGGAAGACGTGGTCATGATGGAGTGTAAGTATCATAATATGAATGCGACGAAGAGTGATGTAAAGACAGCACTCTATGTTCATTCACGAATGCAAGATCTCAAGGCTCGTTGGGAAAAAGATCATCCAGGGAGCAAGAAGAACTTTAGAGGTATCCTTGTGACCAATACTCAATTTAGCAGCGCTGCTATTCAATATGCTGAATGTGCTGGACTAGAAATAATTTCATGGGATCGACCAAGAGATGCCGGACTCAAAGATATGATTGATCAAGCCGGTCTTCACCCTATTACTTCTTTGACGAGCCTAAACGAACACCATGTAAAAGACCTTCTCAAAAAAGGCCATGTTTTGTGCAAGGATATCAAAAAGGGTATGAAGAGTTTGAAACTAAAGAAAGGGCAAAGAGAGCAAATTGAGGACGAAGCTGCTGCTTTGTGTGGTTTGGAGATTTAAACTTTCCCATTGAGAATCGGCACGCTAGTATGGAGTCACTTCTCATCAATAGATATGAAATTTGATCTTCCTCTCGATTCCTTTCAACAGTTTGAATCAGACCGTGGCATGGGATTGGGATATAGTAATGACCTTCGGATAGAATCCAAGGCGGCTATTGGTCATCTCCTGAAAGGAAAAATGGATGAGGCAAATGAACGACTAGTAAAAGCTGAACAACTGAATAATGACCTGCAGGATTTGATGGAAAAAACACCATACCTTATCAGTGTCGGTGGATTTCATGTTGGCCCTGAAGAGTATGTTGAGGCAAAGCTACTGTCAGACTATCTCGAAGAAAAGCCACTGAGCTCCCCAGAAGACTTGAGAGTTCATCATGAGTCATATCTCTGCGGTCTTTGTGATATGAGTGGAGAACTTCTGAGGTTGGCTCGCTTTAATCCAGGCCAAATGGAACAAATTCTCAATGATATTACCGAACTCTACCAGAGTTATATGGAAGCCGTCGTTACTAGAAATTCTTCGATCCGAAAAAAAATGGAAGACCTCGAGCGCAACATGAAACGAATGGAAGAAATGATCTATACCTGGAATCTTAAACACTCTTAATACTTGAACTATGAGCGATACACTTCTCATTATCTTGTCTCTTGCAACTGTTGGCGCTGTTGCCCTGTTTAGTTACCTTATCTTTCTGATCAAGAAGATCAAAATGGTAGATGATGAAGACGAGAGCAAAGGGATCAAGCTCCTCTTTCAACAAGTCAATGATTTGAAGAATTCTGTGAATGACTCATTGTCCAAACAAGAACGAGCGCTTCTTGAGAAATTCTCTGTCCAAGACAAAACCCTTCACAACCAAACACGTTCCTTGACTGAAAACCAACAAAAAATGTTTGCAGAAAGCTCAAAGCTTATTGAATCAGTCACAAAAAAGTTGACGGAACTCGATAGCACCAATAAACAAGTAGTAGGATTTGCTGAGCAAATGCAAAGTTTGGAAAACATCTTAAAAAACCCCAAGCAAAGAGGAGTCCTTGGAGAGTATTTTCTTGATTCACTTTTGGGGTCTGTCCTGGCACCAACCCAGTACCAAATGCAGTATAAATTTCCGAATGGAGAAATTGTAGATGCAGCTATTTTTATTCAAGAACAAATCATCCCTATTGACTCTAAGTTTTCCCTGGAGAACTTCAACCAAATGATGCAGACCGTCGACCCAAAGAAACGTGCAAAGCTTGAACAAGATTTTCGTGCTGATGTAAAAAAACGTATCGATGAAACCTCTAAATATGTGCGACCAGAACAAAATACGATGGAGTTTTCTTTTATGTATGTTCCGGCTGAAGGCGTCTACCATGCATTACTAGTAAATACTGTTGGGACAACTGTAAACATGCAAAACCTGATGGAGTATGCCTTCTCGAAGAAAGTAATTATTGTTTCTCCTTCCTCTTTCCTTGCCTATCTGCAGACCGTGATGCAAGGACTCAAGCAACTCAAAATGGAAGAAGGATTTAAAGAAATTCAGAAAAATGTCATCAAGCTAGGCAAACACATCCTTAGCTTTGACGAAAAAATGCAAAAAATGGGGAATCATCTGGGAACGACTGTTTCGATGTTTAACCAATCGTACAAGGAATTTAAAAAAATTGACAAGGATGTATATAAAATTTCAGAGGAATCAATCGGTGGTGATATTGAAGTAATGGAGCTGGAGAAGCCTCAGCAGACGGTGTAAAATTAGATTATGGGATACGAAGAACTGTACAAGCAACTCAACGAAGAACAAACCCTTGCGGTGGATTCTATTGAAGGTGCTGTGATGGTCCTGGCGGGTCCAGGCACAGGAAAAACACAGCTTCTCTCGGTGAGAACAGCAAATATTTTGAAACAAACCGATTTGTATCCGAGCAATATCTTGATCTTGACCTACACGAATGCCGGAGTGAAAGCCATGAGAGAGAGGCTCTCGAGTATTATTGGACCCAATGGGTATGAAGTGGTGGTAGAAACTTTTCATGGTTTTGCAAACAACCTCCTAATGGAATCTGAACAGGCCGCGAAGCTCAGAGGTGATCGCGTAGAAATGACAGATTTGGAACGGATAAACCTCTTGGAATATCTATTAGACAACCTAGAAGGGGTGAAAGCTATTCGTCATCCCAATGCTCCATACTTGTATAGAGGAGATATCCAGTCGAATATTGGAGCTCTAAAGAGGGATGGGATAACACCAGATGATCTCAATGTTTTTTTAAAGCATTACAAAGCAGATGGAAAAGTGATTGAAGAGAAACATGTCACTCGACTAAAGGCTTTTGCAAAAGTTTATGAAGCCTATGAAGGAGCAAAGTCATCAGAAGGTAGTACTCCTGTTTTTGACAAGCGTGGACGTTATGATTTTGATGACATGATCGTAATGGCAACACAGATACTGAAATCAGAACCGGACCTCTTGGCTCAGGTAAAGGAACAGTACCAGTATGTCATGATAGATGAGTTTCAAGATACCAATGGGTCACAATTAAAATTCATACTGAGTATTTTTGATGAGAAGCGATCGAATATTTGTGTCGTAGGAGATGACGACCAATCGATCTATAGATTTCAAGGAGCAAGCGCTGGAAACTTCGCCCTTTTTGACAAGCTTTTTGATGGCGTAAAAAAAATACTTCTCCACAAAAATTATCGATCTCGAGAAGAAATTCTGACTTCGAGCGCAGCCATCATCAGACAGGTTCCACTTGTTGAACGAGTCATGGACAAAGAACTATATGCCGTCCGAGGAGCTTCAGAAAAACAAGCTATTGAATCCCATCAGTATGGAACCGTCGAAGAAGAACTCACTGCACTGGTTGGAGATATTAAAAAAATGGAGAAAAATGAGCAGAACAATACTGCCATCTTGGTTAGAACAAGAAAGTCTGCTCAACTGATCATTGAATCTTTTCTTCAGGCAGGTATTCCATACACAACAGATGGAAAGGAAGATATCAGAGGTGAATTTCGAGTTCAGCAACTTTTGAAAGTTCTTCGACTTGCAGTTGGAGATCTAGATTTTGAACAAAAAGATTTACTTTTGTTTGAAGTACTTCTAAGTGACTTTTGGGAAATTGATCATCATGATCTGATGAGCTTTGCTTCTTATGTTAGCAAGAAAAAACGAGAATATCGATCGAAGAATAAAAGAACAAGTAATAAAAAACCAAAAGAGTATCAGATGGAAGAAGAACATTATCGGATGTTTCAAGATGAAGAAGTCAGTTCTGAAAAACACCAAGTAGACAAGCCTTCTCTCTTTGAGGAACTCTTGCTTCGATTCCCTTCTCCATTACGAGTTCAAGCAACCGAACATGACGCCCCAAGTGATGGTGAAACTTGTGAGCTAACAATCTTGAAAGAACTACAGCTCAAAAAACCCAATGCGGTTCACCGAGCTGCTTGGGTGATCAAAAGACTCATGGAGCGATCGGCAAACTTTCCAGTCTATGGACTCATGATGGAATTTTTGCAGGACGCAGGAATGGTTGATTTTGTTTTGAAGCACTATGAAGACGATGATGTCCTTCGGCTCAGAGAACTTCGATCGATCAGTAGTTTTGTTCAGAACTTAAAGAAGGCCAATCAAGCTGATCCAGGAATTCAAACAGCGGCTTATGTGAGAGATTTGGCACAACTAGAAAAACATCAGATTGCATTATCAGGTGAGATGGTTTCGAGCGAACAAAAGGGGGTGAAAATCCTGACGTCACATGGTTCGAAAGGGTTGGAATTTCAAAATGTCTATATCCCTTTCTGCATACAGGATAAGGCTTGGCCGAAGAGAGCAATGACAAATAAAATTCCGCTACCGCATGAACTGATGATTGGGCAAGAACATATTGATGAAAAGGAACAACAAAAGAAACTCCATATTTTTGATGAAAACCGTCTTTTTTATGTGGCTTGCACTCGCGCAAAGGATCGACTTATTTTTTCTGCAGCACCAAAAGATAAACAAGTCACTTCACAATTTTTGAGCAATGCAAAAATGACACCAGATGAGATTACCAGTATCTCTGAAGAAAGTACGCTTATTCAGCTCTTAAAAAAAGAGCCGATGCCAGATCCAGTTCAATTCACACAAGAAACCTTATCTGGGCTGGTGAGTGAATTGAGTCTTAGTCCATCTTCAGTAAATACTTATCTTCGATGCAAACGACAATTTTTATACCACAATCTTTTGCGCGCTCCTCAGCCAAAGAATATGGCATTGGTATACGGACAGTGTGTTCATAAAGGACTTGAAAAATCTTACCGGAGATATATGAACGAAGGTAAGCTTCCGGCTCTTGATTATTTTGTTGACCAGTTCATCCAAGAGTTAGAATGGCATGGCGTCGATCAGGCGATACGACAGGGGTGTCTTCACAAGCTCGAGGATGCTAAGAAATGGTACCAACAACAGTTGGACCATGGGAGTGTAATGCCTTTGGAACTGGAACGAAAGCTCACGAAGAAATTGAATGACAACCTCGTCTTCACTGGACAATTTGATAAGGTCGAAGCGGTGGGGAATCAAGGAGAAGTCCGGGTCATTGATTATAAAACAGGAACTCCAGATAAACACATCAAGGCTATTGAAAACTGTGGAGATCTTCTCGATGATGACTGTGATGAATATTTGAGACAACTGGTAGCTTACAAACTTTTGTACGACAGAAAACATCGTGGCTTGAGGGTCACGAGTGCATCTCTTGTCTTTGTCGATCCTGTGAAAGCAAGCGTAAAAAAATACGGACTGGAAGAAGGAACCTTTGTCTCAAAAACAGTCACCATAACAGATGACATGCTCAAGCAATATGAAACCTTGCTTCAAAAAGTCTGGGCTGGTGTAAGAGAGCTAGAGTTTGCACGACTAGAAGAGTTTGACCCGAAGAAATGTGAATACTGCCCATACAAAGGTGTGTGCTGGAAGTAATTTTACAAACAAATCATTATTTGCACTGAATTATGTACAAATTATTTTTACCTGTCTTTTTTTTGTCAGCACATTGAACAAGTTGCTGATCAAAATATTTAAGTAACAGGGTCTACAATAAAAAACTGCAAGCGTATTTCGAGCACTCTATTGAATACCTTCATTTACAAATATCGAAAGTTCCTCTAACTCATATTTCTTTTATGCCTTCTTGATCTGCTTATTCCAAAGCCGGTAAAACTCACCTTTCTTTTGCATGAGATACTGAAAGCTTCCCTGCTCTGAGATCCTTCCTTCTTTCATGACAACGATCCGATCCATTTCCTTTATTGTCGACAGGCGATGAGCGATCACAACTGCGGTAATACCTGAGAGAAACTTTTTTAAGGAGTCTTGAATCATCTGTTCTGAATCGATATCAAGATGAGAGGTCGCCTCATCCATGAAGAGAATTTGAGGGTTTTTATATACAGCTCGTGCAATTCCTACTCGTTGCTTTTCACCTCCAGAAAGCTTGACACCTTTCTCTCCTATAAGAGTATTATCACCTTCTGGTAATTTATGGAGAAATTCTTTGATATGGGCAACTTCCATGGCTTTCTCGAGCTGTTTTTCATTCTTCTTTTTTCCTGCAAGAGAGATGTTGTCTGCCAATGAAAAATTGAAAACCTCTGTCTCTTGGAGAACTACTGCTGTGTGCTCGAGGTAAGAGCTGCGTTTTATTTCTGAGAGAGGAGTTTTGTCGAAAAGGATTTGTCCTTCATAATTTTCATACAAACTGAGGAGGAGTTTAAAGAGTGTTGTTTTACCTGCGCCTGACAACCCAACGATTCCAATCTTTTCCCCTCTCTTAATGGTGAGATCCAATCTATTAATATACTTGCGTGTATTGTAAGCGAAACTGAGGTTTTTTATCTCTAACTGCTTCCACCGGATAGGAAAATTCTTTCCCCCTGTAAGCTCTACTGTAGGAACCTGCTTTAGAATACCCATCATTCTTCTAATCCTGATTTTTTGGATAATGAATTCCGCCGTCACCATTGCCAGTTCGTCTGCAGCATTTTGAATTTTCGTAAAATAACTGAAGAAAATTGCTAAAATACCAACTTTAAAATCCCCATTTGAAATCCCAACTATTATATAAAAGAGCAGTGAAATTCGAAATATATCATTATAGATCCCGAGAACTCCTGCTCTTCTTCGGAAGTAAAGAATTCTCTTTCTGATTTCTGAGAGAAGTTGAGTAAGGATACCTTTGAAGCGAGGCAGGAGTGTCCTATCAAGGCCCAACCACTTGACCGTGTTGATGTTATTTATTATTTGATAAAACTGCCCTTGGACATGCTCCTCCTCTTTATTTACGACATATGCTTGATCCTTTGCTTTCCTGAGAAAAAAAAGAGAAATAATGTAGTAGGTCATCATATACAGAAACATTCCTCCTGCTATAACTGGATCAAAAGTGGCCAGAATAAGCAGCACAAAGACAGCATTTACACTCGACTCACACACCAGGTCGACAAAAATTCTGATAAGTCGATTAAACCCTTCATAACCATGCATAATACGTTTCATCTTATTTCCAGAGTTTTCTTTTTCTTGCCAAGAGAGATCGAGACTAATGAGATGCTTGAGGGTTTTATATGATGCATCGAGACCAGACTGCTCTGCAACATAATAGATAAAGTACTTCGCCGTGTCTCTTCCCAAGTAATGAAGAAGTGAAGCAACTGCCCATAATACAAGAATGACAGAAATATACTGCTGGTCGTATTGTGGTGACTCTGTGAGATGATCGATCATCAGACCCACTGCGACAGCTGGATACAACCATACGATATCTGATACCAGCCGGATGACCGTCCCTAATAGAAATTTCTTTCGATATGGTTTCACAAAACTCCCAAGATCTCTTATGAGATCTAACGTAGTGTATTGAATTTTCGATTCTTTCATAAACTGTAGATTGAGGAGTCCACAGTTTATCATGAATTTCTTAAAAGTAAAAGTTTTGAGAAAGAGAGATAATGTGAGTTCTTAGTTAGCATCTTTCCGCCAGAATAATAATGACAATTATTTTTAGTCAAATAACTGGTCAAATATCGTACCAATACTGCCTGCTCCCATTACGAGATATACATGGTACGGATCAGCATGTTTTCTTATTTCTACAGGTAGTTGATCAAAGGGAATATACCGACTTTCAATATTATTTATAGACGATACCAATTTTTCTGATGAGGTAGCATCTAAGTCATCTTGAGTATCTCGTGCAGAGTAAATATCAGTAATCCATACATCTGAAGCCTCATCGAATGAATGAGAGAATTCTTCGAAGAAGGCATGAGTACGGGAATACTGATGAGGCTGAAAAACAACCGTGAGATGTTTGTCTGGATACCATTCTCTGGCTGCTTGGATAGTTGCAACTATCTCTGTGGGGTGATGCCCGTAGTCGTCATAAATTTTCGCTCCATTGACCTCACCCTTATACTCAAACCTTCGCCAAGTGCCTTTGAAATCTTTGAGACCGTGTTGGATCAGCTTCATTGGAACTCCACATTTCTCTGCAACTTTAGATACTGCATAGGCATTTTGTTGGTTGTGATTTCCAGGAACTTTGAGAGTGTATATTTCTTTTCTACATTCTTCTTTTGCAAGCTGCATCACCTTTCCTTTTACTTTCGACAGGTCCAAATAGTTGGAATCTTCTTTAAAGAGAATTAACCACCCATGTGCGGGAATTTTTTCAATGAGTTTTTGATATGCTGCGTAGTAGTTTTCGTCTGTCTTGAAATAATCAATGTGGTCAGGTTCTAAATTATTAATGAGAACAATTTCCGGATTGAGAGGGAGAAAATTTTCGCGATACTCACAAGCTTCTGCAAGAAACCATTCCGAAGAACCAAGCCTAAAGTTCTGATTATTTAACTTGTCCATGGTAGAGCCAATCACAATTGTTGGATCCAGGTTTGCATCTATCAAGACAGAACTGAGCATTCCAGTAACGGTTGTCTTTCCATGCGTTCCAGTAATGGCGATAAGTCGCCTCCCTTCGCTAACCATCGCCAGCGCGTGAGCATAATTCATCTGTTTGATACCAAGCTCTGTTGCTCTGACTCGCTCAGGGTTGTCTTCTGAAACTGCTTCAGAATAGATGATTAATTCAAGATCTGTTGTAATATTCTCTGCCACTTGTGAAGAAAAGGTATGAATCCCACTTCCTGACAAGTTTTTCTCTAAACTAGCTTTAGAAGAATCAGAACCACTCACTTCGTGTCCCTGATGAGAAAGAATCTTTGCTACTGCAGAGAGTCCTATGCCACCGATACCAATACAATAAACTTTCATAAGAGAGTGTGTTTCTAAGGGCTCTCATTATAAGGCATGGCAACCCATACTCCAACCCAAGCATCTCTCTCAAAAGAAGCACTTTTTTGTTATTTCGACCGAAGTGAAGTGAGGCGGAGAAATCTCTTCTGCAGATGCCACTTAATAAGAAGCATTATCAGCAAGTATTCCTTTGTGGAAAAGATTTTTCCAACCCACATCCTTTGCACAGATACTTAAACTCGTCTAAATGATACAATGAGTATTTTAAGTTTGTAAATCAATCTCAGCACGCCTCTTTGTGTGCAAAAAAAGAGTTCTTATACTAGATACTCATTTTTGAAAAACGGAATGGATAATCATTGAACTGATTTATGAAGAGTATAGTATAAATAAGAATTCTAATTCGTTATATTTTCATTTATGAGATCTCATCTGCGCAAACGAGACTTTAAGTTTGTTTCCATCTCTGTGATGGTACTTGAAGTGGCATCATTCCTCGTGTTTATCTTTGGTACGCTCGGTGCGATCCTAGGAACATACAGAGGTATCGGTTTAGACGACTTCATTATCCTTGGTTTTGGAGGTATCTTTATGTCATTGGTCCTGATGGCTATGGCTGAAGTTCTTCAGATTATGATGAGAATTGAACACAATACTCGAAAAGAAAACTTGCTAGCTATGGAATCAATGGAAATGCAAAGGCAAGAAGTTGCTGCTACAAAGCAGGTTGCTGCAGCAATAAAAAAACCAACAAAGAGAAAAGCGGCATCGAAAAAGAAAGCTGTACGGAAAGCTCCTGCAAAAAGAAAAGCAGCTGTGAAACGACCTACTGTGAGAAAAGTAAAACCACGAAAAAAGAAATAGCTACCCAATGGGAAACATATCATCAAAAGGCGAGATGACCATCTCGTCTTTTTTTGTATCTGATGTTTCAGCCCATTGATAGTTGCAGATGAGTGCCATTGGAGTTAGTTCTGAACCTTCCCCCATCACCAGGTTTGCAGAGGTTGCCAGTGAATCGATCATATTCAGTGAGCTGTACTTCAGTTCGTTGCCAAATGCATCTTTTTCTCCAACAAGATTTTGTACTCCTTGCATACCCGAGTAGCCGATGGCAACGGACACCGTCCCCTTTCGTCCAGGAATACAAATAGAATCTGAGATGATGACAGCTATTTTTTGGAGATCAAATTGATTCTTCAGTGCTTGTTGTATCCTTTCAGCTGAATCAAAAGGCTCTTTTGGCCAAAGCACTGCGTAGCCTTCTTCTACATTACTCGTATCTACTCCAGCATTAGCACAATATATTCCATTTTTACGAGTCAAAGAAACAAACGGAGTATCTGCAACAACCTCATCAGCCTCATCAGAGATATTTACTTCTTCAGCAGGAATGATGCGCCCTTCAAAATAACTCACTAGCTTTGAACTGATCACAATGATGTCAGATTCTTGAAGATGGACATTGTTTGCACGAAGGGACTCAACTATCCAATCGATGATTGGGGTTTTGATGTCTCTTTCAACTCGAGATGTTTTAATGGGGATGATCTTCATGTTTTTCTTAAATGAATATGTCGATACCAACCTACTATACTACTCCCCAAGAAAAAGCCATTTGAGATAATAGCCACAAGAGACCCAATTAATATTCCATAAATAAGCCAGCCAAGTGATCCTAAAATAATCACAACCCTCATCCAGTGGTCTGACTCTAGAAATGTTGAGATGATAATAAAGGTAGCGGCTATGTAAGAAACTCCTGACAGGAGATACCCTTCGAAAACAAATGGTACTGCTGCTGAATTAATAAGAAGAAACACGATAAGCCATCGTTTATCTGTAGAGTATATTGAGACTGTAAAACGGACTACTCCAATGAGAGCTAACACAAAACCTGTCATTGCACCCAGAAGAAGAAAATGAATGGAATTGAGAAGATTACCAGCAATAAATGCCAACAGCATTTTTTTTCTAGCCTTATATTGCTGACTCGAAATGTTAACAATCATCGCTAATGCAGCTAGTATTTGTGAAATGAGGTATGAGATTGTAAGCATATCTACTATTGAATAAAGCCCTAAAGAAGTTGTCCTGCAAACCGAAGCCCTACAAGAGCGCAGGTTGGTGCCCGAGAGAGGACTCGAACTTCCACGACCGAAGTCACGCGAACCTGAATCGCTCGCGTCTACCAATCGTGCCACCAGATCTTTCACTGGAATAGTATAAAGGAGTCTGAATAAATGAAAAGGTTCGATAACAACACACTATAGCAAGTCTTGGGTAAATCACTCCAAATAGTGCTTTCTAGAACCACAAATCTTGACTTTTAGGCTTTATTCGATAAACTATCTCTGCGGGGTAGAGCAGTGGCAGCTCGTCGGGCTCATAACCCGGAGGTCGACGGTTCGAATCCGTCCCCCGCAACCAATTACAAAAATCGTGATGAAGAACTCTATTCACAACAGTAGTACTTGCATTTGCAGTTCTCTACTTTGACATACTACAGCATCAAGTTGAAAAATTGGATTGCCATATTGGATGGAGTGGAGAGCACTGTCATGACTACTGGCTTGGAACACACTTTCACTAAAGATGAATCAATCCACCTCAATCAATCAATACCTCTTCTTTTTTGCTGTGCTTTGCAGACTCAAGAAGAACTGCTATCAGGATGATCGCGCCTCCAAGAAGTTCTCTCCAGGAAGGTACTTCTAAGAAAATAAATGAGGCAAATACGATTGAATAGACCACTTGAAAACTCGTAATTATGGAAGCTGTTTTTGCGCTGATATACTTGAGGCTTTTGACAAATAAGGTGTGAGCAATAGCTGTTGTGAACACCCCCATTAGAAAGATATTAAGGATATCTACATGTGAAGCGGTAAAATTCCACATTGAAATAAATGGAAATGAAACAACAAGTACTCCAATCAGCTGAGTCCTCATAACATATATCCCACCATATTGCTTCACATACTTTTTACTGAAGATATTTCGAAATGAATAAGCGAGAGATGAAATGAGCCCCCAAAAAACTCCCTGTGTCGTGTTACTAAAAAAATCAATTTCAGGAGTAATACATATGACTCCCAACATTATCAAGAATGCCAGCATGAGATCTGACCTCACCCAAGATTCTTTATGAATCAAAGGTTCGAGCAACGCTGTCACAATTGGAAAGGTGAAGGTTGAAATCACACCAATAGCAATTGTTGAAGTTTGAATGGAATGGAATAACGTAATCCAGTGGATACCTAAGAGACCACCTAGAAAAATGATCATATGATGATGGTTTCGTTGAACGGATGTCTTGTCTTCTGATATTTTTTGAAAAAGAAAAAGAACACTAAAGGCAATCAGTGATCGTAAAAAGATTATTACTCCAGGCTGAAGCGAGATAGCTTTTGCAAAGATTCCGTTAAATCCCAACATCACTGTAGCAATGTTGATCTCGAGGAATTTCTTGGAATGAAAATTCATAGACAGTAAGAGTTAGAGGCGTTGGTTTATCTCCAATGCTTCATCAATATGAAGGTAGCATACTTTTGCTTTTGAAAAAATTCTGCTCAATTCCTGACCAGGTTTAGAAACTTTGTTTCGCCCTTTGTTGATAGATATCTTAAAGCACTTGAGATGATCGATGACTGCTTGGCGAACTTCATGAGAGTTTTCCCCAATCCCTCCGGAGAAGACTATGCGATCGACCCCTTTAAGAGTAACGATATATGTAGCAATTTTTTGTGCGATTTTCTGACAAAAAATCTCAAAAGCTAGAGTGGCTGCGGGATGTTTCAAAAGCTTCATCCCAATAATCATTCTCATGTCGCTCGTCCCAGTGAGCCCAATGAGTCCTGATTCACTATTGAGGATTTCTAAAAGCTGATCAGGAGATTTCTTGAGTACCTTTTGAAGATACAAAAGTAAACCTGGATCGATGTCCCCCGCCCGTGTCCCCATCACTAATCCTTCCAGAGGTGTAAAACCCATACTAGTATCAATAGACTTTCCATTGCGAAGAGCAGTAACACTGCACCCTCCACCGAGATGACAAGCAATAATGTTCTTTGATAGCTTTCTTTGTTTTTTTAATTGGCGAACAATAGACTGATAAGCAATTCCATGAAACCCATATTTTTTCAGTCCAAACTGTTCAGATATTTTTTTTGGCAGTGCGTATGTTGAATTAATCTTTGGAAGAGAGTTGTGAAACGTTGTGTCGAAGACCAAGATCTTCTTGAGTTTTGGAAATTTCTTCTCGGTCTCTTCGATCAGCTTTCGGGCAAAAGGATTGTGGAGAGGGGCTAGATGGTCGAGCTTTTTGAGTTGGTTTAAAATTTTCTTGGAAACTTCAGTTGGCTCATCAAAGAGATTTCCACCATGCACGATTCGAAAACCAATTACTTCCAATGCCCCTTCTGCCAGCAATGATTTTACAACACTACGTTTGAAGAGATCATTGAGAGAACGAGTGAAGATTGCTTTACTCACATCAACTGACTGACTCAATTCATCTTTAGATATGATAATTTCATAGCCTCCCCTTCCTTTTTTTTGGTAAACAACTTTAAGAAGCTTTTCGTTTTTTAAAAAAAAACTGTACTTCGTAGTGGCACTACCGGTATTGATGACAAGATTTATCATAGTTCCGTAAACTCTACTGGATATTCTCCCCATCTCCAATTGGTGAGATAGTCGGGATCAACTCCTTTTCGATGAACGTACTTATAATGATAATCTATTCTGCTGTTCACCAATTTCTTTACATGATTTGCTCGTGATCTGGTTATCTTCTTATTAGAAACAAGAAATGAGACTGCCTGTAGAACAAGCTGGTAACGAGAAGTATTGTTTCTCATTTGAAGATCAAATGGAGTCGTTGTCGAACCTTCTTCTGTGTACCCATTGATCTGTACTCGACTTGCTGAACTTCTTCCAAAGAACATTTTTTTGATAACCGTTGGATAAGCGTGAAAATTGAAAATAATTGGCTTATCCTTGGTGAAGTACTGAATGAAATCTTTATCTGTCATCTGTGAATCTTCATCACCGAGCCCGAGTGCTGTTAGCTCTGAGACATTCACGTAACGGAACCTGACATCTGGCAACAAGTGTTTTAAAATATTCACAGCTGACAGAGCCTCTTGGGTCGGGTAGTCCCCTGCTGAAGCGACAACAAGATCAGGGTTTTTATCACTGGCAAAGTCCCATATCGCGAGCCCTTTCTTTTGCTGGCTCTTCGCTTGTTCGAGTGTTCTCCATTGAGGGAGGTAGTTTTTTCCAGCGACCACAATATTAATCCGATCCGTATCATTGAAGATATCCTCTAGTGTCACGAGCATCATATTGGCATCAGCGGGAAAATAGACCGAACAAAAATCTCCGTGCTTGAGGAGCATACTTCCGATGAAACCCGGGTTTTGGTGAGAAAAACCATTGTGATCTTGTCTCCACCCCAAACTACTCAGAATGTAATTGAGAGAAGGGACAGGTTTTCTCCACTTGAATTCTTGAGAAGCCTTGATGAACTTGGCGTACTGATCGACCATACTCCCGATGATCTGTATAAATGCTTCGTAAGATACGAAAAGAGCATGCCTTCCAGTAAGAACATACCCCTGCATAAATCCTTGTAGCGTGTGCTCACTCAACATTTCCATAACCCTTCCATCATGCGCCATATCTTTGTCAAAGCTTTTATTTGGCCACTGCCAAGCCCTGGTGGTTTCTTGAAATACAGCTTGTATCCGATTGGAGTAAGTTTCGTCAGGAGACATAAGACGGAAATTCTTTTGTTTCCTATTCAGTTTAAAAATATCACGGAGGTAATCACCAGCTTTGTACATGGAGTTTCCACTTATGCATCCTGGCTTGAGAAGCTTGACCTGATGTTCTTTGAGTTTTGGGAGATGCAGTGGTTTTCTGATTTCTCCAGCGAAGGCGTGTTTGTTCATTCCCATTCGGAGCTTTGGAGATGGAAGACAAGCAAGAACATCTTTATGAAAACCTTGCTGAGGATTGTAGAGCTTTTCAAAATGATATGAGTGAAGCCATTTTTCAACAGCTTCTCTTTCGAGGTCATCTTTTTTGCAGTTTTTTCCAATGACCTGATGGGAAAGAAAGTTTCCTTCTAAAATATTTTCACCGAGTTTGCGAATCCCTGTCCATCCTTTTGGAGACTTGAGGATAATCATTGGCCATCGAGGAGAAGTAATCTCTTCTCCTTTTTCTCTTGCTCGCTTTTGAATACTTCGAATTTCTTTGTAAGCTCTTTCTATAGCTTTCTGCATTGGTCTATAGAGCTCTTTCCCCTCAACGATGATAGGCAAATATCCATATCCATAGAAAAGGTGATGCAACTCTTTGTTGCTCATTCGCCCGAAAATTGTTGGGCCAGAAATCTTGTAGCCATTTACGTGAAGTATAGGCAGTACGGCTCCACAGGTCTTTGGATCCAAGAACTTATTTGCATGCCATGCAGTTGCTGTTGGTCCTGTTTCCGCTTCTCCGTCTCCTATGAGACAGGTCACGATAAGCTTGGGATTGTCGAGGACTGCTCCATATGAAGTAGAAAGTGCATAGCCTAATTCTCCGCCTTCGAGAATAACACCAGGTGCTCCGGGATTGGAATGGCTAGGATACCCATATGGCCAACTAAACTTTGAGATCATCTCTGACATTCCTTTTTCATTGTAGGGGATTTTTTTGTAGTATTTGCTAAGGGCTTTTTCAACGAATAGATTCGCCTGGATAGCTGGGAAACCATGACCTGGTCCAAGGACGAACAGCATCTCCTGATCGTATTTCTTAATAATGTAATTGCAGAAGGCATAAACGAAATTGATACCTGGAACAGTCCCCCAGTGCCCGAGCAACCGATCCTTGATATGAGCAGGCTTGAGAGTCTCTTCTAAGAGCACATTATCCTTTAAATAAATCTGAGCTGCCCCTAAATAATTCGTCGCACGGACGAATTTCTTTATTTGAACTAATGATGGGGCTTTTCGATTCCAAAACATAAAAGTCATTACTTTATTTCATTCTAGCACTTAGAAAGTTTGTTCCGGAGTGAAGGTGAGTATTCAAAGCATATGAAAAGCGTTCAGCTACTTGAAATAATAGAAAATATGATTATAATATCGTCTCAATAGTAATTTAAAATATGAAACTCCCTCAAGTCCTGAGTGACATCAAAAAACTCAACAATATCTACACCAACTCCTCAAAAATCGAAGGAAATCCAAAGACCTCTCCTCAAGAACTTTTTTCAACTTCATCTATTGAACAAATACAATCTCGCCTGACAGATGTTCTTGCCCTACTCCCAACAGAATGCGGTTCTTTTGCTGCTGAGCTCTTTCTCCACGAAAAATCTCTACTTCAAGAATCACTCGAAACACTCACGACACTAAAAAAAGCTGAGATACTGATCACAATACATACCAAAATCATTCAGATCAGATCTCGGATGCTCAAAGGAATTGGAATTGACCTGCAGCAACAAAAAAAAGCTGTTTCTGAAATCAATACGTCTATTTTAAGAACCCTCCGCGCCTCTATTTCAAAAGGAAAGCGCCAGAAACAACCTCAATTGATAAACAAGGCTTCACTCATGCTTTGCAAGTTTCTTTGCTCGAAGAACAATCAAGTGGCAGGTCTACGCACTTTGGAAGATGCTATCAAAATCAATAAAGATAAAACTACTTCGGAAATATATACAAATGCTGGATTATTGAGCCTCAAAACAAATCCAACAAATAATGGCAGTGCAGCTGAAGAATACCTTCTTAAAGCTATACAAAAAGATCCATCATACTATCCAGCTCTTAAAATCTATCTCCAGCTCCTTGAAAGACAAAAAAGATTTAAGGAGATGATTGAATTACTGAATGTGCATATGGAAAATACAGCTGATCACTCTTCAGGCTTATTCAATGAGCTAGCCACCATTCATAAAAATAAATATAATCATGACACTACTCAGCTTCGTGAGCTTGTCTATAAAATCAGCAATATCTCTGGTGAATATGTTCAAATTATTCAAAACTCCCCTGAGCTCTCTCTGGTTCGAGAACAAATCCTTGCATTCTTGTCACAATACAAAAAACTCAGCAGTTCTCAGAAACCCAAACCTGATGAGAAGCAGATAACACCATTAAAACGCCGTGAAGAAAAACTGAAGTGTTTTTCTGATATTTGCGATCAGTTGGAGCTTTGCTTTTCTTCTGAAGAGATCATTAGTTTGAAAGAATCTCAAGAGGAAGCAAGTATGATGATTGACCTTTATGAGCAATTATTTAGAGATGTTCTTGTATTCGAAAATGATTCCAATGACTTGTATCTTTCATACCAGTACTACCAAAAAGCTATGGATCATCCTGAACCCTTCCCAGGCATTCACCATAATATTGCTCTTACTTATGAACTCATGTGTCGCTATGATTTAGCCCGAAAACATTTTTTGCAAGCGGTCGATAATGGACATAATATTGCCTATTTTAGACTCGGACTCCTTGAATTGAACTGCAGCACTCCAGACCCTATAGCATCTGTCTCATACTTTCAGAAATACCTCGACGCATCTCAGATGAAGTATGATCGAGTAAGCAAAATTTATAGGACTCAGGCTGAAAAACTAATAAAAGAACATAGCACGACTTCCTGAGAGAAAATTAAATAACAGGGATTTCTTATTTTGTGGCAGTACAGAATTCATCTCAGAAATGTAATTACGATGTAAGGAATTGATCTATATCCAATTTCAGCAGTAGAGTTTACGGACCTTATCTCTGAGCTTTCGCCTACTTCATCACCTTCTTCAATCTTTATGCATTTTTTACAATATTGGTTCATGGAAGAAGAATGAGCTGGCTTGCCCTCAAACCAAACAGCTTTCAAGAGTTTCAGGAGCGACAACGAACGGTAATGATCATCATTGCTGCGATCTATACGTTTTCAATTGGACTCAATATATTTGTCATTTTTCTTGCGTTGCCTTAACCCGGGAGTGTTTTTTAGGAATCAATTAATTCACAATAGATCCGTTGCCCCTGACTACTCAATCCTTTTCGTTTGAGTTTAAATTCTCTGATTTCTCCACTGCTTTTTGGATGAGTTCCTCCACACGGCATGGTTCCCAAAGGCTTCATTTCCCAGACTCGTCGTACCTCATTGCCGTCCTCTCCATAAGTTCTTATTTCATGGTCCCCATCAATGAGACCCTGAACTTCCCGAGCCAAGATATCGAGATCGATTTTTTCGAAGAATTCATAATCCATCCGCCCCCTATCTGAGATATTTGAACCAATACACTTTTGTGGTCCCACCATTTTTTCAAAGGCCATTCCCGCCAGATGAAGGAGCGAATGCAAACGCATGTTTTTGTAGCGGTAATCCCAATTGATCTGGCAAGTCACAGTATCTCCAATCTTGAATTGTGTGTCTTCAGACATAAAGTGATGAATTAGGACTTTTTCACCAGAAGCATATCGAGTATCCACAACTTGCTCCTCTCCACTCGACCCTGTCATTATCCCCTTATCTCCAGGCTGCCCTCCACTCATAGCGTAGAAAAGGGTTTGATCGAGTATGATGATTTGTCGACCCTCTTGGTCTTTTTTGACTTCGAGAACGATGGCTTCACACATTTTTTGGTAAGAATCTTCTAAGTAAAGTTTGTGAGTTTTCATAATATTTCTTTAACTGTCAATAATAATTACTTATATTTTATTGCGTATAAACATCTATTCAAGATGTTTTATACAAATACTGTCAATATTTTTTGTTGATGATTTTATTCTTTTCACCTATGCTCTCTAGGCGCACCTACCCTGTCTTGTCATCTCGACCGGAATGGAGTGATAACGGAATGAAGCGGAGAGATCTTTACCACATACATCGAATAATAATAGCCATCACAGGTAAGTTAAAGAATCATAATTCTTGTACTCCAATATGTCTGTGGAAGAGACCTCTCTGCTACATATCCTTCGCAAAGCTACGGATTCTCCGGTTGAAATGACAAAAAATAAAACTGTAATATGAAGCATCTACTAGAAAAACTCGGCTGGAAAGAAAAAGAGATCAGCTGCTATCTCTGCCTCCTCGAGTACGGACAACAGCCCGCCTCTGTAATTGCAAAAAAACTCAGTATGCCCAAGGCAACCGTGCTTTTTGTCCTTCATCGACTAGTAGAGAAAAGCTATGTCAGAATGAGTAAGCGCGGGAAAACCGAATATTTTTATGCTGATCCAAATGATCTCGAAGCATCTAAAAAACAAGAAATGGAGAGCCAGCTTGATTCTCTCATAGAGCTCGTTCCCCTTCTTCAAGAATACAAAAACCCCCTCACCTCTCCTCCAAAATTGAATCTTTTTGAGGGGGTGATGGCCTGCAAGAATGCTTATGCCGAGATACTCAACAGCACGACAAACGTGCTTGAATTCGCTACTCACGACGACCTTGCAGAAAAGTTTGGAGAAAAATGGATGGACAACTTTATTTCCCAACGGGTAAAAAACCAGGTCTTCATGCGTTCGGTGTGTCATGATACTCCTACCGACAGAGCTTTGGAAAAACTCGACAAGATACAGCTCCGTGAAACGAAATTTGTCCCTGAAAAGAGCGGGAAAATGTACTCGTGTATTGCTCTTTATGAGGATAAGCTACTCATGCTCAATCTTGGCTCTGATGCTTTTGGAATTCTAATTCAAAATGCTTCTCTCGTTGAAACAATGAAGACAATCCATGGTCTTACTTGGTCCTCAAAAGATCTCTAACCTCTGCCTATGAAGAACTCCACTCAACCAAGCTTGTTTTCATCCCTAATCCTCAGCTGTAGTAGTACGGAACTTTACTCTCAAGTTTCCAGCATACCTTGGTGGAAATCCTTACTTTTCCTAGTCTTCTACAACTTTCTTGGTGCACTGGCTCTTATCGCCCTCCTCTACAGCCATCTATTTACTTCTGGGACCCTCCAACAAGATATTTTGGGTATCTATGATCGAATCATTCCAGAAATCGAAGGAGCTTATAGTGATGGGAATCTAGAAACTGAACCCCACGAGCTCACTGCTGTAATCGGAATAGATGAAGCCTCTGATTTTTATATTCAAAAAAACCCCCTGAAAGACTCTGTCTTGGAGTACGCCTTCAAACTCGACACCCTCAAGAACATCTCCGAACACACTGAGAGCTATATCGGTATATCTGTTTATCGCAATGGAGTCGTCATCAATTCTGGACTTGGAAACCAGGAGCTGGCTTTCTCAGAAATAGGAATAGAAAATGACTTCCTCATCACCATAGGTTCTCTTAGAGATCATTTATCAGAGCTTCTTCCAGAAATCTTAGAATCGATTCGTATATTTACGATCACCGCAGGACCTTTACTTCTCACTCTTTACTTTGTCTTTTCTGGCTTTTTCCAAGCCCTCCTCTTCGCATTTTTTGGAAGTTTCTCACTCCTGATCCGCAAAGCAGATTTTGCCTACTTTGACCTCCTAAAGCTGTCGTTTTATGCGGGAGTCCCCTCTCTTCTCTTCCTTGTGGTAACCCACATCCTAGGAATCTCTATCAGCTGGATGCCAGTGATGATTCATATTTGTTTCTATTTTATTGGATTGCAGCACTACTCTCTCAAAAAGTCGTAAAAAACTGTGTTTAGCAGATAAAATATGATACATTTCGATCTGCCTGCCCAGGTGGCGGAATTGGTAGACGCGCTGGTCTTAGGAACCAGTGACTTCGGTCGTGGAGGTTCGAGTCCTCTCCTGGGCACCATTTTTCTCTCTAGATTTTATGAGAGAATTCGAATACTCTATTTTTAGATGCCGTGGTGTTAACCACCGAGCAGAAGTGTTCCGAAGCGGAAGAGCTGAGGGACGAAGATCTGGAGTAAAGGACAGTAATCTGTTAAAAATTGTAAATTTTTGGCAGATAACTGAACTTATGCCGTGGTGGCGGAACTGGTAGACGCGCGCGACTCAAAATCGCGTGGCTTCGGTCGTGAGGGTTCGAGTCCCTCCCGCGGCACCATCTTATGCTCTTTATGAGCTCCGGATGGCTGGCCATCATTTATCGTTATGGTATGTAAAGACTTTGTCTTGGATTGTTTGGTGTGTGAAGCCTATAATAGACATACTCTTAACACTGATATGCCAAACTACCTAAAACGCATACTCTTCTCGAAATTCCTTGAAGATGGAGAAACTTTGTTTTACTCACTCCATCGTCACTGGACCCTCGTATACCGAAAAATGATCAAGGTTTCGTTGTTTGGAGTGACACTCCCCCTTTTTACCGCCATTTTTTTTGTTGGAGAACTCAATGAGCTGACATATTTCTTGCTGGCGTGGACTGGGATAGGTTTTTTGTACTCTCTCCTGACTTTCTTTGACTGGTATATGGATGCTTGGTTATTGACAGATGTCAGTATTATCGATCTGCAATGGGACGGGTTTTTCAATCAAAGAAGTAGCCGGATTGATTACGAATCAATTGAATCCATTGACTACGATATCCAGGGATTCAAGCAGTCTATCCTTGGATATGGGCAATTGGTTTTGATTAAGGTCTCTGGAGTAAATGCTGTTGTCGACTCCATTAGTAGCCCAGAGAAGGCAAGCCATTATATTAGTCGAATCAAAACGGAACTCTACTCAAAGCGAAACACCCATGACTCAGATGCCATCAAAGACCTGCTAGCTGAAATCATTTCTGAACGCATTAGCCTCGATGCCTAACTCCTTATCTCATTCTGATTAATTTTATGATGGAAGCCTGGATGATTCTTATTTCTGTCTCGTTGCTCATCATCCTCTTTGGGATGTATGTCATGTTTTATAAAAAAAAGAGATTTAGCGCACGACAACAAACCAATATCCGCAAATACTGGAAAGAAGTTGAAGTCCTCGAAAAACACAACCCTGAACAAGCTATTTTGCGCGCAGACAAGCTCTTGGACCATGCCCTTGAGATAGCCGGATATAAGGGAACGCTTGGACAAAAGCTGAAAGATGCCCGCTATATTTTCTCGAGCAATAACGAGATCTGGAATGCCCACAAGATCCGAAATAAGATTGCTCATGATATTCACTTTCGACCCTCTATGGTACAAATAAAAGCCTCCTTAAAAGGATTCCGAAGAGCTTTTAATGACCTAGGAGTAAAACTCTAATGAATAACTATGAAGATCCGATTGCTCATGTTTGGGAAGAATAAAGACTCATATACTGAGCAAATGGTGAAGGATTTTGAAAAAAAGATCCGTCCTTTTTGTGAACTGGATCTGCAATACCTAAAGGATGAAAAAGTTCATGATGATGTTGAAAAAATCCTCAAAAAAGAGTCTGAAAGACTGTTCAACAAACTTGAGAACCGTGATTATCTTATTATTCTCGACGACAAAGGTCAGAGTTTATCATCCATCACCTTTTCTCAGAAGTTTCAAAATATTATTGATTCAGGTCCTTCTTCGATCGTTTTTGTAATAGGGAGTGCACATGGACTCTCTATGGAAGTAAAGGAACGAGCTGATTTACTGCTTTCTCTCTCTACCCTCACCATGACTCATCAGATCGTGCGACTGGTTTTACTTGAACAGATCTATCGAGCCTTTACTATCCTGCGCGGAATGAAGTATCATAAATAGAGGAGGTTGAGTGTTGATTGCATATAGTCTATTGTTATCTTAAAGACTTTCCAGAACCCCAAATAATTAATTTTCCCCACTTATGTTTAAGCTGAAGCTCGTTTTGCAAGATGGAACTGAATTTGTAGGAGAATCCTTTGGAAAACTCAAAGAAGCCTCTGGAGAAGTGGTCTTTTCTACAGGGATGACTGGTTATCCAGAATCACTGACTGATCCAAGCTATACTGGGCAGATTTTGGTTCTCACCTACCCGCTTCAAGGAAATTATGGAGTAGAAGAGATGATGAGAGACCACGGTGTGATCCAAAATTTTGAATCTGGAAAAATTCATGTTGCCGGATTGATTGTCTCTGAATACAGTGACTCTTTCTCGCACTGGGCAGCAAAGAAGAGCCTAGGAGAATGGCTCGAAGAGCACGAAATACCAGCTATTACAGGCATTGACACACGAATGCTCACTAAGCAACTCCGTGAAAAAGGATCTACGCTCGGGAAAATTGTAGCCCTAAGCAATGACAAATCAAATGACTTTGATGATCCGAATACTCGAAACCTCGCAGCTGAAGTATCTTGCCAAGAACCAATCATTTACCCGGCTGGTAAGAAAATGGTGATTGTGCCAGATACTGGAGTAAAAGAAAATATTATCCGATCACTCCTTGAACGAGATGTCACTGTTGCTCGAGTGCCATGGGACTACGATTTTTTTGAAGACAAAGAACTGAAGAGATTTAGTGGTCTGCTTTTCCCAAATGGCCCTGGAGATCCAAAGAAGGTAAAGAAAACTATTGAACTGATGGAGTATGCCCTAGAGCATCAAAAAAAACCAGTTATGGGTATTTGCCTAGGGAGCCAAATGATGGCCCTTGCAGCTGGAGCACGGACATTTAAGATGAAATACGGAAACCGATCGCACAATCAACCGGTACAAGATCTGAAAACGGGTCAATGCTATATTACATCTCAAAACCATGGATATGCCGTGCGACCTCGCTCGCTTCCAAAAGAATTTGAAGTATGGTTCAAAAACTTGAATGACAACACTGTGGAAGGCATACACCATAAGACAAAACCTTTTTATGCCGTTCAATTCCACCCTGAAGCGACGCCAGGACCTGAGGATACGAATTGGATCTTTGATAAGTTTGTCGCAGACCTCTAGCATTACCTCATGGAAGATGTCCTGAATACTCTGCTGTCTGTCTTCCTAGGAGCTTCCCTCCTGTCATATTCAGATTTCCCTATCCGAGACACTGCTGAGTATCTTGTTCAGCCTATTCCAGAAGTCCGAATGCTATCTTTTGGTGACCTTATGCTAGGAAGAGATGTGGAGCGCTTGATGAAATTGAATGGTGAAAACTATCCTTTTGAAGTTATCTTTGATGAAAAAGGATTAAACCCTGAAGACTATGACCTGATGACAGCAAACCTTGAGGGGCCTGTCTTAAAAGCAAAGAAACGCGCTGACCTGGAGCCTTTCTTTGCTTTTGACCCTGAAGTGACTCCTCGGCTACTTAAGAAGTGGGGTTTTGACCTCCTAGGATTGGCAAACAACCACACATGGGATCATGGAGCACATGGCTGGGAATCGACTTTGAAAGAACTGCATGAAGTGGGTTTGATGACTTTTGGAAACCCGAAAAACATGTTTGATCATGATATTCATGAAACTGAATTAAATGGTGTAAAACTGGCTTTTATGGGCCTTTCCTTTATTCCTTTTGATATTGATTGGGATCATGCAAAGAAGGTCGTTCAAAACCTAGATACCCGAAATGACTTTGTTATTTTAATGCCTCATTGGGGAATTGAATACCAGACACAATCCAGTGTTTTTCAACGAGATAAAGCACATGGCATGATTGAAGCTGGAGTAGACCTCATTATTGGGCATCATCCACATGTTATTCAGGAGTCAGAGGTTTTTATGGGAAAACATATCTACTATTCTCTGGGGAATTTTGTCTTTGACCAGTATTTCTCAGAAAATGTTCAAAAAGGGCTAGGTTTAGATATTACGCTGATAAAAGGAGGTGAGGTACTGATTGAAGAGATTCCTTTTTCCATAAAAAAGGGGCAGCCTTACTTTCCAGTAAAAGATCAGTCAGATTCTCTTGAAATTTAAAAACGGGTTGCTATAGTATTCAGGCAGTAGATCTGCACGTGTCGTATAATGGCTATTACCTCGGCCTTCCAAGCCGATGATAGGGGTTCGATCCCCCTCACGTGCTCCATTCTTTCCAACAATGCCTGAGGCATTGTTTTTTTGTGTATTTACAATAGAAAATATCTATACCTTTCACCTTGACTCAAGGTTTCACAAAGTCTACCTTAATAATGTACTATTACAATAGAATATGTCTGATAAAAAATACATCAACGAACTCTCCGCAGCCTTTGGCCTCATCAAGGATAAAAAGCATGCAGAAGAATTTCTTCGAAATATCCTCACCCCAAAAGAACTTGATGAAATAGCCCGCAGACTTCAAATCGTCAAAATGCTCCACAAAGGTGTATCTCAACGAGAAGTTGCTGAAAAACTCCATGTCAGCATTGGAACTGTCAGCCGTGGTTCACGAGAACTCCAATATGGACCTCCAGGATTTCTCAAACTCTTATCATGAAGCCTCTTTTTCAAAAATCATACTGGCATTGACTGAACGAATGAGGTGAGACCTGATATTTTTATGAGTCTATCACCCCAAAGAGGTGAGTTTTTTATAATTACACTCTCCTCTCACCCACATTGTAGTCCACAACTTTTTGCAACTTTTAAAGCCTGAACCACTCTTCTCTTTCCCATACTAATGATCCAAACCACACACCAAACTAACCACTTCCTAGAAGGAAGACGTGAGCTCCCCTACTTAGAAGCTCACGAAGTCTTCCATAAGATTTACCAGAGCTGTGAGCACCCCATGCTTATGGAATCAAAACAGGTCTCTCTTTTTTCTGGGCGCTTTAGTATGATCGGGATTAACCCGGTACTAAAAATTACAGGGAAAGATAACACATATCAGGTTCAGCAACTTTTAGAGAGAGGTCGTTACTACTTGGAAACCCTCAAGCCTCACCTCGAAAGTCTCTCACCAATAAAAACTAGTGACCAAATGATCGAGGGAACAATAGAACGATCTTTTGGACTGCAAGACGAACAATTTCGATCTCAATCGGAAAATATTTCTTCTTCCTTAAGAGCACTCCTGAGTTGTTTTCAAACATCAGACAAAACATTGCAGGGTCTTTATGGAGCAATGAGCTATGACTTTGTTAGGCTTTTTGAAGATCTTGATGACACCCTTCCAGAAAATGATATTCCCGATTTCCAGTTTTTACTTCATGATACCTTCCTCTTCTTTGATCACATCAAAGAAAAAACTGAGATTGTTGTTTACCGGAGAAATACAAATGATATTTCCAAGGCTTTAGTCGATGTCGAACTCTTATTCCATGAAGCAAGTATTCCTGTGACATCATATGATATTCGAGACGTAAAATTCTCACTCGATCAAGAGGCCTTTGAAGGCATGGTAAAAACTGCACGTGAAGATATTATCCAAGGTGAGTATTTTCAGATTGTTGTCTCGAACATCTTACGAGCGAAGTTTTCAGGTGATCCTTTTGCTTTTTACCTGAAATACCGAGAGGCGAATCCTTCCCCCTATCTCTTTTACTATGACTTTGGAAATGAGCAGCTCGTTGGAGCTTCTCCAGAGATGATGATTCGGTATGAAGAAGGAAAAGTTCACCTTCGCCCTCTGGCAGGAACGGTAAAGAGAGGTGGAGATCCTTTTGAAGATCATGACCAGATGCTGAAACTACTTAATGACCCCAAAGAACGTGCCGAACTGGATATGCTAGTAGACTTAGGAAGAAATGACCTTTCGAGAATTTGCAAGCCAGGCATCGAAGTGAGTGACTATCGTTTTATAGAAAAATATTCACGAGTGATGCATACTGCAGCACATCTTACCGGTGCACTGAAAGAAGGTTTTACGGGACTGGATGCACTCATAACATGTGCCAATGCAGGGACTCTTACTGGTGCGCCGAAAGTAGCAGCAATGAGAAAGATTGAGAAACTCGAAAAAGAACGACGAGGATACTATGGTGGAGCCCTGGGCCAACTGAGTTTTTCTGGAGATGTTGATACCTGTATTTTAATCCGCTCGGCACAAATCAAAAACCATGAAATACGCTATCAAAGCGGTGCAGGGCTGGTGTATGATTCAGATCCGACCCGGGAGTATCAGGAAACTTTCAAAAAAGCGCAGGCATTCTTGGATACTTTTTCACAATAACTATGGATACTTTTCACAATATTTTGGTCATCGACAATTATGATTCTTTCACCTTCAATTTGGTGGATTACATTGAGCAACTCGGATGTGATGTGACCGTTTATAGAAACGATATAAATGTAGAGACTGTCGAAGAAGTGGATCCTGATCTGATTGTATTTTCACCAGGACCTTCTATTCCAAAAAATGCTGGGAATATGATGGAGATGATTGAAAAATATCACCAACAATATCCGATGTTTGGAGTCTGCCTTGGCCATGAAGCCTTCATTGAATTTTTTGGTGGAAGCCTCAAGCTGACTGATCCAGTTCATGGAAAATCATCCCCTATTCACCACAACCAAGAAACCATTTTCTCAGGTCTTGACCAGGATTTTCTAGGAGGACGCTATCATTCTCTTGTTGCAGATGAAGTGCCAGACTGTTTTGAGATTACGGCGAATGTTGATGATCTGGTAATGGGAATACGGCATAAACAACTGCCTATCGAAGGAGTTCAGTTTCATCCAGAGTCTGTTCTCTCGATGAAGGGTAAAAATGGAATGCTCCTTATGAAAAATGTAATCCATAAAAAATTTACGAATGTATAAAGAACTCATTTCACAATTGACCAATAAAAAATCATTAAAGAATGAAAATATTCATGAGTTCCTCAGGAAGAGTAGTGATGGGAAACTTTCTCAAGTAGAGCAAGCTGCTGTCTTAATTGCTCTTCAGACCAAAGGTGTCTCTTCTTCTGAGCTCAAATCATTTGTTTCATTTCTTCAAAAACACATGCAGGGAGAAATTGCTTTCCCTGGAGCTATAGATATTTGTGGTACGGGTGGATCTGGGCTTGCACGGATTAATACTTCCACTATTTCTGCTTTTATCTTGTCTGCACTTGGAGTGTCAGTCGCAAAGCATGGAAACAAAGCTGCCAGTGGTCGCTTTGGAAGCTTTGATCTCTTGGAAAAACTGGGAGTAAAGCTTGATCAAGATGCTGAGACGATTGAACGTATTGCCGAACAAACTCAACTCGCATTTCTCTACGCCAGATCATTTCACCCCGTCATGAAGCACTTTGCTCCAGTTCGAAAAGCTCTGGGAACCCCTACAGTCTTTAATATCATTGGCCCTCTTTTAAATCCTGCTGGAACGAAAAAACAAATTATTGGAACTACATTTGAAGACCAGATGGAACTCATTGCTGAGACCTGCAAGAAGCTTGGAAGAAGCCAGGTGATGGTTGTTTGTGGAGAAGATGGACTAGATGAAGTAACTCTCACAGGGAAAACAAAAGTTGTTGAGCTCGTGAATGGAACGATTAAGAAGTACATCCTTAGTCCGAAAAGCTTTGGTATCTCCAGCTGTGAATTTAAAGAGATCTCTGGAGGGAATGCCAAGATGAATACCAAGATTGCGAGGGATATTATTGCTGGAACCTGTAAAACTCGACATCTTGACCTTGTTTTGATGAATACTGCCCTCGCATTGAAACTCAGCGGAACTCAAAAAAACCTTAAAAAAGGATATAACATAGCAAAAGAGGCCGTGCTTTCTGGAGCGGTAAATTCACACTTTCAGAATTTCCTCCATGCTGATCATGCACCGAGTATTCTCTTGAGGATCAAGGCAACGAAAAAAAAAGAAGTGGAACGAAGAAAAAAGAAACTTTCTCTGAAGAAAATTCAAAAATCTCTAAAACCTTCACGGAGAGATTTTCGAAATGCATTGGTCCGCCATGGACTCTCTCTTATCGCTGAAGTGAAACAGGCTTCTCCAAGTGCTGGCATGATTAAGAAAGAAGGATTCTCTCCGAAGAAAATCGCAAAGATGTATGAAGCGAATGGTGCCCGTGCTATCTCAGTCTTGACGGACAAGACTTTCTTTGGGGGAGAACTGAAGTACTTGGCAGATGTAAAAGAAGCAACATCACTGACCCCCCTGCTCTGCAAAGATTTCATTATCGATGAATACCAGATATTTGAAGCTCGTCGCTATGGAGCTGATGCAATTCTTTTAATAGCAGCTCTCTTGAATACACAAGAAATGGAGCACTTTCTCCAAATAGCAAAATCGCTCCAGATGGATGTACTCTGTGAAGTGCACAATGAAGAAGAACTCTCTCAAGTACTACAAACCTCAGCTGAAATCATCGGCGTAAACAATCGAAACCTTCATGACTTTACGATCGACCTCATGACGACTCACAAGCTTTCAAAAAAAATTCCTCAGGGAAAGATCATCGTGAGTGAAAGTGGGATCTCCTCCAAAGCTCATGTAAAAAAATTGCCTCCAAAAGTCGATGCTATTCTCGTCGGGACGAGCTTGATGAAAAGCAAGAATATTGGTGAGAAAATCAAACAACTTGTAGGCAAAAATCAACCACTCATAAAAATTTGTGGTGTTCAATCGATCAGAGAAGCTCAGCTTTGCCAAAAACTTGATGTGGATTTCATCGGGCTCAATATGGTTTCTACGAGTGACAGACAAGTCTCCTACCAAATGGCTCAGAATATATGTGATCAGATCAAAAAGAATCCAAAGTCTCCTACACGTGTGGTTGGGGTTTTCCAAGACCAGACCGTAGAAGAGATCAATAAAGCATCTATAATGATACATTTTGATTTTGTCCAGCTTTCTGGGAAAGAGAACACTTCATTTATACGGAAGATCAATAAACCCTTAATTAAAGGGGTTTCTATTCACTCTGAAAAAGACATAAAACGTGCACAAAAATTGATCAAAGTGTCAGATTACATCCTTTTTGATGGAAAAACTCCTGGATCTGGTCAAGCCTTCAATCATGGACTGGCTCGAGGCTTTAAACACCCCTTTCTACTTGCTGGAGGCATTACCCCAAGCAATGTCAAAGCTTTCATCCAGCTCGTTCAACCTCTGGGAGTAGATATCGCCAGTGGCGTGGAGTCAAAAGGGAAAAGAGACCTCAAGAAAATTGAAAAACTCTGCCAGCAAGTCCGTTCTTAATACCATTTTTATGAATGATTCACCAATACCACTGAAGGAATACCTCATGAATAAAAGTGGTCACTTTGGCCCATACGGAGGTCGCTATATTCCCGAACTTCTCATCCCGCTCATGGAAGAACTAGAGGCAGGTTTTGATGAAGCAATTCAAGATGAAAACTTTTTGAAAGATTTGAAAAACTTGTACAACCACTACTCTGGAAGACCCACCCCTCTCTACTATTGTGAAAACCTTACGAAAAAATTGGGAGGAGCAAAAATATACCTTAAAAATGAAGGACTCAATCATACTGGTGCTCATAAGATTAACCACTGCCTAGGCCAGATTCTCCTTGCAAAGAGACTCGGAAAAACACGCATCATTGCTGAAACTGGAGCAGGTCAACATGGACTCGCTAGTGCCACTGTGGCAGCAAAGTTTGGGATGAAGTGCACTGTCTACATGGGAGCGAAGGACTATGCTCGGCAACGCCCGAATGTTTTCTGGATGGAAAGAATGGGAGCAGAAGTCATACCAGTACATACAGGAGGACAGATATTAAGAGATGCTATTAATGAAGCTCTGCGAGACTTGATCACAAATCCAACCGACTCTCATTTTCTCCACGGAACTGTATGTGGTCCAAGTCCATACCCTAAAATTAACACCTACTTTCAAAAGATTATTGGTGAAGAAGTTCGAAACCAGCTTATGGAACAAGAAGGCAAGCTCCCTGATTATCTCGTGGCATGTGTAGGAGGCGGAAGCAATGCTATAGGTCTTTTCTATGATTTTGTTGATGATTTAAAAGTGAGGATGATCGGAGTGGAGGCAGGTGGAAAGAAGATCGAAAATACTGCTGGGAAGTTTGAACATGCAGCGAGATTTCAGCATCCAGAAGTCGGCGTGGTAGAAGGGTTCAAGTCTTACTTTCTCCAAGATGAGCATGGGCAGGTCGGTGACACCAAGAGTATTTCTGCAGGACTAGACTACTCTGGCGTCGGCCCTCAGCATGCCTACCTTCACGATACTGGCCGAGTGAAGTATACCTACGCACTAGATAAAGAAGTGATCTCTGCTTACGAACTCTTGTGTAAAACTGAAGGGATTATTCCAGCAATGGAATCAACACATGCGTTGGTCGAAGTGATCAAGCTAGCTCCGACCTTGAGTAAAGATAAAGTGATCGTTTTCAATCTCTCTGGTCGAGGAGACAAAGACCTCTTCATCACCACCCAACACCTGGATAAAGAAAATTTTAATCAGTTTCTTAAAACCTTCAAATGAACACCCTCATGACCCATATCGTAGCTGGATACCCGAGCATGCAAGAATCAGAGCAGATTGCTTTGACAATGCTGGAGTCCGGAGTGAAGTATTTAGAAATTCAAATCCCTTTCTCTGATCCGATTGCAGATGGTGCTACTATAATGCAGGCGAACCAAGACTCTCTTCAAAATGGTACGACTCCTGAAGACTGTTTTTCGCTCATGAATCGACTGAGCATGAAGACTGACACTCCACTGCTCTTCATGACATACTTTAATATCGTCCATCACTATGGTGTCGAAGAATTTTGCAAACGAGCACAGGAAGTCGGATGCTGGGGACTGATTGTGCCGGATATCCCTATGGACGAAGAAGAGTATGACCACTATTTGGAACTCTGCAAAAAATACAAGCTCAATGCTATTCAAGTAATCTCCCCTATTACCCCCGAACATCGTTTGAAGAAAATTGGCGAGGTGGCTTCTGGATTTGTCTACTGTGTCTCACGAACGGGGACAACTGGTGCTCGTTCTGACTTTAATGTTTCTCAACTGGAATACCTAGAAAACGTTCGCAAGCACGTATCTACCCCACTGGCGACTGCCTTTGGACTTTCAAATCGAAAGCAAATAGACCAGGCTCTTAAAAAGGCTGATATTGCAGTGGTTGGGAGCAAGATCATCAAGGTTTATGATGAAGACAATGATATGCAAAACCTCTCCTCATTTTTATCCGACTTGATCCAATAATATGGCAAACCTTCTGAATGCTTTTCGTTGGCTCATCAGTTCAATTCTTCTTTTAATTCTTTTGTTTTCCCTAATAGCAGGAGTGTATATAAAAGCTCTTGTTGATATTTCTTTAGATGAGGATAACATTAAGAGATACCTAAGTGAAGGAAGGGTATATGAAGAAGTCGTAAACCAATCTTATGAATATGCACAGCATCGACTGAAACAAACTGGTGAAACAAAAACGCTTCAGCTTTTTCAGACTGAAGGTATTCACGATCGAATAAAGAGCGTTGTTTCTGAAAACTGGATCCAAACCCAGACAGAGACTTTTATTGATGGAATATATACCTGGCTCAAAGGTGGTTCAAACAAACCTTATTTTTCTATAGACCTCTCATCGATCAAAGAACCAGTCAGCTCACTCTCATCTAACCTGTCAGAAATCGCTCTTGTTCCCACCTCTACAATCGATAGGTTTTTTGAAACTCAGTCTGACCTCACTTTCAATGAACAAGATATCGAGTGGAACACGAACCTCCTTAAGAATGGTCCAATCATTTACTCCTGGATTGAACATTTTTCATTCCTCTTTTTTCCGCTAGTACTTGTATTTACAACCCTTCTTTTTTTCATCATTCCAGGAAAAACACCTCGTCTTCTTGGTGCCGGCGGTGTTTTTCTTATTTCCTCACTTCTTCAATTAACCGGAAGCAATCAATTCTCTTCTACTGTTGAAAATATTATTGGTGGGAATATTGAGTTGGCAATGAACCCATCTGCTATTGAAATACTGATGATCTTGAAGATTTTTAAAAAAGCTAGCATTCTCTTTGAAAGAGATTTTTTTGGGATCATTCAATTCCAATCACTTATGATGTTGATAGCTGGCCTCTTGCTTTTTGGATGGGGAATATTTGAACTGAATAAGAACAACACATGAAACATCAGTATGCTGTGATATCGAACCCTAGCGATATAGATTTTCTCAGAGAAAAAACTTCCTCTTATCAAAACTTTGTCATTTCCTACGATGAAGAAATGCTAGAACTCTTACATCAGCACTTCAAAAATTCTAAGAACCTTTAGCTAAAGGTTCTTGGTGAAGGGAAAAGGATCGGATTTTTTTCCATCGATTGTGAGTAGTGGGAAGACAAGTATTTCTTTTTGAGAGAGGTATTTATCAACCCAGCATTTCAAGCACAGAAGATTGGCGAGGAACTGATGAAACGATGTATTGAACATGCATGTAATCAAGGTGCGACTGGCGTGGTCACTGAAACTGATTTCAAAAACATACCAATACGAAAACTCTGTATAAAATTGGGATTTAAAGAATGGAAAAATCTTGAGTGGAATGAAAGAATTACATACAAGATTCTGTTCGGTGACGATTAGAAATCATCTCTTCATGTGAACTGTCCGAGTTGGGAAGGCGAAATCTATTTTGTTCTTTTCGAAAAATTTTTGAATCTCAAGATTTACTTCTTCGAGACGGTCCATGTAAGTGTAGTAATCTTTTGACTCAACAAAAAAAACGAGCTCAAAATCCTTACTAGAGTCTGAGTATTCTTTGAAATGAGCCCTGTCAAAAGTTGCGTCTTCAATACTGTTGATGATTTTACTGAGGCCTTTTGGAATTTTTCTCATCTGAGCCAGCTTTGTGTCGTAGGTTACTCCAAGAGAAATAACAGCTCTTCTTTTTTTCATTTTTCCAAAGTTATTCACATCACTCTCTGTCAGTTTTTTATTAGACATCACAATTTCTTCACCCTGGATACTTGTCAATCTTGTGGTTTTTAAACCAATGCTTTTTACTGTTCCCATATGGCTTCCTACAGTAATAAAATCGCCAACCTTAAATGGCTTGTCTAAATAAATGGAAAGACAACTGATCAGATCTCCTAGAATATTTTGAACAGCGAGTGCCACAGCAATACCTCCAACTCCTAGTCCTGTAAGGAGCGAACTAATGTTGTACCCAAATGATGAGACCAAAAAGAGAAACCCTAAAACCCAAAGAATAATTGAGATCCCTTTTCCTACAAGATGCAAAACCGTCCGCTCTTGTTCGGATGTTCTTCTCCCAGCTGCTTTGAGAATAAAATATTCCAACCAATGAGATGCGACCTTCACAAAGAGTAGGATCGACAATACATCAAGCAGTCCATTGGCAGTCGTCGTCAGGACTTCACTTTTCACCAGCGTCAACTTGATGTAGCCAAATGCTATAAGAGCAAAAACCCACCACTTTGTGCGCTGCACCATATGCAGAATGCTGTCATCAAAGTCTGTTTCGGTCTTATCAGAGACAAGTGTTAGTAGCTTTACGAGTGCCGCTACTGTAATACGGAAGGCAATATACAGAGCAACAATCCATCCAAATGAAATAAGATAGGTCTCCATAGAATGACTGAAGAGCGGAAGATCGAGAATGTACTGAATAATTTCTTTCATAAACATAGGGTACGATGTCCTAAGGCTAGAGACAAGACACCAGACTATAATGCCTATAAACTGTCTTCATTTCTTGGTAGAATAGTGACTCGTCATAATGCTGATATGAATACTCAAGATGCTGCAGATCGATTACAAAAAGGTGAGCTTGTTGTCTTTCCTACCGAAACCGTTTATGGGATCGGAGCTCTTGCTTCGAACGATGATGCTGTTCAGAAAATATTTGAAGTAAAAGGCAGGCCGCAAGAGAATCCTCTTATTTTGCATATTGCAGATCGCAGCCAACTAGATGAACTAGTAAAAGAGATTCCTGGTGGAGCTGTAAAACTGATGGATGCCTTTTGGCCTGGCCCTCTAACTATCTGCTTTCAGAAATCTGACCAGGTATCTGATCTCGTCACCGCTGGACTTTCAAGTGTTTGCTTGCGCAATCCTGACCACCCCCTAACTCACGATCTCCTTTCTCGAGTTGGTTCGGCGGTCGCTGCTCCGAGTGCAAATATAAGTGGGCGTCCGAGTACAACGACTTTTGGACACGCCACCGCACAGCTAAAAGAAAAAGGGGTTCATATAATAGACGGAGGAAACACGGTGCTTGGACTAGAAAGCACAGTCGTGGACTGTACTAGAACTGATATTCGAATTCTCCGACCGGGTGTTGTGAGTAAAGATCAGCTTGAGAAATGCTTAGGCTTTGAAGTCAATGAAGAACATATAGAAAAGATTACAAGTCCTGGTCAACTCTTGGAACATTATGCTCCACAAGGAAAACTCCACGTCATTATTGGAGATGCAACTCAACGAAGGGAATGGATATCAAAACATGCTACAAGTCAGGCAACCCTTGGTGTCGTCGGAACACACCTCGAAGGACAGAGTATTTCACCTTATCAAGTCTTATGTGAGAAAGAAGACAACCTGAAAATTTACGCACAAAACCTTTACCAATTCTTAAATTGGTGTGATGAGACCAATGCTACAGATATTATCTTGGAACTTCCTGCACTCAGGGAACACCAACTCTATTCGGCCCTTCTAAACCGCCTCAATAAAGCTTCGCAAGGGAATATTTTGAACCTTGACCAGTAATAAAGCTGTGGTTTTGACTACTCAACAACAATTGTTGGAACCACTGAGATCAGGTATACTTTTTGTTGTACATCTTAACTTTTTTTATGAGCGAACATCCAGAATCATCATCTCATCCATCTAACAATGGGCTTATAATGGCTATTGTCTTTGCCTCACTAGTTATCGGTGCCTCTGTTAGCTTCTTGGCTTTTCAGATGTATCAACAAAACAGTGTCCAAGCAAACCTCCTCGATTCAAAAGGAGACATTGATATTGAAAAACTCATAGCTGAACTTGACTTAGAAAATAATGGAGCTCCTCCATCAGCCCCTACTCCTCCAGCTGCACCAGAAATAACTGCCTCTGAAGAAGCTATTGTTGGAGATGACCCTTTCATGGGAAGCAATAACGCACCTGTTACGATTGTAGAATTTTCTGACTACCAATGTCCATTCTGCCAGCGGCACACCAACCAAACGCTTCCTTTGATCAAAGAAAATTATGTTGATACTGGAAAGGTAAAGTATGTATACAGAGACTTTCCACTTGGTTTTCATGCTGCTGCTGGACCAGCTGCAGAGGCAGCAAATTGTGCCAGAGAGCAAGGAGGTGACAAAGTGTACTTTGACATGCATACAATCATTTTTGATGCCCAAAACAAACTTGGATCTGCTGTTCTCTCAGAACTCTTTTCTGGATTTGCTTCAGGATTAGGTCTCGATGTCGCATCGTTTGACACCTGTTTTTCTTCTGGTAAATACAAGAGCGAGGTAGAGAATGATTATGCAGAAGGTTCACAATTTGGTGTGAGCGGTACTCCTGGATTTGTCTTGATAGGAGCGGACGGATCAAAAAAAGTGATTTCAGGTGCGCAACCTTATTCTGTCTTCAAAAATGAAATAGATGCTGCCCTTTAAAACTATGAACAAGAACCTCTTCTCACAACCGATTCTTACTCAACTCAAAAACCCAGCCTTGCTCATTGCAGCGCTGGGTTTTGCAGTGTTGTTTTTTGATCTTCAACTATGGATGATGTGGAACCTTCCAGGATATGAAAGTGAGATGTGTGTGATGGGTGCAGGACTGAAACCTGATAATATCATCTACGCCATCGTGATGAGTCTTCTTTTTGGTATGTTTCTTATGGGGTTTTACACTACTCTCAAAGTAAAACAGGCCTCTCTTGGTGGCTTGTCTCTATCTACCGCTGCAATGGCTCTTGGAACGCTTACCGTTATTTGTGCGTCCTGCACCTTTCAAGCCATTAGTATTTTTGGATTTGTGATAGGTGTTCACTTCCTGACTGATCTCAATATTTGGTTTAAACTGATCTCGTTCATGATGATGCTGCTCGGGATCTATCAAGTAAACAAACAGCTCAAAGGAGAATGTTCGAGCTGTGTAAAATAACCCCACCTTTCATCATTATATTATACCTGTGAAGGATTTGTTATCTTGAAACCTTCTCCTTTTTCTGTGACGACGTAATCAATCTTGATGCCGTTGAGTTTTTCATATTCTCGTTTGTCGAGAAGTATCGTAACTGTTTGATCGCCTGATTTTTTTTCAATGAGTTTGTCAAACTCTGATGCCTTTTCTTCGAAATCCATCGCATACCGATTTTTTTCTCCAACTTTTTTGGCCTTGATACGAAGAGGCCATCCAGCCTTCTTTTCACCTTCTGCTACAGTGATGACTTTCTCAGCTGCTTTTTTTGTGACCGTAGCTTTCATCTTCTCAGCATCAGGATGGATTTCTTTTGGCTCAGATTTCTTGTCTCCATAAACTTCGTCCCAACAATCATTCAGTTCTTCCAACATATCTCCCAACTGTTCTTGAGTGAACCCATGCCCCATCATCCCCTGCTCGAGAGTCTCGTACATGTTGACATGGCACCCAACACAATGGAGGCCGTAGCTCAGCATGATATCAGTCGCCTCTGGAAACATCCCGACGATTTCTCCAATGATCATACCTGGTTTGATTGTTTTCTCTGCCATGGCTATTTGCGATAAGAAATAATTGCTTCGTGTATGGACTCTAATCCGAGAAGTGCACATTTGAGACGAACTGGACCGAGCTCTATGCCGAGCATATCGATAACTTCTTCTTTCTTCATTCCCATAACTCCAGCAAGACCCTCCCCTTTTATGTTTTCAGTCAACATAGAGACGGCAGCTTGGCTGATGGCACACCCTACTCCTCGGTGTCGGACATCTTTAATTTTATCATCCTCGACAATCAGGTCCACTGTAATGTCATCTCCACAGAGCGGATTGTAAGCCCGATGCGTAATAGTAGCGTCTTTTAATTTTCCATGATTGAGTGGATTTTTGTAGAGATCGATGATGTTTTCCATGTAGATACTCATTCTTCATCTAGTTTAAAAATTTTTTTAGCTTCCTCTATTGATTTAATCATCCGATCAATTTCTTCTTGAGTATTGTATATATACAAACTTACTCTGGCAGTAGCTGGCACCTTTAGACGATCCATAAGTGGCTGTGCACAATGATGCCCTGCTCGGATGCACACTCCTCTTTCGGAAAGGATTGAGGCAAGGTCATGGGGATGAATACCTTGGAGAGAAAAACTATAGGTAGCTCCTCTTTCATTCATTTCCTGAGGACCAAACAGCTTGAGACCCTTTACACTCTTGAGTTTGCTAAGCGCATATTCTCCGAGTTTTTTTTCATAATTGTGTATTGTTTCCATTTCAATTTTTTCTAAGTACTCAACAGCAGCACCCAATCCTATTGCACCAGCAATGTTTGGAGTACCAGCTTCAAATTTGTACGGAAGAATATTCCAAGTGCTTTCTTTGCAAGTTACAGACCGGATCATATCTCCTCCCCCCATAAAGGGTGGCATATTTTCGAGAAGATTTTTTTTTCCATACAAAACACCAATCCCGGTAGGTCCTAACATCTTGTGACCAGTGATGACAAGGAAGTCCGCATCAAGATCCTGAACATCGACTTTCATATGCGGCACTGACTGACAAGCATCGGCCATGAAAAGTGATCCATTTTGATGAGCAATACCTGCCATTTCTTTTATGGGGTTTACTGTTCCCAAAACATTCGACTGGTGAACTAAGGAAACAATTTTTACATTTTTTTTCTGAAGAACTGATTGATAGTGTTCTAGGTCTATTCTTCCTTCATCAGTCAGATCGAGGAAGACGATTTCAAATTCTTTATCTTTTTGCAGAAGCTGCCAAGGAACAATATTGCTGTGGTGTTCCATCATCGATAGTAAAACGACGTCTCCTTTTGAAAGATTTTCTCTCCCCCATGTCTGAGCTACAAGGTTTATCGCCTCAGTTCCGTTCCTAGTGAAAATAACTTCTTCTGGTAATTCTGCATTGATGAAGTGTTGGATTTTCCCTCTGGCTTCATCCATCTTGGCGGTTGCTTTTTCACTGAGGTGATAGACGGCTCGGTGGACGTTGGCATTGTATTCATTGTAGTACTCATCCATGGCAGTTGTGACTTGTGTGGGTGTGAGACTTGTATTGGTACTGTCGAGATAGGACAAAGGATAGTCTCCAGCCTGCTGAGAAAGAATGGGGAAATCTGATCTGATCTGTGAAATATCAATACTCATGATGAAGCGAAGAGTTTAGATTCTAAAGCTTCCTTTACGGATTCATAAAAACAATGGTTTGGAATCTCTGAAAGAAGGTCTTCGAAAAACCCTTGGACCATAAGAGTCTTCGCTTCCTTTTCAGAAAGCCCTCGAGTCATGAGATAAAAAAGTTTTTCTTCGTCAGCTTGAGATACAGAAGCTGAATGAGATACGAGAACATCATCGGTATTAATATCGAGAGCAGGGAGAGCATCGCAACGGGCTTTTTCACTCAGCAGAAGAGTGTGTTCTTCCAAACGAGAATGTGATTTGTTTGCGATTGGTTGAACTGAAATGAGTCCATCGAGATCCGAGTAAGATTCATCCTTTAAAATACCACGGTATTTCATCATTCCTTCTGTAGCAGGTGCGGCATGATTGATCTCTGCAATAATTTTAAATCGTTCCCGATCTCCTCCGACGAAAATCCCGTTGTGTTCGATAGAAGCTCCTTCTTCAATAGCATCTCCTGTGATCGACATTCTTCCTCCTCGTGACCCCAATAGAGCAAAAAGAGCCTTGAGATGAGCATACTTTTTTACAGTGAAGCGCCTGGTGCTGAGATCATAAACCTGATTCCCCCACTGTTGGGTTGAAAAATATTTACACGAACTCTGTTCTTCGAGAAATACTTCGGTAGTCATTGCGCAAAAACTTGCTTCAGATTTTTCACTCTCTGATTCTTGGATTTCTTCGAGAACAAGTGATGAGCTCTTATCGGCAATGATAACATTTCGGAATAAGAGGTCAGCATGATCTGATTGGATAATCTGCACTTGGAAAGGTTTTTCGACAATGAGCCCCTTTGGGATAAAAAGAAAATACCCGTTTTCCCAAAGAGCCTTGTGCATAAAAGTCAGCTTGTCTTCATGTCCCCACTTGGAATCGATGAGACACCTATCTATGAGATCGGCTCTTTCGAGAATGGCTGTTTGCATATCACAGAAAATCACTCCTTTGTATGCGAGCTCAGGATCAAGAGAAATTCTCCAAACTTTTCCATTTTTAAAAGTAATCTTCCCTGCATATCCCTTGGGTGGTTTCTTTTCAATCTTGAGCTCATCAATCTTTCCAGATGGAAACTCCAACTGAAACTGAGTCAGATCAATTTCAAGTGTTTTACTTTTCTTCCAGCTTATTTGAGGAGCATCTTCAAAAGCTTTCCAAGACTGCTCTCGTTGTTGACGCATCCATCTAGGTTCGTGCGTGAGAAGCCCTCTATCTTTGATAACCTCTTCGTTGATGTCGTGAATTTTTATCATTTGCATAGTAATATTAAGCTCCTTCCATCTCTAATTCAATTAACCTGTTGAGCTCCACTGCATACTCCAGAGGCAACTCCTTCACAATCGGTTCAATGAACCCTTGAACAATCATCGCAATTGCTTCTTCTTCTGATAGTCCTCTGCTCATGGTGTAAAATAGTTCTTCTTCACCGATAGATCCTACTTTTGCTTCATGTGAAACTTCTGCAGAATCCTCATGAATTTCCATGACTGGGTCTGCACATGAGATGGATGATCGATCTAAGATAAGATTGTCACAGTTGACTGAAGCTTGAGACCCGGAGGCATTGGGAAGTATTCTGAGAAGTCCTCGGTAGTTGGATGTCCCCCCGTCTTTACTGAGCCCCTTGGAAAGGACATTAGACTTTGTCTCTTTTCCCACATGTATAACTTTTGCACCCGTGTCTTGGAACTGTCCATCTCCAGCAAAAGCCACCGAAAGATGGTCAGCACGAGACCGATCTCCTTTGAGAATAGTACAGGGATAGAGCATGGTCACACCTGAACCAAGATTCCCACCTACCCATTCCATAATCCCATCGTCTTCTACAATGGCTCTTTTAGTATTGAGATTGTAGGTATTTTTGCTCCAATTTTCGACGGATGAATATCTGAAGCGGGCTCCTTTCTTGACGAAGACCTCAACACATCCAGCGTGAAGAGAACTCATGCCGTACTGCGGAGCAGAACACCCTTCGATATAATGAGCCTGCGCTCCTTCTTCGATAATAATAAGCGTGTGTTCGAACTGTCCTCCACGAGAAGCATTCATTCGAAAGTAGGCTTGAAGTGGCGCCGTCACGTCGACATCTTTTGGAATGTACAAGAAGGTTCCCCCACTCCAGACAGCTGCGTGAAGAGCTGCGAACTTGTGGTCTTTGATCGGGACGCACTTGTTCATAAAGTATTCTTTCACCAACTCTGGATGCTCTTGGATAGCAACATCCATGTCTTCGAAGATTACTCCTTTTGAAGTCCATTCTTCTTTTAATTTGTGATACACATTTTCAGATTCGTACTGAGCTCCTACACCCGCAAGAACAGCACGCTCTGCTTCTGGTATTCCGAGTTTTTCAAAGGTGGTCTTTACATCTTCTGGGACATCTTCCCAAGTCTTAGCATTTCCTTCTTCGTCAGCTCTTCGGTAATAACAAATCTCATCTAGATTGAGTTTTTTAAGTGATGGGCCAAAGTTTGGCATGTGTAACTCTTGAAACGCCTTCAACCCATCGAGCCTTTTTTTTAGCATCCATTCTGGCTCATTTTTTTCAGAAGAGATCCACCGAACCAGTTTTTCATTTATTCCATAATTGACGTCTCCAACTGAACGCTCTTCATTTTTGTCATCAAAACGTGAACGGTCGATGTCTTGGAAAGCCTTGATGGGCTTTGTTGTAATGATGTCTGATGCTGTACCTGCGGTAGTAGACATGAGGAGGGGCTAAGAAAGAAAAGGATTACTAGGATTGCAAGGATATGTAGGATGGAGTGGATAATTGATGGCCTTATGGAACCCATTCAGAGATGTGGAGCCAGTAAATTACTGATGTCATTTGATCATTAATCAATCATGGCAAACGGACTCGAAGGCTCTTCTGGTTCACTTTTTTCTTCTTCATTTTTTTCAACTACTTCTGTTGCCGGCTGCTCTACAACCTCAGTCACTCCAAATTTTTGAAAGCCATTTTGTTCAATTTCTTTCGCAAGCTCTGACCCACCAGTCTCTACAAGCTCTCCATCTTTGAGCACAAATACAACGTCTGGCGTCAGGTATTCTAATATTTTGAAGTAATGAGTGATCAGAATAATTGCTTTGTCTGGAGTCTGAAGTTTTTTCACTCCTTCTGCTACGATTTTTAGTGCATCAACATCGAGGCCAGAATCCGTTTCGTCCATGATGATTACTTTCGGGTCAAGAATCATCGCCTGGAGGATTTCCGCTTTCTTTTTTTCTCCGCCGGAAAACCCTTCATTTACATGTCTGTCGGCAAAGTATTCTGGAATACTGAGTGTTTCCATTTTATCCTTAAGTTTTTTTTTGAAATCAAAGACTCGAATCTCTTCACTTTTTACAGACTTGTATGCTGAACGGAGAAAATTTGAGAGAGACACTCCTGGAATTGTTTTGGGGTACTGAAATGAAAGAAAGAGTCCCTGCTTGGCTCGGTCGTCTGGACCTGCGGCAGTAATGTCTTCGCCACCAGCGAAGATCTGACCAGACTCTACCTTGTATTTGGGATGTCCCATCACCGTCTTTGACAAGGTGCTTTTCCCAGATCCATTGGGCCCCATAAGGGCATAAATCTTTCCTGGCTCGATCTCGAGTGAGACATCCTTGAGGATATTCTTGTCTTCGATGGAAACTGTGAGATTTTTAATGTGGAGGAGAGGATCCATGGGAGGTATTAGGTTTTAGGAATTAGGACTTCATTTTTGTAAAGGAGGGAAACTGTAGGCTCCAGTCCGGGACATGGAACTAGTTGAAAAGACTCAGGACCAGGAAGGTCATCTAAAGTCTGCTAATGTCTTCTTTTCTAAATAACCCACCATCATCTTCTGGAGGTCTCCCCAAAGATTTTTGGTAGGACAGGTTTTTTCACTGGCGCAGTGCTTTTCAGTTTTCTGACAATCAACAAATCGAGGATTTCCTTCAACAGCTTCAAAAACCTCTGAAAGAGTAATTTTAGCACAATCACGAGACAGCTGATACCCTCCGCCTACCCCTTCTCGAGAAGCTACTAGGCCAGCCTTTTTGAGCGGCATCATCACTTGGTGAAGATACCCTTCGGAGAGGTTTTTTTCTGTAGCAATGTCATGAATTGATCTGAATTCTTGTGATCCATTCATGGGGAGGCTAGCGAGAACCATGACTCCGTAGTCGACTTTTTTTGAGACTTGCAGCATCTGTATTGACGTGTGAAAAACAACTATTAGTAAGACACTAATAGTTTACTATTTGGCTTGCAGAAGTCAATACTTGTTATTCCACAAATCTTTTAGCTCTTCCTCTAAATCTCATTGCATCGGTCACTCTCTTGATGGCCACCATGTAGGCTGCAGTTCTCATATCAACTTTTTCCTTGTCTTTCATCTCCCAAACCGTCTCAAAAGCTTCATCCATAATTTTCTTGAGTTTTGCGAGTGTTTCATCCTCTTCCCAATAGTAGTTGTAGGAGTTTTGGACTTGTTCGAAGTAACTGACTGTCACTCCCCCAGCATTTGCCAGTATATCAGGCACCACCACAACCTTTTGTTTTACTAATTCTTTGTCTGCGTCTGGTGTGGTTGGACCATTAGCAAGCTCAATGATGGCTTTTGCCTTAATTTTCTTGGCATTCTTCTTCGTAATAACATTTTCCAAAGCAGCAGGCACCAAGATATCGACATCCAATTCGAGCACTTCGTCATTATTGATAGTTCTGAAGTCTTTTCCCTGTTTGAGCTTAGTGATATCACATACTTGGCCTTCTTCGTAGCAAGCAAGATGAGCTTTTTGGCTTTTCACGTCTAGTGCCTTACTCGGGTCTATTCCCGCCTTGTTGTAAACACCCCCTTTTGAATCAGTGATGGCAACTACTCTGTATCCCGCATCATGAAGAAGCATCGCCATAACACTTCCAGCATTCCCAAATCCCTGGATTGCGATAGTCGTATCATACTTGTCCCAACCCATTTTTTCTGCCAGCTTTTCGATACAGTAAAACCCCCCTTGTGCAGTAGCTGTGCTCCTTCCTTTTGCCCCTCCAAGCTCTAATGGCTTTCCGGTAATCATCCCTGGTGATTTTTCTCCAACAAGGACCTCATATTCATCATTCATCCAAGCCATGATCTGAGGAGTGGTATATACATCTGGTGCTGGAACATCCTGAGTGGGACCAATGTATTTGTAAATACCACGAATATATCCTCGTGAAAGCCGCTCAATCTCTCCTTCTGACATTTCCTTTGGGTTGCAGATCACCCCCCCTTTTCCTCCACCAAGTGGAATATTTACCGTTGCACATTTCATGGTCATCCAGACTGAGAGTGCCATGACTTCGTCTCTGGTCACACTTGGATGGAAGCGAATCCCGCCCTTCATTGGGCCTTTCGCATCATTATGTTGAGATCGAAATCCCTTGAAGACTTTTGTCGTCCCATCATGCATCCGTACTGGGATATTAACTTCGAGAACTCTCATGGGTTGTAGAATTTGTTCAAGAAGTGAGTTTTCGAGATCGTTCAGTTTTTTTGCAGCTGTTTTGATCTGTTTTTGTGCTGACTCGAAGGGATTGATGTCTGACATAATTTGAGGGGTAATAGCTGACCCTAGCTTACCCTCTTTTTGTTCTGAGACAAGATATGAAATATATCTGATGTAGCATGAATCATGAGCTGTTGTACTCCCTAGACAACCTTTAAGGGTTTCAATCATTAATTTTCAAGAGTAACGTGAAATCATCTTATCATTCTTCCTATGACACCTTTTGAAAAAACCATTGGTGGCAATCCTCTCGATACTACGGACAAATTGAGGGGGCTTTTTTATTTGAGAAGTCTCTACTTTGATTCCCAAGATACAATTCTGCTCAATGTCCTCACGTTTCTTTCTGATGGACATACCCCAAGCCATCTTGAGCCTGTATGTCATAATATGAAGACTCGAATAATAGAGGCTCTCTCATCTCAAAACAAAACTCAGATGATGGATATTCTTGTGGAATTCCGTACTGCTGTCCGGAAAAAAATGAGCAATGAACTCTTTGAATACTGGAATGAACTCTCATTTGTCCCTCAAATACAAGAACTTTCAAACTATGAGATAAGAAAGACACCAAAAAAGCCTTTTTGAAATGACTCCATACCTCTTAGAGAGGTATTCTCGCAAGACAATGTGATTGGGAAATACTTTACGAGAGAACATTGCTGCCATATTTAGATATGGTGTTTGAATCTGGCCTTTAAGGTTTTGATTTTTCCTGATTGGCTTAGAATAGATTATGATCTCACCAAATATTATGCTGCACCTCATTTCCAACATCTTCATCCAAATCTTTGACCTACTCGCCATAGCGATGTTGGTTTTTGCGGGTTTGAATCTGGTGTATAAATTTTTCACCTGTAAGAAGATGAAAGGGAGCTACTCTCTGACCCACAAGAACTACCACTTGCTACGAAGTCGTTTTATTCATCGGCTTATCTTGGCTTTCGATCTGTTCATTTTGGCTGATATGTTTAAGATTGCCATCACAACTGGAACTGATGAGCTACTGCAAATACTCCTGATCGTTATTATTCGAACCATTTTGAGTTATTTCTTGAATAAGGAAATTGAGTTTCACGAATGATTTTTGAGATTTTTCTCAAGCATTTTAAAAACCATCTTGAAGGTGGCACTAATATCGTCGTTTTCTATATAGACTCCGACGGGATCGTTTTTTTGTGAAGTAAAGAGCAGGACTGAATGGTCGTAAATATGCACACTTGCTGGGAGTTTGAAATCTCGAATGGGATAGGTTGTACGATAGAATTCTTTATCACTGTTGATTTCTGATTGGAGCCAATTGGAATGACTAGCGATAACGCGTGTTGGAATCTTCTCTTGGATTCTTCGCTGGGTGTACTCTGGGATGTGATCTTTTTTTGGATTGTGTTGTCCGATGACGAGAATTTCTGAAGGCTTTTCATCGAGTGTTTTTTTAAGGAGATTGTTGACTCCCTGCTCCCCTTCAAAGATGGTCACTCTTGGCGTGGTGACCTTCTTTTCGTGGATGACTTTGAGATCATTTGAGATATTTTCCAGAAGTGCTTTTTGTTGGTTGAGCTCTTGCTGTTTTGCTTCGAGGAGATCCGACAAACAAGTGGGGTCTGTAGCCTGATACTGCTTTACTCCTTCTATCTGCGTCAAACTGACCAAGCCTTTCTCTATCAGAGCGTCAACTATGGTATATACCGTGCTTCTTTTCATTCCCAAATGCTTTGCCAAGACTCCTGCAGTGGTCAGCTGGCGGCGAAGCAGACCGAGGTAAACCTGTGATTCGAAGGCTGAGAGTCCGAGCTGGATGAGTTGGCGAGTGAGATCTTTCATGACGTCATTGTGTTACGGCATATTGACTATATCTCGTATTTCGAGAAAATGGAATCACTTTTAACCCCCACAGCATGTCATCAATTGAATTTATCACCCTTGGAATAATCAGCGGCTTGTCACCAGGCCCTGTCATGGCTCTTATGTTTGGAGAAACCTTTCGCCATGGAGGACGACGAGCGCTTGGAGTTCCCTTAGCACTCTTTGTGAGTAACCTGTTTATTACTCCAGCAATGCTCCTCGTCCTGATCATGGGAAATACCATTGATGGATTTATCCAGATCATCCCCTACTTTGGTGCTCTTATACTCATTTTTATGGGGATTCAAGAATGGAGAGCTTCACCACGATTTGAGACACAAGTCTCCACTCGCCCTTTTATCAAGAGCTTCCTCATCGATTTGGTCAGTCCCTTTGGATACCTCATATGGCTGACAGTACTGGGGCCAACGATGCTTGCCTTCTTTCAAACCCAGCAATACTCAGAGATGGTTCTCTTTTGGGTCTTGTTTATTGGAAGTGCTGTGATGACGCTGTGCTGCTTAATCGCTACAGCTCATCAAATAAAACCCTTTATGAAGAGTCATCAGGTGGTTTTTGTTCTCCGATTTATGGCCCTCCTTCTAATCTTCTTTGGACTGAAGCTGTTGATTTCCTAGGAGATCAAGAGTATGGTTTTTGTACCTTTGTACATATTTTTTCGGTAATGGCAAAAAAGTACGACTACATTACTTCTCTAGTTGCCTCGATCGAGGAAAAAGTACTGCGAGAAATCGTGACGGAGTTTGCGAAGAGTGAAAAGACTTTCGAAGCTTTTGTGATAGAAAAATCTGGGAAGACGGTCGACACAGGTCAAAACTTTGATGATTTTGTAGCCGAACTGGCGAAACTCATGAAGAAGTGCCGTACTCGTAGAGGATTCTTCAAGGTGACAAGACTAAACAATGCTGGACTCAGTAGCTTTCACAAGAATCTGGTCGCCCATTTTTCAAATGAAAATTTTGAGACTGCAGCCTGGATGAGCCTTGCTCTCATGGATATGCTGCATCAAGTGATCTTGTCTAATATACGATACCGCACATATCTCAAGCCCTACAAAACCTTTGAGAAAGTCTTTATAGACTGCAAAGAGCGTCTCGATTCATCCCTAAAGGTCTTTAAACCAGGAAGAGAATACCGAGCTCAGCTCTTTAAAACTCTGGTGGATTGCTGGTGGAGAGAACAAGAGCGAGACTACGAGCAGACCTATTTTTCTCCAGAAGATCTCTTCACCTATGCTGAACGAGATGAAGACTACCTAGCCCTCCAAGAATCTTTTTTAGCTCTACAAGAATCAGCGCTCACACTCGACAAGAACCAAACCCTCCACAGTAGTGCCTGGAAACGGTTTTGGGGAGAATTTGCCGAACCAAAGAATGAAGAGGATACCTATGAATTTTTGATTGATAGCTTGCTGAAGAAAAGCAGAGAGGAGATGGATGAGTGGAAGTAGAGAGACCTGGGCATGACTCCTACACCCTAAAAAGGGAAACCGAACACCCCTCCCTAGCCTATAAAAAGAAACACTCCCCTTGTCATTTCGATCGGAGTATTCAAAGTGTTAGAGGAGAATACGAAGCGGAGAAATCTCTTCCCCTCGTATACTTCAAAGTGGGACCATTATTCTCTCATCCATGAATAGTGTGCGTACCAATATCATGTTTGTGGTAGAGATCTCTCCTCAGCATACCGCTACGCTTCATTTCGATCAGTAGGTATTCCTCTAGTACTCCACTATGATCAGAATGGCCCAGAGAGCCATTAAGTCCTGTCGAGATATATTCTTCATCCTCTCCTCGAGTCAGAGCAAGCTCCCTTCAAGGTCTGAGACCAGGGTAGAAGATGGAGTCGATGACTGATTAACAGGGTTTGATAAATATACTTTCTTTCGACCATCTGCAACAATTCGGTTGAATTTTCAGCCATTCTTCGTATAATTGTTTGGCAAAACGTTGGGGCATGGCCAAATGGTAAGGCAGCCGGTTTTGGTCCGGAAGATTCGGGGTTCGACTCCCTGTGCCCCAGCCAAGTTATTCACTTCACTAGAATATAGGTTCTCACAATATTGCTTTTATTGATGGACAAAATCTCTATCTTGAGACCACACAAATGGGTTGGAGAGTTGATCTCAAAGAAAATTCAGTATAAGTGAAAAAGGCTCCTTAGGCATGAAAACCGTTTGGATCCTTCTTCGTCTTGATACATACACAGTATGTTAAACATCACTCAAAAGTCACTCTACGAGTAAATGATCACCAACACTGCACCAAATACTCCTAAAAGAACAATATCGCTCGCCAGTCTTTTTGAGAGAAAGTAATGTCTGAGAGAAAGGAGTCCGTAAAAAGTGAAGAGGGTTATCACCAATTGCTTGAAGACTGTGGTGTCGAAAATTCGTACGAGGACGTTTTCGTCGAAACCAGACCGCTTGAGGTAGTAGGCGACGAAGAAGCACGCGATGTAAAAGAAAAAAAGTGCACCCATAAAACGCTGAAGCTCAACCCACACTGATTCGTACTGCTGCTTTACCAATACCTCCTGCTCTGACCTAATGTTAGGGCTGTCAAAGGCTTGGATCTTTTCTTTTGCTTCATGTACCTTTCTTTTAAAGAGGCTAACCTTTACGGGTTTTTCATTGAAATCGGTATAGGATTCTACGGATTCAGAGGGTGATTTTTTCTCGAGCTCATCCCATTTCTGTTGTTCGTATTCTTCTACTTCACGTTTAAAACTCTTGAAGTGATCTCGCAGCTGGTACTTGAGTCTTTTCCAGTGTTTTTTGTTTTGACTCTTTGAGACTAGGTCAAGTTTTTCAAGGAGCTGATCGATTATTTCTTTTGATTTGTCTGAAAGGGCTGCACCTTTCTCTGTCAGAAGTTCTTCGAGCTGTTGTTGTGCTTCACGAACTTTCTCAAGAGGAATATCTGATTTTTTATGAGTAATAGTAGGTTCGCTACTGAAGATAATTGAGGATTCACTTGTTTGACTCTTTGGCTCATGAAAAACTTCACTTTGTCTCTCGTCTTTGACATTAATATTATTAACCACATACCCAAAATCTCCTTCTAGGACTTTTTTTACAGACGCCCTATCAACTCCCTGAATAGTTCCTTGGATAGTATCCCCTTCTTTATCCATAGCATCGAAGATGAACGGCCTGATCTCACCGGCATGCCCATTTATTTGTTCGAGTGTCTGCAGTTCCAGTCCTCTTCCTTGAATCTCCTTAGTGGCATCAGAAACACGGTCCACTTCAATGGTGCCAGAGATAGTTTCTCCAGATTCGTCTATCGCTGTGTACTGAAAAGATTTCATAGAAAAAAGAGCAAAGCCTAAGCCTTGCTCCTATTCTAACATTCCTATTGGGAGTGAACACTATTTTTTGTTGACTGATTCAATTGCTCTCAATGCTTCGATTGGCACCATCCAAATCGTGGTGTTTGACTGATCTGAAGAAAGGTCATTGATAGACTGAAGTGTCCGGAGATGAAGAGCACCTGGAGATTTAGCAAGTGTATTAGCAGCCTTGTGGAGATTTTCTGCTGAAGCGACTTCTCCCTCTGCTTTGATAATAACGGCTCTTTTTTCTCGTTCTGCTTCGGCTTCTTTGGCCATTGTTCGCTTGAGGTTTTCTGGAAGGATGACGTCCTTGAGCTCTACACTCATCACGTCTATCCCCCACGGGTCTGTTGCCTTGTCTACGATGGCCTCAATCTTATCTGAGATTTCTATTCGATTACTCAAAAGCTGATCCAGTGTTGCCTCCCCCACCACATTTCTCATAGTCGTTTGAGCCAACTGACTCACGGCATAGTAGTAGTTTTCTACTTCGATAATCGCTTTTCCTGCTTCTTTTACTTTGTAATAGATAACAGCATTTACCCGAGCAGAGACATTGTCTTTTGTAATGGCTTCTTGTGATGGAACATCAACAGCCTTCACACGCATATCGACTTTCGTCATCGACTGGAAGATTGGGATAATAATTCTCCATCCTGGATTCTTCACACCAGAAAATTTTCCCATAGTGAATACAACTCCTCGTTCGTACTCTTTGATCTGACGAATAAGAACTACGAGTAAGACGATGATAAAGGGGGCCAGTCCAAACATTCCAATGATTGCATCCATATGAATTGATGAGTAATAAGCAACTCTATGCTAGTCTTTTCCTCAAAAAAGGCAAGTGAGATGAAGACAAACAGAACGGAGGAATCCTTTACTTTTTTGTACATAAGGAGGATAATAAAACCATGACTAGAATCACGCTATGAATCTTGAATCTCATCCTCTTCTCGAGAAAAAGTCTCTAGGATATGTCTTATTGACTGCTGATGTTGACTTTTCTGCTGAGAAATCAGCACTTTTTGTCTTGTTCCATGCTCTTCAGAGGATGCTCATGCATCCCAGAATTTCTGAATCAGACTATACCTGGATGCTCTCATTGGTTGCACTTCGTCAAATAGAGCGTTGGGGCAAAGAAGCCAGTATTTTGGAAATAAAAATAATGCATCACCTGAGAGAACTCGAAAACATGAAAGAACTTCAACATGGTCCTCGAAATGCCATTGAAAGAATCCTCAAACCTCATGATGAATTTCCAACATCAGCAAGTGTCTGCATTAATAGATCATATGCTCGATACAGAGACAAAGACCGTGATTTGTTTCTGAAAGAAGCATCAGAAATAGAATATCGAAACCTCTGGTTTTACATGGCTTTTTCCCACTTAGAAACATCCAACCAACTTGAAAACCGGTATGATTTTGGAGATATTAGAAAGAATGGCCTTCTTTGTCAGCTCGATGAACAAATTCAAGATCAAGGTCTTCACCATCCTGGAAAACTCCACGATGCTATTTGTCAAAATGTCTTTGGTATAGACCGTAATGCCTTTCTGCATGAGCGAGACATGCCTATAATAGGGAGTGCTGAAAGAGGTGCTCGACTATCTGCTTTCATTACGATGATCAACCACTTGGAGGTCATGTCTGTCAGGATTTCTCGTGAAGTAGAGTGTCCACTCCGTCCACTTGATCTCACCCCCCAACAACAACAAGTCTTCGCACAAGTCCTCAAAAATATCCAAAGCTGGAATTTACGGGGGCTTTTTGGTTCTGATAATAGCGAGCATAGTGAAAAAGCAAGTCTGATCATTCAAATGATCCATGAACAAAAACACCCAGCTATCAGACAACATCTCAAAAATGCTATCATGCGAAATATTCATGAAGCGATTGAGGTCTTTGAAGATATTTTTTTTATGACTCAAAGTGACCCTTCAGCGCATTTTTTAGAAAGAGCTACTGAAGATGAAAAAAGATCTGACCCCATACAACTTACGCCGAATCCTCTTTTTCAGGGCTACTCTGAGCGTCGCGCAATGTAAGATACCCGTTTTTAATTATTACCTTCATCCCCGGATGGAGTTTCCCCTCTATAGCGAGCTTGATAAGGTCATCGAGCGCAGGCTGAGGAACCATTTTACTGACGATAGATTTAAGCCAAGAATTGGCGGTGCCAAAACTTTGAACTTTATTAATGAGATCAGCTGTGAGCACTACTTCTGTTTCCTTGTTTTTTCCTGTGCTGAATTTGAAGTTTTTTGTTCCCATCATTACCGTGGTAGTTTTTTCAGATGACTGAACCTGAGGCTCTGGTGATGGAGTACTGACAATGTTTTTATCCTCTTTCAAGATAGGTTGAGCTTGTACTGAGGGACGAGAAGTTGGTGGTATTTGGTACTGAAAGTTGATCCACCATTCTTTGATGAAGTAGATGACAAGAAGACCTCCGATAATGAGAGCGGTTTGGATGACGGGTCCGTAGGAAAAAAATTCAAAAGGCATAGAGGAAGAAAAAGAATGTACCTCCATTAGAGCACTTTCCAGTCGAAAGAATCAAACATTTTCTTATTCTCCTTAGCAATCTTTAAATCATACCTCTTTCGAGTAACGAACCCAGAAACAACATCAGCTTTCCAGAGAATGAATAATTTTGATCGTCTTGGTAATTCAACATGATCTCTAATAACACTCCCTAGCCCTTCTTCCTCGACTTCTTCAAAGCCAGTATACTTACCAAATGCCCCAATAAAATCACTGTAGTTATTTGTAGCGATGAGGAGATTGTTTTCACCGTACTCACCTCGAGATGTAATTCTTGTTTTCTGCTTATCTATCATCCCTAAGAAATGAATGTTTTGGGTTGGGAGAAGAATACCGTTATCACTCCGTATGATCCTTCCATTATATGGAGAAATATCTTTCTCATTTGTAATGATCATATCGGCATACTTGTCTTTGCATATTATCCTGAAGACAGAGTATCTGTCCAACAACGCTGCGAATTCTTCTCTTTGGCATGCAATTAATTTTATAACCTGTTCATCAATAATATCAATACTCGGCTGGACATGAGAAAGAGCCATAAAGTGAATTTTCTCATCAAAATACGGGAGTACTTTATTTCGGAGATCTTCAGGTACATCCTCTCTTATAAGATGGCTATTGGAAAATAACTTCTGAATAATTTTTGGTCTCGTTGTTGCAATCACAACAATAATTGTAGAAGATCCATCTTCATATTTTACACTGGCGAATTCAACTAGTTGACTCTCAGCAATATCTCCATGCCTCTCTCCCCTGAGAACAGAACTCCCTACAATCTTTCCTGGAATAGTTGGAAGTGTTGGTTTTACAAAGAGTTCATCGGCGATAAAATTTGCAGAATGATGAGAATCCTCTGTTGAAGTAAGTTTTATTGAGTACATATGATGTCACAAATTATGAGATCGCATCTTACTCGTCAAGAGGGCTTTGTGCAAATAGATAGTGGAGTACTGATACCCTGACACTCGGTCCCTTAAAAACGAAGACAATCTCAAAACCATACGAACGTTTATTCGTCTCATTCTTCGATTCCTATTATAAGGGGTTAGGCGCCTCACCTCACTCACTACCCAAAAAATATCTTACCACCCTTCACCTCCACACTCACCACCGACATCTTATTAGCTATCCCTTGTTTTATTTCCTGACCTATAATTTTCATTGCAAGAGGATCGAGCAGTTCGTTTTGTATGACACGCTTGAGCGGCCGAGCTCCGAAGACGGGATCGTATCCTTTTTCGGCGAGGTGATCCATAGCTTTCTTACTGACTTCTAACTTGATCCCTTGCTGCTCAAGACGTGCAGAAACTTCGTGAATCTGGATGTCGACAATGGAACGGATCTCTTCTTTGCTCAATGCTTCGAAGGTGACGATGTCGTCGATCCGGTTGAGAAACTCTGGTCGAAACTGCTTGCCGAGTTCTTGCTTGAGAGTTGCATCTAGTTCTTCTCGCTTTATTTTTCCATTGGCAAATTCTTGAATGAATTGTGACCCCACATTGGAGGTCATGATAATAATCGTATTCGTGAAGTTCACCACACGGCCTTTAGAATCAGTCAGTCTCCCATCATCTAAAATCTGAAGCATGATGTTGAACACATCACGATGAGCTTTTTCGATTTCATCGAAGAGGATAATGGAATACGGCCGGCGTCGAACAGCTTCGGTAAGCTGTCCTCCTTCGTCGTATCCGACATAACCTGGAGGAGCTCCAATAAGTCGAGCGACAGCGTGTTGTTCCATGTACTCACTCATGTCGATACGGACCATAGCGTGTTCGTCATCGAAGAGAATTTCTGCGAGGGCTTTTGCCAGCTCTGTTTTTCCTACTCCCGTTGGTCCCATGAAGATAAATGACCCCACAGGTCGCTGGGCAGACTGGATCCCCGCACGACTTCTTCGGATAGCATTTGAGACAGCCCCCACAGCTTGGTCTTGTCCGACGACTCGCTTGTGGAGTTCGTCTTCGAGCTTGAGGAGCTTCTCTTGTTCAGACTGGAGCATTTTGCTGACGGGAACCCCTGTCCATTTGGAAACGACAGTGGCGATATCTTCTTCGGTCACTTCTTCCTGGAGGATGGATGATTCTTTTTGGAGTTTTTCTAGTTTCTTGGAATGTTTTTCGATCTCTTCTTCTTTTTTTGGAATCTCTCCATAGTTGAGTTCAGCCACTCGTTGAAGGTTTCCATTCCGCTCTTCTTGCTCAGCATTTGTTCTGAGTTTTTCGAGTTGTTCTTTCAGAGTTCTCATTTGTACAATGATGTCTTTTTCAGATTTCCATTTCACATCGAGTTCTTGTTTTTCTTCGCTGAGTTCGGCTGCTTCTTTTTCGATCACTTTGAGACGAGCCTTTGAATCGGCATCAGTTTCTTTTTTAAGAGCTTCCTTTTCAATCTCGAGTTGAATGAGTTTTCGCTGAAGTCGATCAATTTCTACCGGTGAACTATCGATCTGCATTCGTACCGCGGCGGTTGCTTCGTCGATGAGATCAACAGCTTTATCGGGAAGAAAACGATCGGTAATGTATCGCGAGCTGAGCTTAGCAGCTGCTACAATGGCGCTGTCTTGGATGCGTACTCCGTGATGAACTTCGTACTTGTCCTTAATTCCTCGCAGGATTGAAATCGTTTCTTCTTCCGAAGGTTCTCCTACATAGACTTGTTGAAATCTTCGCTCGAGGGCAGCGTCTTTTTCAATATATTTTTGATATTCTTTTAGTGTCGTCGCTCCAATCATATGAAGCATCCCTCGTGCCAACTCTGGTTTGATCAAGTTCGCTGCATCCATCTGTCCATCTCCACCAGCCCCAGCTCCAACCAGCATATGCACTTCATCCACGAAGACAATAATCCGACCTTCTGCAGCTACCAATTCTTTGATGACGGCTTTCAAACGATCTTCAAACTCACCCCGGTATTTGGCACCCGCGACGAGTGCTCCGAGATCTAATGTGAGGAGTTCTTTTCCTCGTAAATTTTCTGGAACATCGTTGTCGACAATACGACGAGCGAGCCCTTCGACGATTGTTGTTTTCCCAACTCCTGGTTCACCAATGAGCACGGGGTTATTTTTTGTTCGTCGTGAAAGAATCTGCATCACCCTTCGAATCTCTTCATCTCGTCCAATCACAGGGTCAATTTTTCCTTGGCGGGCAAGCTGAGTAAGATTGGTCGAGTATTTCTCGAGGGCCTGATACTTGGCCTCAGGATTGTCATCAGTGACGCGTTGGTTTCCTCTCACTTCTGCTAGGACTTCTGTTACAGCACTTTTTTCGATGCCGTTTATTTTTAATACTTTTCCAACTGCTCCGGTTGATTCTAAGAAAGCGAGCAAGAGATGTTCGGTAGAAATATATTCATCACTCATGTCAGCCGCTTCTTTATTGGCCTGGTTGAGCACTTTTTTTAAATCTTGGCTCATATAAATATCGAGCACTCCATCAACCTTCGGGAGTTTTTCCAGCACAGCTTCTAGTTCATTTCGAACCGTATCAACTGGAACCTCAATCTTTTGCAAAAGCGTCTTCACCAAACTCCCCTCTTGGGCGAGTAAGCTCAAAAAGAGATGTGGTCCATCCACCGCCTGATGCTGATTTTCCTGCGCGAGTTTAATCGCCGATTGGAGCGCTTCAGTGGTTTTTTTGGTGAAGTTGTTTCCGAGGGTGAGGCCCATGGGGAGGGAGGGTTAGGATTATTGGGAGCATTGGGATGGAGGATTGCAACGATTGCAAAGATTGAGAATGATTTTTGATACGTTGTCATTGCGAGTGGAGTCGACTGGAATGAGACGGAGCGTCGTAATCCCGAGACGAGATCAACTAGATTATCAATTAGCACTCTCCATTGTAGAGTGCTAATTCTTACTTGTCAACAATGGAGTGGGGTGATGACACCTAACCCCTTAAAAGGGGAATAATACCGGAGAGGAGCGTGTCATTTCGAGGGAGGGAGTCTTGTCATTTTGACCATGAGCGAAGTCGAAGGGGAAGAATCTGGTGGTGTCTTTTGGAGCGGTTTTTTTCTTGCTCCCTCCCCAACCCCTAGCCTCTTTGAAAAAGAGGAACCCCTCACAATCGTCTCAATCATTATCAATTCTTCTTCAGATCCTCCTCCTCCTTTAATCCCCCAATCTCCACCTTCATTTGCAGCAAGGTTTCTTTCTTCTTCACCTCTGCCTGAGCATAAATTTTTTCCTGTTCTCGCTTGTCGTTCTCCAGAACTTTTATGAGTTCTCCAATCTGCTGATCGTCCATTTTTGGAAGCATAGTAATGATCGCTTGTTGCTCTTCGTCGGAGAGCGTTGATTCATGAAGGAGTTTTGCGATGTGGGTTGGGTCGTGGGTCATGGTGATTATTAATTTTCAAAAGATTGCAATTTTGATCTATTGGGAATTTTCTCCCCAAGACCCCTTCTAAGAATTCCAGAAATTGTTGATGATTGAGCCTTCATCACAGATCTTTCCTTCGTCACCATTGCATTATCCCAAATGGAGTCATTTCTCGAATCAAAATTATCATCCCATGAACTTGTAAACTCATATTGGATGTTGAGTAAAGTTTTCTGGTCCAATTTATCACCCATGTCTTCATCAAGCCCTTCGGAATCATTCATCGACCACTCGTCTCCATCCCAATAGAGGCCATACATTCCTCTCTTCTCCTCTGAGAAAAAAGTCTTCATAGCCTCCTCTGTCGCTTCACCATGATACCCAAAATACTGAGCCAAACGATACACTGCATTCACATAGATATTTGATGGATGAATATCTTTTTCAAACTCTTGCTCTGGAGAATTTAAAAATTTATCCATTTGGGTTTTTCCGTTTTTAAGCATTTCTTGATACCTACCTTTATCTCTTCCAATCTTATTTCTTGCTCTTGCTAACCACATTGCATACTCAACATCTGTTCTCAGTTCCCGAGTATGGACAAGATAGTTTCGGAGTGAAACATTCAACTGCAATTGATCATCCCCTACTTCACCTTGCATACAATTTGTATAGAATTTCCCTGAACAGTAAAGCTCCATTAAATATTCATCACTAAACTGATCAAAATTATTTTTTAATGTATCCGGAACCATACTTAAGCGATGTTTTTCTAATGCGCTAATCAATTCTGAAGCTGCATCAAAATCTGGATCATCATACTTCTCATCCATTACGTTTATGTTTCCGAGCATATATCTATGTCCCGAAACTTTAATTTTATCTCTGGTTTCCATAAGCTCCTGATACATCATAGAATATTGCAAAGCACGCTCAGCAACTCCACGATGTGAGGGAGGATATGACTCAAAGAACAGCTTTAAAAAATGTAAACGATACTTATTCGGAGGAGAATACCTTTTTGACATTTTCAACTGTTTGATTGGATCTGGTTCCAATAACATCTCTTCTTTTGACAAGAGTGAGAGCATAATCTTCTCTGAAGTATTTAGCCTTTCTTTTTGAATCTGTTTTTCAGTGGAAAAAATCCTAAGCCGATCTCCAGCTGTATCTGAATAGGCACTTGTTGTTACCCACTCATGGATCAGTTTATTCCTATCTCCTTTCTTATACCATTCTTCAGCCTGAACCGTCCTCTCATACATGGAATCGATAACATTTGCTCCAACTGATGTCGCCACTATCAAAGGTAAGGCTGCAGTTCCAACGGCAGTCGCTGTACCAGCTTCTGCCCCAAGGATTACTGTTGAATATAAGCCATATGTTGCAGCCCCATCAACCGCAGCATTGGCGCCCCACATGACCCCTTTTCCAAGAGTAATATTCCCCCTATCTGTATCCCCATTATAGTATGACTTTCCAGACTCATAAAATGCTCCTGCAGATTCCACACCTGAATACACCGTCCCTAAGGCTGATAACACAACTCCTCCTACCCGAGCAGCTTTCATGAGCTTGAAAAGCTCAGGACTAAAGTGCACTGTTTCATCTGTTAGCTTTGCCAGTGTTTTCACTACTTGCTCTGGATTGTTTGCAACCTTTAAATCATCGACTAATCCGACTGCATCCTCTGCATTCACCCCTTGTTTAATAAGGTACTTGAATATTTTTGATTCGTCCTTCATGCCAACAAGAGCATCAACATGTGATGTTCCAAATTTTGCTCCTTTCCAAGATTCATATCCCTTGTACCAATTTTTGTTTTTCATCCATTCAGAACTTGACTGTATGCCTTTCGAAATTGTTTCTCTTGTTCCTTTGATAACCTTTAGCTCCCCTACCTCAGATCCATATTTACCCACTTTCCCAAAAACACTCTTTACACTGTTTAATACACTTCGATTTAATACATCATCTGCCTCATCAATATGACTACTTCCCTTTTCAACAAGATTACTAATACCTTCCCACTCTCTAGAGTGAAGATCTATTGCCACATCACCCATTTCATCAAGCTTTCCAGAAATATTATTGAGAGTGTTCTTTAGTTCAAATACTTTGTCACTGAGCTCCCAAACCTTACTATTTCCTTTCAGATTTTTTTTCAATGAGCTGGAAGCTTCATAGCTATTTTCTATCAGCTCTTCAAGTGATTTAATTTTGCTTTTTACATTTGAAAGACTTGCACCATCTTCAAGGTTTCCGATAACAGATTCAATATTCTTGAAACCCTCTTTTACTGTGTTGAGATCATGCCTTCTTGAGATAATTGCTATTGGCTCAAAAACTTCCATTACGCCTCTCTTCCAGAGAAATCGATTCTCTTTTGTTATAACTGGAAAGAGTGACTTGAAAACTTTCAAGGAAACTGTGCCTTTCCCAGGTGCAGACTTGACCAGGTCCATATACCCCTTCGCAGCACCAAAGGTTGCTGAGCTAAAAACCATAGTCGTTGCACCACCTATAATAACGGGATAAAGCACTCCATCATTTTCATCGCTCTGGAGTTGGTCAATGGTGGACATGACTGATGCTTTTGCCTGACCCGCTAAGACAACAGGTGGAGAAGTATCCCAAATAAGCAATAGCGTATTCCCTCCATCAGCCCATCCAATTCCAGCATCACCATTCTTGATGAGGCTCTTGAACTTTTTCCCAATCTCGAGCCTTCCTATTCCACCACCAATAGTTTCAATAAGTTGGGCTTCGTTATCAACAAGAAGCCTCTTCCCAATCGTCGTTCTGGAATCCTTAGGTACTTTTGCCATGAGATAAAGGGCATCTCGAACCTTTTCTTTTTCATCATCATTGCTTTCTTCTCCATAAATACTATTTACAATCTTATCGATGAGCTCTTTTCTGGACCAGACTGCTCCCACCATCAATGCAGCAGAAATAGCAGCTCTCTCTGGTGTTTTTGTCCCAACTTTCAACATCGTTTTTCCGAACATAAAAATGACTCCTCTCATCATCCATGCTGCGTTTGCAATGGCGATTGTTTTCCCAGGATCGATTGCTGCAATATCAATCATTCCATCAACAAACCCTTCTTCTTTTACATTTGGAAGCATAGTGTCGACAGCCGATGCTAATCCTGGTGATGTTTTATTGAGCTTTTCTACAAAACTGTCTCGGACTCCACCCATCTTTTCTCTGTACTTATCTAGAGCATTCTTTGCATATGACTTCCCTTCTGCATCTTTCAAAAGCATCAGATATATCCCTCCATTGATGGCAACCCCCTTCCAACCTAAATACTTGTAAATAAGGAAACCTGCCCCTCCAAATTTCATCACATCTCCAACATTCACATTCTTTTCTTTCAAGTACTTTGTCACATCCTTAGTCGTCATATTTTCAATCACATCAGGAGGATCAATGCCTTTGTCTTTCAGTGTCTCAATCAGCCACTCCTTCTTCGCATCAATACCCACCAGCTTATCAATCGCTTCAATTGACTCTGCAGCAGAATCCGTAAGTGAGACTCCAGCCACTTCTTTGATTTTTCTTACTGTGTCTGTTCCCAAACGAGATATGCCATTTGCACTTCCAGACAGCAAGAGCTTTGCCACCCCGGATGAACCATCAGTAGCAAAAGCCTTGGCGACTTCTCCCATACTCAAATCTCCTTTTACTGCTTCGTATACTACTCCACCAAGCGATGCTCCAAGCGCAGTGATAAGCACCCCTTTCATGGTATTGCTTGCTGTTTCACCGAGTTGTTCTTTCATCCACCCGCCAATAGACATCATTCCGTCGATGGCTTTTTTGGCGACATAAGCAACAGCAGCGACTCCTCCTGCAAGCTTCATAAATGCGAAGACTTTTTCCCAAGTGCTCCCGTGTCGGAGTTCTTCCATGGTGGATTTCACTCCTTCTTTTACAAAATTGCTCACACTTTCAAGAACTCCTGGTTCTTTTTCTTTGGACTCATTGGTTTCTTTTCTTTTTCTGAGTTGCTTTAATTTGTCTCCCACCACCAAGTCGAGACCTGGTGTTTTTAGAGCTACATCTCTCACACTCGTTGTTTCGATACCATCAGGAGTCATGGGTTTTATTTAATTTTTGTTTGAAGTTGAGAGAGCTGGTGCGAGACCAGAAATTTTTTGAGTCTTTTTTTGGTGTCTTCTGGAATATTTTGGATGATCTCATCCAGCACTTCTTGGTGTTCTCCTTCTTCAAGAAAGCCTTCTGTTTTCATCATCGATACGAGGTCGTGCTTACTCATTTTCTGTGGGGTTATCGATTCCGAGTTTGGCGCGAATGGCGTCTTGTTCGGATTGTTCTTCTTTTTCCTCTAGCACCTCCACGGCTTTCTCGAATCCTTGTTCGATTTCTGTCATGGCGGCCCCCATTTCTTCCTCCTTCTTCTGAGTAAAATCATCTACGGATGCAACTATTTCTGCCTGCTCTTCATCATTTTTAGATTGTTCTTCCTGAATGATTTGGTTCAATCCTTTCAGGAGCTCTTGCTTATCTAATATCTCCTGATCAATTTCTTGTTCTTCCTTCTCAAAGATCTTTTGGAGCTCTTCTATCATCTTGTCACTCATTCCTTTCTCTCGAATATAGTCCACATATTTTTCTTTGTGGTCTGCTGGAATAAGTGCTGAGGCATAGATTGCTTCTATGACATCACCTACGGCTTCTTCGAGAATAAATTGGTCGTCTGACATAATGAGAAATTATTAGAATTATGCTGCTGCCTTGAGGCCTTCCTGAGCATTAATAACTGTATTGATTACTCTATCCTGAAATCGAAATTCATTCTCTTTCTCAGCTTCATTCTGTCCTGCCTTTACCTCTTTATTTTTTGTAGCTTCCACCTCTTTTTTCTTTACACTAAAATCTAAAGAATCAATGCTCTTTGAACTCTTTGCTGGCTCGAGGTTCATATGGGTATACTTTTGTGATCCCGACTCCCATTCCATAGAAAAGACCGGCTTGAATGCATCAGAAAAATCAAGGTATCCAATAGCTTCTCCTCCCTTCTCTTTAAACATAGCTCCATCACTATCATTTCTGATCATGATGTAATCGAGCTCATCGATTTTCATTTTCTGCCCAGGCCTGCATTCTTTCATTTTATCAATATGCACTTTTATGGATGCCTCCTGATTTGTCTTTACTACGTCCGCAACCTCTTTGAGGTAATAGTTTCTCACATCATCTTGTGTAATGGAGCCTGTATAATCTTGGATTCTCTCTCGAATTCTCCCTTCCCCACTCATCCATGGAATATTCCCTCGAGTATTTCCCTCACAGATATTTGCTATGAGGTTTTCCATGGCTTTCATTTCTGATGAAGAACCTACGCCTAATGTATGCAAAAATGCTAAAAAAGCTTTTCTATTCCCCTTAAAGACTGCTTCTCTTAGTATTAGTTCGAAGTATTCTTGCTGCTCTGCTGTTTTGAGGTATGGAGCTGATAGTGCTCTGAGATCTTGATCCCACTCTTGAATTTTTTCATTTTTCTCACCTTTTATATCAATTCTTCCTTCGGCTTCACTTTTTACTTCTTCTACTCTCTTTTTCATATCTTCAAGTCTCGCCACTCTTCCTCTGAGGTTCTTGCTAGAAAATGGCTGCATTAAATAATCAGATGCTCTATTTTTCAAGTTGAGGACCTTCCTGAGTCCTGTATTGGCCTTGTTAATTATTTTCCTTCGCTCTTCTAACTGCGTAATTTCATCGTCGATACTTGAACTCAGGTTTTCACAAGCTTGAACCTTATACCCTAAAATATTTATGGCATTACTCGCATATGCCTTTACAGCGTTTGTATCATCAAATATTTTTTCAGCAGACTTTTGAGCTTCTTTTTCTGCAATTCGAGTCAGAGACCTATCTAGTCTCCGCTTTTGTGTGTCTCCTAATTGGCCAAGCGTAATAATCCCTTTTCCCATTATAAACTCTACTTTCGAACGTAGCCCTGCAGCATTCCAATTATCAATTTGCTTGAGAATACTATTATGACTTACATCAACAATGGAATCTACTCTTTCCCCTGCTTCCTTTACTGACAACCCCCTAAATTCCTCAATTTTCTGTTGCCCCAAACTCTTCTGGGCATCTTTTTTCTCTATATCATCCCTCCTCACTTCGACAAAAACCAACCGCTTATTCAATAAGTGGGATTTCTCCTCAAAACCATTATTTAAACACGACATTTTTAACATGTTTTTGTTTTAGTTATCATACTATTATAGCAGAAAATGCGATCCGAATCCACTAATGATATCCGAAATCCCCTAATAATTCTTTTACTTATGTATATTTTTATATATAGTAAATTTGATGATTATTTTGTAATACGATGAACAATGAGAGTTGCCAGTAACCCCCTCCGGACCCCCGGCCCCTTAAAAGGGGAGGCCCGGCGAACACATGAACAAATTATTCAAGAAGAACAGTTTTATACAAAAATCCTTGGTTGGCGAACGATGAAACAAAGACGTTGGGAGCTGAGAAACAGTATGACGGATGCTGAAAAAACCCTTTGGGAATTTTTACGAAGAAAGAGACTAAATGGACTTCGATTTAGAAGACAACACGGCATTGGTCCGTATGTTGCCGACTTTTACCATGCAGAAAGCATGACGGTCATTGAAATTGACGGCAGTGTTCATTCTGATCCGGATGTTGCAGATGCTGATGAATGGAGAGAAGGATACCTCAGAGAGCAAGGCTACCAAATCATCAGATTTACTAATAGAGAGGTTTTTGAGAATACCGACCTCGTCCTGGAAACTCTTCTTGAATTCATCAAAAAAACCTTTATTTGAACTCTCCCCCGAGGTCAGTTCCCCTCCCGGAATCCGGGCCCCTCCGCCATACCAAACAGCTTAAAAGAGGAGGCCCACCATAGAAATATGAATACCATATTGATCAAACTGTTTTATTCCCCTTTCAAGGGGTTAGGGGTCAAGTCGCCCCTCCCGGAGCCCGGCCTACAAAAGGTCTTATGTGCAATATCCCCCTCCCGACCCCCGGCCCCTTAAAAGGGGAGGCCCACCCAAAAGAACACCTTCATCATGCTGATCAAACTGCTTGGTTCCCCTTTCAAGGGGTTAGGGGTCTGTGTTATTCCCCTCTTAAGGGGTTAGGGGTCTGTTCCAAAACCTTCTCATTCTCCGCAATCAACGCATCCATCTCCGCAATCGCCTCCTGTTTGCTCTGTATATCCTCTATAAGAGCTGCTTTGTAAGCTTCTTTATCATCATGATCAAACTGAGTCTTCTTGAGCCGAATTTCAGTGAAAAAGGCCTTAAACTCTTCTTTTTTGTCGTCCTCTGCTGATTCGATGATCAAGGTTTGAACGGCTTCGATGACCTTATCGTCTGCGGATGAGAAGAAAGCTGCCATGGCTTCAGCACTGGAGAAAATGTCTTGAATCACCTTTAAAAGCACTTCAGCATCCTTTTCTGTATCTATAGCCGGAGTCTCATGCTCGAGATGAGAAACGGCTTCATTTCGAACCGCATCCTGCTCCTCCACTTTCTCATCAAGAATCTCCAGACTCTTTGAATCATGTTCATTGAGCAAACCGTTTAAATGATCTTTTTGAGGATCATTGAGCTTCTCCAACTCTGCCAAGAGCTTTTCTTTTTTTTCTGGGGTGACGAGGAGTCGTTGGATTCGGGATGTGAGAGGGGTGTTCATAAATAATTTGTTGCTGAAAGTTACTCCTTAATGAAATTTATTTAATATCATAATAGTTTTCACTTACGGTATTAATGACTTCATTTTTTTTCAATAATATTCTTTGGCTTGCCTCTTCTAATGTCTCTCCTGGATAGTATTGTTTGAAAAATTTTGGCAAATAGTCTTTAGAGTAAACCATTGCATCAATGTACTCTCCATTTTTATTAAGCGTCTTTTGAATAAGGAGAACCACCGCCATAAGGTTTCTTTCACCTCTTAGTGACAATTCCTTATTTTTTTTCATTCGAGATGATGACTTTTTTGAACTAAAAATCGTTCTAATGAGCTGATAAATTTCTCCCTCATTCTTTTTCAGAAAGCTTGAGATCGCATTAACATCACTTGTCTCTTTTAATCCTTTTGGATCTAATATCTCACCAGAACTATTTAATTTAAAGTCTGTATTGTTGATGTTGATTTGAAAAGTATTGTCGTTATTTATACTCACTGAGGAAAAATCAAGGCTTTTATTCCTCTCTATTTTTTTCTCATTCTCGTACCCTGGCATCTTTGCTTTCAATTCTGAAAGCTTTTCTGGTTTTGCTGCCAACACCGAGAGCATCAGATTTCTTATCTCACTTTTTAACTCTTTACCTTTGGGTTTAATATCATCAGCGAGAAGGCCTTTCATAGCATCATAATTTTTTTTAAAATACTCTTCAATATTTGTCCCTGCTCCTTCAGTTTTCAGAAGATTAAGTGAAACAATAGTTAAATTCTGAATAACCTTCATTCTCTCATCACTTGAGCTGGTGAATTCGAAAGAATAGCCGACATAATCCCCCCATTTTTGATCTAAAAATTCTTTAATTGCCATGACTTCTTGCTTCGTTTGATCGTCCATTGATTCTACAAACATTCCCTTAATATTCTTTTTATCTACAGAAACAAGCTCTGATAAATTCACATCTGTTCCCCCCACTTTCAATGTTTCATTCTTTGAATTGAATGAAATGAATTTCTTATTTTTTGAAATTCTATCAGTGGCTTCCCTGAGTTTTTTGCTTTCCACTTTTTCACGTTTTTTTGCGACCTCTTCTTCATTTTCTCTAAAGAGTTTGTTCTTTTTTGGTGCTTTTTTCTTTGGAGTTGCTTGATTTTCATACTCCTTCTTTTTACCCCCCGTCACCATCTCCTTCGCCTTTTTCCAAGCACTCCCAACATAATCACCCGCCTGCTTGTGAAAATAAGACATCACGGTCCCCACCTTCGTAGAATACTTCCCAAAGAGATCCATTACCTTTGCCACAGAAAAACCAGTAGCAAGTGACTTGAGATCATCCACTACTTCGGTAAATGAAGGAGATGTAAACATCGTGAGGTACTCAAATTTATGAGCCTCTCTTTCTTTCATAGCTGCCATTTTGAGGCTATCTGTTTTCTCCAACAATGTTTTGAGAGCTTCCTTTCGATCTCCTCTTTCAATCTTTAACCCCTCCCCCATCTGCTCCGAAAGTTTTCCGATCTGAGATTCAGTGGCTTTTATTCTAGCTTTGAGTTGACTCTTCGTTCTTTCGTCTGAGGTTTTTTTCAGCTGATCTTTAAGACTTACGAATTGTCTTTCTATCGCCACAAAACTTTCAATAAATTTTTTATTTACCCTTCCCTTCATCTCATCGAGCTCTGAGGGAATTTTATCGCCTAGCTTTTGCCCCCTCTCTTTTCTCTGATCTGCACTTTTTTTAAGTGCATCAACCTTACCCACCCACGCCAAACGCTTCACCCTCCAGGCATTCTCTTCAAACTCACGGTATGTGCACGAAAAATGGCGCATTTATAGTATTAATCTTCTTATTATAGCAAAAAATGAGTGTTTTTTCAAGTGGACGGGGTGATGTAGAGACCCCTAACCCCTTAAAAGGGGAACCGAACAGTGCGAACAACAAGGTTTGTGGAGTGTGTCTCCCTTTTTAAGGGGCCGGGGGTCAGGAGGGTCAGAGTTCTTATTTCAGTAAGTACATCCTGAGATTCACGGGATTGCGACGTTTCACTCGCAATGACAGTGCTCATTTCTTCTATCACTCTGTTTGAAAAATCTGTGCCATCTCATTAATCCTTGTTATCAGTGTTCCCTCCCCCACCCCGCCTCCATTTCCCTTTGGTATCGGATATTCATTTTGTTAGACTTTGTGTACCTTAATCAGCCTTTTTCTATGTCATCCGTCGTTACACTCTGTGAGCTTCTCCAAGAACAACCAGCCCTTCTCAAGCGCTTTCATAAGGAGTTTCCGTCTCTGACAAAAGTCTCAACTCAACGGACCGCCCGCGTACAAACTCGAATTGAGCTCAGTGCCGAACAGAAACAGCATATTCACGAACTCTTATTGGCAAATAATGGAGACCGAATCACACGTGAGCAGCTCAAGCAGGGGCACCTTTTTGAGATCGCCTACCAGCCAGCAGTTCAAGACCCTGAGCATATTGCGATTGAGAAAATTTTGAAAACGAATGGATATGATGATTTGGTCGAAAAAGTGAAAATGGCAACGATCTATGTGTTTGAAGGTATTACAGAGCACGAAGCAGAAACTTTGGTTCGAGAGTACCTCTTCAATGGTTTACTTCATGTCATTCACAAAGATGACTTTGATCCTGAGTCGCTTAGTATTGATACAAAAGCGGAGCCGACCCAAATCATCGAAGGGTTTCGAGATTTAAACCTCAGAGAACTCAAAGAACTCAGTGAGACCCGGAGTTTGTATATGGAGGATCACTATTTATTAGAAACCCAACGGAAATTCAAAGAGGAATATGACCGAGACCCCACCGATGCAGAGCTAGAGTATTTGGCACAGCGAACATCTGACCATTGTTTTCACACGACTTGGAAATCACTTGGGCTCTTCAAGCATTTGAAAGGAAGCGTGGACAAAGTTCTTCCGAATCGACCAGATATTGTTTCGGTCTTTGTGGACAACTCGGGAGTGATGGCAGCAGGAGGAGACACCACCTATATGATCAAAGGAGAAACTCACAACAGCCCAACAGCAATTGCTCCAGTAGGTGGAGTGGAGACAATGCATGGAGGATGCCTCAGAGATATCATTGGAACTGGACAAGGTGGGTACCCGACCATGGCGACTCAGGTTTTTGTGGTGGGAAGCCAAACAAAAGAAGAGATGGGAGAGGATTATGAAGTGGAGAAATTTTTAGATCCCTTAGTGATTCTCAGAGGAATGGTTGATGGAGTTCAGAATTATGGAAACCCAATGGGGATACCAAACTTTGGTGGACGTGTCTTCCTACACCCGAAATTTTTTGGAAAACCATTGGCTTTAGGAATTTGTTTAGGAACAGGAAAGAAAGGGCTTTCGAATATTGGGACTCCGAAAACTGGGGATATTGCCCTTTTGATCGGAGCCTCTACAGGTCGTGATGGGATTCATGGAGCGACCATGAGTAGTGCTGCGAATACTGAGGAAACGGTGAAAAAAGAAGGAGCTGCTGTGCAGATCGGAGATCCGTATACCGAACGCCTCTTTATGGAAGCGACCCCTGAGCTGCGACATCTTATGCGAGCCTATGGGGACTTGGGAGCAGGAGGTATTGCTTCGTGTTTTGGAGAGATGGCAGAAGGAGTTGGACTGGATATTGATTTGGAACATATTCCTGTAAAATACCAGGGACTCTCGCCTTGGGAAAAACTCGAATCTGAATCTCAAGAACGAATGGGGATGGCGGTAGCTCCAGAAAACCTCGCAGAAGTGAAAAAGATTTTGACGCATCATGAAGTGCCGTTTTTTGAACTGGGAGTATTTGCTGACCATAATAAATTTGTGGTGAAGCATGGAACTGAGACCATAGTGGATTTGGATTATGAATGGCTGGAAGGATTTCCGATTCCAAAAAAAGAAGTGAGTGAATTTTTTCCTGATACTCACAATGTCTTTCTTACAAGAGATTCTCCTAACAAAGAAACGTTTCTGAATCTTTTAGTACAACCAGAACTTGCGGATCAATCCATCTTCACTAGAAGATGGGATAGCACCGTCCAAGGAAAAACCCTGAGAGAATCATGTGCACCATTTACCAATATGCCATACGACCAAGGAATCGTTGTTCCAGATCCAGACTCTGGGGAAACACAAGTTCTTAGTTTGTGCGTGAATCCTTGGTGGGCTGGAAACCCAGCGAATATGGCTCGAGCGACTTTTGCTGGTGCAGTTTCTAAGCAAATCGCAGCAGGAGTGAAGAGAAATAATATTGCAATGTGTGATAATTTCTATACTCCAAAAAGTCGAGACAAAGTCGACTTTGACCTCACGCAAATGGTGTATGCCATTACTGATATGATGGAATTTCTCGATACACCTGCAATCTCTGGAAAGGATTCCTCTAGCGGGACAACTAAGATGACCAAGAAGAATGATGGGATGATTGAGAACTTTGAGATTGCTCCGACGATTTGCATGTCCGCAATGGGTATGGGGGCAGACGCTATGAAGGTCGTACCGAAGGAATTCCAAAAAGCAGGTAATAAACTGTTCTTTATTCCTGCTGGGATTGTAAATGATGCCAGTGGATCATACTTGGTATCCGAAAAAGAACGTATGGAACAGTTTAATTATCAGATCAACTTGGAAGAATATCGTAAGACTATTGATCGATTGAGTGAAGTGATTGAATCTGGAAAAATCAAAGCGATCTCAGTGATAGATGATGGAGGGATATTTCACCGATTATTTGAAATGATGCTGGGAAGTGAGAAAGGTATCGATATTACTTTCAAGCATGAGTACTTTACTGAAAAAATGACCGGAGCCCTCCCAGGAGCATTTCTTGTAGAAACAGAATCTCAAGATCATCTTGAAGGGATTGAATGTCAGGAAATTGGAGTTGTTATTAATGAGCCACTCATGAATAACATTATTGAAGGAGAAAGTATCTCATTGAAAAAAATGAAACAGGTCTGGCAGAAACCTTGGTACGATATTTTAAAACTTCCACATGAAGTGCAAGACACACCTGCGCCTACCAACCCTCTCCCCTTTACTCCAAGCACAGTGAATAAGAAAAAAGTTTCGGTCGTATACACGACAGGGACAAACAACCACAATGAAATGCTGAGAGTATGGCAAAAACTTGGGTGCGATGCGCAGCTTGTGTCGGTGACAGATCCACATGCGAAGTTTGCTGATGCAGACATTGTTGCCTTTCCTGGAGGTTTTGCTGATGGAGATTATTTAGGTGCTGCAAAAGTCTGGCATCAGATTTTGGAAAACCAATTTAAAGACCAGATGAATTTTCTCAGATCAGGAAAAATCCCTGTCATCGGAATCTGCAATGGGTTTCAAGTGATGACTCGTGCTGGTTTTTTTGGAGACAATCTGAGACTCGTTGAAAATGAATCACTGACCTACCAACAACGCTGGGTTACTACGAAATTTACCGATGAATGCTCTCAATCGATTTGGACAAAGGGACTAGAAGGAAAAGAATTGGCAATGCCACTTTCTCATGGATTTGGGAGATTTGTGATCGATGGAGAAATGAAGGATGCAACGATATCCATGGTTTATTCTCCAGATACCTACCCAAACAATCCAAATGGATCTGACCATGCGATTGCTGGAGTCTTCGCTGGAGACCAAGGACAGTTTTGGGGAGGAATGCCACATCCAGAAAGAGCGCTGGAAAACTTTCAGTTTAATCAAAGTGGAATGATATTCTTTGAGAATCTTCTCAAAAACTTAGATTAGAGCTTTTCATAAAAAAGATCACGTCTTTCATGCTTTCTTTATGGTATCCTGGATGCTGTTTCTAAAGAAGACTTGAAGATCTTCATGTTTTTTTTGAAAATTTAATTCTGATACTCTGGCAACATTTTTTTCTTCCTGAAGAAGTCCGAGGATAAAGGACGCTTTTTGATGTTCAGGAAATTGGGAAAAAGACTTTTGTATTTGAGCAAAAAATTCTTCAGCTGACAATTCAGGTTTTCGCAAATAATTTCGGGCAAACACTTTCATAAGAATAACACTCAAACGATCAAAACTTGCTACTTCACTCTCATTTTGAGGTTCTTCTGAAGAAATCTGTTTCATAGCGCCTCGTTCGTTCATAGTGCTTTCAGGTGATTCATGAAAAGTTTTTGGCGCCATTATAATCTGAATACTCTTCATGTCAATCCCCACTCTCGACACAAAGAATAATGAAGCTTGACCCTTTTCTCTATGAAGAGTATCTTTTGATCTCGGCTCAGCCGATTACTTTTTAATTTCATTCTTATGGACGATATGGATTTTGATTTTCAACCTCTTCGAGTAGGTCTCCCTGCTCCACAGTTTCGATGCGAAGCGTTGGTTGAAGAAAAATTTGAGCACATTTCTCTCGAAGACCTCAAAGGAAAATGGGTAGTCCTTTTCTTTTACCCACTTGATTTTACTTTTGTATGCCCAACAGAAATACTTGAATTCAACAAGCATGCTGGAGATTTTGAAAAAGAAAATGCTCAACTTCTCGGAATTAGTGTGGACAGTGTCTACTCTCATCAGGCTTGGGGAAAAGAACTCGGAAAACTCAACTTCCCACTTCTCTCTGATATGACAAAAGAAGTGAGCGCAAACTACGAAGTCCTCATCGAGGATGCTGGTATTGCTCTCCGAGGAACCTTCATTATCGATCCAGAAGGAATTTTGAGGCATATCACAGTAAATGATCTCCCAGTTGGAAGAGACGTGAAAGAAACTCTCCGAGTATTGCATGCTCTTCAGTCAGGAGAACTTTGTCCAATTGGATGGAAGAAAGGAGAAGACACGCTAGGGAAAGCCTAAAAAAGATGCTGAGGATGCTTATGATTCTTAGGATAAGAGAGGGAGGGGTGTTAATACCCCTTCTTTTTGTTATATCCTTGTAAAGAGGTCATATGTCTGCAAAAATACCTTTGCTGTTGATCCTCAGTATCCTTAGCATCTTTCGCATCCTAAGCATCCTCCCTATGGCAAAAATTATCTATAAAGACGAAGACGGTACATCTACAGAGATCATCGTTGATCCAGAGAAGTCAGTACTCGAAATGCTCGAAGAAGCTGGTATTGATTACCCTTTCTCTTGTATGGCTGGAGCTTGTAGTACGTGCAAGATCACCGTTCACAAAGGAAAAGAAGACCTCAAAGATGATGCCTTTGGAACACCTATGTACCCAGTCGATGACAATGAAGTCCTTAGCTGTATCTGTGGAGTCAACAAAGCCTTTGCCGAAAACCCAGATGCAGTGATTGAACTCGAAAAGACAGAGGAATAGGAAATTATTTCTTTTCCTTCACCTCCACAAAAGGCCCTTTTCTTCCTGTCTTTTTTGTGCGCACCCACCCCATCAAACTGATCCCAATTGAAATCAAGAGAAAGGCAACCGTATAGGCCAAGAGATCTGGCGAGATGAGAATCAATATTCCCAGACCAATAAAGAAAACACTGACGAAGGTGAATGGTGAGAATTTCATGGGGAAGGATGTTAGGTGGTAGGTTTTAGGATGTGAGCTTTTTAGTTTATATTCGTGCTTTGTGTGGGAGGGTGTTTGGTTCCCCTTGTAAGGGCTTAGGGGTCGAAGGGGCATCGACCACCTCATCAGAGCACCTCTACTTTTCCCACTCCCTTCCTCTCTGTCGGCTCCGGATACTCCAGACCAAGAGCCTTATAGACTTCTTTTTCATCAGCTCCAGCGACTTTGTCTCCTTTGGTCTTATCAGGATTGAGCTTGAAGACTCCGTATTCATTAATGGTCATCCCAAGAGTACGGGCGTGTGTTCGGACACTGACATTATGGTTTTTTGAGCCAGTAAAGTACTGAAGTGCTGCCCCCCACTCGTCTTCAGCCACTACTCGCAGATCAACTTGTTGGTCTCCTTTGAGAACGATGGCTCCTTTTGTCCCCCCTTCTGCTAACACTTTTTTTACATCCGGATGAGCCACAAAGTAATGAATGAGTTCTTCAGGTTTTTCACTGACAGCAAGGAAATCGAGATCTCCGATGGTGTCTTCTTGGCGTCTGAATGATCCTGCCACATCTAATCGCGAGGCTAATTTTGATTTCTTGAGGTACTTCATCATCTTATCGGCGATTGGCACCATGGTCTCATATGGCTTTCTGGTATTGAGACCTTTGGCCAACTCTATCCCTTCTAAAATATTCTCTACACTTTTTTCACCAAACCCCGGAAGCGCTTCGACTGATCCGTCTTTGAGTACTTTCTTGAGTGAACTCATGTTTTCCACTCCCAACTCTTTCCAGAGCATCTGGACCTTCTTTGGTCCGAGGGATGGGATTTTCATTAGACTGATGATGCCTTTAGGAAACTCAGCCTTGAGTTCTTCGTAAGCTCTGACCTTTCCTGTTTCCAAATATTCTTCTATTTTTCCCTGAATAGCCGGACCTACTCCTTTCATTTTTTTATGCTCGCCTTCTTCTACAATCTCTTTGATATCTTTCGGAAGATCTCGAAGAGTGAGGGCGATACGTCGGTAGCTCCCCTGGCGAAAATTATCATTAGGCTGAGACCGGAGGACATAGAGGTCCGCCATATGGTCAAATAATTCTGCTAGTTTTTCATTCGTAGACGCCATAAGTTCACTTTAGATATGTCGGTATCATACCTTGAAAAATCTCCTCTGGCGAGAATAGAAGAAGCAGAGAGACGAAAGACAACAAGGGTGCCTATTTTTTGTGTGGGAGACAAATCATTTGGCTTCATCTCACGTCTCTCTGCAAAGTCAAGATTGGATTGGGAAATTTTTCTCCTTTCTAGGGTATCCGATCATAACTTGCGCGCATTATAAACTACAAATACATATGTGCAAGTTTTTGCTAAAAAAAGCCCAGACGTATAATAAGAATATTGCCCTCGTAAGGACCTGTGTATACGCCTGTGCTCTTTGAATTTTTTGTTCCACTTAAAGGAACCTAAGATCATTGTAACTGAGGCTACATATTGATCGAGTCTTCTCGCTTCCCAATCACCAGAAATGATGTTCAGAAAGCGAGAGACAATCAGGACAAATACTGAAAAGGCGATATCAGTATGTTTTTGATGTCTCTCATCGATTTTTTTTAGTGCAAAAATCGAGAAAAACTAAGATGATCAACCTATACTTGGCAACAGCCAAATACAGGCCATCGCAACTAGCGTTGGAATAAACGCAGCCTTAAAGAGTCCAACTGCCGTTATGCCCTCCTCAAAACTCTTGCCGAGAATAGAATTCCCAGCAGGATTTGGCGCATTTGCCATAACGGTGAGACCACCACCTGACACTGCCCCTGCCACCAAAGCAAATCTTGCACTCTCTGACAATCCCTCAATGAGGGTTCCCAGATAGGTAAGCGCTGCATTGTCTGTTATTGCAGTAAGGCTAGTAGCCCCAACAAATAAGGTAAGATCATCCATCTTTTCTAGAATTGGCTGAAGCCACCATGCCTGAAACCCCCCAAGGGTTACAAGCCCTCCAAGGAAAAACCCGACCAAAATCGGCCCTTTCAGCTCAGGAGGTTTTTGATATTCCTGTGTTACCTGGACTAGTCCCAAGAAGAACAAAAATGCTGCTATAAAAATCACCATATGGTGATTGAAATAGACAGCAACTGCCAGGAATACTATGTGACATAGTGTGAGCCACCATGTCACTGGCATAAGACTACTTTCTTCTTGCTCATCTTTTTTCTTGCTTTTACGAACAAGCTGTTTGCGCTTTTTACGACTCAGAGTTGGATCAAAAGCTATCACAGTACTTTGTGACAGACTTTCTAATTCATCCTTAAACAGTAAGGCTACCATTAGGGTATTCAAGACTACCGCAATGGCTGCCTTGTACCCAAATGAGCCGATCATGTCTGACATTCCCCACCCCCACTTTGCAGCCACCATAAGTACTGGTGGTGCTGCGAAATGTGATAGAGTCCCTCCAATTGAGATGTTCACGAACAATATTCCTAAAGTGGCATACTTGAGCTTTTCAGAGATACCTTTTGAATAATATCTCTTCAATAGAAGAAGGGCCGTGACGGTCATTGCCGCCGGCTCTGTAATAAATGAACCCAAAAGAGGTCCAAGTATCAACGCTGACACATAAAATGCCCGCGCTTCCCCCATCGGGAGCAGCTTACTCGCTTTTTCTATTACTGTTTCAGCAAGCTCCAGTATTGGCCTCGTTGAGGCCATTGCCATCACGACGAAAACGAACACAGGCTCGATGAAGTTTATTTCTTTTCCCTTAAGTTTTCCTTCGAGGTAGCCCACGGCTACCTCGATACCTTCGACATAAAAAATGCCGAAAAAAAATACGGCAGCCCATAGTCCGAAAACTACTTCTGCCTCACCTAAGAAATGATAGAGGTTTTCCCGAATTGAGCCTTCAGGGTGATTATGGGCTAGCTTATTAAACCAGCCTGTTAAAAACAGGGTGTGAACGATAGCAATGACAAACAATGCCCTTGCCATTTGCTGCACTGTCATTAAGTGGTGAATTTTCAACTCTTCATGACTATGTGCATCACCTGCAAATACCACTCCTACAAAAAAGAATAGTATGGCAATAGCCATGCCAAGTGGCTTCCATAATTGTTTCAAAGTTTTTTCCTCCCACCGCCAAAAAGACGGCTTGTAAATTTTAAAGCTGTGTTCTGGACGAAGATGCCGAGAAAACTCAGACATTCGACAGGCCCGAGAAATACGGGCAGCTTTGCTTCAAACACGACTTTTAAGATTTCCTAGCACACTCCACAACGGAGTGTTTTCACCAGAGAATCAAACAACTAACTCTGCGAGCTAACTCTTTGATTCTCTGGTTGAGAGATTTTTTGTCCTGATTGTCAAGGTTCTTCGAACGCCAGGGAGGCGAACAAAAAGGCCCTATTCAAGCGAATAGGAGCCGTTATTATACTTTGAACTTTGAAAAAATCAAGCCTTGACGAGTCCAGTAATGAGTGAAGAATTTCTACTTTGATTTTCCAAATCTCGTGACATATTCCTCTACTGCTTTCTTTGTCGTTACCCAATTCCTGCTCTTTTTATGAGCATCGAGCCTCCCCTCCTTTGCCAGCTTAGAGAGGTACTCCTGAGAATAGCTACAGAACTTTGTAGCTTCAGATAATGAGATGAATTCGTCCTTTTGCTTGGCTGGAGTAATGGTGTCCAGATACATATTGAGAGATCGAAGAGCGGACTGAGCGATCAGTTGAGTGAGAGCTTTTTGACGACCGCTGTCTGCTAAACGAAGAGCACGGTAGTATTTTTGCCGATCATTTTTTAGAATGATAACCAATGGGTAGCCCTCTCGCATGAGGAGTAGATTCATCAGGAGTCGTGCAGTTCTCCCATTCCCATCGAGAAAAGGGTGAATTTGAGCAAAGCGATGGTGAAAGAGTGCCGCGAACTCGATGAAGTGGTAGTCGTCAGCATGATCTCTGGACCAACGAAGAAGCTGCTGCATCTCTTTTTTGATTTGATCTGGCGCAGATGGTTTGTGATCTGACCCAGCAATAAAGACATCAGTCTTGCGGTACTCATAGTCGTCTTCTTCTTCTGACATATTCACAACTGTTTGGTGCATGTCTTTGACCAGCTTTTCTGTGAAATCAAGCTCGGAAGGGTTTTCAATAAGGTCGTAGAGTTTTTCGAGAGCTTTTTTGTGGTCCTTTACTTCGAGATGTTCTTTCAGAGACTTTCCTTTCACCGTAATCCCCTCTTGGAAAACCCAATAAGTTTCATTCAGAGAAAGTGTGTTCCCCTCGATCCCATTGGAATTATAGGTCATTTCGACCTGAAACTTTTCCTTTAGTTTTTGGAGCATTATTGGAGAGATAGGGCGAAGATCGTTCAGTTGATCAAGCTTGTCTTGTAGCAGATCTCTCAGTCTTGGCTTAAGCTGGTCTTGCTTTTTGAGGGAAATATTCATTTGGGTTGGATTATCATACTTACAGTATACCCAACCCATACTAGTATTTCAAGAAAATTGTGATAAAAATCACCTGCATTTCGCAATTTTTGATTTTATAATGACTACCGCTACCTTAACCCACCTCCATGAAAAAAATCTTGATCAGCCTTCTCTTTGCCACTTCCCTCTTTTCACTTGGTCAGACAGTAGAACCTGTTGTTGCACAAGAAGCAGGAATAATTGGAGTAGAAGTCTTCGTCCGTGATGATTGCCAACACTGTGTCGACCAAAAAGAATTTTTCGAAGAATATACCAAGCAATATGACGATATTCAGCTGAACTACTACAATCTCGACGATGAAGACAATAGGACTCTCTGGGAAAAAGTTGCTGAGCTCGAAGGACTTTCAAAAGTGACTCCAATTACACTTATAGGAGACACCGTGATCCAGGGATTTGATCGAGCTGAAACAACGGGAGCCATGATGAACAGTCTCATCAATCAAACTCGAGGAAAAATCAGCACCACCTTTCAAGAATTTGTCGATGCCGGTGGCTCAGGTAAATCTGAAGCAGTGTTAGGTGGTGGATGCGATGATGAAGAAGGAACCTGTGCTCCCAAAGAATATACCCCTTTTCTCATCAATATCCCTTTTTATGGAACTGTGGACGCAAAGCGATATTCTCTCCCAACCATGTCTGTGGTCCTTGGTTTTATTGATGGGTTTAACCCTTGTGCGATGTGGGTCCTCGTGACCTTCCTGCTCGTGCTTGTTCAGATCGGTGATCGTAAACGAATGTGGCAGATTGCTGGTCTCTTTATTTTTGCTGAGGCTGTGATGTATTATTTGATCCTAACGGTGTGGTCTACTGTTTGGGACTTTGTCGGACTTGATCAGATCATCACTCCTATTGTTGGGATTGTAGCGATTGGAGGCGGACTCTTCTTTTTGTGGGAATGGAAACAATCCGATGGAACCTGCAATGTGACGAACCTCAAGCAGCGTTCGAATACACGCTCACGAATCAAAACTTTGGCAGAAGCTGAGATGACTATTGCGACTATTATCGGAGTCCTTGGTCTGGCACTTTCTGTCAATATTATTGAGTTTGCGTGCTCTATCGGTATCCCTCAGGCCTTCACAAAAATCCTAGACCTCAATGACCTCACTCTCTTGTGGAAACACTTTTACATTGGTCTCTACATTCTTTTTTATATGGTCGATGACCTGATTATTTTTGGGATTGCGCTCTACAGTATCGAAAAACTCGGCATGACCACCAAGTACTCCAAGATCTGTAATTTGATTGGTGGGATTCTCATGGTGATACTCGGAACACTCTTGATCTTCTTTCCAGATGCACTGGTGTTTTAATAATCACACTAAAAAAGAACACAACTATGAAGAAGACTTGCTGAAATACTTCATTAACCCCGAATTATTCGTTTTAAAACGATGTGGGGAATGTTATAATAAAAGGAATCATTACCTTTTCTATGACACCAAAGTACTCTTCAGAATCGCAAGACACTCCCGAGCTCTACGAACACACGCTTTCGTTTGATGTCGAAAATGGAACTCTCAAAACAGACCTTAGACTGCACACTGACCCCAACGGGAATGTTATTGAAATACTCGATGACATCGATTCTCCAAACCCAAAAAATATCCAGACTCTCTTTCGATCAAAATCCGAGGGGCAGTTTAGACTACTCTTGAAGACTCTCAACAATACGGATATCGAAGTAGAGCAGCCTGATTACACTTCTCCTCGAGAAGAGGAGTACAATGGAAGAATATATATACCAAAAAAAACTATCAACGAAGCTCTTCGTCTTGGTTCTTTGAAACTGACAAAAAAGGGCGCTTCGGTCATTATCAGTGAAATAAAGCCATACCTTGAAACAAAAATCCAACGTGCCAAAAAGCCAAAAGACTGGACTGATCTCGAATGCAATGACGGAAGAGATGATGAGTATAAAATGACCGCAAGAGTCTATTGGGTAGACAATGCCTACTGGGCCCAGCTTACAAACCCCAAAGGGTACTCTCAACGAGAGATGATTTCTGAAAAAAGTGAAGATACGGATACAGCACAAAAGGTTTTTCAAAGTCTCGGTTCAGCTATGCGATTTGGGCAACCCCCGAGTATTCATGAAATCACTCAAACTACTCTTCGTTATATGAAGTCTCAAGAACAACAAGCTCTTAATATTGCTGAAGAGATAGAAAGACGGCGAAAAAGCTTCCTGGGGAAAATAAAACGAATACTGAGAATAGGCGAATAACTGATACAATCTCAGCATGAACTTCTCAGACCTCATTAATAAACGTCGAGCTTGCCATCACTTTGTACCTGGAGTGGAAATTCCTGATGAGCATTTTAAAAAAATGATCGAAGAGACTTCCCTCACCCCCTCAGGCTATAATGCCCAACCTTGGGAGTTTGTCATCGTGAAGAAGCAGGAAAACATTGTGAAGATTCATGAGATTGCGTTTCATCAACCTCATGTAAAAGATGCCTCTGCGATGGTGGTCGTCTTAGGAGATATGGAGATAGGGAGAAATGTAGAACAAACAATTCAAGACTGGATCAAGAATGGATACTTGAAAGCTGAAGACGAACAAGCCTTTCGAAACTCAATGGCGAAGAATCGGAAGCCAGAGAAGAAAAGAGAGATGGCGATCCGGAATGCCATGCTTGCTGCGATGACCTTTATTTATTCTGCTGAAAATATAGGGTATGCCACTTGTCCCATGATGGGATTTTCCCAGTGGAAACTAGAAGAGTTTTTGGAGATTCCAGAAGATCGATGTATTGCTCTTTTGATTGCCATCGGAAAAGCGGATGAAGACAAACAAAAACCTCGACTGCCCAGGAAGACAGCCGAGGAAATGATGCATTTTGAAAAGTTTTCTACCTAATGTTCGGTTCCCCTCTTAAGGGGTTAGGGGTCAGGACCTTACGCTGCTTCAAAAACTTCAATACAGTGATCATACCCATCAGCTACTTTTTGAGTTGCTTCTTCTTCAGATATTTCCCCCTTATGCAATTGTTCGATCGGCTCAGCAAAGATGGTTCGCCCTACAGCAAAACCAGTCACTCCTTTTGAGTGAGCTCCCTGATGTAGCCAATAATCAACTTTTTCTTGAGTCGCGCCTCTACCGAGAATCACGATTTGAACATTTTCTTTTCCTCCGCTATATGCTGCATTAGAGCAAATATCCATCCCCTCTTTTGATTCTGTTCCTTCGATCTTCCACACATCAGGCTTTACTCCTGCCGCGTGCATTTCCGCAACTGCTTCAGCAAATCGAGTTGGTCGGACCTCTGCATCGAATCGTTCTTTGTCCCCATCAACTGAGGCAAGGTCTTCATCGTTTGGCTGGATTAATGGTTCAATCAAAAATCCAATGTTGTTTTCGGTGCAAAAGTCTCCTAGCATTTTTAGCCGTTCGTTTTGCAAGCTATAGTCTTTTCCAGTCACGACACGAGTAAGGGCTTTACAGTAGTCAGGAGCAATTTTTAAGATATGCTCTTGCCAGTTTTCGTATTCGAAATCATAGATTTCTTGTCCTGATTTTTCAGTCGTCAGGATTGTCGTAATCCCCAACTCTTTTGCTTGCTGGTGAATTTCTGTACAGTACTGCTCATCTCCCAAAATAGCGATATTTTCAAACCCTCTCTTCTCTCCGATCATTTTGGCCGCATTAAAGATCGTTTGTTTGCGGTCTTTTATTATCTGATGCTGTTCTTGTGTCAATTCTGTTACTCCTGGAAAAAGCATTCGATGAAATGATCCGCGGTGGTCAAAAGGAAGCACGTATAAGGCCATGATGGGAATATTAAAAAACAAGATAGTCATCCTTATCTTAAGTGATGATTATTCTTCTGTGAAGCATTCTCTTGTTTGCTATAGTCATGGTGCACTTAACCTCACAACTATGTCTCAAGGCCTCTTAGAAAAGATTGACCTCTTTGTCCGTGCTGAACGTGACGAAATTCTCACTGAAGTAAATGAAGAGCTTCGTGAAAAGCTAGAACCGATCCCTGTTCATATCAATATGGGAGATGAAACGACTGGTCTCTATGGTGACTATTCAGGTACTCCATCAGGATCAGAAAGCGCTTTTGGAGCAACTGGTCCTAGTTCAGATATTACGATCTATGCAATTGGCTTCTCAGGAATGGAACACGACGAACCGGCACTTCGAAAAAAAGTGAAGAAAGTGCTGATGCATGAGTATGGTCACTATTTAGGTTTTGGTGAAGGCTACATGAGAGAAAATGGAATTTGTTAAACATACATATTTTTGCATTCAAAGAAGCCATCACATTTGTCAGGATATGAGGTCCTAAAACAAGCTACCCTCCACACTTTGTTTGCCCTATACTTTTTATATAATCTTCACCGCCTTGAATTATGAAAGCAGAAATCGCCACCGAAATCGCCTTTAGCTTTCCAAACGAGCCAGGGGTTCTCGCAAAAACCACTCGGTCATTTTCTGACGCAGGCATTGGTATTACAGGAATGTTGAATTTTTCAAAAGGATCAACTACCCAAACTTTTATGGTACTCAGCAATGGAGTTGATAAAGCAAAAGATATCCTAAAAGAAGCTGGGGTGGATAGTATCGGCGAAGGAAATATTGTGGCCATCACTCTAGAGGGTGAAGAAGGAGCTATCGCACTGATGTCCGAGAAACTGGCAGAAGCAGAAGTAAACATCGAAAACATGTATGTTTGCGAAGCTGTGCAAGGTCCATCTCGTATTTATGTCTCGACAAATGATGATGACAAAGCAGCTGATGTGATAAACGGCTAGTTACCTTCAAGCTCATTTCAAAATGACCTATTCTTATTTAGGCTAAGGTTTTTTGTCTGACTACTCCTCCAAATCTAATATGTGGGCATCGATAAGTTCGATGGATGGATCATGAAGAGGAAAAACTGTCACATCATTTAATGATTTTTTGCTCACCTCATCTAAAACGAGCTTTTTCAAGTTTTTCATAGATTCAAAAGTACTCATGATTGCATGACCTATATGAATGTACTCGCTGTGCCCAATAGGTAACGCCTCATTCAAGCATGTAAGTCTTGAGAAAGAAAGTGCCTCTATTTCTTGAAAACTAATAGGAGACCCCATCCCCATACTGACACTATAATGGTCTGAGATGAACTGAAGAACATGACTAGCATCTATCCCTACTGCAGAAAAATGTAAAATAACAGGATGAATACCTCGGAGGATATCGAGTGATTTTTGATGATCATCATCGTTAAGCGAGAGTAATGCCAGCTTCTTTAGATTTGGAAGCTTGAGAGACATTGGATCGACATATGGAAGATCTAGTATTTCTTCATTTTCCACTATTGCACCACTCTCATTTTGAGCACTGTGCCTTCGGGATTCAAATATGATACGATTAATTTCTGATTGCTGATATCCAAGAGACCTCATAAGCTGACTCAATCTTGTCATCACTCCTTGATTGAATACACTTGTTCTGAAGCTTTGCATACAGAGCCGGCTGAGGATTGCTCTGACTTCATCTGGTGAAGAATTCTGGAGGGAAGCGGCAAATCTCTCATGAACAGCCTGACTACTCCGTTGAATGTATTCAATTTGCTCCTCAGCATTCAGACTTCTGAGACCCTCCTCCATCAGGCCAAAAAATCTAATGAACTCTCTCAAATATATTTTATGTCGTGGGATTTGTATTCGACGCCAACTAAACGAAGAGCTTTGATTTGGTGTTATTTCTTCTATTTGATTCATTTCAGAAATCTCAATATTTGACTCAGTTGGGAGGCCATCATTAACAATTGAACGTGGTCTATCAAGTACGTCTTGAAATTCCCCTACCCCAATGTTAAACACATAGGAGGCTTCATCCGGAATAAGACCATCCAACACTCTTCCTATACGCTCCCGTTGTCTTGAAATGTGTGCATTTGATACATCTGATTCAGCTTCTGAAGGATTCCCTTCTCCGGAATACAGCTCTATCCACCTGACCTGATCTTGATATGGCCCGAGTTCTCCCACTTGGTCAGGGCGAATCCGGAGGGGCACTCCAGCCCTGAGAAGAGCTCGAATGATGACAGGTTCCTGCTGTCGAAGCATGTCCCAGTAGACCAACCCCATTATGTTTTCATCAGAAGCATAAGAAAAAGCATTTTGCCCTGCAAATATTTTTTTTAGATCTCCTTCTCCAGACCCAAAAGAAACCCTACTCGGAATGATTCTCAGATCACTATGTAGTGATAGAATGGTAGAAACGACTAAACGATGAAATTCCACCCCCAAAGAAAGCTCAGCCTCATGCTCAAGAGCCTTCAGACATCTTTGAAAATCTTCTAAATTGATATTGCTCCCATATTGAACCATCTTGCCGAGAGACCTCAGGGCATTTGATTTGTTTTTTGGGTCAGAAATGAAATTTCTTGATGCTGATGAGAGCTCTTTGTCCATAAAAAAACGTGTATCAATAAAGGCTACATTTTATACTAATTTTAGTTTTTTTCAACAAGTCTTCTAAGACTTTTACCGGCCACTTTTGACCAGGGTTCTTTGATCTGGCCCGACAGGGTAGATTATAATAGGATCAGAATGAGCCCCTGTATCCTGACTCCTCACATGAAGGATCTCCCCTTCTCTAAAAATAATGGTATGACTCGAAAGACCATTCCCTTCTATACATGTTTCAAGATTTGACCTGGTGCCTGTTTCTGGATGATAGACATAGAGCCTGTTATTTATTCCATCTGACTTTACGGTGAGGAGTGTTCCTTTTATTTGCAGAAGGTCGAGCCCCTTACCTCGAACCGTATCTACAACACTCATAAACTCCTGAGTTGTGAGAACAATCTCGTAAGAATCTTCATTAGGAAGAAATTCTGCTAACGCATGATCGTTGTTTTTTCTTTCAACTACAGTAAATTTCTCTGGAGAAACACTCACAATGAAGGGTTTTAGATTTTTTTTTCATTCTTGTCGAGAGCTGCTAACTCTGTAGCTAGTATAATGGATTCTTCACCTTTTTTCATCATTTCATCAAGACGGCTTTCTCCACCTTCTCCTTCTCCTTCTCCTTCTCCTTCTTCAAGAGCTTGCATACTGGTTAAGATTTTGGTTATAGAATTTTTCAACTCCTCTTTCTTTCTGGGATTTTTTTTTATTTGAACACTTTCATCTATGTATGATTTCAGAAACTGTGAAAATGCGTCTTTATTCTGAAGTCCGTTGGCAATATCAAGACAAAAGCGCATTTCTGCCATTGATTCGAATCGATCAGCCTTATCAGTTTCCAATGCCCTTTCAATAATCCACCACAAAATTGGTGTGTCTTTCAAAGACTCTTTTATTTTCTGAAAACCGTTTTCATCGAAGTTTCTTACCTTACTCATCAGATCATCAATATTTTTTGATTTGAAAGGTGCTTCTCCCATAATGGTTTCGACTATCGTCACCCCCATTGCCCATACATCACTTTGAATAGAATAGCTTTCTGGGCAAAGGTTTTCAAAATCGAAGAGTTCTGGTGCCATATAGCCAGGTGTGCCAAGTGAATACTTTCCCGTAGACAATCCAGGTATAAAATTTTTCATTCCCTGAGTACTTTGACCACTCATTTCTTGATCTTCATGCATCAGTTTCACAAGCCCCCAATCTATAATTGTGACGTCACCAGCTTTGGAAACCATAATATTCTGTGGCTTTATATCTCGGTGTAGAACCCCTGCTTTATGAGCTTGATCGATCGCTTCACAAGACTGGCTCAGAATATCGATCGTATTTTTCAAGCTTATTTCTTGTTCGATGTGTTTCATGAGGACTTCAACGTCCTCTTTTGACAGAAGTGCATCTTCATCTACATCGGCATAATATTTTCCATGAGAGGGTAAATAACAAGTATTAATACTTTCTTTATCATCGCTAGAAAATCGGAAATTTATCGGGAATTCACTTTTGTATACATCATAACGAGTCGGATCCATATACTGGATATCTTCATAAAAATCTCTTTCGAATGCTTTCATCTCTAGTAAATCTACTCCATCGATAAACTCTGTTTCAATCAGCATTTTTCCTGCAGAATCTGGAATACCCCGAACTCCATCAACTCCAACTCTTCTCAAGGTAAAGCCTTCAAGCTTTGATTTGGTATGAATACCTGAAAGCACTAGCATTTCATTTTTTAGTCGAGAAATGGATTTTTCTGACAATGGTTTTACGAGCTTTAATACAACTTCTCGTTTGGAAACCCTATCTGTTGCGAGGTAAACATCACCAAATCCTCCATTTCCTATTTTAACAACACCTTCTTCATAAGGTGACCTTTGATCAATTATTTTTGCAAAGTCTTTATAAAAAGGCATTCTTTCTGTTGTTTTTCTTAGAATGTCTTGAAGTATATTTCCCGTACTATACTCGTCACCAAGATGACCTGTAAGTCTATTCAATCCTAAAATTTCAGCGGTCTTTATTCTCGTATTTCGAAGAATTGCATCTGCCTCTGGGCTGAGCTCACGCAATGCTTGTTGCACTGACAGTGAAGGCATCATGACAATCTCTCCTGGAGCAACAGAAAAATGTCGTATTTTTTCACTAATATCTCCATCCCAGCTTGTCGGATAAGCAACACTCATATCATTCAGGTCTGCAACAAAAACCTCCTTGGTAGACTCTTGAGGATGGACTCCACTCTTCATGAGCCCAATAGGCAACTGAGTTTCAAGCTCGTAGTCCTTTAACACAACAGAATGGTCTGTTTCATCGATCTCGTTACTGGGAAAGTTTTTTTCCATATCTATTTCTTTATTCTAATCATTATACCACGAACAGGGCGCATTTTTAAGTTGAGAAACTCAACCGGGCGCATTATAGATTATCTTTCACGATATGGAAGTCTTTTCTTGTTGCTCTTCATGAATGATACAGCACAGTATCAACATTGTCCCTCCTCCAGGTCCGTCGCTCCCTGTCGACTCGCCACACAAGTATTAGAAAAAGTATGTCTTGCTGTCCCACAATTTCCAGCTAGGCATTCTACATTCACTGTTCCGCATACGGGTTCGAACACACTGGCACATACATCATCATTGAGATCACAAGGACCATTGGTAATAGTAATGGCTCGGAACTCTTCGGCATGGCAGCGATTGATAAAATTCTTTTTTACCTGTGCACCGAAGACTCGACCACAGACGATGGATGGTGTGTCATCACAGAGGGATAGATTACATGTGCCCCCCATTATTTCTGTTGCTCCTTCTTGCTGAGCATCGCACTGATTTGGGAAGGGCCTGAGGATACCATTGAGTCTTCCACATACTGGAGAAAAGGAGGTGGAGCAAGCGAGTGAAGAAGAGTTGTCTGATGTATTATCAGAATCACTTTCACTCAAGCATTCTTCTACCCCAGCATCACGCTCTCTTTTTGAACACCTCCGTTGAAGACCTTCCGTTGGACAAGATGACGTTTCAGATCCGGCACATTTAGCATTGCTGCGCGTGAAGAGATTTAGAATACGAGCTCCTACCCCATAGGTTACATCTTCTGCAAAGATATCTGTCTCCTCTTGTACGTAAAAACGAACATTATCTATTACCCTCCCATCACTAATGGTGGCATGAACCGTGAAGGTGCGAGACTCCCCTGCTTCGATCACATGACCAGGAATACTAAAGTCCAAGATATTACGGTCGATCAGAGACTGCGCTGAAAGATTTGTACTCCCAGCTGTGATGCGAAAGTCTCGATAATTATTAATACTCAGTGTCCCATCGTCACGAAGACGGATGCGTTTTATACTGATATCTGATTCCCCAGCTTCGATGATAAATCGCGAGACCACCTCATCATCAGAATTAACAAAAGGAGACTTGAGCTTGCCCTTTGGGTTTTTTACCGTAGCTGTACTGACGGGAATACTAATGATTTGAAATTCTTGACCTGAGAGAAGAGAACCGTCGAGTCTTGCGTTTGGATTGGTGAAAGATATTTGGAGTGGCTCTATTTGAAACTTGTGGAAGGTAACAGGCGTGGAGTCTTCTGAAAAATCAACAACAAGCTCAAATTGAGCAGGCTCTGCACTGGTGATACCAATGTTTAGCGAAGAAAATGTCACTGTTGCATCTTCAGATGAAAACCTACTGTCAGCTTTTTTCTTTCCATTGTACAGCAAGCGGACTTCTTCGATATCTAATAATCTCCCAGCCCCCTGCCGTTTTATCGAGATGTCCTTGATAGTTGCTGGGTTATTTACATCCACTTGAAAACGAAGCACGGTGACGTTTGTTGCCCCCAGTGGAATATTGAACCCCTCGGGCTGTGACCCAAAACTTTGGAGAGAACCAATGAGTTGGGACGGCCCCTCAATGACAACATCCTTTGCATCTGGGTTTAGATCTTTTTCAGTTGTTTCTTTTGGGAGTTCTTCGAGAAGAGATGTACCCAAAAGTGGATCGTATTTTTGTACTTGATAATGGTCTCTGACAATACTTCGGAAGAGAACCTCTGCGACTTGTGCACGAGTGAGTGCTCTGTCGAATGGAACACCTGCAAGAATATTGTTAGCACTTGCAAAATTGATCGAACCATCAAACCAGGTCTGCCCAGGACTGCTTTCCCACTGGAGCACACGATCGAGGATTACCAAGACCTCAGCTGCGTTGAGATTATTTGTTGGCATAAACTTCCCAGCCTCTGGTCCGGATTGATACCCTTTGATCCATCCTTGTTGTTGGGAGTAACACACTGCCGACGAAAACCAGAGCTCACCCACATCTGGGAAACAGTATTTTAAACTCGAACTGGAAAGATCAGCTCCGAGATGACGCGTGAGGATAACGGCAAACTCTGCTCGATTGATCAGCCCATTGACATTGAATCGATTTGAATTGGCCTCTCCTTTAAAAATACTTTTTTGAGAAAGGTACTCTATCGCGGTTGAATTTGGGTGGCTCGTTGGTACGTCTTGAAAAGACTTGGCGGAAACAACGCTCACTACAAAAGGAGTCAAAATGAGTACTATCAGAGAAAGAAAGCGCCGCATGAAAAAAAGGATTAGAGACCAAGGGACAGAAAAAGGAGTTCTTGAATATCTTCAAATGTTTTGACACCAGATTTCCTAGAGACCTCATCCCCTGCCGCGTTCAAAATAATAAAGGTGTCTTGATAGGTTACTTTGAATTCTTTTCTGAGGTCGGTAAAGGTATCGTAATCTACTTTTCTAATATTCACTTCTCCACTTAAGGTCTTTAAAGAGTCAGAGATCACTTGATCGGACCGTTTGCAGAGTGGGCACCACGGTGCGTGAAAGAAAAGGATCACTGGTTCGCTTCCTCTTTTGGATTCATACTCTTGCTTGACCCATTTGGCATAGCTGGGGGAACCCTCCACAGTCTCTCGAGTAAGAGCTGAGGTCCCAATGGTTTCTTCTTCTAGATCAAAAGGGTTTCCTTTGATGCTTACTTGATCATCACCTGGGAAGATCAGGAGCCGATGTATTCTTTCAGCTGCTTCATTTCTTTTCAGTAATTGATTTGGCGTGTATTTCTGACGAATAAGATTTCGATCTTCGACGTACAAGAGAGCTAGATCGAGGTCTTGAAAAGATTGTTTTTGCAAAGCATTCGCCATGATCTTGGCAGCTTGCCCGGCGGTCACATCATTTGCTGGACCAAAAGTGCCGTCTTGGTATCCAGAAAGAATCTGAAGTCTCTTTGAAGCACACACGACCCCAGCGAACCACTGCTCTTTGACATCTGGAAAACAATTCTTGTCGGTCTCTAAAGGTTGAGTCCCAGCTGCTCTGAGTACAATGGCAGTGAGCTCTGCACGGTTTAAAATACGCTGAGGATCAAAGCTTCCGTCTGGGTTTCCCGTAATGACCCCTTTTTCTGACAAGCTGGAAATACTCTCAAAGTACTCGTTTTCAGATGGCACATCTGTAAACGAAGCAAAAGCCACTAGAGGCAATGAAAAAAGAAGCGAAAGACTGAGATAGAGACGGAAGAAGTGTTTCATAAGATTGAGATTAATCAGCTATCAGCATAGCACAATCCTGTGACTTCGTGTTCTTGACATAATCTCCATTCTTTGTTTTCTCTTATAATTTGTGCTTTAATACAGTATATCTATAGACATTCTTATGAAGATCAAGAAAGTCACAGAAGTATCGTGTTACATGGAAAATAAGCCTGGAGTACTGGGGAAAGTCGCAGGTGCATTGGACCAGGAAGGGATCAAGATCATTGGACTTCATTCTTATGAAGGCCATCTTCAGAATATGACTCGTTTTGTTTTGGCTGACAAGGATCTTACTAAATCAGAAATGATCCTAAGAAGCCTAGGGATTGATCTCATCACACAAATAGGAGTTCTGGAAGTCCTGTTTCAGTCGAAGTCGGGTTTTATTGCAAAGCTCACGTCTCTTTTAGGAGAAGCTGGTATTAATATCCAGGTTATGTACTTTACGGAAAGTCCAGATGGAGCGACGATGGCATACATTACTGTTTCAAATACCGACAAAGCTCTAGAAATCTTGGAAGATGCAAACAAGACTGAGGCATTTTCCAAATACTAAGGACTTTTCCTTCTTCTCCCGTATGAGAAAGGGTATACTTTGCCCACTCTTTGCGCATTATTATGGATCAACAAACCTTTCATACTGCTGATGTCATCTCCAACGAATCGGTGGGAGAACATGTCAGATACCTAGTAATCACCCCCCCAACCTCTTTTGAGTACCACCCGGGACAGTTTTTTATCCTGCGTCTGCGTGATGCCAATGGAGAAAACGTCGAACGGTCGTACTCTGCTGCGAATTGGGATGACAGTGGACAACTCCAGTTTGTGGTGCGCATTGAAGAACATGGCCAGATGTCGAGCTTGATCGATAAACTGGAAAATGGAGATCAAATAGACATTAAAGGGCCTTTTGGTCGTTTCGGAGATGTGCCGGATGACACGAAGAAACTTATTTTGATAGCGGGAGGTGTGGGTATCTCCCCTATTCGAGGGATCTTGCAAAAAACCGTGAAAAACCAAGATGATTTTCCAGTGCAGGTCTTTTACGGGTTTCGAACTGGTGATGATTTTTTGTTTCAAGATGAGATTATGACGGCTGCTGAAGCAGAACGCGTTTCAGTTATTCCTGCTATTAGCGAAGCGGATGCGGAGTGGACGGGAAACACAGGGTACATTCATGAATCATTGGAAGGAACAGTTGTTGAACCAGGAGAAGGAGTTCATGCGTATATTTGTGGACCGCCACCAATGGTCAAGGCTGCACGGCAAAAATTGTACGATCTTGGTTTTGAAAGAGGAGCTGTGCATGTGGAGGCTTGGTAGAAGGCACACTAAAACATTGATATTCCATATATTTGCAGTATAATATACCTCTTAAACAGAGAGGTATGTATTATTGATCAACCATAATGAGTGGAGACGCTGGAAAAGAACAGCTCGAAAGAATAGCCAAGGCAGAATGGAACCCAAAAGAAACGACCTTTGCTGAGATTAAGGCTTTAATTGCTCGGTCGAGAACAGGAGGACTTAAAGTATTAACGCCTTCCCAACTTGATTATTTTGAGTATTCAATTACTACTCTTGCAAAGTTTCAAAAAATATCACCATATTGGAGTTGGGACAACATCCCTTATGATTGTATGATAGATCAGTCCTATAATTTCTCTCCGGAAGTCCAGCATCAAGTTCTTTCTCAGACACTCATTCCTATATCCCTAAAATATGGCGAGTCACCAGAGGAAATCCACAAATCATCTATCCGTTATCTTCTCATAAATGGTATAAAAAAATTTGAGAATGATGGACGGAGATCTCTTAATGAATGGGATGAGGTTATTCAACAGCTTCCCAACCTTCAATACCTCAGTTTTAATTCTCTATTTTTTTACATTAATACCTCACAAGAAGCTCAAGAATTATATCATTGGGCTCAGTCTAGGAACCTTAAAATCCGTGGCATGAAAGTATCGAGCCTTTCTCCCCCTGAAACATTAGATGAGTTCGAGATCGAAGAACTCAAAAGCTTCTCAATTGGGAATGGACTGGCCGAAAAAACTCTTGAACGAATACTTTCTGCCAATACTCTTCACGAACTCTCCTTTTCATACCATGAAAATAATACTCATGAAGATCTTCTCATGCTTCTCCGTCTTCCTCTTCAAAAGTTACATATCGATGCCTCTGATGATAAATCACACTCCTGTGATGACTCCTTTGCTCAATCTCTTATGAATCATCCTGAACTTATGAGTATTGAAATGTACAGTAGTATCCTCTCCCCAGATGGCATCAGATCACTTCTCAAAATCCCACAAATCAAATCTCTCGACATATGGGGTTGTGTTGGCCACAAATTTGATCCTGATGAGATTGCAGAACTAGAGGCTATTCGGCCTGAAGTCGATTTAGAAATTTCAAACTCAGACGAGTAACTTAGTCACTCAAGTCTCCCTCTCCCACCCTTCCTTCAGATTTGAGAACAGAATCTTCCCCAGCTGCCTTGGTCAAAAATGCCACATTTTTTTTGGTAAAGAATCCCTGGAAACCATTAAAACGCTGCACGTACTCGGTAATCAAAAAGGAGAACTTTGATGTTCGCGAGAAGATTTGCTTGAGCCCCTCTTCTGAAGATCCGATAACCTTAAGAAGGAATTCTACATCGTGGTTTTTCAGTGCATCGACCACTTTGTCGACATTATCAACGTCTTGACCAGGAGTATTGTCTGCTACGGAATAAGCGATGTGATGCATTCTTTTCCCATAATTTCTTACGAAAGCTTCGGTAGGCGATGGCAGATGAACTATATTATCGACGTAATGTGGCGTATTCGCAGCGGTAAAGACCTTTGCTGGCGAGCGATATTCTTCAAACTTATTTGAGTTTCGGGTGACGTTGGTAGAGGAATTTTGATCAGCGATATCGTAGGATCCCCAGTAGTGGTAAGAAGTGGTTTTGAGGAGTTCTAAGATAGCGTGCTCTCGGTCTTGGTGAAGGACACGAGTTGCGAGATGATCAATCGGCTGTATGAGATCTCCAATGCCGAGTTCGTTTTGTAGGTTTTTTATTCCCTGCAGTTTTTCGATCCAAGCTTCGTCTTCAATGTGTTCAGGATTTTGCTCTAAATAATACTGGCGTTTCCCTTTGGGATACTGGATATATGCAATGGTGTTCCAAGTGTACTGAGAAGGCACTGTTCGGATGAACTTTACCTCTCCACCACTTACCTGGTCTTCATCTGTAAACTCAACTCCAGCACCTGAAAGCGTTTTTTGGAGCTCATCGATATCGGATACTCGAAATACTTCTCCGATATAGCGAGTGTAGGGCTTGGTCATGGCAGCAGGAGACAACATGTTCATGGAGATGAATCGTGAATCACTGTGGTTTTTTCTGCTCCTGATCACAAATCCAGGATTTTTTTCTCCGATCTCAAGGAGAGAATAGATAAAGGTTTTATTTTCAAAACTCTTCACATAATGATACGGCGTCATGATCATCAGCTCTTCGATATAGGCATGACGGTCTGATTCATCGACTTCTACCACAATGGAATGCATTTCTTGAACCATGTCGACCAAACCTACGGAGTCACGCCAATCGTAAATTTTTGTGAGGTATTCTTCGAAATAAGGGGAGTTTTTTTTGTCACCGAAGCGTTTGTAAGGTCGGAGAAGAGACATGAGAGATGGGGTTATAACTAGTGTGAGTATAACGACTAGTCTAATGCAATCAACCCTCGTATGAGGGTTATGCTACACATCACACTTATCACATGGAATAGATATTTTGACATTTTTCTTTAAAAATTGTATAATTATAAGATGCATTTAAAAAAATCATATAAAAATACATATGAAAAAATTTCTCTCCACCCTCTCCCCCACAACAAAACGCGTGGCTTCTGCCTCGTTAGCGATCGGACTGGTGGCCGTGTCTGTACTGAGATGGATCTCTGCCTCTGCACAGATACCGTCTGGGTATGTGGAGTTTTATATCCCAGGTGAGACTCAACAGGTCTGGGATATGTTTGAAGATATGGACAACAACCCTGATCTCGTGGAAGCGGATGGGCTTCACATGGTGATTGGTGTGGCTTCCCCACTTGATTCTTCGACGGTTTATTATGACCACTGGGAAGATGGATATGATTTTGACGAGAATAATCCAGATGCAACCGCAGATATAAAAGTGACTCTCAACAAGGGAGGAGTCCAAGAATGGGAAAGTTCAAACATCCCCGTAGACCCTCGTGGATCAACGACTCATTTTGATGGAAGAGACAAGATCTTTGTAGCTGGAGGCCCAGTAACAGTAACGATAGCTAGCTGGCCAGAATCCATTGGGACGGTTTTTTCATTTGCAGCAGAAGTCTTGCCCACAGGATCGCTTTCAAACAGCTACACACTCCCTGTCGGAGAAAACCTCGCAGGAGCTCCAGAAAACTATGTTGATTTTACCAAGACCTATCTCTTGGTTCAGGCCCTGGAAGATACGACGACTGTGACAATTGATGACCCAACTATTGGAGGGGTGGAAGTAAACACCGTCCTGAATAGAGGTGAAGTAGCTCAGCTCTTTCATGCAAACGCTGGAACAACAGTGGTGGGCTCAAAAAATGTTCAGGTTCAATTCTTTATTGGGAATGCTCATTCTGGACAGTCATCAGAAATGAGAGGACTAACCCTCTCTCCGACAAGCCAATGGTCGAATACTTATTATGCGCCCGTAGGAAGTTTTGGAACAAATGAAGCTGATATTTATCTCTACAATCCCAATGCTTCTCAGATCACGATAGATTTTGAAGACAAGACAGGGACGGGAAGCTTTACTATTAATGCAGGTGAAACAAAATCTTATGAAGATGGAGCTGGTCGATATGTCCCTGATAATTCTGGCGCTCTTTTGAGCTCGACCAACACCTTCTGGGGAATTTCTACCGTAGACACTGAAAGCGCTACTTATGACTGGGCGTATAGTCTTGTTCCTGAGAATGCACTCTCGGAAGATTATATTTTGGGATGGGCGCCCGGATCTTCTGAAGGTGTTCCGACTGTAAATGGATCACCTGTTTTTATTACTGCTGTAAATGATGATACCGATATTTTTATTGATTATAGTCCGGCGGATGGAACGATTGACCAAACCTACAATCTAAACAAACTCGATAACCAAAAGGTTTTCGATCCGGATTTTGATAATACAGGAATGTCTATCTCATCTACTTCCCCTATCGCTGTTGCCTGGGGTGAAGACCCCAGTACTGCAAGCTCTGGAAGTCCTTACCTCGATGTCGGATATACAACTCTGCCAATCCTACCGGTTTGGATTGATGTGGTTTTGACGATTGACAAGACGGCTAACCCGACTACTGTTCCTGTTACACCTGGGCAAACTTCTACCTTTACTATTGTAACTGCTACGGAAAACTTTCCTGTAAATGATGTGGATGTGGTAGATATTCTTCCTCCAGGCTGGAATTATGTCAATGACAGCACAACCATCACCTTGCCAAACTTGAGTCAAATCACAGGTGGATCTGCGAATCCAAGTATTGCGAGCCAGACACTTACCTGGGATCTGAGTCAAAACATGTCTATGAACGAAACACTTACGATTGTCTTTCAAGGAATAACAACTGCAGGGGTTTCTACTGGATACAACCGAAATGATGCAATTGCCTCTGGTACTCGACTGAGTGGTGCTCAGATTTTCTCACCGGTAGACAAGGCTTTTGTTTATATCCCCACACTAACGATTGATCTTGATACCTCTACTCCAAATACAGTCGCTGGTCAGTCAGCGAATTACTCACTCTTACTTTCGAATGATGGGAATGGATCCGTGACGAATGTGACTTCATCTGTTCCTCTCCCAGCAGGATTTACTTTTGCTAGTCAAATGATTACAGAGAACAATGCTACTCGAACAACTTCTCTGAACCCAACTCTTGGAGATAATATTCTCAACTGGGGAACTTGGGATATTGGAAATGGAGGAAGCGTTACGATTGATTTTGTTGTAAATATTGGTGGAGGTGTTGGAGTTGGTACCTATGATACAACTGCCAATGGAACCAGTACCGAAACAGGAGCTATAGATGATGCTGGAACAGTAGGTGCTGATCCTGATACTCCTCCTGGAACTGATCCAGAGACGGATGAAGATGTAACTATTGTTTTGAATAATGGAACTATTGGTGACCTCGTGTGGTTTGATACCAATGGGGATGGAACCGTAGACGGCAATGAAAGCGGCGCTCCAAATGTAACTGTTGGTCTTTATCAAGACAATGCCGTGGTGGGTGTATTCGATGGAAGCGATACGCTTATTACTTCTTTGACTACTGATGGGTCAGGTGCATATGACTTTACTCTCCTCCCAGCTGGCAACTATATCGTAGATGTAACGGATACGAATAACGTTCTCACAACCTATGCTCAAACAGGTGGATCAAACCCGACCTTCGTAACAGGACTGACCAACACTCAAGATTTTAATACAGCTGATTTTGGATTCCAACCTCCACAAGATGCCAGTATTGGTGACTTTGTGTGGAATGATCTCGATGGTGATGGAGTGCAGGATGGTGGTGAACCAGGTATTAACAATGTAACGGTTGATCTCATCCAAGATACAAATGGAAACGGAACGATTGATGGCGGGGAACCTGTCTTATCGACTCTGACGACCAATGGAAGTGGGGCCTACGATTTCACAAACCTTGGCCCTGGGAATTATATTGTCAACCTAACTGACACCAATACTGCTCTTACTGGATTTGTCCTCACTGGTGGGACGACTCCGGTGGCTATTACTCCTCTTGCCATTTCACAAGATAAAAACGATGTCGACTTTGGATACCAGGATCAGAGTGCATCGATCGGTGATTTTGTGTGGAATGATCTCGATGGTGATGGAGTGCAAGATGCTGGTGAGCTGGGAATTGGAAATGTCACTGTAGATTTGATTGAAGATACAAATGGTAATGGAATAATAGATGGTGGTGAACCGGTGCTTTCTACCTTGACGACGAGTGGAGCTGGGGCTTTTGATTTTACAAATCTTTCAGCTGGAAATTATATCGTTGATGTCACAGATACCAATACTGTCCTTACAGGATTTGTCCTGACTGGAGGAACGGATCCTTTGGTGGTGGCTCTGAATGCTGGACAAGATAAAGATGATGCGGATTTTGGATACCAGCAACAAGACGCAAGTATCGGTGATTTTGTTTGGGATGATAAAGATGGAGATGGTGTTCAAGATGCTGGTGAACCTGGGATTGTGAATATTACAATTGACCTCATCAGAGATACCAATGGAAATGGAACTCTGGATGGCGGGGAACCAGTGCTTTTAACAGAAACAACCACTCTGACAGGTGCATATGATTTTACTGCTCTACCAGCTGGAAACTACATTGTGAATGTAACAGACACCAACAATGTTCTTACAGTCTTTACTCTCACAGGAGGAACAAATCCATTAGCAGTCACAGGACTGACTGCTGGGCAAGACAAAAATGATGCAGACTTTGGGTACCAAGCTCCTCAAGATGCGAGTATTGGAGACACCATCTGGATGGATTTCAATGGAAGCGGTACTCAGGATACTGGTGAGCCAGGGATCCAAAATGTAACAGTTGATCTCATTCGAGACACCAATGGTGATGGGAATATCGATGGAGGTGAACCCATAGTGGGAACACAGACTACGAATGCTGGTGGAAATTATGATTTTATTGGCCTTGGTCCAGACAACTACATCGTAAATGTAACAGACACCAATAATGTGCTCACTGCACATACGCTTACCGGTGGAACGAATCCCCTAGCGGTGACTCCTCTCGCGACGAGTGAAGACAAGAATGATGCGGACTTTGGGTACCAACCTCCTGCGACAGCTTTGATTGGAGATTTCATTTGGGACGATCTCAATGGAGATGGAGTACAAGATGGAGGTGAACCAGGGATCATAAATGTGACGGTAAACCTCCACTGGGATGTAAATCAGGATGGAAATATCGATGTTGGTGATGTATTGATAGGAACGCAGACTACAAATGGAACAGGCAACTATGATTTTACCAATCAGATACCACGTGACTATATCGTTGATGTGACAGACACCAATAATGCTCTGACTGGCTTTGTACTAACGGGAGGCACTGATCCTCTCCTGGTAGCAGGTTTGGCAATTGGGCAAGACTTTAATACTGCTGATTTTGGTTACCAAGACCAAAGTGCTTCGATTGGTGATTTTATTTGGGATGACCTCAATGGTGATGGAATCCAAGATGGTGGTGAACCAGGGATCAACAATGTAACGATTGACCTCTACCGAGACAACAACAATGATCAACTGATCGATGGAGGTGATAGCCTCCTCAGTACTCAGACGACTGTGGCTGGAGCTTATGATTTTATAAATCTTACAGCTGGGGATTATATCGTCGATGTGACAGATACCAATACTGTCCTTAATGGTTACATCGTGACTGGTGGGTCTGACCCACTGGTTGTTGCTGGTCTGACAGCTGGACAAGATAAAGATGATGCCGATATTGGATACCAAAAACAAGATGGAAGCATTAGTGGGAAAACTTGGAAAGATGTCGGGAACAATAAGGTTCTTGATTCAAATGATCCTGGGATTTTTAATGTCACTGTGGATCTCTTTAATGATAATAATGGAGATGGTCTTTTTGATCTAGGAGATACGATTCGTGCAACTCAACAAACAGATATTAGTGGAGACTATAATTTTATGAATCTTCCGGTAGGAAAATATCTCGTTCAGGTAAATGATATAAACCCTCCTTTGACAGGCCTACTCTTTCAGGATGACAACCCTCTTGCCGTAAACCTTTTGGCGTCCCAAGCAATGACTGATATCAACTTCCGCTACTACACGACTGGAGGTGGAGTCAAACGATTCAGAAAAAGCCCTCCTACAACCCCTCCACCAGAACCTCCAAAGCCTCCGGAAAAACCAGAGGAACCCGAGGAGCCAGAAGAACCAGAAGAACCTCTTCCTCCAGAAGAGCCTCCTGAAGAACCAGAAATTTTTTATGAAGAACTGGCTAAGTCTGCTCCTTCGAATTGCGACATGATCCATCCTGGCGTGCAGGAAAACATGAGCCTCATCTTTGAAGGCGAAGGATGTAACGTACGGGACAAAGACATCTGTACTGATGATCCCGTCATGAGCATGGATATCAATCAGCAATCTTGTCTCGAGCTCGATGCAGACCGTCCGATCTTCTTTGGAGATTTAGACCTCGATGATGATGCAACACCGTTTATCCAAACCCTAAAGAACACTCAGATTATTAATGAAGGTGATTATGTCTTTAGCGGAGATGGAAATCACTCGACTGGGAAAGAACAAGAGAAATATAAAAGTGGTGATTGGGAATTCCAACCAGATCGTCTTATGAGACGTATCGAAGTGGTAAAAACTGCTCTGATTGCCAACTGTATTCCTGTCGAAGATACGATCCCAGTACCAAGAGATGGATTCAGATTTAGAGATCTCCCAGTAGATATTGATCCAAGTGATGAGATCATGTATTTCACAGCTCGTGTTTTTTACACTGGTTACAAGCACGGTGTGATCAATGGATACAATGATCTCATGGCACGTCCGTTTGAGTATGCTAAGAATGCAGAAATTGCTGCGATACTCCTCCGAGCTGCACATGCTATTCCTGCTGACTACGACATGGTGACAGGTGCATGGTACCAGCGGTACATGCACTTTGCCCATAACAATGGGATCTTTAATAATGTTCAAGCGATTCCAATTGAATATATGACACGTAAGGATTTTGCGAAAGTCTTGATTCGTGTGATGTCCTATAATCCAAACTCTTCGATCCATGGATATATCGAACGAGTCAATATTGCAAAACAAGCATACTATGAATACGAGACCAACCGTCCGATTCCTGCACTTAAAAACTTTGATATTGTTCCTCTGAAATGTGTCGAGGAAGAAGTGGCAAGTTGTCATGAGCATCAGCCAGACCGACCTCTGAAGTTTACAGATATGTCGAGCAAGCATTTTGCTTCGCCATACACTGAGATCCTCCGAACAACGATGATCAAAGCTGATGGAGATTTCATCGTCAGTGGACACGGAAACCCTTCGACAGGTCGTCAGCAAGAAGCGTATAGAAAAGGACGATGGGAATATCAGCCGGAACGCTCTGCTACTCGATTGGAAATGCTCAAGACTGCACTGGTTGCAAACTGTATTCCTGTCGAAGATGAGATCCCAGTTCCTGAAGATGGGTTCAGATTTAGAGATGTGTCTGTGCGCACTAGCCCATCAAATGAATCAAAGCACTTTATTGCTCGTGTTGTTTACACAGCCTACAAGCATGGCCTCCTTACGGGAGGAATGGAACGAAAAGCCCGTCCTCTAGACCCGATTAATCGAGTTGAGTCGGTTGTTCTTCTCACACGAGCCTCACGGTTGATCGACGATAACTTTAGACCATTGCCGATACCATTTACAGATATGAGCGATGACCAGTGGTATGCGAGAGAAATATCTTATGCCTACCAGCATGGACTCGTCGGAGGATTTGGTGATGGAAGCTTCAAAGGTGATCGGCTCTTGAAACGATCTGAAATGGCAAAACTTTTGATTACCTTTATGGCGACAAATAAGCAAAAGGGAATTCGTCAATACATGAATAAAGTCATTCAGTATTACAAGCTGCATGAACGAACTGACGTCGCATACCCCGACAGAACAGATGATGAATATTCTCAATTACGAGAAAACTATATAAAGGCTCGAGAAAAAAGAGATCAGCAAATGAAAGAAAGGAGAGCAAATGACCAAGCTTCTCTCTCGAATTGGTTCGACTTTATTGTCGGTTCGATCTTAGGAACAGAGTAATGATTCCATGAGCTTGACCGGGGGTTCCATTCCTCCGGTGAAGGCTCTGGATTGCTCTACTGCTTGCCAGAGAAACATGCGATCCCCGCACACTATTTGAGCTCCAGCTTTTTTTGCTTGGATAAGAAATTGTGTTGTTTTTGGATTGTAGATGATATCGACATAAGTACGATCAGCTGTGAACCAACTGGGGTCTGTCAAAACACAGGCATCGACGTTTGGATGCATTCCGACTGGAGTGGTGTTTACGATGAGCTTCCAATTGTCTTTTGGATCGAGTTCGTCGTACCCAAGTGTCACTGCCATCCCCCGTTGTAGAGAGGCGCCTTGGCGCGCTCCCGCGGGGTTACGCGAAGCAACCGACACCTGAAAGCCATGGTCAGCGAGAACAGCAATGATCGCCTGAGCAGCCCCTCCAGAACCCAACACGAGCGCCTTAGCCTCAGGGCGAGGAAATGAATTTTCGCCTTCAGTTATCCCAACCTCCTCCAAGGATTTTTTAAATCCCACATAATCTGTATTATCTCCAACCAATCTTACTGATCCCTCAGCTCCCACCTTTCTCACAATTGTATTCACCGCACCCACCTTTTGTGCCCTCTCCGTCAGTTCATCAAGAAAAGGTATCACTGTTTTTTTGTGCGGAATAGTGACCGAAAAGCCATCCCAAGCTCCTTTTCTCATCTCATGTATTCTTTTTTGAAGATCTTTCGGTGCTGTATCACAATAAACATACTCTCTATCAGTCAATTGAAGCTCTTTGAAGACAGTGTTATGTAGTTTTGGCGAAAAAGAGTGAGAAACCGGGTAACCAAGGATCGCGTATGTTTTCATAATGCACACTCAAGAAGTACGTCAGCCATAGGCTACTGGTTTTTAAGCTGATCATGCAAGAATTTCAGGTTTATTAGACCTGGCACCTCCAACTTTTTGGGTTCTTGAAAACTCTTATTCATCCTTTTCACACCACAACCACGGTGTTTACACCAGCCACATAAAATGCTATAATAGTATGATGTCTTTATACAATATGATCTTTTTCTGGAGAAAAATAATGGCTCTAATACGTCGAAGAACAGCTTTTATCGCAGGGATCACTGCCCTATTTCTAATGTCACTCGTCGGTCAAAAACTTGATATCCAAAATATCTGGGCAGCTCCAGGTGATACTTTTCGGGTAAGCGAATACTTTTTGAGCTCAGGAACTTATACTGGAACAGCACACAATCTTATGCTTGATCAGGACCTCACGAATAATTACTTTGTCATTATTCAAGGAAGCGATGGAGATACGACTAGCAATAATGACCGTGGGCCAGATGAAAACTATGTAGCCCTCTCTGCTGATCCCTTTGGAAGCGGTGATCTTCCTGTATCAGCTGGAACGAATGTTCTTGGCCTCACAAGGAATAATTCTGTGAATTCATGGGTGGGAGTAGTGACTGTCATAGAATGTGTAACAGACTGCAACAATACAGGTTTCAAACTATTGGATGTCCAACAGGTGATCTCCAATGGCGTTACAACATCTGGAAATGACACCTCAGACACCAACTGGTCGGATATCAATCAGGTTATGCTTATGGGAGGATTTAACGGTGCAGGATGCCACACGGCTGAGAGCAGCTCTGCAAACTCGAAAGTATGCCACACACGTTTTTTTCCTTCTGGGAGCAACTTAATCAACTGGTCGAGAAATAATGCAGGCGCAACTCTTTCGACCTCTACGAGCACTGTCATGGTGCTGGAATGGGGAGCCGAATGGAATGTACAGAGAGTGAACGTGACAGGGACAGCTGGAGGAAATGGGGCAAATACTCCAGGAGAGTACAATACTGCTGTTATCAATTCTGTTGCTCGAGAAAATACTTGGGTCTGGGGAACAGGCCACACGACTGACCAGGGAATTGGAGATGCTGCAGAAGGAACGATTATCACTCTCGGAAATGGTGTGGATACCAATCCGAACGAAGCAACAGTTGCCATTGGACAAGAATATAATGATACGAAGAATTTTGAAGTGTATGCTCTCACCCATGAGGACCTCTTGGTCGATTATCGGTTTAAAACCGATGGTGATGTCAATGCCCTTACTTTTGATCAATCGGTAAATGTGGCCAATGATGGCTCTGCTCGAATGGCCTTGTCGTACAATGGACTGAATGGGACAGGGAATGCCTATCCTCGTCCTCACTTCTCCGCTCGCTATACTTCAAACAATACAATTCGCCTCGAACGAAGGCGTTTTGGACAAAACTTCCCAGCCTGGATTCAGGGAATTGATTTTTCGAATATAGTACCTGGAGTCGACCTTTCGACCTCGACCAAAACAGATAATGATGTCGACAACAACATCGTACCTGGCCAAACGATCACCTACTCTATCACTCTCATCAACTCAGGACTAGTGAACGCGACTGGGTTGGATATCGATGATGTAGTCAATACCAACCTTGAAAATGTGGATGTTCAGAGTATTACAAATTGTGGAGGAGCTCTTACCGACAACTCCACAGCAGCTGCAATAAATATTGATAATGCTGATGTGAATGTTGGAGTCAACTGCGTTGTTGTCTTCACTGCTGATGTAAAAGCAGGTCTTGGAGGTGGGACTCTCATCCCAAATACTGCTCAAATAAGTGCTTCGAATGAAGGGAGTGCTGCCTTCAGTCTCAACTCTCCGAACCTAATGGTAAATGCCAACAGTGACCTTGAAGTGACTATTACAGCAGATCAGGCAGAAGTAGCGAAGAATGCCCCCTTAGAATACACCATTACCGTTACGAACAATGGTCCATCAGATACGACGAATGTTACCATCAGTGATGTCTTACCGAGTGGCGTGAGCTTTGACTCTTCACTGGCGAGCCAAGGAGCCTTTGATGAGAATACCGGACTCTGGACAGTGGGAATTCTTTTGAATGGAAACACTGCAACTCTCAAGATCAATGTCACTTCTGATGATGACGCTGGTGCTTCGGTGACAAATACTGCTGCCCTCAATCTCTCCATTCCAGCTGATTTTAACATTGCAAATAGTGTGGATAGCGTCATGACTCTTATTACCGGGGGTGGCTCTAGTGGTGGAGGTGGTGGACGGAGAAATAGCTTTGGAATCTGTGGGAACGGAAAGAATGAAGCAAATGAACAGTGTGATGATGGGAATATCGAAAGTGGAGATGGGTGTAGTTCGAGCTGTCAGATGGAATTGGAAGTATCCTTTCTTGACAATCTTGCAAACTCTGCCCCATCGGCCGAAGTGACACCAGAGCTAATTGAAGCACCTGAAATTGATCCTGCAATTGAACTTGAGACAACGCTACTTTTCACTGACCAAACCTGCACTGATGACCCACGCTACAATGTCCCAGACAGTGGCGAACGATGCCTAATGTATGACGAGGAACGCCCCCTACTCTTCTCGGATATCGAGAACTTGGGAGCAACCGCAGACACCATAAATACACTGAAAAACACCCAGATAAAGACAACCGGTGAATACGTTTTTAGTGGTTCTGGAAATCACTCCAGTGGAAATGAAGAAGGAGTCTTTTCCGAAGGAGACTGGCCTTTCAGTCCCCTTTCAAATGTCAGTCGGATCGAAGTGGTCAAAACCCTCATGATCACGAATTGTCTACCGATTGCAGATAAAATCCCTGCCCCGAGAGATGAATTCCGATTCAAAGATATACCACAGTCGATTCCACCATCAGATGAAATGATGCACTATACGGCTCGCGTCATGTATAGCGCTTATCTCCACGGAGTCATTACAGGATACGAAGATGGTATGGCTCGTCCTTTTGAACCCGCGAGTTTTGCAGAAGTCATCACTATGCTGACGAGAGCGTCACATGTGATCCCAAATGATTACGCCATTTCAGATGCGAATTGGTACCGTGGGTCACTAGAATTTGTAAAAAAGAATAATATTCGCAAAGGGATTGGCAATGGCCTGAAGGATCCGGTTTCACGTGAAGACTATGCAACGATGCTCATGCGAATCATGGCATTTAATCCAAACCCTGAGGTTTTTGGATATGTCCAAGAACTTCATGGGAAAACTACTCCTCCACAACGTGACTTGAGCTCTTTTGACCAACGACCAGAACAGTGCCAGTACATTAGCCCCAAAGCAGATTAAAAAAAGATTGATGGCTTTTTGCGAGAGATGAATTGTAGATCTCAACAGCTGAAAGGTCTGATTTTCCAAAAGAAATGAGAAAAATCTTTTCTTTGCAGATAATCATATCGGACTGCAGATCTGTCCCCAATGGCAAAACTTTCATTTGATGCCGTTCAGATTCAAATTTCTCCATGTATTCGTGAGCTACTGCATTGTCTACAAGAAGCTCGCGCGCCTTTCCTCCTTGTTTTTTGAGAGCTTGAGGAATTTTTTCGTAATATTGCGGCATCACTTCTTTCATCAGCTGAGCATTAAAAAGTGCTGAGAAGGATTCTTCCTTGAGCACTTGTTCGTACATCTGCATCACTTTGTCTTTACCTTCGAATAATTTCGTCTTGGGCGTCATTGTCAGCTTTTTTTGGAGTAATTCGAGCTCAGGGAGCTTTTCTTTGAAGTGAATCATCGTTTGGTCAAGACTTCTTTTGCGGGCATTAATGACATTTTCAATTTCCGAAACATCTACTGTTTTAAAGTACTTCACTCCAGATCGTTCGAATTCTTCAACAAGACCCAGGTTTTCAAGAGCCTGAAGAATCAAATACATGGTCGATCGAGGCGTACCGATATGCTTGGCTATTACGCTAGCAGGCTGAGCACCGAGTTCTAATAATCGGAGATATGTCTCTCCTTCATTTTTTTTGGCCCCGAGATCTCTGAGGAAGTCTTTCATGGCTTTTGTCAGTTAATATCAACATGTCGTATTTTACTGACATTTTGTAAATATTCAAATAAAAAAAACACCAACCGTAATCGATTGGTGTGCTTTAGCCTTCCCGAGTCTCCTAGAGTCCTTTCGTACGTCAGCGCCCATTGCTGGGACAGAAATGAAGGGAATGATTCTTCGCTTCTCATGCCTTTGGTCACCCGCTGGCAAAACCGGCCGCTATTCTTACTCTTTCAAATACTAAACCCAGATTTGAGGAGCTTGAATGGCTGTCAGATATATGTTTTGGGTGCACATATCTTCTTGTCTTAATTGCGCTCTAGAAAGCTTGGGAAGAAGCTGGTAGGAAAGAGGTTGATTCGGAGCCTATGACCAATGTCTCATAATGAAACAGAGTCTCATTATTTTGACTGGCTTAGTACTTCGATGAGAATCTTCCACACAAGGCTTCAGATCCTACAGTCAACACTTCTTCCAACCAGCTTGCTTCCAAGCTATTTTTTTACGCCGTTTGTTTCAAGGTTCATATAATAATAGCAAAGTAAAAGATAAAAGTCAAGCATTTAGATAAAGAAAAAGAGGGATTATTGAAGTTTTTATTCTAGCTCAGAAGGTCAATTGGGGAGCAAAAATCGTAAGCGCTGACTTCTGTCTCTGTACTGGAGCCGACATGGGAAGTCTAAAATGGCCCAACCTCTAGTCCCTTTTTCAGCCACAGGCTGGTCAGCCTCTAGAGGAAAAAGAGCACCACCCCCGTCATGTCATTCAGAGCGGAGCGAAGAACCTTGGCGATGAGGAACGCACCAACAACGAAGAACCACATCCATGATAAACAGCATGCCCAAACAACAGAGCCGCCAGGACCCCTGTCGGGAAAGATTATCCGTATCTCCAACCTACGCTAAAGCTTCGGCAAGCAGGCTGAATGACAGGGGATGGAAGCATGACAAGTTGTTGGTGAAAAATAGGCTAAGTGCCAAGGCAGAGCAGAGTGTCATTAGAACATCTGCTCCTCACCTGCCCCACTCACCTTCCATGCCATCTCACGCTGTAGGTTTCCTGGAATACTAAATCCAGCAGCCTTCACATGCCCACCACCACCAAATTGAGCTGCGATCGCAGAGACATCCACGTCATCTCGGATAGTTCGAAGAGACCCCTTTACCCGATCTCCTGCTTCTTCGGAGAGAATCTGAGCGTAAGTAATTCCTGGAACATACTTGAGAAACTCGATCGCTCCGGACACCATGTCTTTATTTGCATCGAGCTCGTGAAGATCTGCCTGTGTCACTGCCGAAGTCACCACCCCTTCATCGTTCTTGCTTGCTCTGCTGAGGATACGTCCCCAGAGCTTGAGCTGATTGATTGGCTTGGTATTGAAACAATGCCTCGAAACTGACGAAAGATCTGCGCCGTACTTGAGCAACTCAGATCCGACATGAAGAGTTTCTGGTGTTGTGTTTTGGTGCATAAAAGACCCCGTATCTGTATAGAGACCAGTCAAGAGACAGGTTGCTATCTCACGAGTGAAGATGGCCTTGAAATGCTTAAACAAATAATAGAGCACCTGAGTCGTCGAAGCACTATTGGTGATGACGAGATTGATCCCAGCATACATCAAATTTGAACTATGATGATCGATATTGATATGACGATCTGACCGGCTAAAGATCTCTGGATGTGTGTCCTTGAATCCACTGAGCTTTGGGTCTGCGGTGTCAAAGCTGATGATGAGGTCGTACTGCGTATCGTCTATCTCGTGAATCAAATTCTCTACCCCAGGAATAAACATCAGTCCATCGGCTGGCGCATTGAAACATGCAATCTCAACATTCTTTCCGAGACCTTTTAAATACCACCAAAATGCCAAAGAAGCCCCCAGAGTATCTCCATCTGGGTTCTTGTGTGCGATCAGCAGCGTCTTTTGCGAAGCAATGATCTTCTGCTTGATCTGTTCAACGGTGGTCTCGTCGAGCTGAATCATGGTCATTTTTGAACGTATTTACAAGGGAGTAAGTATCCTCCTTTGCAATACTTTGTTCAACTGTCTAGACTTGCTATTGATGTAGAATTGTTGGTGGATATACTTTTGTTCAATATCTTCAATACCTCATTCTTACCCATAGCTCTTTTTACTTTTGACTCGAGAATGCTAATATAGGAATCATTTATACCCCTCCCTATGAAACTCATCATCCTATTTGGACCACCCGCTGTTGGGAAAATGACTGTGGGGTATGAGATTGAAAAAATAACCGGATGCAAACTCTTTCACAACCACATGACTCTTGAGCTTATTATGCCTTTTTTTGAATTTGGGTCACCCAGCTTCCTAAAGCTTATAAGAAGTATCCGCCTACAACTCTTTGAAGAAGTTGCGAATAGCAGTCTTAAAGGCCTTATTTTTACTTATGTTTGGTCACTAGACGATCCATCAAATTGGGAATTTATCGATAGTATCGTTGATATTTTCAAGAAAAAAGGTGCGGATATTTACTATGTTGAACTAGAAGCAGAGCTAGAAGAACGATTGAAGCGAAACACCTCTAGCTTCAGATTATTAAAGAAAGAAAGCAAACGTGACACCGTCCAATCACAACAAAGGCTCTTATCTCTTGAGAAAAAACATGTGTTCAACACTGGAAGGATAAGACTTGAACACAAAAACTATGTAAAAATAAACAATACAAACCTCAGTCCAAAAGAAACAGCATTGCGTATCAAAAAAGCATTACAAATATGATTTTCATATTTCAATTTAGACATGTCAGGTCTCTACGCATGACTTAATGATCCCCTTCTCCCTTGACGAAAAGGGCTTTTTTCCGTAATATTCCTCGGCTTAGTCATTTTCGGCCCCAGATCCCTTTTGTACGGGAAATCGAGGGTCAGGAACATTTATCCTTTAACCCCAAGAAAATGAGCCAAAAGTACGAAATCATGGTCATTATGGATGGCCAAAAAACTGACGGTGAGATTGAAAAAAGTCTCGCTGGTATTAAAGAACTCCTCGGTGAAGTCGTATACGAGGAAATATGGGGTATGCGACCCTTCGCGTACCAGATCAATGGACAAGACAAAGGGTATTATGCCATTTGGAATTTTGTCGCTGATATCCCACAAGTCAAAGCACTCGAAGAGGCTTTGAAACTGTACCCAAACCTTGTTCGTCACCTCATCATGAAGGTGCCTGACAACTACACACCAGTGAAACAAGCTGATGTGGATGCTGGAATCGCTGAAATCACAAAAGAAAAAACTGAACGTCGTGGACAAGTGCGAACGGCCTCTACGAAGCGTGAAGATGATGCAAAAAAGCCTAAAGTGGCTGTTCCAGACAAACCAAACGCAAAACCTGCTGCTGCCGCTCCTAAGAAAGAAGAAAAGCCTGCTGAAAAAACTGAGGCAGAAAAGGAAAAAGAAAAAGCAGATGAAAAGAAGTCTTTGGATGAAAAGCTTGAGGCTCTTATCAATGACGATGCTGATCTGGGATTGTAGTTATCCTGCCAGGGCTTTATTTGTCAATGAAGAGTCAGTTAGATGACTTCCCTGACAAACAACAACTGGCGTATCTTAAGCAGGCATTTATCTTTTAAATAATTTTACGATGAGAAGTGTTAATAAGGTGATTTTGATCGGAAACCTGACTCGGGATCCTGATATGAGACAAACACCAAATGGTCAGCAAGTGTGCACCTTCGGTATTGCGACCAACCGCCAGTGGATGGCAAAAGATGGAGGAAAGCACTCAAGTGCAGAATTCCACGAGCTCGTTGCTTGGGCACGTCTTGCAGATGTCTGCGGGAAGTACCTCAAGAAAGGGAAGCTAATCTATGTTGAGGGATACCTCAAGACACGTGCGTGGGACACTCCAGAAGGGATCCGACGGCACAAGACAGAGGTCATCGTCCAAGACATGATCATGCTCGAAAAACGCCCAGAAGATGGAGACGAATCTTATGCAGATGCTCCTCAAGTAGAGACTCCTAAAGCTGAGGCCCCTAGCTCAGCTACCGACGGTGGAAGTGTCTCTGGTGATATCGTAGAAGCTGCCGAAACAGAAGCTTCTCCTGCACCTGTAGATGACGCTCCTCCATTGGAAGATGACGGGATTGAATTCTAGAGTGGCCCCCAACTCCTTAAAAGGGTTACCAAATCCCCTCCAACAAGCTAATGTCCTAACTCCTAAAACCTAACCTCCTATACTATGGCAAAACTAGACGCCCGATCGGCATTCGACGACGCACAGTACGTTGATTACAAAGACCTTCCTCTCCTCCGAACGGTGGTGAGTTACTACGGAAAAATTAAACCTCGTCGATACACTGGCCTAACAGCTCGACAACAGCGCCAAGCTGCTACAGCTATCAAAAAGGCACGTATCATGGGTCTTCTCTTCTTTGTACGGGACTAAAAAACCCAAACTGTCTTCATAAATAAAACCCCATTGCTTCGTAGCAGTGGGGTTTTTTGTTAGGGCGAAGAAGAAAGGCTACCTTTTTATGGAACCCCACAGCGTTGACTTAATCACTAAATGAGCCTATAATCACGCCCAATATCATTACTCGTGCACATGAACACCCCATCTCACGCTCATACACCAAAAAAACCTCGATCACTTCCTTCTGGATTACCGGTGCTACTCACAGCAGTGTTCTTGGCTGCTTGCGCAGGCACCAGCACAAAACAACCAACTCGTCCTCAATTACCAAAAAAACAACACATTAAGAATGAGCAAGAACCACAACGCGTCAGAAAAGAAACTGCTGCAAAAGTAAAAACCACTCTTGAAAAAAAAGAAAAGGTGAAAAGCATTGAAATGAACCAAGCCTTGCTAAAAAAAGAAACCAAAGCTGTTTTTAAAAACTTTGACAAGATGACGGAATCTCAGAAAAGCATCGCTATGATTTTGTATGCGAATGCCTACTGGGATGATCTCTACAACCAAGATGACCTCTATAGTGCGTTTGATAAATACCGTGATCTCGAGGATAGTCTTGAAAAAAAGCTGTCAGATTTTCAAGGCCTTGACCTTTTTCAAGAAGCTGAACTTACAGGGAAGCACATCAGTAAACTGCAGAAAATAAAAGCTCCAAAAAAAGATCTTGATGAAGCGTACCTAAACCTCGAAAGACTGCAAACTCTGATCGTTCATGCCGTTATTCAAATGGTTATCGATGACAATAAAGCTACTTATTCTGCAGATGCCTCACCAATAGATGTTCTCAATGAATCCCAAGGAGACTGCGACAGTTTTATTTATCCAGTATGGGCTCTGCTCAAAGGAATTGGTATTGAGACCTACCTTCTCGAAACACTTTCTGAAAACTCTGGCCATGCACAGCTGGTGCATCAAAATGGAATGACTGCAAATCTGCAAGTTTTTCAACTTTCTACTACCGTTAAAAACAACCGGATTCAGTATGTTTCCACAGAGCACAAAAACTTTGCAGATTTCATTGCCTTTCATGACAAAAACCTCTTCAAAAAAACAAGAGTAAAAAACTGGTCACTTATCTTGGATGGCCTCGAACTCTATGGCTATGGTGCTGCTGTAAAAAATGCAAACCCCACCAAAAACCGTCCGTCTATGACCTCATCTTTTCAAAAGAAAACACCCTATATGAAAATAATTCAAGCATGCCATACAAATGGAGCTGTGAGTCCACTTGAAATATCAAAGCGTTCAGACTAAATCCAGTAATTGATGAGAAAGAGACCGAAAAGTAAAAGGAATGGAACTCCAACAACCAACCACCAATTGGTGAGGAGCTCTGGTGGGGTGATAAACATAAAAGCGGTTTTCCCTCCCTTGAAGTATTCGTCTGCTAGCTTGAGATAATTTTTTCGGTGCCCCACCCCCATGGTAAAAACAACGATACGCTGGTTGTTTGTTTTTTCTTTCATAATCTCTAGTGTCGCTCGCTCTCTGAGATCACTCCCAATCACCGAGTTGAATTCTTTTACGAGAAGATTGTATTGCTTTACAGCTTCCACTTGCTTGTCTGTCTTTGCTTTTCCTCCTTGCTGCCGCACTACCCTCATCTCATATGATTTTTCACTTTTTTCTATTCGTTCTGCCAAATGATTCACACCACGAAGGACTTTTTGATATGCTTTCTCTCCCTCCACGGCATAAACTTTTATTTTCTCATTATTGAGATAATTGAAGAGCGTCATGCCAGATACAGATGAAGCAAACAGCTGAATTTTTTCTAGAAGGTCTTTTTTTAAGAGAGCATTGTGCCACTCTTCTCCAAGTTTTTTTAAGATGGACTGAGCTACTATTGAAAGTTTTTCTACGGGAATCGGATGGGATATTTGGAGCTTCTTTTCGATCTGCTGATAGAGCTGAAAACTTGCCTGGTCGGCGAAGCTGGTTTCGAGTCCATCGTACAATCCTTCGCCTCCGAACTGTGTGATGTTGTGAAATTGCTCGAAATAAGCATAGTACGAACAGAGCCTTGCTTGGCAATTGACGATCTTTTTTCTCTCTCGGTTTCCGATCCTCCCTTTCCATACGGTGTGGACTTGTCCAATCAAGATGATGATATTTTCTGGAGTGGTAGTTGGCGTATATATATCTACTCGAGCTCGCTTAAACAACGGATGCTTTTGCAGGTGATCCACCAACTGAAGCATCCGATTGGTTTTGCGGTGCCTTGAAAATTTTGAGAAGAAGTGATAGTTCATACACAGTAAAAAGTACTCCTATTCTAAACGAGAACATCAAAAAATAAGAACACTTCTTCTTGCTCCCTTCGCTGATATTCCTAATGCTCACACCTCCATCAACCTATACTTCCCTCCTCCCTTGAATAGCCCTCTTTAGAGTGTCCGGATCAGCAAACTCGAGCTGCCCTCCCATAGGAAGTCCTTGAGCAAGATGAGTAATACGAATGCTCCGCGGATTGAGTTGCCGAGAAATATAGACTGCTGTTGCTTCGCCAGTCACAGTTGGGTTTGTAGCCAGAACAATTTCTTCGATTTCTTCTTTTTCAAAACGTTGATTGAGCTGATGAACAGTGAGCTGCTCTGGTCCAATACCGTCTAATGGTGAGATAGCTCCATGAAGGACGTGGTAGAGACCCTTGTAAGCCCCTGTACTTTCCAAGACAAAGACATCCATCGGGTTTTCAACGATGCACACAGTGTTTTGGTCGCGTCCTGGGCTCTCGCACACACCACACAATGTAGACTCACTCAAATTGCAACATCGCTCACAGTAGACGATCCCCTCTTTTAGATTTGAGAGAGCATTGGCCAGGTCTTTGACATGGCTGTCGTCCCTTTGGAAGAGGTAAAACACCAATCGTTCAGCTGATTTTGGTCCAATACCAGGAAGTTTTGAAAGCTGCTCGATAGCGGTCTTAATTTGGTCAGGTAACATATGGTATACTAAGATTGTTCACAAAGAACAATAGTTGAGAGAGAACCATTTGCAAACAGAAGATTGATATTTAGGAATAAGATGAGAAATGAAGAGGTACTCCATTCATTCTTCATCTTAATCCTTAACCTTCTCAGCAGCGTGAAGTGTCCAGATTGCAAAAGCATCAAGAACAGCGTGGTTGACTCCCGTTTGACGGATAACAACTCGGCAATTCGGAGAAGGCGAGAGTGCGAAGCTTGTGAACATCGTTTTACGACCTTTGAGCGACTGAGAGCCACCAACCTGATCGTGATAAAAAAAGACCAGACTCGTGAAGAATACGACCGAGAAAAACTCGAACATGGGATTTGGAGAGCCTGCGAAAAGCGCCCTGTAAAAAAAGCTCAAATTGATTCCTTGCTCAACCGTATCGAAGAACAATGGAGCGTTCAGCCTGAAATATCAACTTCCCAAATTGGAGAAGATGTCATGCTCGGACTAAAAGATATTGATCCGGTAGCTTATATCCGATTTGCTTCTGTTTATCGTCAGTTTGCAGACGTAGAGAGCTTCCAGAAAATTATTCACAATCTAGGCCAAGAGATGGAGCAGCAGAGCTTGGTGTAGAAAAGGAAGAAGAAGATGCTGACTCCATGTCTCGCAATTGAGCCGATGTTGGCGGGTTCCAGTACGGAGATGTGGAGCCAGCACAGACACTCTCCTCCATTATGACACTCCCAAAAAATTGTGTTATCGTAAGCATCCTCAGTATCTTTAGCATCTTCAACAACCCTTCGTTTTATGGACCCTCGAGAAGAAATACGAAATCGACTGGGAATAGAAGAAGTGGTTGGCCAATACGTACAGATGAAAAAATCTGGACGAAACTTCAAGGCCTGCTGCCCCTTTCATCAAGAAAAAACTCCATCCTTTATTATCAGCCCTGACAAAGGCCTCGCCTACTGTTTTGGATGCCGAAAAGGTGGAGATATCTTTGCCTTTGTTCAAGAAGTGGAAAACGTTACTTTCCCAGAGGCGCTCAAGATATTAGGAGAAAAAGCTGGAATTGAAGTGCAACAAACCTTCAACAAACAAACAAGCGAACGAAAGCAAGTTATCCTAGGACTAATAGAAGAAGCCCAACGTTTTTTTGTCAGCCAACTGAATGCGAATGCGGCTGCTAGCAAATACCTGAGTGACCGTGGATATGACAAAAAACTACAACAACAGCTCGGTCTTGGTTTTGCTCCCGACTCCTTTCATGAGCTAACCAAAGCTTTAGAAACCAAGGGATTTAGCTCTCAAGAGATCCTAGACGCTGGTTTAGCAGCTCAAAAACAAGTGGGAGACAGCAATGTCTATGATCGATTTCGAAACCGTATCATGTTCCCCATTCACGACACCCAAGGTCGACTGGTAGCTTTTGGAGGCCGAACACTCTCGAAAGATGATCCTGCGAAGTACTTGAATTCCCCTGAGACGAAATATTATCACAAAGGTCAAACCCTCTACTGCTTTCACATGGCAAAACAAGCCATTCGGGAGCAAGATCAAGCCATCATCGTGGAAGGATACTTTGATGCACTGACCTGCCAAGCAAAAGGCTTCCCTCAGACAGTTGCTTCACTAGGGACAGCTCTGACGGAAGACCAGATCAAGCTTTTAAAACGGTTCACCAAAAACCTGCTCTTTGCCTTTGACGCTGACCCATCAGGACAAGCAGCAGCGAGCCGCTCGGTGGAAATTGCCCAGCGACTGGGGCTCAATGTCTCGGTGATTACCATCCCAGCAGGAAAAGATCCTGATGAAGCTCTGCGAACCGCTCCAGCCGAATGGGAAAAGATGGTAGCAGAAGCTGTGCCTGCCGTAGACTATGAGATCCAAAAGGCTTGTAAACAGCATGATATCCGTAGTATTCAGGGAAAAAAGAGTATTGCAGAGTATGTGCTTCCTATTATCCAACGCCTTGCGAATGCCATAGAGCAAGAACACTACCTCAAAAAACTCTCATTAGAACTGGACACCTCATTACGGAGTCTTTTTGTCCAATTGCGAGGAATCAAGGCGTCCTATAGCCCTCCTCAAACTGACAACAATGTTTCAAAAGTGGCTGAACAGCCTGTCCCGAGCAGGTTTGAGCATCTTGCTGGTCTTATCACCATTCACCCTCAGTATTCTGAACAAATATTAAGTGATATCAATAAGGAAAATTTGGAGCGTGATGAGGAAAAAAAGCTTTACACAGCCCTCTCTGCGCAATATAATCATTCGGAATCTAAAGGACAGACTGAGAGTGTTATCAGTGATGAAGAACGGCAGCGTTTGCAGTTTTTAGAACTGTACGCAGAAGAGAACTACTCTTCATTTAGCCAAGAAGATATTGCTACCGAGGTCAACGACCTCACTGAGGCGATCCGAAAAGACTATCAGCGTCGCCGGCTCCAAGAACTCCGATATCGTATGGCTAAAGAGCCAAACAACACAGATCTCGCAACAGAATACACTCAACTTCTCTCCCAATAGTTCTCGTTTCTTGTTCTCTATTTTCCCTTTGTGGCAAAAAAACAACGCAAATTCATCCCTCTTCCATCTGCGGAAGTCCTCGCTAAATTTCCAAAAGAAATTGTTCGTCTCTTGAAGAAAGGACGTGAGCAAGGGTTTATAACAAATCAAGAGCTGATGAAAGCTCTTCCAGAAGCTGAAGATACTCTCGACCTGCTCGATGAGGCTTTTGACCTCTACTACAATCTCGGAATCGAGGTAGTAGATGTAAAAGATCAGCTCATTTGGAACAAAAAAGAAGAGGAAGAAGAGGAACCAGAAGGAAAGAAAACAACAAAACGAGTCAACCTGAAAGAAATCAGTAATGATTCGGTGCGAATGTACTTGTCTGAAATTGGACGAGTGGCTCTTTTGACAGCTGCAGAAGAAGTAAAGCTTTCAAAGGCTATCCGAGAAGGTGACACAAACTCAAAGCAAAAGCTTGCTGAAGCAAACCTGCGTTTGGTGGTGTCTATTGCAAAAAAATACATCGGACGTGGACTCTCGTTCTTGGATCTGATTCAAGAAGGAAATATCGGTCTCTTCCGTGCTGTAGAAAAATTTGATTACCGTCGTGGGTTTAAATTCTCGACTTATGCGACCTGGTGGATTCGTCAAGCGATCACTCGGGCTATCGCTGATCAAGCTCGTACCATCCGGATTCCGGTCCATATGGTAGAGACTATTAATAAGCTGACTCACACCCAACGACGACTTGTACAAGAAATGGGACGTGAACCCTTACCAGAAGAAATCGCAGTTGAAATGAATATGGATGTGCGAAAAGTCCGACATATCCTGAAGATTTCTCAAGACATTATCTCTCTCGAGGCCCCAGTAGGAACAGAAGAAGACTCTCGCCTCGGTGATTTTATCGAAGATGGTGATGCTCTTTCTCCGTCTGAAGCCACCAACCGACAAATCCTAAAGGAAAACATCCACGACATGCTCCAATACCTTACGGAACGAGAGCAAAAGATTATCAAAATGCGTTTTGGACTTATCGATGGAAGAACTCACACCCTCGAAGAAGTTGGAAAAGAATTCAATGTCACTCGAGAACGGATCCGTCAGATTGAAGCGAAAGTGCTCCAAAAGCTGAAAGACCATAGTACTGTAGTAAAGATTATGGAGTAGACCGCTGACCTCTAACCCCTTATCCACCTTCGTTAAAGTTTCGAAAGGACAAGAGAAAGAGAAACCGATCAAATCTAAACCATGCATCTAAAAAGCTAATACGCTACCCACCTAACACCTAACCACCTCAACCATGGCTAAAAAGAAAAAAGACGATCCAATTATAGAAGAAGAAGTAGAGCAAGATGATCAGGATTTTCGTTCTGGACAAGCTTCTACTACTCAGGATGACCAAACGCTCCTTGTGACCAAAGAAGGACTTAAAAAACTCCAAGAAGAGCTTGAAAACCTCAAAAATGTTCGCCGGAAAGAAGTCTCTGGACGACTAAAGGAAGCTATTTCTTATGGAGATCTCTCTGAAAACTCAGAGTATGAAGAAGCAAAAAATGAACAAGCCTTTATCGAAGGTCGTATTCTTGAACTTGAAAACCAGGTCAAGAATGCAAAGGTTGTAAAAGGACACACCACTAAAGGAGTGCAAATTGGTTCGATCGTGAAGCTGAAAAAAGTGGGATCTAGTAATGATGAACAATACACCATTGTAGGAACAACAGAGGCTGACCCCTTCGAGAACAAAATCTCAAATGAATCCCCTATTGGACACGCTATTATGGAGCTCAAAAAAGGTGATAAAGTGACTGTTGAAACACCTTCTGGAAAACAGCGTTATGAGATTACTTCACTGAAGTAAAGAGCTGTTTAGCGTTGACAAAAGCCCGATATTGGCTAAAATTGATAAGCTAAAAAAAAAACTACCATTATTTGATAAGTAAAGCCCTATGCCTAGAGGAAAACGTACCAATACAGCGCTCCGATGTAGCGAATGTGAAAACCCAAATGATGCTTATGTCATTCGATTGATCAAGGATATCATCAAGGGATTCACCCGAAACAAATACTGTTCTAAGTGCCGAAAACACACTCCTCACAAGGCAAAAGAGATTAAGGGAGGGTACTAGACTAGGTTTTAGGTGGTAGGTTGTAGGGAGAATAATAAAAAAGCCTTCGGTTTATACCGGAGGTTTTTTAGATCTCTCATTGCTCTTGGAAGATGACTGGCTCCCCTTTTAAGGGGTAGGGGTCCCTACTCCCACCCAGCGAGCAATTCTTCCGCTTTCTCCTTTGACTCTTCACGACTCCCCTTTTCCTCCTGCTGGCGGGCTACACGAGCAGCCCTCAATTTTTCTGCATCCCATTTTTTGACGTATTTCTCAGAGACTTCTTCGAGTTTTTCGTCGTATTTCTCATCAATTTGCTTCATTTTTTGTTGTTCGGTATCTAGAATACCCTTCAGCTGATCGATTTGCTCAGTATCCATACTTGGCAATAGATCTGCCCAATACTGCTTTTCAGGAGGTGTCAGGGCATCGCTGGCTTGGATCAACTCGATCAGCTGGGATGTTTCTTCTTCGGTGAGGACGGAGTTTTCTGCCAAGGGCTAGGACGTTAGGTTTTAGGACTTAGGACGTTAGCTTCTTTTAATTATAGCAGAAATTGGAGGGTTTTACGAGGGCAAGGGCAAGAGACCCCTAACCCCTTAAAAGGGGAACCACACACTATGGACCCTGTCATTCTGACGAAGGAAGAATCTTGTGGTGTGTTGGTGGGAGGGTGCGTGTTGTCTGAATCGCTGATGACGCGGATTAGAGGGATTACGCTGATTTTTTCTCATGCTCCCCTTTTTGTCATTCCGATTGGAGCGTAGCGGAACAGAGGAATCCCTTTCCTGAGGTTCTCATGAATGATTCAGGTATTGGAGGGGATTTTAAAGAAGGGATCTCTCCGCTGCGTTCCATTCCGCTATCGCTTCATTTCACTTCGGTCGACATGACAAGAAAATACCAAAATCACTAATACTCTCTACAGAAATAGGAAATCAGGCTTCATCAAAAAAATCACATAAATCTGCGATTCAGACGATGCCCACTAGAATATTGCATATCAAAAAAGTGTTCCACCCATGCCGGAGGCATGGGTGGACATGAGCTCTGTCTAAATCCGAGCAGAATCTCTTGTGTTAACTCACTTTAATCTTTAGCTTCCCATCCTAACCTCTGCCGAAGATTGGTCTCAAATTTCTTTTTTCTAGCAATATCCTCTTCGAAGAGCGAATTCATATCGAATTTCTTTCTCTTGGAACTGGGTGTAGAGTCGTCGAAGAGCGAGTCCATATCGAATTTCTTTCTCTTGGAACTGGGTGTAGAGTCGTCGAAGAGCGAGTCCATATCGAATTTCTTTCTCTTGGGATGAATTTTCACCAGAGCCAACTTCCTCTCCAACGACTTCTTCTCCTCCTCCAGCTTCACCCGAGCAGCCTCGCGGCGCTCACGCTCAACTTTGGTTTCGGCGTCGCGCTTTTTTAGCTGCTTTTGCTGAAGCTCCATGCGGAGCTTCAGGTCCAACATCTGTTGCATGAGAGCCTTCTGACGAGCTTCAGCTTCAGCTCTCGCCTTGGCAGTTGCTTTGGCGGTAGCGCTTGTAGCCTGGCTGACTTTCTGAACATTTGACTGCTCAACGGTCACTTTCAAGTTTTGGCTGGGCTTGAATATCTCCGCTGTGAAGACAGCGACGAAAACAATGACTGAGGTCAGTAGGAATAGCCCGAGAGCCGAAACCCACTTACCCCAATTCACTCCAGTGTCGCCAATCGACTCACTCGTAGATTTCATAAATTCCTGTGCCATAACGGCCTCTTCCCTACCCCATTAAGGGGACAAATTTTGATCAAAAAAGAGAGCCGTCCACACGATTAGACAGAGCTCAGCACCATACTTACTGTGTAAATAGGAAGCTGAGCCCTGGATGATATGACAAAGAACTGATTACTATTTATACTCCTTTTTTATTCATTTGTCAAATTTTTATGACGGAATTATTTACAAACCGTCCCCGTAGAGACGTCGATTTATCGCGTCTCATTGTATTGTCTGACTCACGAGATTGCGACGTTTCACCCTGTCTGCTGACAAGCAGGTCGCAATGACAGTTCCTATTTCCTCACTGCCTGGTTCCCCTTTTAAGGGGTTAGGGGTCTCTTCCACCTATGTCCGATAATTCGGTGCCTCCCGTGCTATAAGGACATCGTGAGGATGAGACTCCTTCATAGATGCCGAGGTGATCTGTACGAAGTGAGCTTTTTTTTGCATGTCTGGGATCGTTTTGGCTCCTTGGTAACCCATAGACGAACGAAGACCTCCGATGAGCTGGTAGATTTCGGTAGAAGTCTTTCCTTTGTACATGATGAGCCCTTCGATTCCTTCTGGGACAAATTTTGATTCTTCTTTGACGTTCCCTTGAGCGTATCGCTCCTTACCTCCTACTTTCATGGCTCCGAGTGACCCCATTCCACGGTAGGTTTTGAAGGTTTTTCCGTCTCGATAGACCATCTCTCCAGGTGACTCGTCTGTACCTGCGAGGAGAGAACCGACCATAACCATTGAAGCACCAGCTGCGATTGCTTTTGCGACATCTCCAGAGTATCTCACTCCCCCATCAGCAATGATTGGGACTTTTCCTCCTGCAGCTTTTGCACATTCGAAGATGGCTGAGAGCTGGGGAACTCCAATCCCAGTGACGATACGTGTGGTGCAGATCGATCCAGGTCCGATTCCTACCTTGACTCCGTCTGCACCTGCTTTGATGAGAGCTTTTGTGGCTTCAGCGGTAGCGACGTTTCCTGCTACTACTTGTTGTTTTGGGTACTTTTTCTTGATGAATTTGACTGTATCGATCACTCCTTTTGAGTGACCATGAGCTGTGTCAACGATGAGGAGATCTGCTCCGGCATCGATGAGCTTTTGTACTCTTTCATGCATATTTGCTGCAGGTCCGACGGCTGCTGCACAGAGGAGGCGTTGAGCCTTGTCTTTTGCCGCATTTGGATACATTTCGTTCTTTTCGAGATCTTGTCGGGTAACGAGAGCGTGGAGTTTTCGGTTCTTTTTATTCTCGATAATCAAAAGCTTGCTAAACTTACTCTCTTCCAAAAAGATATTGGCATCTCGTAGAGAGATCCCCTTTTCTGCCACCATAAGCTTTTTGTAAGGTGTCATTCGGTCTTTGACCTTTTTACTGGCGTGCTTGTTGAGGTAGTCATTCTTGGTAACAATCCCAACCAATTCGCCATTTGGTGTCCCATCCTTTGTCACAGGAACAGCTTTGTAGCCATACTGATGACGTATATCCATTACTTTGGCGATAGGGTCATCTTCACTGACAACCATTGGATTGAGGATGAATCCATTTTCAAAACGCTTTACCTTGGCCACTTGAGCTGCTTGGTCGTCTGGAGAAAGGTTTTTGTGAATCACGCCAATTCCTCCTTCGAGTGCCATAGCAATGGCCATTTCGTGTTCTGTAACTGTATCCATAGCTGCAGACATCAGTGGAATATTCACTTTGAGCCCTTTACTCACCTTAGACTTGATATCTGTCTCACGAGGAAGTGTCTCAGAGTACTGAGGAACAAGGAGAACATCGTCGAAGGTAAGGTAGGTGGTGAGCTTCATAAGAATAGGACGGTTAAGACGGTTAGGGCGATGAGGACTCTTAGGCATTTAAGAATTGGAAAATATTAGCCGTGTTTGCTTCGAATTTTAGTACCTGTGCCACTAAATAGCAGTATTGGCATCGAGCTAATAATTTGAGATAATGATAATAGTTTATAGATTTTTTGGCTTAAATCAAGCCATTTTAACTGTTAAGCGTATGAAACAGATTGTTATTGCCACGACAAACCCCGGGAAAAGAAAAGAAATTGTATCAGCACTTGGTCCTTTTGAAGGCACAGAGTTTCTCTCTTTGTCAGACTTATCACAACATCACCCTGATGCAGAAGAAACAGGAGCGAGTTATGCAGAAAATGCTCTTCTCAAGGCTCAGCATTACTTCAAACTGATTGGGTTACCTATTATTGCTGAAGACTCAGGGATAGAAGTGAATGCTCTGCGAGATGAACTGGGAGTCCATACTAGAAGATGGGGCGCTGGTTCTGATGTTTCAGACCAAGAATGGATTGACTATTTTATGCAAAAAATGGCTTCAGAAGAAGATCGAAGGGCACGATTTGTGTCTCATTGTGTGTATATCGACGAAACTGGTCATACGGCTTTTGAGGGAGAGTGTAGAGGAATAATCACTGCACATATTGAATCAGAGATAGAACAAGGCATTCCTCTTTCTGCAGTATTCAGACCGGAAGGGTACGACAAAGTGTACTCTGCGATGACAGCAGAGGAAAAAAACGCCATAAGCCACAGAGGATGGTCGGTGAAAAAACTGCGAGAATGGATGAGTACATAAGCTCAGTTTCAAGAGTCTTTGGTTGTTTTGTGATGAGATGCAACTATTTCGTTCTTTTTATTGAAAGCCTTCAGTGTTTTTGCTCTCAGCTTTCTAATAGCTTCCACACCACAATGGTATTCGTTTTTTTCATTTGATTCATTTACATACTCCACAAGCCCACTGCTATGAAAAATCAGATGACCTGATTGAGGAAGATTGTCGATGTGTTCACGTAAATACTCTTCTCCTTTTGCAAGGTCACCATACCAAAGTGTATCATCTGGAGCTCTGCGGATCATCATTTTGGATGATCCAATCTCAAATCGATAACTTGTTTCAGATTCAAAAAGTTTTTCACGCAATTCTGTCACAGCTATTGATGCTGTAAACTGCAGGTCCTCTTTTGTTTCTTGAGAAATTTCCATTGCTAGTTGTGAAGATGGATGTGGAGTCATAGGGACAGTCTAAGACTAACAAGTTTAGTATTGGAATGCATTCTGAGTTTTTTTTGAAAGTAGAGAGAAAACCCAGATATTCCTCAATAATTCGCATTTCATATTTTTTTATAGCAAGAGATGACTTCGTCTATTAAGCTTGGAGTATGGAAAAACAGCATAAAAAACACCGCATCCTCTTCACTGGAGGTGGCACGACTGGCCATGTGATGAAAAACCTTATTTTGATCGAGGAGCTTGACTCTGCACAGCCACATGTGGATATTCACTACGCTGGGCTTTCCTCAGGAAAAGAAGCTGAATTGATAGATCAAAAAAAAGTTACTTTTCATCCTGTTTCCAGTGGAAAACTGAGGAGATACTTTGATGTGCAGAATTTTGTGGATTTCTTTCGCTTTTTGAGAGGAACCTGGCAGTCTTTTTGGCTGGTGAGAAGAATCAAACCGAATGTCGTGTTCTCTTCAGGGGGGTTTGTAGCCTTGCCAGTAGCTATTGGAGCTTGGATGAATGGAGTACCTGTCGTTTCACATGAGACCGATAGCTACCCTGGCCTGGCGAACCGTTTGATCGCGAAGTTTGCGAAGAAGATTTGCTTGGGTTTTCAGTCTGCAGAGCAGTACTTGCCAGTGGAGAAGGTTGTTTATACCGGAAACCCAATCTCTCCTGCATTGTTAGAAGCTGATGGAAATAGAGGGTTGGATAGTGTTTCATTTCCTTATACAACCCCTACCCTATTGGTAACTGGCGGGAGTCAAGGTGCCCAACAGATCAACAACTTGGTATTGGAAATTCTACCGAAATTGGTTGAAAGCTACCAAATCATCCATTTGACCGGAAAGGGAAAAGCGACGGGTTTTGAAGATAAAAAATACCGTGAATTTGAGTATGTAACAGATCAGTATGCCTCTTTCTTAGCTGCTGCTGATGTTGTACTGACCCGCTCTGGAGGGTCTGTTTCGGAGATTGAAGCTCTTGGGAAACGAGCTATTATGATTCCCTTGCCCGCAGAAGTGGCTGCTGGGGACCACCAACGGAAGAATGCGGAGGAAATGGTGAAGAGACAGTCAGACTGGATCATGCTGGATAGTGCTACTGTGAGCTCTGACCAACTGCTCAAAGCCATTCAAAAAGCTTTTCAAGAGTCCAGCAAAGATGCGAATAACCCCTCTGCTCTCGAACCACAGAATCGGATTATAGAACTGCTGGGAGAGTATTTAAAATAAGCCCTGCATCTAATGAGTTTAGATGCTCTCTCAACACTCAAACCTTGACAAATTACATCTTTACGGCTAAAATTCGGCATCTATAAGAGTTCTCTCCTATTATGAATACCCGTCCAGATAATGAACACCCGCCAAACCAAGAGATGTCACAGAAGGTGTATCATGCCCTCCGAAAACTGGCGGAATTCAAGCACCCTCAACTCCATCGCGTTATTTTGAATGTTCAACAGGGAGTTTTTACTGAAGATGACATGAAGGTGCTCACTTTTTATTGGACCGCATCTAAAGCATACCACCCTTATATCAAGGAAGTTTTGCCTTACCTTCATATCCTCAAAGAAAAAGCCAAGAGAAAAATGTTGAAGCAAGGTCCTCCTCCGACTCCAAAGGCTTATGTGGAGGTGAGAAACGAAATAACGTCGCTCTTTCAAACACCAGAGCGTATGACGACTCTTCTTGCCTCTCACCTCAAGGCAAAAGGGTTTGATCAGCTTCGGTTTTTGGCGAAAGGAGGTATGGGTGCCGTCTATGAGGCAAATAGTTCTCGGCTATCACGTCCATGTGTTATTAAAATCAGTCTTTCAACAGATAATATCAAAATGGTGCAAGCTTTTGAAAAAGAAGCCAAGATGGCTGCCCAAGTCAGCAAACATCCAGCTATAGTAGAAATATACGATGCCGGAACCCTCCATATTGTTGGCCAAGCAGTGAACTACTATGTCATGGAGCATATTGATGGTGGTGATGCTCATGAACTCATTGGACATATTCAAAACAATGAAATGGAAGTGGAAATGTCGACACGCCTCGAACTTCTTCGGAATATTGCTAACGGTCTTGAGGTCATCCACAGACAAGGTATGACCCATCGAGATATGAAACCTGCCAATGTCCTGATTGATAAGTTCGATGGTACTCTCATTGCAAAAATATCAGACTTTGGTCTCGCTTCTGCTAGATATATGAAGCATTCACCTGCGGAGGTGATGAATGGAACAGAAGACAGCATGGAAAGCCTTACCTACGGCGGCGCAGTGATTGGCACCCCATCCTTTATGCCAGAGGAAGCCTGGAGAGATCCACAATCTGCTGGTTCAGCTTGGGATATTCATGCGCTTGGACTGATAGCAGCTGAGCTTTTGACTGGGCATTCAAAAATGCAGGAATTCACCTTTAAAAGAAAATTTGGATGCGGAAGAGACTATGGAGTGGCCTATATGATGACTAATTTCCAATCCGCCATCTCTTATGATGACCCCGGGCTCGATGCACTCCGAGAATCTACTGAGGATGAAGAAATTTTGAAGTTCCTTTGCCAAATGACTTCACGAAATGCTCAAAAGAGACCGTCGGCTACCGAAGTCGTATCATTCTTTCATGAACAACTAAAAAACAGATCCGATGAGGCCATGCAAATGCGTTCATTGAAAAGAAAGATGGCAAAATTATTTGCAGGGACGGCAGGAATCATTGGACTTTCTACACTCCTCTACTTCGCAACGAAACGTCCAGAAGACCATATTCATTATGCTCGAGAGCTGGAAAACCGAAGCACACTTGCCACAAAAATTCTGACTACAAACGGACCACTGTCATCAGAAGTCTTGAAAAACCTTATTATAGATCTTCAGCAAACCCTTGAGAAGAAAAAAACTTTGAAAGGATTTGAATCTGAAGCTAATGAAACTCATCCAGCTGAACTTGAAAAACTTATTCAGACAGCAAGAGCTGCATCACAAGCGCAAAAATCATTGGATAAAGCGCGTTTATTACAAAAAGATGGAAAGCACGTCAGGTGCATCGACAGCTTGAGCAAGGTATACAAAACAGCACCAGAGTCTTTTAAAAACCACATTATTGAAATCATAAATAGCTCTCGATACGAGATCGCCATTAAGAATTATCACTATGGGGATACTGAAGAATTCATCAAACACCTTAATCATCTAGAAATACGTCAGTTTAATGGTCTCTCAGGAAAAAAGAAGAGAGAACTCAATCGTCTTAAAAACTATGTAGATCTCTGGGAAACCCGGCACAAAAAAAATGATGACGACGTATTCCTTGTCCTTGGATGGACATCACATGAAACCCAAGTTGTAAAAAAACCCCAGCTTGTCCTGCAAAAGCTCCAAAAATGGGTTTCAGAAGCACAGTTTGGTGATAGTGATGCTCTGTACAAAGCTCTGACGATGTACAATCAGCTTTTGGAGTATGCTACCAAAGCCCAAAAAAATCTGAATCGACAAGATATGAACCGTTTGCTCCAAACCGATGCGAAATATGCTTCTATTGCTCGACTCGTCCCACAATGCCGAAAAATACTTATTAAAGTCTTGGCAGAGTTTGAGACAGGAGTGGATAATATTCCTGGTTTGCGAATGAGATACCAACTCTTGAGCATGGAAATGATCAGCTATTACCAAAGTATTCTTTATACCCGGCTAAATACTCCGAACCTTCCAGATGGAATCTACCGTGGATTGATTGATAGAGCTGTCCCATTGTTTACGCTTATTCTTTCATTACAAAAAAATCTCTCTACCGGGAATACTCTTGGAGCTGATGCAAGAATAACTCTCAAAAAATCTGCTCAAGATACCTATCGAAAAATCGAAGGTGAAGTTCCGAGAGAATTCACAAAACCAGTCGTTGATCTTTTGAAAAAGAATGAGAAACTCAGAGAATTGCTGAAGAAGTAGAGAAGCTGCACTACAGGCTCCAATCATCTGAGATAGACCTGAGCCCTCTTCTTAAGAGAACCACGAAGTGGTGACTAAGAAAAACCGTGCATCATTTGAATCACTGAAAATCTGTACTCCTCTCCCTCCTAATTATTCCCTGAAGTATCCTCTAGTCTCTTCAAAGTGTAGTACATCATCAAGTAAAAGTCCTCGGTACGGATCTTCCCGAGCCCATAGAAGATTTTTTCTGTGATCTCTGGAGTGATCATCCCCTTTTTTTGAAGATTGTAGACGTATCTTCTATGGGATTGCTCTTCTCTACTGGCTGTAGGAGAAACAGGAATACGCTTTACCAGCCTCGCATTTTTTATTTTTTCGTAGCGGTACAAGTAAGTCAACATTTTGGCGACATCGGCATTGGTTAGATCAGACTCATCTAAATCGGCCAGTCTTCTCACGAGTCTCTTGGACTGAATGAGTAACCTTCTTCGAGAAGTCCCTTTTAATAAGGCGCTGAACTTGCCTTCTCCTGTGAGAATATTTAGAAACTCAGCCTTTACTGGCGCGCTCCCTAAAAATCCTGACATGGGGAGCTCAGGCTGAACCTTTAAGAGGGCTTCTTTGATGAGGTCTTCTGAAGAAGTGATATCCTGAATGTTTGTCGGGAGCACAAAGCCTGTCTCCTCTTTTTGAGCCTCTGGAGCTGTTTCGTCTTCAGTAAACTTTGGCTCCTTTTGAAATTCTAAAGATTCAGGTTCTTCTGGAGAAGTCGGTTCCACTGGTACTTCCGGCTCAGGAGCTGGAGGCAAGTCCTCTTCTGGAGTCAGATCTAAGCTCGCAGTCGTAAAAGCCATCTCATCTGTGCTTCGGAGCCCCGAACTATCCTCAACGGCAAAAAAGAGCCGGTAGGTTTTTTCGCTCTCAAGATTGCCCACGTTTACGAATGTTGCATCCTTTGGCATTCTTTCTTCAAAGACAGAAATATTTGTGAGGTCATTGATGACTTGGACAGTATAGGCAGAAAGATCGTGGTCTGCGTTTTTTTTCCAATTGATCTGAATACTCTCGTCTCTATTTTTTGATACACGAAGTTCACGAGGTGGCTCTGGTGAATGGTTTCTACTTCTAAAAGAAGATTCTAGTATTCCTGGAGTTGCTATATTATCGGAACGAATCTGTAAGAAAACACCAAAACCAGAGAGCAAAATTATTTTTTCATCAGTTCCTTGAGGAGAATATCTCAAGCTCGCTCTGAAAGTTCTTTGCAGATACTCATGAACCTTCATGCTAATTCCTTGAATAAGGATACTATCTCCAGCTTTCAGTCCACCACTAACAGGGATTCGCAGTGATCTCTGATCTACTGAAAGGTTTTTCCAAGTCAGAAGTGCAGATATACGCCCTTCGTCTACAGGGCTTCCGAGAATCATCGCATTTTGTAGTTCGTGTGAAATCAAAGCAGGCATATCTGTTGGGAACCCAATTTCTAGTTCTTTAATATTTGGTATGTCTCGAAGTACTTGAAGTGAAAAGGGAGGCAGTGGCGCAAGATTTCTGTGACGACTCGTATCTGTCCTCAGCGTGGATACTTGATTAAAAATGAGGTCATCATTACCTTCTGCCATTGCTACATCAATCTGATAAGGATTCAGTATTGTTATACAGATCGCAGCAAGGAAAAAGGAAAGGATATTCTTCATAAGATAATCATAAAAAAAGCTCTAATAGCTGCATGCTATCAGAGCTCTGTATCATTACGAACTGAAGTGCCTTGTTAAGCAGCAGAATTATTGCTCATCTGTATCTTCGATGGTCTTTTCTTGTTCCAGAACAAGTTCTACGCCTTCTTTGTATTCTTTTTCATAGAGCAGATTTCCCTGCTCATCCCATTGCCGAGAAATACCATCTTGTAGATCATTTTTGAAATTTCCTTCGAGTTTTTTCGTTCCATCTGCGTACCAGTAGAATTGTTTTCCATTTCTCACCCCTTCTTTGTATTCGCTCATGGTCTTCTTTTTTCCATCTGGATGATAAGTAATACTCTCTCCATCAAGTTGTCCATTCTTGAATGAAACCTCTTTGTAGAGATCGCCATTTGGCCGCCATTCAGTTGATACACCTTCGAGCTGACCGTTTCTAAATTCATCTTGTTTGTGAATCCCCCCTCCTGGAAAATAAAAAGTGGTAGTCCCGTGTTCTTTACCATCAATAAATGAAGCTATAGATTCGAGGTTCCCATTATCATAGTATTTTTCGGATGTTCCGGTGTATGGAGATTCCACGCTGAGTTCGTAAGCCAATCCATCATCTCGTATCTCAAGCTCATCTGCCTTCATAGTAGGGCCAGTAGAACAGGCGGTGAGGGCCAGGAAAGTGATGAATAATACGGTGAGTTTTTTCATAAGGGGTGATTAAGGGGCTTTATTGTAGCATAAGCAGAATGTTATGGATATTAGGAAAAAGTGAGATTGTCGAGATAGACAATATTTTTGAGACTATAAAGATGAGAAGCAAGGCCACAAATCTCATAGATTTTTTATTTCTAATAGAAATCTCAAAATCATTTAAAACCTGCAGCATATCATTAATCCGTATCTATCTGTACCTGCTCGCGCAACCTATGCGGAGTTCCAAGCCCCTATACAACAATATAAAAATAGAAAACCCCCACCCGCTTGCGCGAGTGGGGGTTTTCAGAACCGTTAAGTTCTGTTCTTGTGAAAACGAGTCAAATGACTAGTTAACAGCAGAACGAGAAACTCCAGTTACTGGAATTCCGTTGAACTTATTGGTTTGATTCATCACAGAAACGTCATTGTCGATGATCGCCAATGATACGTTTTGAGTGAGTGAAACTTGGAAAGAAGCATTTTTCCCTGCTTGAACTGCAGTTACATTACAGTAAACAGTGTAAACACCACCTCCACCTTGTAAACGTTTACCAGAAACAAATTCTGATGAATTAAACGTTACAAATGCAACTGACGCTCGATCCTGACCACCTGCACCAGCAAGTGTCGGGAATGGTGTTCCAAAAGAATCACTATTAAACGGCGCATTCTTTGTTGCAAGAACAGTGTTGCTAGCATCACGGATTTCACATCGATCGATTTTAACAGGTTCAGATGGAACTCCATCATCACCAGTCTTTGTGATCTCAAACTCGATAGATGATCCAGCTAGACCGTCTCCAATTTCAACAGTTCCTGTTCCAGATTTTTCCATCTTGAACTTGAACATATCTTGGAGACTTGCAGAGAGCAAGTCAGAAGAGATAGTACCACCAGAAGAGAAGGTTACTGTTGCTTGTTGAACAATAAACCTATTGGCATTGAAGATAGACGGAGTACTTGGATTAAGTTCCGTACCAGCCTTACTCACAAAGCTTCCATTGTTTGCAGTTTGGAAAACTCCTTGTCTCAAGACGAGCTTGAAGTTTTGACCAGCATCTGCACCACCAGTAACTACTTGCTTCACCTTCAAACGAATAGCAACAACCTTAGGGATGTCATTGTTAAATTCGTGATCAACGTCGTCGAAACGTACTTGTGTAGCAGAGATTGTACTAGCAGATCCAACAAAGACACCATCTACAAACATTTGAGCACTTGCGAGCATAGCGCTTGCATTGTCGATCATAGTTGTATCACCAGGAGCTAGAGAAAGCAGATTAGCTTCAGCCCCAATAACTGTAGAAGTTGCGAATGTAAGTGTTACAGCTGTGTATGGAGATACTTGTACAAATGTAACGAGTTTTCCACTTGCACTACCGTTGAAGTTTCCAACGTTAGTAAGACTTGCTAACACTGTAGCTAGTTGAGCAGCAGTACGTGGAGCTCCATCTACACCAGTATCAGCATCGGTATCGATTACTGCGACATTGTCAGAACAATCAAGCTCATCTTCAAGTCCAGTAGCATTTACGTCATTGAAAGTAACTGTACAGAGTACAACTTGAGCAGCACCAGGATTGGTGGTACCGATAACAAGAGTATCAGTAACATCTGGAAGATCTACATCATTAAATCCAACAGATCCACTAGCTGCACTACTTCGTTGTCCAGCAAGACGATTAGAGGTGTTAAAGCTACCAGCTTGAGCACCACCTATGACGATATTAGCGTCAACAGAGGCACCAGTTCTTTCGAAGATGATACCAGCTCCTGATCCACCTGAAACTTTGTAACCAGCAATACCGATAAGAGATCGGACTACAGCTGCTTGCTCAGCAATTGTACGAGCACCACCAGCATTGCTCAAAGCAATAGTAGCAGCACCATCTGCACAATCGAGTTCATCAGCAGCAGGTCCAACTCCAACGATAACTGTTACAGAACACACTGTAGTGACACCAATTATTCCACCATTTACACCTGTAACAGATGGTGTTACAGCACCTTGCTGGATGAGGAATGCTGGAGCAGCTGCAGTTAGCAGTGCGTTGACAACAGCACTATCCACACTTGGACGACCAGTATCAACATCGACACGGAAATCCTTGAGGATAGAAGTAGCATTTTCAGACTCGACCTTGAAAATCAAAGCGTCGATAGTAACTGAGTTACTAGAAGTTTGAGCAATATATTGCTCACGTTCTTGAGATTGGTTACTAAGAAGGATGTTTCCACCTGTACTAACCGTAATGGTTTGTGCTGGCTTAACAGCATCGATCAAGTTCCCAGTAGCGATGTTACGACCTGTAGTGGTTGTAGCTGAAGCAGTGTTATCGAGTTGGAACTGATAAGCAATGTTTGCAACTGCAAGTGCAGGTGTACCAAACGCATTTGATGGTTGACCAGAACTATTGATATCTGCCACAAGGTAGAGATCAATTGATTTTCCATTTTTTACTGTAAATCTCCCTTCGAGGTTATCAAAAAGAAGCTTTCCAGTGTTATCAAGACTTTCAATATCTGAAACATCTTGAAGGATACCTTGGTCGTCCATTACCTTGAGACGAATACTCAAGAAAGTTCGTTGAGCATTGTCGATAAAGGCAGTATTACCAAAAGTGGCTCCATTTGGACCACCGATTGTGGTGTATTGGAGTTGGCTAAAGTTGATATCTTGTCCTGCATCAGCAAGAAAATTATGAACCGCAAGGATCACAGAAGACTCTCCAAGTGCGTAAGCGTTGTTTCCAACTGCAGAAGAGAGTGTTACTTGGATAGCAGATGCCTTCAACCGTTGACCAGCACCAGCGATGGCAGCACTTGGATTGATAGATCCAGCACCAAGCCCATCATTGTTGTCATCACGGACACGATCGTTTACAGCAACATTTTGAAGAGCCACAAGAACGTTTGTAGATGCTACAAGTGTAGACTCAAGATTAGTCATGAAACCAATCACGAGGTTCTTACCAGCTTGAACATCGTATGATCCTTGGAAGCTGATAGTCGCAGTAGTACCAACAACACCAACTGAAGTTGTGTTATCCATGTCTACTGAGCTAAACAAAGTAGCTATATCTCGATCTTCATCGTCAAGAACAACAAGACGCATGTTTGTGTAACGTGCGTTTCCTGCAGTTTGTACGAGGTTAGCTACGTTTGCGTCTGTAAGAGATACTTGCCAGTCTCGTAGTTGGAGACGTCCACCAGAGTTGTTGACGAATGACCACTTAGCGAGAAGAGCAGAATTTACTCCTGCAGAGATATCACCAGCAGCAGGCCCTAGGAAGCTGAGAGAAACGTCAGCACCAAGAACGTTTGCTGTAGTAGTGAACGTTCCACCTGGTTCTTCAGTAACCGTCATACCAAAACCAAGTGTTCCTCCGATCATTACAAGATCAGTATTTTCATCAAGGTCAACCTTGATATCCTCATTATTTTGAGCACCATCAAGATTAGCCGTTACATAGAAGACACGTGTATCTCCTTTGTTGATCTGCATTGGTTGGCAAACATCGTTTACCTTCGTAGCACAGATGATGAAAGTTGCGAGGTCGTTAAACCCAACAGTTGGAGTAGTTGCGATAGCATCTGAAGTTCCAACCATGAAGAGCTTGAGGTTAGAGATGTCTGAACCACTTACTCCTCCACGGAATTGGAGAGCAATACGTTGGAACATACCAGATTCGTTAGAATCGAGTTGGAGTTCGAAACGAGTTACTACCGCATCCTTTTGTCCAACGTATACATCATTGATAGATGCATTTGGTCGGATTGTTACTTCTCCTACAGCAGTACCTCCTGTAGTCATGAGATTCCCCATGTATTGAGCAACATTAGCAGCAAATTCATATACTTCGTTTGATGTTTTCACTTCTATAAGTGAGAACCGGTGCTGTGAAGAAGCTCCAGCAGTAGCTGAAAGGTCTCCACGGATTTCAAGAACACCTGTACCACGTACAGCGATATTTACGAAGAAACGTACTTTTTGGTCTTCAGAGTTGATCGACTTACCAGTAGTTCGTCGTTCTGTTCGGTACATGTCTGCGTTTGAAGCAGCAAGTTGCATTCCGTTTCCGTTGTATGCAAATTGATTACTTACATCTGCAAGGAGTTGATCTCCATAGTAGAGGTAGACATTTCCGATATCAGATTCGTCACCAGGACCAGAACGTACAATTTCAACTTCTGTTACGTTAGCGTTACCACTAACCTCAAAAGCTGCAAAACGTACATTATTTGCTCCTTTAGGAACATTTACTCCAGAATCTGTGTTAAGAGCCATTGCAGAGAATGATTCAGGACCAGTAACTTCTGGAACTTCAGGCTTATTAGTGTTTGTATTGTCATCTCCATCGTCAACAACTACGTCTGAAAAGTCGTAGCTTACGTTGAAGTTGTAGACATCCAAAGCATCAAGAGCTGTGATAGCAGATGTAGAAGGAACACCACTGTTTCCAGCAGAAGTCCATTCATCGTATGCGATTTCAGCACGAGCAAATTGGAAAGCAAGAGCCATTGATTCACCGTAAGTGAGGATATCAGCAGGCGCGAAATTTCGCACACCGTCTTTTACCTTACCAACGATTACACCAGCAGAAACTGCTTTTTTTGCGTAGTCGCTGTACCATTGTCCTCCTGTGAGGTCAGACATGCTTCCGTCAGATGGAAATTCATCCACGACAGAGTATGCACGTCCACCAATAGTGGCAGCTACTGCACGGTTGAGGGTATTACCCGCACCTGATTTGCTTACGTCTCCTCCTTCTCCAGAGAGAAGTCCTTCTTCGTAAGCTGTGTTAACAGCAGCACGAACAAAGTCGTCAGAAACGTCAGTAGCAGCAGAAGTTGCGTCAGCATCTTCTCCGATTGCAGCTACGTAAAGGATAACTTTCACGAACTCTCCCTTAGAGATAGAGTCGTTGAGTTTTCCACAGGTACCGGATTTAACAACACCTTCATCTTCTAGTAATTGACAGTGAGCGTAAGCGTAGTGATCAGAACCAGTTGCAGCAGCGTTAGCTGTAAATGCACCAAGTCCAGGTACTACAACGCTGCTCCAAAGGAGAACAGCAGTACTTGCACTCGCAACTACTTTGCGAAGTGATAGTAAATTCATAGATTCAAGGAACTAAAAAGATAAAACAAGATTTCTTTCTTTCATAAGAAATCAGTTGGCCGTATCCCCGCTAAAGGATAAGACCGTGGAGATCTCGACTATATATAATAGTGAGATTCCAAAGAAGCACTTCTCTGTCAGTCGTTCTTTTGATTATTGCCAGCTCAACCACTGAAAAGGAGCTGGTGAAAGAACTCTTCTGAGAGCTGATGACCATGTTGGTCACTCTCTGATAGTGTTTTTTCCTGAGATTTCAAGGATCGAATCAATCGGGACAGCTCAATCTTCCTGGGGAATACTGAGCTTTTCCGACTGCAGATATATATAACGTAAGAGAAGAGAAAATGTTACGAGAAAGTGTGGAAATATTTTGATCAGGAATTGTGATTTAGCCTAACCTCTACCCTCTTTTCAGCCACAGGCTGGTCCTCCTCTGGAGGAAGAAGGGGAATCGAACACTAATTCGACCTGCCTCTTCTACAAGCCACCATCGTAATAGTCTCCTCCACTGTCATAGAAGGAGTCTTGTTGAAATAATTGACTGAGGCTCTGCACTTTGCTGAGGATCTCACGGTAATTGACCACATCAAAAGGCACCTTAAAGATAAAGGTGATAACATTGACCATGGTGACCGAGAGAATAACAATAACGAGACCAATAATAGCGTACCTTATAGTAGATACTGCGGCTGTGATCTTTTCGTCTTGTCCCCCAGAAAGAATAAAAGATATTCCTCCGATAAAAATAAACACAATACACAAGATCGCCGCTAGTATAATGGACCAGGCGATTGCTTCCTTTATAAGGCTTACCGGTTCGTATCCTTCTATGATGGGAAGGATACCTGTATTGACCTGCGCTAGCAGAGGGCCATGAATGTCTCCATTCAAGCCGAAGAATGTACCGACCATATGTTTGAAAGAAGTGCTTTTATCCCAGGTATTTTCGCTTACTTAAGCCAAAAAAGCAAGGTTTTTTCAGTATTTCCTTATAACCGTCAAGTGGAGAATGAGGACTTTTTGGAGTGTATGAACCTTGGTGACTCTGAGGTCAAAACAGAAGAAATCAGTGAAAACCTGCGATTCAAACAAAAAAGAGCCCTTGTCGTAAGTAAAGGCTTTTAGTATTCATTTCGTGATGCACTATCCTTCGAAGGAAATACCATCTGATTCAGGCGTTTCTAGGACCTCTTCTGTTTCTGTGCTTTCTCGTGCCTCAATTACTACTGGCTCCTCAGGAGCTTCTAGAGTGGTATCACCATCGTCATCGAGCCCAGCTTCGTTTACAGGTGTTGGAGCAGGAACTCCAGCATCCCCTGGTTCGAGGATTTTAAGGTTTACCCTGAGATTGTTTCGAGATCCGATCACTCGCAGGAGGGTTCGGATAGCTTTTGCAGTTTGACCGTCTTTCCCAATAATACGACCCATATCGTCCTGAGCAACCTTCAGAGTCATCAAAACACCCATATCGTCGACTGTCCGAGTGACTTCGATTTGACTGGCATCAGTGACAATCATTCCAACAATGTGTTGGAGAAACTGTTGCTCGAGTGTTAATTCTTCAGACATAATTCGGGAATTAAATCGTAATAATGAGAGAAAAAATTACTCTGCTGGAGTTTCAGCAGGTGCCTCCTCTTTTTTTTCTTCAGATACTTCGGCTGCTGGAGCTTCAGAATCTTCCCCTTCTGCTGCAGCTGGTGCTTCCTCAGGCTCTGCCTCAGGATTTTTGCTCTTTTTATTGTACTTCATTTTGAAATTCACAAACTTGTCCATACCTTCTACACCATCCTTGTGAAAAAGACGCGCTGCTGTCTCTGATACCTGAGCTCCTTGTTTTATCCAATGTTGGACACGCTCTTTATCGTACTTGAGAATAACAGGATCTTTTAAGGCATCATAAAAACCAAGCTTTTCGTGGGAACGTCCACTATTGGCAGCATGGGTCTTTTCAGTAACAACAATATTGTAGGCGGGAAGATTTTTTCTTCCAGTTCGACTCAATCGGATAATCAGCATGCAGTATTTCAGTTAGTATATCAGAAGTGTGCCCATAAAAGAGCTATGAAACTTTAGGCATGCACAAGGGGTTTGTCAAGAGAAATAGGCAATCGAAGTGTTGGAGATCAGCCAGGGTTGTAGCCTTATGCCTCCGCACGAGAACCAATGCCTCATATTTTGACTCCAGTACAGAAAGATAGTCCGAATATTTCGAGCAGCATAAGTATCGATAATAGTGGGCGAAGATATGGAGTTCTGATTGGCAAATGAATATGAGTGAGGCATAATCAGCCCACTTTTTCACCATTTATACTTTCGAGATATGATCGATATTCACCTCCTCAGAGAAAATCCAGAAGTCTTTAAAACCACTGCTGTGAACAAAGGGATGGATGCTTCAATTGTTGACACCTTGCTCAAGGTCGATACCGAACTCTCTGCACTCCGACTGGAGGTTGAAACCGAACGTGCTCAACAAAATGCTACTGCAAAAAAGATTTCACAATTGGAAGGCACAAAAAGAGATGAAGCTATTGCAGATATGCAAACAGGAAAAGAGGCATTTAAGAAGCAAGAAGAAAAATTGCGTGAGCTCGAAGCTGAGTTTCAACACTTGATTCTCTTGATGCCAAACCCAACACTGGAAAAAGTACCAGTCGGAAAAGATGACACTGAAAATGTCGAGATACGAACATGGGGAGAGCTTCCCACATTTGATTTTGAAGCAAAAGACCATATCACATTAGGAGAAAGCTTAGACATCATTGATATCCCAAGAGGAGTAAAGGTCTCCGGAAGCCGTTTTTATTTCTTGAAAAACGAAGGAGCGATGCTTGAATTGGCTATTTTGAGATACACCCTAGAAAAACTTGTTTCAAAGGGCTTCACTCCGTTTGTTCCTCCAGTCCTGGTAAAGCATGAAGCGATGACAGGGACGAGCTACTTTCCAGGAGGCGAAGAGCAAACCTACGCTGTAGGGGTTCAGAAAGAAAAAGATGGTGAGCTCGAAGCCGATGGACTGTACTTGGTCGGAACGAGTGAAGTTCCTGTGGCTTCTTATCATTATGATGAAATGTTGTCAGAAGAAGAACTCCCAAAACTCTACGCAGGGATTTCAAATTGTTTTCGGCGCGAAGCAGGAACCTATGGAAAAGACACACAAGGACTCTATCGGATTCATCAATTCCAAAAAGTAGAGCAAGTTGTTATTTCTAAAAATGATCCTGAAGAATCAGCTCGATTGCACGACATGATCCTCAAAAATGCTGAAGAAGTCCTTCAAGACCTTAAGCTTCCCTATCGTGTGGTAGATGTTTGTACTGGAGATATTGGACAAGGGCAGGTTTACAAGAATGATATTGAAACATGGATGCCTAGTCGTGACAGCTATGGCGAAACCCATAGTTGCTCGACGTTTTATGAATTTCAGTCACGCCGACTAAAACTGCGATATAAAGACGCAGAAGGCAAAAAGAAGTTTTGTCACACTCTCAATAATACCTGCATCGCTTCACCAAGAATCTTGATTCCTCTTCTGGAAATCTATCAACAGGCAGATGGAAGCGTTGTCATTCCTGAAGTTTTGCGTCCGTATATGATGGGGAAAGAGGTCATTACCACGAAAAAATAAGAAGTGCCTGAAAAAGTCGTGAGATTCTCAAGATGATGAGAAGAAAATACTCCAGCACAAGACTGGAGTATTTTTTGACTTATGGATGATTGACTAGTGGTTCAGATCAACGTACAATATCCACTGTCCTATCCTCTTACTCGATGGACACATGCCTGTTCTGTTTTATGTCGGTGTCTTGATCGGATCTTCTACCCTTCTCTCTTCCGTATGGGTGAGGAGGTTTCGTATTGTGAGACAAACACTTCTCATGCAAAACGATCTTGAGAAGCAACAAAAAAAGATCGAGAGAGCACAAAAGAAAGAAAAAAGAGCTCATGAAAAAGCCCTAAAAGAGCTTAAAAGAACCTCTGAAGTGAAACAGCAGGCTCTTCGCAATCTGGGTGCCACTAGCGACCTTATGAAAAAAGCACTGCAAGAACTCGAAAGCACAGATGATGAAATGGCTCAAAAAACCCTCATTCAAGTCATCTCACTTGACGAAAACCATCGTAAAGGAAATGAACTCCTGGCAGAGCTTTATTTGCGAGTCAGCCAGCCAAAACGCGCTGAGCTCATTTACAAAAAACTTATCAACCTCTATCCATTTGACCCAAACTACCCCTCACAACTAGCGCGTTGCTATTTCAACAGACGACAATTTAAGGCTGCGGCACAACACTTTGAAAAGGCCTTGGAAATGGACAAAGGAAACCCTGCCCGATACATCAGCCTGGGAGAACTCTATATCGTCAAAAAAGACTATTCCCATGCACTTCTGTACTTTGAGAAAGCTCATAGGCTAAGCGTACGTGATATTGAACTAATGTTTACCATTGTAGATACCTGTCTCAATAACACAGACCCTATTACTGCCCGAGAATACCTCCATAAAATCTTGGATTATGAGCCCTACAATCAACAAGCTAAAACTATGCTGGGAGATGTCCTCAGGACACTAAAGGAGGAAGCGTAGTTTTGGGTTGACTCCTAGGCGTTTTGTCTGTAGTTTCTCTCTTGCTGTTTTTAGAATTTCTAACTGACCACTGATGGAAAATGTTGCCCTCAATGTACAACCTCGAAAATTAGAAGATGACGCTCGAAGTATTCGAAAATTGAACCTTATCCCGGCTGTTGTCTACGGATCTGGATCTAAAAACCAGCATCTTCAAATGGACTACCAAACCTTTCGAAGAGCCTTCGAAAAGGCTACCTATAGTACAATCATGGATATCACTATCGAAGGTGGCGAAACTCTCCATGTTTTGGTTCATGATGTGCAATACCATCCTGTTTCTGATGACATCGTTCATGTTGATTTCTACAAGGTTGATATGAAGAAGAAGGTTACAACTCATTTGGCCCTGGACTTCACTGGTGTTTCTCAAGCGGTGAAAGAAGGAAATGTTCTCAACACCTCGAAACAAGAACTTCAAATCTCATGTCTTCCTGGAGACCTCATTCATAATATTGAAATCGATATTTCTGTCCTCGAGAAAGTAGGTGACAGTATCCAAGTATCTGATGTTCCTGCTCCAAAGGGTATTGAGATACTTGATGCTCCTGAGGATACTATTATTAGTGTAGTAGAACCTCGAATTGCAGAAGAAACTGAAACAGAAGGGACTCTAGATACTGAAGATGGAGAAGCACCTACAGAAGGTGAAGAGAATGCACAAGATGATGAAAAGAAAGAAGAATAGGTTGTGGCTGAATACACACTCGACTATGATTTGCCCTGTGCCTCACGGTATGGGGCTTTTTTGTTTAATGAGAGCTATGAATACAAAAAAAATACTCTGGGGACTAGTAGCCCTGCTTGTGCTGGGAAACATTGTCTTTTTGGTGGCTTCTCCACTGAAAAGAACTGATCCTGAACAGGAGCTTCGAAATCAAACAGAGGAGGAACGCAACCAATTTGACCAGCTCTCGTTTTGGCAAGAACTGATCAAATCCACAAATCCAGAACCTCGAGAAAAAGTGTCTGCATATGATGGCCTTCCGATCGATGCAGACAGTGAAGAATCTCTCGTCACGATGATGATTGATAATTTTTCTCTTGCAAGACCACAGCATACCGGCATTCGATCAGCTTCAATTGTTTATGAATCTCTTGTAGAAGGTGGAATCACTCGTCTCATGCTCGTTATGCCATACCAAGATCTGGAAAAAGTGGGGCCAATTCGATCAGCTCGAGATTATTTTGTAGATTATGCGGAAGAATACGGAGGGATCTATGTTCATGCTGGTGGTTCGCCTACTGCACTAGAGCGACTGGCTGCCTCGGAACGAGTCTGGAATATGGACGAAGATGATCGAGAAGGAAATAATACATACAGCTTTCGTGACACTGCCTTTGCAGCTCCTCACAATCTCTTTATAGACCTTTTTTTGGTGAGGGAATTTGTAGAACAGAGCCTTTGGACACCAGGAAAACCCTTGGTTGAATGGTGCTTTAATCATGATTTAAAAGAAGAAATCATGAGCCACGAAGAATCAAAGACAGAGATGGAGTATGCAGATCGGATTGAAATGAATTTTTCGAACGACGTGTTTTCTTCATACTTTGTGCAATATCGCTACAATGAACTCACACAAACTTATGACAGGTATTATCGAAAAAATAAGCCTCAGCAGCATATTGACAAAGCTGATGGCAAAACAGTGAGCCCAAAAAATATGATCGTCCAGATTGCACCGAGTTTCTTGATTCCAGATGATGAAAAAGAACGCATTGAAATTCAGCATTTTGGAACTGGAGATGCCCTGTTTTTTCAGAACGGAGAAGTCAGAAAAGGAACCTGGAGCAAGCAGAAATCGACTGACCCAACAGCTTTCTTTGAAGAAAATGGAGCTCCTCTCTGTCTCAATCTTGGGCAAACCTGGATATCAGTGCTCGATTCCAAGGCATTGTTGGAAATGAGTTCAAATAAAAACAAGGAAGAGATCTTGTGATCTTTTTTTCCTCTGTCTATCATGCTGTCATGATGCATTGGTTTAGCAGAACGTCGAAGAAAAACTCTGAGCAAAGTCCATACTGGCTCGAGCTCAAGGAACAGTGGGGTTTTTTGAAGCTCAGGTACTGGGACCTCCCACAGCAAAAAGCTGAAAACGAAAGTATCTATATGCGCCGGGTAGAAAAACGCCTCATGCCACAGTCCTATCGGACAGGACTGGCTTTCTTTATAACAGTCCTCATGGTCTCACTCTTGAGCCTAACAGGTATAGATGCCCATACATTGGCTCAACAAAAACGTGATGAGCTCTCTAGCGAGGTATACCAAACCTTAACTCTTTTAGATGAGCAGATTACTGAAAAACAAGAAGAACCCATGAGAGTACTTGACTGGGCTTTGGCAAGCGCCTTTGACACCAAGGGAGACAACTCTCTAACTCGTGATGCCTCTCGAGAAGACAGCTATCACCACTTGGCCATTCCTGGTTCTCACAAAGACCTCGTCGAACTAAAGCTGCATGTCTCCGATGGATACCGACAGCTCAGATCTCTCATGGAAAACTGGGCAAACCCTGAATTGAATGCTCTAGAAAGGCTTGACCAGGCGCAAAAAATGTCTGCTCAAATCTCTGATGAATGGATACAAGCACTTGAATCCCCTCTCCTGTCAGAAAACACTGAAATGAATGTAGCAGGACGTCAGCAATCGTACGCTAGAATGCAGCGCTTGAGAGAATTCAAAAACCAATTCGACCATCTCATCACGTATCTTCCAAAACTCAAACAACTCCTTGGTGCCCAAGAACCTCAGCGATTATTGATCATGATCCAAGATGGAGCTGAGCAAATGGCTTCTGGTGGTGCTCTTTCGACAGGAGTTGAGCTTGTAGTAAACAATGGGCGAGTCATTACTAAACGAGTCCTATCTTTGCGTGATATCGATCGACTTCTCCGAGTGGACCTGCCCCCACCCCACAAACTAGACAGGGTGAAGTCTCGCTGGGGCATGGAGACCGCCAATGTGTTTTTAAATGGGGCAAAATCTGGCGAAAAGGCTCACTGGTTTTGGCAACAAGGGGCACGCAGCTCTCTAGATGCAATCTTCTTTGTTGATATAAGCGCCATAGAGAGGCTTTATCCCTCAAGCCTGAGGACAACCCTCTCTCAACATGGTTTTGACACTCAGAGCGAAGATTTGAAGCTTCTTTGGTCTCAACTCAGACGGAGCGATGACCCAGCTAGAATTGTCCAACTGACGACTGCTCTCTCTGCTGCTCTTTTTAAAGCAAGCCTTGATCCACAATGGATGCTGTCTCGACTAGAGGTAATCGGTGAACTCGTCGATGAAAAACTTCTCTTGTCCTACAGCCCAAACCATGACTTGCAAGCCTGGTTTGACGAAGTCAGAATGAGTGGTTCACTTCCTCCTCTTGGCACTGGTCAAGATGCTCTCATTATTGGAGATATGAATATAGGAAACAATGCCACTGACCGCTGGATAGATGAATCTCGTAAACTACATACCGCCATAGAAGACAATGGAACCATCAAGCACTGGCTGCAAATCACAAAGAAACATCAAGGGAATCTTCCTCGAGAATCAGAATTAGCAGATGCCTTAGGGGATAAACCTTCTCGCTCAGAAATCTCTGAACTAGCTCGACAAGACAACAGTTCTTATACAAGAATTCTTGTCCCTGCAGGAAGTACTCTAATATCCAGTCAAGGGATAGATTTGGTAGATATTTCTCAAGGAGAGGCTGGCGACTACAGTGTATGGGGCTTTGAGAGCACTGTCTCTGCCGGACAGACCAGTCAGATTGAGCTCGTGTATCATCTCCCGTGGACCTTTCATGTTGAAGCTGTGGACAACTACAAACTTCAGGTCATCAAGCAATCTGGAAGCAAACCCGTCAGCTTTGATCATGAATTCAAAACGCCTCTTGGGGCACAGGTGTTCCAACGCATCCCAGAAGAACTCCCTGCGATCTTAAACAAGGACTACAGTATTGCCATAGTGGCTGGTAAGACCTTGTAAGGAAAGCCTTAGACCACTCACAACAGGAATGGCGCAAGCCTTTGACGGAGCCTTAAATCTATTTCAAATGACTGGAGCTTTTTCTATATCGCCTCAGTCCCTTTTATCAAACTTAAGCCTTCAGAAAACAACCTGCAAAATTCTCTTTTAGCTATCTAAGATAAAAAAATTTGCCAGCTCAGCAACTGAGGAGTAGTCTCTTGTTCCTGATTCACCTGGGTGGTTGCTTACCCCCACCACCTACGTGCGTCAGCAGAGTAGTTTTGAATTTTACTTTTTAATTTTTCTCTCATGTACAGTCTAAATAAAGTGCAGCTCATTGGAAACCTCACTCGTGACCCAGAAGTGAAACAAATCCCAAGTGGTCAAATGGTATGCACACTTGGTATCGCGACAAACCGATCTTGGAAAGATCAGTCTGGAAACAAGCAAGATGCGACAGAATTTCACAATATTGTGTGCTGGGGAAAACTCGCAGAAATTGCAGGACAATATATCAAAAAAGGAACCAAAGTATATTTTGAAGGACGACTTCAAACACGAAGTTGGGATGACAAAGAAACAGGAAAAAAACAATACAAAACAGAAATTGTTGCTGAAAATATGATCATCCTGACCCCAAAAGGAATGACTGAGAGTGGACAAAACTTTGGCGGAGGAATTCAAGAAAGCTCCCCTGCTCCCGCTGCAGAATCAAGCTTTACTCCAGCTCCAGCAGAAGACAAGATTTCAGTCGAAGATTTGCCATTTTAAAAAGCAAAAGTCGAAACAAACACCTCAAAGACCCTTGTCGACACGACAGGGGTTTTTGTTATTGGGCAGCCATTTTCGAATGGTTTGTGGACAGATATCTTTGAGTACTAATGTCATGTGGCATACAGAGTATGAGCATTAGCGCTCTCCAGAAAAACCTTGATAAACCGTAAACAGAACGAATGCCAAACCCATAGGTATAAACCCTCGTATTGCGCCAATAATGAGACCGATGAGTGTACTACGCAAAGGAGAATTCCACATGGAGAAAACCCCACTCCCCCATTAATCAATATCACGTGTCTGGTCGAGCAGCGCATGCAGAATTCAAGCTCAATGAGGGATGTGAGAAATCGTACCACTACATATTAAGTAATAGCCCACTCCTCACATTCCCCCAAACTGACAGTCGCCATGTCGTTATTCGCCAAAATATCATGTCAGCTCGCCTCACAAACAAGATGTCTACACAAGGACCCCTTTCTTTAAGCCATTTTCACCATCGTCCTCTAGACAAATATCTCTCGTCTTGTCGTCATATTTTATTTGTCCAATAGCCAAGATATAAAACCCCTACCCTAAGCCATATATTATATATCGACATTGCCTAGGCGTCCTCAATTGACAGATCATCAGACGAGTCGCCTATGTCACTTGTCTACATTGAAGCATGCTATGACCTGCCAAAAAAACAAAACTGTCGACATCTTTTTGCTTATCTATGAGAACAAAGAGCCCCCCGCTGTCATGACTTATGTGTCGACAAAGACTTTTCATTTTGGAAAGCAGTGTTTATACTCGTGGTATCTTTTTTGAAAACTATGGCAACTCAGAATGAACAATACGAAGTAGGGAGACAGTTTGCAGCCGAGATCCTCAATGTCTCTGTACGAACCCTCGACCGATATACAAAGAAAAAACAAATCAGCTCTGTGAGAAGAGGACGTCAGCTATTTTTTAATGAAGAAGATCTCTTGAACTTCAAAGGACAGCTCATGGCGAAAGAAATGGGGAAGCAACGAGCCGCCGCAAAAAAGAAGACTCCACCAACAATGTCTTCATTCAAAGCAGCACGAAATGATGACTTTATCGAAGTACAAAGAGCACAGATCAAGGAGCAGGGCAATGGTGAGACTCAAGAAACCGTTGTTGATGCAGCAGAACACCTTGAACAAAAACTATATAAAAAACTTTATGAAGAGTCTGAAGATGACAATCGAAACCTCCGAAAGCAAGTAGAAGGGGCAAACTACAGGCTCGGGCAATTAGAAACACAAGTAGCCAACATGATACCAATGATTGAGTACAAGAAACAAAAGGACGAGCTCCTGCTCTTAGCTGAAGAAAATCAGTTTAAACTGCAAGATATAAAAACCCTCGAGACGAGCCTGAAAATCGAACAGTTTGCCAAGAAAATCTATGCAGGACTCTTGTGGGGAATGCTGTGTTTGATTCCAATTTTATTGATATTGAGGATGTTGACGTAGAGATGCCGACACATCTATCACACAACCCTTAGCTGAGACCCGAAATTCTCAGCGGCTGTTTGCCGCATGCATCAGTGTATTGGAATCGGCGAGAATTTCTGTTTTTGCCTACGGATGAATGGACGGACGAACAAGGAGTTGGACATCTGCTTTGAAACTCAAGCCTGAAAAGAGGTCAAGGAGAGCCTCTTTTACTAGCGATTTAGCACCCTCCTGGGTATACTAAAATCCCTTTTTATGAAGGAGAATTTTTATTCTCAGACACAAGTTTACTGCCTTATTTCCAGATATGCTCAAGTTTTGGGATCACCGGGGAGTGTTGGGGATCAATGCTCGAAATTTACTTTATATCAAGCCTCTCAATAAAAAGGCTCAGATAAAGTTTGCCGATGACAAAATGAGGACAAAACAATACTTGTCTGCTCGTAGAATCAGCACGGCGCGGTTGTTGGGTAAAATCACCTCTGAAACAGAGCTTTTAAATTTTCAATGGGACTCCCTTCCTCAAGATTTTGTTCTAAAACCGAACGCTGGATTCGGTGGAGAGGGGATTGTTGTTATCAAAAACCGTGAAGAAGGAGGATGGGTAACAGTAAAAGGAGAATTTTTTTCCCATGAAGACATGGTGGAGCATGTGACTGATGTCCTAGATGGTCGTTATTCTATCACCAATAGTCCCGACACCGTGTTTTTTGAAGAACGGCTCATGTGTCATCATGATATGAGTGAATTGGGTAAATTTGGACTCCCAGATATTCGGATCATTGTCTACAATCTCGTTCCAGTCATGGCAATGGTTCGAGTGCCGACAGAGGAGAGCAAAGGAAAAGCGAACGTCCATATGGGAGGCCTTGCACTAGGAATAGATCTCGCAAAAGGAGAAGTAACGCATATTTGCCATCATAATAAAATTATTAAATCCCACCCTGATTTTGGAAAATTACAGGGATTGAAGATTCCTTTTTGGGATGAAGTCCTCCTCTTGGCTACTCAAATCCAACAACTGATCACACTAGGATATTTAGCTGTAGATATTGTCATCGATGAAAACCTTGGGCCAGCTCTCTTGGAAATCAATGCTCGAGCAGGATTGAATGTGCAAATTGCCAATCTCGCACCTCTAAGAGACCGATTGGACCGAGTGGCTGGAGTAAAGGTCCAAACTGCTGAAAAAGGTGTACGGCTAGCACAAGACCTTTTTGGGAATAAGATTGAGCGGAGTATTCAAGAAATTAGTGGAAAGAGTGTCATTGGAATGGAAGAAGAAATAATTTTGAATTTGAAAAATGGAACTCAGCCTGTTTTGGCAAAGATGAACCCGACGATGACAAAAAATTATCTCGACAGCACTCTCTTTCAAAAAATAGTTGGACAAGGAAATGACGTTGAGAACCTGACATTGGGATATAGCCTGGCAGGAGAACGTGGTAAAACGATGTTTCACTCTCTTGAGATGAAGGAAGGAGGACATCAAGTTATTTTAGGGAAAAAAGCCCTCTCCAACTTCTTTTTGGATGTCACAAGAAGTAATGAAGAAAAGAAGATTCCGAGTATTGACCATGTGCCAGAAGAAAAACCTCAAAAAAAGATTGATTCTGTAATGGACAGGCTGATCAAGATCGATAATCAATTGGCTGATTGGGATAGAGCACTTGGACTAGTCTCTTATCTGAGACCTGAGAACTTGGATGAGGAAAAAAAGCGATTCTTTTCATCACGCGAATACCAGCCACAATTTCGTTATAAAAGCCCAGATGATGGCCTGATTAATGTTCGCTCGAAACTTCAGAATCTAGCGATCCCTCAAAAAAGACCTATTGGTGTTCTTCTAGAACAAAAACGACAGGAGCTGATCAATAAATCCTCTCTTATCCAGGTGATCGGTGATGATGATCATTTCCCAAAACAGTCACGAATGGCCCTTGGATTTCCTCCTGAGGATGTGATTTCTGCAGCTCTAGAAGATTTAGCGAGAATACAAGAACCTCCTCAGCGAGAAAAAAATATTTCTTCGGAACAGCTGGCTGAGCGTATGCAAGCCTACTTGAAGAAAAAAGGCCTGTATAACTGGGAGGTGAAACTCAAGCAAGGGATCGTCTCTCGTTGTGTCTTGGGAAAGAACAACAGACTACTAGTAAAGTCTGGTGAAATGTTTTCGGATTATGATCTCCAAAAACTGATTGCTCATGAAATAGAGACTCACATTTACTGCACTGAGAATGGGAAACAACAACCGTTTCAAATTTTTCGAAGGGGGACTGCAGGGTATCTAAAAACACAGGAAGGACTGGCCGTGTATCACCAAAGTGAAGTGGTGGATGGTGGTGTACGAAATGCCGTTATCGGACTAAATGCAGTAGTATGGGCGCAAACGATGAGCTTTCGAGAAATCTATAACAAGGGGCTTGAGTACTTGGACCAGAATGATGCTTGGAAGCTAGCTGTGAAGGTCAAGCGAGGAATGAATGACACCAGTAAACCCGGAGGATTTACAAAGAATGCTTTGTATTATTGGGGCTACCGAGAAATCGCTCAGTACTTGGAAAATGATGGAGAGTACCGAGACCTTTTCTTGGGAAAGTTTGAACTGTCTCAACTTGACCTGATTCGTCAAATGAAAGACCTGGTAAAACCTCAAATACTTCCCGAGAAAATGTCTTAGATACTTGCATTCTTAGCCGTTCCAGCTACACTCAGCTGGCTAGTTTTGGTTTCTTATTCTTTCCTTTATGAATATTGGGATTATTTCATTTCGCGCCCTAAATAAGCGGTTTTCTTACGAAGAAAAACGACTCAAAGAAGAGGCTATAAAAAAGGGGCATAAAGTCCACTTGATGAGATACCAACGATGTATGATGACCTTTGAAGGACATGGAACTTTGGGGATCCGGTACGGAAAGAGGCCCTTTCCAGAAGTTGACCTTATTATCCCCAGAGCATCTGTATTGACGAATGCACCACTGAGAACTTCTGTAGTAGAACACCTCCAACTGATGGGATTACCCATGTTGAATGAATACAATGCGATCTTGAGAGCTAAAAACAAACTCCAAACCCTCCAAATCCTGAGCCATTATGAAGTTCCCGTGGTGAAAACTGCTGTGGTAAACAATAGTAAATACCTGAAGCAAGCGACGCGCTACATCGGAACCTTTCCTATTATCATGAAAACAACCTATGGATCGTATGGGAATGGAGTGGCTATAGTGGAGAGTCAGCGTTCAGTGAAGTCGACCTATGGTATCTTGTCTGACAGTGTTGGAACAAAAAACATCATTCTTTTGCAAGAGTATATTGCTGAGTCTGAAGGAAAAGATATTCGGCTTTTTGTGGTAAACGGTGAAGTCATCGCGACGATGCAACGATCTGCTGAAGATGGAGATTTCCGTTCAAACGTGGGTCAAGGTGGATCTGGCATGGGGTATACACCGACCGAAGAAGAGATTCATATGGCAGTAAAAGCAACGAAAGCCCTCGGATTAGAAGTTTCTGGAGTGGATATTATCCAAACGAAGAATGGCCCTGCCATCATGGAAGTGAATGCTAATCCTGGATTTAAAGAGTTAGAGGAGATTTCAGGTGTCAATGTTGCTGGCAAAATTATTGAATATTCCGAGAAATTTGCTCAAGAGTATGTAGCAGGGAGTATTGTGTAAGTCCTGCTGAGTGGTTTTTTTGCAACCCACTCCAATCATTATGGTTGTAAAACTAGATAAAAGTGGATCTCTGTCTGCACTTGGTGCATGCGTGTATGTTCCTGATGTTTTGATTGAACACTGTTTACCTGCTATAATAATACGATATAATATTTTCGTTTTTTATGAAAAAAATTGATAAACAAATTGATAAACAAGGGGCTACAGAACATAATGAGGCTAAGCAGAATTTATCTCCGGACGAATTGAATGATCAGGAGCTCACAAATCTGAATTCTCAAACTAAAATCTCTCTCCATCAACTTTTTTGCTCACAGCAATCTTTGGAAAGTGTTCATCGACGTATTTTTGAAAACGTTTCATCTCATGGTGTCATTATAAACGGAGAGCGAGTTGCTGATATTTGCCCTGAAGAACCCAATCATCTACATCTCCTTAGAGAGGTATACCCTTTCATTGCCGCTGCTCTTCCTCAAGGCACCTCGTTTAGTTTCCTTGCAGATGGCGCAGACAGTGACGTCTTCATGGCCAATATGCCGGATGATGGTTACCAAGTTATTAAAATATATCATAATAGAAAACTCAGTATTGAGCTCCTGCAGCAATATTTTCAATTTACAAACAAGGTAAAAGAAGAAATCTCAAAGTACCCTAACCAAACAATATCTCTGCCTTCTAGCTCAGATTTTGAAGGAGGAAAATACCATCTACGATTTGAAATAAGTACTGGAAGTGCCTCGTCAATTCATGGTCTTGAATCCGTAATAGACAAGATGGACTACCCTGAAATACGCCTCACGGATCTGCGTAAAAAGAGTGACCTTCTCGTATCCATATCTCCATTTGTTGCCGGAGAAGCACTTGTAGAAACCACTCACAACCGAGAAGTTGTTGCATATGATATTCTTGAAGGAAAAGAATATCATGTGTTTCACGATGTTTCATTCTTTAGCAACGTCTTTTCGAAGATTACCGATTGGATCAAGGAGAGATTTTCATGTGAAGGAGTCCAAATTGGTGATGTGAATGCCAAATTTGTTTTGAATTTGAAAAAAAAAGAACTCATTGTGGTTATTACAGATCTTTGCCCAAGATTAGAACATTTTCGACTCCAGCCTTAAATGTTCTTTCACAACTTTTTGAAGACCTAGAAATGAGTAAATGTCCTGATCAACCTCAGTCATGAGGTGCTGTATATTTCTCGTTGCAAAGAAAACCATGCCTTGATAAGGTTGGGTCTTGCTGTGGACGAGGATATTAATCCTGGCCTGCGGAGGGCTCTTATTTTAATGAAGTGAAAGGAAGTACTTGACTTTGTGTTGTAAATGTTTTATTATAATATAACGGCTCAAGAAAGCCGTTTCTCACACTTCGATATAATCTAGCCGCCAGCTACTTATGGACCTTTCTCTCAATAAACAAATTATTGCGCTCATCGAGCGTAGCGAAAATATCCTTCTGTGTACCCATAGAAAGCCTGACGGCGACGCTGTGGGAAGCATCATGGCCATGCATAAAGCTCTGAAGCAATTGGGCAAGAAGGTTACAGCGCTATGCTCAGATATGCTTCCAGAAAGCTTTGATTTCCTTCCAGAAGTAAATCAAGTCGGGCAGAACATTGGTTCTGGTCGAGACTTTGTCGTGACATTGGATTGTGATGAAACAGAAGTCGATCGACTGAAATATCATCTGGAAGACAACAAAATCCATATCGTGATCACTCCAAAACAGGGGAGGTTTCAAGAGGAAAATGTGAGTTTTTCACAAGGAGACAATCATTTTGACCTGATCATCACCGTCGATGTGGCCGATATACCACAACTCGGCAAGATTTATGATGAGAACGCTGATCTGTTTACATCCGTTCCAGTCGTCAATATCGATCACCATATTTCAAACACTCAATTTGGAAAGGTAAACCTCATCGATGTGGCCTCTTCTTCGACCGCTGAGATCCTTTTTGGTCTCATAAGAGACATGGAGTCTCATTTTAATAAAACATTGATCACAGCGGACACAGCGACCTTCCTTTTAAGTGGGATTACTACGGATACTGGATCTTTTCAAAATTCGAACACGACTCCCAAAGCTATGCAGATCGCGGCTGAACTGATGGATGCCGGAGCCAACCAACAAGATATTATTAAATACCTCTTTCGAACCAAGAAACTCGAGACCTTGAAACTTTACGGAAGAATTCTTTCGAAAATCGAAGTCGACCCAGCTCATCGACTGGTATGGTCGAGCATTACTCAGCAGGATCTCAAGAGTTCTGGGGCAGACATGGAAGACGCTGCTGGAATTATCGATGAGCTAATGGTGCATGCACCAGAAGCTGAGATCATTGCGCTTTTTAAAGAGCAAACAGATATGGTTTCAGTCTCCTTTCGATCAACTACAGATCAAGCAGATGTGATGGAAATCGCCTCAAAATTTGGTGGAGGTGGGCATGTACGAGCTGCTGGAGCAAAACTGCCAGGAAAGAGTTTGCCACAGGTGAGTAATGAAGTCCTGGCTGCTCTTCAAGCTTACCAACAAAAACGTTTGGGTCTTAGTGGAGAATCAGGAGCTCCTGAGAACGAACCTGAGATTACTCAAGTACTCGATGGATACACTCAACCAAGCACACCTGGACCGAGCTTGGAAGAGAAAGCGAAAGCTCAAGTTGTGGAGCCAGTAGTGCCTAGCACAAACCCTACCCCTTTTAAAAAGGTGACTGAGCAGGCTATGACTCCAGAAACCCCTAGCCCTTCAAAAGGGGAACAGTCAACTACCACAGCTCAGCAACCTGTGAAGACTGATGAACAAGGACGAGCAAAAGCTGCCATTGAGGCGGAGCAGGCTCAACCGACAGCTGGCGGTCCCAGCTTTAGTCCTTCGGGAGAAGCATTGAAACAGACTCCGAAACGACCACGAGAAAAACGATTTACGAATGAACTGCCAGATTTTTTGAGAGCTGATACGCCAGTGAAGCCTGTGGAAGATGCAAAACCTGTCCCTCCACCAGCGCCTCCAATACCGAAACCAGAAGTAAAACCAGCACCACCAGTAGCCACTCAACCAGAAGTGAAGGCTGGACAAGCTCCTGTTGTGCCACCAGCAGCTCGGCAAGCACCCGAGGTTCCGCCAACGGTTGTTGAGCCTCCGCAAACTGCAGCTCCTCCTGTTCAACCTCCTCTTCAAAAACCTGCTCCAATTACTCAGCCGCCTGTGGTGCCTAACCCATTACAAGGGGAACCGAACACTACTCCCCCAAAAGCAATGCCTGAGGATGATGGAGTGTCGGTGAAGATGGCTCCTGTACGTCAAGTAACCGCTCCACCTTCTATTCCAAAAGACTCCGCTGAACCAACTGTGAAGACGGTAACTCCTCCATCCAAATCCCAAGATTCTCAAGCGATCTCTGATGCCTTGTCTGGCTTCGGTGGGGGACCAACACCACCTCCTGGAAGTGGGGCTGCTACTGGATCAGGTGGTCAATCAACAAAATCTGATGGTGACGATGATGATACAAAGCCAGCACCTCCTAAGGATCCCTTTGCTCTGGGAGATGATGGAATGACCGATATTGAGCGAGCGCTGGGAGGATTGTAATAGGCCATTCAAAAGAGCCTTTGAAAGGAAAAGAGTTTCTTTAAAATAGCTCCTGTAAAACAGGATTTATTTGAAAATAATCCTCATCATTGAGTCATGAAAACCTGCGATTCAGGCAGAGGCATAATCATTCCGCTTTGACGGTAAAGCTTCTTTTTTCTACAAATTCACCTTTCTTGGCCTGAAGAGTATGCTTTCCCAGTGTCGGTTGTATAAATATTATTTTTCCGTATCCAACCCCTACTTGATTCAGTGTCCACTCGACATCTTGATTGGACTTAAGGATGATTTCTTGGAGCTCGAGAGGGACGCCAGACTGCAGATAAAAGGTTTCGTTGGGTTGGGGTTTGAAAATTTGGAGTTGGGAGCTCGGAGTTGGGAATTCGGAGCTTGATCCAGAGAGTTCAGATTTTTTTTGTTCTTTTTCTAGACCCCGAACTCCTGACTCCCGACACCTTTCTATTGAGAAATCTTTGAAATCAAATAATTTTGCAATCTTTGTGATCTCTGTCGTGTCGATACCCTGAATGAAAAAATCCTCGAGACAAAAGTGTCCTTCCTCGAGTAAGGAATACCATTCTTGGTCGGGATTTTGATAAATAAGGTCTGAATGTGAGCAGGAGGCATTGAGACATTTTTCTGTTTGGACGAGATTCATCTCACGAAGGAAAGGCTTCACTACTTTTCCGGCTTGCGATACGTACCCTAAATCGATAGCTGCTTCAACACTTCTATTCCAAATAGGTCCCGCACCAGTTATCCCATCGACATCGATCATGGGACTATTGTCATTGTTTCCAACCCAGGTAGCAACAACGAGATCTGGATGGTAGCCAAAGGTCCAGTTGTCGTGAAAGTTCTTGGTGGTTCCAGTCTTTACGGCGAATGGTATTGTAGTGCTCAGGACAGAATTGACTCCGAAAGAGCGGCGGCGGTTGAGAGGATTGGAGAGGGTTTGAAAAAGGTGAAAGTAGGGTGAGGACTGTGAGAACCTTGAAGACTGTGGAGACCTTGGAGAGGGTTGAGATATGAGGTGAGATGTGATTGGGATTCCGTTGTTGGCAAGGGTGGCGTATGCGTCAGCGACCGAACGCATGGGGAGGTCTGGAGATCCAAGAGCGAGACTAAAGCCATAGTGCTCCGCAGGGTATTGGAAGGGGAGCCCAAGTGAACTGAGAAAGTCGTAAATAGGCTGGAGACCGAGGTGTTCGAGAAGGCGGACGGAGGCAATGTTGAAGGAATTTGCGAGGGCTATTTTTAGCGGCATCACTCCTCCTTCACGGAGTCCGTAATTCAAAGGCCGGTAGTTTTCATCTGATCGAGAAGTCTGGAAGTCTTTTTCGAGGTCGACAATGAGCTGATCCGGATGAGCACCTTGCATGAAGGCGAAGAGGTAGAGAAAAGGCTTGAGGGCGGAGCCCATTTGTCGTCTTTGAGTAATAACATTTACCTGTCCATCGATGTCCGAAGCGTGGAAATCTTTGCTCCCTTGCCAGGCCAAAATATCTCCGGTAGAAGGCTGGAGAATGTAGGCCGCTCCGTTGGTGACATGCTTGTCGGCGAGTCGATCGAGAGAGAGATTGATGAGGTCTTTGACCTTGGACTGGAGTGCTGAGTCGACAGTGGAATGAATGGTGATCGATGTCGACTCGTCAGACGACAGCTGCCTTAGAGTGGCTGTTACATGCGGAAACTTGTTTGTTCCCTGGAATGTCGACAAGGTCATCTTGGGGATGGAAAGGGGAGTCGGCTGGGGTCTGTAAGGTACGTCCAAGGGAGGTAAAGAAACCTCGTCTTCGATTGGTGTGGAATCCAATTCACGAAGGCGAGGATTCGTTTCCTTTCCCCCCAGGTAAATCACACTTGCGATCTGATCGAACCGATCCTGAAAATATTTCTCATTGGTTTTGATTACTCCTGGCGAACGAATAATAGCGAGCAAAGTGACCACTTCGGATGATGTCAGAGTCTCCAAATGAGACTTGTCGAAATATGATTTCATCGCGGCTTTTATCCCGTAGTTTCGATGACCAAAATAAATATTGTCGAGGTAAGCACGAAGAATATCTTCTTTGGAAACGAAGAGAGAAGAGTAGAATGCTAGATTTGCTTCGCGGATTTTTTGAAGAATCGTACGGGAAGCATGAGGGAAGTATTTATTCTTGAGGTACTGCTCGGTGATAGTGCTCCCGCCCGACACCACTCTTTGGGCGCTGACATTGTCTCTGAACGCACGGATCTTCGCAAAGGTGTCAATGCCCATATGAGAATGAAAACGTTCGTCTTCGACAGAGATAAAAGCTGCTGCGATGTTTTCTGGAATGGGTTCGTCGTCTCCCAGTGGGATCTGGAGTCCGTTTGGCGAGGGAAGGTGAGTGATCAGCTGATCATAACGGTCGTATATCTTGAATTCCCCCACGTTCTTTTGCACTGGAAAAAAGACTGGTAGGAGGACGAAGAGGTGCCAGGAGAACAAAACAATGATGACAGAGATGATCTTTTTCATAATGATTGGTCAGAACCCAACAGCTGGCTCCATGTCTTCAAACTGGAGCCAGCATATTGATTTATTCTTTGATGGTCACTTTTCTAAACTCTGTATGCGCCTCGATCTCTGGTCGATACATTGGATACACCGACACAGGTGGTTCGAGGAATGTTCCAGGTATTTCTGCCCGAACATAGTAGGTGACTTCTTGGTCGGTATCATACCCATAACGAGCAGAAGCAAAGAATCGGTCAGCTCTCCTTTCTCGGTAATTGTACGGCCAACTCCACTGATCTTCTCCAACTTGGGCCTGATCTGTTTTGAATCGAGGATTGAGTAGTCGGAATCCTGCTGGAAGGAAAGACTCGAGAGCGAGCTCGCGGTGTTGATCATCGTAACTGACCTTTACTTTTACAAGATAGGTTTCTCCGAGAGTGAATGTCGTTCCGGAGATGGGTGCGAGATCTCTGGCTTCTCGGGTCCACCAGTCGCCCTCTTCTTCTTTGACCATGCCGAGTTGGTGGTACTGACGAGAGACCGTAACCCCTTTGTCTTGCTGAGCAGTGATGGTGCTAGGGTTTTTTGGTATTTGGGCTATCACGAGATCTGAATAGATCCGCTGCGAAGTGTCACCTTTCACCTCCAGCTGAAGCTTCAACTGATTTGATGACCCAGCTTCTGAAAGAGGGAAGCTGATTTTTTGGAAAGGATTTCGATCGCTGAGTCGAACGGTTCCTGTTTTCGATCCAAGCTGGTAACTGACGACGGCTTGACTTTTTGTCGAGTTCTCGATACCTGCATCGATGTATTGGGTGAAGGCGATGAAAGACTGGATCTTTGCCTGAGTCGAGTGATAGTAGCTGGTGAGATCGAGAGCGTAGAGATCCTTGATGATGACTTTCATCTCATCTTGTCGCTCATTGGTAAGGAGCAGCAGCTGGGCGAAAAGAGCCTTGTCAGCTGTCCTATTCCAGTACCAGTTTCGCTTGGAATCTCCTGCTTTATCGAGATCGATACTCCTGATCAGATCAGAAATTTCCTGCTGATGATTCGTCACACTTTTCTTTGAGAGCGCTAACGCATAAACGATTTTCTCGTGTGTGCTGAGCTGATCGACACGGTTTTTCAGCAGCATATGAGCACTGGAAAAGATTGGGGTCTCGATCTTTGAGAGGGCATGAAGCTCGTGAACAAGCTGACTAAGGCGGTCCTCTGGAATGTTTCCAGAGAGACCATTCACTTGGTTTTCGATAAACGATTGAGCCTTCAAAAGAATATCAGAAGGGATGTCTACACCCAGCTCTTGCATTTGGATGAGTGCCAATACAACATATGGCGTGACGTGAGCGTCACTCTCTCGACCTCCAGGCCAGTAAGCAAATCCTCCGTCATCGGTCTGCATTTTTTGGAAGCGTTCGATCCCAGCACTGAGGTTTTTTTCGAGTGTGCTCTGACTGATTCCTATATCAAGCAAGGTGTTGAATTTTTTTACAATGGCGTTTGGTAAGGTGGAGCTAATGGTCTGCTCGATACAACCGTACGGATAGACCAAGAGACTATGCATTGTTTTTTCAACACCGATAAGAAGGGTATTGCTCAAGCGCAGTTCGACCAGTGACTGCTCACGATCAACATCATCTATAAAGGTGAGAGGAATATTTGAGGACACCTGAAAATCGTCTTGGACATGGAGCTGGTTTGAAATCAATGGACTCTTGGCAACAGGAACGGTCTTTTGGATACGGTCTCCGCCACTGGCACCATGCGCAGCGGTGATAGTGTACTGAACCTCACTGAGGTACTCATCGGCGACCTTTACTCTCCAAGTGATAAACTCTCGTTCACCAGCAGGGATTGTAATGGTTTGCCGACTGTTATCAGGAGTGCTGAGACCAGCTGAATCGAGCGAGACGGCGATTTCTTTGGATTCTTCGCTGTTATTGAAGACCGTTGCACCGACACGCATCTCGTCTCCTGCACGCACCATGAGAGGGAACGTTTCTTCGACAACGATGTCTTGGCGGACCCTGACGCTTTCTTCTACTGCTCCAAAGAAATTGGATTTGGAATGTCCGATAGTGATGACTCGGAAATCTCCGATGTTATCAGGGAGGTCGAATGAAAGTGTTGCCTTTCCGTTAGAATCGGTAACGACTGAGCCGGCGTAGAAGGCGGTGTTTTTGAAGTCGGTTCGGGTCATGATGCTGTCTCCACCCTCCTTGGCCCCTGAACCTCCGATGATTCCTTTTCGCGCAAAGTAGAGGTGCTTTAGCATAGCAACATTGGTGAGAGCCGTGTGAGTCTGAAAGACGATCTTTCGAAAAAACTTTGGTAAAATGTCGAGATCGATATTTCCCATGATGGCGATGAGAGCTTCATCGACAACTGCGACGGAGAGCTCAGACCGCACCGGATTTCCTCTCTTGTCTCTCGCTTGAAAACTCAAAGTGACTTTGTCTCTTGGAGCGTATTCATTTTGATCAGAAGAAGCTGTGATATTGAGTTTTTTATCAGTCTTGTCGACGACGACCTCGGTATACCCAACTCTGTACTCCGGCTGAACCTCAGAATCAAAACTCGGCTTGAAGGCGATCACTGAGATGTAAGCATTTGGCATAAAGCTGTCATCCACCGTGTACTCTTTGATCAAGGTATTCCCCTTGATGTCGACGACTTCTTTGCGAACGACTTCTTTCTTTTCGATCGTAATGAGGGCTTTTCCATCAGCAAAGGGGAGTCGGACGAAAAGTCGAGCTTTGTCACCGAGATGGTAGCTGACTTTTTCAGTGACAACTTTGATTTTGTTATCAGCGACGACTGGAGCGTTTGTTATCCCTCCAGGGTCATAGGCATAGACCTTGAGAATCTGAATATCACTCTCAGAATCTCCTTCATTGTTTCGGATAGACAGGCTGTATTCTCCGTCTTTTGGAAGCGTGAAAGGATGTGTGAGCAGTCCGTTTTCTTCGCTGAAGTTTTTTAGATTTACCACAATTGTTTCTACTTCTTCATCTTCGAAATCGAGCTGAGGAACAATCTTTCCCCCCACTTGTTTTTGATGTTTGGTGCTGTATTTGCGATGCGTGAGGGCGACCAGGTATTGGTCATCATTTGCTTCACGCCATTTCATCTCGGGTTTGATCGAAAGGGTGATCGCTTCTCCTTGAGGAACGAATTGTTTGTCGACCTCGAGCTCGACCTTGTTGCTTGGATTGTACTGACGAAGGCTTTTGGGAATTTTTGCGATAACAGATCCCGAACTAGCGACTCGTTGACTAGAAGGGTCATCAACGGCAACTTCGACAATGTAGCGATAGTCGCTCCAACGCGTCTCGTGAGTGATAGGAATTTGGATGCTGGCTTTTCCTGATGCATCAAGAGTACCTCTTCCTTCGGTCACATAGTCTTTACTTGGTTCATACCAACACCCGTAGTAGCAATCGTCCCAGTAACTGCTGTCGTAGTAGTACTGTTTGAAAACTTGGTAGTGGTATGGCGCATCAGGAACAAGTCCACCAGCGTAGTAGCTCGCCATGACATCAGCCTTGAGTTTTAGATCCTTTTTGTACGTCTTGTAACTGTATCCCCAACGGGTTTTTTCTTGGGTTATTTTTGGATCGACAAATAGGCTGTTTTCGAGGTCTGGAGACTCAACTGAGACCTCTACCTTGAAAGTCGGTTTTTTGAATTCTTCCACGCTGAATTCTCCCCCCATGACATACTCCATCCCCATATCGTCTTCTCCACGAAGTTCGAGTCGGTAGATTCCTAGAGCTGCGTTTTCTGCTAGCTCTATGTCTTCGAGATAGGAACCAAATTCATTGAGCTGAATAGTTTTTTGAAAGAGGGTTTCATAGTTGGCGTCTCTCAGAATGAGTTCAAAATCCTTGCTTTGTGGAATGCGAAGCTGGTCCGCATTTTCTCTAACAATGGCTTTGAAATGAACCGTTTCAGATGGTTTGTAGAGCTTTCGGTCAGTAAAGAGATGAGCACTGTAGCGCGAACCGGTTCCCCAGCTTTGCGGCTCGAAACCAAAATTCCAACCAGCAATCCCACTATTCCATTTGCTGACGACATAAGTCAGGTGGTTGTCATTGCTGGCGGTGATAGCTAATGAATTGTGCTCAGGAGCATCGTACCAGCTCTGAAAGGCTTCGAGGTAATCATCATTACTAAAGTCAGCCTGAAGAAACCCCTGATCATCAGTTTTTCCGATCTCGCCTAGAGATTTATAGACTGGTTTTTCGAGCGGTGAAAAATACGTGTAGTCAGTTTGTCGAGTGCTAGAGTTCCAGCGGCTTTCGGAAGCCGTGAACTCATTGTGGTATGCCTTTAAAGTCAGACCAGCAATACCTTCTCCAGTTTGGATATCATTTACCCAAAAGAGAGCCTTACCCGATTCCGAGAGCTTCATGCTGATATGTGCATCAACTATGGAGAAAAACAGAGGCGATATCACAGGTGCTTTCTCTGCAAGTTTCCTTTCTCCTTGAAAAGCAAAAGTCAGAAAATAGAGTCCTGACCGACCAGGAGAACCGATCATCTTGGAGATGTCGACAGGTGTTCTGACACTATCTGAGTTGAGAGTGATTTCCTGGTTGAAACATTCTTCAACTGGAAGCTGATCAATTCCTTCGAGCAAGAACTGATCTGAGAAGTCGTAATCGTTTCGTCGAGAGACGACTTGTTCGATTTTGGCGTATTCTTCGAGGGCGACACGGCAGAGCTTCACTGTTGGATTCTCCACCTCGTAATGAACGATATCGATAGTCGGCAGTGCTGTATCCATAAAAATAGTTTGGGATTCTTGTTGCTTGAATCCGAGGTAGGTGAGCTCTCCTGTCTCAACGAGTAAAGATTTTTCTGAGAAGGATTGACCGTAGACATCTGTACCTGACCCGAGAGTGACCTGGTAGCTGAGCTTGTCTTTGAGATTGATCGGCACCTCTGCTCGGTCTGAATAGAGAACTATTTCTTCCGCAACAATATCAGCTGATGGTGATACCGAAAAGAGGAGAGCAAGTCGTTCTTTTTGAAGAGTACGGTACTGGATCAGGTCATCTCCTTTTCGGACTTTTTGCGTATCGAAGAATGGAGACTTAAAGTCTACTTCGATGACGGTTTTAAATTCAAGGTCTGGATTGAAGAGTTCTTTGAGTGACAAACTGGCCTCAGAAGGAGTGATTTTGCTTTCCGCAAAGACCTGCAGGCTATCGGCATCTTCCTGAAGACTGACAAAGAAGCAACTATTTTCTGCGCCCCAATCTGCATCGACAGTGAAAGTGATCCCTTCTTTGTTTTGTTCGCTTATGTCAATATTTCGTATACGGAACTGTGACCAGTCGAGGTTATTCCTTTCAAAGGAGCCGTAAAGACAGTCACCATACCAGTAATTGTTGTCTTCTTGGCTAACCGGCATCTCCGTTGGAATTCCTACGCTAAAGACATGTAAATTTTCTGACCCAGAAATAGTGTTTCCATTCAGCGTGAGTCGGTATTCTGGATTATTCAGCTGACTGTTTTCGGTCTGATTTACGCTCTCGATGAAAACTTCTTGTTCGCGGAAAATCCAAGTAGGGGATTGGTCCAGAGATTTAAAAGTCGTGACACCTGAAACCTCCGGCTTTACGAGGGCTTCTCGATCTTCTACCTGAGAACGGAGGTTATTGTAGCTGTTTGGATCAAGTGTCACCGTATCTCCATCACTCAGACTCAACTGAATCTGATAACTAAATCCAGAATTCATAAAACTCTCGGGAATAACTGATTCTGCTGATCGGAGCTCTCCATTGACTCGGAGTGACTGGGCGAGAGCAGTTTGATTCATTTCTTGAGTTGAATAGATTGTCAGAGGAAGCTGAGTAAACTCCTGTTGATGATGTGGGAAAACGACACCAGTCTCTATGCCATACAGCATCCCTGAAAAGAGTCTTTCGAGAATAATGGCGGCCACCAAGACGACTGCACCAATACCAAGAGGTAGGAGCATTTTTTTCCAACGAGGAATCGGAACAGTTGTTTCTTCCATAATTTTTGTTTAACGAGAAAATACTAATCTCAGTGTACGGGAGGATGAGGATTGGGGAAAGGGCAGGTGCAGGAACTCCGCATGGGTTGCGCGAGCAGGCACAGATGACACTGATTAATATGATGGCACAGATTTTTCACCCTCCCACGTAGAGACATCGATTTAAGGCGTCTTTGAAGGATTGGAGAAGGGTACGATAAAAAGGCGAAGATACAGCATCGCCAATTGTTTGTTTTGTTCTAGACTAGAGAACCTCTTCGCTGACTTCAGTTTGCTCTAAGCCAAGCTCATAATCTCCAATAGACTTGTTTCCTGTGAACCGCGTCCGGTAAGGACTTTGACCTCGCTGGATGAGGAGAGAAGGCACGGATGTGACACCGTCTGACCCCTGAGCTGTCTTAGCTTGAGATTTGAGTTGAGCGACTACTTCTTTTTGATCACATTTTTCTGAGTAGTTTCCAATGAGTCTTTTGAGCTTTCGGTCGATGTAGCTCTGTGTTGTATTCTTGGCGATACTGATGACGTCCTTGCGGAATTCGAGATATTCATCTGGAGCTACCTGAGCAAGGCAGGCAAAGGCGTAGGCTGCAAACTCACTTTCTGGGCCTTGAGGTACGTCAATAATCTGAAGACTAAGAATTCCACTCTTAATCCATTCTTCTAAAGCTCCTAAGATGTTTTTTTCGTGAGCCCTAGCCTCGATATTTTTTACATCTGTGAAAAGCTGAAGAGCATACTGAGGACTCTTGTTTATAAAATTCATCGATGAAGGATAGCTATTCACTTGCCCAAGAAGGAGCTGATTGTCTGGGTTAACAACAGATGCATTCAAGACATAATACCCTTCTGAGAAGCTAAAAAGCTCTGAAACAATATTTACCATGTCTTGTTTTTCGAAGGTTTGTTTTGGAATGAGTACTGTGGGGATCTCAGAGGGCTTGTATTCTTCTATCAAACGCTTTCCCTGAGCTGAGTCATGAAGGATAGGCGTGAACTGCAAGTTATTGAAGATGGTCATAAAGACTTCTTCGAGTTTTTTTGCATTCGTATCTTCCTTGCTTCGCATCAAAACAAACCCTATTTCCTGAGGTGCACCAAGGGTTTCTCTTTCTTCTGAGATACTCGCTGGTGAGAAGGCAGAAAAGAGATTTGCTTGGAGTTGATCTATTCCATCTGGGTTTTTTGCAAGAAATCCTCCAACTGCCATTATAACGACTAGAACAGGAAAAGTGACCGTATACCAAATACGCTTGATAGAAATCGATCGCTTGATTGGCAGAGGGGTTTTTGGTGTTAGGATTCGCTTCTTTCGTGCCGTCGAAGAGGCTGCTCTTTTTCGAGGTTTTTTAATGGCAGTTTTGTCTGTGAGTTTGCGTTGGGCACGCTTCGGAGCCACTTTCTTTTTTAGCACCTTCTTTTTTGCTACTACTTTTTTTGCCACTGACTTTCTTGGAACAGCTTTCTTTACTGCTTTTTTCACTACTGGCTTACGCTTTGCAGCTGGTTTTTTAGCAGTCTTTTGAACAGTCTTTTTTTTGGTAGCCATAGAGATTTTTTGAATGCCTTTCCAATGTATCGCAGCCGTGATCGAACAGCAACCTGGCCACGATGAGAATCAGTTGCCAAAAAAAGTGAGGAGTTGCTCACTCTGCTTTCTTATTGAGGAATTTTTGCTATTGAACCTCAAAAACCTCTCAAATAAGTCTTTTCCGTCTTATGAGGCATTGTGGATATATACACAAGACTCAATCTTCTTTAGCATGCCCTCATCATGTGCGCTACGAAGGGCTTTGTGAAACTGAGCTCCGACATCCCTCATATCGACTTCTGATTCTTTAGATGGATCATTGAAGTATTGCCAGGAGAACGTTATCATCGTGATAACATCGGGAGAAATACTCAGTTCATTTTTTCCAGTTTTTGCCTTGAGGACCAATTGAGTAAAGTTTTTTAAAAAATCTGCTACTTTTTTCCAAGGGATGCATTTGGGATGGTGGTTGAGTATTCCACATACGGCCGCATTAAATTCATCAGATGTTGAGAAATTCACCTTAGAAACCCTTTGAAATGTCGTATTCAAGGCCTCTGCTGCAGACATCACTCCTGAAACGGGTGCCACTCGAGACGATGACACTGATGGAACACTAAATACTCCTGTCATATCACCACCGAAAGATACTGCAGTAAAACCAATATGACTCATATGCAGATTGAATTTTTCTGAGGTTAGGAGGTCAATCATTTCTTTTATTTTGTAAATACGCTGCTCTATCTCTATCTCATCGTCTTTAAGTTGCCTTACCGTATTGAGAAAGTGATAAATAAGCCTGCTGTGGACTTGTGAACCTTCACCTGGAACGCTCTTCGTCACCGTATTCTTAATGCGATCACGAAAACGATTGAGCTTTCTCAAATACCGCATCTCGTTATTCTCCACAAGTTGATACGAATATTCACCACGTGCAAAAACGGCACGAATATCGCTTTCAAAATTTTTGAGGGAGGGGTAGCCCTGATTCATAAGTGGTCATTATTTTTAAGAGTGTCTGTGAACTTTTGTAGCTATTATTGACGAATGCTCACTACAACACCATGCTCACCCAGCTTTAGAACAGATTCCCATTCATTCCCCTGCTTTTCAGCAGTGACTTCGGTGGCGAGGGTTTCCTTTTGGATGTAGTCGAGGTGTTCGGTAAGAGCTGTTTGGACGTCAGTATCGTCTGTTGTTACACCGACGATAATTCGATCGGCAACATTTAGATCTGCCTTTTTTCTGAGGTCTTGGATAGCACGAACGATGTCACGAGCGTACCCTTCTCTCTGGAGTTCTGGGGTGATGGTGGTATCGAGGATGACAACCATTCCTTGGTCAGACTCGATCTGAAGGTGATCCGCACCGGCATCGAGGGACTCATAGGCGATTTCGATTTCTTCTGGAGTGAGCTCATGCTCGAGGACTTTATAGTTTCCATTGTCGAGCTGAGTGTAGTTTCCATTCTTCGCTTCCTTAATAACGGACTGAACTTCTTTCCCCAGCTTTGGTCCAAGGAGTTTTCCGTTGGGCTTGACGATGACCTTCACCTTGCCTTCGACGGAATCGAGGAAGATGATTTCTTTCACATTCAGTTCTTCTTGAATAACATCGAGCTGATGAGCGATAAGGTCACGATCGACAGCAGGTGGAAGAGCCACTTCGATCTGACCGAGGGGTTGGCGCACCTTGACTCGTGCTTTAGCCCGAGCAGCATGACCTAGAGCTACAATTTGCCGAGCAATTCCGATTTCTTGATTGAGATCTTCGTCGATTCGTCCAGGCTTGATTTCTGGCCATTCTGCCAAATGAACGGATTCGAGACCAGTGAGGTTGCGGTACATCGCTTCGGTAATGAAAGGGGCGAAAGGCGCAAGGAGTTTGCAGGTTTCGACAAGAACGGTATATAGGGTCTGATAGGCTTGTGACTTGTCCGTGTCACTTTCGGACTTCCAGAAACGTCGTCGTGAACGACGGATATACCAGTTGGTGAGAGAGTCGATATATCTCACGAGGGGGTCGAGAGCTTTGTTGAGGTCGTAGCTTTCGAAACCATTGGTCATTTCCTTGGTCAGCGTGAAAAGCTCGGAGATGATCCAGCGGTCGAGCTCATGTGTAGGCTCAAATTCGGTGGTTTCGAAAAGATGCAGGCTTCCATTTTGAGCATAAAGGAAATGCTTCTCGAAATATTCTTCCCAAGTCTTCACTCCAAGTGTGTGTTTTCGAAGCACCATATAGACACCTCCATGAGCGACAATCATCATATTTTTCCCAGCGTGTTTTTCTTTGAGTTCTTCGTATTTCGCAACGACTCTTTTTTCAAAAGCTTCGCGGGTTTCTCCTCCATTCGGGTTTTCACGAACCTTATCAACTGCGTTCTTTTCAGACCCGTGTTCGGCAATGGTCTCGGCGAAAGACACTCCTTCAAACTCGCCGAAATGCTGTTCTCGGAATTCTGTAGAAACCTCTATCTCGAGGTCAAAATCTGCATTGATGATATCTGCAGTGTGCTTGGCACGGATATAGTCTGAACTGATCAGCACATCTAAAGGAAGATTTTTGGTTTGTTCTCGGAGGGTTTCGATTTGTTGGATACCTGTATGATTGAGCGGTTCGTCCATAGATCCTTGCCACTTGTGTGCTTTATTGACATCAGTTTGCCCGTGGCGAACCAGATAAATCTGTCCTTTTGGTTTCCAGTCATCGATCTCAGCGTAGGTCAGAAGAAAGCTGTAGGCATTCCAGAGCGGGAGGAAAACCGAGCGAACAACCTCTTCTACACCTTTTTCAGCGAAGCGCATATCGTCGGCCTTTACTACAGGGGAGTTCATCAAATAAAACCTCATGGCATCGGCACCGTAGCCATCGAAGATGATTTTTGGATCCGGATAATTTTTCTTGGATTTTGACATTTTTTGCCCGTCTTCAGCCAAGATGATTCCATTCACGATGACGTTTTGGAAGGCAGGCTTGTCAAAAAGAGAGGCGGATAGGACGACCAAGGTATAGAACCATCCTCGGGTTTGGTCGAGGCCTTCAGCGATAAAGTTGGCGGGAAAGGTCGCTTCGAATCGTTCTTTGTTTTCGAAAGGGTAATGAGCCTGGGCGTAGGGCATTGATCCGGATTCAAACCAGCAGTCGAGGACTTCTGGGATCCGCTTCATGGTTTCACCAGTCTTTGGATGTGTGTAGGTCATGTCGTCGACAAAATGCTTGTGGAGATCAACGAGTTTCCCTGTTTCATTGTCGAAATAGAGTTCCTTTGGCTGACACATCGGGTAATGCTCTTTGGAGTAGAGGAGCTCGAGAGAGTCCTCATTGAGCTCTCGAAGAAGAAATCGCACGACATCGCTATGGGTGACCACCATGATAGATTGCCCTGGTCGTTCGGTGATCATCTTTTTGATGAATTCAAGAGCTCGCTTGGTGACGTCTTCATGAGATTCACCAGTTTCTCCACACTTTTGTTTGAAGTGCTCTTCATGTGTCTTTGACCAGCGCTCTTTTACATAGTCTTGAATTTCAACATCGCGCTTTCCTTCTACCTTTCCGAAGGCAATTTCTCCTATCGTTTCCTCAACTTGAAGAGGAATACCAGCACCCATTTCAGCAGCAATCATTTCAGCTGTTTGCTGAGTGCGAAGCATTGGAGAGTGCAAGATCAGGTCGAATGGCTCCTTATTATGAATTTCTTTGCACTTTTTTCCAGCTTCTTTGGCCATGGTTTCCCCAGCAGGTGTAAGTCCTGTACCTGGAGGAATGCTTTGTCGTAGACCAATCGTGTTTCCTTCGCTCTGAGCATGACGAACCAGCGTAATCTTCGTAAATCTTTTGTCGAGACGCGATCTGAGATCTGCGATAGATCCGATACATTCGATAGTGCCGCTTTCTCCTTCCCAAACTGGCAATGGAGCTCCCCAGAAACGATTCCGAGAGATGGCCCAATCACGAGCGCCATCCAGCCATTTTCCGAAGCGTCCGTCCTTGAGATGATCTGGCACCCAGTTGATTTTTTGGTTGTTGTCGACCATTTTTTTCTTCACTTTGTCGATATTTACGTACCAGGAGTCCGTCGCGTAGTTGATCAGTGGAGTATCGCAACGCCAACAGTGAGGATAGCTATGGCGGTAGCTCTCTTTAGAGAAAAAGAACCCTTTCTTTTGTAGCTCTGAAGCCACAAATTCGTCCGCCTTTCGTTTATTGTCTGCACCGACAATATTGTGCTGTGCAAACTCAGGACCTAAACCATCAACAAATGATCCGTTCATGACGACATGCTGAAGCATAGGTGTTTTTCCTTTTGCCAGGTTCATATCATCTTCACCGTAGCCTGGTGCAATATGAACAATCCCGGTACCAGATTCATCACTTACAAAATCAGCAGAAAGTACTGTGAATTCTTTTCCTTCGTTCTTTACCCCAGACTCATCTGCTGGGTGAGGGAAATCGAAAAGAGGAGAGTATTTCATCCCCACAAGACCCTTTCCATTTATTTTCTGACATACTTCTTTATCAAACTGATCAAAGTTTTCGAGATTGAGTGCTTGGGTAATTTCTTTGCTATATGTTTCCAAGCACCCTTCAGCGAGAAGGATCTTTTCACCATTTGTTTCTATCACAACATAGTCAAGCTTTTCAGATACAGCTAGGGCTAGATTCCCTGGAAGTGTCCACGGAGTGGTTGTCCAAGCTAGAATATAAAGAGGATCTGAACTTCCAAAGAGCTTCACGGCATCATCCTCATCGACTTTAAACTTTGCCGTCACACTAAAGTCCGTTACATCTTTGTACCCTTGACCTACTTCGAAATTTGAGAGGGGAGTAACACAACGAGGACAGACATGCATAGATTTTTTTCCTTTGTAAATGAGGTCTTTGTCCCATAACGACTTGAAAACCCACCAAATCGACTCCATGTAGTCTGGAGACATCGTTTTGTAGCTGTCTTCAAAGTCGACCCAACGTCCCATCCGATCTACCACTTTTCCCCATTCCTTGGTATAGCGGAGCACAGATGCTCGGCAAGCTTCATTGAATTGCGATACACCAAAGTCTTCGATGGCTTGTTTATCTGCTAATTCGAGTTCTTTTTCCACGAGGTTTTCTACCGGGAGCCCATGGCAGTCCCATCCCCAACGTCTTGCTACGTACTTTCCACGCATGGTTTGGTAGCGGGGAATAACATCCTTGAGAGTACCTGCCAAGATATGTCCGTAATGCGGCAAGCCAGTTGCAAAAGGAGGTCCATCGTAAAAGACGTACTCTTCTCTTCCCTTGTTTTTTACCAGGGATTTTTTAAAGGTACCATTTTTTTTCCAGTACTCGAGTACTTCGAGCTCTAGGTCTGGGAAGGATTGGCGAGGGTTAGGCTTTTGGAACATAGGGTGTTGGGAGTTAGGAGTAGAGTGCTTGTGTCCTGTCATCCAGAGCTTATTTTTGGCACTCCGATTGGAATGGAGCTCTAGCGGAATGGAACAGAGGAATCTGTCGTGTGCTTGAGGGATGAGTGCATCAAGGCACCCCATAGCCCCTTTAAAAGGGGAATAACACAGAGGGAATTACAAAAAAAACACACATAACGTGTGCCTGCGGCCCTTTGCGAGCAAAGAGAGTTACCACCTCAGGAGGTTCTTGATTTTCATGTGTGACGGACATGTGCCGAGAAGGTCTACTTTGGCCTGATTCCAATCAACGAATACTACTTGAATCAGGACATTTCTTCTTCTAGCCCTCTCGCAGAACGAGATTCCCAGGTGATAGCTGGTGAGGGGCCTTTATATGGTATTTCAAAAGAGCCCTATAATGATACAGGGCTCTTGTATGGGGAGTCAATTGTGGATTATGGAGTAGAAGATGAGCCTGGCTTCAAAACAGGCAAATTTTCAATATCCTCAACTTTACCTATTCCGTTCTTCAAATTTGTCTCAAATTGCGCAGTCAAAACTGCATCATTTTTTTTGCAATAATTTGAATGCTGAATCTTACATTCCTTAATCTGATCTATTACAGCTTTTTCCAAATTATCTAACTCTGTTTTGTATGGCTCATCACCAAGTTGCCCAACTCCGTGCTGTCTGGCAAGTTCAACGAATCGGTCAATATATTTTTTTGTTACCGCATAGTTAATAGACCCAGCAGAGGGGAGATTTGTTGTTGCGTCCTGTTTTGCGAGCTCAATACAGTCAAAACAAGTATTTGATGTGTCTGTACCTACAGGTGGATTGACCTGCTGAGCAGATACATCCACTACCGCTGGAGTTAATGCTTTAATCTCTTCCCTAAGCCCATCTAAGAGCCATTCGATATTGCTCCCTTCATCAGGACACATCCCACCTGGGAACTCTAAGGGCTGTGACTCAAGCTGAATTATAATATCAAGTAATATACTTTGCGCGCCTGCCTGGTCTCCGTTACTTATTTTTTCATAAAACGTATTAATGAGCTTTAGGAGCTCTTTATCTTTATTTGGGTTGTAGCATGCTGGTTTTTCATTAGAGCTAGAAGTATCACCTGTTTGTCCTGCTAACTTTTCTTTTGGACAAATCCCTGGATCACAATTATTGAGAGCATCCTTGTACTCTTGCAGTGCTTTTCTCGTGTCTGGATGGTTTCTTCCGAAAGGGGGATATGCCAGAAAATTCATAAATTTTCTTCTAGCGAGATCAATTGCGTAATCGTCATAGCAGGCGTCACAAGGTGGTTTGGCCTCAGGACAGACATCGGGGTATTTGTCATTGTCGGATTCAACTTTGAATGCCAGTTTCGTACTTTTTTTACACTCATCAAGTGCTTTATTATATTCATCTAAGGAGTCATTGTACTGCTTTAGTCTGACATTGTATCTCGGATCATCGGTATTTGTAGTATCAAGAAGGTCTTCTTTAAATTTAGCATCAAGGAGTTTTCCCGCGACCACCGCATCAAGGGAACAATTTTTGCATTTTTTTTGCCCAATAACAAAGAGTCCTAGGTTGAAGCCTGTCCCAGGCACATCACTTACTACTGGCGCCCCGCCAAAACCACTTGCTCCTGTTTGGCTGAGCAACACTCGCTGACCTTGCGCATCGGTAACAAATTGACCACTTTTTGTGGCACGAGCTATTTCTCCAGTGTTTGAACACTGCCCTTGCACTGCCAACAGCAAGGTGTCTGTCATGGTTCGCTGAGCAATTGCAAAATCTTCTTTGATCTGTGCGCATTCCACAGGCTCTTCTGAACCGGTAAAGAATGTGGTGACTTGCTCTCGAAATGAGCTTTCTTCTGATTCAATCGGCTGAGCACTAAATTGTGATGTGTCTCTAAGGAGATCATTGAGAAGGTCTGCCTGATCATTAGTCAGTGAAGTGTTCTCCAATTCTGGGAGAGGTGATGATTGCTCTTTAGCAGGATCGCTAAAGTCTAGCGTTCGAAAGTCAGAGCTTCGGCTTTCGAGGATGTCCTCGATCGGTTCTCCTGTCTCGAGACGAAACATTTCATCCGCAGTCAGATCTTGTTCTGAGATAGATTCTTCTTGAAAACTGAATGAAGATTGTTGCTCACCAGCAAATTGATCGAGAACGTCTGTAAACAAGCTCGGTGAGCTCGGATCAGCGATCATATTGTAGCTAACGGCGCTTCCGATCCCGATGAGGGCTATGAGACCGATAGCGATTCCTATTTTTTTGATGAGTTCCATGGCGGAGAGAGGGTTTAGAGCATTTTCTGTAGTGTACTAGGGGGAGAGGGTGGTTGGGGATTTGTTGATGTGGTGGTGGAGAAGGGAATGTGGTGTGGATATACGAATGTCGATCCGAATCTCTCTGGGAGACACTCACAAAACAACTTCATCATCGCTCTGAATGATTCCCCTTTTAGGGGTTTCCCCTCTACCGTTCTCACTCCCTACAACCCCACGCTCCTCAATAACCCCATCACCAAAATCATAAACTCTTTCCTTGTCGTCAGATCTCCATACTCGGTGGAATAGCTGATATCAAAGTCGGAGAGGGTTTGGGCGTATTTTTTAAACCAATCGTCTCCAGCAGTTCGTGTTTTGGCATTGGAGAGCTGGCGGTTGATCTCGTCTGAAGCTCGGGCGCCAGTTTCGACGATGACACGGTAGGCTTCGGCGTTGTTGATCTCATTCGCAGGACGAAAGGTGCCATCAGGGTAGCCTCCGATGATGCGTTCGGAGTTGGCGATGGAGACGTAGACGGCGAACCAGAAAGGTTTATTGGGAGCGTCGTAGCCGACGTCGGGGTAGAGGATGGTGCTGAGGGTGTTTCGGTAAGCCCGTTCGAGCTTGCCTTGCTCGTCATCGAATTGTTTTTGGTCGAGTTTATCGAGGCTTTTGAGGATTCCGAGTGTAACGATTTTCATAGCTTCGGCTCGGTTGATCTTCTGATCTGGGTAGAAAAAGGTCCCATCATCTCGCAGATTTCCCGAAATAATACCTCTCGACTTGGCTTCACAGACAATATTCCATTCTTCTGGTGTCATGGAGAAGCTTGGATCGTCGAAACAATTCTCTGCTGAGCCTCTAAAAGTGCTTGTAGTAGGCTGGAAGCTAAAGCTGGAAGTGATGGGGTCTTCGGAGGGAGCTACTGGATCGATAATGGGGACTTCAACGGATCCTTTTGCGATGGAAAGTGTCAAAGGAACGTCATCCGGTGGGGAAATCTCTTTGGTAGGATCTGCATAAGACTCTAGTGTGTGGATCTCTGAGTCCTTGATCAGCTTTGTTGGGATCTGAAGAGGAAAAGATAGGGGCAGAGTAGAGTTCAGAGTGAGATCGAAAAGAGCCAGAGAATAAGGTCTCGTACTAATGGACTCTAGAGAAAGCTGGGCAAAATCAATATACAAGTCTACTTCATTGAGCGAAGACTCCGCATCGAGACGGAGAGCGAGGAGGGAATTGGGGATCGTCGGGGATCGACGAACGTCTTGAATAGAAGCCGTGTGGGTTTTGGGAAATTGCAGGTGAAGTTTTGCTCCAATACTGTTTGCGGGGATTTGTATGAGACAGGTTGCAGTCAAGGTCTGAAGATACATGGCACTACAAGAAACGTCCATATCTGATGGCAGAGAAAGCACTGGTGCCTGTGCAAAACCTAGCGAAGAGAAGCCCATCGTGATGAGCATCGAAGAGAGCATGATGATAGCAAGGGCTTTTGATTTCATGTAGAGATCAGAGATTGTCGATAGCATTGGAGACACATGTCAGGGGGTCTTTGAGATAGCAGGCTGCTCCCAAACGGAGAAACTGAATGATACTAGGTTGCTGGTACTGAGTGAAGGACTCAAGGATGAGTGATTGATCGAACCGGAGGGTGATTGGTATCGATGTGGAGACAAAAATTGGGCTTTGTGGATCAAGGGTGTTTGGACTGATGTACTCCACTTTGAGCTTGCCCGAAGAGACCAGCGATCTGACGGTTTTCATACTTTGGTCTGTCATCACTCGGTACGAAAGTCCATCGATAGGAGCTGCAGTAAAGCTGACGGGAGTATTGGCATTACCAAATGAGAGGGATGTGGTGACGATAGTGGTTTGAGTCGCTGTAGAAATGGATCCTTCTGGGTACTTGGCAGAAAGCCCACTAGAAAAAGGGCTCGTGACCTCTTTGACGGCAGTGAGGTGAAAGGGGAAGTTCACCTCGGTCACTACGAAAGTATCTGAACTACTGGTGGAAACACTGCATTCAAGCTCAGTTTCATTTTGAGAAAACTGGTAGATTGGAGTACAGATCATCTCCGCAGGAGTTTGGGCATGAGTCTGGGGAGTGAATGTGAAGAGGAAGAAGAGGGTGGTGATGGAAGAGAGGAGCTTCATGAGAGGGTGTGAATGGTATGCTTAAGGTCTATAAATGAGCGTCTTAGAGCGTTGGGAGGATTGCCATAAGAGCAAAGTAGATGAACTTCATTCTCTCTTCTGAGGTCTGTTGAGAAGGCTGAAGAGCCTTGAAGGTATTGAAAAGATCATCCACAATAGTGATGAGTGGTGGACCGATTGGTTGGCCTGGGGTGATAATTTGCCCTGTAGGGGTGCAGATTATGCTCAGTGTGCTTTTGTTGAAATTACAACTATTTTGGACAGATGATGAACCACCTGTTGTTGAACCACCAGTAGTGACTCCTGTTGTACCAGAAGCAGAGGAAGACAATGATGACGTTGAACCTGATGCTTGACCTGTCACTGAACCAAGATTTGGTGATCCTGCCGTACAAGTCCCTTCTTTGGAAAAGGCAATCTCACCTGGAACAGTGATGACCATTTCTCCGTTACAATTCACTCGGTATTGATAATCTTCAATTTCTCCAGAAACAATTTCTGCAGCCCAACCCAATATCGATGAAAGAGAAGAGTGAGACCCATCCCACTGCATGAGGTCTGCACGTGTCTGAGAAGGATTCATACTAATGGTATCAATATCATAATCAAAATATAAAAGGCGAATCCAACCTTCTGATGTAAAGTCTGCAGGGCTAATAGCCACCGTTTGTCTTCCTTCACTTCGAACGTCTTTGATATCGAGTACCTTGAAGGTGTACTGATGAGGCTCACCTGTTTTTTCGTAACGGGCAGTGACAAGAGTCCCCATCTGACAAGTAATGGGACTCGTTGGATCGCAGGTTGGCCCGAAGAGATGTTGAGTCTCGATTTGAAGGAGAGTGCTCGTACTGAATGGGGGTTGATTGAGCGTATTTGTTCGAATCGCCAGACCTTCTTGGTCGCGTGTTACTGTCCCATCATCATACCCATGAAAATCAGCGTCAGCAGACGGGTCTAAAAGGCCATTAGCGAGAAATTTTCTTGTCCCAAGCGCAATCCTCCCTTCTTCATAAAAAAAATGTGGTCCATCGTGTTCTGGGTGAGTAAGGATTCCTCCAACACCTGAAAAATAAGCCGCTCCAAACTCGTATGGTTTTGGGCACAGAGCAGCAATAGGACAGTCATCTATCATCTGAAGAATGCCAACACCTCCAACACCAGGTGGAGCTCCTGCCGTCGTTGTCCCTTCTGATGATATACCTGTGGGCCTTGAGTTTTCATTGAAATCTCGAACAAGCTCTAAACGATGGTACTCCTCAACACCACTATTATCGATTAGTCGAAGAAATATGTTTGGGGCACTTGTGAGAGATTCGAGAGGGATCAAGACTGATTTGGAAATGTTGTCAAAATAGACAGCATTCGTTCTTTCGATAGGGTCGAGGCTATCAGCTATGGCCACAATTCCATCTTCATATCGACCAGGCTTTAACGTCACCTTCATTTCGAGAAGGCTTGTATCTTCAATGTCGCCTATACTGATATCAATTCCTGTCTCTCCATTGATATTCACTGCTCTTTCATCTCCTTTCGCATCGATTACCTCGAGGCCTTGAAGAAAAAAACTGCTGTCTTGAGCCATCACTGACGTGAGAGTAATGCACACGGCAGTAAAAATTGCTGAAATTCCGAGAATAGATTTTAAAATACGCATTAGAATTCTGAGATAAGAGCGTCGAGAAGTTTTTGTGTTGTGGCGTAGCGTTGTTTTGCCTGTCCACTCTCTGAGAGATTCCCATGGACGTCGATCTCATCGATTATTTTTTGGAGAAATGGGTTCACAGTAGTGCTACTTGTCGTCTGAGTGGTATTGGTCACTTGTCCGAGAAAATTGAGCCCTTTGAAAGAACTCATGGGATTGATTCCGATATACCAAAAAGCCATTCCAGACACGATGAGAAAGATGGTCACAATGACCAAGAGTTTTTTTCCCCAGCTGCTGTCGGAATACACCATAGAAAAGAAGAGATACTGGTGAGTATTGTAGTAAGGTTTTGTAAAGAGGGCAGCTGGATGTGGTCGACTTTTGAAGGATTTGTGGTGGAAGAAGGAGTTAAAAGACCCCTACCCACTTAAAAGGAGCATCATGCGGTGAGAACCACAAGTCAGTATTCATGAGCGTGCCTCCACTTTTAAGGGCTCAGTGGTCAGATGTGGTGATGGGCTCATGCGAGCATTTCCTATTGCCCTAAGCTGCAATATTTGATATAAATAGGCTTGAATTACCCCTTACAGAAAGGGTTTTTGGTACGTCATCCATACTGCCAGCCCGACAGAATATATCATTTCGTTCTTTAGCCATCTTTTATGCGTCCTCGCCCGCAACGCTCTCCTGCTGTACAAGCTTTGAAAAAAGGAGAGGAGATTGAAGTCAAAATTGAAAAGCTCGTCCTTGGTGGGATGGGACTTGGTTTATATGATGCTTCAGACCGTATTCCAGAAAATAAAGCTGATCACCCAGATGCCAAGAAACCCCTGAGAGTCTTTGTTGAAAGAGCCCTACCTGGACAGATCCTAAGAGTGCGAATCAAGCAAAAAAAACCCCGATACGTCATTGCAACCATAGTAGAAGTTATCCAAGAGTCGGCCTTGGCGATTCACCCAAAATGTCCTTACTTTGCTAACTCTGAAAAAGTTAATGACCAATCTCCATCATGTGGAGGATGCTTATGGCAAAACCTCAGCTATGAAGAACAATTGAAAGTGAAGGATGAGCAAGTACGAGATACTCTAACTCGTATTGGGAAAATTGAAAACTTGGAGATGGAACCGATTATCGCGAGCCCTGAGCCATGGTTTTATCGGAATAAGATCGAGCTCTCATTTGGAATCAATGCAGATGGCTATACTGATTTTGGGTTTCGTGAGAGAGGGAAGTTCAACTCCATCATCCCTATCGAATCCTGCGTGATCTTTGATGAGAAACTCCCAGCAGTGCTCGATGTTATTCGTCGATATGTGAGAATGTTGGATGTAAAGCCGTTTGATTTTCAAAAATGCCCCGATGGATTTTGGCAGTTTCTCATTATCCGCAGGGGAGTACAGACAGGCGAATGGATGATTAATTTTGTCACTCGGCCAGGTGAAATTATTGATCGGCATCTCGCAGATGAGCTGCAAGAAATGCTGGGAGAGAGCCTCCAAAGCGTTTTACATACGGTAAACTTTGGGAAAGCGATCAGCTATATGGGCCACAAAAACAAAAAAGTCGAAGTCCTTTTTGGTCGAGATTATATTTTGGAAGAATTGGGAGGACTGAGATTTAAGATCTCTCCTTTCTCATTTTTTCAAACCAATACTCTAGCTGCTGAAAGGCTCTATGAACAAGTTCGAGAGTTTGCTGCGCTAAAGGGGCATGAACGAGTACTAGATATGTACTGTGGTACAGGAACGATTGGGCAATACTTGGCACGAGATGCGAGAGAAGTCGTAGGAATGGAAATTTTGCCAGAAGCTATCGATGATGCCAATGAGAATTCTCGGATCAACAACCTCGCGAACTGCACGTACTTGTGTGGAGATGTGGATAAAATTTTATTTGAAAGCCGGAATAAATTTCTCCATGTAGATATGATCATCTTGGACCCTCCAAGAGCGGGAATTGCGAAAAAAGCTCTAAAGAAAGTCCTTAGTCTGATGCCTGAAGTCGTGATCTATGTGTCTTGCAATCCTGCTACACTTGCTCGTGACCTGTTTGATTTCCGCTCCAAAGGCTACGAAGTGGTAAAAGTCCGTGCTCTGGACCTCTTTCCTCAGACTCATCACGTAGAGACTGTTGTTCGCTTAGAACGAAAAAAAAGAAACATAAAAAGAGTTCAGTAATCATGAATAGGACATGAACCTATACATAAACTTAAAAAAACTCTTACATTACCAATACTTATTCAGCGTTGGCAGATATTTTCAAGGTATACAGAGTATATTTGAGAGAACAATGTCTATAACCACAATTATTGGTTGATCATCATTTTGTATATCCAGTACTCCATTTAGCATGAAATGGGTATTTATTGTGGGGCGGATGATGGGGCTCGAACCCACGACCCTCGGTACCACAAACCGATGCTCTAACCAACTGAGCTACATCCGCCATGTAAAATGCTGAAAAACAGCAGAGATATTGTACTGTTCTGGCTGAATTTCGCAAGTAATACTTCGCTGTGCCGGCTTCTTTTGGCGAGGTGAAGCAGGGGATTTTGCGTTGCTCTAGAAGGCATGGTCACCTAAACTTGTGGAGATTTAAACTGAATTACCCTATGGCCAAGCGAATGGACGATACTGAGACCCTTGGAGAGTTTCTTCGAGATGTAGCAATGAACGTTGTGGTGATTGTCACCGTGTTCTTAATTGTTCATTTTTTTATAGCGGCTCCTTTTCAAGTAGTGGGAAATTCGATGATCAGTACTTTGCAAGACGATGAGTACATCGTGGTTTCAAAGCTCGAATACCTCATTGGAAACCCTGGCAGAGGTGATATTGTTGTCTTCCACCCCCCTCAAAACGCTGATGACTACTACATCAAGCGTGTTATTGGGATCCCTGGAGACACTGTCCAACTAAAAAGTGGCGACGTCTTTGTGAATGGCCTCAAAATTGGTGAGAGCTTTTTGGATGAAGGAATGATCACTTGTCTAGTACCTCATATGAAGTCTTGCCCTGGCGACAATCGCACTTACCAAGTTCCAGACGACCAATATTTTGTATTGGGTGACAATCGCCATGGGAGCTCTGACAGCCGCGGCTGGTTTGATGATGACAACAAGCCTTCCCCTTTTGTAACTCGATCGAGCATCCAAGGAAAGACACGAATGGTCGTTTTCCCATTGCCAAGTGTGCGAATCATTGACCAAACATCAGTCTTTGACGAAGCTCTGAATGGACTCAGAGCCAACTAGTTTATTATGGGAAAAACACTGTTTACCTTTTTCATTCGACTGTATCAGCTTTTTATAGCTGAGCCTTTAGTATGGTTTTCAAAGCTTCTTTTTGGGACGCGCTGTAAATATACGCCGAGCTGTAGTGAATATGGGAAGTTGGCTATTGAGAAGCATGGCGTGTGGAAAGGAGGAGTGATGACAGCGTGGAGACTAATGAGATGTGCGCCGTGGGGCAAAGGGGGAGTCGATATTCCCTAGCGGGAATGAAGAGAAAGGTGGAGATTAAGAAGGAGGGCAGCCCCCACCTTAAAAAGAGAACCGCCCAGCGTGATCTACAATGGCAATTGTTTTTTGGAATGTCTCCCCTTTTAAGGGGCAGAGAGGACTGCCTACGACTTGTGGATTCTTCTACCAGTTATGAAGCACACTGCCAGACTGACAAAGAGGAAAACAAACATATAGAGAGGCTCCTTTGTTTTAGAAGGAAGAGCAAACGAAGCCTGAGCTTCATGAATGAGCTCGAATTGTTTGATAGTAATACCGTCATCGCTTAATTGATATCGAATAGGGGTGTTTTCTTTGGCGAGAAGTTCGGTGAGTTGAATTGGGATACTGCTGACCTTCAAAGAAGACCCATCTGCAAGGACGATGCTTTGTTTTCCTGGATCAAATTGAAAGATACTGGAGGTGAGCCAGGTCTGAGAGCGCGATGCGAGACGAAAGAGAGGCTTTGGAGCTGATGACTTCTTCACTTTTGATGTTCTTTTTTTTGAGAGCTTGCTTCCGTTGAGATTGGTAGCGAGAGAAAAGGGAATGGGTTCTTTCATCTCACTCAAGCGTCCTTTGTAGTCGAGAGCTTTTGCTTCGGCGCGATGTATTCCTTTTTCTAGCCCGAGGTCTACTTTGTATTCCCAGGTCCCATCGGATTGAACGGGTATGAGAACTGTTTGGGGAGTAGAATGAAGAGTGAGCTGAATGGAAGTGTAGGGCCGAGAATTTCCAAAGAATCGAAGAGTCCGCTGGGTTTGTTTTATATTCATCTGCAGAGACTCCGTGAGGTAGTCTTTGTATTGTTGGTTTTTTGTGAGCGCCCCTGACTTTATGAGGAGATCATAATCATCTGGGAAACCGTTGCCATCTGAGTCTATGTTTTGAGGATCCATACCCAAGGCTAATTCGTCTGTGTCGCTGATACCATCATTGTCACTGTCCTTGTCTTGAGTGATGAGAACGGCTTCATTTTGTTTTCCTGGAGTGCCTTCTGAAAGCAGCTGCCAACTCTGAGTGACAGGGTTTCGTGACCAAGACTGGTCATCTTTGACAGAGAGCGAATACGTGAAAGTGTCTCGAACTGTTTCAAGAGGATCGATCAACAAAATAGTCTCTTCTTTGTTTTTCAGACTTCTGCGGAGACGGGTAAAAGCGATGATGCCACCACCTGAAACATTCCCAGGTAGCAGAGTCTCAGAACTAGCTCCTAGCAAATTTGGACTATCAGAGAAACTGACCCCATCCATTAATACGTCTTCCATCAATTCAACTAGTGATTTTTGCTTGCTGTTTATGATCTTCCAATCTGTAAGGTCAGCAGATAATTCGCTGAGGTTTTTTATCTCGATATACTCTCCACCTTCGGTGTCTTTGCCTTTGGGGTTCGCCAAGACCTCATTGAGCTTCACAAACTCCCAGGCCTCTTGATTGTATTTTTTCTCTGGTTTTTCTTCTGCTTCTTTTTCTTTTAGCTCCTCTTCTTTTTCCTCTTTCTCAGGCTTGAGCTCTTCTAGCTTTTCTTCGATAGCGACAAATTCCTCGAGCTCCTCGTCTATTACCTCATCTTGTTTTTCTCTCACCTGCATTATTTCATTACTGGCCCACATCCCGACTTTATTTTGTTCGGCTTGAATCTGGAGCTGACGGAATTCTTCCCAGAACTGAAAGGGGAACTTGAGATAGGCGAAGGCATATCCTTTTTCGATAAGGTCAGCATTGAAGTGACGGTCAGCAAGATGGATGTACGCGAGAAGACGCCCGTATTTTCCTCGCTTGGTCAGATCGTACTGGAGCTGAATGGTTTTTCCGGTCAGTTGATCCTTGGTGTAATTGGAAGCTTCTTTCCCGAATTTTTCCAGAGGCTTGAATGGATGCACGGTCTCTGGTGTATCTACTCCGATCAGGCGAACTCGTTCTTTCTTTCGGATCAAGATGGCTTTGGACTCGAGGCCTGAGCTGAAACAGTTGAGAGGCTCTGAAGTGCGACTCTTGTAGAGAAAAATGTCGATAGTGTCTCCATCTACAACACTGATCACCTTGGCACAATCAGGAGTGACCTTATCGATATTGAGGAGGTCGTCTCGAGTGAGGACAAGACCATCGGCCACTGGCGTCTTCCATTCTAAAATATCGACCTGTACACCCGTAGGGTCGAGAAGCCTAATCTGATCGGCTGTATTGCGGAGTGTGATGCCAGTGATGTCTGATGAAAAGCGATAGTACTGTTTTGGTGGAAGCGTAACATTGAGAATACTAAAAGGTTTTGACCCCCCAGGACGATTGTCGATTTGCCAGCCCTGAAGTGAGAAAGATTCATTCGAACTATTTTTGATTTCAATCCACTCTCTGCCTTTGTCGGACCCTTTTGGATTTGCCAAAAACCTGTGGATATATACTTTTGCTGAAAGCTGCAGGTAGACATCTTCAGTTGCGAAAGGGAAGTCATTGGCAAGGTTTGGGGTTGGGATAGTCCAGCGAAAAGCTCCTTCCTCATCTAGACTAAAACTTTGTCCTTCCTCAGAATCTGGATAATTGGCAGTTGCGACGAGTTCTTTATTTGGGTTGAGCAACTGGATACTGTCGCCTGCGTTGCGAAGAGTTATTTTATTAATAGCTAAGTGCTGGCCAGATGAGATAGTGAGCTCTCTAAGTATTTTTTTTGACTTCGCTCCAATTCTCCAACCATTCAGGTCTATTTCTTTACTTCCTGTGTTTTTGATTTCTACAAATTCTACTCCAGTATCTCTCCCATATGGGTTTGGGAAGATCTCTGAAATCTGAAGATGTGTCGGGTACACCTGCGGAGCAGGTCCTCCACCGCCAGCGCCTGCTGCCCTTCTACTGCTCTTGCACACTCCGAGTTTGATATCTTTTTCAAGAACTGTACTCACTCCTCCAAAGCCATCGCTTACACTGAGCTGAACTTCGAACTTTTCTCCCATTTCCTCTGTGAACTTGAAAGAAAGTGGGTTTTTTTCAAATGAAGTGAAGAGTGTTTGCCCACTAGTATTCTTGTAAGCCCACGAATATGTAAGCTCATCTTGGTCACCATCAGTGGAATTGGCTCCGGTTGTGTTGAAATTCAGAACCGTACAGCCTTCTTTTGAACCTGATCCCTGGACAGTAATAACCGCCTGTGGATTTGCGTTGCTAAAAATATTTGGGGCATTTGGGGTAGGGTGGTGGAGTACGGTCTGGAGATTGTCATCGAAAATAACAGAGACGCCTTTTGGAGGCGCAATGTAGTCAACAGAAGCCAAAGGAAAGCCATCCAAATCAAAAATGGAGATTCGACTAGAAATGTTTGAGAGCCGGAACCCATAAAAATCTGGGTCGATCTCGATGGCAAAGTGCTCACCAGGAAAGAGCACGAAGCCAAAGAAGATGAATGACCCGCTCGGGTCGCTGATGTCATTGGAAGCATTGGAGACCACGAGCTCGAATTCGTCCATATCGATCTCTTCTTCTGAAGCATTAAAAAGCTCGATAAACTCTGGGTTTCCTGTCTTTGGATTTGGAAGAACCTCACTGATCACCAACCCGAGGAGATTTACAAAGACGGTTTTTTCCTCTCCCCCCTGTGCCTCTACCCCGGAAGAGTTGAAGGTGAGGAGCTTGATGAGATTGAATTCTGGTGCAAGGTCTTGGAGGACTACCTCGCTCGATGTAGCAGGTACGACATCTATCAAGATAAACTCGTCATCCGTATCGATATTGGAGAGAAAAATTTTTGTTCCCGCAAAAGTAGAGAAGATAGGGTTTGTCCAGGTGATCCGAACACTGGATTCGTTATTGAGCACCACGGTATTGCTGACCCCTGGCACAGGAGTGAAATCTGGGTTTGGCGAATTTTTCGTAACGAACCCATCGTGAGGAAACCGGAACCACAGGCTTGATCCGTCGGGGCTTCTTCCGAGAGTATTTTCACCATTTGGTGCTGGAAGAAACCCAGAGCTTTGGAGATGACCAACAGTGGACTGAATAACGCCCTCTGGCGAGCTGTTTCCGTAAAATATGGAGTCTGTACTAACCACACCCTCTTCGAGCGTGCAAAAGAGCGCAACGGTATCACCAGCATCATTCAGTTTTTGAGCACTAAGGTCTGCTGTGAAGTGAGAGGAAGGCCCGATAGCATCGGTGGAAATGAAGGTATGGATGAGCCCAGTTTTGTCGTAAAGGACACAAGACGAGAGGTCAACCCAGTCGTTGGTGGTGTTGAAGAGCTCGATCCATTCTCCTTCGCCAGCTGGCGGAAGTGTTTGGAGTTCGTTGATGAGAATCTCTGCAGGTGCTGGCGGACGAGGAGGGACGAAAGTGGTACTTGCATTGGATGATGCTGATTCAAGGAGAAAAAGGTCAGTCGCCACGAGGTCGAAGCTGAGTTGTGATGACCCAGTCGGAGTGAGAATATGGGAATTTGTATTGCCGAGGTCAATGGTGAGACTATCTTGTGTGAGACGGTAGAACGTGAATTCACTAGCGAGATCCCAGCTCAGCTGAACTCGATGGTCGAGCTGAGCAGCGCTGAAGTTTTGCGGTGCAGAAGGAGCACCCGAAGAAACAATCCCCAAGTACCCGTACCCGAAGGCTCGAATAGTGTGACTATTTTGAGAGCGTGGCGTTCCAAAAACTTTTCCTCCACCTGCATCGAGTCCCGAAGTGAGTTGTTGATTATTGATGCGCCAATTGAGACTGGCGTCTCCTGAGAGCAGGGGATTGATACGCTCCATTGTAGAATTACTGGAGAACCCCAAAGGTGGACTAGAAAGATCTACATAAAACTCAGAGACCTTGTCTACCTCAGAATCTGAACTATCTTTCAAAATGAGAGTCACACCAGAGTCGGTGAGCGACCCCGTATAGAGATAGTCTGCATCGATATTTGAAATGGTTTGATCGTCAGTTCGCTCGAAAAGGAAAAAACTAAAAGCATCGATTGTGCCAGAGAGCGGGAGAACCTTGTCATTGATATGGAGAGACCATCCTGCGAGGTCAACTGGAAGGGAAGTGGTATTGTAGAGCTCTATCCACTCATCTGAAGAAGAGGCTTCTGTCCCTCTATACGCTACTTCATTGATGACGACTGCAGCGGGCTGAAGAGCCAATAAGTGTGTCATTTGGTAGCCCAAGAGGATGACAACATGAATGGCAATGAGGATTTGAATACCCCACTCGGACCACGAAGACGTATGAGACTGATTTCCTGTCATCTGCAATGTGAGGAATTTGGTGTATTCTAAAGAATATAACTGTGAAGATATAGTTTTATGACAATTTTGTGACAGAAATCATGATGGTCAGTGGTGATGGTACTGACGAGGCAACAGAGCTTCTTCTTTAACTTTTTGGGGAATTTTGAATTATACTGATAGTGTTCCTGTCGCCACTTAAAAAAATATCATGGAAAATTTAGAACATGCACACGAAGAGCAACCTGATAATTCTTTCTCTCGTCTCTTATCTCAATTCGATAAGTATGCAATTGACTATACCTCACCAGGCTTTCATTTACATGAGCCATTTATGCGAGCTGAACAGCTCGGAGAAGTATCTCCTCATGATTATGCACGGTATGTTATTGGAAAAGAATATACCCCTGAATACCTAAATCAGGCTGAAACAATTGTTTCAGAAATGGTCAAATATATGGAGCCCAAAATAATGTTTAACGGTGCTTGTGTCGACGCTTCGATGGTTCTTTCAAGTATGTTGGACGAACTTGGTGTGTGGAATTACATTGCCACAGGTGGTATGACTATTAGTTTTAAGCCCTCTACAGGAACCCCTGGAATAGTCCACTTTGCACCATTAATGGCCCCAGGAAACCCTGCCATCACTGGCCACGCCTGGATTGTATCTCCGCCATTTAATATTGTTGATATTACGGCCTCGAAACAATCATACCAAAATTCTCAACTCAAACAGTATGTTCCAAAAATTACACTTTCAAAAACATTCACCACCTCAGAGTGGGAAATCGATGACATTGTGGAAAACAAACTTCAACCAATTCTCTGGGCTCAAGGTATTTCTCAAACAAGGGAGGGGATTGAGTTGATTGACCCCGGTCTTCTCTCTAGACTGGTGGAATACGGCGTTCGATCTATTGATGATCAACATGTGTCGATGAAGTATCTGTGTACATCACCTGGTCTTCAGGATGGAAACTTAGATGATATGAGAAAAAAGAAATTTTCAAATAGCTCGCCCAGAGATCTCCTTCAAGATTTCCTTTCTCAATCAAATATTCGCCCCATTTCTTGATAATCGAAGAGGCCACAAAACCCCGCCTTCATTATTTTTGAAAACCATCATCATTATAGGTACCAAACGAAGGCGAGGATTCGCTCCTCGCCGTGGGATAAACGGATGGTATACAAATGAAGACTGGCGAGAATTTTTATTCTCACCTGCAGTTTTATGAGAATGACAAAAACACCCCATGTCTAAACAAGAGGTGTGTGAGTTTACATTGAAAAAGAGGACTATGCTGCCGCAGCTATCACTCCGTATTCGTCTCCTTTATCTTGTGGAGGAGTAGTATTAGCCAACACAAGAGCTGTTCTTGCTCTTGTCGCTAAGACATCACCTCTCATAGAGTCTGCTTGCTTGTCTGTAAGAGTCCGCGTTTGGGCAGATCTGTTTTTTACGCGAGAGGCAAGCTCTGATGAGATATGTAATTCGCTTAAGTTCATAAGAATGAATTAAGAACGTATATAAGTATTGTACGCTTTCTGGACTAAGGTGCAAGAAGTTTTTTTTACATTGCTACCAATTGATGAGATTGCCAGTTCATGAGGACCAAGGTGTCTGCAATGAAACTGAGCACTCGTAGCCTTCCATTGTAATAATCAAAAACAAAAGGCAGCAGCTCTTGAATATCTACCTCAATCTTGCCAGAAGACACCATCACCCGTGAGTCCCTTCTTATCAAATGCTCTAAAACATGACCTCTAAAAACAAATTGATTGAGGAAATAGGCATTATAGGCTTCTGAAAGCTGATTGAGTGGCTTCTCATCCTTTTGAACAACAATCTCACCTCTCGCATAGCTCAGCACGCGATGACACTTTTCTTCATAGCTTTTCATAAATGCCGTCTCCTCGGCAGTCTCAGGGATTGCATCAGCAAACTCTTGCGTACTACTAAACAATAGCGCATCCCATGACCGCTGGGTGTGCTGAGTCATGTCACCTAAGGCAATATCACACAAATATCGATATACTTCATGGTTTCTGTACATGCTTTTGAGATGACAATGAATGAGCCTCAGGCGATCTGCAATATGTGTGTCTTCTTGTGAAAGCGAGGAACGGATAATGTTTCTAATATCCACCCCTGGCAATAATATTTCCAGAGCCTCCTTCACATTTTTTGAGCGAGCAAAAGCTCTTCGTATTGAGATCATGAGATAAGTGAGGTCTTCATTACTGACCTCTCTCTCGTAGTTATTATCATCGGCAAAAGTAGACGGATCAGTCTTTTTGTAATACTCAGCCTTTCGAAAGGGCTTGAGTAACATGAGATACTTGGTCTGTATAGCTGCCGTAATAGCAGCCATTTTCTCTGATTTTTTTTGTTGCCAAACCTCGAAATCATCATCTTCGGAATCTTCAATTGTCTTTTCAACCCTCACTTCTCCAGGGTACAGATACTCAATGAATGGCTGCAAAACACTCAAGTCTCCTAAAGCAGGGTTTTTTAGAGCAATCAGTTCTTTTGGCTTGAAAGCATTGAAAGCCTCGTACACTGGTGCTGAAAGAGGGACCATTTTCATCATGATAATTGCTGACGTCACCGCATTGAGGAAATAATACTGCCTTGTGCTTGGAAGAATGTTTTTATAAGCCGTATCAAAGTCTTCTTCCATCGAGCCTTCTTTTGCCTCGCCCAACACCGAAAGAATATCGTGAGTACTCATCGGGTCTTTTTTGCAAGCGGCAAGCATCTTTGAAACTTGGCCCTCCATCAATAATGGATAGATCCGCAGTCTTTCACCTCTCAGCTTACCCCTTTGGGCAAGGTCAAAATATCTCATTCCTTCAATATCAGTCACCTCAAGACTGGAAAGATCTCTCAAAATATTATGGGGATTTAAGACTCCTTCTGCTGGAGTACTGAGCCTTTCCTCAGTCTCCTCCTGAATAGCAGCCTCGAGAGCCTCGATTAGCTTTGGCATAATGTCTTTTATTTCTCCTCGGACAATGTTTTGTTTGTGACAATAGAGCCGACTATAGAGCTGAGTAGTGCTTCTCAATATTTTCATCGTATCGAGTGAACCCTGATGTGAGACTGCTTCTTGATAGAGATCCTTCAATGGGATTTCTAAATCCCTACCCACCACTATGGATTTTCTTGAAGGAATAAAAACGAAAGGTGCCTCCAACCCCTGAGTATTTTTATCCGAATAGGAGAGGAGACGATCTGCATCATGAATAGCATCTGCAATAATCTGAGCTAAAAGAATGTTTTGAGGAAGTTTTGGGTCCTGGATGAGGTAGCCCATCGCATGCATGGCATTTCGAACTAATTTGAGAGATTTCCCCCTGGTATGGAGACTTTCTAGGTTTTCATGATATGTCCGATACTCTTTTCCAATACTCCGTACTTCATCAAGCTCATCTCTCGAGAGCTGTTGGTCTTCAAGTGCGAGACTCGCCTCATTCTCAAACCCTAAACCTTTTACAATACCCAAAACCTCTCTCCGAGCAGAGATCTTGATACCAATGAGTTGAGCTTTTCGCAGTGCATAATCTACCATGCGCTCTACCATTGGCTTCTTTTTGTATTCTTGTGTTCTTCTTATCCGCTCTGAATCTGTTTCTTCTCTCACTTCTTTCATGTGTGTTTTTTTTATAGCAGGTCACTTATATGATGTCTGAAAACCTTGGTCAAGCCAAGCATCTTGATGCTTTTGAGGAATGTACTGAAGCGTTTTCACATGCTAAAAAAGCCCCTGAAAGAGGGGGCTTTTTTACAGAAAAGAGAAGTTTATACAAGGACCTCTTTGCAGTCCGAAAAGAACTAAAAATTGTTCACAAGATTGAGAACATCAGAGGTGTTTTGCTTGGTGGTCACGACCTTGAGGACTCCACCGTTTAGACTGTAGATATATTCGAGAAATTTTAGTGTTTGATATTTCGTAAGTACACACCCCCAGCTATTAAATCCGTCATTGGTATCAAGAAGTTCATCGATATTTGGCACAGTGTGGATCCCGTAATGACTATATATACGCTCTTCTCCACGGACGCGATAAAGTCTCATGAAGAGTTGTTCGTCTGATTCTTGTGAACCAAAGACATTAAACCAGTTTTGTTGATGAAGAGACTGGACTTCCCAGACATCTTCTGGTGTAGCTGGAACATAGTTCATTCCGAGATAATTGATAGGCCCACCCATTTTTCCAGATCCAATATCGATAGGTGCTGAGGTTTTTGAATTGTCTTCACGGACAAACTGGAGGGTGTTCCTCTCTACATTCACGATAATCCAGTCACCCTGAAGAGGATTCCAGTTGTATGACTGTTGCTCTTGTGTCAGCTCTAGCTGAGCGTTTACGACCTCTATTGGTTGTGCGAACGCCATAGAGGCAAGCATTGAAAATGAGATCGCGAGTACCGATATAAGACGAGTGAACTTATTCATAAACGGGGGCAAAAAATTAAACTTCGAAAAACAATTTACTGCTTATTTGCTTTTTTGTCAATGATGTGTCATTGATAAACTATTGCTTTTTAATGGCTTCTATTAGCCATTTCTACCCTCTGAAAATGCTCTCTAAGAGGTGTTTGGCTGAAACCACTAGAACCCTAGTGAAATGATATTTCCACGGAATGAAATTGCCTATTATTTCATATTTTCTTGCAGGAAGATTCAAAAAAATGGTATTTTTCAGGCATATTAAGTGTTTTTTGGCTCTTTTCACCCTTGTTTTATGAAAATATGTGTTTTTGCATCCACCAATGGGACTGATTTAGGGGCAATCCTCGAAGAGATACATAAAGAACGCCTCCCAGGAGTAGAACTAACATTTGTCCTTGTGAATAAAGAATGTGGAGCTGCTGAAAAGGCTCGAAATGCTGGAATTTCTGTCATATTGGTCGATCCGAAGGATGAAAATGGAAAAAAGAAGGACCGAGAGGTGTATGACCGGGAAATACATGCTGTTTGTGAAGAATATGGGGTTGAATTGGTTGTTTTAGTAGGTTGGATGAGAATCTTGAGCCCGTGGTTTGTGCAGCAGTTTCCAAAGAGTATCTTGAATATTCACCCCTCATTATTGCCTAAATACCCAGGAATGGACCTCAATGTGCATGCTGAAGTGATCAAAAATGGCGAAAAAGAGAGCGGCATGACCATTCATTATGTCGATGAAGGCGTCGACTCAGGAGAGGTCATTCTGCAAAAAAGTGTAGAAGTGGTAAAGGGAGAGACTCCGGAGAGCTTGAAAGCGAAAGTTCAGAAGCTGGAGAAGGCTCATTATCCTGCTGTTATTTTACAGATTGCCCAGGAAAGGTCGGAATAAATGGTTTCTCAACTTGGCATTCCGATTGGAGCAGAGCAGAGGAATACCTTTCTTAAAACACCTAAGACAAGCCAGCAAATGAATTTCTCCATTTCATTACGCTAGGCTTCATTTCAGTCGACATGCCAAAGGAAGTGCTTAGCTATTACTTCTCAAAACAGTGATGCTTCCATAAAATCATCTTTTCCACTGGTGCTACTTTGTAATCTGGCAAGGTTTTTTCCATATAAAAAATGACCTCAAAGGTGTCGAGACGATCGTCTCCAACATGACTGGTATTCCATTTTCTGCAGAGATGCTGCCCATAATAAAGCCGATAATCGGTATTGTCTTTGGCCGTGATATTCATCATATACTTTCTCCAGCGCTGGCTCGGGTATGTGAGAGAGACGAGCTCTGGCTTGGCATGGCTGACATCCGATTTCCCTGTGAAGAGATCGACTTCTCGGCCATTGAGCAGCTTCCCGGGAATGACATGCCACCCGTCTTCCTTGAGTGGAGAAGGAGCAAACATGCTCCATTCTTGATCGATACTGACCAATCGTCCGAGCCATACCAAGTCTTCTGGAAACCACCCCTCTTGTTGCTTGATATTGCTAATATTCCAAGCGGAGATGTAGAAGATCAGAAAGAGAGCCACAATATTGCCAATCCATGAGGACTTCACCAAAACAGGCTTGAGCTGAACTGGAGCAATACTACAATGAAGTGTTCTTCTCTTGGCTACGATGCGATAGCAGATATTCCCAAGCCATCGTATTGGAGTAAAACCGAGAAGAGGAGCAAGGAAAAACCACACAGGAGAAGCCCGAAAAACTTCGATGAAACCATTAAACCCATAGAACTTTTCTTTATTATGTCCGACAACAACCCAAGAATTATTCTTTTGCATGAGAGAACAGATCTCTTGGTCTTTTTGTGCTGGATAGACAGCGACTCCAGGTAAGACTAGGAAGGTTGTTACTATTTTGACTGCCTTTTTGCAGAACCCACAGTCATCATCGTAATAAATCTTCATCTTTTTCCGATATTGTGACCTGAACTGAGAAAGCTCACTCCAAAACCAGGAGGGGATGAAGCCAAACATAGCTACTGCTGCAATCCATGGAAAAAGACCCAGATAAAAAGAGCTACCAAAGCCAAACTGCATAAAGATAAAAATCAGAATGACAGCCATTCGAATAGGACCGAACCAAAATGGATTTAGTAATAAGAGAGGACCAATCGACTGCCAGAAAATCACCAACCGGGTGAAGAACGTGGTGAAGAATGCAAACTGCCCTAACCACAGCCCGAAAGGTCTGGCGAGTTGATCTATCTGAAGCGTGTAATAGACCGCCGTCCCTTCCCCCCACCATTCTGGCCCTGATTTGTGTAGTACTGCCACCCAATAAACCAACATAATCTGCGTGTAGAGACCAACTGACCCCATCGAAAGAAATGGTTTGTCGTGCTTTGTCTCCACTCCACGAAGTGCTGCGTCTATAGAAAACTTGGCCCCCAATGGAAGGAACATTGCCCAAAAGAGCAGCATTTTAAAAAAATTATCTCCTCCCTGAAGGACCATAGGATTTCGTAGCTGAAGTGAGATTAGGAGGAACCAAGAGACAATCGTTGCAAGGCGTGTCTTGTAGCCAAAGAGCAACATTAGTGCAAATATGAAGGCAATAGCAAACATCAAAACCTGAAAGCCAACTGTCCCATTTGCGAGATGCAGCGAGATATGCCATTCGTTGGCAAAGTATTCCAGCAAAGCATGACGAGGAAGGACTCCAAAATCGGTATAGTGTGCCACCAAATACCACCCTCTGTTTATGAGATCACATATCAGAAGAATCCCGAGAGACACTCGAAACAAAGCGAGAGATCGTAGATCGAGGCCGAAGATTTCTCGGAGCCTAGAGAGACATAGCTGGATTGATTTCATCATAAGAAAAGGTCACATTGAGGTTATTTTCTCACGAGCAAGGGGAAATTACATGAGATCGAGCTTTCGTGCACGGCAAAATGATGTGTGATTGATGATTATTATCACATAAGAATTAGGTTCATGTCTCCATGACGAAGAAGGAAAGCCCTCGGTTGCTCGTGAACCATGATATGGTGGATGAGTTCTTTACTCTATTCTATGAAACTCACTCAAGATCATATTCCTGATTTGATTTGGAAGATTGCTGTGCCTGCTAGTGTGGGGATGTTTTTTCAGACTATGTACAACCTCGTCGACACCTACTTTGCTGGACAGATATCGGCAGATGCTCTTGCAGGGCTTTCCATGAGCTTTGCGCCTTTTTTGCTGGTTATTTCACTAGGAATAGGGATAAACCAAGGGGCTAATGCCCTTATTTCAAATGCCCTTGGAGCAGGAAGCACCCGCAAGGCGAGCTTATACCAAGTTCAAGCAATTGGCCTGGCTTTTTTAAGCTCTATCGCTCTTTCTTTTGTGGGATGGCAGTATTCTGAAGAAATTTTTCGTATTATGGGAGGAGAAGGAGAAGCCTTGTCCAATGGGCTAGAGTATATCTCCGCTATCTGGAAAGGAGCCTGGGTAATGGTCCTCGTCTCAGTTGCAAACTCTGGACTCTTGGCTCAAGGAAATACAAAAATAAATCGAAATGCCCTCGTGGTTGGGTTTTTTGTGAATATTGGTCTAGACCCACTCTTGATGTATGGATGGGGCCCTATACCTGCCTTTGGCATTGCTGGAATAGCCTGGGCAACGATCGTGATTCAGTTTTTTGTCTTGCTCTATATCTTGTGGAAATTGATCAAGAGCCCCCTCATGAAATATTTCTCAAAAGGTGACTGCAGACCAAATTGGAAGATTGCTGGAGAAATTGCTCATCAAGGATTTCCCGCGAGCCTCAATATGATGATGGTGTCTGTTGGAATTTTTATTATTACTAGTTATGTGGGCCGATTTGGAACTGAAGCGATCGCAGCTTTTGGAAGCGCGATGAGAATCGAACAAATAGTCCTTTTACCTGCTATTGGCTTAAATTTCTCAGCCTTGTCTATCACCGGTCAAAATTTTGGAGCAGGTTTTTTCAAACGAATAAAAGAGGTTTACAAGATCTCAATGGCTTATGGAGCTGGATTGATGATCCCTGGAGGAGTACTGGTGTATTTTGCCAGCCCATATATGATGGGGATTTTCACAGACAACCAAGAAGTGATACGGATTGGGGTAGAATACCTCCGAGTTGATGCCTTTGTCCTTCCGGCCTATATCATCCTTTTCTTGTCACTTTCTGTTCTTCAAGGCCTAAAACGCCCTCTTTATGGGGTCTTTGTGACACTTGCACGACAAATAGCAGCTCCACTCAGTATTTTTCCTATTACCGTTGGAATGATGGGGCTGGGAATGTATGGAATCTGGTGGGGGATAGCGGGTATTGTTTGGACGGCCGCTCTGGTAACGGTGAGCTACACGATGTGGGCTTTTTCGAAGGACTTGAAATAGTTTTTTGGCTTTTTGATACAGATAAAAGCCTTTTAATGCCCCGGATACCTAGCATCCACTGCTTGAAAGAGAGAAAACTGATGGATTCAACTGACCCGAAGTCATGTTTTGCACCCTTGAATAAAGAAAAGGAGATGCTGCCTTTTTATGTTTGACATAGTTGACAGAGGGGTATACTGTCCTTACCTACTGGTAAGTAACCCTGTCATTATGCCTCCCTCTACGCGCGACAAAATCATCTTTTCTGCTAAAAAACTCCTGTCTGAAGGTGGTTTCAAAGAAATGACGATGCAGCGTATTGCGGATGACGTAGAAGTCACCAAGGCAGCGCTTTATCACTTCTTTTCTTCTAAAGAAGATATTTATGTCGCCGTGATGAATGATTTGATCTCGCAGGTGACGGAAGAAACTCGAGCTATTGATGACGAGAATGCTAGTCCCGAACAAAAACTGAAATCCATGATCACAAGCCGTCTCACTTTTGGATCTAAGAACAAATCGATCATTCAGTTTTGGGATATGGCTCAGAGAACGATCGACCATGAAAAACTGAAACAACTCTGCACCTCTCATCAAGAATTGAGAACCCTCAGTAAAAAAATTCTTGATGAGAATATGATCCCTCAGTCTGAAATGGCTCTCCTGGTCTTGATGAGTAGCGTTCTAAAATTTGTGAAAGATGACCAGCATATGCCCCCCCTCAAGGATTTTTCTGAGTACCTCCTTCAAATGTTTCTCAAACAACGCATTGATTCTTAATTTTGCACTATGTTTTTCCTCCAACAATCAAAATGGCGCCTCCCCCTCATTATTCTCACAATTCTTGTGCTCTTGGGAGGTGTTTTGTTATTGCTCAGCTCTGAAGAAAGTGTCTCAACGGATGCTCCGCAAGCGAAGAGAGAAGTCCAGCTGGTCTCTGCAAAAGAGCTGGCTGAAAAAGACCAGTTTGTAACAGCTCTTGGGACAGTAGAGTCTTCTCAACAAGTGGATGTCCGAGCAAAACGGTCAGGACAAGTCATGAAACTCAACTTTCGAAAAGGACAGTATGTCAACGCAGGGGATGTCATTGCAGAACTTGAACGAGAAGACCTTGATGCTGAAGTTTTGCAGGCACAGGCAAATGTTGATTCGAATAGAGCCGTGTATTCTCGGATGGCAAATGGCGCGAGGCCCGAAGACGTAAGCATTCTCGAACAAAAACTTGTTGGAGCTCAACAAAAACTAAAAGAACTTGAGCGGGGGAGTAGAGCAGAAGAAGTAGAAATCTCTCGAACCCAATTTGAAACTTCTCAGATAAGCCTGGGTGATGCTGAGATTTCCCTCGACAATACGACCGACAAAGCAGAACGCGATATTGCATCACAAATTCAATCAGCTGAGAATAGTCTTCGTTCATCAATGGTCACTATTAATAGTATTTTGGATCAGAGTCTGGCTGATATTATCACGGTGAAGACATTTACCACTGGTGCTCATTGTGTGCTGAAGATTAGCGGAGGAAACAACCAAGAAAATGTTTTGACTGGATGTAGCGAAGCTCTAGTGGCTTCTCGTGAATTTGAAGCTCTCTTAAAAGGCCTTCCCGAAGACATGAGTACTGAAGAAATGCAGTCCACTCTTCAAACAGCAGAACAATTTATGAATCCTACACGGAAGTTTTTAGCGGATATTCTTGTCTTTTTAAATGGTGCAACTGGCCTGGAGGATTTCAATAAGACCTTTACCGATACCCTTCGATCAACTTTCAAATCAACGGTCACCTCTTCACAAAGTCAGCTAGAGTCTAGTATCAGTTCACTCAACACTCAGCGAGAGATTTTGATGAATCTCATCGTGACCAGCCAAACCATGATCGATGATGCAAAACGACGAGTAAACGATGCTGAGAATGCCATGAAAAAATCCGAACAAGAATTTGAACTGAAACAAACCTCTGCTCCTGAAGAAACGATCGCTATTCAAAAAGCTCAGATTCGAGAACTCGAAGTGCAAATAGAAATTGCGAAGAAAGGAGAGCGTCCCGAAGTCTTGAGCCAGCAACTTGCAGCTATCCAACAATCCCAAGGATCTCTTGCTCGTGCAGTCGCTACGAAGAACAAAGCGATTGTGCAGGCACCTGTGAGTGGCACTCTTATTTTTCTTCCTGTAGATCTTGGAGACCTCGTAAATACTGCCGAAATCGTAGCAACGGTAGCGAATGAAGATGACCTCATGGTGAAGGCCTTTATTACGGAAAAAGAACGCCGACTGATCGATCTCGGGGCTGATGTAACCATTCGAGACACACTAGCACGAGGAGTGGTGACAACCCTCTCTCCTGCTCTCGACCCACAAACAAAGAAGCTCGAGATAGAGGTCGCCATCAGTCAAAACAAAGAGGAGCTTATTATCGGTGAAACTGTGTATCTCGATATCACACAGGATGCAACCCTCCAAATAATGCGTATTCCACTAGCTGCATTAAAACTGAAAGCACAGCAGTCATTTGTCTTTATCGTGAACGATGACCTCACCATACAAACCCAAGAAGTAGTCGTTGGAAAGGTTTTTGCTGAAAGTATCGAACTGATAAGTGGACTTCGTCCAGACGATCTCATCATCCCTGTGATTGCAGGACTGCAAGAAGGTCAGGAAGTAGTGGTAGCAAAGAGATCTGAAAAACCTATCGGAACACCTTTTGACCTCCAAATGAATACTTCTCAGCAAACCCAGGAAGATTTCCCAAGTCCTGAGTTTTCTTCTGAAACAAGCTCGCTCGGAAACGACATAGACTCTGAAACGAGTGAATCACTTCAATAATGCAACTTAACCCAAGGATAATATGAGTCGCTTTTGGAATTTTTTTATTGATAAATATCGCTTTACGTATTTGCTGACAGCAGTGGTTGTTCTGCTAGGTTTTGTGTCTGCTATCGCTTTGCCAAAAGAATCTGACCCCGAGGTAACCGTACCTATCGGTGTTGTCACAACAGTATACCCAGGAGCAAGCCCCTTGGATGTAGAGGAGCTGATCACCAATGAAATAGAAGACGAGCTGAATGACTTGGAAGATCTTGAAACCTTTACTTCGACATCTGCCGAGGGGGTTTCAAGCATTGTGGTGGAATTTGATCCGAGGGCAGATATCGATGGACGAATCCGTGCCCTGAAGGATGCAGTCGATGATGCTGTTCAAGACCTACCTGGTGAAGCCGAACGCCCAGTAGTGAATCAAGTCTCGGTGAATGATGAGCCAATAGTCGTCATCTCGATAGCAATCGATTTGAGCCAGGAAGCCCTGAAGGAAGTGGGAAACGAGCTCCAGGATGAACTGGAAAAAATTGCTGGCGTCTCTGAAGCAAAAATTATTGGAGTAAGAAACCGCGAGATTCAGGTAACAGCTGACCTCTCGAAACTCGAAACCTACCAACTTTCGGTGAGAGACCTTGTCACTGCACTACAGCAGCATGATGCAAAGTTACCGGTAGGTGCTATTGAGCAGAACAACATTAGTTATACGGTACGGTTTGAAGGAGGTATTGATCAACCTGAGATTATTTCATCTATTCCCATTACAACAGTAGGTGGCACACCTGTAAATATTGGAGATGTGGCTACCGTGACCGATGGGCTACAGGCGACGTCCTCTTATTCCAGATTGAGCCTCGGCGGAGAACAAGCCAGAGCATCAATTGGGATTGAGATCTTTAAGAATGATGGGAATGATGCCATTGGAGTTGTAACAGCCGTGAAGGCAGAAATCGAAGTACTCAAAGGGAACTTACTGCAAGGAGCTGATGTGTATTACTCTCAAGACAAGGCAGAGCGAATTCAAGAGGATTTGGCAAACTTACTCTCAAACGGTATCCAAACCGTTATAATCGTCTTTTTACTCTTATACCTTTTTCTCGGTTTTCGTGAAGCAGTGCTAGCAGGATTGTGTATTCCTCTGACATTTTTAATGACATTTTTAGGACTGTATGTTTTTGGATTTACGATTAATTTTTTGTCGCTTTTTTCTCTTATTCTTTCCTTGGGAATATTAGTAGACAGCTCGATTGTGATCGTGGAAGGGATGCACAAGTATCTCTACCTCGGAGAGAAACCTGCCATGGCAGCAAAGAAAACTATTCTGGAGTTCCAGGCTCCGGTGGTGTCTGGGCTCTTTACGACGATCAGTGCCTTCGTTCCCATGATGTTTGCATCTGGAGTAACTGGACAGTTTATTCGAGTCATCCCAGTGACGGTCATTATGGTGCTGATGTCATCACTCTTTGTAGGACTCGCTATTATTCCTATGGTGGGGTCTCGTTTTTTGAAGACGAAAGATCTTCAAGGAGGAACTGTTACAGAAGAAGATTCACAAATGAAATTTGTTCAGGCTTTATCCCGGTGGTACGAAGTGAAACTACAAGAAATGCTGGAGAACACGAAACTCCGGCGAATCTTTATGGCTGTCCTTGGATTACTCTTCATTGGGAGCATGGCTCTGCCTATTTCTGGTCTCCTAGAGTCTGTCCTCTTTCCAAAAAATGATTCGGACCAGGTTTTTGTAGGAGTAGAAATGCCAGCAGGAACACGTGTAGATGAAACTGACCGAATAGTGAGGATTCTAGAAGAATACCTTTATGAGGACAAGCGCATTGATTCTTTTGTCAGTAGCACAGGATCCTCTGGTGGACAATCCGCACGAAATTCCGGTTCGAATGGAAATACTGGAAGGATTAGCATTACTCTGGTGGATGAAGATGAGCGGTCTGAATCGAGTGATGAAATTTCTCAGGAACTCAGACAGCTCTTGCCGAGTGTCGCACCAGAAGCGACCATAACCTTTTCGCAGATCAATGCTGGCCCTCCCCAAGGATCGCCTGTGGAGATTACTTTTCGTGGAGAGGATATTCGAGAGCTGGAGCGCCTAGCCTATGATACCGAACAAATTTTGAAAAAATTAGACGGCCCTGTAGATGTCTCACGCTCGACTCAAGATACTCCATTTGAGTTTGCATTTGTCATCAACCGAGGGAAAGCAGCTCAAACTGGACTGACACCACTTGCCATTGCTCAGTCTCTGCGAACAGCTCTCTTTGGAATAGACGCGATAGAGCTAAAACTGAAAGATGAAGATGTTGATGTGGTGGTACAACTCAACCTCAATCCATACTCTGAAGACCCACACAACACAAAGAAAACCAATATAAATGCTATTGAAGCGCTCTTGATCCCAACAAGCAATGGAAGCATTCCTCTTAGCGCTCTTGTAGAAACTCAAGTCCAGAGCAGTACTGATTCTATCCAACATGAAGATGCTGATCGCATCGCCAAAGTAACGAGTGCACTTCAACCAGGTTTTACAACTCAGCGAGTACTAGATGCTTTTAAAGAGGAACTCGTTGGTCTCGAAATGAAAAATGGATACACTGTAAAATACGGTGGTGAAGCTCAAGATGTCGCGAAATCTTTTACCGACCTCTATTACGCGATGGTTATCGGAATCTTTTTGATCGCGAGTATTCTTATCTTGCAGTTTAATTCTTACCGACAACCGTTCTTTATCCTCCTTGCACTGCCTCTTGCCCTCATCGGGGTTCTTCCTGGGCTGACCATCACTGGTCAACCATTGAGCTTCCCAGCCTTCATTGGGATTGTAGCGCTACTAGGAATTGTGGTGAATGATGCCATTATTTTGATTGATCAGATCAATACCAATCGCCGAAATGGAATCCCTAAAAAAGAGGCTATTCTAAAAGGTGGCCGATCTCGACTTCAGCCTATTTTACTGACAACTATTACGACTGTGGCGGGAATTCTTCCACTCACATTAAGTGATGAAGTATGGGGGCCGCTTGGGTTTACGATTATTTTTGGCCTCATGTTTGCGACGGTGTTAACCCTCATGGTGATCCCGATTTTGTACAACGCGTATGGCGAAGAGGAGCTCGAGTAAGAAAAGAATCTTTGGTGGTTGAATGGGACAAACCTGAAAAATAATTTATTCCGTTAGGCTTAGCTTGAATACTCCTGAAACGACTTACCGGCAGGACTGTAGACACTCTCTCAAGAATATCGAGAAAGAGCACTCTGTTGTCCTTAACCCTGATGATTGGCTGTTTTACTTGAGCGATGAGGGGCTGCGGAGACAAAAAGAACAACTGACCTACCGCAAGAGATTACTGCAAATCATAGTCATCGCAAATCTTGTGTATTTTTTCTTTGCTGTTTTCCCAGTAGGATACATGACATATCCCGTTCTCCCGACGAGAGAATATTTAGCGATAATGACGGCACTCATCTCTTTTCGAGTATTCAGTGCTCTAGCTGGGACATACTCATACCACAGCAATTTTTTCATTCATTCATCATCAGAGAGTTCTTGTGAGTTTTTACTAGAGCGCCCCCTATATTTTTTGTTTCCTGAGGCCTTGATAAGGGAGGATATTCACCGAGTGAAAAGACAAATAGCTCAGCCCGCCTCAGCTAGCACAATACAAGATCTGTCTCGTAAGGAAATTTTTTTGCTGATACAAAAGCATAACAACCGACCTGACCTTGTAAATCTCAGAAAAATACTTGATGAAGCGTTAAAAAAAGCAGCGAGTGAGAGCAGGTCAGAGAAGATTATATCCAAAGGCCCTTATGAAGGGTATCAAGAGCATGAAGCAGATTTTCTCGGAACAATGCAGCTGGTGAATAAGAATATTTTCTCTCAGTGCTTCAAAAGCACATCTGAAAAGGAGTAGGGTGAGTCTCATAGGAGACAAAGCGTGATCCTCTTGAAAGGAAGCGATTGCATCATAGCAGGACCTTTTGGAACAGAAGGATAAAAAACCCCGAGAATACTCGAGGCTTTTTATAGTACGAAAAAATTAAAGGCTTACTAAAACAGCACTAATAGCAAGAAGCGAAACGAGCCAGTATCCTGCATTTATCGCATAGAACTGCAGACTCTTTTTCATCCAGAGAACTGATCCGAGCTGACTGGTTGCAAAGAACCCCAACCAAAGCCATGCTCCTACTTTGAGAGCTGCTTTGAGATCCCCACCAGCTGGAAGAAATTTCATGAGAACATATGCCATCACAAGAGAGCTTGCCAAGGCGCTCATCAGCGTAATAGCCATCCCTTCTTTCTTGTTCATGTCTGCCTCACTAATACCAGCTTCTTTGGCCCATGGCTTTACAAATAAAAGTGGTGAATACCAGAGCATTCCGATAACAAAATGGACCACTGCTGCAGCAATGATGGGTAAGTATGAGATCTCCATAAGAAAATAGTGAAAAAATAAGGTGATGATGACATCAGAGCTATTGTAGAGACAATGATCTCTGCTTGAGAAGGGAAGGAGTTTGTCAAATGGCCTAAAATAGGGTAAAACTAAGGGGATCTTTTTTATGCACCCGTAGCTCAGCTGGATAGAGCAGCGCCCTTCTAAGGCGAAGGTCACACGTTCGAATCGTGTCGGGTGTACCACAAACATTCCCTGAATACTTGCCCCTCTTCCTTTGCTTTGTTCACTATATGCATATGAACTGACTGCGAATGCTTTAGTAATAACGAGTGAGTCGAAGGAATACAGATTGAAAACAGGCTCGTGATTGAACTCATGGAGTGTTCAAGAAAGGGGAGTTTTCATTGGAAGAAGAGCCTTGTTTTTGCTATTCTGTGACCACGTAACCTTTTTTCATTTCGTCAGATAAACACCATTATTATGGACGGACAAGATCCACAATCAAACACGCAAAGTCAGGACCCACAAGCTGGAGCGCCTGTTCCACAAGCAAGTGAACAACCAGGACAAGCCGCCCCAATTGGTGGAGGGCAACAAACAGGTACTGGAGACAGCTCCCAACCTCCTGCAGACCAAGGTGGCGCTGCAACTGGAGGCAAAGGAGATGAAGAGAGTTTTCTCCGTCCTCGACCACCAGATAGCGAGCTTGGGATTGGGACAGTAGGAGGGTTTGCTACCTCTGTGGCAATACCTGCTCACCCCAACACCACATTTGACGAAGCCTACTTTTTGAAAATGCTTTCTGGATCTATTTCTCTTACAAAAAATGAGAAAAAGAAGATTGTTGACTCCATTGGAAAACTTTCTCAGTACCAAATAGACGAACTGATTAAGATTTTTGAAGAAGAACGTAGAAAATTTGCAGAACTGGATGAGAAGCATCAAGTGAAGATTCGTGAGCTCCAATCAAAACAAGAAGAAGACTGGAAAGACATGGAAATGGAAGAGCAACAAACAGGAAAAGTCGAAGAAGACGCCGCTGCTGCTGAAGCCTTGAAGGCTCAATTGATGGGTGGTGCGCCAGCTTCTACAGCAGAAAGTGAAGACGAGCAGCCGCCAGAACAAGCGGCCTAAAGTTTCGATCAGAATTGAATAAAAACTCTCAGTGAAAGCTGGGGGTTTTTTGTATGGGGAAATACAATCAACAAGCCGCTCCTATTTGTCATTCCGATTGGAGCATAGCGGAACAGAGGAACCCCTCTCCTTAGGGCACCCCTCCAAGGGATCTCTCAGCTGCATTTCGCTAGTGCTCTATTTCGGCCGAGATGACAAAAAATAGCGATACCTATTTGGAGTGCCCGTCATGATTTGATAGGGTGGTGGTGATCTTAAACACCCCCATATGAATTTTCTTTCTGATCTCGACTTTACTGACAAGCGTGTGCTCTACCGTGTGGATATTAATTCTTCCATTTCGGATGGAGCTATTGCTGATGATACGAGAATCCAAGCCATCGTTCCCACACTGAAACTGATGCTGGATGCGGGAGCAAAACAAGTGGTGATCCTCGCCCATCAAGGTCGTGGGAGGGAAAAGAGCCCGAAGACTGTACTCAACCTCCATGCCGTACGGCTGAGTGAACTGATGGAGCAAGAGGTGATAAAGCTGGATGCGTGTCGAGGAGTCAGTATTCCTGCTGAGGCAAAGCTCGTGATGCTAGAGAATGTCAGACTGGATGATGAAGCGGATGAAGATGTCAGCAAGCGAGAAGCTTTTGCAAACGAGCTCTCTGAATACGGAGATGTGTATGTGAATGATGCCTTTGCAGCCTGTCATCGCGACCACGCGACTATTTCTGCACTGCCTCGCATAATGACTGATAAAGCAGCAGGTCTGCTCTTACAGAAAGAGCTTGAAGCTCTGCAGCCGCTCCTCGATGGAGATGTTGAGCATCCTTTCACGATGATCGTAGCGGGGGCAAAGATTGATACGAAGATTGGGGTCATTCAGCAGTTTTATGATATTGCTGACCATGTCCTGCTCGGTGGGGGAATTGCCAATACATTTTTGGCAGCAGAAGGATATGATGTGGGAGAGTCTCTAAAGGAAGAGGATAAAATGGAGCTCGCTCGTGAAATCGCCCTGGAGATTGATAAAAGAGGCAAAAAACTCCATATACCAGATGATGTCATCTGTGCTGATGAGATATCCGAAGATGCTGTAGCTATCGATGTGCCTATTGAAGATGTGATGGGTAGCATGAAAATTCTCGATATTGGACGAAAAACTGCTAAAGATTTTGCTCGGATCATCAAGGAATCAAAAGCGGTTATTTGGAATGGGCCTGTTGGGCTAGCTGAAATCTCGTCCTTTCGAAACGGCTCAGAGATGATTGCTCGAGCCATGGTGGATTGTGAAGGGAAAACCTTTGTAGGAGGAGGAGAGAGTGTAGGTGTGATCAACTCACTGGGTATTTCTCATGATTCCTTTACGCATGTGTCGACGGGTGGAGGTGCGATGTTGGAATTTTTGAGTGGAGAAAAACTCCCGGGGGTAGAAGCGCTGTCATAAAAAAACATTACTCTCCTCAGGGAAATTTTCGTTTTCTTTTCATCCCTACCTACTCCAATCACTACAAAAGTTGGATTGCTGCTTAGAATAACCCTGGAAGGATTTCGGTTAGTTTTTTTAGCATTTCTTCAGTGAAATCGAGATGTGTAACAAACCTGATCAGCTGTGGCCCCATCCCAACTGTTTTCACTCCTTTCTCTTCTAAGGTTTTGAGGAAAATCTCATTTGTGATGTCTTCTCTGATTTTGAAGATGACGATATTGGTTTCAACTGGAAGTACATCGAGGACATAGCTACATTTTTTGAGCGTTGTCGCGATGATATGTGCTCGTTCGTGGTCTTCATCAAGCCGTTCGATATGATGATCGAGAGCGTAGAGTCCTCCTGCAGCAATGATTCCTGCTTGTCTCATGCCTCCGCCAATACGCTTTCTAATTCTTCGTGCCTCATTGATCTGCTTTTTTGTTCCCAAAAGAACTGACCCAACAGAGGCGCCGAGTCCTTTTGAAAGACAGACTGAGATAGTATCGAAGTATTGACCGAGCTCTGCTGGGCTTTGATGCTTGGCAACAAGGGCATTGAAAACCCTTGCTCCATCTAGATGAAGAGGGATCTCGTTTTTTTTGCATACCTTTGCTATTGCTGCAATTTCTTCTAATTCGTAACATGCCCCACCTCCTTTATTGGTAGAGTTTTCGAGAGAGACGAGTGCTGTATGAGGGAAATGAACATTATCGGCATTTATACTTTCTCGGACTTGCTCTGAGGTTATCTTTCCTTGATTCCCAGGCAGGGTTTTGACCGATGCACCAGCGTTTGCAGCCACACCTCCTCCTTCGTAGAGATGCACATGAGAATCCTGATGACAGATCACTTGATCCCCAGGTTTTGCATGTAACATGATGGCGATTTGGTTGGTCATAGTGCCCGATGGACAGTATAAAGCGGCTTCTTTCCCAAACATATCGGCAGCCTTTGCCTCAAGAGCATTGATACTGGGATCTTCGCCGAAGACATCATCTCCGACTTCTGCGTCGAACATAAACTGCTTCATTTCCAGTGTTGGCTTGGTGACGGTGTCACTTCTGAGATCGATATTCATAGGATTGGGGGTTAATGAATTGGAGAGAGTAGTATAAGTATTTTGAAGGATTTGAACAGTTGGGAAGGCCACCAGGACTGTGGGCAAACAAATATTCAAAAAACAGAGAAAGCAGGTGAGCTCTCTCTGTTTTTTTTATTTTAAACAACAGCTAGAGCTTTCTTTCTTTTATTTCCGTCACAACCTCAGAGACAAATTGCTCGAGATCAATAGCCTTTTCCTCCTTCGTTTTATAAGACCTGGCATTGACCTGTCCTGATTCAGATTCTTTATCACCGATCACGAGCATATATGGAATTTTTTGCTTTTCCGCATAACGGATCCGCTTTCCAAGACTATCATCTGGAGGAAGGATTTTTGTGCGAACCCCTTGTTCTCTGAGCATGGTTCGGACCTTGATGGCGTACTCCTCGTGTGGTGCTGCAATTGGGATCACTTGGACTTGAACTGGTGCAAGCCAGGCAGGGAAAGCTCCAGCAAAGTGCTCTATAGCTACTCCCATGAAACGGTGACTCGATCCGAGAATCGCTACGTGAAGGACTGCTGGGCGATGCTTTTCTCCGTCGTCTCCAATGTAGCTCATGTCGAAATTTTCGGGTTGAACGAAGTCGAGCTGCACTGTAGTAAGCTGCCATTTGCGCCCTATGGCGTCTTTTACTTGGATATCGATCTTTGGCCCGTAAAAGGCTGCTTCGCCTGTCTCAACGGTGTATTCAGCACCCCATTTCTTTACGCTGGAAATGAGGGTTGCTTCAGCTTTGTCCCAGAGTTCGTCATCTCCAAAGTATTTTTCTTTATTTTCTGGGTCGCGAATCGAGATGTCGACCTTAAAGTCCTCGAAGCCGAAGGTTTTGTAAGTGCGTTCCATCAGTCCAAGAATCATTTCAATCTCGGATTCTATTTGGTCGTGTCGTACGAAATGATGGGTGTCATCTTGAGTGAGAGCCTTCACTCGAGTGAGTCCTGAGACTTCTCCGGATTTTTCGTTTCGGTAGCAGGTAGTGTTTTCAGCGTAGCGAAGCGGAAGGTCACGATAACTGTGAGGGAGCGATGAGTAGAGCTCAAAGTGGTGAGGGCAGTTCATGGCTTTCATGACAAACTCGTGATCCTCTCCATCTTTCATAACCGGCATCATGGCATCGTATTTCCCCATATGACCAGACTTTTCGTACAAAGCACGCTTGGCAATATGTGGAATCTCTACGAAGGAGTAGCCCAGCTTTTCTTTCTCTTCTCTCATGTATTTTTCAAGCTCGTACTTGATGATCTCCCCTTTGGGGTAGAACATCGGAAGTCCTGGACCGACGTTTTCGCTGAAGGTGAAGAGCTCAAGCTCAGTTCCAAGCTTGCGGTGGTCTCGCTTTTTGGCTTCTATCATCATTTTTTCGTATTCCTGGAGCTCCTCTACTGTTTCGAATGAAACTCCGTAGATCCTCTGCATAGAGGCATTCGTGTCGTCTGCTTGCCAGTAGGCAGATGAGATATGACTGAGCTTGAAGGACTTTGGATCGATTTCCTTGGTGTTTTCGACATGTCCTCCTTCACAGAGGTCTACGAAGACAGGTTCTTCTTTTTGAGCGATGAAGTTTTCGTAAAAGCTGACTTGTGTGATCCCTTGTTGCTCGACGAATTTGTTCACAAGGTCGACCTTGAAAGGTTGTTTGATTTTTTTGAGAAATGCGATGGATTCTTTGATGGGCTCGTCTCTCCGCACAAAATTTTGCCCTTGTTGGACGTATTTCTTCATTCTTTTTTGAAGAAGAGGAAGGTCCTCTGGAATGAGAGGCCGGGGCAGCTCAAAATCATAGTAAAATCCATTTTCTGTCACAGGCCCTGTTCCGAGTTTTGCTTCGGGGAACATATCGAGGACTGCTTCAGCGAGCATATGAGCGAGGGAATGGCGGATATTGTAGAGGGCAGAGCCTTTATCGGGTTTCATGGGAAGGGATTAGAGAAATACTGGTGATTATTTGGGTTGTCGGGATAGTATTCCTCGACATCGTATAATAAAAAAAGACCTCTGACGAGGCCGACTAATGAATTGTTTTGGGACATAGCATCAGACGACCTCGGGAGAGAGGAGAGTTGTGGTGGTGGTCGATGTAGTAGAAACAGTGTTCATATGTGTTTATTTCATATATATCATAGCACTTTTTTGCTGTTTTTTCAATCTGCCACATCTAATGAGCCCCTAAAAAAGCCCCACAAAGATTGCTTTTTGTCGTTCTCTCCACTTGTGAATTATTGTTTTTGATCATTATTTCTGTCCCGTATTCAATCAAAACAAGAAGGAGATCTACTCGCCTATTGACTTTTTTTAATATTCCTTCTATAATGCACATCTTATGCCATTCATTCTTTAATATGTCGGAAATACTATCAGACTTTGAAGCATTCGATAATGCAATACGCAAAGGTATTGATGCAGCTGCAAAAAATGAAACAAGAGACTTTATCATTCGTGATTACCTCAGTGAAATATTTTGTGCAGTCAGAAAAAAATGCCATATATACCTAGAAAAACATGAGAATATAGAGGGGGAGAAAAAGACTCTTGATAAGAATTTTGTCATTATGACGACTCGAAATCTTGTCATCGATAAATTCATGAGAAAATGGAAGGTATCAAAAAACACCTCTCTCCTTATTGCCTTAAGAGAGAAAATAGAACAGGATCAGCAAACTTTTCACTCTGAAGAACATTTCTATAGAATATTTTCCGAAGCTAAAAAAGTGCTCTCAAAAAAATCAAAGCTGGCATCCAAACAGGTTCACTGTTTACAATTGATTCTTGAAGGCAAGTCATACAAGGAACTCTCCGAGTATTATCCAAACGTAAAAATTGGAACACTTCGACAATGGGTGAGAAGAGCCCGAATGATGATTTGTGAGCATAACTCAGATATTACAGACTTTTTTGTAAAAAATGATTCACATTATAGTAACAAGGTTTTCTTATTGAGCGAAAGTGATAAAATCGCTGTTCGCCTCTTGGAAGATCCAGAGTCTTTTAATATTGCAGAATAGGGTACTATCTTTAGATTTGTAAAATTGATGTAACATTTTTCTCTTTACCCCGTATAAAAGGTTGTATCACTAACACCCTGCTATGGACGAAAGACAATTTTTGCTAGAGTATCGATCAACACGAATCTTTGTGAGCTTTTGCTTTGCAATGATGATGATGGTGATCGGTATTATCTCGGGTTACAACCACTCCGATGTGGTTGGTTCATTTGCCGTTCAGGCCTTTGAGAACCCTTCGCAAGTGTTTTCGTCTGCCATCAAAGGAATGGCTCAATAGAACGTGCTGTGATGACACCCTCATCTTCAGCCCCACCGCGACACGCAAGTGACGTGGGGCTTTTTTAGATCCCATGACGGCGTTCGAACCAGTCTGCGTATCGAGACTGAGTAAAAGTGAAGACGTAAGTGTGATCCTTCCCTTGGGTGTTTTGCACAATAAGTCGACGAACTGTGCAGATAACCTCCTCTGGGATGCCTTTTGGCAGCTCATCTACAATGATTTTTGCACAACACGGGTCGATGAACTCCCATTTTAGCTTGTTACATCCTGAGATATTTTTCAGCCCCCTTTGAATATACTTCGGCTTATTCTCTGAAAAGCTTTCATGACTTTTCTCAGATACATACGAGGATACTGGTTTAAGTTTTTGCCAAGGAAACATGAGGGAATTATTGTGAAAGGTCGACATTTTGCCAAGAATGACCAGTTTTGTCGAGCAGTTTAGAGATATCTGCTGTCCCTATGCAGAGAGTGCTGTCATTGACTCCCGGATGAGATTGGAACCATTCTTCATCCATCAGGTCTTGATCAATAAAAACCCTTATCTGAGCCTGAATATCATTGATGAGGGCGAGGAGACCTACGGAACCTGGCTTCACCTTGAGAAATTCATCAAGGCGGTCTGTGGAACCAAATGAGAGGCTTTTTGCACCTATAATAGATGCGAGATCTTTCAGGGGAATTTCCTTGTTTTGAGCCATACAAACCAAGTACGAGTTCTTCTTTTTATCGCGCAGAAAGAGATTTTTGTTCTTCATCCCTGGCATGGGTGGGCATAGTCTTTCGGCTTCTTCACAAGTGAGCACGGGAGGATGAGAGAAGGTTTTATATTCCAGATCTAGGTCCTGGAGAAAGGGGATAATAGAATGAGGCATGATGATAAAGGGAGGAAGGATTGATAAGGAGATGATAGCGGATGATGGGAAAATGGTGAAATTTGTGCTATTCTGAGCGTCCTGTCTGAGAGATCGCTTCTGGCATGCTCTGCGTGCCGGGGGAGGAAAGTCCGGACTCCACTTGGAATACCTGTCGCTAACGGCGACCGTGCGGTGTGAAAGCACCGCTTAGGACCATTGCCACAGAGACGAGCCCTGCAACTTGTTGTGGGGCATGTGAAACGCCCTTCAAAGCTTCGGTGAAGAGGGGAGCCTGTCGGTGACGACAGTGGCTCGGTTAAATCTGGTTGGAGCAAGTTGGGACGGGAAGAGACGGTTTTGTGTTCATTTGTGAGCTCCAGTGTCCAAGCACTCGTCTCTTGCCCAACGCGTGAGGTGGTCAGCAATGATCATCCCAGATAGATGGTCTCACCCCGAATGCGTAAGTACTGAGGGGAACAGAATCCGGCTTATGATGATGGGTTCAGGAAAGCACCTTTGGGTGCTTTTTTGAAAAATTTGTTCAACTGCGATTAATCGGGTCTCTGGAAAGCGAGGTTTCGTTACTTTGCGAAATATGGTGCTCCTGCAGCGAGGACTCGAATCCTCTCCTTTGCTTGTGCTGGGTGGTGAGTACTGCATGGTTTGGCTTTAAAACCCCTCACATGACTGGGGTAATAATTTTCGTTTTGATTTCCTCAAGGCCAGGATTCTTTGGTCCCTCAGAATGATAAACAGAAAGGATGGATGGCCAAGAGGGGAATATTGAACCAAGAAGAGCTACTCCTGAGCCTTGCGGAGGAGCTCGGTGATAAGTTGGGCGAACTCTGCTCGATTGATACGCCTTTCAGCTTTTCCCTCAAGAATATCGAGACCCTCGAAGGCTTGGGCTCCGTAAGAAAGATACTTGAAAAACCATGGGTCGCTTGCGCCGAAACCAGTAAGGAAACGTTCTAGAGATTCAATTTGAGATCTCATAGACTCGAGGGAAACCTTCATAGCCTCAGCTTGATTGATACTATTACCAGGACGAAACTCCCCATTTGGGTACCCTTCGACAGCTTTTTGCAGAGATGCGACGTGAACATAAGGAGCAAACCATTCTTTTTGCCGAACATCAGGGTAGGCTGTCTCAGGCCCATCTCCTGCAGCTTGCCGAGCTCTTGGATATAGTTGATCGAAAGACTGATTGATTTCTTCGTCAGAAGAAAGAGCGAGCATCATGATTTTGACGTACTCAGCACGGTTCAGGGTTTTTTTAGGCTTGAAGGTGCCATCTGGATATCCGGCAATAATTCCCTCATTTTTGAGAAAACACACATAATCGATCATGTCATCAGAAATATCTGGGAAACATTTTTCACTAGAGCTTTTGCCCGTTGTTGATATTTCTCCTGGGAAGCCCCTGAAGTATCCACCACCCCCACCTCCGCCTCCTCCACCGCCTCCACGTGCTGATCCGACTGTTGCACACCCTGAAGAGTCAATGGTACAGCTAGCCGAACAGCTAATTGTTCCCCCAAGTCCTGTAAATTGCTGACAGCTTGTCTCCGTAGGGAATTTAATACCATCGCATTGCTCTCCAGGATCTAATACTCCATTGCCACATAGTGGTGCAGCTGACTTGGGAGATCCCGTAGCTGGAGTAATAACAGTACCTGCGCCAAGTGAGAGTGTTTGTTTAAAAGGGGTGCTAATGCTTCTATTGGCCGCAGACACAAAGAATATTTCAAGGTCTAAGGACGCACCCGTAGGCCGTGCAAAAGTGAATATTTCTGGTGGCCCTCCTATTCCTTGTGAAAAAAGGACATGATCTATTGAGTTTGAACTGAATGTTTTGAATGACCAAGTGTTTGAAAGACTGTGGGCTGGCAATACGCTGTTTAAACCTGTGATGTTGATATCGATGAAAAGGGCAGGACTGAAATTTGTATTGCTCATGGAAATAGTACAATCAGAAGCTGTACAGCTGATATTTAGAGGTTGAGCAAACTGAGCTGAAACATGATGAAGCTGCCCCCACATCATGAGTCCGAGAACAACGGCTGCCAAACTGATTGCACGAGGAGCAAAGCGCATGAAGATCTGATTCAAATATTATGGTTTCCAGAATTCGAAGAGGTATTGCACGTCGAGATTGTCGACTCTTCCATCAAAATTGACATCTGGGTGCCCAAGAGGGTAGAAGGTTGTCGGAAGGACGACGTCTTTTATATCTATTGCATACACTGGGGTAGAAGTCGTTGCTCCAGGTGCGACTGGAGGATCTATAACAACTTGCCCTGTCTTAATGGTGATCTTCACACTGTATGCGTCACCATTTAGGTTTGTAGCGGCCCGAAGAGGGATTGTGAAGACCGTTTTCTTTTCTCCTGGCTTGAGAAACAGAGGGTTTCCACCGGTTCCACTGTACCCTTTGTAGTAGACGATATTATCAATGAGATCAATTCGGTGTCCCTCAACGAGGAACGCATTGTATGTCTGTACGGGAGCGCCTTCTTCTACAGACACTCCTGTCGCAGGATCAGGTAGTACAATATCGAAACCAACACCATATACTGAAACACTGTCAGTTGTGCTGGGATTTTGGAGTTCTACTCCAAGCGCTACGAGATCACCTTGAGTCGGTTGTCCGATGATCACCTGAGCGGCTATTGATTTTGGGACTATTGGACTGTTTCCTGTTCCGCCTTGAGGAGTGACGCCAGTACCCGTTTCACTCAAGAGTACCGAAGACTGAAGTGTCCCTCCGGTGGTCATAAAGTAGTACCCGCTCCCCAGGATAAGAGCCGAGAAGAAGATGAAAGCGATAGATTTGAGGGGGTTCCTCATAAGGAAAAATTAGAGTCCTTTACTAATTGCAAAATCGATGAAGTTTTTGAGGTCTTTATCTGTAAGGCTGTTATCCATTAGATAGTCCAAAAACTCCTGGAAAAGCTCTTCTCCAAGATTGGAGAACCTGAGACTGACTGGGGGAAGACTTTGGACCACTCCGACATTTACATTTACTCGAGATGAAGCGAATCCCTTTTTGTTGGGTGAGATTGTAAGTGACTTGAAGCCTGGCGTAGGAAAAGTACAGATGATCCCGTCAGCAGTGATAGGGTTGTTCTCACAGAACACTTGATTTGTTCCGTCAAAAATTTTTACATCATTTGTATAGAGAACGAGCCCATTCGCTAAGACAGCAATATCTAGCTCTGGACTTCCAGCAGGAGGTCGTATAGGCCCCTGACTGTTGCCTGGGTTTGGACCTGGTGCTGCTCCTGTAAGAAAACTACTAAAATCAGGAATAGAGGTCGGATCGTTGGTATTCATTCGAAAACGATCTGATTGTCCATTAAGAGAGATTTCTACTTCGTACTCTCCATCGTTCAGATAGAAAATTTCCTCACCAATATCACTGACGACTTTCCAGTAGGATTCCTGTGCAATACCACCATCGTATCTTTGGAGGCGAATTTCTAATTCTGGAATACCAGGATTGATAGGGGTAGGTATAATGATTTTATTTGGGAGTTGTTGAGGTGCAAAGTTTGAAACCGATGTTTGGTACTGAGCTGGAGGACTCCCTGCTAGCAAGAACGAGGACTGTGTGAATCCTTGATCTGGTCCATTTCCATTGAGCACCCCGAATGCGTAATCAAGGGTTCCATCAAAATTTTCTATGAGCAGCGGCTGAGTTTCCCAGTTTTCACAAAGGTCTGAAACTTCTTCGAGAACTTCATAATTTTTTGTGATAGGGTTTCTGACCAGCATTGTGAGGTAATATCGACTCCCTGGTTGGTCACATTGAGTTGTAATCTCTACCGAGCTGGTGGCATTCGCAGTGGTGTTTACTGGAGTGGTAACTCCCACGGCTGGAGATGAAATATACGGCTCTTCACATGCTGTATTCGTTGAAGCATAAAAATTAATGAGGCGCTGAAGATCAACTACATCTGGCTCGGTGCTTTGTCCTTTACTGCCTACAAAATTACAGTTTCCAAGTGGATCTCCGTTGAGGTCACGGTTTTGACATGCAGATAGTGGTTGCACTCCTAAAACAATATCTAAAAGGATATTAATGTCTGCATTTGTATTGTTGATTGGATTCCCATTTGCATCAAGAGCTGTGGAGCTGTTTATTCCGTCTCCATTAACGTCATAAAAGCTGCAGTAGCTGTTAGGGGGACGCATCACACTCTGTGAAAGTTGTCTTGTGGATGCTGCATTGGAGGCAGGGATAATACTATTGATAAATTTTGTGAAATCAGGAGGAGTTTTATCTGCCTCGTCAGAAGTTTTTACAAAAGACTGGGATTTTTGTTGGAAAAATGCAGTAAATCGAAATTTTGAGTTTCTTGGGAGAAAAATAAAATCAACACCCTTCCCTCCAGCACCTGCGGAGTTCCATTCATAGTAGGCGATTGTGTTGTCGTTGGCATCGAGTTCTTCTACTACCAAAAATGTTCCAACAGCAGCAGGGTCTGTAGAAACAAGGAGCTCAATATTTTGTTTCAAGTTGTTTGGATCTGCAAGAGATACCTTTACAGCTCCATTTGTTGGGATATCTGCAACGGATGTTTCTCCGGACACAGTGTCGTAAATGCTTACTTTCTGATTTATTCCTGGTTGTAAAGCCTGCATGATGTTGTGAGGGAGATTTGAACAGGGGATAGAAGCAGCTGTATCACGAAGAAAATGTCCTGGTCTGGATTTATCTTCTGAGAGGACAACTTTATTATGAATACTCTTCGTGGTTGGGCAAGGACTTGCTGTAATAATCTGAATCGTGTTTGAACTTGCGATTTGCGCCCCTAAAAAAGGCCCAACGACAGGATTTGAGGCCACTTGGAAGAAGATTCCCATAAGGGGTAGAACAATCATTCCAAAGACGAAGGTACGAATATGTTTTGAAGGCATAGAAAGTGGTTCACTTGCTTCTCACCTTAAGGGGTTGATGCTCTTTTTTAGAGTACTTTTGCTTGAGGCATATGAGGTTTTGTTGCCCACTCCTTGTTTTTTGTACATCTTTATAATGAGAACAATGGCCCCTTATTTGAACTTTGTATTTGGGTAAGCTTGATGGAGCCGAAGTAATACGTCGGCTATCCACCCTCTTTGAGCAGGGGATTCAGGAGCTACGTTTCCAATGGTTGCTCCGAGATATTGAGCAAGGGTTTGGTATCCTTCGAACCAGTCTCCCTCAGGAAGAGCGTCTAGGTCGTCAAAAACTTGTGTATTAAGCTCTCCGAAAGATTCAAAGACAAGCTTCATCGCTTCGGCTGCGTTCAAGGTGTCAGCAGGACGATAAAGCGTGTTGTCGATGATGATACCCTGACGGAAAAGGTAGTAGACATAGGACGCATACCAGTCACCAACAGTCACATCGTTGTAATTGACAAAGGAAGACTGGCTAACGGCAGCGAAAGGAGAGAAGGTCTCGTCAACCACCGATTGATCAGCAACAATAAGGCTTGTTATCTTGGCAGCTTCAGCTCTGTTGAGAGAATCAGTTGATCGAATAAGTCCTTCAAAACCACGCATTATTTGATTTCGACAGGTATACTGGAACGCTTCGTAGTATTCGTCTTGTGTTCCAAGGTCAAGGAAGTCGCAGCTTTGTTCGGCGCTGAATTTGAATGAAACATCAGTCTCTGGAGTGATGATTTCGAGGGTAATGTCACGTGATGTAGAGTGCTTTAGGGTGTCTACAGCTGTAATGGTGAAGAAGAACTGTCCTGGAGTCTCAGGAATGAAGCGGTAAAAAGCTTGGTTTTTATTTGGCGTCAGAAAAGTTTCTTCTACTGGTTGTTCACCTGCATGGGCGAAAACGTAAGGTTCAACACCTTTGCTCGCGGTGAAAAAAGCTTCACAAGGTTCGTTGATAATACAAGTATGCGTGTCCTCAGGGAAAGATGCCTGAATACTGAGACCAACGGGGTTTCCAAAAGCATCATGGACGGAGAGGTCTAAACTGAACTCAATGATAGAGAGGTCATCTCGGACAAAACCTGTAAAGCGGTAATTCCCCGCAGTGACATTACTTGGCTCTCCCACGAGGTTTCCCGAAGGTTTGAGACGAACTCCAGAGTCTCCTAAAAGAAAGCTTCCGTCACTGGCAGGGGCTTGAGTGCTGAGTCCAAACTTGTGAGCTCCTTTTCCATTTTTTGCCTTGAGCTGAAAAAGATACTGCAGCCCTTCTTGAGCAGGAGGAAGAGTGATGAGATTATTAGAAGAAAGCATTCCGGCTGGGAGATCAAGTGAGAGTGGTGTCACTACTGGTTCTTGATCAGGGATATTGAGAAAAGGGTTTTCTTCTTCTTCCTCTGGCTCTGGTGTTGGTTCTGGTGTCGGTCCGAGGTTTTTAAGGGCTCCGTTTTCGTCAAATTCAATCTCTTTGAAACTGTCGATAAAGATTGGGAAGTGTTGGGAGGCAGGAAAGCCTGTATCAGGTATGCTTGCGAGCCTTATCGAGATGACTTTAATGGAGCCTTCCGAGAGGTTTGAAAAAACGGTTTTCCCAAGTGACTGGCCGAGGACTCCTTTTGGAAACTTTGCAATGAGTTGGAGTTGCTGAGGGTTGTTTGGGTGAAGTTGATTAAGTATTGGTGAGAAAGGCGGACTCAATTGCCAAGGTGAGAGCGTTGCTTTTTCTGATTCTATCACGATCGAAAGCATCGTTGCTTCGCTTGCTACTGCACCGGGGAGGGAATCTAGAGAGAGCTCTCCAGGTGTTTCAATGGTAAAGGAAAAAACTGATGAAGAAAGTCTACTCAGGCTTTGGTTTGAATCGGTTGAAGAGCTGGTAAGAATAGAAGTTTGTAATAAACCTCCCGACCCATAGATTTGCCATCCTGCAAAAATCAGGAATGCAAGGATCCCAAAAGTAATCGTTTTCCTCATGGAGCTAATAGCCCATGTGGCTTTTTTGAGAGACGCTGGTTTGGTAATTCGTCGGCTCATAAGCGATTGCAGAGGGTTAGGAGGTCGAGGAAGACTTGGAAGCTATTTGCATTTTCGAGAAGCTCTCCTGCCTGGGGTTGTTGGGAAAGGACTTGCTCACACTGCTCAGGAGTCGGAGCAGAGGGAAGCACGTCGAAGTAATTTTTTATTTTTGCTGGGGTGTGAAGATCACTCTGCAGAGTATTGATATTCCAATGATGAGCATTGCTGGTATGAACCAACCACACATCATCGGTTGACTGGATCAAAAAAAGATAAGGGTATTGTTCTCCATTTATGAGTGGTTTTGCGAGTTGAGATTCGAGCAATTGACCTTCAACAGGAATGAGTTCTACTACACCGGTTGGGGCAATTCTTTGGAAAGCATAATCATTTTGAGCCATGGAAAGGACACTCGGAGTGATGAACTGGAAACGTTGCTTTCCGTTTCGCTGAACTAATTTGTCCATTTGTTCTACCGGACCGAAGAGCAACAGTGTGTGTGCTACCGATCCGTCAAGACTATCAATAGAGCGTACATGAATAACGAAGCCTTTGAGAGAGTTTGCCTGCCCTCCTTTGAACTGACTCGGATCTTTATCGAAGCTGAGGGAGCAGGTAGGACAGCTAGAGCTAATCTGAACGCCTTCATCTTGAATGAGGAGATCTTGAGGGAGTTGCTGTAGTGAACTTGTTTGATGCCCGACGCTAATTTGGCGAAGAGTGCCTGTCTGCTCTTGGATATCAGGACATGTTGTCACATCACAAACTCCATCTGCATCACTGTCCTTACAGGCGAAGATGTGCTCCAGAGATTTCGTCGTCTGTTTTGTGCTCAATGGAATTGTTCCCTCAAATGAAACCGGTGCAATCCATATGGCAATTTGACCGCTAATGTCATTCAGTCGATACGTGGTTTGTGCACCTTGTGGAGTTTGAGGAGTAATATTTTGGAAGTCTTGAATAGCTCCAAGATCACTGACTAATGAGGCATTTGAGATATTAAAAGTTTGAGGGCTTTCAATACGAGTTTTTCGCTCGCGGATATATGAAATATTCATTCCATTACTCGGAGGAATCAGTATTCGATCGGCTCGAATACTCGATGTATTAAAAGGAACTGAAAAGCTGCCCTGAGGTTTTGTAAGAATAGCAACTCTCTGGCCATCTAGGTAAAAAACGATGTTTGAAGTGTTTCCTTGCTGGATTGTTATTTTTGTGACCAAAATATCGTCTGGAACAGTTTCTGCTGGGTCGAGATCACTCCTAATGAGTTCGATAAGGTCGATTTCTACTTGGTTGTTGTTGACCCCAAGACCTTTTGAACCGACAAACTCTTCAAAAATTTCTTGCTCAAGAGTGTAGACTCCCACTTTTTCTTCTGGAGTACAGATATTAGGGTCTGTAAAACTACACTCTACATAGAGTTCGTCGAGCCCTAGAGAGTCTGGTAGGGTCTCGCAGGTGGTCGGTTGGCATGTGGTACACGTATGGCAGGTATTGCTCAATGGAGTAGTTGAACTGGGATCACGAAGTGACCCATTTTCATCGCAAGTAATACTTTGTGATGATTCACAAAAACCAATACTCGAAGTTCCAAATGAAGATCTTGTCGGATTTGACGTATTTTGAGTGCTGGCATCGTGAAGAGGAGCGCCTGGATGGAATGCTAAACAAGCTGTGTTTGATGGACTTTGGTCATCATGGTTTTTTGAAGTCTGCACACAGTTTCCTGTGAGTGTATTTTCTCCCCCCACCCTCTCACAAGCTTGGTTTCCTGATTCTCCTTTTTTTACTCGAACATAGTGTAATCCCTCCAGGTACTGAACATCGTCTGAGGTGATTGATATTCCTGACGTGGTTGGTTGAGATGGAGGAGAAAGCTGGAGATTTACAATTTCTTGTATTTCATTGGCGCTAAGAGCAGTGTTATATACTCTTGGTTCATCAATCAACCCTTTGAATGGGTTTCCTCCAAGTGCTCTCCCAATTTTCACGTTATTGATACCAATAAAAGGCCCATGGTTTTCGGATTTTTTATCCAATACTCCATTTACATAGATGGTTTGTTCTAGGGTTGATTTTTTGTATCGAAAAGCGAGGTGGACCCATGTATTTGAATTGAGTGTTGTTGTTCCTTCTGTATCGTTTCCAAACATTCCAAAGTAGGGTTTTTTATTTTTTACTCCGAGATGTAAGCCAGCACTCACAATGGAAGAGTCTGTACCAAAAATGGCATTCATCGTCGAATTATTTGAGCTGCTTACAAACCCCTTCCCATTTATCCAAGCCATCATCGTAAAATCGCCATCAAAAACACCTAATTCTTGTGTTGTTTTTCCTACATCTAAAAAATCATCAATCCCATCAAACTCCAAACATCCACCGACTTTGCAGTTTTGTGCACTGAGAGGGTTTCCTGTTATTTGAGCAGTTTGAATTGTCTGCGTTGGATCAAGAATATTGCCATCCAAAGGTAAATACATGGTCAGGAACTGATCTGACTGGATTGAGGGAAGCAGTTGCGCACCATAAAAATCACGAAGAGGAGTGTTTGAGACAACTGTCATTAGGAGCATTGCCCCTAAAACCATACTGGGAAGGTATTTTTTCATAGATTTAGCATTCAATTACTAGTGTACGGAATTCAAGTGGGGATTGGGTGGGTTTTTTGTTGCGGTCAGTGGGAAAACATTGGGAACTGTGAGAACTCCTCAATTGCCTACTCGAGCAAGAGGTGAGAGCAGATAAATAGAAGAACGAAGATCCGAGAAAAGATTGCTCAGATGAAAAAAATAAATCAAAAAAAGATCCAGATAAATACCTGGATCCTTTTTTTCATATAACAAGAGACGCGATGAATCGATGTCTCTACGAGTTATTCTTTTTTGTCGTCTGCTTCTATATCATTCTCATTTTTTTCTTCACCTCCTTCTTCTTTTTTTTCTTCTTCAACAATATCTGCATCGACGGCGTCTTTATCTGCATCAGCCCCTTCGGCTTTCTTGTCATCAGTACCTCCTTCGTTGGCCTCGGCTTGTTGCTTGTAGAGCATTTCACCAATTTTTTGAGAAGACTTCATAAGTTCTTCAGTCGCTGCTTCAAGCTCTTCTTGCGTAGCGTCTTCCTTTTTGAGGAGTTCTTTGAGGGCTTCGAGTTTTTCAGTTGGTTCTTTTTTATCGTCATCACTAACCTTGTCTCCGAGGTCTGTCATGGATTTTTCAACTTGATATATAGCAGAGTCTGCCTTGTTTCGTGCCTCGATACCATCTTTCTTCTTTTTATCTTCCTCAGCATGCGCTTCGGCGTCTTTTTGCATTTGCTCGACTTCTTCGTCTGTGAGACCCGAAGACCCTTGGATCGTAATTTTTTGCTCTTTTCCTGTTCCTTTATCGACGGCCTTTACATTGAGGATTCCGTTAGCGTCAATATCGAAGGTTACTTCTACTTGAGGCACTCCACGTGGTGCTGGAGGAATTCCATCAAGGACGAATTTTCCGAGTGACTTGTTATCAGAAGCCATTTCCCGCTCACCTTGTGAAACGTGAACCTCTACAGCTGGTTGGTTGTCGGCGGCGGTTGAAAATATTTGTGAGTGACTGGTTGGAATTGTGGTGTTGCGCTTGATCATCGGTGTCGCAATACCTCCCATTGTTTCTATTGAGAGTGAAAGGGGAGTGACATCGAGAAGAAGCACGTCCTTTACATCTCCTTGGAGGATTCCTCCTTGAATAGCAGCCCCAAGAGCTACTGCTTCATCTGGATTAATCCCTTGAGAGGCTTCTTTTCCAAAGATTTCTTTTACCTTCGCCTGAACAGCTGGCATCCGTGTCATTCCCCCTACGAGGAGGACTTCATTGATATCTCCCTTTGATAACCCTGCATCTTTTAGGGCTTTTTCAGCTGGTCCTACTGTACGAGTCACCAAGTCTGAAACGAGTTCTTCGAACTTCGCTCGGCTGAGTTTTACATTGAGATGCTTTGGCCCACTTGCATCTGCAGTGATAAAAGGAAGATTTAGGTCTGCTTCTGTTGTAGAAGAGAGTTCCTTTTTGGCTTTTTCAGCTGCCTCTTTGAGACGTTGCATGGCCATTGCATCATTACTCAGATCGATACCTGAATCTGATTTAAATTGTTCGAGAAGCCATTGCATAATTGCGTCATCAAAATCGTCTCCTCCAAGGTGCGTATCACCATTTGTCGAGAGGACCTTGGTCACTCCATCTGCGATCTCAATAATAGAGACATCGAATGTTCCTCCACCGAGATCGTATACTGCCACTGTGAGTTCTTTGTCTTTCTTGTCCATACCGTATGCAAAAGCTGCTGCGGTTGGTTCGTTGATAATACGTTCTACCTGGAGACCTGCAATCTTTCCAGCGTCTTTTGTTGCCTGACGTTGAGCATCATTAAAATACGCCGGTACAGTAATAACAGCTTTCGTAACCGGTTGACCAAGAAATGCTTCTGCATCAGCCTTTATTTTTTGAAGAACCATTGCAGAAATCTCTGCTGGCCGGTACTCCTTTCCATCCATCACAATCTCACATTCTTCTTTTTTTCCTTTTACCACTTTGAAAGGGAAAGACTTCGCTTCTTTCTGTACTTCGGAAAACTTGTGTCCAATGAAACGCTTGGAAGAAAAAATGGTATTTTCTGGGTTCACAACAGCTTGGTTTTTGGCAGTCTTTCCAACGAGTCGGTTTCCTTCGCGAATAGCAACTACTGATGGGGTAGTTCTTTCACCTTCGGCATTGGCGATGACTTTTGGTTCTGTTCCTTCGATAAAGGCAAAACAAGAGTTTGTGGTACCGAGATCGATTCCTATAATTTTTGACATAAGACAAGGGGTTAAAGAGTGACGTATAGTCTGCTGAGCTTGTTTTTTTATAAATAAAGTTAGCACTCTCTATTATAGAGTGCCAGAAAGAAGTGGTCAAGGGTAAAATAGCGCAAGCCATAACCCTTTTGAAAGGTAAATATCGCATCTCATGATTGATCATTAGTGTTACATTGGTATTACTCTTATATTTGAACCATGTCCTACCTCCTCTTTGTCGTCGCTTTAGCCATGAACCCCGTGGGATATAATGTCTATGAACTGCCGAAACTATGGGTGTTGGGCGTATTGGTTTTTGTCGGGTGTTTGGGGCTTTGGGCTAGAGGAGAGATCAGGTTGCCTAGAGGTAAATGGGTATGGGCATTATTGATAGGGTGGATGCTGAGCCTGGTGGTTTCAACCGTCTTTTCTGAGGCTCCTTGGATTAGTTTGATTGGTGATGGGCAAAGGTATCAAGGATTGATAAGTCATTTTCTCTATATATCGATTTTTCTGCTCTCTTTGAGTTATTTTACTTACGAAGATGATCGAGAGAAACTCTATAGTGTCACTCTTTGGGGAACGATGATTGTTTGTGGGTATGCCATTCTGCAGTCATTAGGTATTGATCTATATTTGGCTGAATCCCTGATGGACTTTAAAGGACGGGTCTTTTCTACTTTTGGCCACCCAAACCTCTTGGGACAGTTTCTTCTTTTTCCTTTTTGGATCGCTGTTTACGAATGGAAAAAAAAACGCAGCTTGAAGTCTGCCCTTGTGGTCGGAGCGATTACTTGGGTCCTGTTTTTAACAGGGAACCGCGCGAGTTGGATTGGTGTTGGTTTGGGTGGTTTGTTTTATCTCACGAGAAATATTTCTTTGAAGAAACAATTGGGTATGTGGAGTGGAGGAGTTGGGCTTTTTTCTTTCCTCATTTTTTTGACTCGACCTTCACTCAGTAGTTTTTGGCACCGATGGGAGGTGTGGAAAGCAACGCTTGGGGTTCTTCCCGAAGCTGGGGTTATTGGGTTTGGTCTCGAGAGATTTACTCAAGCTTTTGAAGGCGTGATACCTGTTGAGATGTATGAATATGAATATGTGTATGTGGTGGTGGATAGAGCTCATCAGTTTTTCTTGGATTTGTTTGTAACCCAAGGTTTGTTTGGTGTTGTGGTGGTGGCTGGAGTCATGGTTGGATTAGCTCGAGTAGTGTATAGAGGGTGGGGGACAATGAATAACGAGCAGTGGATGATCGTATTGTCGATGTTGAGTTTAATAACCTCTTTGCAGTTTGGTTTTTTGGGCGTAAGCCATAGTGTTGAAATTGCTGTTTTGCTTGGGTTGTTTATTGTTCTCTTTTTTGAGAAAATCAAGATCAATCACACCTTTAAAAATAGCTACGCCTTAATTGTTGGAGTTGTGTTTGTTGTATTACTGTATTCAACTCGTGTGATGGTTGCGGATTCTGTTTTTTCTTTTGGGAGGCTCTCATTTGATTCTGGAGATATTTATAAGGCTCTTGCTCAGATGGAGCTTTCTACTGTGATCCATCCTCATCAAGAATACCTTTATACTCAACTAGGTGGTGTGTTGTATGTGCTTCGTTTGACAGGAGGGGATGAATTGATGGGTGGGGCAGCTCTTGAATCTTTTGATAAGGCAGCGAAATATAAAGGAGAAGACTTTCGGTATTTCTTTGAGAAGGCTCGAGTGTATTTAGCAATGGGTCAAGAAGACATAGCTGAAGAATATTTTAACTTGGCACAACAAGAGTCGGGGAATAAAGTGGTGCTCTATGAGGAATGGGCGCGAGTACGTTTTGATAAGGGAGATGTCAGTGGTTCACAACAACTTCTTGAGAAATACTTCTTTATTCTTCCTCGTATTCATAGAAGAGTCGGTGAATTGGATACTTTGAGCTCTCAAGAAAAGACTCGTCTGAGATTACTATTGAAGAATACGGACTATTTTAAAATGAGGATATTGTGGAATAAGGCACAAAAAAACCGCCCTAAAAAGTAGGGCGGTTTTGTGTTGTGTATATAGCGTTTATTATGGAGATATTCGAACAAATCCAGATACTGGGAGACCGTTGATTTGAGATGAAACATTTAGTACTGAGATGTCATTGTCTATAATAGCAAAACCAAGTGGCGAGAAGTTCCCCACGAATGCTTGAAGAGTGGAATTTGGTGCTACTGAAGTTATCGCACAGAAGACAAAATGTGTGCCTCCTGAAGAACTCGTAGGAGCGTTACCTGCTGATATTCTTTTTCCAGCAGCAAAAGAGGCTTCATCAAACTCTACGATAAGTGGAGTCCCTGATTGGAGTTGTCCTGAGAGACCAGCAACAGTTGCTAATACATCATTTGTAGCGTTTCGGATTTCACAAGAGTCTACATCTACACTTCCTGCTGATAGAAGCTCGAGGCTAAAAAGCGAGTTGTTTAGCCCGTCTCCAATTTCAAGAGTTCCTGTTCCCAGCTTTCCAATATCAAGTGACAAGAGGTCTAGGTTTGAAGCACTGAGGAGGTCTGATGAGACTTGACGTGATCTGATCCGAGGAACGGCTTGTTGGACGATAAATGTCTCACCAAATACACCAGGTGTTGGATCTATAAAGGCTTGTCCGGTAGCGCTATTGATCAGCTGTCCTCTTGTAGGGTCTTGAAAGATGTTTTGTCTCAAACTGAGCGCAAAATCGCTTCCTTGTTGAGCACCACCTGTAACAACTACCTTCGGTGACACTTGAACCATAAATGTTCTGAGAATGTCTGCTGCCATTGCTTCCTGAAGGTTGTCAAATACGATCTCATTTGCAGATATCACTCCGGTTGCTCTAAAGACACTATTTATGAAGAGATCTGCTTTTCCTATTTGGTCATTTGCTGGTTGTTGTCCAGTTGATACATCAACAACGAGTTTGTTGAGTGTTCCATCAGCTCCTTCTGATGCCAATTGGAAAACAAGAGCGTTTTGAACGATGCTTTGTGGTGTTGTTTGAGCAATATACACTCCTGGTTCTTGTGTTTGGGTGTTTACTACTACGCGTGGAACCCCTGGGTTTGGATTTGTATTTGGCACTGGTGCTTGTGTTTGTGGGCGGATTTGAGCGTACGGTGGGAGTCCTTGGTTTACAGCCAGGGTGTGAACTCTTCTTTGAATATCTAGTAAGAGGCTTCCAACTGTCCAAGAGGAGTTCCTATTAATACCAAGGTCTTGTTGTTGGAGAAAAAGTGATTGAAGAATGTTGTTGTGTTGAGCGGTGTTCATGACACTGAGTGGGGCAGTGGTCACATGATTGATGCGATCGGTAATGAGTTGATTGAGCATTGAGGTACTCGCTCCTCCAGATGACGAGCTGAAGAGTATTTGTCCTCCTAAATAATCTTTGGTGATGTGTCCTGGTGTAAGTCCAATAGCTAGAATAGGTGTTATAGCAACAATAAGCCCACAAAGACCTCCATACATCATCACTTTAAATTCACGCTTTCTTTGTTTTTTTATCGTCAGCTCAGCTTTTGTGAGTTTGCTTTTCCGTTTGAAAATTGCCATAAGTGAAAAAAGAGATAATACTAGTATTCTTTTTATCAAAGATTGGCAAAGAAGGAAATCTATTGGGTTTGCTAAGAGTAGAGAAGGATTGTAGGGATTCGTATTGCACTGCTTGTTTCTCGGGGGGTGATTGTGGTTTGTGTTGAGAAAAGGGGTGTTGTGAGCGATAATAGCTGAGCAATTGGGTGTATTGGTGATCTTATTTCTACAGTGAAGAGTTTGTAATGATGCGCTCGCAATGATATGAATTCATAATTTCTTATTTCTTTATTTCTTCTCGTTATGGCTGGACATAGTAAATGGGCAAATATCAAACATAAAAAAGCTGCTGCTGATTCTAAAAGAGGGAAGGTTTTTACAAAAATGGCAAAATTGATCACGGTGGCAGCACAGCAAGGTGGAGGTGATGTAGACATGAATGCGAGTCTTCGGACTGCGGTTCAAAAAGCGAAGGCTGCTGGGGTTCCCAATGCAAATATCGACCGAGCTATTAAAAAAGGGACAGGAAATACAGGCGGTGAGCAAATGGTGGAAATGACTTATGAAGGATATGGACATGCTGGAGTAGCGATTATGATCAAAAGTCTGACGGATAATAATAAGCGTACTTATTCTAGCGTTCGGGATATTATGAATAAAAATGGTGGGAGCTTGGGAGGGAGTGGATGTGTTTCTTATCTGTTTGAACGGAAGGGGATTATTGAAGTGGAAAATATTTCTGGTGACCATGATGAGTTTGAGTTGAAGGTGATAGATGCTGGTGCAGAAGATATCCAATGGAATGAAGATCAAGTGCGAATATTGACGTCTCCTGAGGGTTTTGAACAAGTGGAGAAAGTTTTACACAGCAATGATGTTCAAAAGGCTGAAATAAGCTTTGTAGCCAGTGATGAGATAGAAATAAGCGATGTGGAAAACTCTCAAAAGCTCCTCGCTTTGATCGAGAAAATAGAGGAAGATGATGATGTAGATGAGGTTTTCACAAATGCATCGTTTAGTGAAGAGGTTTTAAAACAATGTTGAAAACTTTAAGATGGTGGAAAAGTTTTTGAGTGAGATGCAGAGAGGGGTGTGGAAAAGTGAAAAGTTGTTATGTGTTTGTATGTGTAAAAAGTGTAGAAGGAGAGAGGTTATACCCGAATGGAATAGGTTATGAAAATTATTTTAGAGAGGTTTCGCAGGAGTTGTGCACAGAAAATTGAGGTTTTGAACAGGTGGTATGGCTTGTAAAAGCCAATTGTGGAAAAGGTGTTAGGGAATGTTTTAGGGGGCTTTATTATTATGATTATTTTATTTAAATTATTATTTATTTATTAATACTATGAAGGTTTTCAGAAGAATTAGTGTTTTGTGTTTTGTTTTTCTTTTAAGTCTTGGAATGCCTATTTCTGCAATGGCACAAGAGTTGGAAAAGATTGAAATAAATAACGGAGAACAAATAGAAAATCTTGAAAAAGAAACTCCTTATCAACCTACGATTCGATCAGGAGATAGTGTGCAGGTAGGGAGAAATATTATTTTTGCTGCAGACAATGTAGAAGCACCAGATGGATATGAAGTAAGAGAGTTTTTGTGGGAGTTTGGGGATGGGGAATTTAGCTCGCGTGAAGAAGTGGTACATATCTATAGAGAGCCTGGCCGGTATAATGTAAAGCTCCAGGCTTCTTTTTATCCGTCCAATAGTCGAGTTATTGAAACAGTGGAGTTTACGAAAGAGATTTTTGTGTATGAAAGAACTGTCTTCCTTTTGACGGATCTAGAACAGTCTTTGGATCGTATTGAGGCTCTCCAGGCGACTGCCGAAGATCAGAATGTGTATTTGAACTTAATTCGATCTTCAGTAAACATGCGCTTGAAGAATCGGGTTTTAAAATTGATTGAGCGAAAGCTGGATGAGATCCAAGAAAGCGATTCTATTATTATTTGGTCTGATAGTGTGGAGCTCCTGACTTTGCTCAACACCTTTTCTGCGCAACTGGATCTCTCTCAGAAAGACTTTGTGGTTATAACCGATGGGAACATCGGATTTTTGAAAACAGTCGCTCAGGGAGTGAATGCTGTGCTCGGTCCGAAGCGAATTATCCTTACTCGAAGAGAGGCTGTAGATGAGTTTTTTACAAAGGACTCTGATCGAGATGTGACAGAACTCATCATGAGTCGAGGATATGATATCTCTCTCCTTTCAGCTGAAGATCTCAACAAGGTCGACCTCTGGGCTCTGCCGAGTCTTGGTATTCGTTTTCTTCAAGAAAAAGGAGTAGAAGATGGTGTTCTCCTTTTGGTTCTTTTTCTCCCTGTTATCGTAACACTCGTAACATTTTTGAAGGTAGTGATTGGTTTCTCTTCGGCTGGTGCTCGTGTTCCGATTATTTTTGCTTACTCCCTTATTGTGTTGGGATGGAAGCTGGGGCTTATTACTATTGTGATACTTGCTATTATTTGTTATCTCTTTCGGCTTTATGTGTTTCGACGTCATTTATTGTATGTTGCGAAAGTCGGGATACTCACTTCTTTCAATGGGCTTGTGTTACTTTTTATTATTGGGATGAGTTTGTATTTTGATTTTCAAGCCGTTGGATTTAGTAGTGCACTTATGATGATCATTTTAGCCTCTATTGTCGATCGGCTCGTAGGAGTAGAAGGTGAGAAAGGTCTTTGGTCTATTATGAGGATTTTCTTTGAGACCTTGTTTATTTCATTGATGTGTTTTTGGGTTGTTTCACTTACAGACTTCCAACTTTTATTGATGGCTCACTCAGAGGTGCTTATTCTATTTATTGTGGCGAATATTTTTATGGGAAGGTTTACGGGATTGAGGTTGATGGAGTACTTTAGGTTTCGGGAGATTCTCCGGTATACTGAAGAGTAGTTTATACTAAAGTCGGAGTTTTGATGCTCCGCCTGGATGTGCTGAATTATAGCGAGGTAATGAAACCCCGTGGGATTATTAAGGGCTGGGGGTTTCTCATTCATGACCTTCGAATGTGTTGTGCAAGCAGGCGTAGCTAACCCGGATAGACGGGATTGCATAGATTTTTTATTCCAATGCTTTTTCTAGCTCTGCTTCTTTGTCTATATTGCTTTCTAGTTTTTGATAGAGTTCTTGGAGCTTTATTGCGATGGTTTTTATTTTACCTCCGAAGTGTTTTATCTCTTGCTCGTTTTTTTCTTCGATCGCTTTCTGAAGAAGGGGAGGGATGTTTTTTTGTTCTGCTTCAAGCTGCTCTATTTCAGCACCTAGTTTTTTCTGTGTGTTCTTTACTTTGTTGAGTTCTTTTTTTTGTTCTTTTTTTCTCAAGTAATCTTCTTTGTTTGTTGACGTTTTCTTGGTTTCTTTTTGCACATCTTCCTCCTCACTCCACCCTTCTGTCGCGAGGAATTCAGAATAGGTTTTATCTTTAATGGTGACTGTATTGTTGTCGAAAACGACTAACCTGGTTGCAACTTTTGCGATCATGTTTTCGTCATGGGTGACGAAAATGAGGGCTCCCTTGTATTCTTGGAGAGATTTTGTGAGAGCATCACAAGATTCCATATCGAGATGATTGGTTGGTTCGTCGAGGAGGAGGAGGTGTGAGGTGTAGAGCATTACTTTTCCTAGGCAAAGCCTGCTTTTTTCTCCACCAGAGAGTTTTTCGATATGTTTTTTTGAGTCATCTCCTGAAAAAAGCAGGGCACCGCAGAGGTTTCTTAGTTCTTGTTCTTTGATATTTGGAAGTGTTCGGAGTTCTTCTAATATGGTTCGTGAAGGAAGAAGCTTGTCTTTACTATCGGACCCAAAGTACCCAATTTTTGCATTCACATGTTTTTTTATGATTCCTTCATTGGGCTCAAGTTGTTCCGCCAGCATTCTTAAAAGTGTTGATTTCCCTTTTCCATTTTTCCCAATGACGGCAATTTTTTCTCCCGGTTGAATACGGAGAGAGAATTTTTCAATAAGGATATCTTCTGGTGTGTATCCAAAAGTGAGCCCTTCAGCTTTCATGAGATTGTTTCCGAAAAACTCTTCTGAGTGAAAGCGGAATGCGATATCTGGAATTTTTTCTAACTTTTCGTGTGTTCCTTGTTTGTCTAATGCTTTGATTCGAGATTGAACCATTCCTGCTGACCTTGCACCTGCTCGGAACCTCGATATGAACTCTTTTGTTTTCTTTTGTTTTTTTTCTTGGTTTTGTCGAGTTTTTTCATAGATCTCTTCGTCCATTGCAATATGATCGATTATTTTTTGTGGACCACCCTTCATTTTTCTCACTCGTTGTCGATGGATTGCGAATGTGTGAGTCACCACTTCTTCCATAAAGCTTCTGTCATGAGTTACCAAAATAAAAGCACCGTCCCAGTTTTTGAGGAATTTTTTTAGCCACCGGAGTGATGTGATATCAAGATAGTTGGTGGGTTCATCGAGAAAAAGTAGGTGAGAGTCTTGCACGAGTGCTTGTGCTAGTCTTATTCGGATTTGGAAACCACTGGAAAATTCTCCTGGAGCTTTAGTGAGGTCATCGTAACTAAACCCTAGCCCCATAAGAACCGTCTCTGCTCTCCATTCTTCATGTTTGGATTCTTGACCTAATGAGGTACAAACTTGTTCTCTAAGGCTTGGCTCGGTGAAGTTGAGGTTTTGTTCTAGTGAGCTAATAAGAAGGGTGTTTGCACAATCGATTTCTTGGTATTGGTTTCTGTCGAGAAGCATTTTTAGGAATGTACTCTTTCCAGATCCGTTTCTTCCAATGAGACCTATTTTTTCGTTGTCTTCGATGGAGACGGAGACGTCGCGGAAGAGGGTGCGAGATCCGTATGATTTATTGAGATTTTTGATTCTGAGCATGAGAGCGAAAAACGTGAGATTTATAACACACAAAAATCCTTAATGAGCTGCTGGGCTATTGTAAGGGGTTTTTTGGGGGAGGGCTATGGGAAAACCCAGTTTTATCTTTTCTTAGAACTCTCCTAAGGTTTTTCAAGTTCATTTAAAACAGCATCAATAGTTTCTTCATTATTTTTTCCCATACTAGCTCCTATTAGATTGAACTCTAACACATTTCCCTTATTATCTAATTTCGCGATTAAAACCATGTCTCTATGGTACATTGGGCAATCTTTTTCTACTTCTACTTGAAACCCTGTTTTACACTTTAATACAGTTATTTTCCCCTTTGAAATAATTGGTTTCACAAGCCACTTAACCGCTTTAGTAATGATTAATTTATTATTCAGTATTTTATTGATCCTTTCGATAATACTTGGTGGTGATTCGTTGGGAGAATTCATTGATTAATAGTTATTTTTTTCATGGGGTGTGAATGTCTTTACATTTCCTTATTAAAATATATTTATTTCAATTTCGTTCCGTAATGAACACTTAGATAGTACTTGTTCTTTTCTTTGTCCAAAGCGATCCCAAGACCAATCTCATTGAAATATTTGTTCATAATACTGTTGTAATGAGCGGCGTCATCGCTTCCTTTTTCTGCCATGTAGGCGTCAAACGTTGATTTTATTGCAGTAATGAGTTCTTGGGTGCAGTCGTCGCTACAGATCACTTGACCCGCACCAATATTTTCGGAGAAAGTCACTCGCTGAACGTTTTCGAAGTCGAGATTGAGGTTATTAAACCAATTTTTGATAATGTCGTAATTGTAGAAGTCTGATTCACCTTCACGCTTATGGCTCACACTTTCCCTTTCTTTCATCGTATCTGACCAAACAAAAGCTGATCGATTGAGCTGATTGTTGTAGGTATAAGGGTGAAGACCGATTTTTTCCCGCTCCTGATTGTACCAATTGAGCCACTCTGTTCGAACAGTCTTCATGTTTATACCTGTCATCACACTATCACCAAATCCTGGTGCGTCTGATTGACATGTTGATGAAATCAGATCGCAGGTCGTGAGAGAGGGGTGGGTTGTATCACCTTTGTTTATTCTCATGATCATTTCAGCCATTTCTGCACGAGTAATGTTGTGATTGTGTTTTGAAATAGACCCTGGAATAGCTTTTTTTTGAGAGAGCGCGTCCATAAATGTTACATACCAAGGCTGGTCTTCTTTCGGCTCTTCTGTAGGGAGTGTGAAGGTGTTTGAGATAATCTTGGATGCTTCGGCGAAGTTGATATTGTCTACAGGACGAAATGATCCATCTGGGTATCCACCAAGGATGTTGTTTGATTTGGCGTAGCAGACGTATTTTTCAAACCATACTCCGTTTTCTACATCTTTAAAACATGGTTCTGAGGGAGATGATGGTTCTTCTTGAAGTTTTCCTAGTATGAGTATTTTTGTGAACTCAGCTCGGTTTATTACATTGTTTGGCTTGAATGTTTTGTCGCTGTATCCATTCACAATATTGTTTTCCTGAACATATTTAACTGCTGATTCGTAGCGATGTTTTTCAATATCTTTGAATTGTACTGGTTGGGAAAGGATGCTTGCTGTCCCGTGTTGTTCTAAACAAAGCCGTTTTTGGTAACCAAAAAGATTGCCATCACAGTCTATTGCTTCAGCGTATGTTGTTGTGACCTTAGGGATCAAAAAAAGACTCGCAAGGAAGAGTAGCAAGAGATACTTTGACAAGTTATTCATAATTATTGATGATTTGGATACTGGTTGTAGTATATGTGAAATACTTGTGTAACCAAGTTTCTGTGATGGGGATTGCTTGATGCTCGTTTGTTAATGTGGTTTAACGTAGTTAGGGGTGTGGATTATTGATACTGATTTTCCCATACCCCTGTCATTCTGAGATATCGAAGAATTTTTTCTGACAGGCTTGGTAGGGGTGTTTGATAGGTGCTTAATTCAAAACCGGATTTACTCTTCATTGAGAGTGCTTTTTTTATGCTCAAGATTCTTTTGTTCCTCAGAATGACAGAAGCGGAAGCGTGGTGTGACGACTCCTTTTATTTCAATTTGTTTGGTGAATTGGGTATATGGTCTGATGAAGTGTGGCTCATCGCCATATTCTTCAGTGAGTTCTGGAGTCGGGTAGAGGGCTTTGTAGATGACCATTTTTTCTCTGGTTTCGGTATGAAGCCCAATTCCAATCACCTCGTAAAGTTGCCCCTTGTAATGTTTGTAGGTGCCGAGAGGAATCATTTTTTTATGTAAGAGATCATTTCTTTATTGATAACGCCTAGAGGTATGAGACTTGTGACGTAGATGAGAGCTGCTATCCCTATGAGAGGGATCGTGGGAATAGTTGACTGTGATATATATACGAAGACACCCATTATAGCGCCCCCTAGAGATATTTTTATTAGTGTGCTCCAGTCGAAATAAAGGTCTGCGTATTTTTTAGATTCCCATAAGGTGATACTAAAGAGCAGGAGTTCAGATGCGAGAGTAGTGATTGCTGCTGCTGGAAAGCCATATGTGGGGATAAGAATTAGGTTTGCGATGATATTAAATAAGACAGCAATGATGTTTATCTTGAGGAGTTTACCTTGGTTTCCACTGGCGATGATAGTGAAGCTGAGGAGTGTAGTGAGATAAGCGATCGCGCAAGGTATTAAGAGGACTTGGAAGGCAAAATCTGCTCCATATGTGGAGGCGGTGTTGCCAGTGAGAAAGGCGTCATTAGTAATGAGAGCCATGAGTGGTCGCGCGAGAATAATCCCTCCAATGGTCATAGGGAGAGCCATGGTATAGAGGAAGTTGAATGCGAGGGAGAATATTTTTTTGATCTGTTCTTGGTTGTTTTTAAAAGCTCTACTCAATGTGGGGAGGGTAGAATTCATAAAATAAATGGGGAGAATGAGGAGCAGCTCAATCATTGATGCAGGATATCCGTAGAGGGCGATTTCTTCTTTTGGACGCATGACGGAGAGGAAAAGAATGTCGACTTTGAGATAAATGGTTCCCAAAATAATAGCAAGTCCATAAGGGAGAGCTTCTTTTAAAATTTTTTTCCAGTACTCTTTTTCGAACTTTGGAGAAAAAGGAATGAGGGTTTTGGTGTAGCTAAACGTGATACAGAACGACACAAATGTTCCAAGAATACCCGCTCCTATAAGGTGATAAAAGGCATTTTCAATGGTTTGGAAATAGGTGACGGTGTAGATAATATAGGTTGCCATGATGATTTTCCCAATCACGAGAGATATCGTTGGAACCCACATTTTTAATCGAACCTGGAGAATTGAAGAGGTTGTGCTCGTAAGCATTGTGAAGACGGTCGTGATAGCGGCTATGGCTACTCCCAGCTTTACTTGATCGGTATAATTTTCGAACGGGATCAAGAATACAAAAAGAGATGCCATCCCCATAGCTAGGACGATGGTCATGAGTCGCATACCAAAAATATTACTCAGAATATTGTGGGTTTCTTCGTCACTCTGAGATTGAGACATTTCTCGGACTGCGATGGTGAATAGGCCAAAATCCGCGAGGATACCAAAAAACATCAGATAGGTGTAGATCAGTTTATATTCTGCTGGGAGACCCGACAGTGATGGGATGGTTTCAAGAGAAGTGATGTATTTAATAATCACGATTGAAAGTACTGCAGTAATGAGTTTTCCAGTAACTTGAATGGCAGTATTAGAGAGGATTTTTCTAGCGATGGACATGGAGGGAACAGTGAGAATGGTGAGAGCTTTGGGAAGGGGAAGAGACTGACCTTGAGAGTTTTGAGGACCTTGGTGAAACATTATATGCGAGGTTTCGTTACCTCGCTACTGGGAGTTAGGAGGGGAGATTGGTTCCAGAGAAGGTTGATTGACCATTGAGAAAGGATTTTATATCGGTTGGTTTTTTTCCGGCCAGTTGGAGGGAGGTGATGATAATTGAGCCGGTTTTACAGGCGATGTGGGTTTCGTTTTCTTGTTGGAAGATGGTGCCTGGAGAGTTTGGGGTTTGGAGTTCGGATTTTGGAGTGAATTCGAGGAGGGAAAGCTTTTGTTTGTTGAGCCAAGTGTAGGTACCTGGCCAGGGTGTGAAGGCTCGGAGTTTGTTGTGGATTTGTTTTGCAGTTTCTTTTGAAAAGTTGATTTCACCGTCTTTCTTGCTGATCTTTTCACAATGGCTGGCGTCTCGCGCGTCTTGATGTATAGGAGTGATGCTGTCGTATTTTTTTATCACTTCGATCATCAGCTCTGTTCCGATATTTGCGGCAGCTTTTTCTAGGTCGGGGTATTTCCACTCAGGATCGATGTCGAGGACTCGCTTTGCGAAGACAGGACCGGCATCCATGGCTTTTACCATACGGATAATACTGACACCTGTTGTTGGGCTGCCACTTAGAAGGGCTGACTGCATTGGGGTTGCACCGCGGTATTGTGGGAGGAGAGAGGGGTGAATATTGAGGGCGTCAGTTTTTGGGAGTTTGAGGATTTTTGTAGGAAGGTATTGGCCGTAGGCAGCGGTGACGAGGAAGTCGGGGGTGGGAATATTCAGACCCCTTAGGTTGTTGGGGGTTTTTGGATTTAAAATGTCGGATATTTTTTCTGGCTGGAGGACTGGGATCTTGAGTTCTTCTGCTTTTATTTTTACTGGAGGTGCTGTGAGAATTTGTTTTCTCCCTATGGGTTTGTCAGGTTGGGTAATGACCGCGACCACATTGAATTCTTGATGGAGTGCTTCGAGGATAGGGCAGACGAATTGAGGGGTTCCGAGGAAGATGAGGTTCATTGGTAGGACGGTTAGGACAGTTATGACTGTTAGGACGATTAGGACTTTTCCTTCTTAGGATACCCCAAATTTAACAAAAAAGCCCCTGATGTATGGGGCTTTCCTAATTGTCTAATGTTGTCTTGTCGTCTTTTCTTTAGTAACGAGCGAAATGAGCGAAAGCTTTGTTGGCTTGGGCCATTTTGAAGACGTCTTCTTTTTTCTTCACAGCTGCACCTGTTCCTTCACATGCTTCGATGAGCTCATCAGCAAGACGCTTTGAAAGAGGAGAACCTTTCTTTCCTCGTGCAGCACTCAAGATCCATCGGAATGAAAGAGCAATTTGACGTTTTTGTTGCACCTCCATAGGGATTTGATAGACCGAACCACCTACACGCTTTGCTTTTACTTCGAGACTTGGACTAACGTTTCGTACAGCACGTTCGAATGTTTCTTCTGGTTTTTTGTATCCTCTTTTTTCGATTAACTCGAGAGTATCTTTGAAGATTCGACGAGCAACTGATTTTTTCCCATCGAGCATCACATAGTTGATGAACTTTTCGATAAGCTCAGTAGAGTTTGCAGGGGTAAATTGAGGAGAACGTTTAGCCATGGGGAGTAGGGAGTTAGGAGTCTTGAGTTAGGAGTTGAGAACTATTTGAGTAGTAAAATGAGAGGGTTCTATGAGTCTTTCTTTGCACCATAGAGAGAACGACCTTGTTTTCGATCCTTCACACCTTCTGTATCGAGACGACCACGAACAATGTGGTACCGCACTCCAGGAAGATCTTTTACACGACCACCACGGATAAGAACAACGGAATGTTCTTGAAGGTTGTGACCTTCCCCTCCGATGTAAGCGGTGACTTCTTGACCATTTGTGAGTTTTACACGAGCAATTTTCCGGAGCGCTGAATTTGGTTTCTTTGGGGTCATTGTTCGTACTTGAGTACATACTCCACGTTTTTGTGGACAACCACGACGCATCTTTACTTGCTTGTTTTTTAGCGTATTAAAGAGGAACTGCATAGCAGGAGACTTGCTCTTTTTTTTCTTAGAGGTTCGTCCGTGTCGAATGAGTTGGTTGATTGTAGGCACTGAGAAAGGTTTAAAGTGTAATATTCAAAATGAAAATGTCTTTCAAAAGGTCTCTTTAATTAAGAGCTTTAGTATTTTACGGATTCTTGCAGGTAATGCAAGTGTAATCTTTGTTTTTTTCGCAGCCCTTTCCTGTTTTTATGCGTATTTGAGGTGTGATACTATAGAGGTGCTTAATAAGACTTATGGATTACGCAGCATTACAGCAATTATTTCGACACATATGCGACTTGCTCTCGACTGAAGAGGGTGGTCGTCAGATGGGTTTTAGAGGGGCTTTTGGAGGTGACTCAGAGGATGGCGTCGAATTTTTCTTTTTGTTCCAGAGCTCTGTAATGTCGATGAAGTTTGAATCTGAGGATGGGTTTGATTCACCAGAATTGATGGATCTTGATACCGTTCTGGATATGCATGATTCTCTTGCAGCTCATAAAGGAGGGATTGTGGACTTATTTTTGTCTCATTAGTCAGTTATGAAAGAAAGAGAACAGCAATTGTTATTGGCTATTGTAGATAATTTTATCCGGACTGCTGCGCCGGTTGGTTCGCGGACGATTGTCCATGAATATAAAATGAAGGTTTCTCCAGCCACAGTGAGGAATGAGATGGCAAAGCTTGAAGAACAGGGTTTGATTATCCAACCTCATACTTCGGCAGGAAGAGTGCCTACAGCCAAAGGGTACCGGCAATTTGTGGATCTGTTGAAACAGTCCAAACAAGAAGAAAAAGTCGCCAAGGATGCTTTTATGTCTACTTTGGATGAGTATCAGGGGCAGATGGATCGACAGCAAGTGTACCGAGCAGTGGATGTGCTGTCACGTGTTGTAGATAATATTGGTTTTGCGACTATTCCTGATAATGATCGAACGATTTTTGTAGGGATGTCTAATGTTCTCAGAAAACCTGAGTTTATGGCCAATCCAGAAGTAGCCTCTCAGGTCGTGGAGATCTTGGAGCGTGATTTTTTAACCCTGCTTGAAACCATAGATATTGGACGAGCTGTAAAGATTTATATTGGTGAAGAAAACCTTATCCATCAGTTTCAGAGCTGTAGTATGTTGATTTCGGAGTATGAACTTAATGGAAGAAGAGGCGCTATTGGGGTTGTAGGCCCAATGAGAATGCGGTATTCGTATAATAAAGCAGCACTTGAGCAGGCAAGGGAGTTTTTGGAAGGGTAGAAAGGATGGGTTTTTTGGGATATTGCTTTTTTGAGATGTCGACACGGGCTTTTTCTTGTGGTAAAATTTCGCTTGCTGTAGCCTTTTAAACTGTTTTATGGCTGATAAAGATACTTCTCAAGATCCTCAACAAGATGATTCTGCTGTGCCCTCCTCTGAAGAGCCTTCTTCTTCGCAGAAACCTTCTCCTGAGGATGAATTAATGAAAAAAATTAATGATTTGAAAGCTTCTGAAGAAGTCGGTGTACATGATAGCTATCAAGAGCAAATTGAGGTCTTGGAAGCTAAAGTGAAGGAGGCTGATGATCGTGCACTTCGTTCTATGGCTGAATTGAAGAATGCTCAGCAGCGTATGGAGACAGAGAAATCGAGCTTTGCAGTGTTTGCTACGCAAAAGCTTATTTTGCAGGTCTTGGAGGTATATGAGAATTACCATCGTTTGATGGCTCATAAGCCAGAAGATTTGCCTGAATCGGAGTGGTTGAAGGGGCTTGAGCTCATTGATCAGCAGTTTGTGAAATTTATGGAACAACAAGGGGTTATGCAGATTGAATCCAACATAGGTGGACGTATTGATCCAGAAAAACATGAGGCTATGATGACTGATGAGGGAGAGAAAGATGTGATATTGGAAGTCTTTTCTGAAGGGTTTGAGATGAATGGGAGAGTTATAAAGACGGCGAAAGTGAAGGTAGGGAAGGGATAAAGCCTTGTAGAGCGAGAAAATCTTCATTTCTAAAGCCTGAATACAAAAAGGTTGTGGGATAATTCCCGGAATTATCGAATTTTCAGAATGTAACGTATGATTAGATGGCTTTTGATATGTTTTTTTTGTTGTGCAAACCTGGTGGAAATTATTGGATAGGCAGATGAAAGGGGTAGAGAGAGTTTTGGGTATGGATGAAGTAGGGAGAGGACCTTTGGCAGGGCCTGTTTGTGTTGCTGGAGTGATTTTACCGAAAAAGCATGGGATAAAGGGCTTGAATGACTCGAAGATGCTTACGGAGGCGAAGAGGGAAGAGTTGTTTGTTCAGATTATGGAAAAGGGTGAGTGTTGGGTGAAGATGGAATCGAATCGGCGTATAGATAAGGATGGTATAGCGGTGTGTATTCGACGGATGATGTTGCAGATTGCAAAGCAAGCACAGCCGGATTTTCTTTTTTGTGATGCGATGACGGTGAATATGCGAGATATACCTCAAATAGCGCTGACAAAAGGGGATATGAAGGTGGACTGTATTGCCGCGGCTTCTATTATTGCGAAGGTAACCAGAGATCGTTTGATGGTGGAGATGGATCAGAAGTATCCGGGCTACGGATTAGCTGGGCATAAGGGGTATGGGACGAAAGAGCACCGGGATGCTATAGGAGAGAGAGGGGTGACGAAGATTCATCGGGTGAGTTTTTGTAGAAATATCGATAAGGGAGATTTATGAAATCGGCGAGAAAAAAATCCTCACTTTATGAGGAGTTTTTAAAAACATTCCCTGAGTTTTTTTTCTAGAGATGATTGCTTTTTGGAACGATAATGAAAGGTAATGGTGTGGCGGGCGCGTAAGAAGGTAATGGCGAGTGTTTCTTCTGGGGTCGGGTTCTTGCCGTCTTCAAAGAGTTGACGGATACGACTGGCTACTACGGGATTGATTTTAATTTCAATTAAGAAATCACCGATGCAGTTGTAATAGTTGATCATCTGTTTTTTTGTAAAGACGTCGGTGCTAAAGCAGACCTTGGCGCCGAATTTTTGATGCCATTTGAGAGCTTCTTTATTCACCGTGTTTACTTCTCCGAGGACGAGGTGGAGTTGGGCACCGTCTTTCTTGAGGTTGCGGAGGACTTGCTCTTCTTCGACAGGGTGAACGATGAAGTACCAGGAGTTTGGATTGTAGGAATAAATATCGGTTTTCTTGCCGGATTGCTTTACGATCTGGAGATAGATATGAGTCCAGAAATAATCCAGATTGGCGAGGTCGTAAAAGTGAAAGGTTTGTTTTCCGGTGCTTATTATTTGCTGCAAGATGTGATCATTTTTGCTGACGCTGGAAAAGAGCTGTTGGCCAAGGTCTGTCATACTCATGGCCCAATTTTGATTGAGAAAATAGGTCGTCTTTTGTTTGATGACGACTCCTGAACTGATGAGTTGACGGAGTCGTTTGTAAAACCCCTGGAGGGTAGGGCGATGTTTGAAGTGTATACATGCCATCATCTCTTTTACCGTGGCTTGATGGTTTTTTGAGAGGTAGACAATGATTTTTTCGTCTAGCTCTTGGTTTTCGGTAAAGAACATTTTTTAAACTATTTGTTTAATAACTTCTTTAATATAGCTTTTTTGAGCTTCTAGCGCAACTTTTAGATATAAAAGGAGTGTCTTTAATACTTCTTATGTTCGAAATTTTACTTAGCTTGCTGAGCGGTTTTTTCCTATTTTCTGTCTTTTCCCTTCCTGTTCGCTGGCATGGTTTTCTCGATAAGGCCATGATGCTGATGGTGATGATGATTGTGTTTTTGATCGGTAGAAACCTGAGCCGGATGCCAGACGCCCTCGAAGTGATGAGCTCTATGGCTTTTCATTCGTTTCTCCTCAGTAGTTTGGGAATCTTGGGGAGTATTTTTGCGTGCTTGTTATTTTTTATTTTTTTACGACGACGATTATGAGATTTGTCTTTTTTTTGATCGCTTCATTTGTTCTGGGGCTCTTCAGTTTTGTTTGGTTTCCTTTTGATTTACTTCCAGGAAATGCGATTTCTTTGTTGCTCTATATGCAGTTATTTTTAGTAGGGGCTTCTTTGGTGGGGACCTTTGCAAATGGGCAAAGCTGGCGTGATGAGTTTCACTGGAGTTGGTTGTGTTATCCGATCTTGATCACTGGTGGTGCATATCTTGCTGGTCTATTGTTTTCGCTGGTGTTCGATTATCCGCTCTTTGATATTCTCGCTGTTATGTCGGGATTGGGGTATTACAGTATTACTAGTACTTTGATTGCGGAGGTGAGGGGAGAGGAGTTGGCGGTCTTGGGACTCTTTACCAATATGTTTCGAGAATTGATGTCGATCTTTTTGGCACCTCTCTTGATTCGTCTGTTTGGAAAAATGGCTCCTATAGCTAGTGCGGCTTCGACTTCGAGTGATACGGTGTTGCCTATCATATTGCGCTTTTCTGGGAAGGAATATGCTCTTTTGGCAGTTTTTAATGGAATTGTGCTGACGATAGCAGTGCCGTTTTTAGTGGTGGCATTTTTGTGATCGTAAAAAATATTCCCGTGAAATAATTGAGGAAATGAGGCTGAATAAGATTCACTGGAGTTGGCCTTGGCTTTTGTTGACATTTTCTGTTGACTTTGTTATGGTCGGCTCCATTAATACCTAAATATGTCCTTAGATCATCGTGACGGTTCATTAGAGCGAAATATTGAGTTGTTTTTTCAACAGGCTGAGAACGACCCAAATACTATTGCTTATGAGAATCTTTGTTCAATCCTTGGGCAACTCACTCGGCATGGAGAAGCATTGATGGTTCGCTTTCGAGAGCGCTTTCTCGATCTTTTTTTAGATCGATATTGTGAGCTGAGATCGTTTCTCGTTCATACTGATACTTTCTTTAGCTATGATGACTTATGCAAAGCTTCTGAGGTAGAGAGAGCCCTTGTGAAGTTTTTTGGTGCGAAGCTTTATTTTTTTAACGCTCTCGATCTTTCGCGTTTTCTAGAGAGAGTGCCTGAACTCAAGCTTGGAGGAGTGAAGTTTCGGTTTCCTTGTCCAGGAGAAGCAGATGATGATGCGTATTTTATTGATGAGCCTTTGATTGAGAAGCTTTCCCAGCATCAGTTGTTGACGGAACTCCCTTGTCCTGTCCGAGGAGATGCTCCACTGGCGTTTTTTGAGAGATTGGGACAGATGAAGGCACTGGAGCACCTACAACTTGCTCCTTCAACACCTCTTTCACAAGAGAAACTTGATGCACTTCACAGCTTAAAAAAACTTCAGATTTTCACATTGTTTGGGCGTGGTACCGTGCATATATCTCTTGATTTTCTTCAGAATATGGAATCGATGGTGGAAATGACATTCATCGACTGCTTTTTTCCCGAAGGAGAGTTCCAAAAATTGGCGCATATGAAATTATTAAAAAAATTCACACTTACTGGAGAGTTTAGCGTGCCCGATATGAGTGCTTTCCAGGGTGGGGGCTTGGAGGAACTTCGTATGCATACGCCTTTTAATAAAAGAGGTTTTGAGAGTCTTGGCGAGCAGCCTTTTCTTCGGGTTTTAGACTTGGAGGGAGCTACAGATGTTGGAGATAGCTGTATGGACCATATTACAAAAATGAAACAATTGGAGGTTTTAGAGATTGATTTCACCTCGATGACTTCGCGAGGTCTTTGCCAACTGCCACTTTTACCTGAGCTTCGTAAAGTAACACTTGGAGGTCTGGAATTTGGTCCAGAAGTGTTTCATTCCTTGTCTAAATGTAAAAACCTAAGGGAGGTTCACCTGAGTGGGAATCCTGTGAGTGACCGCTCATTGAGACGTCTTTTGAAGCTCGAAAATCTTCAGATTCTTTCTGGCGTTCCTGCAAGCAGTGTTTCTGAAGAGCTCTCTCGGGAATTTGGAGAGAGAAGGGTGCAGGTCGTGTTTTCTCTTTCGAACTAGCTTTAATTTCATGTTCTGTTGGTTGTAGTGGGTATTAAAAAAGCCTCGCATTGCGAGGCTTTTGCTTTTTTTGATGTTTTCAAGGTCTAATTGCTCATTCCACGCTTTTCTCGGATCTTTTCTGCAACACCTCCTGGTACTTTTTCGTATTTACCGAATTCCATACTGTAGCTGGCACGTCCTTGGGACATGGAACGCAGATCAGTAGCGTACCCGAAGAGTTCGGAGAGGGGAACGAGTGCGTCGATGGTCTTGGCCATTCCACGGTCTCCCATTTTTTGGATTTGACCACGACGACCTTGGAGATTTCCCATGATGTCTCCCATATATTCTTCTGGAGTAACGATTTCTACTGTCATTACTGGCTCGAGAAGTGTCGCTCCTGCTTTTTCACACCCTCTTTTGAAGGCGATAGAGGCAGCCATTTTAAAGGCGAGCTCAGATGAATCAACTTCATGATAAGATCCGTCGTTGAGTGTGACTTTTACATCTACTACTGGGTATCCTGCGACGACTCCTTTTTGCATGGCTTCGTTTACTCCCTTGAGAACAGCTGGGATGTATTCTTTTGGAATACGTCCTCCTGTCACCTTATCGATGAATTCGAACTCTTTCCCTTCTTCTTGTGGCTCTACTGTCATGAGTACATGACCATATTGACCACGACCTCCTGTTTGTTTGGAGTATTTTTCTTCTACTTCTACAGATTTTTGGATGGTTTCTCTGTAGGCTACTTGTGGTTCACCGATATTCGCTTCAACCTTAAATTCTCTCTTCATACGGTCAACGAGGATATCGAGATGGAGTTCTCCCATTCCTGCGATAATGGTTTGGTTGGTCTCAGGGTCAGTATTGACTCGGAATGTTGGATCTTCTTCAGCAAGCTTTTGTAGTGCTACTCCCATTTTTTCTTGATCAGCTTTGGTTTTTGGTTCGATCGCAATTCGAATTACTGGTTCTGGGAAGGTGATGTTTTCGAGGATAATAGGAGCGCTGTCATCACATAGTGTATCTCCTGTACGTGTAGCTTTTAGTCCGACTACAGCACCAATATTCCCAGCGGAAATTTCGTTGATTTCTTTTCGATCATTCGCATGCATTTGGAGAAGACGACCAATCCGTTCTTTTTTACCAGAGTTTGTATTGTAAACATATGACCCACTCGTGAGCTTTCCAGAGTAGACTCGGACGAAGCTTAGACGACCCACGAATGGATCAGACATGATCTTGAAGGCCATAGCCGCTACTGGTTCGTTTACGTCTGCTTTCCGTACGACTTCTTTTTCTTCGTCTTTTGGATCGTGTCCAACAATGGTTGGGTTGTCCATTGGAGAAGGGAGGTATGCGTTGATCGCATCGAGAAGGAGAAGAACTCCTTTGTTTTTTAGTGCAGATCCACACATAAGTGGGAAGAATGTTCCAGAAACTACTCCGGCCCGAACTCCTGCAACAATTTCTTCTTCGGTGAGTTCTTTTCCTTCGAGGTACTTTTCCATCAGGGCGTCGTCAAATTCAGCAATTTTTTCAATAAGGATTTCTCGGTGTTCTTTTGCGAGATCTGCCATATCCGCAGGAATTTCACTTTCATTTACTTTTTTCTGGAGTTCGTCTTCGAAGGTAAATGCCTTCATTTTGATTAGGTCAATGATCCCAGAAAAGTCTGCCTCTGCTCCGATAGGGATTTGGATGGCTGCAGCGTTTTTACTGAGACGGTCGTGAATAGATTTAAGGGTCATGAAGAAGTCTCCACCTGTTTTATCCATTTTGTTTGCAAAACAAATTCGTGGAACCTTGTATTTATCTGCTTGTCTCCATACGGTTTCAGATTGAGGCTCAACTCCTTGTGATCCATCGAAAACAGCTACTCCTCCATCGAGAACACGGAGTGAACGCTCTACTTCAGCGGTGAAATCTACATGGCCAGGAGTGTCGATAATATTAATTTGATGATCATTCCAGAAGCAAGTTGTTGCAGCTGAAGTAATAGTGATTCCTCGTTCTCGTTCTTGTTCCATCCAATCCATAGTAGCCTCTCCTTCATGTACTTCTCCTATTTTATGAGTTATTCCTGTATAAAGAAGGACACGTTCGGTACATGTGGTTTTACCAGCATCAATATGGGCAATAATACCAATATTACGGACTTTTGAGAGATCTGACATGAGGAGAAGGGTTAGGGTGTAGGTTGTAGTGTATTCACTTTTTGAGAGTTGAATGCTTTTTTTTGAATTTTAGCACGCAAGCTAGAAGAGTGTATGGACTTTGTGGCTTTTCGTCAAGGGAGAGGGCTTTCCTGTGCTTTTGGCTGTATTGACAAAAATCTATAATGTTTGACAATAGTTAAAAACTATGTAATAATAATATGATATGTCAATAACCCACCTTTCTTATGAAACGAGGAGCCGCCAGCCGCTTTGTAGATGGCCTTTGGCCACAGAGAAGTGTCCATAATGTTGGGTTTTCGAGCTCTATAACGGGCTTGGGAAATATGGTTTATCTTTTAGCAATAGCTGTTGCGCTGTTTTTTTTAGGCGTTTTTACTTTTCGATTTTACTCGCAACATTATTCACCATTACCTGTTGGAACGACCTTTATGGGTACGGATCTTTCAGGAATGGTTCGAGATGATTTAGAGGCTACAGTTGAGGGACTTTTGGCGCAGAAAGCTTTTCCAGATGTTCAAGTAGTGGTTGATTATGCTGATCGGCAGATTGTCTTTCCGTTTGATATGGAGAACTTAGGTTTTTCTTATGATGTGCGAGCTTCGGTCGACCAAATACTTTTAGAAGAAAGATCATTTTTAGCAAGTGTGATTACCGATAAGCTCCATAAATCAGCCTTTGAACCAATTTTGATGCATGATGGAGCATTTTTAGAAGATGTTTTTGAGAAAATCACAAGGCTAGAGCAACCTATGAGACAGGCTTTGATTGATTTTGATGATGACTGGTTTGTTGTTCCAGAACAAATTGGTCTTGAATTTACACAATCTCAACAGCAGGAGCTCTATCAGCAACTTCTTCGACTTCAAGACCGCTTGAATGAAGAGTTTATACAAATCCCTGTTGAACTTGAACAAACGACACCGAGAATAACAGAACCTGAAGTTATGGCTTTATTTACTGAATTGCAGTTGGTTTCTCAGAGATCTGTGGAGTGGACACTGGATGGCGAGCGCTCAATATTGCGGTTATCAGAAAACCCTGACCTCTTGAGAATTGATATGGAGAAGAGAGAAGTTGTTTTGGATGAAGGAAAGTTGACCCTGTATGTGCAAGCGTTTGCTCGATCTTTTGATCGCGAACCTGGCGAAGTATTGATTTCTGCTCCAGTAAAACAAGAAAAGGGACATTTTCAGAGCACTTTTGATGGCGATTTTCATGAAGGACGATCTGTTGATCAGAATCTGATGTATGAACAACTCTGGAAGGCTTTTTCTACTGATATGCCTTATCAGATAGTAGAACTGGCTTTTTCTACAGCACCTGTGAATATGGAAATGGCTGATCTTGGGCAGCTTTCACTTTTGTCGAAAGGACAGTCGAGTTTTGTATTGAGCCACAGTGAAGACCGAACCTTTAATGTGAAGAAAGGATTGGGGAAATATAATGGAGTGGTTATACCGCAAGGATCAGAGTTTAGTTTCAATGATATTTTGGGGTATGTCCGGTATAAAGATGGTTGGAAGCCTGCTCTAGCGATATTTGGTGGTGGTGGTGTTCAGCCTGTTCCGGGAGGGGGACTGTGTCAAGTATCGACAACGACGTATCGTGCTGCCATTCATGCTGGACTGCAGATTACTCAGAGAAAACCGCATAGCTTGGATGTATCGTATTATAGAGCATATGGAGATGGGATCGATTCAACGATTTACCCTCCAGAAGATATCGATCTACGGTTTGTAAATGATACACCAGGCCCGATCTTTGTTCGTACTTATACCGATGATGATGCTAAGGAGGCGTTTGTAGAGTTTTATGGAGTGGATGATGGGAGACGAGTGGAATTAAAACAGTTGGTAAATCGTCCCGTGAATCTAGAGCGTGAAGTTTTGTATACTGATGAGCTTCCTGAAGGTATTACTGAAGAGACTAAGCCGCGACAGGGAAGGTATGTAGAATGGGAGTGGAAGATTTCACGTGGAGAAGAAGAGGAATATCGGAAAATTGAAACCTTGTATCCTGCACGAAAGCGAACTATTCGTATAGGAACGGGGCCTGCTCAACTGTCTTACCAATAAGAATTACTTCGTATTTTTTTACTGTTTGTTGCGATGGAAAACGATTTCTTTGATTTTTTGTAGGGGGATCAATGTCGCCCCAACTTTATCCGATCCCAGCCCTTAAATGAGGAACCACACATCAATACCCCGAATGACTAGAATATTCGTGTCATTCAGATGGGAAGGGTTCTTGAGTGTGGGATTCGGATCGATATTCGTTTTTATGCTTTTTTACAGAGTAACTCTACTTTTTCGAGGTATTTTTTGTGGTCTGATTCGGAAAATTCTCGCTTGTCGATGTTGTAGAGCTCGTGAGTGGTGATATTTGTCAGGCCGCAAAAACGGAGGATATTTTGTTCAAGGACTTTGTGAGCACCGTTTCCAAAGACTCGTCGGCCGAGGGCTGGACCACCGTAGGTGCGGAAGATAAGGGCTTTTTTATCCCTTAAGTGACCATTTGCTGAATAAGGCTGCATCAGGTATCGAAGCCCTGGTATGAAAGAAAGGATGTTGGCACCCCAAAGTTGCCAAGAAGGGACAGGCTTGAAGTTGTATGCGAATCCTGGAGTGAAGACGCGATCCATGAAGCCTTTGAGTCGTCCTGGCATGTTGTACCACCAGGTAGGGTAAATGAAGATCAGGGTTTTGGCTTTTTTGATTTTTTCCTGCATTTTCAAGACATCTTTGTCTGTTTCATGAATACGTTCGCGGATACGGTTGTACTCGACTGGAGACAGGCAGGCGCTGAAGTTTTGTTTGTAGAGATCGATCACTTCAAAGTCCTTTCGCTTCTTTTTTAGGGTTTCGGTGATTCTGTTGAGTGTTTCACCGTTATGAGACTGGTGAGATGGGTGGCAAAAAATGATAACGATCATAATTTTAAAAAAGGATAGTTTTAAGAGGATGGAGGCCTTCATTCTTTATCTTATTCCTTCTCCTTTAAGATGCCAGTAAAGGGGCTGTAGGACAGAGGTGCATTGTGTTTTGGTTATTTCCACTTGATGGAGCATCCTATCGACGGGTGTTGTTCTGAAGAGGGTGTTTCGCTGTTTAATAGTGCATCTATTGCTTCTTTGAGCTCTTCTTTTGTGACGTTTTCAGGTTCTTTCCAGTTGTCGTCTACGCGACCGTGATATGCTAATTTTTGGTTTTCATCAAAAACGTAGATGTCGGGAGTGCATTGGGCTTGGTAGGCTTTTCCCACTGCTTGGTCTTCGTCGATGAGGTAGGGAAAGTTGATTCCCCATTCTTTGATAGTTGTCTTCATCATCTCGGGGCTGTCTTCTGGGTATTCTGCTGCGTCATTTGAATTGATTCCGATGAGTTGGACTTTGGAATTCTCATAATTGGCCTGGAGTGCAATGAGGCGTTCTTGGATGGCTTTGATGTATGGACAATGATTGCACATAAAGATAACGACAAGGGCTTTTCGGTCTTTGTAGTCTGATGAATCGTGTTGGTTTCCATCTGGATCAGGTAGAGAAAAAGGAATGAGATCTGAACCAAGTGGGAGGGAGAGTGATTCGAGGAGTGCCATGGGAAAAAATGTAAAACATAAAAGATGAAGGTGTTTTTACTATAGGCTTGGTAGGAGAATTATCAAATTTCAATTCTTGAATGAGCTATTGTTTTGTTGTGCAAAAGTAGAAAAGCTAGAGAGTTCCTAGTGATCCGGTGTTTTTATGAATCTTTGAGCATATGTATTGTGCAAAACTTGTTGATAAACTTGTTCCTGGGGTTTATTAATGTCCTGTTAAAATGAATATTCTGGCTTATATGTAAGTATATAAGGCTTTAGTAATAACTTTTTGTTTTGAACAATGTTCTGCACAATGAGTGATCCATGGAGGTGTGTTACACTCGAATTACCTTATTTTTTCTTATGAAATTTTTTCAATTTTCAGTTTCAACCTTTATGGCTTTAGGAGTTTTTATTGGAATTCTTGCTGTCTTTTGGATTGCTTGGGGGTATTTTTCTATTCTTAATATTGAGATGCCGAAATATACAGTCCTTGAACAACGTGATGGATATGAAATTCGAGAATATGATGCCTATATCATTGCTGAAACAACTATTGATGGTGATTTTGAAAAGGGAATGAATAGTGGATTTATGGTGGTGGCTGATTATATCTTTGGGAATAATAAGAAAAATGAGTCGATATCGATGACAAGTCCTGTGAGTTCTGATGTTTCTGAAAGTATTGCTATGACTTCACCTGTCACCTCTGATTTGCTTGAGAATATTGCGATGACATCGCCTGTAGTCTCTGGAGAAACGGAAGGGAAACGGACGACAGCTTTTGTTATGCCTTCAAAATATTCTCTTGAAACACTACCTATTCCCAATAATGATGCGGTGAAAATTCGAGAAATTCCACAACGAAAAGTCGCTGTCTATTCTTTTGGAGGGTGGTATCGGGCGAATTCTGTAGAGCAACGTCGTCAAGAGTTATTGAGTCTTTTGGATCGAGATGGTTTGAAGTATGGAAAGGTTTCATTTGCTGGATACAATCCTCCTTGGACACCCCCTTTTATGATGAGGAATGAAATTTGGGCTGAATTAGTTGATTAGTGATTTTTTATGATTTCATCACGAGTTCGAGACCTTAATAAAAAAGAAAAAGGAAATGGACCAGTGCTATTTTGGATGGATCGTGAACGACGCATGAGAGATAACTGGGCTTTGGTGAGAGCACAGCAATTAGCATTGGAGCTTGAGCGACCTTTGTTGGTGGTTTATGTTTTGCCGGCAGTTTTTTTGGATTCTGCATGGAGACAACATCACTTTATGATAGAAGGCTTAAAGGAAGTTGAAATTGATTTGAAAAAGAAGCAGATTCCTTTTTCTGCAGTTCTTGGTGACCCTTCAGAACTGATACCTGCTCTTGCTAAGAAACTTGATGCTGCAGCTGTGATTACAGACTTTTCTCCACTACGCGTGCCTCGAAAATGGAGAAGTCAGATTGCAAGACACTTAGCAGTTCGCTTTGAAGAAGTTGATGCCCGAAACATTGTTCCTTGTTGGCTCGCTTCTCCTAAACAAGAATATGGAGCGTATACTCTCCGTCCAAAAATCCATAGAGCCTTGGAAGAATATTTAGATGATCTACAAACCGTAAAAAAACATCCATTTATTTGGTCTGGAAGGTTTGTTCGGACAGATTGGGATAAAATTGTGTCTGGTTTGCAGGTTGATAGAACAGTTGAGCCAATTGATTGGTTGAAGCCTGGTGAAAAAGCTGCTGTAAAAGTACTGAAGGTGTTTTTAGAAGAAAAGAAAAAAAACTACTCAATAAAGAGGAATGATCCTACTCAAGATGCTCTTTCCAATTTGTCGCCATATCTGCATTTTGGGATGATCAGTGCTCAACGCATAGCACTTATGGCTGAGGGAATGGATGATTTTCTCGAAGAATTGATAGTTCGACGTGAGCTTGCTGACAACTATTGTTTTTATCAGCCATTTTATGATTCATTTAAAGGATTTCCAGAATGGGCACAAAAATCACTGAATGAGCATAGAGCTGATGAGAGGTCCCATGTCTATAGTGTGGAGCAATGGGAAAATGCTGATACTCATGATGATCTGTGGAATGCTGCTCAGATGGAAATGGTGAGAACCGGAAAAATGCACGGCTACATGCGAATGTACTGGTGTAAAAAAATCTTAGAGTGGACAAAAACACCTGAAGAAGCGCAAAAAATTGCGATTTATTTGAATGATAAGTATGAGCTTGATGGCAGAGACTCCAGTGGTTATGTGGGTATTGCTTGGAGTATTGGTGGGTTGCACGATCGAGCGTGGACAGAGCGTGAAGTGTACGGGAAGGTCCGGTATATGAATGCTAATGGCTGTAAGCGAAAGTTTGATGTGAAGGCTTATATACAAAAGCACTTAGGTTCAGATCAAGCAGAGTTGTTTAAGCCAGATTTATGTAAGTAAAGAAGAGGCTGAGATAGACAATAAGGTAAAAGTTGTAGAAGGTTCTCATTTCTAAATATTCTTTGTCTTTTGGATAGATCTTTGTAAAAAGAGCCCATACTTCTTTAAAGAAAATGGGATTGATATTTATCCAAGCAGAGTCTGTTTTGTAGACTTTTTTTCTAAATCGGCTACGGAGTTGTGTGAGAGGAAGCCCCCATAAAAGAAGGCAAATGAGCAGGAACGTTTCGAAAGTCATCATGAAAGTGGCCAGGGAGTAAAAATAGGGGTTTTTTTTGCATATTTTTGAAAAGCTTTGTTGTTTTTGTATTTCTCTTCGAGAAGAGGCACACCGGAGACATATCTGACGAGAAGTGTAATAGTGAGCGGTCCAATAACGACAGCAGGGTGACTCCCTGCAGAAAGAGCCATCAGAAATATTCCCCACCATAAAACAGCTTCACCAAAGTAGTTTGGGTGTCGAGAATATTTCCACAGCCCTGTGGTCATGATTTCTCCTTCTTTTTTTGTTTTTACAAAATTTTTGAGTTGATAGTCCGCAATACTCTCAAACAGCCATCCTGTTGTCCATAACACAAGCCCTCCCCACATAAGTAGGGGATACTCGAGAGTCCTTGAGCTGTTTGTAGCTATAATAGGAAGTGCTACGACAAGCATCAGAAAGCCTTGGAGCATGAAAACTTGAAAAAAACTTCTGAGGGTGAAGTGTTTCCAAGTCTTTCTCCAATTGGCATATCGCCAATCCTCTGGTTTTCCAATATTTCGTTTTCCAATATGAACAGCCAGTCGCAGCCCCCAAAGACAGACAAGAGCCGTCGTGAGGGTTTGATGAAAGAGTTGTTCAGAGGCCCAATAACTCGAAAGAGCTATAATGATGAATCCAAGCCCCCAGCCAACATCTACAATACTGTTGTTTTTTATGATTTGAGCAATAATAAATATTCCTGTCATATACAAAAAAATAATGACAGAGGACTGTAGTAAGGTTTCGAAAAACATTGTACAAAAGATTAGAGGTTTGAAAAATACTGCTTGGCATGCTTCAGATGTGTTTTGAGTTTTTGATTGTCCATTTTTTTTATGAGGGAGGTCATCATATTCCATCGAGGGTTTTTCGACAGTTTTTTGGCATGTTTCTGGATAAAATACCAATACAGACCATCCCAAGTGTCACACCAAGACCCTTTGGAGTAGTGGCTCATTTTGAGGATATAGTTGGATCCGCTGAAATAGGGTTTTGTGGTAATGAGGCCTCCAGCACTGTTTTGGCTCATGGCATAGACATTAGGGACCATCACCCAGTCATAGCTGTCTACAAAACACTCTGTAAACCAACGATATAATTCTTTTGGATCTATTTCTGAAAGAAAAAAGATATTCCCTAGAACCATCAATCGTTCGATGTGATGGCAATATCCTGTTTTTAAAACGCGTTTGATTGTGTTGTCTACAGGCTTTATGCCTGTTGTTCCTTGGTAAAATGATGGAGGTAATTTGCGTTGGTGGCCCCAGTGATTCGCATTTCTCATGTGTGTACCGTAAGATATGTAGCTTGCTCTAATAAATTCTCTCCAGCCGATGATTTGACGAAGAAACCCTTCAGTAGATGCAATAGGTGTTTTGTGTTTGGCGGTATATTCAAGTGTTTCATTGATGATTTGTTGAGGCGAAAGGAGGCCAATATTAAGAGCCGGTGTCAGGACACTATGAAATATCCAAGATTCGTTTGGTACTAGAGCGTCTTCGTAAGGGCCAAAATGTGTGATGCGTTCCTTTAAGAATTTTTTCAACCAGTTTTTGGCTTGAATATGAGTAATGGGGTATGGGAAAGTCTCTACTGATCCTGTGGCGTGTGGGAAGTGTTTTGTAATATATTTTTTTGCTTCTTTTATCTCCTCACTTTTGTGTTCTTTGAGTAGATTTGGAAGTGAGCTGACCATCTTTTTTGGGAGTTTTTTTCGGTTTTCACTATCAAAACTCCATTTTCCCTCTTTTGGAGTTCCATTTGCGTTCATCAGGATGCCCAGACGTTTTCTTTGGTACTGATAAAAGGTTTTCATGAAGGGTTTTTTGTCTTTTTGAAAAAAGGAATGATTGTCTTCGTGAGTATTGAGGAAATTTTGAGAGGGGAGGAGTGTTAGTTTCATATGAAGAATTCTTGCCTGTGTTTTTAATCGCACTAGGAGAACGTGGTCTGTCGGGTCGTAAGTCACGATTTCTGTGACCCTGTTTTTTTTGAGTTTTTGGAAGAGTTTTTTGAGGTTCGCGTTTTTGGCTTCGATGTAGTGGACAGAATACGTGTTTTTTAGACGCTTTTCGTAAGCTTTCATGCTGGCACGATGAAGTACGAGTTTTTGAGCATGCATGTTGCAGGGGTACTTGTCATCATTTCCAAAATAAAGCTGGTCTTCGATGAGATACACAGGTGTCTTGTCTGATATTGAGGAGTGTTGATTGTAGAGTTGATGGGGAAAGATAAGCGCTGCTTTCTGCATGAAATGAGGTTAGAAGACACCAATCTCTGCGCCTAGAATAAGGAGAAGAGCCAAGCTGTTGCCTACAAGGAAAATAAAGTAGCTCTTTTTTAGCATGTCGTATTTTGGTGTGACGATGATTCTACTGATGTGATAGAGGTCTTGAATCATCAATTCAGTGAGTTTATTTGGTGTTTTGGTCATTTTCTTCATTTCTTCCATATACTTTGCTTCGGACATGCTGGCAATTTTTCGAAAGTGAAGGAGGTCAGGAGTTTTACTCTCATGCGTGTGTTGGTAAGAGCGGGGATAGAGAGAAAAAATAGCGGTTGCGATACTCAAAATAGCTGTCAAGACCACAATGATTGCTCCTGCCTTGAACATGGGGTTGTTGAGGCCATTGAGAGAAAGTGGAATGAGGATAGCATTAATGGTAATGATTCCTTGGGCTCGTTTGTCTGCTAGCCCAATATATGCGACATGCTTGTTGATGGTGGTTCCGAGGATTGAGCCCCGGAAGATGCCTTCGAATTTTTGTTGAGTTGAGGCCATAGTTTGTTATTGATGAGAATAAGCTGGTGGGCTTAGAATAGCTGAAGGGGAGGGGGGAGGATATTGGTGAGGATTGACTTTTTGGCTTCTGGCTCTTATAATGGGATATGCTCTTTGAAACTGTTCACCGTCATTCTTGACAGTCCCCACAAGAAAATATTTTGGTTTTTGTATTTGAATATTTTTTTCTAGGGGTTGTACTGGATTCGATAGGGAGAACTCTCGGTATTTTCAGTGCCATGTCGGGGTTGCGCTGTCCCCCGGTAGATCCGTCAGCGTAAAACTAAGTGCTAATAACACTACTGATGGCGAGATGACTATGGTCGCTCGTCTGAAGGCTTTGATGCCTTCTGCAACTACAGCTATGCCTGTTTTTGCATAAATCATCTGACTATACTCGGATGTCGCTTCGCCTTTGACCTCTTCTAGAAGGAGTGGAGCGTAACTTAGAAGGGTAAGGAATTGAGTGTGTTCGCCTCAGTTTTCGAAAAATGAGAACTAAGCTTGGTTGGTTTTTTGTTTGTCCTTTATCAACGGAGTCGAAAATTTAGGATACAACTGTCATGGGAGATCTGAGGTATCGACTCTCTACACGTGGGTTCGACTCCCACCAACTCCACCAGCCTACGCTTGTGTAAGAACCGCAACATATTGCCGTAAAGAGTGATTGTACCCTCCAGGCTACGGATCGGTAGGTCATCGCTTTGTATGTGAAGGATGTATATATCGAAGCTCTAGCGTATGACGGCAGCTTGTGTGTTGTGCTCTCCTTTGTATTATTTCCGTTGTTGCTCTCTGCTAGGCCAATATTCTCAGAAGCTTGAAATTATTTAACAATGCCTTCGGCAAAAGCTCTTCGTTATGCGAGGTTTATTAAAATACCAGGAGGATACATGTGGCAATCATTTCAATGGTCTTGTTTGTGGCTCATTAAAACAGGGGAGATGTGAAATGATTATAATATGTGTTTCTAGTGAAGTCTGATGATTTTTGATTTTAGGTGATTTTTATTTTTTAATCATCTTTTTTGTGTGAGGATTTTTTTGACCTGCTTGTTTGTTTTTTGGCTTTCTTCTCATTAAATTGACGACTTGCATTATCTTCATGTCCCTTTGTTGTATTTGATTGTGTTGAGAAATATTTTTTAATGTATGAATCCGACTTCTGTTGCGCGTTTTGCACATATTGGTTGGCAATATATATTTTGCTCAACGGAGAATGTCTACTAGTGATATAATTAAATGAAATAAAAAAATAAACACAAAAACCTTTGAGTGATAACTTGTCGACATTGCGGACGGTGCTGGTGATCTCTTCCCTCTCTATGCTTTTTTTGATGGGAGTGATTATGATGGTGTTTATAGGTGGTGGTGGTTTGCCTTCCTCTCTTTATGCTTCGGTCACTGATCAAGATATGAAAGAGGTCGATTGGATGCAATACCCAGCTTTTGCTGATTTGAAACAGCAGTACTTGCCTTTGAATACTGAGGCTGATTTAGATCTCTACCGTATTCAAGAAACAGATCGTTCTTATCTCTATGGAAATTATGATCAAGAATTTTTGAGACAACAGAATGAAGTGATTGATCGAGTAAAAAATCCTGCGAAATATTCTCTAGAAGAAGAAGTGGTTGTTCCAGTTGCTCCAGCGTCAGTTGAACCTCAGGTTGCTCCAGTCGTTCCTCAAGACCTTCCTGTTGAAGAAGAAGAAGAAGAAGTGATTGATCCTGAAGTTGAGCAAGAAGACGAGGTAGAAGAAGTTGTGGTTCCGTCTGAGGATGACTTGGCAGGAGCTGCGCCCGAGAGTGAAGAAAGCGTATTAAGTACAGAAGACAGTAAGGAAGGAGTGAGTATTGAGCCAATTACGGAAGAAGATGAAGAAATAGAGGGCGAATTTTCAATAGAGGAGGAAAATTTTGTGGAAGAAGTTCAAACTGAAGAAGAAAATGTAGAAGAAGTATTGAGTGATGAAGCAGGACTTCCAGTAGAAGAAATATTAGAGGAAGTGCTTGATGAGGACCAATCTGGTCTTGATCAGGTTTTGAATGTTTTTTCATCAGCTTTTAGGTTTGCTGCTGCTCAGTTGCTTGATGTTGAGGGAGTGCAAGAGGAAGTGATAGGAGAAATTGAGATTACTGATGAAGAAAAAAGAATTCTAGATGAGAGTGCGACGGTCGAGGTGATTGATCCTGAAGTTGAGCAAGAAGATGAGGTAGAAGAAGTTGTTCCAGCTGATCTTGAGGCAGACTTGGAGGTGACTGAAGAACCTCAAGCTATAGAGACTTTAGGGGAGGAGCAAATTGAAGACGAAGAGACATCTGCCCTTAGTGAAGAAGCAGAATCAAGAGAAATTGTTGATCCAGTTGTTGAAACCCCAGCTGCTCCAATTAATAAAAATACGGTGAGTGATGATTATAGGAGGGATGGAGTTCTCAAGGATCCGAATGTTGTGAATGAAGTAGAGGAGGTTGCAGAAGTGATTTTGAGTCTAGATGAACAGTTCTCATTGCTTGAAACAGAGTATTTGGAACATGGTACAGAGCTCTCAAATGTCTTTAAGGATATAGCACAAAAAGCTGGTGAGGTATTTATCCAGGTGGGGAAAGATTTTTCTCTTCAATTTGATGTCTTTAGTCCTGAGTCTGCTCTTCGTATGTCATGGGCTGCTCAAGATGGAGTTGTTAATGGTTATCAGGATGGGTTAGCACATTTTTGGGTTCCAGAGATCAATGAAGTGGTTTCTTTTCTATATGATGCTGAGCGAGAAACGCTTCAAGAGTGGATTTATCTCGAGCGTCCGATGGATGGGAAGTTTCAATTTGATCGGCAATTAGAAAATGCAGACTCGTTTTCTGTTCATCAAATCGCTGATCAGACATATGAATTTAATTCAATTGTGAGTCCTTTTGAACAACGATCTTTTGTGACTTCTCGACCTGTCCTTTGGGATGCGACTGGAAAAGTTGTTGATGATGCGGTTCATTCTTCTTATTACAAAGGACTGATGAGTCTTCAGGTGAAGGCTGCGCAAGAGTTAGCTTATCCAGTCTTGATTAAGAGAGACTGGGTAATGCCATCTTCTGAAAGTTTGCTTGCTGAAGAGGCTTTTAGTCCTTCTGAAATTGAAGACCTGAGGCAAGAACAGCTTTTTGATGCGTTTGAGAATCTTCCTGTGAGCTTTCAGAAGAATAGAGGAGCTTTTGATGAGAAAGTTTTATTTACTGCTGATCGAGCTCATCAACGATATTTCTTTCGTGAGAGAGAAATTATGAGCACGTGGTTTTTGTCATTGGAAAATGTTAATACCTATGTTTCACTCTTGGATGGAGAGGCAGAAGATTCAGATCGATATGTGAGAAGTATTTTTGCACAAGATGAGAGTGGAGTGATTGATGGCGAAAATCAGATTGGCAATAATTCAAATGGTGACCTTGAATTTGAAGGTGGTCCACTCTTTGATAGTGCTGAAGGAAGAGTTTACGGGTACGATCTTGATCAGGATAGTTTTGAAGATGAAACCGTAAAAATGTGTGGTGATGATGCTTCTCTTATTAATCGATTGCTTGGTGCAGATCTTGATCCATATCATTTTGTTGGATTGACTCAGCAATATTCTGTCACAGATAGTCAGGTGATGGTGACAGAGAGAGATGATAATGAGATACTCTCTCATCGTTATGGTGGCGCTAATGTTGATCAGTGGCAAGTAGGGCAAGGCGGATTTTCTTCTCTCAATTATGAGAATCTATATGAAAATATTGACTTGAAAATTAATGCAGATCAAGATCTCTTCGAACAAGAATATATTCTTCAGATTGGTGCAAATATTGGGTCAATCGCTTTTCGGTACCCAGAGGCAAATAGAGTTTTTGTTTCTGATGAAGGACTTTTGCAGATACAAACCGACTACTGTCAGTTGGTTTTTGATAAGCCATATGCGTATCAGGTAGAAAATGATGAAGTGCATATTTTTGATATGAACTTTGTGGTAGACCGATCAGTGGTTTCGTTTCGAGGGGAGTCTTTCCCATTTTCTTCTGAAGGATTTGTTTCTGTCCGTGTTCTTCCACATTTGTCATCATGTATTACTCGAGAAGCAACTGCTGAATACATGAGTGTATTGACTGGTTCCGAAGATGATTATTATTTTGTGGGTGAGATGGCCAGTCCTGTTTCTTACCCAGTTGATCCTGCTCTTTATGCTTGCAATACGCTTGATGTTTTTGACCCTGTTGCTGTGAAGGTTTCAGGAGAGTCATTCTCACAGATCTACCGAACAACATTTGGTGGGTCAGCTTTTGATGATGTTCGATTGATGACACTTCATTCTTTGAATATTATCGATGATGAGTCCAATACTGTAGAAGTTTTTGTTTCGGAATTTATTGATGATATTGATGTCCAAGACTCTCCAGACGATGCTCAGATTTCAAACAATGACATTGGTATTGCAGATGAGGATCAAGTAGAGAATGTCTCCTTGCTTGATATTCTTCTTTTTGATTCTTCGGAAGTACTTATTGTTGAAGGACTAACGAGCTCTGAAGACTTTCCAGGGCTTGAGTTTTTGAGAGATGATGTGGATCTCCAAGAGTCGTCTGTTGCTTTTGCTCTTGAGGTTTCACCAGTTGGATTGCTTTCGATCGACCAAGTTGACCTCTATAAAGCTGCTTCTCAGCTCGCTGAACGAAGACTTCAACAAGAACAACAACGTGTGAACACTGAGATCCGTAAAATCCAAGAACAAATCTTTGAACAAGATGAATTGGGTGATGGTGAGAATGAAGAGCTGAGCGTTTTGGAGAAACAATTAGAAGAATTGGTGTCTGATCAATTGTTGAGAGGAGCAGCACTCGAAGAAGATATTTTGCAAGAACAGTTGCAGGATGCTACCGCCTTGCTAGAAGAAGTTCAAAGATTGGAAGAAATACGTCTTGCAGAACTTGAAGCAATTCGACTCGAAGAAGAACTTCGGCTTGAGCAAGAAAGATTGGAGGAAGAGGCTCGGTTGGCTGAAGCAGCGCGAATTCAAGCTGAGGTGGGTGATGAGCGTACAGGTCTGGATGTAGAAGAAAGTTTGACTCGTGGTGAGTTTTTCTCTGGTTCGATTAGTGAGGCTATTGTGACAGATTTGGGAGGTAGTTTTGAACTTCAGTTCATTGAATTAGATGGAGACTTTACTGAAGTTCGGTTTATTGAAAAAGAAACAGGGGTATTGAAAGGATCTTTGATTTTGGATCTTGTGGAATTGGAACGACAGTTGTTTGTTCAGTATGAAGAGCTTCAAGGAACGACATATGGTTCAGCAGAAGATGAGGAGCTAACTGAATTGGAAGGTGAAGAAGGCTCAGATCAAGCTTTCTTTCGATGGATAATGGAGTCTTATGCACAGGAAGATGATCTCCTTTCTAGTGATGATCTTGAGTCAGAACGGTCTACACTTGATAGTATTTCGTCAGAACTTACTCCGTTTAGAGAAGATTTATTTGAAGCGATCCGGTCTGGTCAGCTTTCTTTTGATCTTGATAGTTTGGGATTGGATATTCTTTCTGAAGAAGGAAAAGTATTGGTAAAACAAGACTCGGCTTTTGAATTGGTTTCACAAAAAGTCTTGTATCTTCCAAATACTAATAATGGAGCTGGGATTTTTGTTTGTCCTGTTGTAAGTACTAATTCTTTGGAACAAGTCAATGATTCTTGTGATGGACGGCTGGTTGTTGCATCGAATATGATTCGTGATGGGACCTCTACTGAAGAGGTGGGTGCTACTATAGGTGAGGTTCAGGTTTTTCTTGTGACTCAAGGTGGTGATCCCGGCACGTATGATGAGCTTCAAAATGACCCGACATCGTATTATAAGGTCCAGGGAAGGACCCTCGCGGCAGCGGGAATTTTTGGGTTTGCAAATCCTTCAGAATTACTGGGTTATGGTTTGCAAGATCAGGTTTTGCAAAGTGCATCAGATATTGTTGTTGTGGAAAGTGAGGGGCAGTTCTTTCAGGGAACTGTTGTTGAAGGACAATCTGAATCAGATTGGTTGGCGTATCGAAATGAAGCCCTCGGGTTTTTTGAATCATTCTTTGTCGATCCTGAATCAAAAAGTGGAGCTCTTGTTGCTTCTGATGAGTTTGGAAATACCATTCGTTTTCAAACACGTGAAAGTTCTTTTATGTGGGATCATAATAATGAGGAAGATGAATTTTCACTTCGTACTGAGCTAGGGCGACTGACTCGTATAAATGAAACGAGTCGGAATGCAATAAGTATTTCTCAGTATGTGGTTTCTGAAGCTCGTTATGAACAAGTCTTTTTGCTTCAAAATCGGCCGGCTGAAGATTTTGAAAAAGTTTTAGCTGTTGATTCTGAATCCGTGAGTGTAGTTCCTTTAGACAATGGAACTTTTCAATTGAGTCCAGTTGGGACGGAAGAAATATTTGTTTTGCAGTCTTTGCAATTGATTGACTCAGAAAGTGTAGATTATTCGGAATTGGTTTCCACGCAATATGAAGATGGACAATTTACAGTACGCTTTCCAGTTGATGAAATGAGCTTTCCAATCGCCTTGGGATTGAACCTTGATTTTCCTGAGAGTGTCAGTTCGCAGGTTTCTGAGGTGATATCATCAGATGAATTGGAGTTTGTTTATGGGTATGATTTACCGATTGATCTTGTTGAGGCGAATCAGATTATTGAGACAACTCAATCCGTTGTAGACCTTGCTGATATAGATATTCAAGGAATTGTTGATGCGACTACTGCTGAAATGGTTCGAATTAGTGGAGATGTATCGGTTAGTGGTGAGCTTCGACTAGGTGATGCTCAACTTGTGTTTGTTTCAAATAATAGCGATGGTAATGAGTTTGTTTCGGATACTTTTATTACTGTCCAATCTGTTCGATTTGAATCTCCTGCTGTTGGAGAGTCTGGTGGTTTTGCTCTAGAAGCGTCATTAAGAGTAGAGGGAGATGTGGTTTTAGAACCTGGAACAACTGTTTCTCTTGATGGTGATTTGTATGTTGCTCAAAATCTTGTTTTGGAAGGATCTGCACAATTGGAATTGAATTCGGCAGGCTTCTTTGACACGAGCCAGACGGAGCTGAGTATTGGTGGTGATTTTGAAGTGGCTTCAGATGCAGATTTTAAGCCAGGTACTTCAGTGATTCGTTTTGTGGATAGTGAGCAATCGACAACTGTTGCTCAGGATATGGTTTTTTATGATTTAGATGTCACCGTGCCGGGGAAGCAAGTCTTTTTTGCTGCAGGGCAAGAGCAAACTGTTTTGAATGATTTTGTTGTAAAGGGGCGAAAATTTGAATTGGTTGAGCTACGATCTACAGATCTGGAGTCTGTTGTGATAGCTGAGAATGGTGAAGAGGTGGTGATTGCGCCTGAGCAATGGCAAGTGAATGTTGGAGGTGAAGCAGAGTTGAGTTTTGTTCACCTGGGTGATGCACAGAATCTTTCTGGATATGATCTAAAGGCACGACCTTCAAATAGTTTTGGAAATAATGAAGGATTTGATCTTGACCCGGTGTGGGATGGTGGAGGGTCAACAAATAACTGGTCTGAAGATGCGAACTGGGATAGTGGTCTCGCTCCTGGAGGAGCTGATACGGCGACCTTTGATGGGACGTCTACGAAGAATGCTAATGTCGATGTGAGTTTTGGAGGGACGATTAATGTACTCAATATAAATAGTGGATATACGGGGACGATTACTTTAGAGCGATCGCTGACGGTTAATAGTGCTACGACATTTGTTGATGGGATACTTGATTTTAATGATGAAGACTTTACTAGTCTGTCTCTTAGTATTAGTGGGACTAATACTCGAACGCTTAGTATGGGGTCTGGAGCGGTCACTCTGACGGGAACAGGTACTGTCTGGAATAGTTCTACGACTACTAATTTGACATTGAATGAGGAGACGTCGACTATTTCTATTACCGATACTTCTGCAACTGACAAGACCTTCAATGGAGGTGATGAAACTTTTTATGATGTGACATTTGATGGAACTGGGACTGGAGATCTGATTGTCTTGGGTGGGAATACGATGAATACTTTCTTGGTAAATAATGGGTCTTCAGCTACTGATATTCAGTTTGAAGCGAGTGAAACACACACCTTTACGACTTTAAATATTCAGGGAAGTTCAGCTCAGCTTGTAGATATCTTAAGTGATTCTGGCAGTACAGCTCACACGATTAGTGTTGCAGATGAAAGTAATATTTTAGTAGCTTTTGTGAATGTTACTGACAGTTCATTGAATCCCCCGATTGGAAATGCAGGTTATGACGGAACTGGAAATAGTATGACGAATGGAGGGAATACGATTAATTGGTTTGATGGTGCAGCGTTGATATTGAATTCAGGGACGACGACTCTTGATGTAGGAGTTGACCTTGAAACGACTGTGACTGGACTTGGAACTCAAACTGGAGTTCATCAATGGGATGTCGATAGCGCTTCATTAATGGCTCTTAACATGCCGTTTGATAGTGGAAGTACTCAGGCTGATTACACAAATGGAACGGTCAATAATGGAACGACTCAAGGAGATGCTGTCTACTCAACGTCTGGTCAAGTAGGAGGATCCCTAGTGCTTGATGGTACTGGAGATTATCTCAGTATTCCTGCTAGCTCAGACTTGGATATGGGAGCTTCGGATGTTTCTATCTCTATTTGGGTGAATTCAAGTGCGAGTTATAGTGGCGAAAGAATTATCGTGGAACACGCGGTTTTCCCTGCTACTGACATGTACCAATTAACGACTGTAGATGATGATACCTTCCGAGTGAATGGTACTAATATGAATAGCACAGATGGCCCACTTGATTATACTGTGGACTTTACTGATGGGGATTGGCATCACATGGTAGCAGTTATGGATGATACCAATAACATGGCTTATCTCTACTATGATGGGGTTGAAGTTGCTAGCAAGACGATGAATTCTTCAATTACTGCAGGAAGTGGAGTGACCTATCTCGGATCACGGGGAGGAAGTAGTTTGTTTTTTGAAGGGTCATTGGATGAATTCCAAATTTACCCAAGTGCGCTTTCTGCCGAACAAATATCACAACTTTATAATGACGGATCTGCAAACATTGCTGGGCCAACAACTATTGTGAGTCAAGAAACAAGCCTTACAGAAGTATGGGACCTTGATATTACTCCTCTTACTCTTGCTGGAGTTGCTGCTGGTTCCGTGATTTCGGACGCGAACAAAGATCCAGATAATGGTGTGACTATTGGTGATAACTTTTCATCTGCTACGGTTTGTTTGAGAGGAGACACAAACACTGATTGTGGGTCTCCTGCGTTGCCAACTACGCTAGAGGCTTCAGATGACATTGTTTCACTTATAGATTTTGGTGCTACTACGGGAATGCCTACGGGAAGTATTGGAGTGTATAAGTGGAAGGTGGATAATGCGCCTTTTGCAATATTAAATCTGCCATTTGACAATGGTACTACCACCCAAACGGATTTCAGTACAAATGGACTGGATGCCACTATGGTCGGAAATATCGCTCATACATCAACAGGATGTAAAGTGGGAGGATGTTTGACTTTGGACGGAGCAGGTGATTACTTGAATGTAGCTGGTGATTTGGGTGATCCAACTGAGATGACGGTTATGTTGTGGTGGAAGCGTGCGAATATTAATGGAGGTCTGGAATACTTGATGGATGCTCGAAGTGGAGGAAACTGGTGGATGCTTCAGGATTATGTCAGTGGGGCATGTGCTGATGCGAATGGAAACGTGTGTTTCAACGGTTTGGTGGAAACGCCTGCAACAAACTTTGCAAATGATACTTGGGGGCATATTGCTTTTACTGCTAATTCTACTGAGACGAAAGCTTATGCAAATGGGACTTTGGTCGATACAGGGGCGGGTCTTGATCCTGATTTAGGAACAAATTTTCGCGTTGCAACTCGTTTTACTACAGCTGATGAATTTACTGGTCAATTAGATGAGATAGCTCTCTTTGACAGAGTTTTGACTGTTGAGCAGATTGCTCAAATTTATGCTGATAATAATGCCGGGGATGGAGGGCCTACACAGATTGTTTCTGAAGAGATAAGCTTGAGTGAAGTGTGGTCTTTGCCGAGTTCAATTCAACGTCTGACAAATTCTGGGGTTATTCTTTCTTCTGTTGCTTCGACTAACTCAGTAACGGTTCAAGATAGTTTTGGGCAGAATGCTACGGCTTGTTTGAAATTTGGATCTGAAGCTGCTCTCGATGGATGTACTTCGACAAACATTTCTGAAGGTGGTGGAGGAACGAGTGATATTTATAGTCATGTCCAACAGGCTACAGCTACAGCTGGTTTCCCAGCGGGAACAACAGGTGTTTATGAATGGGATTACCAGAGTGGAGTGCCATTCATGGTTGGAAATTGGCCTGGAGATGAAGAGTCAGATGGAGTAAAAGACTTTAGTGGGCAGTCACCAGCTAATGATGGAACTGCTAGCGGGAATGCAGCTTACACTTCAACAGGGTGTAAAGTTGGAGGGTGTTTCACATTTGATGGTACTGATGATTATATCGATATGGGAGCTGGTACGAGCTTGAAATTCACTTTGGCGAATTCATTCTCTGTGGAAGCTTGGGTGAAGATTGCGACCGGTACGAGTGGAGATAGAACGATTATGGGAAATACTTCCGGAACGGATGCTGGGTATCAGATGCGAGTGCTTACCGATGACAGTATTCGATTTATCTTGGTGCAAAATGGATCTAACTTTACTTACTCTGACACCTCGGTGTTGACTGAGGATGTTTGGTATCACGTTGTTGGGACCTGGGATGGTTCTACTGTAAGGACCTATGTCAATGGAGCGCTTGACTCAACGACAGGTTCTGGCGGTACTGTTACAACTATAACGAGTACGAATAATTTTCTCATTGGTTCGCAGCCAAATGGTTCGAATGATTTTAACGGTCAAACTGATGAACATCGTGTTTATGGTAGGGCATTGAGTCTTGCACAAATTGCTCTTAATGATACTGATGGTGATAATGGAAGAGGTGGGCCAACCATTATCGATAGTGCTGAAACAACCTTCGCTGATCAGTGGTCTTTCCCCAATTCAGTAACTATTATTACGACTTCTACTGGTGCGATTGGAGGATCGGTTTCATCGTCTAACTCGGCTTCTATTATTGGAGAGATTACGGGGACAGAGGTTGCACTAGCGAGTAGTTCAGTGAATCCGCTTGCCGATATTAGTTCTGCTTTCACTGAGCCTGGTACTTGGACAGGAGGTTTGGCTTATCAATGGCAAGTGAATAGCGGTTCGGGATACGTGAATTATGCTGGCTTGGTGCTGCCTGGAGATGCTGGACCGACTGATTTTAGTGGTCAAAATAATGATGGAACTTTTGTAAATGATGCCGCTTTTACTACTACAGGATGTCAGGTAGAAGGATGCTTTGTTTTTGATGGAACGACAGATTACATTAATATGTCTGATAAGGATGATTTTACTATTACAAATAGTGGCTTTAGTGTTTCTGGTTGGATAAACCCTGATGTATTGCCTCCTGCTAGCTCATCAAATAGAATGTGGGTTGCTATTAAAGGGGCTCCATCAAACTGGGAGTGGGCTATTTCTATCAATGACAACAGTACTGAGTTTGGAAAATTAGTGATGCAAAAATTTAGTAGTGCTGGATCTGGAGGTATTATGAGAGCTTCGAATACTAGTATTTCAGCTTCAACATGGACTCACTTTACTTATGTATGGTCTGACGCGACTACTTTGCCTGATGTGTATATCAATGGAGTCTTAGATAATGGTGGATCTTCTTACACTTCTCAGCCGCTTTTCAACGGTACGGGACCACTTTATATCGGTGAACATAATACGGCTAATGAATTAGAATTTGATGGAAAAATCGATGAATTTCAAATCTACCCGCGAGCCTTAAGCTCTAATCAGGTAGCACAATTTTATACGGATGGATCAAATGTTGATGCTGATGATAGGGCTAGTCCGACTATTATTCATGCTGAAGAGCATGATGGAGGTGAACTATGGAAGCAGTTTTACACAGAAATCACTTCTGCTGGTAGTGCTGGAGCTGCTTTTGAAGCGACTAATTCTCCAGTAACGATTACTACGCCAACGGTGACTATTGCTCATGTAGCGCCAAGTCTCAACTCGCAAGAGAGTGGTACGGTAGCGGTTAGTCTGACTTGTACAAGTACTGATGATTTAAATGTGAACATTGAGATTTCTCATAATGCGTCAGGATCTTATGATGGGGATCTGAGTATCTCAAACCTTCTCGTAAATACAGGAGCTCATAGCATCACGATAGATCAGCAGGCTGATAAGACTCTTTTGACGAATGTGCCTTGTGATGACACGACAGCTGACAGTATTACTTTTGACTGGGCTTCTAGTACAGATGGTGTTGGTGCTTTCTCTGCTGCTGATGATATGTCTCTTCGCTATAGAGTCCCGTTTGGTGTTCCTCAAGACACCATTTCTCTGACCTTTGATGTGAGCAATCCCGTTGATTTCACTTTAAATGGAGGGACAGGAACCCTTGATATTGCAAATGATCTCACGGTGGTGCCTTTTGGTTTGGGAACGGCTGCTGCGGGGTATCAATGGCAATACACACCTTCTGGAGGATCAGCTACAAATTTTATGGTGCTTAATATGCCAATGAATGCTGGAGCTTCTATTAAAGACTTTAGTGATGGTCTTGATGGGACTAATTCACATAATGGATCCCTAGTAGGGAATACCGTTTACACGACTTCTGGTCGTGTTGGTGGAGCGATGGAATTTGATGGGAATGGAGATTATATAGATCTGACTTTTGGTGAAGATCTGAGAGACTCAGGGACTATTTCTCTTTGGGTAAAACCAGACACTGTTATCAGTGATGATTATTTCATTTGGTATGGAAACAGTGGGGTAACTGGTCAGACTCGAGCAATGAGGATTACCTCGAGTTCATTTAACTTTGTTGGTTGGAATGCAGATTCAAATACCATTGGTACAGCAGTAGCTGGAGATTGGCATCATGTGGCTTATAGCTGGGATGAAGATCATATTAGAATATACATAGATGGAATACTAGAAAGAGATGCTAGTGTGAGCGCTCTTACTGAGCCCGCTGCTGATAATTTTCGAATTGGAAATCATCTTACCTCTACCACCGCTGGTTTAGATGGGGTTTTGGATGAAGTTCAGGTGTTTGATAGAGTCCTTACTCCAGAGATGCTTGCTCAAATTTGTAAGGATGGAAATGGTGGAGTGACGTGTAATGGTCATGGAACCATTAATCAAAGTGCTAGTGCAGTAGCTGCACCTACTTCAATTGTTGCTGAAGAAATTCAATACGGTGATGTATGGGATCTCAACATGACTCCGATTGAAGCGGATGGAACGGTAGGGGGTGAAATTGATGATAGTCCGGATACGAATGTAACCATCACAGATAGTTTTGTGACTTCTGGTGTGGTGTGTTTGGGAGTAGGTTCTGCGCCAGGGACTTGTACTGGTGTTTCAGATATAGTGCCTGATCTTGATGAATCAATAGCTTCTCGAATTGAAGGAATGCCGATTGGAAGCAAGCCTGTTTATCAATGGGCTAATGATCCTGATGGAGCTGGTGGCTCTGCTCGTGAAAATTATTCTACGGTGCAGGTTCCATTTAATGTGGGGGGAGCGCAGCAAGACTTTAGTGGAAATGATTATGATGGTGAAACTGAGGGTGCGATCTTTACTTCTGATGGAAAAGTAGGAGGAGGGGTGGAATTTGATGGGACCGCTGATTTCATCGATTTTGGGACTATCACTGACATCGACCAAACTGGTTCAGTCTCTTTCTGGATGAATGCTGATACTATATCTGGAACAGGGTATCCAGTCTTTTATGGTGTGAATGCTACTGGCCAATCTCGTTCTATGCGTCGTACTGGATCTACTCTTATCTTTACTGGATGGGGTACTGATTCTCCAGGAGTCGGGACTATTGTGGCTGACACTTGGCATCATGTGGTATATACCTGGACTGGAGAAGATGCTGTTGAGATCTGGCTTGATGGTGACCTTGTTTGGTATGGAACGCTTTCTCTCAATCAAGTGGGTACACATAATTTGAGAATGGGTCGACGGATAGATAATGTAGACGCTTTTGACGGAACCCTCGATGAGCTTCATGTTTATGATCATGTGATCGATGATGAGTATATTGCTACTCTTTATGCTCAAGGGACTGCTGGAGATCAAGCGCCAATTACTATTGATGTGGAAGAATACACGGCTATTGGCGAGCTCCTTGAAATTCCTACAGGTGTTTACCGTCTTACTGATAGTGGAATCATTGGGGGCCCAAAGACGACTTCTAATATTGCGACCATAAGCGATGACTTCTCTGCTGGTGTGCTTTGTTTAGGAGAAAACAGCTCTCCTACTTGTCCGAATGTTGACACTTCTCTGGAGCTCGGTGCGAGTATTACTTCTCAGATTGATTTCCCTACCAATGGGGGAGGAGGTCTCGGATGGGAAGTGGATGCAGCTCCTCATCTATTGGTGAATTTTCCAATGAATAAAGGGGCGACTCTTGAAGATGTCAGTGGAAATGATGCTGACGGGTCTGTGGTCGGAGGTGTGCGTTATACTTCTGATGGAAAAGTTGGAGGAGCTTTGAGATTTAGTGGAGGGAACAGTTATGTGACGGCTACGGCAAATATGCCTGCAGTCGACACTTCTACTGGAGGGACTTTAAGTTTCTGGATGAAGCCGACTGACTTGAGTGTTGACCAGCAAATTATTTCTTTTGGAGCAAGTAGTTCTACTGGTCGAGCTAGAAACTTGATTTTGAATAGTACTGCTGCGGGAGTTGCAAATCTCTTCTTTCAGGGATGGTCTGCAGATGAAGACATCTCAACGGCAAGCTTTACTATTGATGAATGGCATCACATTGCATACAGCTGGAATAGTGACTTTGTTCGTGTGTTTATGGACGGTGTTCAAGTGCTTGAGCATACTGAAGCTGGTTTAATTCCTATTCCGACTGTTCCACATCAATTTGTCTTGGGTGAGAGAGGGGACCTTGGAGGGACGAATTATGAAGGTTATCTGGATGAGGTGCAGGCGTATGCTGTAGTGCTCAGTGAGGCTCAAATCGGACAATTGTGTGCGGACGGAAATAATGGAGTGACTTGTAATGGTCACGGAACGATTAGCCAAATAGCACAAGGAGTGCCTGGTCCATCAGTTATTTTAGATGGAAACTATGCGGATACAGAGGTTTGGAGTTTAGATGTGACACGTATTTCAGGTGGAGGAATTGTGGCAGCTGCCGCACGAACGACAGGGAATACGATGACGATTGATGATAGTTTTGATACAGCTGGGCGAGTTTGTCTTGGTGCTGATAGTGCGCCAGCTGACTGTACTGTGGTAACAGATGTGGGTGTTGATTTTGATTCAGCTGAAGATGTGGTGGCGAAGATTGAAAACCTAACAGGAGGAGATGCTGGTGCATACCAATGGAAAGTAGATGGAGTGGATTACATGAATATTAATGTTCCATTTAATCGTGGAGATTTACAAAACTATGGAGGAGTTGCTACGACAGCTGTTCCTAATGGTGGGTCATTTATTGAAGCAGGAACGGACTGTAAAGTGGGAAGTTGTTTCAATGCTGGAGGCTCTGAGTCTTGGTCTTTAGGAGATGTCGATAGTTTCCAAGGAGTTCAAAACTTTACCGTTTCGCTGTGGATGAAGCCGAGAAACTCAGTGGATAATACGTTCTATCGTGCTGTTTCTGAAGAGAATGTTGCACTTATAGGTCGATATGGAGATGTAGGTGGGACTAGTACTGTTGCATTTTATGCAGATGACAATGCCAGTGGATGGTCACATTCTACGACAGATATTTCGAGTGGAGGATTTAGTATGTCTGATGATGATTGGTATCATGTGGTGTGGGTCAAAGAAGGAACCGAAGGGCGTGTGTACGTAGATGGAGATCCTACTCCTATTGGAACAATGGCTTTACCTTTGAATTTGGGGAATACTACTCGACCGCTGTGTATTGGTGGATATGAGTCATCTGCTGGAGGGCCGTGTGATAACGGACAGTTTTTCCTTGGTCATCTTGATGAAATTCAGATTTATCCAAATGTACTGAGTACAGATCAAATTACTCAGCTGTGTACAGATGGAAACAATGGTACGACTTGTGACGGTATTCACGCCACTATTGGGCAAAGTACTCCTGGAAACCCTGCTCCTTCTCGGATTCATACTTCTGAAGTAAATGTGGGAGAAGTGTGGACCTTGCCATCGTCATTTAATAATATTTCTGATGGAGGGTCTCTTGGAGCGAGTCGCTCTTCAGAAAACACCGTTACTATTCAGGATGGATTTGCATTGAATGGTGAAGCTTGTTTGGGTACTGGATCTGGATCTGCTGCGAAGCCTGGAAGTTGTAGTTCTAATGCAAACACTACGGAAGCCAAGTCATTAGGAAATGATATTGGAGTGAGAGTAGAACAGCTGGGAGGAAGCCAGCAGGCAGCTTATGCTTGGGAATTCAAACCGGGAGAGAAAATGATGAGTTTGAACCTTTCAATGAATGATGGAAACCTGCTGACTGATTTGAGTGGAAACGATCGTGACTTTACTCGTTTGGGAGACCCGACGTACACGGCTTCTGGGCAGGTAGGAGGAGCGATTGATTTTGATGGGACAGGTGATTACTATCTTTATACTGGTGACGAAGATTTTAATCGATCTGAATTTACGATTTCTTTCTGGGTGAATCGAACGGCTACTGGAACTGACAATCGGATCATGGATATGACTAGTAATCAGTTCATCGTTGAGTTGGGTGATACTCTTCGAGTATATGATGGTTCTTGGAGAGATAGTGGATGGGATCCAGGAAACAGTACATGGACTCATGTGGTTCTCGTGAAGGATAAGGCTAACTTGGTGAGCCTTTATGTGGATGGAAATACTACCCCTCAGTGGACTCAATCTGTGAATAGAGGTATGGACGCTGATTCGATCTACATCGGCTGTTCTCTATCAGGAACAGCATGTTTCAATGGTCTTATTGATGAATTTCAGATCTATCGAAGAGCTTTGAGTACGGCTCAAATTGCTTTCCTTTATACAGATACCGGTACAAACAGCGTCGCTGGTCCAACGGTGATTGCTGAAGAAGAAATTGTGTTTGGAGATGTGTGGAGTCTGCCAGCTTCTGTTTATGCTATTAATAATACTCTGGGAACGGTGGGAGGTTCGGTTGTTTCTGATAATACCGTTTCATACACTGGAGAAGTGGTAGCTGGAAACTTTGATATTTCAAATAGTAGTTTTGATGGAGGTGACGGACGATATGAAATTGCTGAAGATATTCAGATTGATTCTACATTTGCAGGTTCTCTGACGAACTCTTCTGTTGCTTACAACTGGAATCGAGATACTGGCTCAGGAGCGACCTCATCTGCCTTGATTAATCTTCCTGGAGATTTGGGACCAAGTGACATTACTGGGAATGGTCATCAAGTACAGTTTTATAATAACGCTACTGCGGTGAGTGGAGGCAATAGTGGCTATGCTTTTGATTTTAGCGCGAGTTCGACGGCTTATGTAAACGTGAGTCATGATGTTTCAATGACTGTCACTGATGAAATTTCGTATTCAGCTTGGGTAAAAGGCGCCGGTGCAGGTCAAGATCAGACGATCGTTGCTAAGGGGACGGGGTGTTTGACTACTGGTGCAGTGATGTGGTTGAACAATAATAATACTGTTCCAGGTCGACCTGATTTCTTTGTAGCTGGGACGACTTGGGTTCAGGCTCCAAGCTCTGTGACCATTCAAGATGGTGAATGGCATCATATTGTCACGACTTATGATGGAAATACGGCGCAAATTTTCTTTGATGGAGCTATAGTGACTTCACAAGTAGTGGGAGCAGGTACACCAGCTAGTACAGGACCATTCCAAGTGGGTGAAAGCACTTTCTGTGGAGGAGCATATGCTGGATTGATCGATGATGTTCAGATGTATGGTGTTTCTCTGAGTGAGGAGCAAGTGGAGCAACTCTATACTGATGGAACTGTTGGTACTGCTGCACTTCAGTCAACTCTACAAGAAATTGAACCACAAGAGCATGTTTTTGAGGAAACTTGGAATCTAAACGGTTTCGAAATTGATTCAAACGGTTCTCTTAGTCAGCCTTTTGCTGCTGACAATGCTCCAGTGACGATTGATATCGAGGCTGCTGCAACGACTTTGGCAGTAACGACTCCTGGAGTAACGATGGGAACTTCGGATTATTTCCAGTTTAGTTGTACCAATACTGATAGCAATGCTCGTGATATAAGTATTTATTATACGACAGATGGATCAGCCCCAACTCAGGCAAGTTCTGTTCCAACTTTGACTTTTGCTCGAAATGCGACGACTTTCGAAGACTATTTTATTCATGATGGAAATCAGATTCAAAATGTTGCTTGTGCTTCTGGTTCACCAACAACTATTGAGTTTCAATGGGACTTTTTAACGGATGGAGTTGGGACTGGAGGTGCCACTCAATCAAACATAAGATGGGCTGCTGTAGCTGAGGTATATGATAAAGATTTTGATGCGCTTGGAGGTGAGCCAGTTGATGAAAGTGGAACCTTCTCGGTTGTTGGACCGTTGGTCATTACCCAATCTACAGGTTCGAATACTTGTGATGGTGGGTTTACGATTGCCTCTGGGAACTCAACGTTTGATAATTTAGAAATTGTTTGTGAGTGTACGAATTCTTCTACACCTATCACTATTGATGGTGCTCATACTTTTAAGTCTTTGACGCTTAAAAATAGCTGTCGACTTACGCAAACAGCTAGCGCTACGACGACTATTGAACGAACTGAGCTAACAATTACTGAAGATTTTGTTCTTCAAGATACGGCTGAAGTGTATTTCTTGGGGACTGGACTTGATATTGGATACACGATTGATCCAGATACTGGATTGGCAACCAATAATGCGGGAGATACGGCAGTAGCTACTGGTGATGCTGGAGGAGCTCATGGTGGGTATGGTTCTGGAGATGGTGTTAATACGCATCCATTAGTTTATGGTTCGATTCAAACACCTAACTTTCCTGGTGGAGGAGGAACCGTTTCTAAGGGGGGAGGGTTTATCTCACTTGATGTGGGTGGAAGCTTCACTCATACTTCAACGAGCTCAAATGCTTTTACTGCGAAAGGTGCTTCAGCGAGTAATAGTACTCTCGGGACTGGGGCTGGAGGAGGTATTTTGATCGATGTGGATGGGGAACTTTTTGGAAACGGTACGATTGCAGCTATTGGAGGAGATCAAGCGAGTAATAGTGGAGGATCTGGAGGAGGGGGTCGAATTGCTTTCAAGTACAAGACGGCTGGTACTGGTGTAGAAAATAATGCAGTAGAAAGCTTTCCTTATACTTTCTTTGCAAATACAGAGACTTCTAGTGGACGACGTGCTGGTGCTGGAACGGTGTATATCGAAGATAAAGATACCCATACAGTAGACGAGGGAAGATTGATTATTGATAATAATGGACAGACTCCTGCTTCATCTACCTTCGAAGGAGAGGTGGAACATACGGAAATTCCTGATAACTCAACTTTTGATTCGATTTTGATTCAAGGTCAGGCTCAAGTGGAAGCGAGAAACCTTACCGTTGACTCTGCCTTGGAAATTTATACAGGAGCTTTCTTGACTCATGAAGAACATAACGGTGGGACATCTCCTGCTGATGTGGGATACTTGGATATCGATGCTTCGACAGCTACGGTAACGATTGGCCCAGCTGGTTCTATTTATACTCAAAACCGTGGGTTTATCGTGGGCTATACTTCTGATGGAGCTCTTGGGGCGACGACGACTGGGATTCCAACTGGTGACCATGGTGGTTCACATGCTGGTATTGGAGGAAATGGTGGAGGGACTGCTGGAGTGACTCATGGAAGCATCACTGATCCAACTGATCCAGGAGGGGCAGGTACGGCTTCTGCTGGTGGAGGAGTGATAAAATTAGAGGCTCTTAATCTCGTGCTCAATGGAGACATCGATGCCATCGGAGGAGATTGTAATAATTCAACGCTTGGATGTGGAGCAGGAGGATCGATTCATTTGATCATTGGAAATGAATGGACGACGACTGAGGTTACCGCTCCTTTCATTCAGGCCAATGGTGGAGATAATGGAAGTAATAGTGGAGGAAATGGAGGAGGAGGACGTGTAGCGATTGAATATGACTCTTCAGTGGCTGGTAATCTTGATATCGATGATGTGATGGGAAACCGTGGAGGGACACAAAGCTTCCAGGTAGAAGCTGGTTCAGAAACGTCTTCTGGAATTCGAGCGAGTGCCGGGACGATATACATCGAAGACACGAATGTGCATACAGCGAATCAAGGACGTTTGGTGATGAACAATAATGATCAGAATGGACAGTATTCGACAGTGGAAGGAACGCTTACCTTTGCGGATATCATTGTAGAAGAGTTGGCCGAAGTGCTCATGGAAACTCTTAATGTTTCAAATGTTCTTGATATCAGAGATAATGCGCGAATTGGACACCCATCACATGATGGATTATCTGGTACGAGTGGATATAAACCTTTGATCATTAATGCTGCTGGTGCGAGTGTGACTATCGACGCTACTTCAGATATTGATGTCAGTGGACGTGGATATCCGGCAGGATGTACTGGAGATGGGGCTGGAGTGGCAGATTGTAGTGGTGGGGCAAGTGTTGCGACACTAGATAATGGTGGTGCACATGCAGGATATGGAAATGGGAATGATAGTGGACGTGTTAGCGGTGATACTTATGGAAGCTATAGTGATCCAGTCGACTTTGGAATGGGGGGGGGAAATAGTGGGTCTCCTGGTGGAGGATATGTCAAAATGACGACTGCGAACCTGACTTTGAATGGTGATATTCTTGCAAATGGAACTCTTGAAACTACGAGTTGTAATAGTTCAATAGCAGGATGTGGAGCAGGAGGATCGATCCATTTGATTATCACAAATCAATTTACTGAGTCTGAAGTAACCGCTCCTCAGATTGTGGCTAATGGAGGATTTAATTCAAGTAATTCTGGTGGTAGTGGAGGAGGAGGACGTGTGGCGATTGAATACAGTACTGCTGTGGGAGGAAATCAATCACTTGATGATTTGATGGGAAGCCGAGGAGGAACTGAAACCTTCCAAGTCCAAGCTGGAGCAGAATCTGCTACTGGAATTGAAGGAGGAGTGGGGACCGTTTACTTAGAAGATATCAGTGTTCATACTAATGCTCAGGGACGGATTGTCTTTAATAATAACTCTCTCAATGGACCTGATACACCTTTTGAATCTAACCTTACCTTTGCAGATGTCTTACTAGCAGAAAATGCTGATGTACAAATGGAAACGATTACAATTACAAATCTTTTGGATATTCGAGATACGAATACTTCTCTTAAACAGATTCCTACGACAGCTACTGTTGTGAAAAAATTAAATATTATTGGTACTGGTGCTGATGTCTTTGTTGGATCTGGATCTTTTATTGATGTCGACAGCCAGGGTTTCCTTCCATCATATACTTATGATGTAGGAGCGCCGTTGGTGCCAACTGTAACTGATGCTGCTACAGAAGATGCCGGAGGATCATATGGAGGACGAGGAGGAGATGGAGATGATACTGGATCGTCAGGAAATGTTCCAAACAGCTATGGAAGTTTCACAGAACCAAATGAACCAGGAGGTGGAGGAGGAGACTCAACAGACGGAGTCGCTCACACCCATATTGGATTGACTGGTGGTGGAGTGGTCAAGATCGTTGCTGATTCGTTGGAACTGAATGGAACCATTAGAGCAACTGGAGGAGCTACTACAAATACTGGTCTTGGTACAGGAGCTGGAGGTGCAGTATGGATTGATTTGACTGGCGCTTTCACGAGTTCTGGAGGAAGTCCGATTATTTCAGCGAATGGAGGAACAGGTAGCAATGTCAATGGGCGTGGAGGAGGAGGAAGAATTGCTCTTTACTACGGATCTGGAACAGCGCCAGACGCTACCTATTCTGTTCAGGCTTACAGTCTTGGTGGTAATGGTGATGAAGGAGGGGTAGGAACGGTTTATGTTCAGGATGATGCACTAGTGCCAGGAACCTATGCTGAAGGAGAAGGACGATTGATTCTTTCAAGTGGAGGTGTTTTAAATAATTCACTGTACCCGACAACTATTGAGAATAATGATCGATTCTATGAGATCACGGTTGATAATGATGCACGAGTAGAGTTTGAAACAGTGACGATTGATAATACTTTCACGGTAACGGGAAATAGTATTGTTCATCCAGTTCGGACAACAGCTACAGCAGTTGGAAAGATGAATTTGTTAGGAACAGCTGCTATCACTATTGATGATGGATCATTGATTGACGCGACTAGCCTTGGTTTTTTGCCATCATATACTTATGATCCGGCTGCTCCATTGGTGCCGACAGTCATAGATGCATCTACCGAAGATGCAGGAGGTTCATATGGAGGACGAGGTGCAGATGGTGATGATAATGGTGGAGGAAATTCACCGGCAGCTTATGGAAACCTCCAACAGCCAAATGAACCAGGTTCTGGTGGAGGTGACTCGACTGATGGTGCTCCTCATACTCATGCTGGAGTGAATGGTGGAGGAGTTGTTAAAATCACAGCGACATCATTGGAGCTTAATGGTGATATTCAGTCTAATGGTGCTAATACTACAAACACTGGGTTTGGAACAGGAGCTGGAGGATCCGTTTGGGTGACTTTGACGGGTGCTTTCACAAGTACTGGAGGGACGCCAAGTATTACGGCTAATGGAGGAACAGGTGCTAATATTAATGGAAAGGGAGGGGGGGGACGTGTGGCCTTGTACTATGGTGCGGGATCTAATCCTAGCTCAACTTATACTGTCGATGCTTATAGTGTTGGAACGGCTGGTGAAGAAGGTGCTGCAGGTACTGTCTATACTGAGGCGACGGCTAGCCAGACTGCTGGAGAAGGAAACTTGATCATTGATAATCAAGCGAGTTCAAACACAGCTTTCTTTACACCGCTCTTTACGACCAACAATACTGGTCCATATATTTTTGATAGTCTCACAGTTCTTGGAAACGCTGATTTAGATGTTGATGCTCCTGGAGTATCTGATATGGATCAACCAAACAATCAAGTAGCTTTGATCGTGAAGGGAACAGTGACCGTTTCTGAAACGGGTTCTACAGTGGTTCGGAATCTTGAAGAGTTTGATAGTCAGGTAGAGACTGGACTGATCCATTCAATGGATAGAGTCCATACGTATTCAAATATTCCTGCTGGTATTTTCCTTTCAAATAATCCAGCTGCTACATCTAGTGATGCTCAGCCATCTCTTAGTTCATTTAAACTGGATCGTAATCTTGTTCATGATTCGTCGAACCGTCTTGCTGCCTTTGTTCATTCGGATTTGGATTATGGGACTGGCGCAACGACAGATATTGACCTGACGAATCTGGTAGTGGATGCAAACTCTGGAAAATCAGTGATCGATACTTCATCAGTTGCTGATGCAGAGTTGGCTGGTGTTCATGGGCTCTATGTTCCAAACATCAACAACGGTGGAGGAGTATATATCTGCCCTGATGCAACGACCTTGGCGGCTGTTACGACACTTTGTTCAAATGTTGCAGTAGTTACTAGTACCGAGGTGGAGAATGAAACGGCAGTCAATGTAGGTGCTACCGACGCGGTGAGAGTTCGCCTCGTGACTTCTACTGGTGCTGATGATACTTTTGCTAATCTTGAAAATGATAGCACCGCACTTTACCGAATCTTTGGGTTGAGTAGTTCAGGTGCAGGGGTGACTGCTATAGATATCTCTGGTACTTGTCATACTGATGACGCACAGGCAACGCCTTGTGATGGTTCAACTGATATCACTGTTGCTGTAAATGGTGTAGATCAAGCGACTGGTATCAATCCAGACGGTTCTGGTGATTGGTCGACTTCTCTTGGACTTGCTGCTGATGATATTGTGACGGTGTATATCGAAGAAGCTGGAGAAACTGGTGAAGCAGTAGCTGTGGGACAATTCAGTGCTGGATTGCAGATGACTGGAATGCGCTTAGTGCATCAGCAATTGGCTCTGGGTAGTAGTCAAGGGTCTACTATTACGAGTGCTGAATTAGATGCAGCTGAGGTAACCGATGAAGATGTTTTCTTTGCTGTTGATGGTAGTAGTATCCTGACGGTAGATGATGAAGGTGGACATGATGAAAAACTTATCATTCTCGATAATGCTACTTTCAATCCGAGTGCTGCTTTTATTACCAATGATCTTGAGATCCAGGCTGACGTGGATGTCACTGGACAGGCTGGAGGGAGTCTTGATGCTAATGTTGTGATTACGATTGAAGGATCTTGGACTAATGCTGGTCTGATGACCACTGTTGGTGGAACGACGTTTACCTCTACGGGAGCTGAAACGATTACGAGTGGAGGAGGAAGTTTTGGTTCAACGGTTACCTTTAATGGAGCAGCTGGTGAATGGGATCTTCAAGATGCATTGACTGTGACAGGAACTCTTGGAGTGAGTGCAGGTACGCTGGATATGAATGGCCAAAATATGACAGCTTCAGCGATGGATTTCCAAACTACTGCAGCAAAGAGCTTGGCAATGGGAACCGGTACTCTTGAGCTCACGAGTGTTGGTGGATTCCTCTGGAATAACCAAGCTACCAGTAATCTCACAGTTGTAGGTGCGACCTCTACCTTGTTGATCGATAGTGCGACGAGTTTGGTAGTCTTTAATAATGGTGGTGATACTGTTGGATTGAATAATCTGACATTCAATGCTGCAGATAATAATGCTGACCTTCGAATCTTGGGGAGCAATACATTTAATGGGACTTTCTTGGTGAGTAATGGTGATGGAAATACTGATATTGAATTTGAATCTGGTGAAACGAATACTTTTGAAGGAGGTTTTGATGTGCGAGGATCTGCTGGAGAAATCGTTGATATTCTCAGTACTAGTGCTGCTTCAGAATCGACTATGACGGTTTCAAATATTTCAAGCTTGCTCGTGTCTTATGCAACTATTACAGATAATTTTTTAAATCCTCCAGCCCTTAATGTTGGATATATAGGATCTCTAAATAATCTCACTGATGGAGGGAACACCGTGAATTGGTTTGATGCAATAGATATCTCTTTGAATGGAGGAGTTTCTTCACTTGGTTCAGGAGTTGACTTGAGTTCAGTTGTGAATGCCTTTGGAACACAGACAGCAGTGTATGAATGGACCGTCGATCCTGATGGTGCTGGAGCGAATCCAGTTGAAAACTTTATGGTCTTGAACTACCCAGGCTCTACGACTGCTACAGATTTTAGTGGAAATGGTCTGGACGGGAGTTTTGTAGGAGATGCGAGCTATATAGCTGGTGGTCAAGTAGGTGGAGCCTTTACTTTTGATGGAGCGAATGATTCTATTGATATTCCCGATGATAATGCTCTTGACCTGACTTCGTACCTCACGATTTCCTCATGGGTGAAAGTAGATCAAGCAGCTATGAATGGTAATCTTGGAATGATGATTGCTAAAAATGATGGATCGAGTGCTGCGAGAGGGTTCAATTTCTTTTATGATGATCGAAATATTGCCAATGATTTCCGTGTGAATCATATGGGTTTTGCTTATATGCAATCAAGCGGACAGTTTTGCCAGATTGGGACGAATAATAATTTGACTGACAGTGACTGGCATCATTGGGTGGGGACGTTTGATACTGATACCAATGAAATGAAGGTGTATCGGGATGGAGTTCTTTTGGAGACAGACACTTGTACCCTTGATATTGGAGTGAATACTTTGCCGGTATCGATTGGTAGTGATTCGGGAACGAATAACTTCCATTTTGCCGGAGAGCTTGATGAAGTGCAGTTGTATTCGCAAGCCCTCTCAGCAGAACAAATAACTCAGATCTACAATGATGGGAATACTGGGATTGGTGGACCGACGGTCATTGTTTCTGAAGAGTCTGCGATCAACGAACTGTGGGATTTGGAAGTGACAACTATTTCATCATCAGGAGTGATTGGATCTACAACTGCTTCTAGCAATACTGTGACGATCTTGGGGCCGTCTGCTGTGCTGAATACAGGAGTGACCACTCTTGATATTGCTTCTGATTTGACTTCTACAGTTTCGAATTTTGTTCCTTATGAAGGGATCTATACATGGGCATTCAATCCTGATGGAGGAGCTGTATCTGATGAAGACCCAGGAGTATTAGAAATGCCATTTAACAATGGCACGCCTCAGGTGGACCTGAGTGGTAATGGAAACGATGGAACGCTTAATGCGGGAGCAAGTATTTCGCTTTCTGGTTACACTGGAGTAGCTCTTGATGTGGATGCTACCTCTAATGGATACCTTACTATTCCAAATGACTCGAGTTTAGAGCCTGTTCAGAATATTACGGTCTCTACATGGGCTCGAGTGGAGGGTGATGGTTCTCGTTCTGATGGAGTTGAACTTCTCTCAAAAGGACGAGCTGGGAGTAATCCTTTCCTGAGTTATTCGATTGGATATTTACCAAGTGCCGATACTTTCAACTGTGCTCTCGGTGCAGGTGGAAGTCAGGTTCGTATTCAGAGTACTTCTACTTTTAATAGTTCTACGCTTGAATGGGTACATCTTGCTTGTACTTATGACGGTGCGAATCTTCGCTTGTATGTGAATGGTGTTGAGGAAAATAGTCTGGCAAAAACGGGAAATATTAATTATGGATTGTCAGGAAGTAATGATTTGACCATTGGAAAGTGGGACCAAAGTGGATTTCTCCGTTCTTTCGATGGAAAAATCGATGAAGTGCAAATCTTCGATACTCCTTTGACTGCTTCTCAAGTAGGAGATCTCTTCAGTAATGGAGTGGCTTCAGGTGTGAGCAATAGCCAACCATTGATGATTGGTAACTATCCATTTGTAAATGGTTCTCCAGAAACAGATTACTCTGGTAGTGAAAATGATGGAAGTTTGATAGGAAATGCGGTTTATTCTACTGCTGATTGTCAGGTGCAAGGATGTATGGAATTCGATGGAAGTGGAGATATATATCGAATCGATGGTGTGCTGGATGATATGACTCCTATGAGAGGTACGGTAGAAGGATGGATTCGTACGGATGTCTTGAGTGATTTTAGCTATATGTTTGCTCACTTTAGTACAAACAATCGTATTTACCTCTACAGTCACACTGATGGATCTCTTCGGACGAGTTTGGGAAGTAATCTGAATGTTGGGATTTCTAGCACGCTGATGACAGTGGGAGTGTGGTATCACGCTGCGGTAGTTTGGGAAGATGGTGACTTTAGCCTCTACTTAAATGGTGTTGAAGAAGATTCTGGGACTTATAGTGGATTGACTGGTTTTGGATCGATAGCAGGTCTTGGAGGGCAAGCCGCAGGTGGTCAATACTTGAATGGAGCAGTAGATGAGGTACATGTTTACAATCGAGCTCTTCCAGCTGATGCGATTTTGGAATCTTATAATAACGGTCTTGCTCAAGAAGGAGGACCACAGGATATCGATAGCCTTGTGACGAATGGTGGAGAAGTGTGGAGTCTGGATATTACACCTATAGATAGTGCTGGAGATACTCTTGCGACGATTACTGCGGCAAACACGGTGACGATTACTGATGCTTTTAATACAGCTGGTATTGCTTGTATCGATGCAGAACTTTCCCCTACGGACCCTCGACCAGCTAATTGTGTGGGAACAGAAATAGATGTCTCTGTTGATTTGGCAAATGATATTGGAGCAACGATTACCAATCTGCCGGTAGGAAGTCAGGCAGTGTACGAATGGGAACGTGAGTCTGGAGAGCCATTGATGATCATGAATCTTGCGATGGATAGCTTGACTGATGGGTATATTCAGGATTTTAGTGGAAGTGCAAATCATGCATCTCCAGTAGGGAATGCTACCTACACCACTTCTGGTCGAGTTGGTGGAGCGATTGATCTTGATGGATCTGCTGATTATTTGAGATTCCCGAATCCAGGTACTCTGGATGCTGTAACGGTGAGTGTCTGGGCGTATCCAGAATCTGTTTCGGGGAACAGAACGCTCTTTATGATTCCGAGTGATAACGGTACCAGTAACAATGAGCTCTTTATGGGGCAATCAACTGCTGGTGGTGACTTCAGGATTGTTTTGAACCATACAACGACTCATGACACTGGAGTCGACCTTGATCTGAATCAATGGAATCATATGGTGTTGACTTGGGATGGTACTCTTGCTCGGGTCTACAAAAATGGAACTGAGGTGAGTTCATTTGGATATACTGGTCAGCTGAGCTTTGATACTTGTGAAGGAGTGATTGGTATGGACCTTGATAATGGATGTACCGGTAGTCCTGGTGATTATTTCATTGGTCAGATCGATGAAGTACAAATGTATCCTTTTGCTCTTGATCCGAATACGATTGCTGAAATGTTCACCGTGAACGCTGCAGGTGATGCTGGGCCGGACTTTATCTCAAGAGATGCGAACCGTGTGGCTGATGAATGGGTCTTACCTGGATCGGTCCATGCTATCGACAATGCTACAGGAGTAGTTGGTGGTGAAACTGCCTCTGTGAACACTATAACGATTATTGATGATTTCTCGACTAATGGTATTGCTTGTTTGAGTGCAGCTGAATCTCCGACAGACCCTCGACCAGTGACTTGTACTGGTTCAGAAGCAAATATCGCTGCGAATTCTAATTCGGATGTTGGACTCAAAGTCACTAATCTTCCAGTAGGAAGTCAGGCGGCTTACCAGTGGAATAGTGCAGTTGCTACGCCATTGATGGAGGTCTATTTCCCAATGGATAGTCTTGCTGATGGTGAGCTTGATGATTTTAGTGGAAATGCTGCTAATGGTACTCCAGAAGGGGATGTTAGCTATGTGAGTAATGGTTTAGTGGGAGGAGCCTTGAGTTTTGATGGATCAGGTGATTATGTTTCATTCCCTGTTTCAGATACCTTGGATAGACTTACGATGAGTGTCTCGTTTTTCCCGACAAGTTTTGCTGGAACTCCTGCGGTGGTGATGATGCCGAATAATGCAGGGGGAAGTAATAACGAGTTTGTGGTGTTTGTTCTTCCTTCGGGTGAGTTACGGGTGAGGATGAATGAGTCTACCACTCAAGATACTGGAGTTTTTGCTGACCTTAATCTTTGGAATCATTTAGTGGTTTCATGGGACGGTACGACGGCACGTGTTTACAAGAATGGTGCGCTTGGAGATAGTTTCGCTTACTCTGGTCAATTAGACTTTGATACTTGTGATGCTTTACTTGGGATGGATACTGATAGTGGATGTATAGGTACTCCAGGCAACTACTTCTCGGGTCGTATAGATGAATTCCAGCTCTATGATCTTGCTTTGGATGCAGATACGATTTCTGCGATGTACACGACTCTCGATGCTGGTAATGCAGCTCCTGATTTTATTGATAGCTCCCAAGTCAGCATCAGTAGTGATCTCTCTGTTGTTGTTCATCGAATACATGATGGTACTGGTGAAACGATCTCAAATATTAGTTCTGTGAATTCTGTTTTGATTACAGGCCAACTTAGTACTGGTGATATTGATATTACCAACTCAGTAGGTGGGAATGTTCAGGAAGATGAGAGTATTGTGTCTGCATTCACTGAACCATCTCCATGGACAGGAGGACTGGGTTACCAATGGCAAGTCGATTCAGGAAGTGGTTATGAAAATATTATGCTTTTGAATCTCCCGGGTGATATCAATGCTACTGATATTAGTGGAGAAGGGAACAACGCTAGTTTTGTAGGAAATGCTGCTTATATTGATGGATGTCAGATTGAGGGATGTTTTACTTTTGATGGTACAGGAGATGCACTTAGTAGTCCGGCAACTGGACTTACAGGCGTAGTTGGCTCTGTGAGTACTTGGATCAAGACTGCTACTGATGGTGATATTTATAATACTCATAGTGCTTCTGCAAATCAAAATACGCTATGGATTACGGGAGGTACTTTGACCTATCGACAATGTGGAGGAGGCTCTTGCACTGATCTGACTGCTACTGGAGTATCTGATGATGCTTGGCATATGATTACAACGACGTGGGTTGCTGGTGGAGATCGCAAACTCTATGTAGATGGGGTGTTGGTCGATACAGAATCATCAACTCCTACTTTCACAAAGGGAGTCAATTTTGAAATCGGGCAAAAATCATGGGGAGCAGACTTCTTTGATGGAGAAATTGATGAGTTTCAAATGTATGCTCGTGAGTTGAGCTCTGTTCAGATTGCTCAATTGTATACTGATGGGACAAATGTCGATGTGAATGATCGAGGAGGGCCTACTCAGATTGTTGCTCGAGAACACAGTTTTGGAGAACAATGGAAGCTCTTTAACTATGAAATCTCAGCAGCTGGTGCTGGAGTGAGTGGTGCTGTGGAAGCAACTAATTCGCCAGTGACGATCAGCGATGCTGCGGTGACGACGCTTGATTTCGTGACGGATGCGAGTAGTTCCTTTAATCCAGATGCTGTTTCTCAAGAAATGAGAGTGAGTGATCGGGTCAGCTTTACGTGTACGAATACTGACAGTAATGTTCGAGATATCCTTGTGGAATACAATATCAATGGAGCTGGTTTCTTGCCGGCGACACTTGAGAGTGCAACGGTAGTCGGAGGGTCTGCTTTGACGGTGTCTGGTAACTCCATCTTGGATGCTGATTGTGGTAGTTCGCCAGATACTATTGGTTTTGTGTGGGATTTCGTCACTGATGGTTTGACTTCATCTCAAAGTAATGTGGTGTTGCGAGTGACGGCTGATATTAACGCCCAACCGAATGATTCGACACTTGATTTCGACCTTGTTCCTCCGATCATTATTACTGTATGTACAGGGCAAGATTTGAGTACGCTAGGTGCTAGTCCTATAGATGATATCGTCTGTAATTGTGCTTCTGGCACTATTACTGCTGATACAACAGGACCGCTCTTTACAGCACAAACATATCGGAGCCTTACTTTGAATAATTCTTGTAGCTTGACGCAAACAGCTACTGGGTCTGGATCTATTGTGAAGACCAAACTCATTCTTACTGAACATGTGACTATTGGAGCTTCTGCATCGATCAATATGGATGCTCGAGGAGCAGCAGCTGGTTATCATATTGACCCTGCAGTGAGTGAGACAGATGCTCAGGTAGGTGGGCGAGGAGCTTATGGAGGTTTGCCCGCTGGAGATCAAACGAATGTTGATTGGGCATATGGAAGTATTACTACTCCAGATCATCCTGGTTCGGGAGGGAATGATCTTTCATCAGGAGGATATGTTTCTTTGGATATTGGTGGATCCTTTATCCATGATGGGACGATTTCTGCTACTGGTTCTTCGAATGGACTCTTTTCTGACAGGGCTGGCTCGGGAGGTGGAGTATTGATTGAAGTAGATGGTGAGTATTCTGGTGATGGAGTGATCCGTGCGAATGGTGGATTTAATAATTTTGTTGGTCTGTCTGCTGGTGGAGGACGTATTGCCTTCAAATATACGACTGCTGGAAGTATTAATGCAACGGCTCCAGAAGACACTTTTACAATAGAGAGTTATTCTCTTTCTGGTGGGACAAGTTCTGGAGGTTCGGGGACGATTTATATTGAGGATGTGAATACTCACACTGCAGATGAAGGGATCTTGATCTTGGATAACAAACGATCTAATGCTGGTACACAAGGAGCAGGGAATGGGACAGGATCGTATGGTGCTCCTCTTCCAAATGGATCGACTTTCGAAGAAGTACGTATTACCGATGGAGGAAGAGCCCTTGCTGAAATTTTGAATGTCAAATCACTAATGAGCATGACGAATTTTGCTGTAATGTCACATGAGTCGCATGATGGGACCGTTGGTGCAACAGGTGTGAAGACCTTGTTTATCGATGGGCGAGTAGGTGGAATTCCAACGGCTGATGTGGTTATTGATGCGACTTCTGAAATTGATATTGATTCGCGAGGTTATGCTTCAGAGTATCGAGGTGATGGAAGTGGTGCAGCTGTTCTGAAAGCAGTTTCAGGTGAGGCGGGTGCTTATGGAGGGAGAGGCGGGAACAATGATGGAGAGGTTTATGGAAGTATTATAGCTCCAGTTGGTCCTGGTTCAGGAGGGTTTGGAGTAAGTGGCGGGGGAGCTGTACGGATGTTTGTGAATGATTTTAGTTTTGATGGATTGATTTCAGCTAATTCTGCAGGCGGAAACACTTCTTTTGAGCCGGGTTCAGGAGGAGCCGTTTATATTCAAGCAACAGGTGCTTTGTCTGGTGCAGGGACGATTACTACCAATGGAGGATTGGATAATACGACTTTGGGAGTTTCTGGTAGTGGAGGGCGTGTAGCATTTTATTATGATAGTGATGTGAATGATGACATAACTCCTGATAATACGTCTCCTGAAGTTCTCTACACCATTGAATCGGCATCTGATAGTGGGACTCTTATTGGAGGACCTGGAACCATTTATATTGAAGATGATGATGTGGCCTTGGGGGATGTAGATGGTGAGGGTGATTTGATCGTCAATGGACGAAATGGCAGTACCAATTATGGAGGCCAATCAACGCCATTGTTTGTTCCTGTTGGTAGAGGTGGTGATACGCAGTATACTTTTGAGAATGTTACGGTGATAAACAGTGCAAACTTGCTAGTAGATGCCCCTGGGGTTTGTGACTTGAATGGAAGCTCTGATCAGAATGCCTTGGTGATAAAAGGAGCAGTAACAACTACAGGTGTCACCAATGGATCATTTACGAGAACTCTAGAGGAGGAAAATATCCATTGTATGGATCGTTCTCATACGTACACCAATATTCCTGCTGGGTTTTATATGAATGATACAGTTGGTAGCTCGATCACGATTCAGCCTGATGTTGATAGCTTTCTTCTGGATAAGAAAATTACTAATGGAACTCGGTTCTTTGCAGCGCTTCGGTCTGACTTACTGTACACCGAAGGAGCAAGTGTCAGTATTGATCTGACTGGAGTCAGTATCGATGGTGATGCAACTCGAACAGTGATTGATGCACCTGCGACAACTCATATGGCTGAATACCATACGATTTATATTCCAAATAGTAATTCATCAAATGGAGTTTATATTTGTCCTGATGCGACACAACTGTCTCATGTGGTTGACGGTGGAGCCAACTGTGGGACTCCTGCTTACTTCTCTAGTGTTGAGGTAGATGGACAAACAAACAAAGTGGTAGGGACTGTGACTCCTTCCCCAGCTGTGAAGGTGACCTTGGTAAATGCTGATGATGATGGTGGAGCTCTAGCAGGAAATAGTACTGATCAATACAAGGTTGAGAACCTCTTTGGGTCTGGAGGAGGACCTATCACGACGACGGTAGAAGGAACTTGTAAAAGAAACGATGAGTCTACGAACTGTGCTGATACCGATACAATTCAGTTAGTGATCAATGGTGCACTTGATAACACAACAACTCCTTCATCAGGGAATTGGAGCATCAGTCCGAGTATTTCTATCGTAGCGACTGATGTGATTAGTGTCTTTATTGATGGAGCGATTGAAGCTGATGAGGCTGTAGCGGTGACGGTTTATGATGGGACAGGTGATTTGACGAGTATGCAATTGATAGGCGAACGCCTTACTGTTGGATCTGATAATAGTCTGACTGTGACGAATACTTCATTGAGTGATTTTGATAACTCAGTTTCTTCAGATGAAGATGTTTTCCATGATGTGAATGCTGGAGCTCTTACTGAGGTCGGAGGTCATGATGAAGAGTTAGTTATACTTGCTTCAAATACTTATCAGCCTGGTGGGGCGGTGACGGTGCATGATGTACAGATTGATGGGATTCTTACTGCAGATGCTAATACGATTACGGTGAGTGGGTCGTGGGAAAATAGTAGTACTTTCAATGAAGATACTAGTACGGTTCTGTTCACTTCTACTAATTCTGAACTGATCACATTAAGTGCAGCTGAAACTTTCTACAATCTGACTTTTGACGGAGCGGCTGGAGTTTGGACTGCTGATCAAGACATTATAGTTACAAATACAACGGATATAGAAGCCGCTACTACTCTGAATGCTGGTACAAATGCATTGACCTTTAATGGTTCGATTACGAATACTGCGGTTCTCTTTAATGACCTGGAGCTGATTTCAGATGATATCGATTTCTTAGGTGGTGCTGGTACTGTGACAGTAGGTGCGAATACTGGAGGTACGTTCACGATCAAGGGTGCTACGGATTCTACGAGTATTGGTATGGGAACTGGAGCTGCTGGAACGCTTTTGATTGATGATACGGATATTGCAGCATTTGCTGCTTCTGCTAATGGAGACTTGGTGATTGGTTATCCTACTGGTACTGCGGTGCTGGATATAGATGATGTGGATCTTTCGGCAGTCCAAACTGACTTTACTCTTCAAGGTGGAAATATTTCTCTTCAAGAAATTTCGCTTGATACTCAGAGTACGTTTAGTGTGGTTGCAAATGGAGCCATTACTGATGGAAATGGTGCTGCTAATAATGTGGTGACAGGGGGGATTCCGAATAGTATTCTCTTCGATGCTGATACGGGTATCGGTACCTTGGCTGATCCAATTGAATTTGGAAATTCAGTAAATGATACATTAGCTGCTCGAACGAGAAGTTTGACGACTGATAATGGTATATTCCTTGACCATGTAGGAACTTCTATGACCTTTGGAACAGTTGGGTCTGTAATTGGTGTGAGTACATCAAATGATGGTGATATTGATATTAACGCAGCAAATGTTATTACTGCCTTTACGGTCGCAGTCGCAGCGAATGGGGCGGGTGACCTGACTATTGATGCGCTGGGAGACTTTCCGATTGGAGGAGCGATTAGTTCTGGAACGGGAAATATTGTACTGACTAGTGATGATGGTATTACGTTGGCTGCTACAGGAAGTATTGCGACTGCAGGAACGGTTATTATCGATACTGATACAAATGATATTGGTTCTGCTAGCCTTGATTTCGAATTGATTGATGGAGGAGTTATTTCAGTGACTGATAACGATATTGAAATTATTGCAGGTGGGATTATCCTTGGAAGCACTTCCGAGACGGCTGTTTCAGCAGGTACAGGAGATATTACTTTGAGGCCCTCGGTCATTAATAGTTCTATTGGTGTGGGAACTGGTTCAGGATCCTTTAGTGTCTCAGATGCAGAATTCGATGACTTGTCTTCTACAGGTACGATCACTATTGGTGTGGGAGGTGGAACTGGTTTTGTGGATATCAATACTACTGATATCTCTGATGAAGCGTATAGCCTTACTGTTCTTGGAGGAGCGATGTCAGTAGATGAACTGACTTTGGTAGATGATGCTACTTTACAATTGATCTCGACTGCGAATATTCAAAGTAATATTGGAACGAGTACCAATGTTGTTATAGGAGGAACAACTGGTTCAGCACTCTTTGACGCTGCTACTGGTGTAACGAATATGGGGGTTGATACAGACATTGTAGCTGCTCGTTCTACGACTTCAAATGCTGTGCAAATCCAAAATACTGCTACCGATGGAATACTTGATATTGGTTCTGTTGGAGGCGTGAATGGTTTATCAGCTCTTGGTGGAAGTCCTATTAGCGTAGAAGCGACTGTTGGTACAAGTTCTTCCTTGACTGTTTCACAACCAATCACGGCTGCTAGTGGAAATATTTCACTCATAGCTGATAATGGTGTCAGTTTGAATGCTGCAGGTGCTGATATCAGTACTTCAGGAACTCTTAGTATCGACGCTGATTTCGATAATAGTGGTGCTGGTACCTTTATACAGAGTGATGCGGGATCATTAGTTGATATTGATGATAATGTCATTACGGTAGTGGCTGCGACTGTCGATATGTCTGCTGGAACACTTGATAGTGGGTCTGGAGCGATCAACTTTGAGCCAGTAACTCTTACAGATACTGTTGGCCTTGGTAGTGGATCTACTGGAACCTTCAACCTGACCGAAATAGAGCTCGAAAATATTACGAGTACTGGTACAGTTACCGTTGGTTTGGCGACTGGTACGGGTGCGATTGATATTCATGATACTGGTGATGATAATCTTGATCTTTCGGGAGAAACTTTCAGTATGACTTTGCAGGGAGGAGAGATCACAGTTAATCGTATTACTATGCCAGATGATACGACTCTCCAGTTGCTCGTGAAGGATAATGTTTCTGACATTATTAATGATAATGGCGCAGTGACAAATAATGTCACTATCGGTGGGACATCTGGATCGCTTGCAATGGAATCAAATGAAGTCTGCGGTACAGCAGCTACTGGATTTCAAATTGCAGTTGATAATTTTGCACTAGACTGTGACTCGATGGTTATCAATCAAACTGGTGATCTTACTATTTCTACGGTAGGAAGTGTCACAGGTATTAGTCTTCAGGGGGGAGGAGTCCCTAGCTCTAGTATTATTGTTGATGGAGGTGGTTTGACTATTAATGAGGCTGTGACTGACACTAATTCTGGAACACTTGGGTTGGTCTCAGATAATGGAATCTTAATCAATGCGGATATATCGAATAACGGATTGATTTCTCTTGATTCTGATTGGGATAATAGTGGAACTGGAGCCATTACGACTACTGGAAGTCGAACAATGACTTCTACTACTGATAGTATTGCTTTTGTTTCAGCTGGAATTTCTAGCCTTCCTGCGCTCGTTTCTTCACTTAATGAAAACGTTTCCCTTGGTTCTTCTACTGCATCAGCGACGATATTTACTGCTACTGGAGACCTTGCTGGGATGACAGCTGATCTGACGATTGGATCGAATGTGACGCTTGTCTTGGGTGGTAATGATATTACTATGGGTGATATTTCTAATGATGGAGTGCTTGAGCTACAAGGTGATGAAACAGTGGTGATCACGAGTGGAGTCAATGATACAAACTCAGGGGCTTGGAGGTATGTAGGAGATGGAGATGGGAATGCTGATGTTTATTTGATGCCTGACTTTGGGTTTTCTGATTATTATGACCTTGAAATCAATGATGCTGGCGTGACATCTGACACCTTTAGCTTTGGTACTGGGGGTCTTCAGATCGTAAATGATGTGACGATTGCTGATGGGACTTTGACGGGAACAACGGGACTTTTGAGGATATTTGGAAACCTTAGTATGGCTGCAACTGGAGTCTTCAATGATAACGGAGGAACGGTTGAACTTGGTGGTGTAACGCAAAATGTCTCTGGAGACTTTACCTTCAATAACCTCACAAAAGTGGTAGCAGTTGCTGATACGCTGACTATTGCTGATGATTCGACGATTACTACTAATGGTCTTCTCAATCTCCAAGGAGCTTCAGGAAACCTCTTGACCATCCGATCCAATCCAGATGCTGGAACGACTCAATGGGATATTAATCACCAGGGAACTGAAACGGTCTCATTTATCGATCTCAAGGATGGTGGGTGTACGGTTGCTCCTGCGAGTACTGAAATCTTTGTGAGTGATGGTGTGGATAGTGGAAACAATGATAGCTGTTGGGTCTTTGGAAATCTTATCGATATTTCTGGTACGGTTTATACTGATAAGGGAATTACGAATATCGGTTCTGGAAAGACTGTAGCTGTTTCTATTAATGGTGGATCAGCAGCAACGTACTTTGCAGATACGACTGCTGGTGGAGCCTTTACTATTAGTAATGTGCCAATTATTACTGATGATGTCTTGACAGTCTTTATTGAAAACGAGACGGAAAATGCTGTAGCAATAACGAAAACAAATGGGGCTAATATTACAGGTCTTGACCTGTACCAAAACTACTTTATCGTGCGAAACGATGCTGCTGGTCAGACGACGAGCGATGATATCGATACTGGGAATAATTTAGGTGATAATGATTTTACGTCGCTGATTGCTATCGATGGAAGTGATAATGTTACTTCTTCTGGACTTGGTATTGTTGTCCCAAATGGCGAATGGCAGTCTGGAGCAAATGTTACAATTGGGGGAGGAGATGAGCTTGATGTTCGTGGAGGTACGTTGACTATGGACGCTAATGTATTGACCGTGAATGGAACGTACCGGCAGTCGTCAGGGACCTTTAATGGAGGATCAGGTGCTCACACCTCAAATGCTTCTCTCTTTGAACTGAGCGGAGGTACATATAACTCTTCGACAGGAACGACCACAGTGAATACAGGAATCTTTAGCTCTGCTACCTTTGATATTCTTGGAGGAACCTTCAATCACAGTAATGGGAAGTACTTCTTCTTTAGTCGAGGAACACAAAATCTCAATCCTGGAGGAGCAGTTTTCTATGATGTGGATACAGAAGTGATCAGTGGAGGAAGTCTGCAGTCTATTCTTCTGGAATCAGATATGACTGTTGATGGTACACTCGTTACTGGAGGAGCAGGAAATGCTAATTCTGGATTCTTTTCTGATTCAACTTCAAATGTGCGTACCATTACTTTGAATGGTAACTATGCTGCGACTATTGCTGGTAATGCTATCTTCGGAGATGATGAATTGGAAGTGGTCTTTGCAGGTGATACCACTCATACGCTGACTCGAACTGCGAGTGATGTTTCGGCTGTCTTTAAATTTGATAACACAGGTGAAACGGTAAATCTTGCGACCGACTTCCTGATGGCCGGAGGATCGATTGAGTTTACTGCAGGTGCTGGAACTTCATCGTTGAATACGAATGATAATGATTTAACTTTTAGTTCTGCTGACTATGTTCAAGCAGGAGGAGTCTTTAATGGGGGAAGTGACACGCTTCTCTTTAACGGTACGAGTTCTACCTTTACTTTGAGTGGAGGGACGTTTAACGCTTCTAGTGGAACGACCACTTTTGCTCCGACTTCATTCCAAAATGCGAACCTCACTATCTCTGGTGGGACCTTTAATCACTTAGGAGGATTATTGAATCTAGCTGGGCAGGGAACTATTGATTTTAATCCTGGTGGAGTAATATTTAACGACGTGACCTTTGATGTAACTGATGTAGGAGGTGGTCACCCAACAAGACTCGGTGGAAACATGACCGTCGATGGAGATATTCTCTTCTCACACAATAATGGTGGGGCTAGTGACGGTCTGGTCTCAGATGCTACAGCTACTGATTATACGATTACCTTGAATGGAAACTATACTTCAGATAACTCATCTGGATTTGGAGATGAAGATATTACTTTGCTCGTTGCTGGTGCCACTGATACTACTTTCACACAGACTAATGGTGCGTTTGATGGAAATATCGATGTGGCTAAAACAGGTTCTGCGAGATTTACACTGACGACAAATATGAGCTTTGCTGGAGATACTTTCGATGTCAGCTCGGGTATCTTTGACCTCGAAGGATTCGATTGGGATCTGAATTCAGCGACTTTCAGTAATGATTCAATCGTTGAATTCCATGGTGATGAAACGATTTCTGATGTGGTTCAGGATACCAATTCTGGTCTCTTCCGAGTGACTGGAGATGGTGCTGGACAGGGATCGACAAGCTTTGCTCTTGATAATATTGCTACGGGAGTGAGTCTTGATTTCTATGACTTTGAAGTAGCGATGGATACTGCTACTGAAACTCTTACTCTTCTTGGAGAAATGGTGGTTGAGAATGATATGACTATTACATCTGGTACTTACCAAGGTGCTGGGGTAGCTGGAGGATTTACTACTACTGTCAATGGTTTGAACACCTTTACTCTGAATGGTGGAACCTTCAACCAAGGAGATGCTGATCATATCGTAGTTGGAAACATGGTCATCAATAGCGGTACGTACAATGGATCGACGGATACGAATAGCCGAAAGATTGATGTGGGAGGAGATTTTGATCAAAACGGTGGTACTTTCACTTCTACAGATTTTGAGTTGCAGGTAGCTGGAGACTTTGATCGAGCTGGTGGTGGAACCTTCACTCATGGTGGAACTGGTTCGGCAGTGGTCTTGGATACTGCTGCAAGTACTCAAGTTTTGGGGGCTTCTACCTTTATGGACTTGAAGATCGAGACGCCTGCTAAAAATGTTGAGTTTGAAGCTGGTGTGTTGCAGACCATTGCTACTGGAGGAGATTTGATCGTGACTGGTACTGCTGGAAATGAGATTAATCTTCATTCTACAATAGATGAGACGAAGTGGGAAATTGAACACATTGATGGGAGTGTCGCGAACGTAGCTTTTGCTAATGTCCGAGATGGAGGTTGTAACCAGCCAGGTTCTCCAAGTGCGAATATTGAGACAGCAAACTCTACTAGCAATACAACCGGAACCAGTACGAATGAATCATGTTGGGTCTTTGATGTGACGGCTCCTACTGGGGTGATCACTCTTGATGGGGGAGCAGGAGTTGGAGATGATTACACGACTGATACAGCTGCAGTTACGCTTACCGGTACGGCGAGTGATGTTGCGACAGGGAATAGCGGAGTGAGTTCAGTTGAAGTGGTTCTTCTCAGCACGCGGTCTGGTCTTTACTACAATGGAACTTCGTTTGTCTCGGCTTCGAAGGTGTACCTTGCAGCTACTGGTACGACTTCATGGACATATGGGCCATTCGACTTGGCAGATGGAGAAGTGCAAGCGAGTATACGGGTGACTGATGGGGTGAGTAATGTTGCAGATTATTCTCTGACAGGAAATACGATAACTACAGATGGGACGGATGGCGCTCAGGATATTACGTATCAATTTATGACTTTGGATGTGGTCGCTGCTCCAGCGGCGTATGTGTTTGGAACACCAACATTCGATACGCCGACGTCAGCCCTTGAGATATTCCGAATCAATACGAATGCGACAACTGGATACCAAATGCAAGCTCGAAAACAGAATGCTGATCCAAACACGACTATGCAAAAGGGTGCAGTGAACTTCCCAGACCTGATTGACTGGGATAATACGGCTAATATAGGTGATGGAAATGCAACCTTGTGGACTGGATTTACAACTTCTTTCCTTGGGTTCCGAATACAGTCTCTTACAGGATTGGGCGATGATGCTACGCCAGGTCATAATGCGACATGGTGGGGAACTGATGCGGTCAATGAGAAGTACGCTGGTTTCCCAGATACTTATGATACGATCATCAGCAATGCTGGGGTGAAGTCTTCTGGAACGGATTATGATTCTGAGTTGGAGATTCAGGTAGAGGTGAATGTTGAGCAAGAAGCTGGTACGTACACAGGTACGATTGATATTAATGCGACAGTGAGTCCTTAAGGTGGACATGACTTACTTGCTAGCTCCCATAAGTAGAAAAGCAGCCTGCCTCTTCGTTCCTTGCTCTCACTAAAGAACTCGAGACAAGTAAATGAGATCTTCCGTGAATTGATAATCTGAAAATTTCATAAGTTCCATTTTAAAACTTACTCCTAACTAATCCTATGAAACATTTTGCCCGATTCTTATCTTTTGCTTTCTCTTTGGTGATCTTCACGGCTTTCGTGCCCATGAGTCTTGCTCAAGGAGGGATCAGTCTCACACCATTGATTTCGGATATGGAGTTGGAGCGAGGAATGAGTTACCAAAGGAACGTGAAGGTTCGGAGTGTTGATTCTCTTGGCTTGGAGCTGAACTTGGAGATATATGATGTTTTGGTAGACCCCAAAACACATGCCGTATCTTTTTTGCCAGATGAATCAAAGAAAAATACTCAAAAATCTTTAGCTTCATGGATTGAGCCTCTTGGAGAAGGGGAATTCTCTTTGGTGGCAGGGACTGAAAATATCGTGTCGTATCAGATTACGGTTCCAGAAGATGCTCCACTTGGGAATTATTACGCGAGTTTGAATTTTTATTATTCTGCAGCTGAAAAAGCTGAACTTGGAAATGTTCAGGTGAGACAAAGTATAGGAAGCTTGGTATTGGTGAATATTGTAGGCGATACTACGGAAGTGTCTTCTGGATCTGAAGAGAGTGAAGATTATGAAATTTCTGATATTGTTTTGAGTCCAAATGGTAAAGAAACTACGGTGTGGGTTGATTTTACAAATAATACGCTTCGGTATGTGCACTTGAAGCCTCAGTTGACTATTTCTGATGTGAAAGGGGAAGTGTATTATCAAAAGCAAGGGAAGTCGAAACGGGTCTTTCCTGGCGAATCCTTTTCATTTCGAGAAGCCTTCCCGAATAGTTATATGGAAGCTGTAGAAAACCTTGAGCTTGAATATGCACTTTGGGACAAGCAACAGGATGAAAAATATTATTCACAACAGATTTCTTTGGGAGGCCTTGGTGGAGAGTTTAGCTTGTTTTGGTCGCAGATGGCATGGTGGGTCAAGGTTGTATTGGGGGTGATTACGTTGGTAGTGTTGGGTGTAGCTGTTTTGATTCGTAGGAGACGTGATGGGGCAGTGAGCAAAAAGAAAAGGATGAAAAAGAAGTAGCTTTGCACAAAAAAAGCCTCATTTTAAAATGAGGCTTTTTTGTTTGAATGTGCCAATGAGTAATTATTTTACTTCGACATTGATTTGAGTATCTACAGCTGCTTCTGTTGTTCCTTCTTCTGATACTTCATCGGTTACTTCGACATTAATTTCTGATGAAGCTGAGTCAGAATCAGAAATTGATGGGTCTTTTACTTCAACGTTGATTTCTGATGCTGTAGAGGTTTCTTCTTCAGAAGACCACCAGCTGCAAGCTGAGAGCGAAGAGATCAACATGATTGCGAAGGTGATAGAAAGTGCTTTTTTCATAGGAAAAATAAAAGATTATTCACAGATCACTTTTGCACTTTAGTGCTTCTTTGTAAAGGTGGCATCTCGTATTAGACGTCTTTTTGAGAGCTGTTGTCATCTTAGTATTCTTTTGTGTCATTGATGGAGTTTTTTGGAAAAAGGTATACTCTACGATTTGATTCCCTCCTGGCAACGAATACCAGTATGCAGGAACGAAATACTTTGGTACAAATATTGTGATCAAGGTTTGTGCTTGATATATTAGTCTGCTTGGTGTATACTAGTATGAAGGGTTTTTGGAGAGGGGAGATCTTTGATAATACCGATTTTTTTCTATTTTTCTATTTTTCTATTTTTTCATTTTTTTCTTATGTATAAGAAATATATGTCTTTGGTAGCTGGGATTTCTATGCTCGCTATCGCTACAGTTGTTCCAGTAATGGCTCAAACGTCTGATACTGCGAACGTCAATGTAGATGTTCAAGATTTTTTCACCATTGATCTCGCAACTGATGCGGATGGTGTTGGAGCTGATGGGGGGAGTCCTTGTGCTGGATCTGCTGCTAATGCTGAAGATCTGACGCCTGCTATCTCAGGAATTGTCTCTATTACTTGTTCAGCTGAAGTTGATCTTTTGGTTGATTCTAATTCAAATGGTGGATTTCAAGTAACGAACTATTTTGATGATAATGCTGGAGCACGTCTTGGTGTTCTTGTTATCTCTGGTGGTACTGAAACAGTAGCTGCTGATGTTATTGCAGATAGTGGAACAGTTATTCCTGATTCACAAGCTGCAAATCAAGATATCACTTCTAGTACTGCAACTGGTGTGAACATCACTGTTGTTGAGGCTAATACAACTGCTGCAATGTACGGTGCAGATGAAGTAACCCAGTGGGGTGCTCAAGCTGGTGGAGCTACCTTAGCGAGTAACGATACTCTCTATGGTGAGCCTATCGGAAATAGTATTGCTGCTGCAGGTCGAGTGATCTCAGATACTGATACTCTTCAGACTTCACAAATGTCTGTTAATGTACAGGTTGTTGTTGGAGCTGCAGATGATCAAAGAACTGGAGTTTACTCTGGAGTACTGATCTTTAGTGGTTCAGTATTGTAATCATTTGATGAATACATCTTTTAAAAGGAGTCCTATGTTTAGGACTCCTTTTTTGATATCTTACTTTTGTTTTTTCTTTTTTTCTTTTTCTATGAAAAGCTTCATTCATTTTTGTTTTGCCTTTTTGATCGCCTGTACTCTTTCTGGAGCAGGGGGTTTTGACTTGATTCCATCTGCTTTTGCATCAGAAACAGTTTCTCCTTCTAAAATTGCTTTCTCTGTGGATGAAGGGGAAGAGTTTTCTTTTGACCTTTCGTTTTTGACAGACGTTGCTGGAGACTTTTCTTTGCATGTAACGCCTTTCGTTTATGACGAAAAAGGAGGAAAAGTTTTCACTCCCGAAGTTGATCATTTTCTTTCTTTTCCAACTCCTGTTTTTTCTGCTGAAGCTGGAGTTCAGCAATATGTTCCCATTACAGTTGTTGTTCCTCGAGACTTGTCTCAGCTTGGGTATTATCAAACAATCTCTCTTAGAAGAGTGGTAGAGGGGGCTGCGAGAGCTACTTTTCAATTAGATGTCCCGGTGTTTTTTGGGGTTAATGATGCTTTTGAACGAAAAGGAGAAATTCAGAATGTTTCTTTTGTAAACAATGACACTGGAGACTTGCGAGATATAAAGATGATATTTGAAAATCAGTCTTTGCGTTATTTTGAAGCGAGTTTTCGATTAGAATTTGTAAATACAGATGGGGACATTGTTTCTACAATGGGCCCTTATGAGCGTTTGGTTTTTCCTGAGTTTCAGAGGTCACTTGCTCTGCAAAATGTTTATCAAAAAGATTTTTCTTTGGATGATAGAATGTCTGTTGTTCGATTGGTGGTGAGTGATGACTTGGGTGTTGATATTGATAGCCAGATAATACCTTTTCCACGTGATGTTCGTTTTGAGTACTTAGAAAGAAAAGACAGTCCTGTTCGCCAGGCTCGTTTTCGGAAATCATATAAGTTTTTGTATAACCCCATATTTCAGGGAATAGCCATCCTGATTGGTTTGACACTTGTTGGGTATTCTCTGTTTAATAAGAAGGATTAATTATTTCTCATTTATGAAAATCTCTTCATTGTTTTCTCAGGCTTCCTTGGTGTCTTCTGTGCTGGTATTGTTTTTGTTTAGCATGGGGTTTTCATTTGTCCCTTCGGTTTCAGCTTTTACTTTAACTGTCTCTCCTGCAAAAAAAGTTTTTGAGGTGGAGAGAGGTGGGGTTATTGAATACGATATTAGTTTTACGAGTGGTGAGTCAACTGAGTATATGCTCAGAGCTCTGAGTTATGTTCACAAGAGCGATGGGTTTAGAGATTATATCAATCCATTAGAAATTGATGACCCAAATAAGACGATTGGGGAATGGATTACAACAAGTAAAACAGGAGCGGTAGTGGCTGGTAAACCGACAAAGTTTCCTATTCGGATCGTTGTTCCAGATGATGCTCCTTATGGAGATCACTTTGCTATGATTCATTTTGAGAAATCAAGAGACCAAACAGGATTTTCTGGGCAGATTGGTGTTTCTGGATCTATTGGTTCTATTATTGCCTTGAAAGTCTTGGGAGGTGAGACGTACAAAGAAGGTTCTTTGGCGAACTTTACTGTTGAGACAAGAGAGAGGGCAAAAAATACGGCTAATGTGAATTTTTCTTTTAGAAATTCTGGTACAGAGTTTTTTGACGTTTATGCTGAAGTTTTAGTTTTTGAAACGGAAGAAGATGTGACACCAATAAAGAGTTTTTCTCGAGAATTTACTGTACTGCCAAATGTGTTGAGGAAAGTTGATATTCCGATTGGGGCATTGCCAGATGATTTTTCTGAAGGACAGTATTTTGTTCAGTTGAAATTATACGAATATTATGATGGAAAGAAAATCAAAGAGTTTGCTGATACGACTAAGCCTTTTGATTACTTTATACCTCTAGGAGGAACAAATGAGAATAATGCTCCTCAGATTATTGAGAGGGAGGTTGTTGTTCAAAGTCCTCTTGTAGATATTGTGAGAGAACTTGGGATATATATTGGAGGCTTTATCTTGGTTCTTATTGTTATGATTAAAGTTCTTTTCTTTGGAGGAGACCGATCCAAGAAATAGATCTGAGGTGTTTCCTTTCTGTTGAATAAGATCTTTTATAGTGATTAAACGATATGTTACAAAACGATTAGGAGGTCTGTTGTTTGTTATGGCCCTGCTTATTTCTGCACTGTTTGTTTCAGATGTTCTTGCTCAACCAACATCTTCAAAAATCAATATTCAAATTAAAACAGCTGTCCCTGTTTTGTCATGGACGGCACTTTCTTCAGATTCGTTGCAGGTGACTTGGCACTGGGATTTTGTTTCAATTGGGTATGTTCCCCCTCCAGTATCTGTGGTAGAGGTGGAGCTGTCTTCTGATGGGATAAACTATGGCGCTTTGCAGAGTTATCTTCCTTCAGATTTTAATGGTACTTTTTCTGGCTTAGCTCCAGGAACCTACTTTGCTCGGGTCACTATTGTTGATGGAAATGACTTTGATTATGTTGTTGGTCCTCAGACATTGACAGTTGGAGGTGGTGGAAATCCACCTGGAGGAGGAGGACCAGGTCCAACCCCTACAACTAATGTTGTCTTGGAAGGTTTGGCTTATCCAACACAACAATCGGGAGTTATCTTTACATTAGATGGGAATTTTGTTGCAAACCTTGATCCTGATGATGATGGAGTCTTTCAGTACCCATCGACGTCTTTGCCTTCAGGTGTGCACACTTTTTCCTTTACTGCTGAAGACCCAAATGGAGTACTTTCTGCTCCTTTAAGCTTTGACTATGATATTACAACCGGTGCTCAGCAAACTATTTCAAATTTGAATCTTGCACCTACGACGGTTATGTCTGCATCTACTGCTACTTTAGGAGAGGTAGTCGTCTTTAGTGGGTATGGATATAAGAGAGGGGCTGTTACCGTAAATGTTAATGGGCCGTCGTCTTCAGCCTACCTTGTTCAAACAGATAATCTCGGGAGCTGGACTTTGGATATTGATACGAGTGGTTTTTCAGCTGGTGACTACGATGTATTTGCTTATGCTGTAAATGAACAGGGGACTTTGGTGAGCCCAGATTCCCTAACTACAGTTCTGCAGATTCTCCCTGCTGCTGGCGCGCCTCCTGTATGTGGAAATGGAGTGGTTGAATTGCCTGAAGAATGTGACGATGGAGGGAGATTTCCTGGAGATGGATGTGATTTCTTTTGTCAGGTGGAGTTTGGAGCTTCAGGAGGAATATGTGGTGATGGAACAGTAGATGTTGGAGAGTTTTGCGATGATGGGAATACTGTAGCTGGAGATGGATGTAGTGCTGCTTGTGTAGTGGAAGTAGTTGTTGCTGCTTGTGGCGATGGAAACCTCGATGGAAGCGAAGAGTGTGATGATGGAGATACATTGCCAGGAGATGGATGTGATGAGAACTGTGTTTTAGAGTCAATTTGTGGGAATGGGGTTAGAGAGGGGATAGAGGCTTGTGATGATGGAAATACTCTGAGTGGTGATGGATGTAATGGTGTGTGTGTTTTGGAGACGCTCTGTGGAAATGGATCTCTGAATCCAGGAGAAGCTTGTGACGATGGGAATACTACGAGTTTTGATGGGTGTAGTTTGTCCTGTGTTGTGGAATCCTTGCCAGTGACGGGTATAAGTGAAGTGGTTGCTGGTGATTCTGCTACTTTGCAGTACAATGTGGTGAGTGTTCCAAATGGTCCAGTTGCCTCGGCTCAATTGTATTATTCTCTAGATGGAGCCACTATTCAGTTGTACTCAGAGGCCTTTGTTGGTGATACGTTATTGATGACAGGGTTGTCAGATGGAGAGTATAGAGTCCATTCGGTAGCAACTGATACTGCTGGATATGTTGAGGAGATTGTTTTAGGTGTACCTGATGCTATTTTTACAATAAATATGACCGATGATTTTGCTTTGAAGGCATGGCCAGAAAAGCGTCTACCAGCCACAGGGAATTGGGAACACGACGGGAAGCTTTCTCTCTATGAGACCGGTTCGACAAATCTGGTGAAAACTTGGGATGTAGTAATGAACGATGGAGGACAAAACCGACAGACTATTGATGATGTTGCTCTTGGTCCATACAAAGCTCTCTATAAAGGAATGGCTCATTTGAGCCGGCGATTGGATGTGGTTGATTTTACAAACCTCGATGATTTGATGGTTGATTTTACTGAGGGAGGAGCACAATACTTACTCGGGGGAGATGCTCATGTTTCTCAAGATGACTATGTAAATGGTTTGGATATCTCTGCGCTTGTAACACAGCTTTATGGTCCAGACAGGATCGCTGATCTGAATGCTGATGGAATGGTTAATTCTCTGGACATGAGTATGATGTTGGTTAATTTATATAGGAGTGGTGAGGGAGTTGAAGAGTAGGAAGAAGATGATCAATTGTCGTCCTTAACGTTTGATGTTGGGCATGTTATCGCGGGTTTATTTGTCTGCTTGTCTAGCTTCTTTTCTTTGTGTGGTTCGGCTCAGCATTTATTCTGAGTTGGTTCGGGTAAAATTTTTTTATGAGTCCTTTTGTTTCGGTTTTGAGAATATTGAAAGTGTGCCAAAAAATGTCTCTGATGGCATTCTTTTTTGCTCTGTTGATAGTAGCTTTTTCTGGTTCTGCTCAAGCAGCTACTTTTGCCCTTTCTCCTAGTTCAGGTTCTTTCACACAAGGTTGTGATGTGAGCTTGGATATTTTAATCGATACTCAAGGTATTAGCTCTAATGCAGCTGATGCAATTCTTTTTTATGATCCAAATGATGTAGAGTTTATTGATCAGGACGCAAACATGCCACAGACTCAGGTGAGTAAGGGAAACGTTTATCAGATCTATGCTGGGAATATAGCTGATGATGCTGAAGGAAAGGTTTTGTTGACAGGGTTTAATGTATTGGGCGGATTTAATGGGTCAGGGATTTATGGATCTCTTGTTTTTCGAAGTAAGCCAGGAGTGACCAATACTCAATTTACATTTGATTTTACTCCTGGAGGATCAACTGATAGTAATATCGCTGATATGACGAGTTCTGATGTGTTATCAGGAGTAACCAGTGGCAGCTATACTTTTAGTCCAGGGTCTTGTGTTCCAGATACTCAAGCTCCACAAATAACACAGTTTTTACCTGCTTTCGGTGCAGATGATGTTCCTTTGAGTACCAATTTGAGTTTTCATGTAACTGATGATCAATCAGGAGTGGATATGAATACACTCTCTGTTATCGCTCATAATACGACTTTTACCAATGGAAGCCCTGAAATGACAGTTACGGGTACAGCTTTGGATTTTACAGTAGTGATCAACCCTGCGAATGACTTTCCTTTTAATACAGAGATTGTTACGACAATTGGCGTACGAGATGTTTCTGGGAATATCATGCCCCAAAGAGTGTTTCGATTTAATGCTCCAGATGCACAGCCACCGAATATTATTAATGTGAACCCAGCCAATGGTGCACGTGATATTCCTCTTGCTTCCAATGTGAATTTTCGACTGACTGATAACGATACGGGAATTGATACCAGCACGCTTTCTCTGACATTAAATGGGGAGTCTTTTTCAAACACGAGCCCTCAAGTTTCTATTTCTGGTACTCCTCTCAGTCAAGATGTTGTTGTAAATCCTGATGATGATTTCCCTTTTAATACCCAGATCACTTTAGTTGTTTCAGTTTCAGATTTAGGAGGGAATGTGATGACTCCCAAAACATTCTCTTTTAATGCTCCAGATCAAGTAGCACCTAGTGTGATCAATATGAGTCCAGCAAATGGAGCTGGAGGAATTGCTCTTGATAGCAGTTTTACTTTTAATTTGGTTGATAATGATACGGGAGTGGATCTCACAACTGTTCTTTTGAACCTTCAAGGAGCAGATTTTGGGCCAAGTAGCCCATTGGTAGGAGTGAGTGGTACTAATTTGAATTATGCGATTACGCTTAATCCTTCTACAGACTTTCTTTTTGGGCAAAATATTACCCTGAGGATCTCTGCTGCTGATCTGGGTGGGAACCTGATGATTCCACAAACATTTACTTTTAATACTGGGGCTGCACCTCCGGTATGTGGAAATGCTGTTACTGAATCTGGGGAGGCATGTGATGATGGAAATGCTATTGAAACAGATGGCTGCTTGGCAGACTGTACTCGAGGAGCACTATGTGGAGATAAAAGAGTAGAAGGAACAGAGCAATGTGAACCTCCTGGGTCTTTGGTTTGTGATGAAGCTTGTAATATTGTTTTTGAATCTTGCTTGGTAGCGAGTGCTCCTACTTTTAGTAGTGGAGGAGGTGGTTCTGTTGTTTTTACTCCTCTTGCAAACCAGATTTCTAAGGCTGAAAAGACGGTTTCAGATCAATTGAGTGAAATCAGTATGTCAATTGGTTTGAAAAAAGCTCCGGCAGTAGTTGGTGGAGTAGAGTTAAATACTATTAAGACATCTACTTTAGTTTGTGCTGATTCAGAACTCTTACGAGAAATTCGTGAGGAATCGATTTCTGTTCCATATGACCCTCCAGAGGGGTTTAGTGTTATAGGAAAACCTTTTTCTATTGCTTGTGTAGATGGTGTAGAGAATACTACCTTGTCTGTTCCTCAAAATTATTTAGATGTTGAAGCTTTTCGATGTACTGATGGGGAATGTTTTTCTACCGAGATTCAAAAGACCGAAGTCGTTACTTGTGGAGATGAGCTCTTGTCCCAAACAGTTACTCGTGAACGGTTTGATGGAATTGTTGATATTGGCAAGCTTGATCTTCCTCGAGAGCTGAGTCAATACTCTGCAATTGTTGAGGATCGTTATCTGAGTGTTTCTCTTTTTGAAGATGGATTTGATGTTCCTTTGCATCCATCGCTTGTTATGGTGAGTTCTCCAGTAGTAATAGCAAGTGCAGATGATATGAGTTTGGTTCAACTAAGTTTTCCTGCCGTGACTGATCCTCGTATCAATGAAGAATCTTTGCAGTTATATGCTTACCTGTCGGGTACTGACAAATGGCAGTTGGTTGATGGACAGGTGGAGCTTCAGCGTGATGGAGACCAAATATCTGTATCGGGTGATCTTACTCAGTATCAAGACGATAACTCTACGATGAAATTAGTTTTGATGGGCTTGAAGTGTGTCAATAAATGTAAAGAAAGGAGCTTTGAAAAAGTTTACGAACCATTCCGTACTACGCGTGCCGCTATTGTTCTGGTTCATGGACTTGGTTCGGATAATAGTTCTTGGGGAAGTTTTATCGATCAAATACGGCGGACTCAACAACCTTTTCAAGTTTGGACGTATCATTACCCAGTTGAGGATTCTCTCAATATAAACGGAAGTGACTTGGCTTCTCAGTTGGAAAATTCTGCTGATGAGTATGATGCTCTTTATATAGTAGGGCATTATACTGGAGGTTTGGTCGCACAAGAGGCGATTAATACTGCTTTTCGTCAGAATTTAATTGTTCCTGAAACCTACCGATTTATTCCGAAGATCAATCATGTGATTACCTTAGGGACCCCAGAAAAAAGTTATGATTCTGAAGCTCCTTTATTGACCTTGTATGAAGAATTGATGGAGTTGGATGAGGCAAATCTTTTCTACCTCAGTGATGATTTAAAGAAGGACTTGATTGGAAAACGCTTTTTTTACCCGCAGCTTCCAACGGTAGATTATTCAAAAATTATTGTTTCTGAGAGAGATGATATATCTCAAAATGCTCCTATACCAAAATGGTATGAGAGTTTATCTTCTCTTGAGCCTCAAGAGACGGTGTTTGAGGTACCAACTTCTCAGATAAATATGTTGAGTGACCCATTGTCCCAAAAGATGCTTGGGCAGCTTATTTCTCGAGATATTCGAGAGTATATTACGGATCAAGCGTTGCTTGGGTATGAACAGTATTACAATCTTCGACTCTCTGACTGTGCTCCGAGTGATCAGGTGATATTGATTGGTCGAAAGGTTGATCCGTTGTACATGAATGATGGTGTTGGGATGTCTTGTGGTAATGGATACTGTGGGCTTGATGAGTCAAGCGACAGTTGTCCTATAGACTGTGCTCGTTTTTTCCGAAAAGAAAACACCTCATATTTGTTGTTTTTCTTGCTGGTTCTCTTTACGGCAGGGTTTGGGTTTGCCATGAGAAAATCCTGGGCAAGGTACCAAAACTTTCAATTAGAATCTGAAATGAAGCCTTATCAAAAACTTTCTTCTTTCCAAAAATTTATGTTTTTTGTTCGAGCAATGGGAGTTTGGGGTGTTGCTTGTTTGCTCTTTACTATTGTATTGGTGTATTTGGTGATGCTTGTCTTTTAGAAACAGAGACGGGTTTAAAAAAAAGGTTGATTATGGTTTGTAGAGCTTGTTTTGTGTCGTGGGATTTTTGTACAATCTAAGAACTTATTATTTTGATACAATGAGAATCTATTTGGATACTTGTTATTTCAATTGGTGTTTCCAATGCAATAGACTGAGTAGTATGTTCCTTGTTTGTCTCTAGGGTTCTTTGAGTATTCTGGATGAAAGAAGAGGTAGGACTGTGATGAATCATGACTAACATTGCAATTTTGATCGTTATTGCTATGATTTGACCGTCTTTAGATGATTACATGCAATTATATATGAAAGATTTAATACTTTTTGGAGTGCAGGGTTGTGGAAAGGGGACTCAGGGGCGAATTTTAGCTGAAAGAAAAGGGTATAAGGTGTTTGAAACAGGAAAGGAATTGCGCGCGCTTGTCGCTGGAGGTTCTGAGTTGGGAAAGAAAATTAAAGATATTATCGAAGCAGGGAACTTGGTTCCTGATGAAGTGGTGATCGAAATTGTGGCTCATTTCTTGGAGAATACTGAAGCTGATCAAGCGATCATCTTTGATGGACTACCTCGGAAAGAGTCTCAACGAGTTTTATTTGAAGAAGTCGTGAACAAGTTTGCACGTATGCCGGTGGGGATTCTTATACATATTGCTGACGAAGTATCTTTGAAGCGATTAGGAGATCGTCATATGTCAAAGTCTACCGGTAAGATTTACCCAAACAAAGATGCTGCTTTGGCTGAATGTGATGAAGAAGATGTATATCAACGTACAGATGATGTTCCAGAAGCTATTAAGACTCGTTTAGAGACATATCATGCTGAAACCCAGCCGGTGATAGATTGGTACACGTCCGAGGGAAGAATGTTTGAGTTTGATGGAGAAAGAACTGTCGAAGAAGTTACGGCAGAGTTATTGGAAAAATTGGTGTAATTATTGAGTTTTTAGAATTATCAGATTATTACAAGTTTATGTCTAAAGGAGTTATTCACATTAAGTCACCAGAAGAAATTTTACTACTTCGTGAAGGAGGGAAGATTTTACATGAAATCCTTCACAAAACAGCTGCACAAGTGAAGCCTGGTGTGTCTACTGGTGAGCTGAACGAGTACGCAGAGAAATTACTTGATGAACGAGGAGTCGTTGGGGCTTTCAAGGGATATCATGGGTTTCCTGCAGCGATGTGTATTTCCGTTAATGAAGCTTGTGTGCATGGTATTCCTTCTTATGAGTATATCCTGAATGAAGGTGATATTGTGGGATTAGACTTTGGAGTGATTTTCGAAAAATTGATCACGGATAGTGCTATTACCGTTGCGGTAGGAGAAGTGAGCTTGGAAACAAGGCATTTGATGGATACAACGAAAAAAGCTCTTAAAGAGGGGATTAAGCAGGCCCAAATTGGGAATCATGTGGGAGCTATTGGATCAGAAGTCCAAAAACTTGTTGAGGCTCAGGGCTATTCTGTAGTTCGTGAGTTGATTGGACATGGAGTAGGATATGAGGTGCATGAGGCACCTGAAGTGCCGAATTTTGGACATAAGAATGATGGACCTTTGCTGAGGGAAGGGATGGTGATTGCTATTGAGCCTATTGTGAATAGAGGACATTATGCTGTTAAGACTTTGAAGGATAATTGGACAATTGTTTCAAGTGATGGGTCTTTGTCTGCTCATTATGAGCACTCAATTGCGATTACGAAAGATGGACCAGTAGTGTTGACGGCGGAGTAGTGTAAAGTTTTTTATTGCAATAATAATTTATTTTGTCAAGTTAACCTTTGGCTTTGCAAAAAAATACACTTGTGTTCTTTTACCTTCTCTCATAAGATTGTTTAGCTCTGTGTTTAGATAACTTTTTTTACGTGGCGAAACAAGAAAATATACGGGTTGCTGGGGTAGTGGTAGAAGCCCTCCCTAATGCTCATTTTACTGTTCGTATCGCGGATGAAGGGTATGAAGGACACCAAGTCAACGCACATATCTCAGGAAAGATGCGCTTGAATTATATCAAGATCTTGCCAGGAGATGATGTGATACTCGAATTAACGCCTTTTGATCTCACTAAAGGACGAATCGTTTACCGCGGTAAGGAAAAGAAAGTTGAAGTACAGCCACAGGCTGAAGTCAGCGAAGCGGTAGAAGAATCAGCCATATCAGATAGTGAAGGAGGGAGTCCTGAAACACCAAATGAGTCCTCTGCGGATTCAAGTGATCAGACTGAGGCTGCTTAATTCATTTCGTCTCTTATTTTTTTGTATTATGAAGAATCGAGCATCAGTAAAAACTATTTGTGAGCATTGTTTTCTTATTATTCGACGCTCTAAAGGAGGAAACAAAGGAACCATGAAGCCCCGGCGGCGCATTGGTTGTTCGCGAAATCCTCGACATAAACAAGTTCAAGGTTAATCATTATAAATTTTTTACTAGACTTCTATGGCTCGTATAGCTGGTGTAAATATTCCTGGAGATAAGCGGATTGAAATTTCATTGACCTATGTCTATGGAATTGGTCCAAAACTGAGTAAAGATATCTTGAGTGCTGCTAATATTGATTTGAATACTCGTGCAAAAGATCTCACGCCTGAGCAAGAAAATGCTATTCGTAAGCTTGTAGAGGCTGATTATATGGTGGAAGGGGATCTTAGAAGGAATCTTCAGCTGAATGTGAAGCGTCTCCAAGAAATTGGATCATATAGAGGTTTCCGTCATCGGAGAAAGCTTCCAGTGCGAGGTCAGCGAACAAAGACAAATGCTCGTACGAAAAGAGGAAAGAAGCTCACAGTGGCGAATAAGAAGACTGAAAGTAAGTAGGTCTCTTGCAAAGATTTGATATAGACTGTTCCCTGTAATTATTTATCTCACTTAGAATCATATGGCTGACGAAGCTACCGCAACACTCGATAAAAAGGCTAAGGATACTGGAAAAGTATCTGATAAAGCCGCTGCAAAAGATGATGTTGAAGTTGTTGAAAAAAAACCTAAGCGGAAGATCAAGCGATTGGTAAAATTTGGTCGTGTTTATATTAAGGCTGGATTTAATAATACATTGTTGACAGCTACTGATCCTGACGGAAATGTACTGGCTCGTAGTAGTGCAGGAGGGAGTGGGTTTAAAGGAGCAAAGAAGTCAACACCCTATGCTGCTCAAGTAGCTGCAGAACGTCTCGCTGAAAAGCTAGAGCAGTTTGGAATGCAGCATGTTCAGGTCTTCCTGAAAGGAGTAGGTCCGGGGAGAGAGCAGGGGATTCGTGGATTGGCCAAAAATTTTGATGTTGACTTGATTGTTGACCGAACAGCTCTTCCTCACAATGGATGTCGACCTAAAAAGCGACGAAGGGTTTAATACGTTCTCTCGTCTTTTTATAAAAGAATAGAATTACTCTAATAAGAAACTAATTTAACTGTCTATGGCTCGTTACACTGGACCAAAAGCTCGTCTCTGTCGTCGTGAAGGTATTGATCTTTTCGGACGACCTAAGTATGCAAAAATTCTTGAGCGTCGTGGAGTAGGAGTAGGAATGCATCTTGGAGGTCGCCCTGGAAAGAAATCAGGATACGCTATTCAGCTTCGAGAAAAACAGAAGCTACGGTTTATGTTCGTTCTTTCTGAAAAGCAGTTCAAGAAATATTTTGACAAAGCGAATAGAATGAAGGGTGTTACGGGAGATAATCTCATGCAAGTACTCGAAACCCGTCTTGATAACGCAATATACCGTGCTGGTTTTGGTTTGACTCGTTTTCAGTCGCGACAAATGGCTACTCATGGTCATTTTGAAGTAAACGGACGACGTGTTGATGTTCCTTCATATAACCTCAGAGTAGGTGATGTCTTTCAGGTTCGATCAAAAACAAAGAATTCAAAATTGTTTGCTAACGTTCTCGAAGAAAACAAAAATTACAAGCCATCTCGATGGTTAAAAGTGAATACTAAAGAGTTATCAGCAGAAGTAGTAGCTATTCCGACAAGTGATGATTTTGAACAGATCATTGATACACAAAAAATTATCGAGTATTATTCTCGGTAAGAGTTGGTGAGCTCTTTCTCACTGTTTTCTTCTTCCTAATCTTCCTTCCATGCATATCATTCAGGCTGAAATTGGAATCCCACAGGTTGTTATCGAAAAACTGTCGGATAACCATGTTCTCGTTACTGTTGAGCCATTGCCACAAGGGTACGGAATGACACTCGGAAATGCTTTGCGACGAGTTTTATTGTCTTCTGTTCCTGGTGTTGCTATTACAGGAATCAAAATCGATGGTGCTAAGCATGAATACGCTGTAATTCCTGGAGTAAAGGATAGTGTTCTTGATTTCATTTTGAACTTGAAAGGAGTTGTTTTTAAGATGCATGACAAAGAGCCCGTATCAGTAGAATTGAAAGTCACTGGTCACACTGGTGATGTGACAGCTGGAATGATTACTTGTCCTACAGGTGTTGAAGTATTGAATCCTGACCTTGTGATTACTTCACTTGATAATAAAAAGGTGAATCTTGATGTTCAGATCTTTTTAAGAAAAGGAGTTGGATACCAAGCTATTGATAATACAAAGAATACTGACCCTGACCTTATTATTACTGATTCTATCTTTACTCCTGTGAGAAAGGTACGATTTGATGTTGTTAGTACCCGTGTTGGGCAGATGACAAATCTCGATAAACTTCAGCTCGAAATTCTTTCTAATGGGTCTTTTGATGCTTCTGAGTCTCTGAAGTTTGCTTCTGATATTCTTGGTTCATACTTTGGATATTTCAACCAAGCTGGAACACCTGCAGATGCTGAATTTATGACAACTGCTCATGACATCATGGCAAAACAACAAGTAGAGGAAGAAAAAGCTGCACGTACTGAATATACCCCAATTGAGATTTTGAACCTGAGTCCTCGTACATTGAACGCTTTGATTAATGGAGGTATTGGTTCGATTGAACAATTGACCCACTGTTCTGATAGTAAGATCGCAAACCTTCGTGGTTTTGGTAAAAAAGCGATGGACGAAGTAAATGATGCTCTTCAAAAAAGAGGACTTGGTCTTCTTGATGACTAATAAATAATCTTGTATAATATGCATCCTGTCGGGATGCACTCTGTTAGTTCTTAATTTCATAGTTGTGAGACATAGAAAAAATCGTGGAAAACTTGGACGGAAGGCTGATCATAGAAAAGCTCTTCTCCGTAATCTAGCGACATCGTTTGCCCTCCATGGGAAGCTAACGACGACTGTTACTAAAGCACGTGCATTGATTGCATATTATGAACGTTTGATAACGCTCGCTAAACGTGCAGATAATATGAATGCTATTCGTATGATTCAACGTCATTTGTTTACCATTGAAGCTCAAAAAGCTTTCATTGAGCAAGTGAAAGGTCTTGATGGAAAGAATAGTGGATACCTTCGACTGACAAAACTCGGTTACCGAGACGGAGATGTTGCTCACATTGCTCAAGTAGAACTCTCATAATTTGTCTCTTTATACTCAACGTCAATTAATTTAGATATGAAAACTTCAATCCCAACAAAAGATCAACAAAATGCACGAAAATGGTTCATTGTAGATGCTGAAGGTAAGGTTCTTGGTCGTCTGGCCACTGAAATTGCTGATATCATCCGAGGTAAGCACAAGCCAACATTTACTCCCCATATGGATATGGGAGATCATGTAATTGTTATTAATGCAGATAAAATTGTTGTGACTGGTGCCAAGCTTGATCAAAAAAAATACTACTCACATAGTGGTCATCCTGGTGCTCTTAAGACAACAAATCTCCAAACCATGCTCGAACGGAAGCCTCTTAAGGTTCTCGAACATGCTGTCAGTGGAATGATGCCAAAGAACAAGCTTCGAGCTGTTTTCTTGAAAAAACTCCACTTGTTTGAAGGTGCTGAGCATGGACATGAAGCTCAACAGCCTGAAGTTCTCGAAATTTAATCACTTTTTTCTTTTTTCTCCTATGTCGAATCAATATCATTATGCTACTGGTAAACGGAAGACCTCGATTGCTCGAGTTCGTGTTCATATGAATGGATCTGGTAAGATCGAAATCAATGGAAAGCCAGCTGCTGATTACTTTACTGTAGACACGCAACTTGGAACTATTAAAGAACCATTGGAAACTGTCGAGCAGATCAATAATGTTGATGTCACTGTTGTGGTATCAGGAGGTGGAGACACTGGACAGGCGCAAGCTATTCGACATGGTATTGCTCAAGGGCTTGTAAAGCTTGATCCTGACTTCCGTCCTGCTCTTAAAAGAAAAGGGTTTCTTACTCGAGATGCTCGTAAGGTTGAGCGGAAGAAACCAGGTCTCAAGAAGGCTCGGAGAAGTCCACAATGGGCTAAGCGTTAGGCACTTATTCAAATATTTTCTTTTAGAGTCTGGGGAGTATATCCTCAGGCTCTTTTTGTTGCATATTCTGTTTTATAATCTATAATGGGGCCTTAGATTTTGATCATTTTATGGAAAATTCATCTTCTCCTTCACAGACAGGTACTGAAAATGATTTCTCTCTTATGAGCATAGAATCACGCGATTATAAAGCTGCACATGAGAAGTTTCATGCTGACTATTTAGAACTCCAAAATGATATTTTGTACCTGTATTCCCTTCAGGGACTTCAAGTGATTGATGTTGCTGCTGATATTGATCATCATATAGATCTTTTGTTGATTGATATTGTTCATATTGAAAGTACGTTTTCGTTTGGTACGGAAAAAGTTTTGAGATCTAATATTCATGATTTTCGCCAGTTGTTTGAAACGCTCTTGAGCTCTCATGTTTTGTATCTTCACTATAGAGCACTAGAAATCGCAGTTTGTACTTTTGAAGATTATAATTTTGAACAGCTCCCTCCTTATAGTATTGAGACTGAGAGACGTAAGGTTTTATTGGAAATCGATTGTTTGCGGATTCGATTTCATTCTCTCCCACTTGATAGAAAGTATTTGAATTCGTTTCGTGAAAGAGTGCATAGACGAAGAGATGAGTTTCGATAAATATAGTAATTTTTTTTATATGAATGAGATACCAGTGCGAGAAGAGGAAGATGATTCATTAGCTTTTCTGACCTCGAAATACCAAATGATTCATGCTCAGTTTATTGCTGTTGAAATGCGGGTTTCTGATTTACAACATGAAATGTCTGAGCGTGCTTTTAAGATTTTTAGTGAGATGCAACAAATGACCGACTCTCTCGAGAAAAATATTGCAGATTTTGAAGGGCAACATGGAGATGAGGAGTCTTTTCGGAATCGATTGTGTGTTCTTTTAAAAAGAATAGATCTTGCTCAGCCTCCTGTACTAAAGAAAATTTCTGGTTTGCGAATGCAAATAGAGCTTTTTGAAGCGTATCAAAATCCACAAATTGATTTTGAAAATGCAGAAAGAGTCTATCTGAATTTACGGAAGAAGATTGTTTGTTTTTCTCAGTATTTTCGAAAACGAAGACAGTTGATCTTAGCCAAGATGACCTTTCGTTTGGTTGAAGAGCTAGATGCACTTTGGGCCGAGAAGTCTTATCTGCCTCCTGACAAAGAAGCTTAGCGTGCTGCACTATCTGCTTTTCCGATCGGCGAGTTTTCTTCTTCGAGATGATTGAGAACATGGTCTTTGATAGTGGCGGTCCGGTCTTTCGACCATTTGAGGTACTTGCCGATTTTCTCGACCATCTCTGCTCCGATTTCTGAGTGGTAAGGGTAGTTTGATTGTGTGTCGCGTTTCCAAAGCCTTTTAATGGTTTCTCGCCAACCGATGATAGTGAAGTACTGTTTTTTTATAGTTTTATCGATTCGTGCAAAAGGTTTTCCAACATCATGAAGAAGTGCTGCCCAGCGGATGATAGGGTCGGCTTCGACTCTTTGAACAGTGATTTTAGTATGCTCATAGAGGCTATGACGATGGTAAGGGGAGTTTTGGTCATAGTGGTATTGGATCCATATTTCAGGCAAGATAAAACGCATGAGTTGTGTTTGGCAGAGCATATCGAGACCACGATGAGGATGATCTGATTTGAGGATCTTGTCCATTTCACTGGTCCAGCGTTCTTTTGAGATATTCAGAATTTTGAAAGCGTGTTCTGAAATTGTATCTTCGGTATCGCGAGTAGAGATAAAGCTAAACTGTGATGCTAAACGACAAGCACGGAGCATTCTGAGAGGGTCTTCGTTGATCCTGATGGCGGGTTCGCCCACAAATCGGATATTGCCTTGTTTGATATCGGCGTAGCCTCCAAAAGGGTCGATGAGTTTGCCTTTGTCCCCAACAGCTATGGCATTGACCGTAAAGTCCCTACGGGAGAGGTCTTGAGTGATATCGTTTACAAATTTGACCTTAGGCTTGCGAGACTCATTGTATTCTTCAGTTCTGAAAGTTGTTATTTCTATGGGCTCCTTGGGGATATTCATTTCTTTAGGAGCCTTGTGATGATATTTGAAGGCTAGTGTTCCGAATCGTTTTCCCATAGTGAGGGGTTTGAGGCCAGCTTTTCGAATGGCAGCTTCAATTTCTTCTGGTTGGCTTGGTGTTGCAAAATCGAGGTCATTATGGGGCTTTTTCATTATCATGTCTCTCACTGATCCGCCTACAAGGTAGAGTTTGATGCCGAGAAGGTCTTGGAAATGGTGGACAATTTTTTGGAAGTCTTTCATGGGAAAAGGAGTACTATTACGACTTTTAAGATGGTTAGTAATGAAGATCTTTACGCATTTCTTGGATAGTTTTGAAGAAGAGAGTGTTGGAGGTTGTTATTTTTGTATCATTATATTGGTCATGCCCATGCTCATAAATCAGTTATTCCTCTAGTTTCATTATTCTAACTCCATCAGCTGATGGTTTTTATAACGAATTTTAAGACGGTCGATGATGGCGAAAGCGATGAGAGAAGGTATCATGGAGGTATTCTCTACACTCATGATCTTTTCTTTAATGTAGTCTTCTGGGACGTCGATATCGTAGAGGACTTGGTAAACATCAAAGAGACTGCGGTTGAGGAGCCTGTTTATTTTAGGGAGGATCGCTTGAGTGATGGTGTTTTCGATTTTAGAGCAGGTTTCGGGAGTCATGTCTTGGGAGTTGAATTCGCTGAGGTCGAGATGATCTTTGATGAGGTTCATTCGGTATATTTTATCAGCGATTTGCTGATAGATGGAGAAAGGGTTTAGTTTGGGGTTTTTTGCGAGTTCCATGATGAGAGAAGAGTATAGGGATACTTTATCAGAAAAAGGCCCAATCAATTGAGCCTTTTTTTGATGGTGTGTTGGAGATTATTTTGAAACCTCGAATGTTTTCATGATTTTTTCGTAGGTTTCTTTGTTCTCTTCCAAATAGTATGCGCCAGCTGTGTATCGCATATCGTTTGAAACAAGTGAGAAGTATGGAGTTCCAGCTCCTGGTCCTGTCGATACAGCGTAAGCCCAGGTGTTATTGAGGAATGTTTTGAGAGATTTATACTTTAGAAACTCTTCTTTGGAGTTCAGAAGATCTTCAGTTGTGTCTGGAGCGGTGTTTGAGATCATAAATTCGAGTTTCCTGACGTTTCCTTTAGCTGTGTTTTGTACTGGTGGGTAGAGAACAAAATGTGTTAGTCCAGCTGCATCAAGATCCCTTTTAAGTCCATCATCGACAAGTCTCCAGTCATTAGGGTAAGAAAATGAAAGATTGTGTTTTTCTGATGTATATGGAGTCCAATTGCTGAGATCGAGTTGTTTAGCAGGTTGTCCGATCGATGAGCATCCACTGAGTACTAGTGATAAGGAAATGAATATCCCTGAGTAGAGTGAAATCTTTTTCATATGAAAGAGTGTTATCTGAAATAAATGTTTTCTAGAATATAATACGGTCCTTCTTAGGAAATATTACATGTTCAATTAAAAAAATTGGACATGCAATGATATGTGCTTCAACTGTGCTATAATGAATGCTGATATTGTTAATATTTGTATGAATTTTACGGTTTTATCATTGTTTCCGGAGATGTTTGAGTCGTTCCAACGCGATTCTATTGTTGGACGAGCCGTGAAGGAAGAAAAAATCAATTTTGAGCTGATGAATATTCGTGATTTTGGAATTGGTAAGCATCGTCAGGTGGATGATACGCCTTATGGTGGTGGGGAAGGTATGTTGATGATGTGTGAACCGCTCTTTACTGCGTTTGAGAACGTAGAATGTAAAACTAAAAACGTAAACAAAAGAAGAATAATATACATGACACCACAAGGAGAAAGCTTTACTCAGCAGAAGGCGGCTGAATTGGCAGAATATGATGAATTGGTGATTTTGTGTGGTCGGTACGAGGGTGTAGACCAGCGGGTGAGGGATGAACTGATTGATGAAGAGATTTCGATTGGGGATTATGTGCTCACAGGTGGAGAGATCCCGGCGATGGTGGTGATGGATAGTGTGATTCGATTGCTTCCTGGAGTGCTGGGGAAAGAAGGATCTCATGTGAATGATTCTTTTTCAGAGGCTTTTGATGGGAAACGTGAGCATCCGCATTATACCAAGCCGGCTGATTTTAATGGAATGAAAGTACCTGATGTGCTTCTCTCTGGAAACCATGCGGAGATTGAGAAGTGGAGGAGGGAGAATTTACGATGATTGGAGTGTTATTTTATTGAAATACTTGTCAAAGGCGATCCGAATGAATTCGGATCTTTTGATATCTATACCTTCATTATCTCTCATATGATGAATAATATTTCTTAGCCGCCCTTCTGTTTCAAGACTGATTCTGAGTTGTTCTTTCTGCAATGACTCATCTCCATTTGCTTGCCCTTTTTTCATGCCTAATTGGAATGGTTTTTTCTTGTTGGTTGGTGCTTCCACAACGTTGTATCTTTTTTCTAAGAGGTCTAAATGTTGAATAATTGCAGCTTCAACAAGCCCTGATAGTTTTAATGTCCTATCAGTCTTTTGCATTCTTTTCCATTTGTATATTTGGTCAGGTCTGAAGTATCCAGATATAGGAGTGTTTTTCTTCGAGACTTTCTTTTTTGGTGTATCCATTATTATTACAGGCTTTTTTTTCTTCGAAGTTTTCTTTTTAGGAATATTAACAATGATTGAGGGGGTTTCTTTAGATATTGCCTCAAGGAGCGAGTCACGAATAAAGGTTCCTATACTATATTTGATTTTTTTTATTTCTAGAAATGATATGGTGTCCTGTACTTTATTTGCTAAGGAAGAATTGATGGTTACATCAAAACTATCGCTGCCATTTCCTTCTCTTAGTTTTGAAATTGATTGTTTTGATTTTGGAAATTTCTTTCCGTGATTGTGGGAAATTTCTAATTTTTCTATTTTCCTTCTTATAGCTGAAGTGAGGAGTTTTGGAAATGAAGCATTATTGTCTTCCAGAAAAACTATAATTGAGGTTTGTTCTCTTTCGCCAAGCTTGAGTTGTACGTTTTTCATGGAAATTTTATCTAGAATGATGCGTATCTTTTTGGCGCATCATTATATGTTGTTTTTTTTGTTTTTCAATAGTTTTGCTTGCTGTGCTTTATTTCTTGAGTTTTCATTTGGAGATTGGTATTTAAAAAAAACGCTTCATATTATGAGGCGCTTTTTTTAAATTTTTTAGCGGGTGTTATTGTGCATGGCATTTAGAATGTCTGGTCGACCAGCTATTCCTTGGCTGGGTCTGGCGAGGAGATTGCTGCCTTCGAAGACTTCGACGAGGAGTTTTCTGGTGGGTGCTACTGCTAGTCTTGCAATTTCTAGGTCGTTGATGGCATTGATTCCATCGGGAATGAGGCTGCTCCCTTGGAAAGCTGGCAAAAGAATGTGTTGTTCTTCGAGGTTGATACCAGCATTGGTAAGTCGTTGGAGTTGGTTGATGACGAAGTCTTGGTAGCTTGTGTGATAGGGCCCATATTGAGCGATTACGCTAGGATCACTTGTATCTAATCCTGCTGCATGAGCTACTGCATCAGGAAATCTTTCATAAAATGCTAGAGCGAGTTTTGCTCCTGCGTTTATGATTTGTTGAGCAGCAGTGATACTGAGGAGGTTTTTTGGGGATTGTGCAAAGAGGCTGGTAGCTTTTGGGAACCAATCTTGATTGATAATACCAATGCAGTATACAAAGATCTCGAAATTTCGTCCTCCCATAGTCTGGATAAGGTCTGCAATATTGGTTGCTGAAGCACTGTTGATATCAGCAGGGTTCATGAGATCGTCGGCGTCGTAAGTCGGGTCGAGGATATCTTCTGCATCGATCACAATTCCGCTCCCCATCGCTGGATACCCTGATAATGGAGAGGTAGGTTCTGTTTGTATTCTACTAGCTAGTCCAAATCGATCTACTCCAGTGTCGGCTACTTGTCTGATGAGCACTTGGACATTAGTTTTTATAGTGTTGTCTGAGAGAAGGACTTTTCCGGGACTATTGGGGTTTGTGATGGGAGAGGTGTCTTCTTCGGTGACGGAAAGACGAAGATAAGGGGTCAGCCGAATAAAGCCTGGAGGGAGATTTCCTGCAATCTCTATATTTCTCAGCATCGTTAGCAGTGGTTGGAAAGCAATATTTGCGACGGTTTGGATACCACTATTGGAATTAAGGCCGACATCCATTCCATCTGGTGTAACGTTTCCAAGAAGATAAATTGGAATGCGACGATTTCCTCGTTTGAGTTGTTCGATAATTTCAGCTTGGACTTCTGGGCCTGGATTGGATACGTCCGCGAGCGTGTTAAAACCAAAAATTGTACTGTATTCAGCAGTGGTTGGTACTGTGCTAGGGATTACAAAGGCCCCAGGGCTTGGAGGAGGTTGTGGAGTAGGTGGTACTGATCCAGGTGTGGATGATTGAGAGCTTGATGAATTGGTATTTGGGACTTGTCCTCCACAGCCCGATGCTAAGCTAAAGAGCGACGCACCTGCTATTTTCAAAAAGTTCCGTCGATCATAATTTGTTTCAGTTTCTGGATAAGATTTCATGTAGAGTGTTAATAGATTGGGCACTATTATAGCATGGATCGTTATTTTATATCAATATGCCCCTTTCTTTTTATATGGATGCATTTTTTCATTCAGCTCGTGAGCTTTTATATTCTGAAGATGTTTTGTATCTGAATATCAAGGTCATTCCTAAAGCTCAAAAAACGTCTTTTGTGGAACTGATGGAGGGAACTGAAGGAGAGCAGATTTTGAAGGTAAAGGTGGCAGCGGTTCCTGAAAAAAGCAAAGCGAATAAGGCGTTGTGTGATTTTTTGGCGAAGGAGCTTGGTGTCTTAAAAAGACAAGTCTCTGTTGTGAGAGGTCAAACGAGCCAGCGTAAGGTGATTAAGATTCATCTTTAAATGACTCCAAGGCTGTTGAGGACCCCTGTAGAAAGGGCGGTGACAATGCATGCTGCCATCACGATTCCAAGGAAAATATAGAAAAGAGCTTTTCCCATTGGGATATTAAAGAGGAATGCTAAGAGTGATCCAGTCCAGCTTCCTGTTCCAGGGATTGGGATCCCTACGATGAGGATCAGTGCTAGTCCACCCCAACGGTAAAATTTGTCGCTATGTTGTGCGCTGACTTTTGCATAAAACCAATGAATGATGCTTTTCTCTTCTATGGCTGCTTGGTAGGCTTTGTGAGCGACCAAGTACATGATGTAGGACCAAAGAGGGATTACGATGAGGACAGCGAGGTACCAGATGAAATTTGAGATGTTGTATTGGTAGAGTACGCCTTGTCCAAGACCTGTAAGCAGAATAACGAGGAGATAGAGGAGTTGCATCCGGTTGTTTTCTACGAAAACATCATGGAGCCAGAGAACGGTTGAATTGATACGTGGTGCAGCATGCTCGTGAAGCCACTCTGTGAGTTGAGGAAGGCACCAAAGAATGATGATATTGGGAACCATATTCCCAAGTATTGCAGCTATAAAAACAAACCAAATAGGGAGTTCTGGATGTCGTGCTAGATAGAAGGGAATTGTAGCTCTGAGCTCCGTAATGGGGAGCATGGACCAAAAGGCGATGTTGGTGAAAAGGTTTAAGCTCAAGACGAAAGGATGATAGAGGATTGAGAAGGACTGCTACGACTACAAAGATACCCAGAACTGAGGAGGTCTTTTGTATCTCTCTTAACGAGTTTTATCATAGTGTGAAATGAAGCTTTGGGCAATTCGGAGTTGACTTGTTAGAGGATGACTTTTGGGTATTGTCAAAGATGTGGTGAGTTGATACTGTGAGTGTGTTCATCTCTCTGACTCCTAGCCCCTTAAAAGGGGAATTGAGCCTCCTTTCTTTCTTGATTATTTCAAAATTTTTCTAATCCCTTCCTCATGAAATTCCAGTGTAAACAATCAGACTTGAGCCATGCTCTTGATGTGGTTGCACATGTGATCGATACGAATGTGACGTTACCGGTTTTGAATAATATTTTGTTGAGAGCTGAGGATGGGAAGGTGTATTTTTCAGCGACGAATTTGGAAATGGCAGTGAATTATTGGATGGAGGCTGAAGTGATGATGGAGGGGGCAGTTACTGTGCCGGCCAAGCTCTTGTCGGGATACGTGAGTTTGCTCAAGGATGATCAGCTGGAGTGTGCTTTGGGTGAAGGGCTGACTTTAGCGATTACTTCTGCTGGGTCGAAGACGCAGATAAAGTGTATTGCCGCTGAGGAGTATCCTTCAATTTCGCCAATAGAAGAACTTGTGAAGATTGATCTTCCTTTGGCAATAGTTCCTGAATCGATTAATCAGGTGAGTTTTGCTTCTTCTTCGACGAGTACACGGCCGGTTTTGGCTGGAGTATACTGTGAAGTCGGTAAGAGTACTCTGACGATGGTAGCGACGGATAGTTTTCGATTGAGTGAAAAGAAAATCACTTTGGATCAGCCTGTTACGGGTGAGGCGAATTGTATTGTCCCTACTCGAGCTGTTGCAGAGTTAGCTCGTTTGTGTGGAAAGGTTTCTGGTATTGAACGAGTAGAGATGGCGCTTGGGAAAAATCAAGTGATGTTTACTGTAGGAGAAGTTCAGCTCTATAGTCGCTTGATTGAAGGAAACTTTCCAAATTATCGTCAGATTCTTCCTGATGAAGTAAAAACATCGACGACTTTGTATACCGCTGACCTGACTCGTGCTGGGAAACGGATTAATCTTTTTGCGAAAGAGAATAATAATAAGGTGTTGTTTGATTTTCAAAAGGATAGCTTGGATCTTTCGACGCCTGCAACTCAAGTGGGGACAGAAGAAGGAGAGCTTCCGATTAGTTTGGATGGGGAGCCTGGACAAATTGCCCTGAATAGTGAGTTTGTTCTCGATCTTCTAGCTCATCTCGGATCTGATCAGGTCGATATTGGAATGAATAATAGTACCTCTCCGGCGGTGTTTCGCCCAGTGGATACGGATGATTTTTTGCATATTATTATGCCTTTAAAGCTTCAATAAGACGATTAAGATTATTCTGATTATTAAGACTATTAGGAAATGAGTGAGTATATTATTTATCACAATCCGCGTTGTCGAAAGAGTCGAGAGACCTTGGCACTGTTGCAAGAAAAGGGGATTGAGCCGGTTGTTCGCTTGTACCTGGAGGACGTTCCAAAGGTAGATGAATTGGAGAAGATTGCCGTGATGTTGGGTATGAAGCCGATAGAGTTTACTCGGCGAGGGGAGACGGTTTTTAAGGAATTGGGGCTTTCGAAGGAGACTTCTGATGAGGAGCTCCTGGCTTGTATGGCGGCTCATCCTATTCTGATGGAACGGCCGATTGTGGTGAAGGATTTGAAGAAAGCGGTGATAGGGAGACCACCTGAGAATGTGCTAAAAATATTGTAAGAGTCTTATCTATGGGCATGTATCTTGCTTTTTTTTATAAAACTAGTACAATTTATCCTTAAACTTTAAGTAATTTTTATGGCTGGTCTTTCAGAATCCCTTCGATTTGAAGATGATAAGGAGCTTAATGAGTCGATGAAAAAACTTATGCTTCAGTTTAAACAAGAAGTTGCGAGTAGCCCATTTCAAACTGTTCCACCACTACCGTTTGGAGAAGATGTGGAGATGGCAACGTCTATGGATGGTGGTGAATTGAGAGCGGCTGTGAGTCTGAGACATGATGATATGATGATTCAGCTAATTACTACCAAGACAAATATTCTGGCTCTGGTGAAAAATGTCCAACGGTATATTGGCCAGATGGAGCTTTTTGTGAAAGGTGATGTCGATCAAAAGCGTGGATTAGCTGCTTTAGTTGCTACAGGAGATCGGTACTATGATGAATTTCAACGAAGGCCAAAGGTTCTTTTTGATTTTGTGAAACGTGAGAAGTTGGATCGAGCAGCTGCAAAGAAGTGTTATTATGTACCACAAATATGCGCCATTATGTATTCTATATTAGATGGCAAACATTCTGACGATACGATTATGAAGACCTATGAATTGGGATACTTTTTGCTACAGGAAACAACAACTAAAGAAGTGGAATCAGGAGCTCGAGTACCACGAAAAAGTGAAGAAATGAATGATGTTGAAGTGTGGATGTCTGTTCTTATTCTTCGCATGACGTATGAAAAAATGAGTACTGCACATGATGTTTATGCACGATTGGATAAAGAAGATAATGATATGAGGCGTCGATTGATTAGAGAGAAAGCACGTGGCCGAATGCACTATGATTCACAAATTGCTGAGCCTTTTCATTCACTTATTGCCACCAGTAAGCAAGGATATGTATTCCAAGCCCGAGATGAATTAATGAAGATTTTGAAAACAAAAGCTGAGTCAGGTCGTATTGCTCCAATACCAAAATCATTTAAAGAAGCGATGGCTGAACTAACTATTGTTCAGGATTTGAAATTTCAGCATCTGCTTACTTGTTTTGTCGACCTTATTCTTGGGTAAGCCTTCCTCTTGAGTTTTTTTGTCAGTTTGATACTCTTTTTGAGCTCCTTTAGAGGAGTTTGACATCTTATTTGTGCTCTAAACCAATAGCTTTTCGCTGTTGGCCTTAAGATGTGGTGAATTCTTATTTTTTATGAACTTTTTTCCACCAGACCTCCATCGGAAACACATTGATCATTTGCTCGAACATCGGCGGTTGACGCTTTCTGGAACAGGAAATCGGAATGCAAAGGCGCATTTTCTTGGTGAAGTGATGAAATATTCTAATCCTGAGCAATTGAAACGTTCAGGCGATGGTATAAAGACGCTATTGTGGGTGGTGGAGGATGCTCGAGATGCCGAAAAAACAGCTGCAAATATGAAGTTTTGGACTTCTTTGCCTGTGCATAATTTTGCTTTGCAGGATGATGAAAAATTGTCGGATCTGCACAAAATGTTGCGGTTGTATGCCTTCCTTAAGGATGAAAGAAAAGTGGTGGTGATTGATCCTCAGTCTTTGCTTTCGTCATATTGTTCTCGTCAAGAGCTTGAAAAAAAGACTTTGAACCTAAAGGTGGGACAAGTTTTTGATAGCATGGAGGTGATCAATGCCATTTTGGATATGGGATATGAATTTAGTGATGACGAGTACCTGATGCCGGGTTCGTATTGTAAACAAGGTGGTCTTCTTAATGTGTTTTTGCCAACGATGGCGTCGCCAGTTAAGATTGAGTTGGATGGAGTAAAGATTGCTGGATTGTATGAGTTTGATCAAGAGAATAAGCAAGTGGCTCGTAAACATAAAGAATTACAGATTGTTCCTTTGAAATTTGAAAGAGAGACCGCTGATTTTATGGAGTACTTGCATCGGGATTGCCTTTTAATAAATGATGAAGTTGATTTATCGCCTGAGTTTTTGTTGCGTATGCAGGAATTTGAGGAAGAACAGCTTGTAGCTCAAAATACAAAACCAAAGAAAGAAGATGTGAAGAAAAAAAAGGTCAAAAAAATGGAAAAGAGCATAGAAGAACAAGAAAAACCTGCACTTGTTACTTTTACGTCTTTTCCAGAAGAAGAAGACACGCATTATTTTTATTTGTATTATTTGTCGATCCTGAAGTTTCAGGATGTCTTTGATTTTCTTAATGACCTGAGAGAAAAGCAAAAAGGAGGATGGAAAGTAATGATTTTCTCGAAGCATCTTGAGGAACTGAAGCCGATTTTAAGTGAAGAAAAAATTCGGTTTTCAACTGCACAAAATATCGATGAGAGCTGTTTCCTTCATCTTGAAGATTCTCATCATCTGACGTATGTTCCACAGTCTTTTCAAAACCCTGATTTAAAGGTCGCTATTTTGACAGACCGAGAGATTTTTGATTTTCGTCAAATTCGAAGAAAGGTTACAAAAATTCAACGAAAGGTGAATTTGGAGTTTTTGCAGAGTTTGAACGAAGGAGATTTTGTCGTTCATGTGGATCATGGGATTGGAAAGTATATTGGGATTGATCAACAAGAATTTGATGGAATGAAACGTGAGTATCTCAGAATTTCTTATGCTGAAAATGACAAACTGTATGTGCCGATTGATCAAGCGGAGAAAGTGAATAAATTTGTGGGAATTGGAAGTGAAGAACCAAAACTGACCCGATTGGGATCAGGAGAGTGGGCGACCGTACAAAAAAAAGTGAAGAAAGAAACGCAAGAGATGGCAAAAGAATTGCTTTTGCTCTACTCAAAGCGTGAAATGGCTAAAGGCTTTGGAGCTTTTCCAGATGATGATGTGCAAGAACAGTTTGAAAAAACTTTTCCATACCAAGAGACTCCTGGCCAATTGAGAGCTATTGTTGATGTGAAAGGAGATATGGAAAAAGAGAAGCCAATGGACCGATTGGTGTGTGGAGATGTGGGGTTTGGAAAGACAGAGGTGGCTATGAGAGCAGCCTTTAAGGCAGTGAGGAGTGGGAAGCAGGTTGCGGTAATTACGCCTATCACTATTCTTACAGATCAGCATTTCAAAGGATTCAATGCTCGTATGAAGCCTTTTGGAGTGAAGGTAGAAATGCTTTCGAGGTTTCGGTCTGCTGCTGAACAGCGGGCTATTTTAAAAGATATTTCTGCTGGTAAGATTGATATTATTGTCGGGACTCATCGTTTGCTTCAGCCAGATATCAAGTTTAAGGATTTGGGGCTTGTGGTGATCGATGAAGAGCAGCGTTTTGGAGTGAAGCAAAAAGAAAAACTAAAAGATTTGAGGACTTCAATAGATATTTTGACCCTGACGGCGACACCTATTCCGCGGACTTTGAATATGAGTCTAAACAAACTGCGTGATATTACTATTATTTCTACACCACCACCTGGACGTTTGCCTATTATTACGGAGGTTCGACGTTTTGGTGATAGTTTGATCAAGGAATCTATTGAACGTGAAGTCGCTCGTGGAGGACAGGTATATTTTTTACATAATAGAGTTCAGACTATTGAATCTATGGCGACTAAGCTGAAGAGTATGTTTCCTCAGCTGAGGATTATTGTCGCTCATGGGAAGCTCAAGCCGACGGATCTAGAGGAACGTATTATGGCTTTTAAGAAAAAGGAATACGATGTGTTGGTCTCATCTACGATTATTGAAAATGGGATTGATTTACCGAATGCGAATACCTTGATCGTGAATAATGCGGAACAATTTGGACTTTCTCAGTTGTATCAATTGCGAGGACGGATTGGACGGGGAAAGAGGCAAGCCTATGCCTATTTCCTGTATCACGCACAAAAGCTCAAGTCTGATGCAAAACGTCGCCTCAGGGCTATTGTTGAGGCTTCTGAGCTCGGTGCAGGGTTTCAAATAGCAATGCATGATCTGGAGATTCGTGGAGCTGGTGATATTCTTGGAGCGAGTCAGAGTGGGACTATTAGTGTGGTGGGGGTGAATCATTTTGTGCGTCTGCTGCAGCAAACGGTAAATGAGCTAAAGGCAGGGAAGGAGGTGACTCAGGAATTAGAAGATTTGGAAAAAATAACCATTGATTTGCCGATTACCGCCTTTATTCCAGATGTGTATATTGAAGAGAGTCGTGAAAAAATTAATGCGTATCAGCGTTTTTCTTCAGCTACTCGACTTGAAGACCTTGCAGAGTTGGAACAAGAATTTGATGAAGATTATGGCCCAATGCCAAAGGAAGTAAAAAACCTCATGAAAGTCCTTGAGCTGAAAATTCATGCTCGGAACGCTGATATTGTTGCTCTTAGAAATGTTGTGGGAGAGAAAGGTAAAAAGCAGATTGTACTGACTATGGGAAAAAATATGAAGCCACAGCAGATTGGAAAATTGTTGGATTATGAGCCGAAGTGGCAGATTACTGGGACGAGTCTCAAAATTCCGATGCAGTCCTTAGGTTTTGATTGGTTACAAAAATTGAAGAAGAGTTTGGAGGTGATGAGTAAAAGGATACAGAAGAAGAATCCTCAAAATAAAGAGGGGAGTAAGGATGGGAAAGCAAAGAAGAAGAAGAATGTTGAGATGCATCAAAAGAAGTCTAAAAAAACCGCCTAGAAAGCCTTTACAACAGCCTTAAAAATCGATACATTACTTGGGCCGTGGGGCTATAGCTCAGTTGGCTAGAGCGCCTGCCTTGCACGCAGGAGGTCAAGAGTTCGAGTCTCTTTAGCTCCACCACTGCATACATCTTGATTTTGGTAGAAAGAGATCGATTTTAATTGGTGGTGTTTTTTATATTATAAAAAAAAGGCGCTCAAGTTGTGAAAGCCTTTTTAGTTTTGAATTTCTCTCCATGATCCTCTGTATTCGATATGGAGTGGTTTTTCTATTATGATCCTTGATTGGGGATGAATCGTCCAAAGGTGGCCATGAGAAAGCCATCTAAGGTGCCTGTGAGATACATGATCGAGAGAAAGCACATCGCAAGGCCTGCAAGCAGGTAAGCGTGATAAGTGCCTCCTATGCCGAGGTATTTTTCAGCCCATGCAAAGTTTCCTGAAACACGTTGAAACCATTCGCGGTAGCGAATGAGGGTGAGTCCGAGACAAAAGTAGAAAAGAAAGTAGAGAAATCGCATGGAGTAAGGTCTAGAGAATGATGCTTCTATTATGGCAGGTTTGCTTTGGAATTTCTAATTTCTAAAAAAACTAAACTCTATAAGAAATTCTTATTAGGAGTTTAGTTTTAGAATTTATTTTTTGGATATTTTTTCTACCCTTCTGTTTTCATGTATTTGTCGTAGTCTTCTTGCATGAGTTGTGTGTTGACCTGACGAACAAGTTCAGTCACGACACCTACAATAATAATGATTCCAGAACCAGACATGAGGAGTTGGACTGTTCCAAAGTTCATGTCTTGGAAGACTCTTTGTAGGAGGATTGGACCAGATGCAAGACCTCCAATGAAGACTCCTCCCCATAGGTTTAGACGGTCTGATACGTTTGCGAGGTATTGAGTGGTTTCTTTTCCTGGACGAACTCCAGGGATGTATCCACCACGTTTTTGGATGTTTTCTGCAACTTCTTCAGGATTGAAAGTAATCGATACGTAGAAATATGTGAATGCGATTACGAAGATAAAGAGAGAAGCGATGTAAACTCCACTGAGCTGGTTTCCTCCAAAGTTATTGAGGATCCAGTCAGCTGCAGGATGACCTCTGAAAAACTGAGCGACAAGACTTGGAAAAGTGATGACTGATACTGCAAAGATGATCGGTATCATTCCTGCTTGGTTGACCTTGATCGGAAGACCTCCTTTATTTATTCCTCTATTTGCTTGGCCAGAGTAGGTGATTGGAATATTTCGATACCCTTCGGCAATGAGTACAACAAACATTGTCAGGAGTAGTGTTACAATTGTGATCAATATAAATGGTAGGTATTTGGTTTCATCATAAATTGCCAGTCCGAGGGTTTGACCGACGATAGAAGGAACGTTTGCTACGATTCCAGCGAAGATAATGAGAGAAATTCCATTACTGATACCTCGTTCGGTGATGATTTCTCCTAGCCACATCAGAAAGACTGTTCCAACAGTAATACTGAGCATGAGTGGAACAACTACCATTGGATTATAGACATCGGCAATAAGGGTTGTTCCAGCTTGAGCAGCTGAATTGTTGAGAAGAAGAATCATTCCATAACTCTGAAGAAGAGCGAGAGGAAGGGTGAGGTATCGTGTCCATCGATTGATAGTTCGACGTCCTGCTTCACCTTCTTTGCTTAGAGCTTCTAGTTTTGGAATTACTACGGTCATCAATTGTAGGATGATCGAGGCATTGATATACGGTGAAATTCCCATCAACATGATAGAAAAGTTTTCTGAGCTTCCTCCTGTAAATGCTGAAAAGACTCCGAGGATCTGGTTTTGTTCAAAGACGACCTTTACAGCTTCAGTGTCGACTCCAGGAACACTGACTGATGCAGCGAAACGGTATACGAGGATTCCGAAGAGGGTAAAGAGGATTTTGTATCTGAGATCTTTATTGTTCCAGATTTGGATGAGTTTTTTCATAGAAGAAAGTGGTAGCTTATTAGGTTTTGATGTTCTTAGCTGGCTTCTTCAGTGTTTTCTTCATCTTTTTTTACTGGAGCTGCATTACTAAGTGGTTTCTTTCGCTTGGTTATCTTAGGGGCTTTCTTTGTTGAGGTAAAGCTTCCTCCTGCTTTTGTGATCTTGTCGATAGCAGACTGGCTTGCAGCTGTGAGTTCAACTTTTATAGCTGAAGTAATCTCACCTTGTCCGAGAACTTTTATCGGTAATGTTTTCTTTCGAACAATTCTTTTTTCAAGAAGCGCTTCTTTTGTAATTGTCTTGAGACCAGATTTTTCAAGATCAGAAAGGTTTACTACTTGGTATTCTACTTGGTTGATATTTCGAAATCCTCTGTATTTTGGAAGCTTTTGAAAGAGAGGAGTTTGACCTCCTTCAAATCCAACTCGGATGGTTTTTCCAGCACGAGACTTTTGTCCTCCGTGACCACGACCACAGGTTTTTCCTTGGCCAGCAGCAATACCACGTCCGATACGCTTCTTAGGTTTTTTGTACTTTATAAGGGTGTTGAGTTTCATGAGAGTGGAAGTTGATGGTTTATAGTTTTTTGTTGATAGCTAGTTTAGTCTGTTTTTTCTTCTGTTTTAGGTGCTTCAGTTGGTGTAGTGGTTGGTTCTTCGGTTTTTACTGGAGCTGCATTTGCTTTTGGCGCTTCTGTATTAGGAGTAGTTTTTTTGTCTTGAGGAGCTGCTTTTTTTCTTCCATTATCAAATCTTTTCTTTTTCTGGAATGATTGTTGTGGAGGTCGTACTTGTTTCTTTTCTTTTGGAACACGGAGTGCTTCTTCTGGGAGTTCTTTTTCGTAGAGTGAGTGAAGTGCTTTCATTGTTGCTTTAGCAAGATTAATTCGGTTGTTTGAACCGAGTGATTTTGCCAAAATATTGTTTACACCAGCCATTTCTAGGATTTTTCGTGTAGAACTTCCAGCTTTAATACCTGTACCTTCACTTGCTGGGATCATAAGGATAATACTAGCCTTAAATTTGCTCTTAATCTCAAAAGGAATTGTTTCCTTTACCATTGGTACTTGAATAATGTTCTTTTTTGCTTTTGTAACCGCTTTTTTGATCGCTTGTGACACTTCTGTTGATTTTCCAATTCCGATACCAACTTTTCCTCGTCGGTTTCCAATGATGACAGTTGCACGAAATCGAAGACGTCGTCCACCTTTTACCACACGGGTAACACGATCGACTTGAAGAACTTCTTCTTCGAATTCTTTTTTTTCTTTCATCATTCTTGGTCTGGAGTTGGGACGTTTAGCCATGGTGAGTTGGGAGTTAGGAGTCTGTAGTTAGGAGTTTATTAGAATTTTAGGCCTGCTTCACGAGCTGCGTCAGCGAGAGCCTTTATACGACCGTGGTATTTGTACCCGTTTCGGTCGAAGACACATGAACTGATTTTTGCAGAGAGAGCTGATTCTGCGAGTTGCTTTCCGACATTTTGAGCTTTTTCGGTCTTAGACCCTTTACTTTCCTTAATGTCGTTTGCAGAAGCAATGGTTTTTCCTGTTGTATCGTCAATCAGTTGAGCAGAAATGTTGAGGTTACTTCGGAACACCACAAGACGTGGTTGATCTGGAGTTCCAGTGACACGAGAACGAATTCGTGCTTTTCTACGTTCGCGATTGAGGACTTTCTTTGGTTTCATGAGAATGGTTTAGAGTTGATTGTTTATAATGTCAGTTTGATTTTTATTTAGCTGCCTTCTTACCTTGCTTCATTGCGACGTATTCGTCTTGGTACCGTACTCCTTTTCCTTTATATGGCTCTGGTTTTCGGTATTCACGGATTCGTGCTGCTGTTTGTCCAACAAGTTGCTTGTCGAATCCTTCGATATGCATAAGGTTTTTGTTGTCTTCGTCCGCACTAATTGTTATTCCTTCAGGGATAGGGAAGTCTACTGGATGAGAGAACCCGAGCTGAAGATTGAGTGTTTTTCCACTAATATTGAAACGATATCCTACTCCTCGTACTTCGAGACTTTTTTTGAATCCGTCTGTTACACCTGTGATCATATTCCCAAGAATAGATCGCGTTGTTCCATGGAGTGATCGGTTTTCTTTTGCATCGTTTGGTCTCGTAACAGTAATAGTTGCTCCTTCAATAGTTACCGTAATACTTGGGTGATGCGTGAAGGTGAGTTCACCTTTTTTCCCTTTAACGGTAATCGTATTGTCATTTGAGGTGACAGTGACTCCTGTAGGGATTGTGATGGGAAGTTTTCCGATTCGTGACATTGTATAAATTTAAAGCGTAAAGCGTATAATGAATGATTAGTGTATTTCACAGAGGACCTCACCTCCAATGTTCATTTTTCTGGCATCGTCTCCTGTCATTACTCCTTGAGAAGTAGAGACAATAGAGATTCCGTATCCACGAACGACTGGATAGATCTCACCAGCTTTCTTATAGATTCGTTGACCAGGCTTAGAAATTCTTTTCAAGTAAAGCTTTCGTTCGGGAGAGAGAGAGACAAGAATTGATTTTTCGTGAGCTTTTTCTCCAGATACTTCTGTGAAGTCTTTGATGAAGTCTTTATCTTTCATCACTTGTAGAATGTTTTTCTTTGCTTTTGAGCTCGGAACTGACATCTTTGAGAGTCCTGCCATATTGGCATTTCGGATTCTTGTGAGAAGGTCAGCTATAGGATCTGTGTTCATTTTTTGAGAGTTAAACTTTTAGGAGAGGAAATATATGAAGAGAAAGGTCTACCACGATGCTTTTCTAAGTCCCATGATCATATCGTCCGCAGCAAATTGACGAATACAGATACGACAGAGACCAAATTTTCTAATAAACCCACGTGGTCGTCCGCAACAGTGACACCGATTGTAGACTCGTGTTGGAAACTTTGGTTTGCGGCCATCTTTGAGTGCGTTTGCGAGTTTTTTTTGTCGCTTTGCACATTTGACTATTTGAGATGTTTTTGCCATATCGAGTGAGGAGTTAGGAGTTAACTTTTTATGATTATTATTCGGAGGTTTCTTCTGTATTTTCTTCATTTGCTTTCTCAGCTGGTTCTTCAGTTGCTTCTTCTTCTTTTTTTGCTACCACAATAGGTTTTCTGAAGGGGAAGTTGAGAGCTTTGAGGAGTGCTCTAGCATGTTCGTCGTTGTCTGCTGATGTAATGATGGTGATGCTCATCCCGTGGACATGACTGAGGTCATCTGGGTTTACTTCTGTGAAGATAGAACAATCTTTGATTCCAATACTGTAGTTTCCTTGTCCATCAAAAGCTTTTGGTGTGAACCCTTGGAAATCACGAATACGTGGGAAAGCCACGTTGATCATTCGGTTTAAGAAAGACATCATTCGTTCTTTTCTGAGTGTTGTTACAATCCCTGTTGGCATTCCGATTCGGAGTTTGAAATTTGAGATCGCCTTTTTAGACATTGTTGTAACTGGTTTTTGACCTGTGATGGCAGAAATATTGTCAATAATATCGCTATAATCTTTTGTTACCTTGAGTCGTGATCCGATTCCTACATTTACCACGATCTTCTCAATACGAGGTGATGACATGATATTGCTCAGCTCGAGCTCTTTTTGGAGCTTTGGAAGGATAACTGATTTATAATTTTCTGTGAAGTTTTGCATTGTTCTAGTTAATTAGCTTGTAGCTTGTAGATTATTAAGAGAGAGCCTCACCACTTTTCTTTGCGAATCGTTCCTTCTTTCCATCTTTTAGAATTCGGTATCCGACTCTACTTGGCTTATTTGTCTTTGGACATATTACCATGAGGTTTGAAACATCAATGGGGGTTTCTCGTTGAATTTTTTGCCCAGGACCATTTGCTGATTTCTTGATATGCTTGGTATGCATATTTACATCTTTAACCAATATTTTATTGGTTTTTTTGTTGATCTTCAGGACTTCACCTGTCTTTCCTTTACTTTTCCCTGTGATCACAACGACTTGGTCTCCTTCTTTGATTTTCATGGTTATGGTTTATGGTTGATAGTTTTTGGCTTGCTCGCACACTGGCTGTGGAGTTGATAGTTATCGACTATACAACTTCTGGTGCTTGAGAAATAATTTTTTGGTAACCTTTTTCACGAAGTTCACGAGCAATTGGTCCGAACACACGAGTTCCTTTAGGGTTTCCGTCTTTGTCGACGATTACTACTGCATTGTCATCAAATCGGAGCGCTGTTCCATCCTTCCGCTTGATTGATCTTTTTGTTCTGACCACAACGGCACGTTGGATAGATTTTCTTTTGACAGCACCACGAGGTGAAGCTGATTTGATCGAGATGACAACGATGTCTCCAACTCGAGCATAGCGTCGTTTTGATCCTCCTGGGACTTTGATGACATAAGCTATTTTAGCTCCTGTATTGTCAGCGACGATGGCGATAGATTGTTGTTGTAACATGGGGATAGATTCTTAGGTTTTTAGGGACTTAGCTTATTAAGCGGTTGTTTCTTCTGGTGTTGTTGATCCTTTTTCTTTTTTCTCTTCTCCTTTGACTGCCTTTCCATTGATTTCTACTACAGACCAACGCTTGAGCTTTGATGTAGGACGATATTCGGCAACTGTTACCGTATCTCCTTCTTGCACTTGGTTGTTTTCATCGTGTGCGTAGAATTTCTTTGATGTTCGGTATCGCTTTTTGTATTTTGGATGTTGCTTGTAAGTGTGCACAGTGATGATCACTGTTTTATCCATCTTGTTTGATGTTGCGGTACCTGTCTTGGTTCTCATTGTGAGAGGAGTTAGGATCTAGGAATTAAGAGTTTGCTTTTTCAGCTTTTGCTTTTGCAGCTTCTGCTCGCCGATGTTCTGTTTGAACAGTTTTTATACGAGCTGATTGCTTTTTGAGTTCTTTGAGATTGCTCGTTGTTTTAAGGTTTCCGTGAGAGTTTTCAAAGAGTTCTCTTTTGTAGGTGCTCTTTGTTTCTTCCAATTCTTTTTGGAGGCTTTTATCGTCGAGCGCACGGATTTCTTTGATAGTTTTTGTAGACATCTTATTTGCGTAAAAGGGAATAGGTACTAACGAACGTGAGGTTTTGCGAATTTACAGGTGACGGGAAGTTTTTGTGTTGCGAGTTCGAATGCTCTTCTCGCAAGCTCTTCATCTACTCCTGCCATTTCAAAGAGAATTGCTCCTGGCTTTACTGTTGCAACATAGTATTCAACAGTTCCTTTTCCAGACCCCATTGGTACTTCGGCTGATTTTTGAGTAATGGCCTTATGAGGGAATATTCTAATCCAGATCTTTCCTTTACGATTCATGTGACGAGTCATAGCTCGCCGTGCAGCTTCGATTTGTCGTGAAGTGATCTCACCTTTTACCATTGTTTTTAGTCCGAATTCTCCAAACGAAACGGCGCTTCCACGGTAGGCTTTTCCCTTCATTCCGTTACGGTTTCTATGGAGCTTGCGGTATTTTTGTTTCTTAGGTATGAGCATGTGAACTGTTCAATTAGTGAGTGAGATAGTGTAGCATATGGAGACTCTTATTCAATCTGATCGCTTCGGTAAATGTTTCCTTTGTAAATCCATACTTTGATACCAATAGCACCGTAAGTTGTTCTGGCAGTAGCTCGTGAATAGTCGATATCAGCTCTAAAGGTATGCAGTGGAATGTTTCCTTCTTTGAAGTATTCGTTCCGTGCAATTTCTACACCATTGAGGCGACCGCTGACAAAGACTTTTGCTCCGATTGCTCCAGCGTCGATGGCTTTTTGCACTGCTTGTTTTGAAGCTCTTCTGTATGAGATACGTCGTTCTATTTGTCGAGCGATACTTTCACCTACGATAGCAGCACTGAGGTCTGGTTTTTTGATTTCTTTGATATTGATTGCGATGGTCTCTTTGAATTTTTTCTTGAGTTTCTCTTTTAATTTTTCGATTTTGTCTCCTTGTTTTCCAATGATAATTCCTGGTTTTGAACTGTGGATGATGATTTCAACATTCTTATTTGATCGTTGAATTTCAATCTTTGCAATTCCAGCGTCTGGAAGAAGTCTCATGATCTCAGCTCGGAGTTCGATATCACGCTTCAAGAGTTGAGCGTATTTTTTCTTACGAGCAAACCATTTTGATGGCCACTTGTGAGTGATACCTATTCGAATCGATTTTGGACTGATTTTTTGACCCATGGAGAGTGTGGAGTTAGGAGTAGGGAACTAGGAATTATTTTGTTTCTTTGTTAGGTTGATCTTTTTTTGCTTCTGCTTTTACTTCTTTTTTTTCAACTGGTTTTGCAGCCGTTTTCTTTTCAGCTTTTGGCTCTTCTTTTTTTGCAGTCGTTTTCTTGGATGGCTTCTTTTCTTCCTTTTCGTCTTTCTTGTCTGAGATGTCAGCGTTGAGACCTACTTCTACAAGAATATTACTATTTCTCTTGAGGATACGGTGATATCGACCTTTTGAGATCGGAAGGCCGCGCTTGTAGGTGATTCCTTTAGTGACTCGAATTGTTTTGATCACGAGCTTGTCTTCATCTTGTTGAAAGTTGTTCTTTGCATTTGCTACTGCTGAAGTAATGATCTTAAAGAGAACTTTTGCTCCCTTCTTTGGAGTAAACTTCAGTTGGTTTAGCGCTTCCTTTGCATTCATTTGCTTTACCATTCCAGCTATCAATACAGCTTTTTTTGGCGAGATTCGAACGTTTTTTGAAGATGCTTTCATTGTCTAGGGTTTAGGTTCTTAGAGGTATTAATGTCCTTTGAATTTTCGTGTTGGAGCGAATTCTCCGAGTTTGTGTCCTACCATGTTGTCTGTAACGAAAACTGGTATGTGTTGTTTGCCATTATGGACTGCAAGTGTTAGCCCAATCATGTCTGGAGTAATAGATGATCGACGCGCCCAAGTTTTTACAACTTTTTTTTGACCACTTGCTACCATAGCAAGAACTTTCTTGTTGAGCTTTGGGTCTATATAAGGGCCTTTTTTTGAAGATCTAGACATTGAGACAGTTTAAAACGTAAAAGTGAGAATTGAAATTATTATCGGACCATCTTTCCTTTTCTGTTCTTGACGATAAGACGGTTGGTATCTTTTCTTCGTCGGGTTTTCTTTCCAAGAGCTGGAAGTCCCCACGGGGTCTTTGGATGCTTCATTCCAATTGGACAAGCTCCTTCTCCTCCTCCATGTGGATGATCACAAGGGTTCATAGCCTTTCCACGAACTTGTGGACGCCGACCCATATGTCGTTTTCTACCTGCTTTTCCGATCTTAATGAGGCTATGGTCAGTATTGGAGACTTTTCCAATACTTGCGTAACACTCTTTGTTGACCATTCGAATTTCTTTTGATGGAAGTTGCACTTGAGCCCAGTCTCCATCGAAACCGATGATCTTGGCGCTGTTTCCAGCTGATTTTACAGCTTGACCTCCTCTTCCTGGATGAAATTCAAGATTGTGAATTTCGTATCCTACAGGAATGTTTCCAATGTGGAGTCTGTTTCCGATTTTAATCTTTGTTTTTTCACTGGTCATTACTGATTCTCCAGCTGTAATTCCTGCAGGTGCCAAATGGTACTTTCGGTCTCCATTTTTGTAGAGAACAAGCATAATGTAGGCTGTTCGTCCTGGATCGTATTCTACCGACTCTACAACTCCTGGTATTCCAATGTTTTTCTTCATTTTGAAATCAGTATCACGGTACTTTCGTGCGGCACCTCCACCTCGATGTCGAATAGTGATTGTCCCACGGTTGTTCCGTCCTGAAATTCTGTTCTTACCAGTTACCAACTTTTTGTTTGGCTTTGACGTTGTGAGCTCGTCGAAACTGTATCCGCTCATCTGTCGTCGTCCTGGGGTTGTTGGTTTGTACTTTTTGAGAGCCATAGGGGAGGTAATTAGGTTCTGAGCTTTTTAGATGAAGTGATTTACTTAACGAGTTTTGTGAGGTCTAGTTGTGCTCTTTTCTGGAGTGTTACAAGCGCTTTTTTTCCCATACTTCGCTTGGTGTGAATTCGTGAACCCTTGAGTTTTCTTACTTTTGGTCGAATTCTAATAATGTTTACGTTGGCTACCTGTACTCCATAGAGTGTTTCGATTTCTTTTGCAATTTCTATTTTGTTGGCATCTGTCCCTACAAGGAAGGTGTAGGTTCCTATATCTTGTCCTTTGTGACTTTTTTCAGTAACGAGCGCTTTTTTAATGATTGTTTTCATGGAGAGTAGGCAGTTAATAGTTTGCAGTGAGCAGTTTTTACTTTTTTTCTGACAAGAAGACTTCTTCTGTTTTTTGGATGGCATCACCAATAAACATCAGTCCGTCGTATTTGAGACAGTCAGCGATATTGAGGTAGTTAGTTGTGATTGTTTTTGTGTTTGGGAGATTGTTGGCGGATTTTTGAATGGTTTCGTTTTTTTCTGATAGGACAATAAGAATATTTCTTTTGTCAGCCATTGGTGGAAGATTTTTTAAAACTTCTGCGAATGCTTTTGTTTTCATCTCTCCATCATATTTGTCTAGACAGAAGACAGCGTTTTCCTTTGCTTTAATGCTTAGCGCAGAAAAAAGAGCTTTTCTTCGTTGTTTTTTTGGCATATCAGTCTTCCAGTTTCGATTTGAACGTGGTCCGAAGGTTACTCCTCCAGATCGGAAGAGGTTTGCGCTTTTTGCTCCATGACGAGCTGAACCAGTTCCTTTTTGTCGGTAGATTTTTCGGGTAGAACATCGAACTTCTCCACGAGTCTTGGTGTGAGCAGTTCCTTGTCGAGCGTTACCTTGCTGACGATGGAGTGCTTGGCTCATGAGGAGTTCATTTGGTTCAATACCGAAAATCTTTTCGTTTGCATCAGTAGAACCTACTTTCTTGCCGTCTTGTGCGTAAACATCGAATTTCATTGTGATGGGAGTATAAGGACAGTTAGAGTAAGAGTAGTGTGTTTAGTACTTGATGAGGACAGCGCCACCTCTTGGACCTGGCACAGCTCCTTTTATTGCGACGAGCTTGTTTTCTAGGTCAACTTTTATTACGGGTACGTTGTGTCGTGTTTGCTGATCGTTTCCGTATCGTCCAGGCATTTTCTTTCCTTTTTTGATTCGTCCTGGTTTTGCACACGCCCCTACTGATCCTGTTCGACGTCCTCCTTTCTTTGCCTTTGAGGCATGTCCATGAGATGCCGGTGATCCGTGAAAGTTGTGTCGTTTGATTCCTCCTGAGAAACCTCTACCCTTGGTAACTGCTGTTACCGTTACTTTTGCTACTTCTCCTTCTGTAAGGAGTGCAACGCTGAGAGTGGCATTCATCTCTGGGAGCTCTGAGAACCGGAATTCTTTTTGTGTTCTGAATTTTTTGGTCTTGGTTGGTTTTTTAAGTGGTTCAACACCTAAAACAACGGCTTCATATCCGTCCTTATCAACTGTCTTTACTTGAGTGACAGTTGCGTCTGGCACGGATATCACAGTGACGGGTATAACTTGTCCGTCTTCCTGGATCACGCGTGTCATGCCGACTTTTTTTCCAATTAATCCTGGCATGGTGATGTAGTTAGAGGTTGATAGATTCTGGTTGGATTCTTTGGAAGGAGTAAACCTTCTCCGAACCGCCAGATAGGCCCTTTGCAGGGCGAAAACGTAACGCATATTTTATATGCCAAGATAATTTACCAACCCATGAGTCAGGCGTCAAGGTAAAATGTGGGCCTGTAGCATTTTTTAGTACACTTTCTTTTATCTCTTGATAAAGAAGTTATAGTAGTCCTACATTCCTTACCTTTATATATATGGATACTTTTGTTTTTCTTTTAGGATGGACTGGCCTGATTTTGGGTTCAATCCTTGTTTTTGCACTGATTTATGACCGATTTTTTCAACGTAAGAACCTTGTGATTGCTAATTTTCCGCTTGTTGGGAGGTTTCGATATCTGTTTCATGAGCTTCGACCTTTGTTTCGACAGTATTTTGGTGACGATGATAGTTGGGTCCCAAGAATTATCATTGATTGGATTCTTTCTGTTTCAGAAGGCAAGACGGGGTATTTTTCTTTTGATAAATTTGATACGACTGAGCATTTGCATGATGGACATCATCAGATGGTGCATTCGCCAAGTCCACTCAACGAAGATGAGACAAAACCTTTGTACCCGACGATAGGACCAAAGAGAAAGCACCCTTTGCAGTTTCAAACCTTCTTTTATAGAAGTGCGATGAGTTTGGGGTCTATTGGTTTTGAAGCTACCACAGCTATGTCTGCAGCTTGTGTGGAAGCAGGAGCTGCTTTTAATACTGGTGAGGGGAGTCTGTCTATTCATCATTTGCCTCGTGTGAAGTTTTCGAAAAAACATAAATGGATGAAGTTTCATCAGGTTTCATCTTTTTGGAAGGTTTTTTACCGCATGACTCCAGGTAAACGGATGGAAACATATGTGGTGGATTTCTTTGCTTGGATGGTTATTCCAAAGGAACGTGTGCAAGGAAAAAAGCATAGTATGAGAGATTTGTATCTTTTTGATGAGGAAGCTTTTGTGTTTTATACTATCGATTGGAGTGCTCCGCTGGAAGTGTTTCCAAAGCCGGAGGATTTGTCTGATGAGTATGGTCGGATTATTTTTCAAGTGGGGTCTGGTATGTATGGACTGAGAAAAAAGAAGGCAGATGGAGCTTTTGAGTTTGATTTTGATCGTTTTCAAAGAGTAGCGAGTTTTTGCCGTGCTATAGAAATAAAACTCGCTCAAGGAGCAAAACAAACTGGAGGGATTTTGAAAGCTTCTAAAAACACTCCTGTTATCTCGGAAATCCGAGGTGTTCACCCTAATATCGACTTGGTTTCGCCAAATCGTTTTCCTTTTTTGGAGAAGGGGAAGGAATCAGAGTTTTTTGATTTCTTGGAAAAATTGAGTGATTTGGCTGGTGGAAAGCCTGTGGGGATGAAAATCGTGGTATCGGATGAAAAGAATATCGAAGGTTTTGCAAAAGCTCTAAAAGCTCACCCTAAAAAAGGCCCTGATTTTATTACTCTTGATGGTGGAGATGGTGGTTCTGCGACAGCTCCTATAGCTTTGGGGATCTTGTTTGGTCGTCCTATTTACGAAGCTTTGGTCATCGCAAATAAAGTCTTGAATGAGTATGGAGTGAGAGACCGTGTAAAAGTATTTGCTTCTTCGAAGCTCTATGCTCCGCATATGTCGGCTCGAGCGATGGCATTGGGAGCAGATGCAATAGGAAATGCTCGGTCTATTATGATTGCTGGAGGCTGTATACGTGCTGGTCTTTGTTCAGGTGAAAAGGCTGCTTGTCCGGTTGGGATGGCGACTTTGAATAAATCGAAGACGCGGTCTTATGCGCAGACTATCGAGAAGAAAATCAGTCAGATATCTAATTATATAACAGCACACAACAAAGGATTGATTCAGGTGGCAGCTATTTGTGGGCTTGAAAGCCCTCATTTGTTGAGTGAAGAGCATCTGATGGACCCACTTGATTCGATGATCCAAATTGGGCATTAGATCGTGTTTTCAGTGTTTTTGGCACTAAAGCTGCTAGATATCTAAAATGTGAGGAAGAGAGCATTTTTATGCTTTTCCTTGACTTTTTAGCTTTAACGGTTACAATGGGCTCGAAAATTTCTTATTTGCTGCATATGTCTCAGACATTTGTCCATCTCAATCTCATTATTACTCGCCTAGCTTTGCAGCTCGTGAGGTGTGATTAGATGAATTGTAAGAATACAAATTCACTGAGATCGCCTCACAGGCGGTGTTTTTGTTCAATGTCCTTTGAAATACTGAATTGAATAGGGAGTCCACTCTTTATCACTTTTCTCCACTGTGGAGGGATTCAATACATAGTGTGTTGTTGTGATAAGGAGTGGTTCTCTCTGTTGAAATATGGAGAGAATACAGTTTTATGTGTAGAACTAAGGAAACATCATGAAAAGCTTTGATCTGAAAACAGAACTGTCCAACACCCTGCAATGGGTAGTTGAGGGGCATCCGATTCAGTACAATCGGATTTACAAAGTAAGCAAGCACTTACGTGCATTAGCTTGTGGTTGCACAAGAACCTATAAACAAGCTAATCTGAGTGCTTGGAATGTGTGGATGGAAGAAGATCTTTTTTTCCACCTCAATTGTCCTAATAACCAGATTATTTTCAGAAAAGTACAACTAATCAAAGCTGGTGCAAGTTTCGTACCAGCGTCAAATGATTACAATGACTCACGAAAGGTTGGAAAACTTAATTGTGGGAAAAAAGGGAGGATTATTATCCGTGAGAGTGCACGGATAATAAAAAGTACTCACTAAAGCAATTTTTCAACAGAAAGAACAAGGCACGGGTCCACAGGACCCGTGCCGCTCATTTTTTATTCAGTATTTATACGCTATACTTGTAGTGTTTATTTGTCATACTATTACTATGAAAACAGTTGTTTCTAGCGATGCAGCACCAGCTGCTGTAGGGCCTTATTCTCAAGCGATCAAAGCGAATGGGATGTTGTTTTGTTCTGGGCAGATCCCTTTGGATCCGGTGACGAATGAGCTGGTGTCTGGTGGAGTGGAGCAGCAGACGGATAGAGTGCTCGAAAACCTGAAGATTGTTTTGGAGGCGGCTGGTTCTTCGATGGAAAGCGTGGTGAAAACGAGTATTTTTTTGAAAAATATGGATGATTATTCTGTGGTGAATGAAGTGTATGGGTCGTATTTTCCAGGAGATGCTCCGGCGAGAGAGTGTGTGGAAGTGTCGAGGTTGCCGAAGGATGTCTTGGTGGAGATCAGCGTGATAGCTTTGGCTGAGTAGAGGTTTTTTATTTTTTTAAATTGATAGAGTGTTATGAGTGAGTCTTCATCAGATTGGATTGATTCGTTTTTTGATGAGTATGATGCACGATCGGAAAATGAGCAGAATGCTGCTGAAAATGTAGAGTCTTTTGAGAAGCAAAAAAGAGCTTCTGAACCAAAAGCTGAGACGTTTTTTGATGAACTGTATTTCAATACTCATCAGGATAGTGGGGATCTTCCTCAGAAAACATCAGATGATCTGAAGAGTATTCGTACAGAAGTGTCTGATCGTGTAGAGGAGCTATTTGATGAGATGGGGTTTGTTGATGATTTCTTGCTTGAAGGAGCATTGCCTCATGTGGATGATGGTTCTTCTGTGTCTTCATCTGAGCACTTTGCTGATAGACGAAGAGATCTTTCTGGAATGATCGAGACGAATACTGAGATTTCTGATGATTTGCGGATGGTTACAGAAGAAGGGATTGGTCATCGTTTAGGGGCTGATTCTGTCATGGAAAACCCTTTTGATAAGAAAGTGACAAATGAGGAGTTTGAGGCGTTTTTTGATGAAGCTTTTTCTGATTGTGATGGGAGTGAAGATCATCCTCTGCGAGAAGTTTCGATTGTTTATGCAGATGAATTTGAGCAGCGAGCTTTGGTTCAAAAATCTCGGAAGTATGATGAATTTTTGAGTGCAGTTGGTTCTGATATCATTAAGATGGAAATCGCTGACAGAACTTTTAATGCTCGGGTGCTTCGGGAGCTCGCGCAGTCTGATAATCATCGTATTCGACTCAAAGTGGCTTCAAATGCTAAAACCCCTTTTGATGTTTTAGAGATGTTTGCTCAGTCAAACGAGTACTTTGTTTTGGGAGCTGTTATGAAACATCCAAAGACCACTATGGAGCTTCTTTTAGAGATGAAAAAACGCTTTGAGGCTGGAAGTGATCTTGATTGTATTGTGAATTTGAGAAGAATGAATAGTTTTTTAGAAGAAATGAAAACAACAGCTCGGCAAGATATTGAAACTAATAGGCCCCCTTTTTCCGATTCTCGCCATCAGCATGTGCCCGAGAAACGCTCAATAACGGTATCGGAGCGTGTTGCAGAATTGTTTGATGAGATGGGGTTTGTCGATGATTTTCGCTTGAGTGTGCCGATGAAGAGTGTTTCCGGATGTGCTCAATTTGGTGACCCTGTTTTGTCGATGGGTATTATAGAGCTTCTTGCTGATGATGATCATGCATCAGTAGTCCTGGATGTGGCGAATGACTCTGTACCTGATGACAATTGTAATGATGATGATTTGATGTCCTATCTTGCTCCTCAAATAGAAGCGCTTGACAAGTTTTTGAGTCGTCGCGATGATTTGCGTGTATCTGATACGCGATCTCCTCATATTCGAAATCCTGAGATTCATCGTCAGTTGCAAAAAATACTTCGAATGATTGATACTTGGGAGGCGTCTTTGTCAGATTATGTGGCGGAAACTTTTCTCAATGATATTGATGATCATGCATTTCAAAAACAGCATGAGCTTTTTCAGAGTAGCGTAGAGGATGATCTTAGGAATGTGGATCGTGAAATGACTGATCACCAAAAACATTTGTACTCTTTGATTATTCCAGAAGCACGCAAGCATCAATTAGGAAGGAATACTTTCAAAGTGTTGTCTACGCGTGAAAACCGGCCAGTTCTTTTTGACTCGCCAGCCGATATTTCTTTGGATGTGTCCTCTTGTATAGAGGATTTATTGGATGAAGGATCTGATGAGGCCTTTTTTTTAGACGTGTAAGGAAATGAGTAGGTGCAAGGTGTGCTTATTGTATTCGAAATGTATGACTGCTGTGGTATTATGGCTTTCTGTAAGGCTTTTTTTGTCGCTATGGATTTTTCAAAAATAGATGTCACGACTCACCAAAAAATTGCAAGAATGATTGTCTTGGAAGCGATTGATCGTACCTTTAAGAATCGTGATCATTTTCAGAAGTTTCGAAATAAGATTATTAAACGTGAGAAAGGAGTGATTTTTCATAATTTGTATTTTGTAAAGGCTTATGAGGATTTGGTAAAGGAGGGAAAAATCGAAGAAAATGAGGACTTTGCCGGATTGATAAAGAAACGTTCGGTACGGACCATGAGTGGTGTGGCTCCTGTGACAGTCATGACCAAGCCTTGGCCTTGTCCAGGGAAATGTACGTATTGTCCGACTGATGTACGGATGCCAAAGAGTTATTTGCCAAGCCAGCCTGCTGCACAAAGAGGATTTCGACAGCGTTTTGATCCGTATGCTCAGGTGTATGTTCGCCTGAAGGCTCTTGAGATGACTGGACATAAGGTCTCAAAAGTAGAATTGCGGATTTTAGGAGGGACCTGGTCTTCGTACAAGAAACAGTATCGGACATGGTTTGTGAAGAGGTGTTTGCAAGCGATGAATGAGTATGGTCGAGTGAGGAGTGAAGAGTTTGGAGTTGGGAGTAGAGAAAGAACGGTAACAAATAGAATTGAGAGTCGATATGGTGTGGATAAAGTAAATACTTTGATGGTGAAAAGTATTGGAGGTCCGAGTGTGTGTTTTGATGAAGTAGTGAAGGAGAATGAGACCGCGAAAGTGCGGTGTATTGGGGTGAATATCGAAACTCGGTCAGACCATATTGATGTGAAAGAAATCCAGCATCTTCGTCGCTTAGGTGTTACGAAGATCGAAATGGGAGTGCAGACGACTGATGACAAAGTGCAAGAGCTCACACGTAGAGGTCATGATCTTCAATCTGTAAAGGATGCGACTGTGCTAATGAAAGATGCAGGGTTTAAACTGAGTTTTCATATGATGCCAAACCTTCCGGGGTCTACAATAGAACTAGATAAACGAATGATTGGTGAACTGTTTTCTGACTCTGCGTATCAACCTGATTATCTCAAAATTTATCCTTGTGTCGTTATTCCTCGTACTTCATTGGCTGTGCAGTATCGCAGAGGGGATTATCATCCTTATGATGATGAGACACTTTTTGATATTTTGTATGAAAATATGAAAGATATACCAGAGTGGTGTCGTGTAGATAGAGTGGCGCGAGATATTCCGGCAGATGATATCGAGGCAGGGTTTAAAATCTCCAATATTCGACAGTTTCTCGAACAAAAACTTGAGAAAGAAGGGATTCCTTGTCGTGATATTCGAACAAGAGAGATTCAAAATCTTTCGTATGAAATGTCTGATGTGGAGCTTGTAGAGAGAGTGTATGCTTCAAGTGGCGGAAAGGAGTTTTTTTTGAGCTATGAAGATATTCAACAAGATCGGCTCATTGCTCTTTTGAGGCTGCGTTTTCCTGGAAAGACATTTTTGAAAGAATTATCTGGTGCGGCACTTATACGTGAAGTCCATGTATATGGTCAGCAGACGGCTGTTGGAAAATCTGGGAAAACAAAACAGCATGTGGGTTGGGGCACAAAGCTGATGAAAGATGCGGAAGATTTGGCAAAGAAGGCTGGGTACAAAAAGCTTGCTGTTATTGCAGGAATTGGAACTCGCGAATACTACAAAAAATTTGGGTACCGACTGGAGGGGACGTATATGCTCAAAAATATTTAGGCTTTTTTTCTTTCTCGATAGTTTTGAAAAGAAGAAAGTCTTGTATTGATGTTTTGATCAATTCGATGTGTTTCTTGTCTGTTTTCGCTTTTTTTTGGCGGGAGAAGACTGAGTTGGTAATTGACTGACCAGAGTATCCAAAGTGAAAGGTTTTGTATTAATAGTGTTTTTTGTGGTGTGAAATCATTCGCATGAATTTGGTCATGTGGTTTTACTGAGCGTCCTGCATAGTGCTTTTCAGCTCCATAAATTTTGTCAAAAAATGCTCCATCACATGTGCTATATGCATTTACCGGTATTGGTGCATCGTTTGTTGCTTTTTTTATTTCTGCAATATGCTGAGTCAGTGTTCGTTGTGTTTTTTTTCTATTCTCTTTGTCTGAGTGGTGTTCTCTATAATTAATATCACTCATGATACTGAGTGCTTTGTTTCCTCGTGTATTGTACGCAGTTTTTAAATATTTTATAGCGTCATCTGGGTGACTAAAAGTTTTGGCCGTCAGCTCTATGTCTTTTGGGATTGTGACCCCATGTTTAAAACTTGTCTTTTTTCTGAAATCTTTTTGTTTTTTATTTGATGATATAGGGAGATGTATGCCTTCGATGGAAAGAGGGGTTCCTTTTTGAATAATGACCCCATCGATCATTTTTTTTATGCTTTTTCTAATACGCTCTTCGTCGTCCATGACAATAACGAACAGCTCACCTGATTGGAGTATTTGTGCGTGGTCACAAATATCTTGTTGTTGAATATAGGAAGGTATCATAATAACTGTAAAGATGAGCTTAGATTAGCACTTTGCTCATTACAGAATGATGAAGAATCGCAGAAAAATTTACTCTACTGTTGTAAATAGATCCTTATCTGAAAACCTTCTTTTTGGGTATGCTGGTTCTTCTTCTCGATATCCTATTGCAAGTGTGACAGTGGTTTTGAGATGCTTGGGGTTTTCCAAGAGTCTGTCATATTCATCTGGAGTTATTCCTTCCATTGGACAAGAATCTATTTGGAGCTCTGCACAGGCTGCCATGGCAAACCCTAGAGCAATGTATACTTGTTTTGCTGCCCAGTTTTGAATCCATTCTTCAGATTTCCCCTCGATGAATCCTCGCATCATTCCTTCGTATTGTGAGAGTTGTTCTTTTTTTTCAGGGTCACTATTAGAGGCGAGTTCAATCAATTGGTCGATTCGAGAAGTAATATCAGTTCGTGCAGAGAAGACGAGATAATGAGAACAGTCTGAAGTTTGTGATTGATTCCAAGAATGTTCTTTGAGCTGGTCTAGGAGTTCTTGATTTGTAATGACATGGACATGAAATGCCTGGAGACCAAATGAACTTGGGCTCATATGGATAGACTCGAGGATTTTATTGAGGTCTTCGTTAGACACTTTTTTTTTGGGGTTGAAAGCTTTGGTGGCAAAACGCCAGTTGAGGTTTTTTAAAAAGGACATAGAAACAAGGTTTAGGAGGTAGCTTTTTTAGAGTACCAGGATATGTGTTGGTCGTCAGTAGGCTTTGCTGCAGGGTTGTCAACGAAACTTGATTTAATCCAGAGAGGGTGGTGATAAGATGTATTTATGAACAGAACTCGAATTGTCAGTACGATAGGTCCTGCTACTGCAGATTATGATTCTTTGGTGGCATTGCATGCTGAAGGAATGAATGTTGTTCGATTGAATATGTCTCATGGAGATGAACGTTTTTATCAAATGGTTGTGAAAAATCTTCGAAAACTCAATAAAGGACTATTGAATCCTGTTGGTCTTTTGTGGGATCTTCAAGGACCAGAAATTCGTACCGGAGATCTTCTTGAGCCGATTTCTGTGAAAAAAGGGGATCGATTGGTGCTTTCGAGTCGTCCAAAGACTGAACTAGGGAGAGTGATCGTGCCAGTGAGTTATGATCAGTTTGCTGAGGAAGTATCTCGAGGTGATATTCTTTTAATAGATAATGGGTCGATCAAACTGAGTGTTCTTCAGGTGATGGGAACTGAAGTGAGGTGTGAGGTGCACAATAAAGGTATTATTACTTCACGTCGTCATTTGAATTTGAGTGGTAAGAAAACACGTTTGCCGAGCATGGGGACGAAAGATCTGAAGGATCTTGATCTGGCAGTGAAATTGGGTGCTGATTGGATTGCTCTTTCATATGTTCGCGATGCAAAAGATATGGTGAAACTCAAAGCAGCACTGAAAAAGAAAAAAAGTGATGCATTTGTGATGGCTAAGATCGAAACAGCACAGGCAGTTGATCATTTTGAGTCTCTTTTGGAACAATCTGATGGGATCATGGTAGCACGTGGAGATCTTGGGGCAGAAATGCCTTTTGAACAGGTCCCTCGGCTTCAGGCAGAAATAGTGGAATGGTGTCGGAGAGTCGGGAAGCCAGTGGTGATCGCTACTCATATGCTCGAGTCAATGATGAAGAGCCCTCAACCAACTCGTGCAGAAGCGAATGACGTGGCTTTTGCTGTGTCTCAAGAAACTGATGCCACGATGCTTTCTGGAGAGACAGCGGTGGGGGAGTATGCGAGCTTGTCTGTCCAAGCGATGCGAAAAATTGTCTTGGCTGCTGAAGATTCATGGCTGCTTTCTATAAAAGTTCCACGAGATGTTGAAGGTGATTTTGAAGAACTATTGTTGTCTGCTGCTTCTCTTTCTGATCAAGTCGATGCAGAGGCTGTCATTGTTTTTACTCGATCGGGGTATACGGCTCTGAGATTGAGTCATCATCGTCCAAAAGCATCTTTGATTGCGGTCAGTCATTCAATGAAGACTTGTCAAAAATTGTCCCTTGTTTGGGGAGTGCAGGCTTTCCACAATTCTATGCGAGGTGATTTTTCGAAAAGATTGCAGAAGTCGATATCGTATCTCTTGAAACAAGGAGTGTTGTCTAAGGGACAAAAAATTGTTGCTGTGGATCATGATGGGCTTTCGGTACAGTTGGTGGTGGTTTAGGAGGGGGGACAGGGTTGCTATGATAGGTTTGTTTGATACTATGAGTGTGTTTGAATTATTAATTATTTGATTATGGCAAAAGTACATGAAGCAGTAGATTTCTCTTCTTTGTTGGGGAATTTGGATGGAATAAGTGATGCTCAGCTAGAAGCTCATTTTGGGCTGTACAATGGGTATGTGAAAAAATTGAATGAGATAGAAGAAAAGTTAGAGAGTACAGATAAAGCTTCAGTAAATTATTCATTTGGAGAATACAGTGAACTAAAGCGTCGGTATGTGGTGCCTTATAATGGGACATACCTTCATCAAATGTATTTCGAAAACTTGGCTCAGGATGGAGGTGAAATGAGTGACGAATTGGGAAAAGCAGTAAGTGAGACGTATGGTTCTGTGGATGAGTACTGGGCTGATCTCCGATCTTCAGCAGCATCTACTCCAGGATGGGTATTGACGTGTAAAAATACTCGTGATGGTCGTGTGATGAATCATGTAGTGTATGAACATCATGTAGGGCTGCCTGCTGATCAAGAGATCCTAATGGCTCTGGATTGTTGGGAGCATGCGTTCATGATTGATTATGGTACGAAGAAAGCACAGTATCTCGATGCGTTTGTGAAGAATGTTGATTGGGGAGTGGTGAATTCTCGTTTTAAAGTATAGAAGAATGAGTGGGATGAAGATTTTCAGGATTGCTATGATTTCAAAGATAATAAAAACCCCCCAATCGCTTGCGCGGTTGGGGGGTTTTTGAAAGTTTCTCTTCAGTTTGTGTTACATGTTTTTTGACTAGTTGACGGCTGAACGAGCCACTCCAGTCACAGGAAGTCCGTTGAACTTGCTGGTTTGATTCATGATCGAAACATCATTATCTATGAGTGCTAATGAGACGTTTTGAGTGAGTGACATTTGAAAAGAAGCATTCTGTCCTGGAGTTACACTAGTGACGTTGCAGTAGACGGTGTACACTCCACCTCCTCCTTGGAGTCTTTTCCCTGGAAGAAAATCATTTTCACTAAACCGGACAAATGCTGTGTTGGCAAGGTCTTGAGCAGCAAGATTTGCAAATTGAGAAGCTGCTCCATTGTTTGCAGCATTGAACGGACCGACTTTAGTAGCGAGAATACTGTTTGATACATCTCTGAGCTCACATTGGTCTATTTTTACAGCATTACTCGTCTTTGTGGTTTCGAACTCAATGAATGTATTGTTGAGGGCATCTCCGACTTCTACAGTCCCTACTCCTGTTTTATTCATTTTGAATTTGAACATGTCTTGGAGACTTGCTGAAAGGAGATCTGAAGAAATCGATCCACCAGATGCAAAGCTTACAGCTGCTTGTTGGATGATGAAATCATTTCCATTTTCTATTTTTTGTGTAGAAGGGTTCACTTCTTGGTTTGATGCTGTAGTAATGCTTCCTTGCTGATTTGTTTGGAAAGCATTTTCTGCTAGTTGAATCCGAAATGTTTGACCAGCTGTTGCTCCTCCTGTGATGACTTGATTGGCATATACTTGGATACTGACGACATATGGGATGTCTTTTTTTAAGGTGTGTTGGATGTTTTCAAAGAAAATTTTATCGTCTGAAATATTTGTAGATGTACTATGTACTACTCCATCTATAATGACTTCAGCTTTAGAAATCATTTTGCTCGCCTTATCTGAACTTGAACCCATGATAACATCAACAACAAAATCATTGAGCGTTGTGTCGCTTGTTTCACTTTCTATTTTGAATATTAGAGGGTTTACCTTGTTTGTGTTGGCTGAGTTTTGTGCGATATATGATGTTCTTTCTTGTGACTGAAGAGATAATTTGATCTCATTGTATTGTGCCGTAGAAGTGGACCCAGTGTTGGTCGAAGTAGACCCATTGTTGTTTGAGGTCGAGGTGTTTGATGTGGATCCTGTGTTGTTTGAAGTGGTATTACTTCCGGTTGATCCAGTGTTGCTTGAGCTTGTATTGTTTGAGTTTGAAGTATTGGATGATGATCCGTTACTATTTGAACTTGAGTTGTTTGAGCTTGTATTGCTGGATGTTGACCCGCTGTTACTTGAATTTGAAGTATTGGATGATGATCCAGTATTGTTTGAGCTGGTGTTGTTTGATGAAGAATTAGAAGTATTTGAGCTCGAATTGGTGGATGATGAAGTGTTGTTGCTTGAGTTTGAAGTATTGGATGATGATCCAGTGTTACTTGAATTTGAAGTGTTGGATGTTGACCCCGTAGTATTGTTTGATTGGAATGGGGTATTTTTTACGTATTGGTAAATCGCTACCGCTACTTCATTTCGAGTGAGTTTTGTTTCTGGACGAAGGTTTGATGTTCGGTGAGGGAAAATGTTGTGTTTTTCTGCCGCACCAGCGTATTTGTAAAACCAACTGTTTTTGTGCCCATCGAGATCTTGGTAGTTGTTTGGAATCCAAGTTTTAAAATTGAATGTGAGAGCGATCATTTTGATGAACTCAGCTGTGAGCACTTGGTTTGCAGGACGAAATGTACCATCTGAATATCCATTGATAATTCCTAAGTCTGAAGCTTTATTGACGTACTTTGTGTACCATTCATTTTCAATCACATCCCTGAAAATATTGCTTGTGCTGAGACTACTGACTTCTACACCCTTTGCGAGAAGAAGAAACTTTGCAGCTTCTGCACGGTTTACAGGACGGCTTCCCTTGAATTCTCCATCAGGGAAACCTCCAATGATACCTCTGTAAAAAAGTTCTGCAGCCGCTCTACCAGCGATGCTATTGATGTTTGTATCGCTAAAAGGATTGTCTTCTGGGTTGAAATTAACGTTTACTTCTTGTTCGAATCCTGCGAAGTTGCTTGAAGCAAGGACAGGACTGAGTGCTGATGTGAGCATCAGTACTCCTACTGAAAGACTCGTGAGTTTTTTTGTAAATGACATAAGTAATGAGGTTAGGTGTTTTGAAAATATGTGTGTGTTGATCTGATCACAGTTCTTTACGAGGTGATTTGGAAAGTGTTACAAATAAAAGTTGATGATGCCTTTAAATGAATGAAGTTATGGCTTTAGAATGAGGTTTTTTGGATGTTGGTCTGTTCTTGTAAACTGCTTTTCTGAATTGTTTTATGTTGTTAGAGAGAAATACTCTCAAGGATTTCTTTATACTTTGATGGAATATTTTCTGATTGAGTATTGAATTGAATTTGGTAATACTTGTTGTCTTTTTTTGCTGTGATTGTCATCGTTTGGTCTCGATTGGAGTAATAGGTTTTTGCTGATATGCCTGAGATACGAATACTTTGATGGTCTAGGTTTTGCGTGTTTGTGAAGTTTTCTGAGTCATTGATTTTTATAGAGAAAAACTCTGAGCTGTTTTTTTTGTTTCTAAATTGGATGTATTCCAAATCTGGCCCTATTCCATGTGAGGCATTAAAACGGTATCCTGTTAGGCAACTGATGGAAAAATTGAGTGGTTGATTTGCATAACTTCGGCATTCATCATCTGGAATACTTGCTGAGATGGGGAGATTTTGTGAGGAGATCGAGCGGTTTTTAAGGTACTGATAGATGGCCACAGCGATTTCGTTCCGTGAGAGTGGGGTAGTGGGTCTGAGATGTGTCTTTCTGTGAGGGAAGAGTTCGTATTTTTGTGCTGCTCCTGCATATTGCCAAAACCATGCGTTTGGGTACTCGCTTTCGTCTTGATATGAATAGCTGAGGTTTGTTTGAAGATTAAAGGTAACAGCTATCATTTTGAGGAATTCCGCTGTTATCACTTGGTTTGCTGGTCGGAAAGTTCCATCGTTGTATCCCTTGATGACTCCGATTTCTGCAGCGCGTTCGGTATACTTGGCGTACCATTCACCTGGAAGAGTGTCTGAAAAGCGGCTGTTTGAGATACTTGAAGGAACATCGTAGCCACGTGCCAAGAGGAGAAACTTCGCAGCTTCGGCACGGTTTACCGTTCGACTCCCTTTGAATTCTCCGTCTGGAAACCCTCCAATGACGTTTCTTCGATTGAGTTCTGCAGCAGCGCTGCCAGCGAGACTAGTTATTTTTGTATCTGAGAATGGGTTTTCATTGGCTTTGAATTTTACTTTTACTTCTTCTTCGTACTCTACATTTCCAGGAGTATTCACCTGAATTTGTGTGACAGGTGTTGTTGGCTGAGGAAAAGATGTGATTTGAGCTTGAAGTCTTCTTGCCCTGAGTACTCCGGGATTTGTAAAGTAATAACTTATATTAGTCCAGTTGCGTTCGTGCACCTCAGAGATGGTTATTATATTGTTGTCGAGATTGAGGTTGAATTCGATATTTTGAGTATTGAATGCAGGATTAATTTGTGTGTATGATCTCGTAAAAGAATAAATAGTGCATTTCTTCTGCGCTGTGCTTGTGTTTTTTAGGCTTGAGATGTCTAATATTAGTTTGACTTCTTTGGAGGCTCCTGCGGCAAGATTTCCATATCTCACAACACCAGTTGTCTCATTGTTGTCATCACAAATTATAATACCAGACCAATTACCTTCTTTGCCATTGACTGCTGCTGTTTCTGAAAATGTTGTTTTTCCAATGTTTTTGATATTTGTGTTAATGAGGAGTACGTCTCCTGTGACTCGACTTCCAAATTCGTTGATGTATGAGTAGTTGTTTTCTATCCAGGGTGTTTTGCTCATAGATGTGAGCTTGATATCGGCGATATCTGATGCTTTATTGATAGCTGTCTGAGTTGGTTCCACATTGAGAATTTTTCCAACTGCTAGGTTTTGTAGGTCGGCTTCTACAAGAATTTCTGCAGATGAGAAAATTTCTAAAATAATTTCTTTTTGATTTCGTCCGAGTTCTCTTACGGCATTTTCAGACCCAGATCGTATTTGTACATCCCAGCTGATTGCATTGCAATCGTTTGAACGACTATAGGTTTTTTTGTCCAGGAGGCTGATGGTTACTTGATTATTGGACTGATAGGTTTCTTGGATATAACAGTCTTGAGTTCTGGAGGTATTACTCGATATAAGAACACAGTTCTTTCCTGATTTGCTATATCCAGATAGGCAACTAAAGGTGTCATTTCTATTCCAAGCCCCATTTTTGAAAACATCGATACATGTGGTCGGTGTGAAATTTGCAGGAGGATTGATGCAGCTGATAAATCTTCCTTGCTTTGGAGCTTTTATAGTTACCGTCACAGGGTTTGTTTGCTGATCTGTATTGTTGGCATTAGTTGCGGTAATGCTTACTTTCCCAGAAAAATTTCTTGCTTCGCATCGGAGTTGAAAGAGGTTTGCGTTGCTTTGGTCTTCAGAACAAGCTGTTGGATTGTGGTCTTGCCCATGGAGTCCATTGCTCTCTAGGGTACTTATGCTCCAGTTTACTTTGGTCCAATTCGGGCTGTAGGGTTTGTAGATACTGACATAAAAGTTTTCTGTGAATGTGACTTCTATATTTTTGTCATCTCCATTTTGTGAGATGTTAGATTTGAGAATGTCATAAAATCCTGTTTCTGCTGAACTGTCGTGAATAACCGATATTTGACCGAGAATTAAGATTGAAAATAGGATAGAGAGACAGTTTTTGAAGAGTGACATGAAAAATAATTATTGATTAAAATTGATTTCATTGTTTAATACGATTTTGTCACAAAAACGTTACAGCTATTTTAGCCTGAAATAATTGTGCTCAAAAGAGAGTGATCTGGACAACTCACTTCTCTTTAGTTATTTGATGTCCGTGTGGTACCTGTGAGGGGAAGTTTTTTGATGTTTTCGATTCCCGTAAGGGGAGTGAGCGTGTTTCCAGAATCGATTAGGAATTGTTGGGTTCCGCCATCGATTGAAACTTGTACTGAACTTCCTGAAGGAATATTAGAGGCGCTACAGAAAATGGCATAGTTTTCTCCGTTAGATTCCATTAGCTTGCCAGAACTAAATGTGTTTGAAGTGAATGTCCCGTAGATTAGCCCGGCAGTGCTGAGGTCTGCTTCTGATACGGGAGTGAGTCCAAAAGGATCTGTGGAGAATTGTCCTGAAGAGGTAGATGTGATCGTCGCAACAACAGAGTTGAATTGGTCTCTGAGTTCACAACGGTCGATCAGGAGACCAGAGTTTTTGAGGATTTTGATCTGCAGTTGGGATTTTGGAAGGCTGCTTCCGACTTCTATGTATCCAGTTCCAAATTTTGAAAAGGTGAAATTGAGGAATTCTAGGAGCCCTACGGAAAGATTCGTACCAGTAGTTTTGCTGGATTCGAAAAGGGGGGCAGCTTCTGTTATGATGAGTTTTTGTCCGCTTTCTGCGCTTGAGCTAGGATTGAATTCTTGACCAGCAAAACCCTGCACGCTTCCATTGTTTGGTGTGGTGAAAGCATTCGCAGGAATAAAAAGCCTGATGACGTCGCCTGATACGACTGAGCCAGATTTAACTTCATTTGGTGTTATGATGACCTGAAAGTTGTAATTTATAGATTGTCCTAGCTCAAAATTGATATCTCTAAACTGGATCCTATTGTTGAGGACTGCTGAAGATTGGGCGATAATTTTTCCATCGATGCGGAACTCAGCTTTTTTTATAAGACTGCTGATCGATTTTGTGTTTGTTTTTCCTGGTGCAAGGATTTTCTTTGTGATTTTTCCGTTCGTGCCATCGGTAAAGAGAAGGGAATCGTTTGTTGGAGTGCTTATTTTTTTGAACCGAAGAGCAATGGACCCTGATTGAGCTAATGAAATCTCATAAAGGTTTATTCCTGTGATATTTGATATTGAGGCAGCTACCAGTTGTGTTGAGTTGTTTGGAGTGATATCTACGCTTGCTGTTCCATCATTGCAGACATTGTCGCTACCACCACCAGCAGTAAAGAGAATGGTGCAGGTTCCTAGTTTTATAGATGTCCCATTTTGAGGCATTTCTTTGATGATGATGAGAAATTCTTCAAGTTGTGATGTGTCTCCAAGGACATCAAAGTCTTTTAAGACTGATTTGACTCCTGGTGATTTGAAATTGAAATCCAAGCCGAGAGCTTCGGTGATAATGTTTGTTTGGTATGAGATGTACCCATTTTCTATTTGGAGTTTTTCGGGAGCTAAAGGGTAGTTTGTTGGATATCCATTTGCCGTTGTGTTTTCAGTTGTTGTTTCTGGTTTGTTTCCTTGAAAAGTGATTTCAGGAATTATAATGCTTCCAGCTAGCATATCGAAGCTGTAGTCATTTGGAAAAAGGATTTCTATGCCTTTTTCTGGAATAATGATCTGTATTTTTTTTCCCACAGATCCACTTTTTATATTTGCTGAGACGGTAAATCGGTTTGGAATATTCTTTGTAAGTGGTTCTGAAAGGATGAAATTTATTTGTTCATTTTGTACTGTTGATGTAGCAAGAATAGTATCACTGCCTTCTTTTTTTAGCGTGAAGTTTTCGATACTTATTTTACTAGGATTGTCGATGAGAAGAGTGATTTTATTGAGTTCTTCTGCGTCTATGCTCGGATTGAATTCTAGGCTCATAAAAGTATTTTCTCCAAAGTAGATGTTTTGTAAGATGGATTCTGCACTGAACTGGAGCTGTGGTTCTGGTGATGATGATATAGGTGAAGATTCGATTGTTTCACTAGAAGTCTCTTCTGGAGTTGTTTCCGGCGTATTTGATGTTGTGTTGGGTGAGGTGGTCATGTTTAAAGAAGGCCGAGGAAATGGGCCATTTTTAAGATACTGATAGATTGCTACAGCCATTTCGCTACGTGTCACACTCACAGTTGGTCTGAGTTTTTTTGTTCGATGTGGGAAGAGATCATATTTTTGCGCAGCGCCAGCATATTTCCAAAACCATCCGTCACCATATTCGTCTTTGTCTTCATAGGTATAGGGAAGATCTGTTTCGAGTTGGAAGGTGAGAGCGAGCATTTTGAGGAATTCGGCAGTGATGACTTGGTTTGTGGGCTTGAAGGTCCCATCTGGATACCCTTTTATGATTTCGAGCTCAGCACATTTGAGTACATATTTGGCATACCACTCGGAGTTGATGACATCAGGGAAAGGGTTTGCTGGGAGTGTTTCGGAAATTATTTGATTTCGGGACTCGAGGAGAAATTTTGATGCTTCGGCTCTGTTGACAGGATTGTTTCCTTTGAATTCTCCATCTGGGTATCCTTTGAGAACTCCTCTGACATTTAGTTCTGTGGCTGCTTTTCCAGATAGACTTCGGATATTGTTGTCTGGAAAAGGGTTTTCAGCTTCAGTAAAAAAGACTTCTACTCGGTCTTCATAGTTTCGAAGAGATTGAGCAAAAGATGGAGAGATTAGGAGTGCCATTAGACTAAGAGAGCACAATCCTTTGAGAAATAGAGAGGGAGTTTTTTTCATATGGATATTTAGGACCGCTGACGAAGAGCTTCGTAGGTAATAATACTTGCGGAGATAGCTGCGTTTAAAGAGTCCGCAGTTCCGTACATTGGTATTGTAACCTTCTCGTTGGCAGTGTTCATCCATTTTTCGGTTAATCCTGCTTGCTCTGAGCCAATAATGATGGCGCAAGATTCTCTGTAGTCTATGTTGCTATAGGGTGTTTGTGAATCTGGACTAGTGATGATTTTTGAGATTTTTTGAGTATTGAGCCATGAGAGTGTTTTTTCCGAAGAGGCAACTGCAAGAGGAACAGAAAAAAGTGTTCCCGTGCTTGCTCTCACAACATTAGGGTTCCAGACATCTCCTGTAGAGTCACAGAGAATGAGTGCGTCTACTCCAGCACCATCTGCTATCCGTAACAAGCTTCCGATATTTCCTGGTTTTTCAAGTCCTTCTGCGATGAGGACGAGTGGGTTATCAGGGAGTTTCAGGTCTTCCAAAGGTTTTTTTGGCATTGAGGCCAAGGCTAATATTCCTTGAGAAGAATCTCGATACGACATTTTCTCTATTACTTTTTTTGAGGTTTGGATGAGTTCAATTGATTTCCCCCGAATCTTGTCTAAAAACTCAGATTGGTTCATCATGAGTTCTTCACAGAAAAATATTTGGTTGATAGGCCAATTGCACGAAAGCGCACGAGATACTTCTCGTACGCCTTCTATGATCATGCGGTTTTGTTTCCGTCTTTCTTGGGCTGATTTTCTCAGCTTTATGATGTTTTTGAGAATTGGGTTTTGGAGGGAGGTAATCATGAGTTGAATACGAATATCGATCCGAATCTTCCCCCTATTTCTTGCTTATATCCGAATCACCCGAATGTGTTTATTTGTGTTATTCGGATAGGGGGTGGTTTCTTGTAGAGATTCGGACCGCAATTCGCTATTACAGCATTTTGATTTCTACGTCTACACCTGCTGGGAGATTGAGGTTTGAGAGAGAGTCAATAGTGTTTGCAGTGTATTCTGTGATGTCGATAAGCCGTTTGTGAGTTCTGATTTCGAATTGCTCACGAGCGTCTTTATTGACAAATGTTGATCGGTTGACAGTTACTCGTTCGATCTTTGTTGGCATTGGAATAGGCCCGGTCACGAGTGATCCAGCACGTTCGGCTGTATCGATGATGGTTTTTGCGCTTTCGTCGACAATTTTGTGATCGAAAGCACGTATGATCACTCTGATCTTTTGCTTTGCAGAAGCTTTTTTTTCTTCTTTAGCCATGGGAGAGGGAGTTAATGATGAATAGATTATGGTCGAACGTTTGGTTTCAACTCATAAAAAAACAGTGGGATCGCCACTGTTGTGTCCGAAGCGAATGCTTCAGTTTGTGAGTGACGAGTTTTGTCCCTTTGCCTTTCGTTTATCTTAAGGCTTTTAGTCGGGACACTTCGACGTCAAAAGCGACGGTCGGAGCCTTGCTATAGTACCAATATTTTGTTGTAATGCAACAAAATAACCTGATATTTCTTATGGATCATTATCAATTTGACCACCTCGAAGAAAACCCAGAACAATATATCTTTCGGCCATTAGTGAACTTTGAGGTAGATGGTATTGAACTCAGGAATAACGAATTTTATGATATCCTCTTTGTTTCTCGTCAGGTTATTCTTATCACTTTTAGAGATTGTTCTTATGATTACCCGTCACAGGTGAAATTGTCTGTCCCAGCAAATTTGGCTTTTGATGGACAGAAAGTTTTTATCCATGTGTGCCTTGAGCTCATGATTGATGATTTGAACAGTGGAGAAGATCCTTATATAACAATGTCAAATGATTTGAACTCACAGAAAGAACTCGTCATACCAGATTATATTGATGAGGTATATCTGGATTGATTCTGTGGTGATCTTTTTAAGCATTTAAGTATGTCACGGTGAGCTGAAGCACTGTTGCAAAGATGACCCAAGCGAGGTAGGGGATATTTGCATATGCTACCCACGGGAGCTGAGGTTTGATAGACTTGATGGCCCATACTAAAGTCCCTAACACGAAAAGGATATCCAGTGATGCCAAGAGGTTGTTTTGAAGTCCGAATTGAATAGGCGTAAACGCAAAATTGAAGAAGAGATTTAATGCAAAGGGAATGGCTGTTTTTTTAGGGATGTCTTTTTTATAGGCTTTGTAAAAGACTGTTGTAAAGGATGCGACAATGATGACATAAAGAATGGTCCATACTGGTCCAAAGAGCCATGATGGAGGTGCCCAAAATGGTCTGATGAGCTCTGCATAGTATGTTGATTCCATTTTTGAATATGTAAGGGGGTATTGCCACTAGTTTAATGTATTGAGTTGTAATTTTCTTCTTTTTTTCCTTTACTAAAAAGCCCCATTCTTGCGATTGGGGCTTTTTAAGTTTTTTTTGAAGAGTGAGTTCTTACTTAAGGATCTTGGTAACAACACCAGCTCCTACTGTTCGTCCTCCTTCACGGATAGCAAAACGAGTTCCTTCGTTTACCGCGATAGAGTTTCCAAGAACAACGTTTACCTTGAGGTTATCTCCAGGCATTACCATTTCAGTACCTTCTGGAAGGTGAACTTCACCTGTCACATCAGTTGTACGGATGTAGAATTGAGGTTTGTATCCTTTGAAAAATGGAGTGTGACGTCCTCCTTCTTCTTTTGTGAGAACATAGATTTCTCCTTCGAATTCTGTATGAGGAGTGATTGTTCCTGCTTTAGCAAGGACCATTCCACGTTCGATTTCTTCACGTTCGATTCCTCGAATGAGAAGACCAACGTTGTCTCCAGCTTGACCTTGGTCGAGAAGTTTTTTGAACATTTCTACCCCAGTAACAGTAACTTTTCGTGTTTCACGAATACCTACCATTTCTACTTCTTCATTTACTTTTACAACTCCTGTTTCGATACGTCCAGTAGCAACTGTTCCACGTCCCTTAATAGAGAACACGTCTTCAACAGGCATAAGGAAGTCTTTGTCGAGTTCTCGTTGTGGTTCTGGTACGTATGTATCGAGAGATTTGAGAAGTTCTTTGATTGGTTCAGCATCTGCACCACTTGGGTCCTCGAGAGCTTTGAGAGCTGATCCTTTGATAACTGGTGTGTCGTCTCCAGGGAATTCGTATTTGTTGAGAAGATCACGGATTTCCATTTCTACGAGCTCAACGAGTTCTGCATCGTCTACCATGTCAGTCTTGTTCATAAAGACAATGATGTATGGAACATTTACCTGACGTGCGAGAAGGATATGCTCACGAGTTTGTGGCATTGGTCCATCAGCAGCAGAAACTACGAGGATAGCAGCATCCATTTGAGCTGCACCTGTAATCATGTTTTTTACGTAATCAGCATGACCTGGACAATCTACATGAGCGTAATGACGAGTCTCAGTACTGTACTCTACATGCGAAGTAGCGATCGTGATCCCACGTTCTTTTTCTTCTGGTGCGTTATCGATTTGATCGAAAGCTTTTGCTACTCCACCTCCCATTACAGAAGCAACGGTAGTGATAGCTGCGGTCAAGGTTGTTTTACCATGATCAACATGACCAATGGTACCTACATTTACATGAACCTTGTCGCGTACAAAGACGTTTTGTGCCATACTGAGCTGAATAAAATGATAAAAGTATTATAAGCATTGTTAGCGGAAAGATGGTATCATTGGGTAATTGGGGTGTCAAATGATCATTGTGTCAATTTTTGTATCAGGGAGGTGATAGGAACTTTTTGAACCGTCATAACGAGGTGAGTTTTGGGATAAATGATAGGTTTCTTTGTTCTTAAAGCAGTTCTCGCCTTCATACGTTTTGAATGACTTGGGAATTATGAGGGGGATGTCTTTTTCTGTTATAATGATGGTGTTTTGCTTTTGATGTTGCTTCTTCATGAATACTTTTGGTCATTTGTTTCGGATAACAACCTTTGGAGAGTCACATGGAGGAGCTGTGGGAGTGGTTCTTGATGGTTGTCCGGCTGGTTTGAAATTGGAGGTGAAGGATTTTTTTCAAGACTTGGCACGACGTCGCACTGGTCAGAGCTCTATTACTTCAGCTCGCCAGGAGATAGATGAGGTTGAGATTCTTTCCGGTGTGTTTGAGGGGAAAACAATAGGGTCGCCGATTCTTTTGATGGTGAGGAATAAGGATGCGAGATCGAACGACTATAAGAGGATAAAAGACACGTACCGCCCTAGTCATGCCGACTATACATATGATGCTAAATATGGAGTTCGGAATTGGACTGGTGGGGGTCGTGCTTCTGCCCGAGAAACAACAGCGAGGGTGATGGCTGGCGTGGTGGCAAAAAAAATATTAAAAAAGGTCTGTGGAATGAATGTTTTGGCGTATGTGGATCGAGTGGGTCTTATTGGTGGATCTATTGATCCGATGAAAGTAACCTTGAAAAAAGTAGAGGCAAATATCGTGCGGTGTCCCGATGCGAAGTTGGCCAAGGAAATGATTGAGCGAATAAAAGAAGTGCAAAAAGAAGGTGATACAATTGGTGGAACGGTGAGTTGCATTGTGAAGAAAGTTCCAGTAGGTCTTGGAGATCCAGTATTTGCAAAAATAAAAGCTTCATTGGCACAAGCGATGATGAGTCTTCCAGCAACGATGGGAGTCGAGTTTGGATCAGGTTTTGGTTCGCTGGGGATGATTGGGAGTGAACACAATGATGTGTTTGAGTCAGTTTTAGGTGAAATTAAAACGAAGACGAATTTTTCTGGAGGGATACAGGGTGGGATCACCAATGGGATGCCAGTGGTGTTTCGGACGGTGTTTAAGCCAGTTTCGACGATTTTCAAAACACAAGAGACAGTGACAAAGAAAGGAAAGAAAACGAAGCTACTGATGCCGGGTCGTCATGATCCTTGTGTGGTCCCGCGGGCGGTGGTGATGGTGGAGGCTATGACGGCTTTAGTTATGGTAGATGCGTTGTTGAGGCAAAAGAGTGTGCAGATTTAAAATCTAAAATGAAACACATAAAAAATGAGGATTGGTATTGGTTTCTTGATCAGATCAAGGGATGGTATCACCCTGATCATCGAAAGCTTCCCTGGAAGGATATCGATAATGCGTATTATGTGTGGGTGAGTGAAGTGTTTCTTCAGCAAACGCAGGCAGATCGGGTAGTAGAGTTTTTTATACGGTTTACGTCACGATTCCCTACGGTGGAAAGGTTGGCGAAAGCGAGTTTTGAAGAAGCGTTGCCGTACTTTAAAGGCTTGGGGTTTTATGAGAGGTTGAGGAGGATGATAGAGACTTCGCAGGCTGTTGTTGAAAAATTCGATGGAATTTTTCCCAATGATATTGAGCAGCTTGAATCTTTGCCTGGGATTGGCCCTTATACAGCACGTGCAGTTGCTTCATTTGCTTATGGGCAAAAAACAGTGGCACCTGACACGAATGTTGCTCGTATACTCAGTCGGTTTTTTGAGCCGGTGAAAGTGCTTGACGAAGAGAAGGCTCATGTAAAAGCGAAGGCAAAGGAGATTAAATGGGTGATGAAAAGGCTTGATTGGTTTGATGAGCACTACCCAGAAGACATGAGTTTAAATCAGGTGTTGATGGATTTTGGTTCTCAAATTTGTAAGGCCAGGGACCCGAAGTGTTCAATTTGCCCTTTGATAAAACAGTGTGCTTATGGGAGAGATCCATCACAATTTGAGAAAATCCAAAGCACAAAATTTAAAATTCAAAAAGAGCGAATTCCACAGGGATATGAGAAGGTTGTGGTGGGGGTGCTTATTCAAGAGAAGAGAGTCTTAGTTTCTCGGAGAAAGGCAGGACAGACTTTTGCGGGACTTCTCGAGTTCCCGGGAGGGAAGGTTGAAGAGGGGGAGGATTTGAGGGGAGCGATGCAGCGGGAGTTTCGGGAGGAAGTGGGAGTTGAAGTATCCGTTCGTCCGCCTTTCGAAAAAATGGCGCTTCATCGGCAAAAGAAGGTATTGAATTTTCATCGGTGTCGAATACTTCAAATCCAAAATCCAAAGCTCAAAATCCAAAAAAACTTTCCTTCCGGAAAAGTGATGCAGGGTATGGAAGATCAAGAGTTGATGTGGATTGATCAAAGAGACTTGGATCCGAAGGAGTTTTTGCCGGCGAATAAGGGTGTGATTGAGTCTTTGAAGAAGAGTCGGATGTGACATGCTTTTTGTCTTTATAAAAGCATTGGTTTGCCTATTGAAATTCAAGTGGTTGTCTCCTGGGATTCTGTAATATATTTGAGAACTTCTTTCTCCACTGACTGTTAAGGTTGCTGATGGATTTTGATGTTTTTCAATGTTTGTTGTTTCAGCTTCTATTTTGTTGTAACAAATTGACGATTCTTCCGTACTTATTGTCTTCAGTCATTAATATTTTTTTATGAAACGTCTTTCTTTATTCTTTTTAGCAGTTCTTGTTGCTTTTCAGATATTCAGCCCTGCTTTTGCTTTTGTGGAGAGTTTTAATGGGAATGTGACGCTTTCGGAAGGTGTTGTTGAGCCTTTTAATGGAAATGTAGCTCCTTCAGAGGGCATTGCACCTTTTCGTGGGAGTATTGCTCCATCAGAAGGACTCTTTGCACCGTTTAATGGTGTGGTGATCCCACCTGACTTTGAAGCTAGGTTGGGGATGGATTGTCCTGAAGCTCGATCACAATGTATTCGAATGGTGTATCGTAATGTATATCAGTCTCTTCGGAAATCTTTGTCTCGACAAGAACTTCAAAAAAGTCGCACTCTTTTAAAGCGGATTATTTGGCAGTATAAACGGAATATGATGCGTTCTCGATGATGAGCAATTCTCTTAGTGAAGGCTTTTATCATACAGCTCGACCATCTGTTGAAGAAACCACATTTTATATCCCACGATTCCGACAAGGAGGACGATAGTAGGCCAGAGGAGCTGTGAGTATGCAGAATAGATAAATACGAGGAAGACGATGCCTCCAATGGTTCCTGTTATTTTGAGTTTGTTCTGATTTTTTTTGCTCTTGAGATAGAGTTGTTCTCCTAGTACTGCTCGGCTCATCCAGGCTTTATTGTGAGATGGAGGTGAGAAAAGAATAGGGTTTATAATGGTGTAGACGATCAGACTTACGATGAGAACCCATGCTTTTTGCCAGAGAGCGGGCGCAAGAACGAAAATGATTAAAAAGCGAGTCCACCCACTCCAAGGGTTGCTGTGTCGTTTCCAAGTTTGAGGTTTCATCATGAGTAGAAGTGTTTTTATTGTCTAGAAGGAAATGAGTGAATGGTCGGGCTATCCTCTCATAAAGAGGTAGCTCATGTAGCCAATGTAGCTCATGATAAAGACGATTCCTTCGGTTTTTGATAGGGTGAACTCATCGTTTTGAAACTTGTAGAGCCACCAGCGATCTTCTTGGTTTTTTGTGGCGATGAAGAGAAAAAGAAGGAATGTTGCCAGAGCACAAACAAAAATATCTGCATTGAGGACGGGATTGAAAGGGAGTGGGTTGATGAGTGCTGTTAGCCCAAGGACCCAGAAAATATTGAAGAGATTTGATCCGACGACATTTCCGATAGCGATATCGCTATTTTTTTTGTATGTGGCTATGGCTGAGGTGGCGAGCTCTGGAGCTGAAGTACCCAGTGCGAGTATAGTGAGACCGACAAAAGACTCGCTGAGTCCAAACATCGAGGCTATTCCAAGAGCTCCATTGATAACTAATTGACCACCAATAGATAGACCTATGAGTCCTAAGAAGATATACCCGATACTTTTTTTTGTAGACATAGTCTGCATGTCTTCTGATATTTCTTGAGCATCTTCGGCAATAGCGTCCGGGATGGTTGGGTTTTTGGCGATTCCGAATGAATAATAGATAAAGATAATGAAAAAGAGCATCAGAGCTATTCCATCAGATCGAGTGAGTCCAGAGAATTGTGCACCATCGAGGAGAGTATCATTTGCCAGAGCAAAAAGAGCGATGACGGCTAAAAGATTGAGAGGGATTTCTTTCCAGATGGTTCCTTTTGAAACTGACAGGGGATAGATAAAAGCACATACCCCTAGAATAAGGAGTATATTTGAGATATTTGAGCCAATAACGTTTCCGATTGCGAGATCTGTTGCGCCCTGGAATCCTGAAAGCACTGTTACGAGGAGCTCTGGAAGAGATGTTCCAAAGGCGACGATAGTTAGCCCGATAACAAGTTCACTGATATGAAAACGTTTTGCTATGGAAGAGGCACCTTCTACGAGATAGTCAGCTCCTTTTATGAGGGCAATGAATCCAATTGGAAGAAGGAGAGAGGCGTGGAGTGGGGCTGTGATGAAAGTAATGAATTCAGACATATGATTGTGATTTCAGACTGGTAAAGGGCTGGATTTTTATGTTTATGATTGTCCTTATCTAACTAAATCATTGCTTTTTTCTCAACCAAAACTGTAAAAATGATGCAAATTTAGATTGTTTTTCCACATAATAGTTTTTTTGCAATAAAACCTTTTGGTTTTTAGCCTTTTATCACATATAATAGTTCGGCCTTGATTCTGCGTATATATATGGATCGAGTGTCGTGTGTCCGGATGAGTTACTGTTATACACACGCGGTAAAAATACCTGTTTTTAGTGAACAGGCTTCTTTTCTTGTATTTCTAACCTCTGCCTTTCTATGGCTAAATCACAGTCTTCAACTGGCACGCAAGGGAGTGGATTTAAAATATCCACTGTTGAAAACCTTGTCGATGCTCGTAAAACCGCGCTTGATCGATCTACTTCTGTAGACCAAGCTGGGCGGTATTTTTTTACATCTGCGGATGAGTATCCGTTTCCGAACTTGATTGAGATCCAGTTGGATTCTTATCAATGGTTTCTCGAAGAAGGTATTCGTGAGCTTTTTGACGAAGTTTCTCCTATTATTGACTTCTCTGGTAAAAAGATTGAATTACATTTTCTTGATCATTCTTTTGAAACTCCAAAGTATGATCCTGAAACAGCAAAGAAGCGAAACTTATCATATGAATCAACATTGAAGGTTCATGTGCGTCTTGTGAATAAAGAAACTGGCGAAATTAAGGAGCAAGATATTTATCTTGGAAATATTCCTTTGATGACCGATAAGGGAACTTTTGTAGTGAATGGTATTGAGAGAGTGGTTGTGAATCAATTGGTGAGAAGTCCTGGTGTGTTTTTTGGAAGAAATGCCTCTTTTCCAAAACATTACACAGCTAAAATCATTCCTAAGAGGGGAGTGTGGCTAGAGCTTGAAACAGACAAGAAAGGAATTATTCATGTGAAAATTGACCGCCGACGAAAGGTCTACTTGACCTCACTGCTTCGAATCTTTGGATATGAAACAGACAAGGAAATCTTGAATCTTTTTGCTGATCTTCGACAAGAAGGACAGCCTGATTTTATCTTGAATACTCTTGAAAAAGATACAGCGAAGACTTCTGAAGAAGCTTATCAAGCTATTTACCGAAAGCTCCGACCTGGTGATATGGCGACTGCTGCGAATGCAAAGCAATTGATTGATAGTATGTTCTTTGACTTCAAGCGATACGATATGTCTGTGATTGCGCGATATAAGATGAATAAACGATTTGATATTGATTTGCCTCATGATATTGAGCATCGAGTATTCCAAGTCTCTGACTTGGTTCATATCTCTCGTCACCTTATCGATTTGAACAATGGTAATGGAAAGCCAGATGATATTGATCATCTCTCCAATCGTCGTGTTCGGAGTGTAGGGGAATTGGTTCAGAATAAGTTCCGAATCGGACTTCTTCGAACAGAGCGTATTGCTAAGGATCGAATGACCGTCCTTGAGCTCGATACTGTGACTCCTACTCAATTGATCAATGCACGACCTATTACTGCAGTGATGAGAGAATTCTATGCGAGTTCTCAGTTGTCTCAGTTTATGGATCAAACCAATCCTTTGTCTGAGCTTGCTCATAAGCGACGTCTTTCGGCGATGGGGCCTGGTGGACTTTCTCGTGAGAGAGCTTCATTTGATGTCCGTGATGTGCATACTTCGCATTATGGTCGTATTTGTCCGATTGCTACTCCCGAAGGACCGAATATTGGACTTGTCGTTCATTTAGCGACTTATGCCAAGATTAATGAGTTTGGGTTTATTGAAACACCATTCCGGACAGTTGCTCATACAGTTCCAAATAAAGAGAGTGAACTCGTAGGTCGTATGGCTGGTGAAGATATTTCAGATGATAAAAAGAAGGTGATTGTGAAAAAAGATGTAGTGATCGATAAAGCGATTGCTGCAAAAATTGCTAAAGTGAAGCAGTATAAAGATGGTGTGCCTGTTCGTGCGTATTTAACAGATACCGTAGAATACTATGATGCTGATGATGAACAAAACTTGACCATTGCACAATCGAATACAGAAACTGATGAGTTGCGACAGATTGTCGAAAAACAAGTAGCGTCACGTGAAAAAGGTGAACCTATTCAAGCGCATGTGAATGAGATCACTCATATGGATGTTTCACCAAAGCAGATTATCTCAGTGACGACTTCTTTGATTCCATTTCTCGAGCATGATGATAATACTCGTGCTTCAATGGGAACAAATATGCAACGTCAAGCGGTTTCCCTCATCAATCCTCAGTCTCCATTGGTAGGAACAGGTATGGAAGGGTTGGCTGCCCGGAGTTCTGGACATGTGGTGGTGGCAGAAAAAGATGGAATTGTTGAATCTGTGGATGCAGGTCAAATGGCTCTTCTTTACAAGAATGGAGAAAAGAAAATCTACAATATCTCTACTTACCACCGTTCAAATCAAGCAACATCATTGCATATGAGACCAACTGTTGTGGTCGGACAAAAGGTGAAGAAGGGTCAAGTTTTGACTGATGGTCCTGCTATTCGTGATGGAGAATTGGCACTTGGTCAAAATCTGATGGTGGCATATATGTCATGGGAAGGATACAACTTTGAGGATGCGGTGATTGTTTCCGATCGTGTATACAGAGAGGGTGATTATGATTCTATTCATATTGAGTCGTATACGGTAGATGTTCGAGATACAAAACTTGGTCCGGAGATCGTTACTCGCGACATTCCAAATGTTGGTGAGGATAAGCTTAAAGACTTGGATAGTGAAGGAGTGGTACGGATTGGAGCCTTTCTGAAGGAAGGGGATATCTTGGTTGGAAAAATTACTCCGAAGGGAGAAACTGATCTCAGCCCAGAAGAGCGTCTTCTCCAAGCGATCTTTGGTGATAAGGCAAAAGATGTAAAAGATACATCACTTCGTCTTCCTGGAGGTACTGGAGGAAAAGTTGTTGATATTCAAATCTTTTCTCGTGCTGATGGAGATGATCTTTCACAAGGGATTATCAAGCAGATCAAAGTCTACGTTGCTCAAATGAGAAAAATCCAGGTTGGAGATAAAATGGCTGGTCGGCATGGAAACAAGGGAGTGATTTCTCGAATTGTTCCTCAAGAAGACATGCCTTATCTCCCAGATGGAACACCTGTAGATATTATTTTGAATCCATTGGGAGTTTCTTCCCGTATGAATATTGGGCAGATTCTCGAAACCCATTTGGGATGGGCTGCGAATGTTCTTGGGTTTAAAGTGGCTACCCCAGTTCTCAATGGAGTGCCTATGAGCATTATTGATCAACTTTTGGCTGATGCTGGTCTTCCAGAAGATGGAAAAATTCAGTTATGTGATGGAAAAACTGGTGAACTCTTTGATCATAAGACATGTGTCGGAATGGTATATATGTTGAAGCTTCTTCATTTGGTTGAAGATAAGATTCATGCTCGGAGTGTTGGTCCATACTCACTCGTGACCCAACAACCTCTTGGAGGAAAGGCTCAGCATGGAGGACAGCGTTTTGGAGAAATGGAGGTTTGGGCTCTCGAGGCTTATGGTGCGGCTCATGCACTTCAAGAAGTCTTGACGATCAAGTCTGACGATATCTTTGGTCGATCGAAGGCATATGAATCGATTGTAAAACATGAAGAAATTCGAAAACCGTCCACACCAGAATCTTTTAATGTCTTGGTTCGAGAATTGCAATCTCTTGGTCTTTCCGTTGATTTGATGGATAGAACTAGTGGAGAGCATGTAGAAGTCGAAGAAGTGATCGAAACATCTGATGAAGATGCCGACATCGTAGAATCTGCTTCTCGAGACAAGGTGAAAGAGATGGTTGGTGGTGAGGCTGGTGTAGTAGATGAAGGAATTGAAGCTTCTGATAGTTTGGATGAAATGGAGATGGAAGAGGAGAAAGTAGAGGCTCCAGTTGAGGAATAATTCCTTGTTCCTTGTTTTATTTGAATTTTTTAATCCTGAAATGGTATGCAAAAAGACAATCGTAAGCAACAAAAACACTTTGATGCTATCTCGGTATCGATTGCTTCTCCTGATCACATTATGAAATGGTCAAACGGTGAAGTAACCAAGCCAGAGACAATCAACTATCGAACTCAAAAACCAGAGCGTGACGGACTTTTTTGTGAGAGAATTTTTGGTCCAACAAAAAACTGGGAGTGTTATTGTGGAAAATATAAGAAAATTATCTACAAGGGAGTTATTTGTGAAAAATGTGGAGTAGAAGTTACTCGAAATTCTGTTCGTCGTGAGCGAATGGCTCATATCGACTTGGCAGTCCCTGTGGCACATATTTGGTTCCTCAGAAGTACTCCGAGTCGTATTGGTCTCCTTTTAGATCTTCCGATCAAGTCTCTAGAACAAGTCGTTTATTTTGCGGCGTACATCATCAAATCTGTTGATGAAGAATCAAAGGAAGCTGTCAAGTTGCAGCTTGATGAGGAGTATCAGACGTACACCAAGAAAACGAAGGAGGCTCTGAAGCTAAAAATCAAAGAAGCAAAGGCTCAGATCGAAGATAAAAATGATCTTGAAGAAACTCTTCAGCGTCTCGATGATGAAGGAGTTGAACAGCTCGATGAGCTAGCGGATTCTTATGACCGTGCGAAGGGTGAGCTCAAATCTATTATGGTGAATGCAGTGATTTCTGAGCTCGAATACCGAGAGCTTTCGATGAAGTTTGGTCATGTGTTTACCGCTGGAATTGGTGCAGAAGCACTTCGAGATATTATCGAAGGTATGGACTTGGCTGAGTTTATTGCACTTCGTGAAGAAGAATTGAAGACAGCTACTGAAATGAAGCAGAAAAAAATCTTCAAACGGATTCGTTTGGCTGCCTCTTTGCAGAGAAATGATATTCGTCCTGAATGGATGATTATGAAAGTACTCCCTGTCATTCCACCGGATTTGCGTCCGATGGTCCAACTCGATGGAGGACGATACGCCGCGAGTGATCTGAATGATCTCTACCGACGTGTGATTAATCGGAATAACCGTTTGAAAAAACTGATGCGCCTGGGAGCTCCAGAAGTAATTTGTAGGAATGAAAAACGAATGCTTCAAGAAGCTGTTGATACACTTTTGAACAACTCTGTACGATCTGGAAAGGCTGCCTTTACGAGTAATGATCGACGAAAACTCCGGTCTCTTTCTGATATGTTGAAAGGAAAACAAGGTCGGTTCCGACAAAATCTTCTTGGGAAACGTGTGGATTATTCTGGACGTTCGGTAATTGTGGTTGGTCCTCAGCTCAAGTTGCATCAGTGTGGAATTCCAAAAGAAATGGCACTGAAACTTTTCAAGCCTTTTGTGATTGGAAACCTGATCGAAGATGGTTTGGCTCATAATGTGAAAAATGCTGAACGTGTTATTACTGCTGGGCGAAAAGAAGTTTGGGATATACTGGAAAAAGTAACACAAGACCATTATGTCCTCTTGAATCGTGCGCCTACACTTCATCGTCTTAGTATTCAGGCATTTCAGCCAGTATTGATCGAAGGTAAGGCTATTCAGATTCACCCTCTAGTATGTGCTGCGTTTAATGCGGATTTCGATGGTGATCAAATGGCGGTCCATGTGCCTCTTTCAAAACTTGCTCAACGTGAAGCCAAACGATTGATGAAGTCTTCTGTGAACCTTCTTAAGCCTTCTGCTGGAGAGCCGATCACAAATGCAACACAAGATATGGTGATGGGGTGCTACTTCCTCACACGTGCTCTTCCTGGAAAACCTGGAGAAGGTAAGGTCTATCGAGATATCGAAGCTGCAATGATGGATTATGAACTCGGAGGAGTACATCTTCAGGCTCAAATAAAGGTTCGTATGGACCTTGGAAATGGTGTTGAGCATGTGGAAACCTCTCTTGGTCGTTTGATCTTTCATGAACGTATTACACTTCCTGTTGAGCTTCCTTTCAAAAACTATGATTTTAAAAAGGGTGAATTGAAAGATTTGGTAGCGGAGTGTTTTAACGAACGGACTCATGAACAAACAGCCTTGATGTGTGATGCTATTAAAGATATTGGATTTGATTTTGCTACAAAATCAGGTTTGACTGTAGCAGCATCAGATATGTTGGTGCCTGATGGTCGAAAAAAGATTATCGACGCTGCATCTCTTGTGGTGAAAAAGAATAATGATTTCTATTGGAAAGGATGGGTTACAGCTGATGAGCGATACCGATACAATCTCGGTGTTTGGACAAAAGCAAAGAATGATATCACAAAGACTTTGGTTGATACTTTTGCTGAGAACACAGAAAATGATCTTTACTACCAAATTAATTCTGGAGCTCGTGGTAACTGGGGTCAGATCACTCAACTTTGTGGAATGAAGGGATTAGTAGCGAATCCGTCTGGAAAGACGATTGAGCTTCCAATTCTCTCAAACCTTAAGGATGGATTCTCGATTCTTGAGTACTTTATCGCGACTCATGGAGGACGGAAGGGGAAATCTGATACAGCGTTGAAGACTGCTGAAGCTGGGTACCTTACTCGTCGTCTCGTTGATGCCGTACAGGATGTGATTATTCGTGAGAATGATTGTGGGCAGAAATATACTTTCTTGATCGATAGGGCTCGCTCTGAAGATATCGGAGTGGCTTTTGAAACTCGTATTTTTGGACGGACTTTGGCTGAAGATCTGATGGATGTGAAAGGAAAGGTGATCTTTAAGAAAAAAACTGTTTTGGGGCATGATGAGATGGTGATCCTGAAGGATTACGAGGTGAATGATGCATATGTCCGTTCTATCATGACTTGTGTGACAGAAAATGGAGTGTGTCAAAAATGTTACGGTCTTGATCTTGGAACGAATAAACCGGTTCAGCTCGGTCTTGCAGCTGGAATTATTGCTGCTCAGAGTATTGGTGAACCTGGTACTCAGCTGACGATGCGGACTTTCCATATGGGAGGGGTTGCGGAAGCTGCTGATATCACGCAGGGTCTTCCACGTGTTGAAGAACTTCTCGAAGCTCGTCCGCCTAAAAAGGCAGCTGTTTTGAGTGAAATCAATGGAGTTGTTACGCTCAAGCGAAGTAAGACTGCTATTGAAATCATTGTTTCTGAAACTGAAGTGGGATCTGATAACTATCATGTGCCACATGGGTTTAAGTTAGAAGTAAAGAAGGGAGATGAAGTTCGTGAAAAACAAGTTCTTGCACGGTCTCCGATTTATAACTATTTGGTTCGAGCAAAATTTGCTGGAGTGGTCAAAGAATCTGGAAAATCTGGGATTGTCGTACAGCATGCTGAGCGACGTGAGGTTTCTTACAAGCTTGGTCCGAGGGCTAGTATCCTTATCAGTAACAATCAAGAAGTAACGATTGGTCAGCCATTGACCAACGGAGCTTTTGATCTGCATGAGTACATGATGAAGACAGATATTCCAACTGCTCAGGCGTATATCATGAAGGGTGTACAAGGAATCTACGCTTCTCAAGGGCAAACGATCAATGATAAGCATATCGAAATCATCGTGAAACAGATGTTCTCGAAGGTTCGAGTACAAGATCAGGGAGATAGTGAATTCCTTCCAGGGCAAGTAGTGGATAATATCAAGTTTAATCGAGTGAATGCAGAACTTGCTAAGGCAAAAAAAGTTCCTGCTTATGGTGACCGTATTCTCCTTGGATTGACTCGTATTGCATTCCATACTGATTCTTGGTTGAGTTCTGCATCGTTCCAAGAAACGATACGTGTTCTTGTTGACGCTGCAGTTACAAAGCGTGTTGATAACCTCGAAGGCTTGAAAGAAAACGTGATTATTGGCCGATTGATCAATGCTGGTCATGTGTACCGAAAGAAGCTTGGAATGGAGGATGATTTCTACAAGGAAGATGCGGTAGAAACAAAGACTGAAGATGAAGTGGCCGATGAGAAGAAAGAAGAAGTGAAGGCGTAGAGAAAGAATCCGGAAGGTTTAGAGGACCGAAAGGAGAAGACTGAGATGGGGTTGTGCTGCGGCATGACCCCATTTTTTAGAACGTATTGGCTCCATATTTTGAAGAGGTCTCCAGTTATCTGCGATAGACTTGAGCCCCGGGTGGTCCGAGATGGTGTGTGGTCCTTCTTTTCCCTCGTTTTGTTGTATAAAAATTGTGTCTAAGATTATAATGAAATATTTTGCGTTTTCTGGCAAAATGTTTTTAGGTATTTGTCATTCATAATGTTTCTGATGGGTATTCGATGGCAAAGAGCTGTGACAACGGTGGAGGTGATGGTGATGTTGTTGGCGATGAGTATTGTTATTTTTGCGACGTATAGTGCAAAAATCTCTGCTTTTCAGTCTTACAAGGAATTGATTCATCGTGAGAGAGCTCAGCTGTATGCTGCGGAAACGATGGAGCAGCTGGAGGCTCTGAGGCTGACACGGCTTCATCAGAATTATGTGCAGAGTTGGGATAGCTTCTTGGGACAAAAAGACAGTGGTCATTATGAATTGGTGAAGGGAGATGACCTGAATAATTTGAGTCTCGAAAGTCTCTCTTCTGATATGGAGTATTTGGATACTCATATCAATAGAGTTCGTTTGTATGAAGATGATAATGATGGATTTTTTACCCGATTGGAACGACGGATTTTCGTGAGAAAGCCGTCAGATGACAAAAGGTTAGTGGAGGTGTCGATTTATTGGGGCGTTCCCGGAGCTTATGATAAAGAAGGATTACAGCAAGTGATTGTGCAGAGTTTGTATGCGGATCATACGAAGACGGGATTTGCATTATAGATGAGGACCTTGGAGACTGTATGGACGTTAGGAACTTTGGGATATTAAGAATTATATGTATAAAAAATTTGTACAATATCGAAGGGGAGTGAAGGGTTTTACTTTGATCGATGTGTTGATTGCAGTGAGTTTGACGAGTTTTTTGGTTATTCTGTTGACCTTGTTTATTGGTGAGACGATTCAGTACACGACTTTTATTACACGTCATCAGCAGATCCGATCGGAGTCTTTTGCGATTGTGAATAATACTTTGGCGTCGTTGATTCGCGAGGCGGTTTCCATTGATTATAGTCAGACGAATGAAACGACATTGGTTCTCAATATGAATAAGCAAGAAGATGCATCGGCACGAGTAAAGGTCGAAATAGCTACCCCTTCTCCTCCAGATGACACGAGGTCTCAATTGCAGATGTCATGGGGGAATCAGCACATAATGCTGAATAGCTCGCGGACGTATATTGATGAGTTTGTAGTAACCGTGCCGAAGCGTGTAGAAAATGTGAGAAGTACGCTTCAGGCTGATAGAGCTCGTCAGCCCATGGTAGAGGTGACGGTTCGCTCTCGACATCAGTTTGCAGCTGAGGGGGCTAAGGCGGAAAATATGACGTTCTTTCAAAATCCACAAGTTTCTTATACGGGAGTTTATACGCTCCGCAATTATTCATTTAGTAGTCTTCGAACACTTTAAAATTTATTGATATGAGCTTAAATTCTCGACAACGCACAACATATTTTGTTTTCTCAGGAATCTTCCTGGTATTTTTTCTTTCCTTTTTTATCTTTGATACCTGGTTGAGATGGTTTCATGTGCCGGAATTGGCACAGCGGATCAATATCGAAGAGTTGGCAGTACAGAGTGTCAAAACTCAGCAGACGGGAGTTTTGAAACCTGAACTTCGTGATCTCTTTCAGAGATATTCTGATGGGATTTCTGCTGTTGATTCTCTTTATCTCGCACGAGACCAGGTGTTTTCTGGAGAATGGGATGAGGAAGATTTTCAACCGGTGATGTTATTGGATTACCCAGACTTTTTGGAAAAATTGAGATTGTTGTTGGGGAATAAAACGTTCTTTAATAGCCTAACGGTGAGTTCTACTGGGCAAGTGAGTTTTTTGATTCAGACGACGAGTTACCTCAATGCAGCGAGGCAAATAGACGCTCTGCGCAGAGGGTTGTCTGAAGAGAATCAACGTGATGTGGTAGATACTGAAGATACGGAAGACTTTGAGGATGCTGAAGAAAAGCCTTTGCTTTTGACGGGGTTTTCTGTGACGAGTGTTGGAAGGAATGAGATTTCTGGAGAGGCTGATGATCAGCCTAATATATTGAAGAGATCTGATGCTTCGTATGATTTTGTTGTACAAGCGCAGATCAATCCAGCGTATTACTTGTACCAATATGATCTTCAACTGGAAGCACAAGATGCAGCTGTAGAAGCTGCGCAATAATCTCACTATTTTTTTACCCTGGTTTGGTATGAATTTGCTCGAAAAATTAAAAAATACGTCACAAAAAAATGACCCTCTTATGGTGGGAGGTGTCGATGGTATCGAAACAGCTGTGAAGCCCTCACGTGATGTTTCTGAGGTTTTGTATTGGTGCAGCCTAGGACTTTTGGTGGTCACTTTATTGGGGGCTTATTTGTACACTGCTGATTTGATACGAGAGTCTGAAGTAATGCTGAAGAAATATCATCAAACCTTGCAAGAAAAAGGGACTGAAGAAAAAAACCTCGAAGCGCTTCAGGTTCTTTCTGCTCAGGTAGATACCCTGAAGACTGATCAGGCGTTAGTGGAGAAGGCTGTTCCCTTTGATTCTCGATACGATCAAGTCGTGGCATTTTTGGAATATACTTTCAACCGCCTCAAAAAAGATTATGTGGTCTTTGTTCCAGAAAATATTGGATGGACTCAGCTGAGTCCAGATGATGTGACGAATAGTGATTTTCAGAGTTTTGATATTATGGAGTACTCAGTGGACTATACAGGGGAGTATGATGGATTATTGGCTTTGCTGCAGAGTTTGAAAGAGCATGAACGCTTGATGGATGTGCAGTCATTGGGGGGCTTGCAGCTTTTGGAGGATGGTCTGGTGTCTGTACAGGTGAGTTTTTGGGCGTATCATTTAGTTCTTTAAATTAATCTCTATGAGAATTTTACGACTTGTTTTATTGGTTTTTGCAGTAATCCTCTTCGGGTGGAATGTCTATGCTTATACGAGTATTGATGAAATGGCGATCAAGGCTACTGTGAGTGGAGGTGTTCCTGTGCGGTTTATTCAGGCAGATCAAGAAACTCTTGAGGATCTGAATCAACGATTGCGGGCGCAAAAGCAAGCTCCGAGTTATTTGTATGATGATCCGAAAGAACGCCTGTTTGGGAGAGAGGGACTTTTCTTGCCTGATGAAGGATAAGCGGTAGGTTTTTAGGTTCTTTGGCCTTAGGAGGGAGTGGGGTGGATGGTGTTCTGATATTCAGAGAAAGGAAGAATCTGGTGGTGAATGTGAGTGAGGTTGGTTAAGGGGTGCGGAATTATCAAATTATACAATTATCAAATTTTTAGACTCATGAGGACTTTTGTTGCCATTGTGTACAGTGATGCTGGAGCTGAAGAAAAGCTTGTTTTAAAGGGGAATACTTTGGAAGAAGTGAGGTCTCACTTGAGAGCAGAAGGATATATTATCCAGAAGCTTGAGGAGCAGGAAGAGGTGGGTTTGTGGAAAAAACTTCAGGATATCGAACTGGGAGCACGAATCAAGCCCGAGAATAAGATCCGAGTGACGAGGTCACTGGGACAGATGATCAATCGAGGATATGTACTAGAAAATGTAGTGGATTTTTTGTTAGCAGATGAAAAGCAAAAGGATGTAATCAAACTGCTCAAGATTTTGCAGAAGCGGATGCAAAAAGGCTATAAGGATTTCGTTGACCTCTTTATGGCAGCGGAAGAGTACTTTGATAAGGAGTTTTTTAGTATTTTGATTGCAGGGCAAAAGACAGGGACAGTAGGGCAAAATATTTTGGATTATTCAGAAGGAAAAGCAAAGATGCTCGCACAAAAAGGTCAGTTGATCAAAACACTGGCTCCAAAGTTTGTTGTGTTGGGAGTGGTAGGAGCAGCATTTATTGTGATTGTTTTGGGGGTTGTTCCACAGTTTACGAAGTTGTTTGGCGAAAAACTCTCTCTTCCGCTTGGGATGCAGATTATGGTGTTTTTCTCTGATGTGCTGACGAATTATGGGGTTTTTGTACTCGTGGCGAACGTACTTCTTTTTGGTGGTTTTTTTGCACTGTACCATTTTCATCTGGGATTTCGTTACTTTTGTCAGGACGCATTGATCAAAACTCCTGTTATTGGGCCATTGCTGAGGATGGTGTACACGAGAGATTTTTTGTATATGATGGGGAATTTGATATCGAAAGGGGTATCGTTGATGGAGGCGATTCGTATTGTGATCGATCAGACCTCTCATTTGTGTTTTAAGGGAGTCTATGAGGCGGTTGAAAAGAATTTGGAAAAGGGGAGAAAACTCGAGCAGGCCTTGAAGCCTCTAGATCCACAGCTGGTCGCTGCTGGGATGTATGTGGAGGTTCCGAGTGGGTATTTGCTGGATAGTGTGGCTCAGGCGATGACTTTGGGGTCTAAAGGGGGTAATTTGGGCGAAATGCTCGAAGAAGCCTACCAAACCTATGATATTCAGCTGCAAAATACCATGGGGACGACGATTAAGGTCATTGGAGCTGCGATTTCTTTGTTTACCTACGTCGTAATAGTCTTTATGATAGGATCACTAGCAATGACCTTGTTTAAGGTCATGGAAGATCCTTCTGCTATTGCTTGTCTCTGTAATTACTCTTAATATTTTTGCTTATGTTGTTTGATAGATCTCAGCTTCGGTTCCGAAGTGCTTCAGGGTTTTCCCTGGCTGAAGTATTGATTGCGATTGTTATTATAACGATTTTGACTATTGGGAGTTTGGCGGTGTACTCATCACAGCTTGGAAGAGCAAGGGATACGGAGAGGGGAAATGATTTGTCCCGGATCAAGCTTTATTTAGATCAGTTTATTGCTCAGTATGGTTCTCCTCCAGGTCCGAATAACTCAGCAAGAAGATTAAAAGAGGATGCTTGTAAAGGTTCTTTTCATTTGATGAAGTGTTTCCAAAACCTTGAGTATTCTTCAGCAGAAGATATTAAAGAAATGATGAGAGATCCTTCAGATCAGGTCCCTGTTCCAAATGAAACTGGAAAAAAATATGTGTATTATTATGGTTCTACGCCAAATTCTTATACTATTTGTTCTTTTTTAGAAGATACAAAATCTAATTTTATAAATTCAGATGCAAATGGTGCTGAGAAGACTGATGGAACAGGTACTGCATTTTGTTTGAGATATCTTGCTCCTGGAGATACCCCTCCTTCGTCTCTTGATGAAATAGATGTAGAAGCATAGTGCAGAAGATTGTAAATTTGTTAGTTTATTGTCATGAATAAAATTTCTTCTTTGAGGGGATTTAGCTTGATTGAGGTTTTGGTTGCCACTGTGATGATTAGTATTGTGTTGATTGGTTCAATAGGGATGACTACTCGTTATATATATAATTATTCTTGGCCGAAGTTGTTTGATGCTGTGGAGCAGGAGTTTTTGGATGTGAATACAGCGGCTTTGGCGGGGTTTTCGAAGGCGTTTGCGAAGAGTGGAGAGAATATTGCCGAGATTCCTGAGATGTATCATTTGTACTTTGAAGAGGGGGATGATTTGGGGATGTATTACTTGGAGACGCGGATGCAGGATGTCTTGAGTAACGAGGTTGAGAAGCGTCAGATAACGTATCAAGAGTATGTTTCAGTAGATGTAGATATGTTGAAGTTGGAGAGAATTGCGCTTTTTGCTACAGCAGACCCTAGTGCTAGTACTGTTTTATCTAGGGAGGGTGTTTTGATGACTTGGTCGAATCCTTTTTCTCAGTTGAGTTTTCGGTTTTTGCCTATTAATAAAAAGATGGATAGGGTTAGCGTGAATGTATTGGTGGATACTTTTGATCTGCCAGATGAGCCCTCTGACTGTGAGCAGTCTGAGACTTTAAAAACCCCAGGAAATTGTTTTGTGGGATTGAAGTATAGCCGTCCGGGAACCACGCAGGAGAAGAGTGTGATGTTTGGGAAGCAAAAGGGGATTTATAGGGATTTTTATTAGATTTTAGCTTTTGTTTTATGCCACTGGCGTTGTTTCTTATCTCGGTGATTGTGTCTGGTTCGATGTTTGTGACATTGGATCGAGTGAGTCGTGACACGGTGATGAATCAGGCTTTGGTGGCGAGTACGGCGGCTTTTTATACGGCTTCTTCGAGTGCTGAGGTGACCTGGTCGCAGGTGAAAGCTGAGGATAGTACGGATATTGTGGATGTTTTTAAGAAAGCGAGTACGGATACTAATGAGGGAGATGCTGGTCCTCGAGAATATTTAACGAAGGTTGACTATGGTTCAGATGATTATGATGTTGACCCAACAAGTATGGAGTTTAATCAGGGGCGAGTTGCTGGGGCACGGTTTACGGGAGTGAAAATTGCAGAACAATCGTTTGTTGATACCTATGTGCAGTCCAGCGCAGAGGTCTTTATGTACCAGGTGCCTCCTGATCGAAAGACGAATTATATTCATGTGGATTATTGTGAGACTGATGAAGCTTGTCCAGAGCTGATTGTTGACTGGTTTGTGTTGCAAGATGGTTTTCAGTTTCAAGAGTTAGCGGAAATCAAAGATGAGCCTTCAGAAAAAAATTCGATTATTAATCCTTGTTTGGATTACACGAATTTGAAAATAAAGCGCTGTGTACTTAAGACTGATCAAGTGGCGCCTGTTTTGGGAGACTTTAAGCAGGGGACTTCAGTGCGTTCTGGGTTTCAGAAATACTTAGAGCTAAAGACAGTGTTTCCTGCAAACCATTATTTGTTTCGGTTTCGCACAGTGGATCGATCTTCTGTCAGGTTTAAAATTGTGGGAAGGAATAATGGAGGTGAGAGTGATACTTTAGATCTCCCCTTAGCGACTGCATTTTTTGAAGTGGATGAATTGGGAAATGCGGGACTTTCGTTTCGTAGAGTTCGTCAGCAGCAGATGGTGAGTGGAGGGTTGCAGGATGGATTGGAATTTGTGCATTTTGCGGAGACGGTGGAGGAGAAGTAGAGTGGTGGACCCTAGCCCCTTAAAAGGGGAACCGAACAAGGATAATACTGTCATTGCGAGGAGCAGGAGGTGTTTTTGGGGAGGTGCGATGTGGCAATCCCGTGGGGTTATCACGGTGGTGTTGATAAAGAACTCATGTTTTTTTTAGGATATTTGATTCTTATTCATTCTTTATATCGAGGATCCTGATTGCTATTTTTGCTACTTCAGCTCGTGTGAGGGGGGTTGTTGGATCGAAGAAATGTAATTGTTTATTGTCTTCTGTTGAGGATTGGTTATTAGATGGGATCTGAATTTTTTTTGAATTTAATATACTTTTGGTGGTTTTTCCCAGAGAACCATTTCGGCTGGGATCAAATGAACTAGATATGATTTTCTCAGCAATTTGAAAGTCATATACGGCACGAGTTGTTTGTGAATCATACTCTCCAGTGATTTCACCATTGAAATATCCGAGGATATTTAAGGCTGTTTGGAGTTTTTTTACGTTTTCACCTGTTTTTCCTTGCCATAAAATTTTATCGATAACAATAGTCTGTCCAGCAAGATCTGAGTTGCTGGTGCTTACGGATTGCTTACGGCTGCTAATCATGTTGTTTGCAGTGGCGAAGGCAACGAAACGGCTGTACCACTGGTTGTCGTCGACATCTTCAAAATCAGAGGTCTCAGCTGTGCTGGTGTCCATATTTCCAGAGTTCAAGAGGATTTTGAGTCCCTCGGCACGGTTTACAAGTTGGCTGGGTTTGAACGTTCCGTCACTATAGCCGTTTAAGACGTTGAATTTTTTTGCGGTAGTGATGAACGGAGCATGCCAATCGTTTACAGAGATGTCTTTGAATGGGGCTGTGGATGCCTCTGAAAGTTCATAGTCAAAGGCATTTAGGGCGATTTTTACGAGTTGGGCTCGGGTTACTGCGTCATCTGGTCCAAAATTACCATCGACATATCCATTAATGACTCCTTTGTCGGCTAGTTGTTCGATGTATTCTTTTGCCCAGTGATTTTGGATGTCAGGGAATGTCATGGGTGTTTTTGGCTCGCTGAGGTTTGATGGTGTCGTGGATTGAGTTGGTTGAGTATTTTTTGTAGCAGATAATAATTCTTTTTCCTTTTCCTCAAGTTCTTGAACGTTTCTTTGGATGTCTTCTTGAAAGTTATTGTAGTCAATAAGGGGGACTTGATAGCTGACAATATTACTGGGTGTACTTTCATTTCCTGAGCTGTCTATTGCGGTGAGCATGATTTCATAGTTGAGATCGTCAAGAGAACTAAAGGTGAGTTGGTAGTTCTTTAGAGAGGCTGGAATATCAATAGGAGAAGGTGCAGTATTATAATCGACCCCATTCCACTTTGTGGATCCCTTGATACGATAGTTGATGAGATAACCGATTATGTCTGTATCGTCTGAAGGTAACCAATTGAGAGTTTTTCCTTCGATGCTTACCTGCGAAGGAGGGGATACGAAAATGGTGCTGTCGGCAACTTCTATATTTATATTTCCTGTTGACCCTTCTTCCCCAAATTCTGTAGCAATACTGACGATCATGCTTCCTGGCTGTTCTGTGGTGATATCAAAACTAATTTTTCCGTTTTTTGTTACCACTCCCTGAGGAGTTTTTCCGTTTGAGACTGATACCTGAAAGGGGAATCCATCCCAAATAGTTTGACCGTTGTTGGAGAGGATGGTTTCACTGGAAATATTAATTGTTTGCCCAAGAGTAGTCTGGTTTTGATTTGCAATGAGCTTGATTGTTTTTGTGGGCACAATGGGAGCTAAAAAGTATTGTCCGGTACGGGTTACTTGTACTGTCATCTTCTTTCCGTCACTTTGTCCTCCAGAAAATTCATAGTCGAAGCCCAGGGACTCCTCCCAATGAAATACTCCCAGGTGGTCATAATAAATGTTTTGAGGGAGTGTGAGGTTTTCAAGTGAGAACTCTAGTTCTACGGTTTCATCAAGATTTTGTTCAGAAGGGTATAGCTCAAGAGTGGTGATCCGCCCATAGAGGTCATTCCATCCTGGAGCGATTTCACGATAGCTCAATTCGCTGATGTCGATTGCGAATGCAGGTGCAATGCTGAGTGTAATGAGGGCTAGGCTGAGAAAAAGGTGAATAATTTTCATAGGAATGATTTATGAGTGATAGGAATCAAGCTTTAACGAGTTTTTATGGATGCAGAGCCTGGTTTGGTAGTGATTTCTAGCTCTTCGTAAACATTAGTCCCGATGAGCATTATTTGGTAGAGGTTGTTTAGCATAGATTCTAGTTGTAAACTGGATTTTCCAAGTGGGTTTGAAAGTTCGCGTAAGGTTTTTTTGAATGCAATAAAGGCAGCTTTATCAACTTCAGTGATCTTCACTAATGAACCTGTGGCTATCATACGGTATTCTGCTGTTGGGATCTTAAATTCATGGCCTTTTTTTTGTTTGTAGTATCCTTTTATTCCCCATCCTAGTTCGAGTTTGAGATCGCTATCAAAAGTTGGGAACAGGTGATATTGCTTGAGGGTGAGATCAATATTTTCACTGTTTTGTGCTGTGGCAATGTATTGTTCGAGTTCACTGCTCACCCAGATACTATAAGGAGGCTCTGGAAGAGATGTTTTCCCTGCAGTAGGCGTGAAGGTATATTCATCCTTGAGCGTTTCTTCTGTTCCAAGATTTGCCAGCTGATAAGAGACAGAGAAGACAATCTTGTTCAGTGTTTTTCCGAGATATGATTTTTTTATTGTAACGGATTTATTCAGTGGATAGTCGGAAAAAATATTTCCTAAAAGGTCGATTTCTTTTCCTGTGATGAGAGCTCCTAGGAGAGTCGCAGTAGTATCAGATATTTCCAGCTCAAAAACTTCGAAGAAGAGCTGTTTGATGTTTCCAGGTCCTATAGTCAGTTTTCCTTTCGGGAAACTAATATTGAGCTGATTTACTATAGCGCTGAGTCCACGACAGTCCTGAGAATAGTCTGAACTTCCTTTGTTTGTTTTTGCAATGCTTCCCAGGACAGTCTTGAAAAACTGACAGGCTTTTCCTTCGGAAATAAGATCACTGTTTTTTGGGAAAATTCTTTTTATTTGTACCAGTAGGGTAGAGATCGTCTTCTTTAAACGTTCGGGAGTGAAGAGTTTTTTTATCCCTGATTGGAGGATAGACGATGACACTTTGCTTTTGACTTCAGCTGATTGAGTGGTTGTGGTGATGAGAGTTGCCTCATTGGTGTTGAAAACACGTTTTTCTCCTTTTATGAGTTTCAGATTGCCTTCTCCACTAGCGTTGACGATACCTGTTTTTACTCCAGCCTCTATAATTGCTTTTCCTTCTCCCCTAAATCCATCTTCGTAGAGTCGGAGAGCTAGCCGTTTTGAGACCTCGCTTTCATTTGCTTGTTTAATGTATTTCCTATTTTCATCAATCTGTTGAAAATGTTGATTTCCCTCTAAAGAAAATCCTTCTTTGAGGACATTGAACATAGCAATAGCATCGGGAAGTGCATCTTTATTGCGCATTATTTCTATTTTCATAGAAGTAAGAGTGTTTTCAAATGTCATTTTTTTTGTTCGATATGTGTCAATGTTTTTTACTAACTCAGTACAGTTGCTGTCGAAGAGACTTTTGAAATCCCAGTCTTTGCAGCTGCTGGCATCATTGAAAAGCTGGACGGTTTTTATATAGTCATCGATCCCATTTGTGTAGGCTTTGTACAATGCTGGGGAGATGATTTTTTGAAGTGTATTGTAATTGAATTTAAAATTCTTAAGGTCTTCCATCTTACCTGTGACAGCTCCTTTCGCTGATGCAATTCCCTTGATAAGGTCAAAACGGGCGGAAACTTGTCCTTCCCATCCATCTCGATATCCAATTGTGAGTGGGGTACTGTTTTCTTTTGGTGATCCAGATGCTGAGTACTCTGTATCAAATGAAAGATTTCCATGGGTCGTCACGCCTGCCCCTGCGCCTACTGATACTGAGGGATATACATACATATTTCCTTTTAGCCCAATAGCATCACCTTGGGTATATTTTACATTTCCGTTGATTGCTTTTGCTGCAATGATCGCTACAACAGCTGGAGAATTTATAAACTGGCTATCGTTATTGACAGAAATTATTTTAAGATCAGTATTGGTGCTTGATGCTGGAATCTTCACTGTAAAATGACCATTCCCTTCATATGCAGCAGTAGCAGATTTCCAATTGGTTTGATCAAAGGATGTTAGCTCTTTTGATCGGGCAATGAAGCTTTGGGACCCAATGGAGTAGTTTATTACAAATTGATTGGTATTGAGTTGGAAATCAGAGATATGGACGTAAGCATAGGCACTGTTTTGGTTGTTTTTTGCTATTTTAAAACCTTCTTTTTTTCCTGGGTAGACCCAGTTTACGAAGTATGATGAAGGAGCTGAGTAGCTAACGGTAAATTTACCACTTTCTATTTCTTTTCCACCATTGGCTTTCGTATTCGTTTTTACAATACTTTCGTAGTCACCACTGACCGCTCCAGGAAAAAACTGACAACTGAACTGTGCTTTTTCTGTAGAATACGGTTTTATATCAGTTCGCTTCATTTTTTCACACTCGGGAACGTGCACCACTAAAGTTGCTGTAAGGTTTTTTCCAGTGATGCTGATATCGACATTTCGAGTTTCTTTGTTAGATTGGATGCCTTTCGCTTGTGCTACCTTAGCTTCTGCAGCAGGTGCTGGTCCAGGCTCTGGAGGTGAATCGGGTGTAGGTTCTGGATCTTTTGGTTCAGGTGTGGGGATGGGTGTTGGAGTAGGAGTTGGTTTAGGAGCTGGAGAAGGACTGGATGAAGTATTTGATGTTTTTGTGAAGGCTTCAGGATGATTTAGACGATATTCATCGAGGGGTTGAGTCGCTCCCTTTGCTGGATCAATCGGCCAGTAGAGGGTGTTGGTATCTTCATGATAGATAACTAGTGATGTGGGATCAATTTCTTGATAGAAGTCGCGGATGCAGTCATAGATAGCATTATAATATCCTTGATATAGATTGTAATAATCTTGTTCAAATGTTTTACACCACGGTGCATATAATTGAATATCTTTTTGTACATGCATACCAAAAATGTTTATCAATGGTCCTTTTTTGAAATTATTAAATCTCCATAATTGTATATATGGATCTGGTGAATTATAACGTTTTTGTTCTATTATATTGTTTTGATTTCCATCATATATTGCAAACCATTGATCAGGGGCCTCTACCTGCTCTCTAGTTCTTTCACATTTAAAAAAATTATATAAATCTCTTTCGGACTTATCTATTGATCCACAAGAATTTGTAAGAAGATCAAAATTTGGTATTTTGTTTATGTTTTCAGTATTGGCACTCCCTTCAAACTTAGTGGGAATATGATTGTAAAAACTGAAAGTAATATTAGGAAGTGCAGGAATTTTATTCTTTCTTAAGTCTGTGCCGGTAATAACAAAATCAGTTTCATTAGCAATAACAAAGACACCTTTTGTTTCATTATTGATTGGCCAAAGCACTTTTTGAGAAGGTTTGTGAATAACCCTTATGTCTTGTGAAAAGATTGGATCTGATAAACTTCCATTTGCTGGGATACAGATGAGGGAAAATCCGGGATTAGAACCTTGGCCATTTGAAAACCTTCCAACAGAATTAATTTTTTTGCATTTTGAACTGATAATTTCCAATTTATTTTCTTCAATCAGTTTTTGAATCCCACCATTGGTATTTCGAATGTAGATCTCAGCAAATTTTTCATATTGATTTATATTGAGAGTATTAACAGCAATATGGTTAGAGCTGGATTGAGTTGTAACAGCAATAGCTTTATTGCCATTTTTTACAGTAAAACTAGGTGTTTGATGCCTGCCATTTCCTGGATTTGTTTTACAGTTGATTTCTATATTTGTTTTAGTTGATTCTTTCAGTTCGATGCTTTTACAGTCAGCATCTGGCTTTATGGACTCATTAAGAAAGAGACCAGAGATTCGGATTCTTTGATCTCCTGCTGCCGCATACTTATTGCCATCAGAACCTGCATAGAGAGAGTTAATTCTTGGGGAAGTTCCCATTATTTTTTTTGGTATGTCTGATATTTTTCTAGTGGCATATCGACCGATGTATTGGTCAGGAAATGAACTTGGAGGGGCATAGAGGAAGTTAAAAGTCTTTAAAATGTTTCCATCCTTGTCTTTTACTCTTCCATCAAAATTTCCATCATTATCTCCAGAAAGTCGACAAGTGGACAAGAAATATTTACCGATCATTCGTTTTTCTTTTTCATATTCACAGAGCTCAATATCTATTTGTAGAGTTGTATCAAGGTTCGTCCCGGTGACAACAGTTACCATGTATTCACGATCTGCTTCTGTTTGATAGGCATATACTTCATCAATTTGAGGAGCTGTTTTTGCAGGAGCGATATATGCGCCTGGGAATAGTGCAGAAAAAAACAACAATGATGCGATAAGGCTTGTTGTAAAATGTAGGAAAGACCTGTGAATAGAGATCATGCTGAAATGGTGAAAACATAGGGGGTAAATGTACAAATTTTGGTATAATTATTTATACTCCCATATGTCTTTCTTGTCAAGTATTTGGATTAACACCTAGGGTCCGAACTGCCTTATTCTTTAATAAGAATCAGATTACTAATCGATTTTTAATGAACTTAGAATCCTGTCAAAAATATCTGCATCTGGACGAGAAAATGCAGTAATATCCTTCATGGCATTTCGCACTTCTTGGTCAGTTTTTTTTCATCAATTGACTTATCAGGATAGTATCCATTGCTCTATACAACTGGCCCTGTAATCAAGAGGTTTGAATAGGGCTTGTTTTGAAGTGGGATTATATATGATTCTGAGAGATCGTAATCAAATACACTGTCGAGTCTAAAAAATTTAAGCATTGAAGTCTTATTAGAATTGGTTTTGTGCTCACCAAGCTCATACACCGTTGAGATTCCTTCTATCTGCCAAGGTAGCTAAATTCTTCTTCAAGAGCCTTTCGAAGCTCACTCATTGGTTGTGATAAATCTAGAGTGTCATGAGCAAAGAAAAAGCAGCATCCTTCTCCGGCTACTATGCTATACTCAGCTGTTGTTGCATCAAAAGAGAACTTTAATCAGACCATGTCTTTCACTCAATTTCTAGCAATGCTTTTGTGGTGTTGAAACATCTATGTCATCTGTGTTCGCATACCGGACGGATAGGTTCCAGAGACGCGATGAACCGACGTCTCTAGATAGGGAGGCATGTGTGATGGTTCTTGGGTGAAAAACCTACATCATTATTCACATCATTGGAAATCAGTGGTTCGGCAATAGAGGAGTGGTGACCTTATGGTTGTGGAAGAGATCTCTCAGCTGTGTATCCTTCGTTAAGCTTTCCAAACTACGAAGGACGCGACGGATACTCCGGTTCCATCTCCGCTAAAGCTCCGATGGACAGGCGAAATCACAAAAGAAATGGGGACGTGGTAATATTTCGAATTGCTGAAATAGTATTGGATTGCGACGCTATCGCTCGCAATGACAGTGCTATTTTAGATTTTTTTACAAAACTTGGACTATGAGATCTGCCACCTCAGCTCGAGTCAGATTGTGTGTTGGCTCAAAGAGTTCTCGTCCGCCGCGTGTGACACTGACCTTGATATTGTTTTCTAGAGCTGTGGCGACGTATGAGGCGTACCATTGGTTCTCAGAGACGTCGGAGAATGGTGTTGTAGTGCTTGAGCTGATGTTGAGCTTTGCTGCTTCTAGGAGGATCTTTAGACCCTCAGCTTTGATGATGGTTTGTCCAGGTTTTACCAGTCTGTTTTTGTACCCTTTGATCATTTCTTGGAATTTGGCGGTTTCGATATACTTGTAGTGCCAATCTGATGGTTGGGAATCCTTGAAAGATGGGGTTTTTTTGTCAATGAGGGGGTAGGCGAAAGATTCCAGAATCATTTTGACGAATTCCGCACGGTTGACAGTTTGGTCCGGACGGAAGGTTCCGTCAGAGTAGCCGTTGAGCACTCCCATGGAAGTGAGTTGTTGGATGGCGTCGTAGTGTGGGTGACTTTCAGATAGATCTGAAAAAATGGGGGCCTTAGGGATTTGGGCGTCGTTGGTGGCCTTATCTTCGACTTTGAGGTCGTTGTAGTCGTCCGAGGTGACGGTAGACTCTACGCTACGGTCTTTTTCACTGAGACGTTTTACTTTGGTATCGGATGCACTGAAGGTTTGTTGCCCGATGGAAATTTCCCGGTCCTCGATGATACTTTGGAATTCTAAGATGTTTTCATTGAACTTGAGTTGTGGGAGGCGGAATTCTGAGGCGGTTTGTTTTTCGTTGGTGTAGGTCGCGATAGTAAAGTCAGACCCTTGTGCAGTGATTTGATTCAAGACAATCTCAAAACCGGCTTCATTGAAGGCTTTTTCATCATAAATGACGTACTCGTCTGGGTTTTCAGAAAACCACATACCGTCTACCCCGTATGGATCAGCTTGAAGATCAAAGGCTTGTCCATTTTTTGTTATGACAATTTCGTTTCCATTGAGGTCTTCTACTGCCAGGATGATCCACCCGGTCATGTCCCAAGTAGGAGTAGAGGGGCTGTTTGATGTAGTGTTTTGTGCTAAAGGCCCATAGTGTGATGATTTATACTCATTTTGGAGTGATAAAGCTTCTCCCATGAGAGAATCGTCTAGTCCTGCTAATAGGACTGGTGTATTTGATTGTTCAAGAGGAACGCTGGCGAGCTGAGATGATTCAAGCTTTGGAATATTTTTGGCGAGCAATGATGTTTTAAAAAACTCATCGTTCGGTGCATCTTCACATTTTTGATTGAAGTCTTTTATTGAAGTGGGGACAGGAATGATGAGGTTATTTACCGTTACCTTTATTCCTGATCTGGAGATTCCGGTTGTTTCTCCACTGACTGCAATTGTTTTGGGTTGAGGAATGTTTACGAAGAGGTTTCCATCAAATTCGACTTCTGTTTCGAGGCTGACTCCTCCATTGAGAGTTATTTCATGTGTTTTGAAGAATCCTGGATAGCTGAATGTGATTTTTCCAGAATCAGCATTCGCACATACCTGGAGAGTGTCTCCTAGTCTTGCTCTGCTCAAGACTTTCCCGAGAGTTTTATTCACTCCTAAGAAATCAAGATTGAGTTGCCCACCGAGATCCATGGCTAATTCATTACTTGGCATGGTGAAGACTGTTCCCCCTTCAAATTCGAGACCAACGAGAAAGAGTTTTCCGTCTATTCGAAGTACGCCAGTGCTTTCGTAGTCTCCTACGCGGTAAGTGATGTTTGGGTCGAGCTGAAAGGCTGCTCCGCTTTTTGCGAGTTCTATTCCTTTGAGTGTTATGCTCGATTTGATTCTTCCCATGACGCCGAGTTGAGACGGTTTGAAAATATGTGAGGCATAGGCGTCTGCTTCTACTTTGTAAATATCATAAGGGAGACGTACTGTAAGAGGGTTGAGTTCTATTCTGCCATGATCTCGTTTGAGCTCGATGGTGAGACCAGTTTCGAGGAGGCCATTTTCTGCTTTGATGAAGTCGTTGTTGAATAGAGAGAGTTCATTAAGGGCATTTCCTAAGATAGATAGTTTTCCTTCTTTAGCGACAAAATCGATATCGAGTTCGGCAATGTTGGCCTCTGCAACCCATTCTGAATTTTTTGGCCAATTGCTAGGTCTGAAGGGTTCACTTTTGAGTTTTCCAACCGCCTCGAAGTCAAAATTGTCGTAGAGGGCTATTTTTACTGGAACAATTTCAAGTTCTTTGAGGACTTTGATGTAGCTGACTCGTGCGAGCTTTTTGAGTTCGTAGTCATTGATAGAACCGATGAGTTTTGCGCCGAGTTCGATTTTTTTTGTTTGAAGTGTGCTGTTGAGCGTCTTCATATGTTCTTCGATATTTTTTTTGAGTTTTTCTCTCTCAGCTTTCATGATGGATATTGATGGATGGTTGATATTTCCCATTCCAAACATGAGTTTGCTGTTTGCACGACTCTTATTGATGTTGAATGATGGGTAGACAGCAGTGAATTCTCCAGAAAAATCATACATGTCAAATGCGAAAGGAAAGCCAAGAGGCTGACTGGCATCGATACCAAATGCTTTGAATTCTCCATTTACCAAGAGGCTTTGTTTGGGAACGTTTATCATAGCTAATCCATACCCAGAAGCAGGGTTTATTTTTAGCCCGCCGAGTTTGCTGGTGGTGAAGTCATCGACACCTTTGGCTAGTCTGGTATCAAATTTCCCTTCTATGTATCCTACTTGATCTACTGTGTCTATATGAGCTATGACACTGGCTTCTCTGAGGAGTTCAGAATAAGCATTGCATTGTCCTAAGAAAAACTCTGGTTCGATATCTCCTTCACATATGAGTTTGAGAATTTTTGCATCGATGACCATTTCACCATCTTCCGATGTTGAAATAATTTTTGACGATTCGGTGTTTGTATTGGTGTTGAGGTTTTGTTGGGACCTGAGGATGTTAGCTTGGAAATTCTTTGGTTCGATGCTTGCTTTTTGGTATTTGATCTCGACGAGTTCTTCAAAGTAATTGAAGCTGTCTTTATCGTCTTTGATACTGATATCGATTGTTTTGGGGTGGAAGAAGTACGCTGTTGAAGTACACTCCATAACCATCTCAGAAGTACTTTGTGTGCCGACGAAAACTGCACCTCCACAGTTTCCCCCAATACGAATATTCATTTCCTTGGTGGAGAGGTTTACTCCTGTGATCGAGATATTGTATTTATTGTTTTCTTTGGCTGTTATGCTGACATCGTAGACTTCTTGGACTTTTAAAGCCCTGAGGTCGAGTTGGGTTTTGGTGCTGCCATCGATGAATTGGAGTTCTTGTACGGAGACTTTTTTGAGTAAGCACATGAATTCGTACTTTGTTGGGCTGGCAAGTACTACTGCTACTTGTGAGCAGTCCTTGGTGTCTAGTTGGAGTGTTTTTGGAAGATTTCTTCCTGTCACGGTGATTTTTTGGTGGCGGTTGTTCCGGTTTATTCCACCCGCTACGATTCGGGTGATGGATGGTTCACCACCAGAAAATGTCCCTTCTTCTACTCTCGGGTAATCAAACTGGAATGATTCTTCGTCGCGGATGATTTTGTAAAGAGCGCTGATGTATTGGATCGTTTGTTTTGGGAAGACTTTTTTTTGTCCGTCTATGAGTTGTTTGACATGGACTTGTTTGGGCGACAGATTTTCAAAGAACTCATTGAAAAGAGGCCATACTGCTTTTTTCTTTTGAGTCCGGACAGCGGGGTCATCATCATTGATACTGTATTGTTCTTCGATTTTATTGTATTCGGATTGTTCGGAGGCAGTGAATTGTGGAGTACAGGTAAAATCAAATCCGTAGGTGGTGTAGGTACTTGGCAGGATATTAAGACCAGCACATTCTTCGAGCCAAACGAGAGGTTGGGTGTCGCTGGAGTCGGTGAAAGGAAGATTGATTCCAACAATATTAAAAGTGGTTTCTGTTCCTACAACGGCTTCTTGCGGAGTGATTTTGTGGACTTCAGTGTTTTGATTGTTGCTGAGGTCGATGTACCCCGAGATGACAATGTTTGCTTGGTCTTCTTCATCCGTGAGGAAGGTCCCATCAAGATTTTTCTTTGACCGAGTTTTGAAGATAAAGAGGTGGCGGAAGCTTTTTCCGTCGAGGTTTTCGTCGGTGGTGGGGACAATTTTTTCACATTCGATGGTGAGTTTTTCGGTGCTGCTTTCAATGAGTTTCCATGTCTGACACCCTTCCATGAAATACGTGGTGATACGTTGGACGTTTTTTCCAGTGATAGTAAATCGAGTAGGGGTGTAGAAAATTGCCGAACGTGGAGTGAGTTCATTGATGGAAATACCATAGTTGACTTCGAAATTGTTGGTGTAGAGAGGCGCTTCGCCTGTATTTTTTGCTGATCGGTTCCGGAAAATTTCAAAGCTGAAGTTTCTTTCGTTGTCTTGGCTGACGGCTCCGAGATTGAGTGGAAGCTTGCAGCGAAGTTTTATATGTCCTGCACTGAGAAGATAAAATTCATCTGCTTTTTTGCAGTATGCTTGTTGATTTCGTTTGAACTTTATATCATAAATATCGAATAGGAGATCTCCTGTGAAGTTCTTTCCAGTGATATCAATATCCATATAGTCACCTGCTGCTGTAGGGATGTATTCGGCTTTATTTACTACGATAACGTTTGATGGTGTTCCGGCTTGTACTTCTATTTGGTATTCGAGTTTTCCTTCTGGCTGATTTGGAGCTGAAAATACTCCCGTCTTGAGACCAGTTTGAGTAGTGACAGCACAAGAAATCTCTACTTTGTTCTGAGATTTATAAGTGTAGGTTTGATCGGTACAGAGATCATTTAAGAGCGTTAGAGGCACGTTTTCTGCAAAGTTTTTTCCTGTCAGTGTGAAGGTCGTATTGCTTCCTCCAGTGGCTTGAAGCGGAGTGATACTGTGAACTTGGTGGAGTTCGAGAATGTATGGATAGACACCGTAGTGATACTGTGAATAAGCTCTTTTTGGATCATAGGGGATGGTTGTTGATGTGAGAGTACTTCCATTAGCAATGTTGCTATGTCCTCCAAGAGGTTCGGGTAGGAGAATATTATTTTGATCATCAGTATAGTTTCTGCTTTCAAAATGAAGGTGTGTTCCCTTGTTGTTATCGTACTCGCATGGAGTACTGCTTGAAATAATTGTTCCAGTATCTCCCATGAGCCCAAGGATTTGGCCTGCTTGTACAGTGTCATTCACGCTCACGTATTTTGAGAGAGTGTCTTTGATCATATGTGCGTAATACATTTTGGATCCATCATCGTGTTCGATGATGACGTAATTTCCGTATGAATTATCTTTATATTTTTTTACCGTATCGTCTGTGAAAATTACTGTGCCTGCTCGTGATGCTAGGATAGGCACACCATAGCTATAACATCTTGCACCTTTTGTGCGTACATCTTCAGATACTTGCGACAGATATTTTGTAGGTATTTCTGCAGCTTGAAAATCTAAGCTTTTATGAACAGTTTTAAGCCGAGAATGATGCCCAGAATAACTGCTCGTTACCCGGTGTTTTCCTGTAGGGAGTGGAAAAAGAAAGGTTGGCTCAGCAAAAGCTGGTGCAAGGTATGCTGATATGAGTGTGGTCAGTATACTGATCGATAAGAGGTATTTTTTTATCATTTATGGTGTGTTGTTAGCGTTTAGATATGTTTGGTAGGAGTTGAGTCAGGCTTTTTTCTAAACAGCTTGGTTCGTTGTAAGATTGGACGTTGAGATTTATTGTCCCGGCATTAGTTTCAACATAGTGAGTTGTCCATTTGTCTCCATTATCCCAATTAATCGTGAATTCGTATGCATCAATTCCAGAAATATTGGTGAGTTTTTTAAGGTTTTTGTTGCTGTAGGGAATCATGAAACTCATGGGGTCAGCATCTTTTTCAGAAATTTGTTGTGCATTCATTCCTTCGTCAAAAACTAATTTAATGACACATTCATCTGCAAATTGAAGAGAAGTGATGTCTTTTGTTCGTTCAATTGCTGAAACCTTTACATTTTCATCTATATTGAGATCATATCCATGTGCTCGATGATTAATTTTTGTGCTGTTTTGTGTAAAGGTGACGTTGATTTTATCTGGTCCCAGATCGATATCTCTATATCGATCGTCTGTTGGATCAATGGTTGTAAACGCTTCATCTGGGATGTAGGGAATGTTTGAGTCTGCTGTGGAGCTTGGGTTGTCTTCGACGTATTTGGCGATGTTGTAGATGATGGTTGCTGCGTCTTGCCGTTGCATAGGATCGTTTGGCTTGAGTTTGATAGTGTTGCTCAAGAAGTTCATTTTAAGACCTTTGGCTACAAAAGGGACGTACCATTGGTCTGATTGAATATCGCTGAATTGTCCTGTTGCGAGTGAATTACTGGCGTTAATGGTTTTATTGAAGGGGAGGGCACTGATGGCCATCTTGATGAATTCTACTCGATTGACCTCTTGATTTGGTTTGTACTTTCCATCTGAGTACCCCTTTACCATGGAGCGTTTTTTGGCGCTGGTGACGTATTTTGCAAACCATTCTGATTGTGGGACGTCAGGAAACCCTGAATTGGTATCGCTTTCTTCACCTGCACCTATTGCTTCAAAGATGATCTTGAGAGCTTCTGCACGATTTATGGTGCGTTCTGGTTTGAAGGTTCCGTCGGCGTAACCTTTGATGATACCTTTGGTATTGAGGTAGTCAACCATGACAGAGAGTTCGGATCCTGTACGGACGTCACTAAAGGAAGCAGCTGAAGCTACTGGGATGCTCAGGATACTTATGATACTGAGGATGCTGAAGAATTTTTTCATAACAGAAACATGAAGAGAAAAGATAACTTTAATATAGCAAGTATGTCTCTTCTATTGCAAAGATTATGAAGGTGGGGTTGAGTAGGGAAGTTGTTCATGTGTTGAGGGCAGAAACACAGATAGATATGATTCGTGTGTTTGCACATATTTCTTATCAGAAGGCGAGGTTTCGTTACCTCGCCTTCTGATGAAGAAACGAATTTTAACCTGTATTTAAAGAAGGGTGTATTACCCTCTTTTGAACTCTTCTGTCTTGAGGAAAGGAACGACGATGAGACACATTAGTGAGGTGATGATGTTGATCCAGATGAGGATTTCGATGACGTCTACTTCGATTGCGGAGACTTCTAGGGTTGGATGATAGATGCCCATAAGGTAGTTGTAAAAGAATCCTGAAAGCCATCCGGAAAGGGATAACCCAATATTCATGATGCTTGCAATGATGGCGTAGTTGGTGGCTTCAGCTTTTTCTGGGCAAACGAGTACAGCGAGCTTTAAGAGTGGGATGTAGGCCACCATAAAGATCATCTCGTCGATAATGGATTGGGTATAGAGGAAATGCTCAATGGGATTGAGTAGGGATGCTGTAGCCCAGGGATTGATCCATTCTCCTCCTGATATAATGACTGTGAAAAGATTGTCGAGGAAGTATATAGGAGTGGCAATGATGGTTCCTAGAGTAGAGATGGCCCAATTGCTTCCAATCCATTCTGCGTATTCTGGTCTCGTGATGGCAAAGCTGCTGAGGCTAAAAAGGGCTGCTAAGAGGACGGTAAAGGTGAGGAGTTTACGGAGATTTATTTTGTCGAAATATTTTACGGCGAGGAAGACTCCAGCGATAGAACCGAGTTGGGCGATAGTGTTCATAAATCCAAGGGTCTTTTCGTTGATCAAGAGCGTGTCTTTTACGTAAAAGAACATGCTTGATCCAGTTCCGGGGTTGATTCTCCAGAGGAGGATGAAGAGAATGGCGAGAAAAATCATTTTGGAGGCCATGCCCATGATGACGAGTTTGCGGTAATAGCTCACCATCCAAGCCATAAAGCTTCCCCAGAGGATGACCGTGATGTAGCTTCCAGATATGAAAGGGAGGTTTTCTGCTAAGTAGGCATCGAGTTGTTGTCCGAAGGCGAGTTTGAGGATGATGAGGGTGAAAATAACCATCAGGCTGATGATGTAGCCCTTGCTGAAGAGTGAGAGATCAAAGTTTTTTGTTTGATACTGAGCGAGCGTACTTTCAGTCGAAATAGAGTCTTCTGGGTCTGCTTGGAAGACTTGGAGTTTGTCGACGGGTTTTTCTTTGATGAAGAATGATGCGAAAAAGGTGATGAGAGGGAAGGCAGCTGCGATGAAGTACATTTGATGAGGTGTCAGGATTTCTGCGAAGATGAGCAGTCCTGAGAAAAATGAGGTGATAAAGGAAGCAGTTCGAATGGAGGCTTGGGTGATTCCTTGGAGCCTTGTGACATTTTCGTCATTTGATTCTTCTACTACAAACCCATCGGTGGCGACATCAGTGAGGGAGAGTCCAAGGTTTGCGAAGATCATGAAGAGGAAGAAGCTTTGGAAACTGTATCCTTGGAGAGCGATTCCAATAAACCCTAAGAACCCCATTAGGGGACCAAGATGGAGATATGGTCTTCGTCTGAATTTTCCAATCGGGACAAGATCAGTTAGGAGGCCGAAGACGGGCTTGATGCTCCATGGAAGGGTTGCTGCCACTCCTATGAGACCCATTTGGTAGAAATCGAGACCTAATTCTTCTCTGAGAATGAGTGAAGAAGCGATCCCGACGATTCCGGCGGATCCTTGGACGAAGTAGACGATGGAGACGAAAAATTCGTTGAAGGATTGCCAGGGGAGGTATCGGGACATATAGAGAAGTTAAATCGTATTTAAGAACAGTGTTGCAGAGAAGGAGTTAATTCACAAGTTTTGATTATTGCTGGATATATAAACAATGATTATTGCTTTTTCTTGATATTATTATATAATACATTCAGCTCAACAGGGGAGAGTTTTTTCTCTCTCGATGTCGTTGAGTTTGAACTTTCACATTTTGTCTTGTTTTTATGCCCGGAAAGAGGCTCCCTTATGTCAGAGAATACGTTAGGTTTCTCAGGTGTTGTTGTTATATGTTCTCCTAGAGTAGAGGAAGAACTTTTGAAAAATGGATGGAATCAATTCGTCAAAAATTGCCCTCGTATACACGATAGCAACAAACAATTCTATCTTGATCATGTTTGTTTCTTAGGCAGTTTTCCAGAGGTTTTAGCTGCCGATGTCTATTTTCGAAATGACCTTGAGGACATAGTCATTGTGTCTGCAGAAAGTACTAAGGAAATTGGGGAGGATATCTTTGAATTTTTGAGTCTTGGGCTTCCTGTCCATTCAGTGGCGTATCCCGATTTCGATTTGTTTCCTTGGTTTTTCCAAGGCGAGTACGTATCTCGGTGATCGCTGCTGGCTTTTGGTGTCTGAACTGAGTATGCTGTTGTGGATAATAAACTCTATGAAAATATTTTTGTTAGGCCAGAATGGTTATGTGGGAGGATGGATTCTTCGGCATTTTTCTGCTCTTGAGGGGGTGGAGGTTGTTCCTGTTCAAGTAGATGTAACGGATCGAAGTGCTGTTATTGAAGCTTTGAAAGATGCTCGAGATGCGGTGGTGATCAATGCCACGGGCAAGACGGGAAAACCGAATGTGGATTGGTGTGAGGATCATCGATTGGAGACGGCAAAGGTGAATGTTGATGGTGCTATTAATGTGTGTGAGGTTGCGAGTGATCAGGGAAATTATGTGATTCAAGTCGGTTCGGGGTGTATCTTTACTGGTGATGATTCTTATCTGTTTACTGAAGATGATGAGCCGAATTTTTTTGGATCGTATTATTCGCAAACAAAGGCAGTAGCGGAAAGTGCGCTCAAGGAAATTTCAAATGTGTGTGTCTTGCGAATTCGGATGCCGATAGAAGGTTCTGAAACCTCAAAAAACTTGCTGAATAAGCTCTTGAAGTATGAAAAAGTTATTAGTGTGCCGAATTCAGTGACAGTCATGGAGGATTTTATGCCTTTTATAGAGCGAGTGATCGAAAAACGAGTGGTGGGGTCACTGAACTCGGTAAATCTTGGGGTATATGAGCACAGAGATCTTTTGGAGTTGTATCGAAAGATCGTTGATCCGCAACGTTCATTTGAGTATATCGGTTTGGATGAGTTTGAAGGAATGACGGTAGCAAAACGGTCGAATTGTGTGTTGTCTACGAAGAAATGTGAGGATCTCGGTATAGCAATGCCTCATTTTAAGGATTCTTTGCCACGTGTCCTCGAAGCTTATCGACAGCAAAAGGTATAATATCCGTGTGATGCTGGTTACGGTTTGATATGATGGATGAAATAACCCTTTGTTATGGATTCTGAAAATCCTGTTCCAGAGACTCGATTGCCTGAATTAGCAAGAGTTCGTGTTATCCGGAAAAATGCGAGGTGTTTTCCACCTCATCTGAAAAAATCTGTAGAGTCTCATGATGAGAGTTTTGGGCAGTGGATTATTCGTGCACGAAGCCTGAGAGAAAAAGATCTCTTTGAGCAGCTCAGTACTAGAGAAAAGTCTCTTCTTGAACAGCTTTTGAGAAAAATTCAGCATGAACTGAGTAAAAAAAATGGGTATAAGTCTTTATCTTCAATAGAACGTCAGGAATACATGGAAGAAGCTCTTGTTTTGACGGATCCTAATGTTTCTAAAGAAAAAAAGCTGTTTGAAGTGTTTACTGAAAGCCAGGTTGCTCGTATTCGTAGTGTTGTCTATGGGGTATTGGAGAGAAGAGCTGCTTCTCGTGAGAAGTATACAACGACCTTGCTACAAAAGATTTCTCAGGATATTCGGATTGAATTAGAAAAGGTGAAAGGGGTGTTTGATGTGATTATGGACGAGGTGTGTTAGGAGAGAATAGTGGTATAAAGACCCCTCATCTCTTTGAAAAGGGGAATAAAACAGCGAATACGTACTATTGTCATTATGACGTTGCGACTGCTTGCAGGATGCTTTACTCGCAATGACATGTGTTTATTATAGTTTTTTGTGCTTCTATTTGTTATTCTAGGGGCTGTTTTACGTTTGTTTATGAAAGGAATAATACTAGCAGGAGGGACAGGCTCACGCTTGTTTCCAATCACAAAAGTGACGAGTAAGCAGCTTTTGCCGATCTACAATAAGCCGATGATTTATTACCCCTTGGAGACCCTTTTAAAGGCGGGTATAACGGATATTCTGATTATTGTTGCGCCGGAGCATGCTGGAGATTTTGTGAACTTGTTGGGTTCTGGAAAGGATTTTGGTGCGAGGTTTTTTTATGAAGTTCAAGATAAGCCAGAAGGTTTGGCGCAGGCTTTTATGTTAGGAGAAGGATTTATTGAGGATGATCATGTGACGATGATTTTGGGAGATAATATTTTTGAGGATGATTTTTCTGAAGCGATTCAGACTTTTGAGTCGGGTGCACGGATTTTTGCTAAACAGGTAGAGGATCCGCATCGGTTTGGAGTGGTCCATTTTAGTGAGGATATGGTTGCAGAGAAAATTGAAGAAAAACCTGAGCACCCAGAGAGTGATTATGCGGTGACGGGATTATATATTTATGATTCTTCTGTTGTGGAAAAAGCCAAGGCACTGAAGCCTTCGGCTCGAGGAGAATATGAGATTACTGATTTGAATCGGCTGTATTTGGATGATGGGACTTTGGATGTGGCGATGGTAGAAGGCGCGTGGTTGGATACGGGGACTTTTGAGAGTATGTATGAGGCGACAGAGTTTGTGAGGAGTCGGGAGTTAGGAATTGGGTAGCAGGACAGTGGGGTAGTGTTTTGTCATTCAGAGAGATGAATAACCTCGTGGTGGATTGGTGGAAAGTACGTGGTGTTGGAATACAGATGACAATGATTAATGTGATCTCACTGATTTTTTTATGATTGGAGTTGTGATTGTGACGTATCGGTCGGAAGCTTATATAGAGATGTGTTTAAGGTCGCTTTTTCGTGAATTGCAAAGTGTGGGAGAGGATTATTCCCTTTTCTTAATAGATAATGCGAGTTCTGATCGAGCGGTGAATATAGCTCGAGAGGTTTTTGAACCGATTCATGTTCTTGAAAATGACAAGAATCTAGGGTTTGCGAAAGCAGCGAATCAAGGAATACGTAAATGTTTAGATGTTGGTTGTACGGAAGTGTTGTTGATGAATCCAGATACGGAGATGGAGAAGAAGAGCCTTGAAAAACTCATTAGCAGAATTCGTGATTGTGACGAGAATAAAAATGGAAGGGGGATTGGTATTGTTCAGCCGTTGATTACTCTTATGTCGGATCCAAATGTGGTCAACACGTCAGGAAATGTGGATAGAGGATTGGGATTTGTTTCGGTTGGTGGGTATGGAAAGAGTGTTGATGAGGTGAAGAAGAAAGAACAAGAGAGTGGAGGTAGGATTTCATATGCATCGGGGGCTTGTATGATGGTGAAAAAAGAAGTCTTTGAAGAAGTGGGATTGTTTGACGAGCGTTTCTTTTTGTATTTCGAAGATACAGAGTTTTCGCAGAGAGTATGCAAAGCAGAGTGGAAAATCGTATTGGTTGCTGATGCTTTGGTGAGACATGATTATCGGGTAGTGAGTTCTTATGGGAAAATTTGGAATGTACTGAAGAGCTGGTGGAAGTATGTTTTACTTCGGTAATTTCTGTCCCTTCCTCCTTAATTCTGCTATAATGGTATGATTAATACCATTTTTTATGCATATTTTTCGTCGCTTTCTCGTCGCTCCATTCATGATTATGGTCTTGGTGGCTGTGCATGTCTTAGCTGGTTTGCCAGGCGGTTTTTTTCAAGGGCAGGTGGTGAATGCACCGGTGAGACTACAAAAAAAACTGTCTTCTGCGGGTGTTATGCCTCTTGGATCGTTTGAAGAAGATACGGCATCAGGTTTTTTTTGGAAGCCATCTTCTCGAAAGCTTTTGAAACTGAATATACAAGCAAATCCACTTGGAAATGGATCTGATCGGATAACCATGATTCAAGATCAGGGGACTGAACACCTGGCATATTCTGCTACACCGAATCAATCATCTGCACACCCGTATCGAGCGGATGAAATATTGCTTTATGATGTCAATAAAGGGGCTCCTTTTCCTTTGAATGACCCATTAACTGGTCCTGTGGTGAATGCTTCACGAGTGCAGTATATGCAAAAAGTGATTGCTCAAAACCCTGTGATGGGACCGAATGGACGAGGTGTTTATGATTCTTCTCATCCTGTTCAATCTGTACCTGCTTTTGACTCAAAGCTTGGAGGTTCAACTTCTCTTCCGCCCAACAATATTTGGAAAATTGTAAACCATGGACTTTTTCTATGGGGGATTTTTCATGGGCTCAATACAAATGGGGGGACGATTTATGAAGAGCGTTTTGGGGGGAGTGGAAATCAGTGTGGTATTGCTGCATCGACTGATTTTCTTACTCACTCTTCTCAAGCTTCGGAACGTTTTCCTTGTGACCTCAATGGATTCGCCTTTTTTCCTCAAAATTTTGGACGACAGTTTTTGAATTTGCCATCTGGTTTTGGTTTGACTGTCGCTGGGCAGCAAGTTCAAGCTGGAGATGCTGTGGCTCCGATCGCTTTTCGGCATCCAGAGATTCGATACTTCACCTTTAATGGGCTTTTAGCTGGAACTGATGTCTTGAAATCATTTGTGGGAAATGCAGGCATGGCTGCTATTGAATTTGTGTTTGGGTCTTTTGTAAAGGTAGCAGAAAGTGCGAATTTCTTTTATGGAGATCTTGTCTTTGATCAAACGGTAAATCGTGCTCCACATGTGTATAGTTTTTTTGATACCGTAACCAATCAAGCTGTCTTGAGGATGAGTAATAATAGTCAGGCTTTGCAGGATATTGCTCGTGTTGATCTCACTACGGAAATTTCTAACAATCAGTTGTCGCCTCAGGATGCTTCGAAGCTTTTCAAGCTAGATCTGCATAATAATCTCCTTGCTTATTATCAGCAAGATCCTGATTATGTGAGTGATCCTCAGAATTCATTGAGTAAAAATTTTGATCAAAAAATATACGTCTGCGATGCGTCTCTTGAGCTGACGAACGACCCTGCAGGGAGTCCTTTGACTGGTGATGCATTTTCTTGTGGTCATCTTGGTGTTGGACGATCAATACAACTGAGTACTTTTGGTGGACCAGTTACGGCTATGAAAATCGTAACGAATGGTACTGCTCCAGTTCAGGGTGGCAAGACACATGAGCTTATCTTTGCTACTGATCGTCTGGTGGGAAAATGGACCATTGTTCAAGATCGCTCCTTAAACACCTATTCGGTGTCTTCGTTTGAAATTCTTGATTCTCTTGATGAGAATCGTCGAAACAATGTTTATACCTTTAATCAACCAGATGATCCTGTTTTCAATACGAATCCATTTTTGGATCGATTTGAAATTTTTGACCTGGAATTTTCTGAAGACCTGAATGATGCCAATTCACTCTTTATTCGTGATTTTTATGCATACGATGAAGTTGATCGATCGCAATTTGCTGAAGAAGATGATCGAGTGAATCGTTATGAGCGACGGCGATCAACTTTTGGTCAGATTCAACTGGCAGTTTTGCCTACTACTCAACAAGGAAATGTGAGTATGAGCATAGATGTTATGAATGGAGCTGAGCTGTATTTTCGAGAAGTGGGAGCTGCTCAGTTCATTAAACTGAAAGATATTTCTGGTATTGGTCGTCAAACTCACCTTCTTCCATCAATTCCTGCTGGGGTTGCTGTTGAGATTGTCCTTCAGTCTCCAGCTGGAGTAAATACTCTTGTTCATCGAGATGTCTCTGTGACTTTTCAAAACCAAGCAAATATTGTTTTGCCAGGTCAGTCTCCTACGCTTGAATTGTTTTTGGATGACACCTTGCAAACTCCCTTGGTAAACTCTCAACAGTTTCCTGAGTCTTTGACGATTCCGGTTCCTTTTGAGTTTTTTATCAAAACTGATGATCCTCAAAATGAAGTGGTGACTCTTTCTGAAAAGACGCCAAATTCATTTGGTGTGCTCACATCGACACCAGCAGTGAGTACAACAGGGAAGTATGTGTTGGTGCCATCTGTGCAGGGTGCTGACACGGTGGTCATTTCGGCGACTGATGCATCTGGAAATGTAGCCGAAATTATTTTTTATTATGATGTCAATAATCATCAGTCGGTGATCCAAGTCGAAGACCGACGTGCTCCTGGAGTGGCAGTTGGACCAGTTCAAATAGATGAGGGTCAAGAACTCGTTTTAGATATTATGACTGCTGATCAAGATGGTGACCCATTGCTTTTGACACTTCAAACTATCGTTCCTACCCCACCAGTGAATGTGCCATTTTTGAATCCAGCTTTTCGAAATGCTGTTTCAGGAGGGCCTTCTTCTCTTGCGACTGATTTTCGATGGACTCCAGCGGTTGGTGATCGAGGAGTTTATGATTTCACATTTCGTATCGACGATGGCTTTGGTGGGTTTATGGATGCAATTGTAACCGTAACGGTTGGTCTTTCATCAGCTCAAAACTCTTCACCAGTGATTCAGTTTCAAGATCAGAATGGAAATATTTTGAACTTTCCGGTGAATGCAAATGTGGGAGATACGATTTCTTTTACGGCTTTTGTTTCAGACTCAGATAATGACCCCTTGTCCCTTACTGAATTTAACAATTTGTCACCAGGCCAATTACAACGGACGCAAGTGGCTCCAGACCAGATAGATTATCGTTTTGTGGCATCTCTTCCTGGCACCTTTACTGTTGATATTTCAGCTGATGACAATCGTGGTGGTGTGACGCAAGAAGTGGCGGCCTTTCTTATTGGAAATGCTGTGTCGAATCAAGCTCCAGAGATAAAGGCGTTTGACTTGTCGAATGTTGAAATCACGGCTCCTGTGCAAGTGCGGATAGGAGATACTGCACAGTTCGTATTGAAGGCGACTGATGCAAATAATGACCCGGTCGTTCTTTCGGAAGTAGGGACACTTCTTGGTGGACAATTCCAAGTATCTCAAACAGCTGGGCAAGCGACGTATCTTTTTACTCCTGATGTGAGTCAGATTGGAAACTCTGTGTCGTCACAATTTCAAGTTGTTGATGATAAGGGAGCATCTAGTACTGTCTCTGTGCAATTGGAAGTTATTGTGGCAGGATCTGCTCCAGTGGATCAAGATCCAGTAATAGAATTTCAAAACGCTGCTGGTCAGACAGTCCAAGATGTGGAAATTGAAGCAGGAAATCTCTTGGCTCTTCAAGTCAATGGAAGCGATCCTGATGCGCAAGATATGGTTGATCTGACTTTGGTGAATAATGGGACACCACTTTCAAATCCTGCTTTGGTGACTCTTCCAAGTGGGCTTGCAAACCCTGCAACAGGGAAGATCGTGTGGTCTCCAGGTTTATCTGAAGTAAATGCTACTCCTTATGAAATAACTCTTAAAGCGGTTTCTGGAGCGAAAGAATTTGAAACGGTTGTGAAAATCACTGTTCTTCCTCCATTTACTGGTGGTGGCGTTGTTGTTCCTGGTCAAAATGGGAATAGTGCGCCAGTGATCAGCTTTGAAAGTGAAGGAGATATAAATATTACCCAGTCTTTTACACTTCCAGCTAATCAAATCCTTAAAGTGAATGTTGTTGGAACTGATGCTGATCTTGCTGATCGTGTTAATCTTCAGTTTTCTAATACAAGTATTGTTGTTGGTTCAGATATTGATCGACCCGTTTTTACCATGAATAATGCTCCTCTTAATCCACGGCGTGGTTTGATTTCATGGAATCCAAATGGACGGGTTTCTGTAGGGGATACCTTTGTGATCCAGTTTGTTGCTACTGATGATAATGGCGGGACGTCTTCAGCTGATTTGAATATTGAAATTGGTGAAGCAATAGTTGCTCCGATTGGTCCTGTCCCTTCTCGAAGTGGCGGAGGTGGAGGTGGTGGTGGTGGAGGCTTTAGTAGCGGGTTTCCGACACAAATTTCAGGAGCTGGAGAGGGAGCGAACCCAGAAAAGGATCCAATCATTGTGAATATCTCGTATAATGCTTCGCGTGCTCTGGTACATAATGATTTTGACGGACTCTTTACCCATATTCGAGAACTCAAGTGGCTTCGCAGTGATGATCGTAGAGCATATTGGTTCCGGCCGATTTTGGCTTTGGTTGATATTGCTTCTAGCTTTGATACTTCGAAGAAAGCCGGCGACATGGCTCTTTATAAGGAGTTTATGAAGCCTATTGGATATTTAGTTGGTTTTGGTGATTCTTTGAAAGAGTGTTTGAGTGATGGGTTTTGTCGCTCGCGTCGTAAAACTCAGCAAAGTCCGCTTTCACGAGCTGAAATGGGGGCTTTGATTCTTCGATTGAATGATGTGGATGAAGACAGTTTGTCTCAAATTACTCCTCCACCTTTTCCAGATATTCCACTTGATGTGTGGTTTAACCCTATTGTAGGAGAAGCGAAGCGCCTTGAGCTGATGACAGGTCATGAAGATGGCTTTTTCAGAGCGGTAGATTCGATTAATTACGCTGAGATTGCTCAGGTGATCTGGAATGTCTGGACGAATAAGCTCCCAGTCTATGAAGTGAAATTTAAAAATATACGGGATATTACAAAGGTTGAAAAAACTTCTGAACAAGGTCTCCCTGATGGACGATCACGAGCATGTTATGAAAAATCACTGGATGCTGGACTTGTATGGCGAACTACAAAGGAGAACCCTGGAGCACTCGGATTGACGGTGAGTGGGGAGGTGATGGAGTTGGGAGAGGAGTACTGTGTTACTTACGAATAACTTACCCATTCGAATATTAGTATCGGATTACTCCATGACTGATGATTTTCTTTCCAATACAATCTCTTTAAAATACTCCCAATAGGTGGTGAAAAAGGACTTTTGGTTTTTCCAGTAATTCCACCATGAGATTTTTTGATGTTTCATGACTTTTCGGCGTTTCTTCCATATGGTTGGAGCGCTTTTTAGAGTTTCGTAGCGAGAAAGGATGAAGATCTTTGTGATGGTCCAGCGGAGTGTGATGAGGCTGATCAGGATTACACTGATGTCTCGAAAAAGGATCCATGGGAGATTGAGAATGATGACAGGCCAAGGGGTATTGTGTAGATAGGCCCAGAGTTGATTCCGTTGGGATCGGATACGATAGCTCGTGTCTTTTATTTTTCCGATAGAGGCGTTAATCTTGTGGTAGACCTTTGATGTCGGGCAAAAAACGGTTTTCCATCCACTGGTGATGGCTCTCAGGCTGAGGTCGCTGTCTTCGTAATTCAGAAAAAAATCGTCGTCGAGGAGACCGATTTGGGTGAGCATTGGTGCGGAATAAAGGGCGGCACCGGCACAGGCTCCGAAAGTAGTTTGGAATTGGGAGTTTTGAGTTTTGAGTATGGAGTATTTTTCTGGTTGTTGATTGCGAGCACGAGGGATAGTGTCTCCTGTGGTGAGGAGGTCGTGACCGATATTGTCGAGTTTGTTGTGATCGTAATAATTGATCATCATGGTGGAGACGATACCAGGGTTGGGGATATTGGAGTCTTTGGGAAAGGTGAAGTCTTGCGTTGAAATAATGTTCGTGAGGAAGTTGGGGTCTACGGTGGTGTCGTTGTTGAGCAGGAAAATCCAGTCAGCTCCGTCTGATAGAGCTTTTTTGATGCCTACGTTGTTTCCACCAGCGAAGCCGAGATTGGAATTGTTTTCGGTGACATGGATAACAGTAGGAAAGGTGTTGGTGATTTTTTTTGAGTTTATGTAGTCTTTGATTTTTTGAGCTTCGTTGTTGTCAGACGCATTGTCAATAATCATTATGGAGTAGTTGGGGTAGCTGTTTTTTAAAACAGAGTCGACACATTGCTGGGTGTCTTCGAGACCGTTCCAGTTGAGGATTATTATCGCTATGTGAGGAGATGATGGCAACGTAAAATGTGAAATGTAAAAGGCGAAATAAAGGTGCTCTGGTTCCATGTCTCCTACTAAAACCCGAGGGTTGTGGGCTCCAATCGGAGACGTGAAGCCACCATGCGATTGCGACGTTGTGCTTGCAATGACGGTGCTAATTTGTTTCATTGTTTACTCTTTTCTTCTAAACTATAACCGATTTTATGATAAAAGATGAGCTCAAAGCGACATACTGGGCAGTTGATATGGCTGTTGGCGAAGACAGATTTTAAGCTGAGATATCAGGGGTCGGTGTTGGGTTTTTTGTGGGCGCTTTTGAAGCCGTTGTTTATTTTTGGGATTCTCCATACAGTATTTGTTCACTTGTTTGGGATGACGGTTGAAAATTATGCATTGAAGCTCTTGTTGGCGATCCTTCTGTGGACTTTTTTTGCTGAAGGAACGATGGTAGGACTTCATTCTTTGATGTCGAAAGGGCATATACTGACGAAGATTTCTTTTCCCCGATGGATTGTTGTGGTGTCGGCTTGGCTGCAATCGGTGATGACCTTTGCTATTACTCTGCTGATTTTCTTTGGAGCGTTTTTCTTTTCTGGTCTCAGTGTCAGTATTTGGCAAGTAGTGGTTTTTTTGTTGTATATTGCAGCGCTCTTGTTGTTGGTATTAGGGTTTTCTTTTTTGACGGCGCCTTTGTTTTTGAGGTATCGAGACCTGAATCAAATTTGGGATGTACTTCTTCTTGGAGGGTTTTATGCGGCTCCAATCATCTATCCTTTGGAAATGCTGCCAACTGACCTTAGAATGTGGTTGTATGTCAACCCGATGACGTTTTTGATCGAGCATGCGCGGACTGTTCTTTTTACGGGAGAGTTTTCTCGTTTGGATCATCATGTGTTGTATGGCCTGGTGTTGGTGCTGGGGTTTGTGTTTGCTTGGGGGGTGTTTCAAAAATTTCAACGTAAAATAGCTGAACTCTTATGATTGTTGTTCGTTGTATATCGAAGTCGTTTCGGGTTCCTCACTTGCATAGGAGGTCGTTGAAAGGGAGTTTGTTTTCCTTCTGGGAACGAAAGTCGTATGAAGATATTCAAGTTTTAGATCGCTTTAGCTTGGATGTGCTTCCTGGAGAATTTGTGGGGATTATGGGACCGAATGGATCAGGGAAATCGACCCTTATGAAAATTTTGGCGGGAGTGTATGAGCCGGATGAAGGAGAGGTGGAGATCAATGGGAAGTTGGTGGCAGTGCTTGAGTTGGGTGTGGGATTTCATCCTGAATTGTCAGCTCGAGAGAATATCCTGATGTATGGCTTGCTTTTGGGGCTCTCAGAAAGTTATCTAAAATCTCATATGATGGAAATAATCCAATTTGCGGAATTGGAAACTTTTTTAGATGCTCCATTGAAAGTGTTTTCTAGTGGGATGAAGGCTCGTTTGGCATTTGCCGTAGTGATTCAGGTAGATGCTGATGTGTATTTGATGGATGAAATTTTAGCTGTTGGAGATGAGGGATTTCAGAAAAAGTGTTTTCAGTATTTTGAAAAATTGAGAAAGAATGGAAAAACCTTGTTGTTTGTTTCACATTCTAGAGATGCAGTGGAGGATTTGTGTGATCGGTTTGTTGAGCTGTAGTTGTAGCTTGATTTTTTAGATTTGACCTAGAAAAGTGTCTTCCTATAAATCTCAAACAGAGCAATTCGGTTTGGGATTATTTTTAATGAGTTCAGATATACTTGGGATGACTTTATAGTTTTCCTTTATGTCTCCATACTTCAAACTTCTCCGGCCACACCAATGGCTAAAAAATATCTTTGTTTTGATCCCAATGATTTTTGGAAGAGTTTTTTGGAATCCAGAGGTTTTTTGGAACAGTATATTGGCGGTATTGTCCTTTATTCTCATATCGAGTTCGGTGTATGTCCTCAATGATTTGGTGGATGCAGAAAGTGACCGAAAGCATCCGGTAAAAAAGAAGAGGCCTATTGCTGCGAAACAAGTGAGCGAGGAAGAAGCTATAGGGATGTGGGTGGTTTTATTGCTGTCGGGTTTTGCATTATCGTATTCTATTTCCATTGAATTTTTCATCGTTGTTTTGGGGTATATTGCTATGACAATGGCCTATTCAATTTTTTTGAAAAGGGTTATTTTCTTGGATATTTTGCTGATTGCCCTGGGCTTTGTCTTTCGAGTTCTTGGAGGAGGGATGGCAGCTGGTGTGGTGGTGACGGATTGGATGATTGTCTTGGTGTTTTTATTCACCTTGTTTTTGGCATTGAGTAAACGTCGGCAAGAATTAAAGAATTTGAAGAGGAAGGTGAAGAAAACTCGTGAAGTCTTGAACCTGTATACCATTGAGCTCATTGATCAGATTAGTGCCATTATTGTTCCGATTGCGATTACTTCGTATATTTTTTATACCTTTGATAAACGACCTGATAATCCGTATTTTATTCTGACAATACCTATTATTTTGTATAGTTTTTTTCAGTACCTTTACCTGCTAAAAAGCTCTTCTTTCGGAGAATCTTCAAAAGATTACCTGACGGATTGGAAGTTGATTTTTGCGGGGGCATTATGGTTTATGCTGGTGATGGTGGGCTTGGGAATGTAAGAGATATTGACCTAGGGTTTAGCTTTTGCTGAGAATGGAGACGAGGTAGAATTGAAAAGCTTTGGTAGAAATTAATATTGATTGTATGAATTTGTCGGGAAAGACGTATTTGATTACTGGAGGGAGTGGGTTTTTGGGGTGTCATTTGGCGGAAGAACTCTTAGCTCGTGGTGCGAAGGTGAAGGCTTTAGATATTGCTCCTCTGGAAGAACCAGGGTTGATTGGGAGTGTGGACGCAATCTTGGGAGATGTACGAGATGAAATGGCAGTTCGCAAGGCTCTTGAAGGAGTGGATCGAGTGATTCATGCTGCAGCTGCTTTGCCATTAGCGAGCTCTAAAGAGATCTTTTCTACCAATGTGGATGGAACAAATAATGTGTTCAAAAGAGTTCAAGAACAGGGGAGATCACGAGTAGTGCATATTTCTTCTACGGCTGTGTACGGTGTTCCAGAAAGACATCCTATCAATGAAGATGATGAGAAGGTTGGAGTTGGTGCGTATGGGCATAGTAAGGTTCAGGCAGAGCAGCTGGTTCAAGACTTTCGAGATGAAGGGAGTGTTATTACCTCTATTCGACCAAAGACTTTTATTGGGACCGGTCGGCTCGGTGTTTTTCAGATTTTGTTTGATTGGGTTCAAAAAGGAGCTCGTATTCCGATTATTGGATCAGGGAACAACCGCTACCAGCTTCTCGAAGTGAAAGATTTGGTGGAGGCTATTTTGCTCTCGGCAGAGGCAGATGAGAAGCTAGCGAATGATGATTTTAATGTAGGAGCTCAGGAATTTATGACGGTTTCTGAAGACATGGGGGAATTGTGCGAAGTGGCTGGTAGTGGGTCTCGTGTTCTTCCGACTCCTGCTATGCCAGTGAAAATGGTTCTGAAAGTGCTGGAAAAAATGCGGCTTTCGCCACTGTATCAGTGGGTGTATGACACAGCAGACAAGGATTCTTTTGTTTCAACAGAACGTATCCAGCAATCTTTAGGATGGAAGCCTCAGTATTCGAATGCTGAGACTTTGGTGAATACTTATCATTGGTACGAGAATGAGTACGAGGATTATCAGGGAAAGGTCGGGACGACTCACAAAGTAGCATGGGATCAAGGGGCCCTGAAAGTGGTGAGGAAGATTCTAGGAGGGTAGGATTTAGGTATTAGGTGCTAGGCGATGGACTGGCTCCATGACTCCGCACTAAAGCCCAAAAGCCTTACGGCTCCAGTACGGAGTCATGGAGCCAGCATTATTGAGTTAGCTACAAGCTAATGTTTTCCTGTTTTCTGCACTTCTAACGAGTATTAGGCTGGTTTTCTTTGGGGTAAGATAGAGATAAGATCTTGATTTGTATTATGCTTGAGCTGTGTCAGAATTTTTTGGTGTTTGTAGGCCTGAATGGGTTGGTTTTTTCGACGGTGAATACGGTGATTTGGAGGTATTTTGCGGATGAAATGCGAGATGTGTTTGATTGGATGATTTTGATGTTTCTTTTGGTGTGTACGGAGATTTTATTGGTATTGGGGGTAGTGGGGTTTTTTGGGTTTTTGAATGTGCCTGTGGTAGTTCTTGGAGTAGGAGGCTTGTTTTTATTAGGCGGAGTGAGAGTCCCGTTTGTGAAGAAGGGGCCATTTACTTTGGGTGGATTTGAAGCGTGGCGTTGTTTGCGAAATTTGGTCAAGCGACAGGATGTTTTGAAGGGACAGGAATGGATTTTTGCAGTCTTTGGGTTTTTGATTCTTTTTGGGGTGGTGGAGTTGTTTAATGCCTTTGTACAGTATCCTTGGGAGTATGACACCTTGGCGTATCATATGCCAATGGTAGTAGAGTGGATTCAGACGGGGAGCTTGTGGGAGATTTTTTATGCGGTTTGGGGTGGTCCATTGGGCTATTATCCAGGACATCATGAACTGCTTGTAACCTGGTTTGTATTGCCTTTTGGGACTGATTTGCTGGCAAATCTTCTCAATTTTGGAGTGGTAGGAGTGATGTTGGTGGTGATGTATAAGATCTTGAAGGAAACGGGAGTTGATGATTTTTTGGCGTGGTTGGCAGGGGCGCTCGTGATGGTGATGCCGATCTTTTTACGACAAGTTGGTACCGGGCAAGTTGATTTGCTGATGGCTTTTGGAGTGGTGACAGGTTGGTACCTGATGCTGCGGAGTTTTAAGAGAAATGATGGATTGTTGCTCATTCCGCTCCTGGCAGATTTTGCACTGCTCTTGGGGACCAAATATTTATCGATTTTGTATATTATCCCATTGCTTGTTGTTTTTTTGATGCTCTACAAGTCTTGGCATAAGCAAACGAAATGGTGGTGGATGTGGACCTTGTTTTTTCTCGGGTGGATTGGGAGTATGTGGTACTGGAGAAACTTGGTGATCACTGGGAATCCTATTTTCCCAGCTTCAGTGACTATTGGAGAATGGACGCTCTTTCAAGGATACGCAGGGCTTACGGATCGTATCCAAGAGCTGTCTTTGTGGCATCGAATTACCGAAAGTGGGGAATGGAGTTCGTGGGTGAAAGCGATGATCAAAGAGACGGGGTGGCATATGTATTTGGTGGCTGGGGCGTATGTCATTTTGGTTGTGGAACTCATCTACAAGTTGTTTTTCAGTCGTTTTAAAAGAGGTGAGGGAAGGATTTACACCTTGATGCTCTTTTTCTTGCCGGCTTATTGGTACTTGTATTTTATCGCTCCCTATACCGCCAGTATGATGGAGCATAATGTGAGATATGCGATGCCGTGGCTTATTCTTGCGATGATCATGGTGATCTATACGGTGTGTAAATCTGGAGTGTTGAGAAAGTTTTTTATTATGGGGCTTTTGGGACTTTTGTGGTGGCAGTTTTTGCAAGTGGTCTTTACTCAACGCATTGGGTTTCAGCTCTTTTTTGAGCCGCAATTTGTCTATCAACAAGGTCCACTCTTTTTGGGAATGATTGGGGTGATCGGACTCTCTTTCTTATTTGTAGAGTTGTGGAGAAGGCAATCAGTGCTGCGATTTGGCGTGGTGATACTCTTGTTTCTTTCATCTTTTGGTTTTTTGACCATGACACAAAGAGTACGTGAAGATATGAGGTACGAGTCTTGGCAGCATAAATATGGATTTCCCTTGATGAAGGCGTATGAATGGTTGGATAATCATGCTCCTGAAGATGCAGTCATTGCGAATACGATGAACCCTTTGTATTATCCGCTTTATGGTCCTCATTTGAGCCGAAAGGTACGGTATATTAATATTAATTCATGTGAAAAATGTGATTATTTTGGGTATCATTCCAAGGGTATTTCACTTCGTGATGGGCCTGATTATGTTGCCTGGAGACAAAACTTAATGAATGCTGGGGTAGATTATTTGGTGGTGGGGTATTCTATTGCTACGGGACTGGAAAGTGTGAAGCCACATGAAGTGTTGTGGTTGCAGGAGTATGCTGAAGAGTTTGAGGAAGTGTTTGAAATTGAAGAGGTGGGTGTTTATAAGTTGAAAGAGAAGGATCAAAATTGAGGAGAAAGAGGGGATCTTGTGGACTTTGAGGACCTTAGGGGCTGTGGTTACTTGTAAACAATTTGTCATTAAAAAAATTTTGTATGGAGAGTTATATATTGTTGGGATTAGCTGTGGTGAGTAATGCGGTGGGAAATATTTTTATGAAGCTGTCTTCAGAACAGTTTTCTGAGTCTTTGAAAGAAGTCTTGATAAACCCCTGGGTGATCTTTCAAAATGGACTGTGGTTTTTGGGCATTGCTTGTTTTGGACTGACTTTAGTGGTGTACACGAAGGTTCTTTCGCAGATGAATCTGAGTGTGGCGTACCCAATTATGACAAGTTTGGGGTTTGTTATTGTGGTGATGTTTTCAGTCCTGTATTTAGGAGAGCGTCTTGCATGGTGGCAGTGGCTTGGTTTGCTTTGTGTTATGATCGGTGTTTTTTTATTAAGTCAGGGAAATTCACATGGGTAAGATGAATACCATTTTGAAGGGAGTGAAGAAGTATCAAGCTTTTGTTCTGGCACTGGGGTTGTTTCTTGTGTTTAGTTTTCTGTTTGAATCAACGATAGCTTTTTTAGGAGCAAGTTTGGGAGGATTAGTGTGGTATTCCTTTGAATATTGGAAAATGGAGAAATGGGATATCCCATTACTTTGGTATTGGGGAGGTTTTTTAGTCTGTGCGATGCTTTTTGTTGCTTCACATACTTTTCCATTTTCATTGACGAGTGCACCTTTAGGGTTTGATACAGGTCTTTATCGCTATGAATTTTTAGAGTCTTTAAGAGCTCTTCCAGAGTATTTTTCTCAACTATTCTTGGGGCTTCCATTGATTACCGATGTGTTTTTGCTTTTTGGTAGAGATATATCGTTTCTCATGCAGGAATTGTATATAGGGATGTTTTTGGTGCTAGCTTTTGTGGCGACCTTTGTTGCTCGAGAAAAATGGGGGAGGAATGCGGCATTATTTGTGATGTTTCTCTTGAGTATTTCCTTGGTGCAATGGGAGATGTTTGAAATGGTTTTGTACAAACAAGTTTTCGCTTTAGCATTGGCGCTGTATAGCTTGCTTCTCCTCTCAAAAAGATCATATTGGTGCGTTATCCCATTGAGCTTTTTGGTTCTCTTGCAACCTTTGGATGTGGTTTTTGTGAGTGCTGCAGCTATTCTTTCAGCAGTTTTGTGTAAAAAAAATGATCCTCTTCGGCCATTTATGATGAAGATTGCAGGAGGAGGAATTTTGGCATTGGTTCCACTTTTTTTTCTTGATCAGGTTTTTTGGGAGCAGGCATGGCAAGTCTTCTCAGATGGGTTTGTGGCTTTTGATCAATTGGAGTTTTCTCTCAAGACAGGGGTCTTTTTTGATCTGAAAGAATATGGGTCCTTTGCTCTTCCTGTTTTGGTTCTTGGTCTTGTCGGTGTTGTGCGACAAATTCAAAAAGAAGGAGTGACGGTTTTTGTGAGTTATGCAGTCGTATTGTTGTTGTGGGTGGTTTTGAGATTGTTTTTTTACCAGCGTTTGTTGATCCAACTGGATATAATAATGATTCTTTTTGCAGGGGGAGTACTTGCTGACCTTTTTCAGTTGTCTTCAAAAAAATGGTCTCGTGGAGTTTTCGTTGTTGGTGTCATTCTTTTTAGTGCTCCATTTATTTCTCATGTTTTGGACTATAGACCTCTTGTTTCTACTCGTGAGTTTGATGGTATTCGTCAGTTTTGCGAGGATCTCGATGAAGGGCAATATGTAATGGCAACAGATGGGCGATATGGGCCATGGCTGCGTGGATATTGTCCTGAGCAACGTGTGATAGCACCAGGTCTCTTTGAATATGATCTTTGGACAGAAGATGAATGGAAGGCTTTTTGGATTGACCCATATCAGGTCTCAAGAGAGCTTTTTGAACGTTTTGATGATGTGGTTTATGTTTATATTGGAGACAATCAGACGCGCTTGGAATTGCCGAGAGTGATGTTTCGAGAGGTGGGAAGAGGATGGTTTGAAATTTCATCCTGATTCTAATATTACTTGAACCTACTAACATTGGAGTATTCGTGGATTCGGATGGCATTTGTAGATTGGAATCGGGCTATGCAGATTTCCCAGCTTTTGCTTGTTGGAGCGGGATTGCTTCCTTTAGATCATTAGGATGAATGGCAGGTTTTCTGATGCTATTGCTGATTTGGTGGTTTTGGAGGGTGTATGAATCGGCAATGTGCACCATATTGAAAGTAGAGACTGTCTTTGGTCCGATGATCCCGGCGCCAGCGGATTCTTTGCTTTCAATGATGTTGTGTTCTAATTGGAAAGCTATGACGGCTGATTCTGTTTTTGGGCCAAAATAATTACTATAGATTTCACCATCGTAGTGCCCTGTTTTGGTGAGAAAGTGTTGGATGTTTTTGATGTCATCGCTGACGCTTCCGAGTTTGAGGTGTTTTTTAAATGGAGTGAAGAGGGGCTCGAGTTTGGCTTTTATGAGTTGGATTTGTTTGTTGTCATTCTTTGTTTCCGCTGTTGCAAGTTTGAATTCGGGTTCTTCTGGAGTATCGAATGGAGTGTGCTCCTGGATCCACTCGTTTCCAAAATCTTTGATCATGGCTTGTATTTCGTCAGGGGTTTCGGTGACGACCTTAGGAGAGTGTTTGGCAAGTTCGTTAGCGGCTTCTACTGACTCTTTTTTGACGATATCGAGTTTTCTGATGCGTTTCCATTCGGTGATCTCATTTTTTTGCTCATTTTTTATGAAGAAGTTTTTGAGTGCGAGTTCTTTCAGTTTATTATGAGTTCCTGGTCCAAGATATCCTGCCGCAGGATGTTCTGCTGTTTCGATCAAATTATTGTCCAATTGGAACTTTACGAGAGCTGCCTTGGTTTGTGGTCCGAAGATTGCTGTTGGATTTGCGGTAAGATACCCGAGGTCTTTCAGGGCTTGTTGCAGTTTTCTGACGTCTGGGTCGATATCTTTTTCTCCAAGCCCTTCTCTTGCTGTTGAATTTGCTACGGAGTAAAAGATCTCATTGAGCTTGTTCCTAGTGTTTGGACCAAATTGTCCGGCGAATTTACTTTCTCTTGAATCAATAATCTTGTGGGCGAGTTGGAACGCGATTAGATGGTCTTTATCATTGCTGTCGAATCCAAGAGTTGTGAGGCGGTTCTTGTAGAGTGTTGGAATACCACCATTGCTTGGATCTGCGGCAACATTATTCTTAGCTGGACGAACATATTTTTTTGCAACGACGCTAAAGTCTGCTTGAGGGAGGTTTACGAATTGAGCAAGATTGGCTCCATCTGGATACACGGTACAAGTAAGGGTTCTTTTTCCCCACTTCAATGCTGAAATGAGACCTTTTTCTCCTTGTCCAGACCAAATATCGAGTCTGTCATGAGCGTGTATCCCAAACTTGCTGTACTGTTGACCAGCGGGGACTATGGCTCCTCCACGGTCTTCTATAGTTCCTGACAAGACATCTCCACAGCTGACTTGAGATCCAAATTTGTAGGTTTTTGGGGCTGCAAGCATACCTTCGAAAACTTCTCTCCCACTTGCTCCATTTGTTCCGTTTCCATTGAGGATGATGTCTCCCCGATAGCTACCAGTGACATAGAATGATTGATTGGGCAGAGGAGAGTAGTAGGCTGTGGTGACAAAAGTTCGTTTGTAACTATTGTTTGCTTTTGTGCTATTCATTAATGGTGCGAGTGAAGCACCGATGATGAGCATGCTGAGAGAACTGGAAAGGCTTTTTTTGAGAAAGTTTTTCATGTGTTTTTATTTATATTTCTTTATATTATAGCATTCCTTCTTCTTTTTCTTGATTAGCTTATCTTGATGGTTTTGCACAATTGCATTTTTTATCCGTTTTGCTTTATTGGTATTCAGTGCTTTCTTGTTAAGATTTTGTTAAATTTCTAAATTCTCAATATGACATTGAATACCCTGATAGGGGCTAAGATTCGTTCAGCTCGACAAAACATGAGCCTTACACAAAAGCAACTAGGCGAGAAGTTAGGCAAGAGTGGAGCAGCTATTGCTTATTTGGAACAGGGGAAACGACGTATTAGTCCTGATGTATTGGCTCAAGTGGCAGGAATTACTGGAAAACCGATGTCTTTTTTTTATGAAGAGAAGGAAAATACAGAAGACCAGCTTGAAGGTCAGTTGCAAAATCTTAATGATCAAATGAAGAGTATCAAGGAGCTTTTGGATCGTGCTCGCGATGAAAAACAGAAGGTGCAAGAGTCTCTAGAGGATCGTGAAAATCGATATAAACTACTATTAGATAATGCTCCTGTAGGTATCGTTACTTGTGATTTGGAGGGAAATATTTTGGATGCCAATAAAAAGCTTTTGGAGATTGTTGGTTCGCCGTCCGAGGATGAGACAAAGAAAATCAACCTCTTCACTTATCCCGCATTGGTTGAGGCAGGAGTATCAGAGATTATTCATCGTTCGATTCGAGAAAATGCAATAGTGACTGGTGAAGTGCCTTATGTCAGTCGGTGGGGAAAAACGATTTACATGAGTTTGAAAGTTGTGCCCTTCAGTAATTCTATTGGTAATATTATTGGAGTGCAGGCAATAGTTGAGGATGTTTCACATGAGAAAGAGTCTGCAATAATACTTGCTCAATCCGAACAAAAATTTCGAAGTTTGTTTGAAGGTGCTCATATGCAAATGATTGTTTTGGATATGGAGGGAAAGGTATTGGATGTTAATGTTCGTTACCAAGAACTTTTTGGGTGGTCAAAAGAAGAGATGGTTGGTAAAAATTTTTGGGAGTTTTCATTTTTTCACTCTCATGAAATGGGTGATATTCTGCACCTTTTTCAAAAAGTCGTCACTGAAGGACAGCCTATTCATTATATGAAAATGGATATGCTAAACCGAGATGGAAAATCCATCCCAGTCGATATCAGCACACGATTTTTAGAAGATAATGGGAAACCTTGGGCTCTTTTTTCCATCATTAGCCCACAAGAAGTAAGGTTTTCAACACTTAGAGATTTTCTTTAGCTTGTTTTTAGACCTTTACGATGAATGGCATGATGATGGGGTTTCTTTTTACCATGTTCATAATGACCTTTCCGACAGAACGTTTTATGTCGAGTTTGATTTCATCTGAAGATGCTTTTCGAGCATGTCCTTTTTCGTAGGCTTTTTTTGCTGCTTCAACACATTTACTGTAGATCTCAGGAGAATCTTTTAGATAGATCAGCCCTCGTGAATCAATTGCTGGATTTGCAATGAGTTTGCCTGTGTCTTGATTGACTCTGAATGCAATTATTGCCACTCCATTTTCAGACATGATTTGACGATCGAGCATCACTTTTGAGAGATGACCCTCGCCTTCACGGTGTCCGTCGATAAAGATATTATTCGCTGGGATTTTGCTTTTACTTTTGCGCATGGTGTGACCATCTGTTTCAATGATGTCTCCATTTTCCGCCATGATGACTTTTTTGTCTTCCATCCCTATTTCTAGTGCGAGGTTTTTATGAGCATGTCGCAGGAGATATTCTCCATGGACTGGAATCAGGTACTTTGGTGTCATGAGCTTGAGCATGAGTTTGATTTCCTCTTGTTTTGCATGTCCAGAGGTATGTACATCCATGTGTTTGTTGGTGATGACCTTTACTCCATGTCTGAGGAGTTTATTGATCATGCTTACTACCGACTTTTCATTTCCAATGATGGCATTTGAAGAAAGCACAATGGTGTCACTCGGAGTGAGTTTTATATCACGATGTTCTCCAATAGCTACCCGGCTGAGCGCCGCGAGACCTTCTCCTTGAGATCCGGTGCAGAGTATGATGGTTTTGTGGCTGGGGTGTTTTCCCATTTGTCGAATTTCCCGTAGGGTTCCGCTAGGTGGTTTGATAAACCCTGTTTTGGTTCCAATTTCGATATTGTTCATCATACTTCTTCCGCTCACGAAGACTTTTCGGTCATTTTTATGGGCAATATGTAATATTTGGTTGATTCTTCCCATTAGAGAAGAAAATGAGGCAATAATCACTCGGCCTTTTGCTTTTTCAATAATGTTTTCGAGAACTTCTGCGACTTTCTTTTCAGACATTGTATATCCAGGAATAGGGGCATTGGTTGATTCTCCCATGAGAGCTAATACTCCTTCAGAGCCAATCTTTGCTAAATGTTGGAAATCAGCACATTCTCCAGAAGCAGGTGTGAAATCAAATTTCCAATCTCCTGTGTGGACGATGTTTCCCACTGGAGTTCGTAAGACAATTCCATTTGAATCAGGGATTGAGTGGTTTTGCAGGAAGTACTCAACTTCATAAGATCCAATTTTAAAAGGTTTTCCGTTTTCAACAACTCTTAGATCACATCTTTTGGTGAGCTTGAATTCGTCGAGCTGTTTTTGGATCATTCCGATAGTGAGAGCAGATCCATACACAGGAGGGAACCCGAGTTTTGGTAAAATATGCTTTAGAGCACCAATATGATCGAGATGACCATGGGTGATAAGCATTGCTTTTACTTTTTTCTTGTTTTGTTCGAGGTAGGTTGTGTCTGGTATGACGTAGTCAATCCCTAGCATTCCTGGTTCAGGAAACTGAAGTCCGCAATCAATTGTGACGATCTCATCACCAAACTCAATGGCATTCATGTTTTTCCCTACTTCATCGAGTCCAGCCATTGGCATGATCTTCAAGAGCTTGTTTCCTTTGAATCGATGTGTTTTTTGGGATTGATGTTGTGCCTTTCTTGATCCACCTGTGTGACTTTTTTGATGAGTTCTTTTTTTATGGTGATGTTGAGGTGTTTTGTGATGCGTTTTTTTTTGTTGAGGGCTGCTCGCTGGTGTTTTGGTTGTTGCTTCTTTTTTTGAAGCACCGTTTTGTGATTCTGGTTTCTTAAACCAGTCTGTTAGTTTGTTCATTTTTTCAATGTAATAATATAATTCATCAGTTTTCTCTCTGATCATTCTTCATAATAGCATTTTTTTACTGAGATAACAATCATGTTTTTGTTGAACACCTTTTTATTCCCTTCTGTAAGCCAACTTATTAGATTTGATTTTATTCTGAATAAGAATTTTATGGTTCGTGATATTGTACTTTGTGCCTCTATAGTGAGGTATCGCTTTATGCTTGAAGCTGAAAGAATAGTAGTGCATTCTTCTTCTCATTGTTTCAAAAGGGGCTCTTTTAGGGTATAATAAAGGTAATAATCTCTTTATTCTGTCGTTTATGTCGTCATATAAGATTTTCTCAGGGAGTTCTCATCGAGAGTTGGCTGAGTCTATTTGTAAAGAATTGGGTATTGAACTGACCAGTGCAAACCTGAAGAGATTTGCTTCAAATGAGATCTATGTAAGATTAGAAGAAAGTGTGAGAGGGAAGGATGTTTTTATTGTTCAAACGGCGACAAAAAACGTGAATGAAGACTACATGGAGCTTTTTTTGATGGCAGATGCTATGAAAAGGTCTTTTGCAACAAAAGTTCATATTGTTTTCCCATTTTATGGATATGCACGCCAAGATCGTGTTGCAGAGCCTCGTGAGACTATTTCTGCAAAATTGATGGCAGATCTGCTCGTGACATCTGGTGTTGATCATTTGATGACGATTATGCTTCATTCTGATCAAATTCAAGGATTCTTTGATATTCCTGTAGATAACATTAATCCATGTAAGCTATTTTTTGATTATCTCAAAGATAAAGACTTGAATGATACGGTTATCGTTTCTCCAGATGCTGGAGGAGCGAAGGCAGCTAAGCGATTTGCTGATATGTTTGGATTACCATTAGCAATATTGAACAAACAACGTGGTGCTCATAATGAGTCTGAAGTGACTCATGTGGTGGGAGATGTATCAGGCAAGACTTGTATTATTTATGACGATATGGTCGATACGGCTGGGTCAGTTTGTAATGCTAAGGATGCTCTTATCAAAGCTGGAGCAAAAGATGAAGTATGTTTGGCCGTTACGCATGCAGTTCTTTCGGGACCTGCTGTAGAGCGCCTCGATGCCGCTGGGTTTAAGGAAATTATTGTGACTGATTCGATTCCTCTTCCAGATCCTGCACCACAGAATGTGACAGTGTTGAGGTTAGCACCACTTATAGCTGCTATTATTCAGAGAATACAGGCGGGTGAGAGCGTGAGTGGTCTTTATTAAGATGCTTTAGACTGTTAGGATTGTTGGGATGATTAGAAATAATGCTTTTCTAAAGTGTCTTTTATTTGTTAACTGTCTTTTTTATGAAAATTTTTCTTGCGACGGATCATGCTGGTGTAGATCATAAAAATGCCCTACGGCACTATTTGGTTGAAAAAGGAATGGATGTAGAAGATATGGGAACGGATTCTACTGAATCTTGTGATTATCCAGATTTTATTATGCCTGCGGCTCGTGCTGTTGCTGAAGATCCGGAAAATAGACGGGCTTTTGTTTTTGGTGGATCAGGACAAGGTGAGGCCATGACTGCTAATCGTGTTAAAGGAGTCCGTGCAACGACGTATTACCATCATGATTTGGACATTCTGGAGCTTTCGCGGTCTCATAATGGTGCAAATATTCTTTCTATTGGAGCTCGATTTGTCTCCGTCGAAGAGATGAAAGAAGCTGCTGATAAATGGCTGGGGATGAATGAAGCTTTAGAAGAACGTCATGCAAGAAGAGTTGCTAAGATTGATACTGTTTAAGAATTTGTTATTTGGATGTGAGATAATTGAAGATCAAAAAAAGGTGAGGAGAATAGTCCTCACCTTTTTTATTGTTATTGTTTTCTTTTTTATCTTCGGAGGCTGGAGCGGCTTCCGTTCTTGAGTTTATTTATTGTTGCTTCGAGTGCTTCGTCTGCAGGACTTCCCGGGTTGTCAGTGATAACAATATCAGGGATTATCCCTGTTTTATTGATACTGTTTCCTTTTCCAGTGAGCCAATGAGCAGTAGTGATTTTGAGAGCTGATCCGTCTGTGTAGCTGATGACTTCTTGTACAGATCCTTTTCCAAAGCTGGTTTCTCCTACGATGATGGCTTTATCATAGTCTTGAAGAGTCCCTGCTAGGATCTCAGATGCAGAAGCAGATCCTTTATTAATGATAACAGCTAATGGAATATCAGAGATGATGGGGTCAGTCATAGCCTCTGAAACAGTTGTATCTGTGAGTGTTTGGATTTGTACCGTTGAATCTCCTTTGTTGAGAAAATAATCCAGCATTTCAATCACGACATGGAGGAACCCTCCAGGGTTGTTTCTGACGTCGATGATGACACCAGCAGGACGTTCTCTTGCTGCTTTTTCCAGTATGGGACGGAGCTCAGTTGCTGCATTGAGATTGAATTGTAGGAGGCTAATAATATAGTAGCCATTTTGTTCTTCAAATGTGAGAGATGGAATATTGACTCTCCCTCGTGTGACTTGTATTTCGAGGCTTTCGCGTGATCTTTTGATTGTTAGATTGACGCTTGTTCCTGATGGTCCTTTTATTTTTGATACGGCTTCTTGGAGAGTAAGACCATCCAGCGATTCTCCATTGACGTGTGTGACGATATCACCAGCACGTAGTCCTGCTTTTTCTGCAGGGCTTCCTTTGATAGGAGAAATAATGAGAATGTTCTCGTCTTTTTTTTCTATATACGCTCCGATTCCTTCAACATCTCCCTTGAGTCCTTGGAAAAACTGAAGGTTTTCTGCTGGTGTGTAAAATTCACTATAGGGATCGTCTAGGCTGTCGACGACTGTTTTGATAGCATTATGAATTGCATCTGTTTCACTGAAATCATTTCGGTAATAGCTTTTGTTGTAGATGTTGTTGATAGTGGCTTCGAGGACATCGAGCTTGCTTCCATTGCTGATATTAAGGAAAAATGATTGGTTTTCTTCTTGAGGAATCGAAAAAAGTGAGTCGTCAGCTGCCTCGATAAGAGAGAGTTTGAAAAGAAATCCGAGCGCCTCGCTTCTGCTGACTTTTTTGTTGAGACGAATTCCTGTTCGGGTTTCAGTTTGAGTTTTGAAAACACCAATTTCTACGGCTTTGTGGACTGTCGTGTCTGTGTCGATATCCGTATATTTCCATTGAGAATCGGGGATAAATGCTGGAATAGTGATTCCGTAGCTTAGCATTCCAGTACGCATCATTTCTACGGTGTTGAGGTTGTCATTTTTTTTGACTTGGTTTCCATAAAACCCTTCATTGAGGAGTTTTCGGAAGGCTGTAAATGAGGTCATTTTTCGATTTCCGATACTTCTCATAGAAATGCAGGCCATTTCAAGTGCTGTGATTCGAAGGTTTGTTTTTTCAGGACTTTTTGTAAAACACCCGGTCAGATTGTACTCAGAGAGAAAGTCGACCAGTTCTTGGGAGGTTGCAGAAGATATAGTGATTTTTGATTCGGCAAAGGTGGGTTGGACGAGATGTGGGAGTAAGAGCCCGAGAGTAATAAGTAGAGCTCCGAATTTTTTAAACATAGTACTGAGATTAAAGGTATTTTATTCTTTCATTAAAAATGTGATCTGTAAATAGTTCTAGGTAGTCTCTTGTAGTATGTGTTTTGTAGGTAGAAATTGTGGAGTGACGGATCTTTTTTTATCGTTCATTGTTGAATGTTTATAGTTTATGATATTCAATGCTGTAAAAAGAAATATGAGGTTTTCGATTCTTATTCCGACATATAATAGAAAAAACAAGTTGAAAGTAGTGCTTGAGGCTGTTTCGAAGCAAGTCGGCATTTCTCAAGGTAATGTGATTGTGGGAGTAGATGGGAGTGAAGACGGGACGGTAGAGTTCTTAAAAGAATTGAAACTTCAGTACCCAACTCAGTTGGAGTTTTTTTCTATTCCGAATAGTGGGAGAGCTATTATCCGTAATCGATTGATTGAAAAGGCTACGGGAGACGTTTTGATATTTATCCAGGATGACATTGTTGTGACGGAAAAATGGCTGGAGGCTCATTTAAACTTTCATGAACAAAAAGAAGGTGCTTTGGTGGGACACATGACTTGGTATCCAAAACAAGAGATTTCTGAGTATATGAAATGGTTGGAAAATGGTGGACATATGTTGGATTTTTCTTCTTATCGTGATGGTGATCAGATGGATTTTTGGCATTTTTATATGGGGAATATTTCTCTCCAGCGAGCTCATTTGGATTCTCTTCGTTTCGATGAAGAGATGAAGGTATATGGTTGGGAAGATATTATGATGGGATTAGAATTTTGCCGTAAAGGGAGGAAGGTTTATTATTCTTCTTTTGCTTTGGCTTATCATTGGGATGAGTATTGTGAGAAAGATTTACAAGATTATATGGCACAGGTAGGGGAAAGTGCTGTGATGGCTGAAAAAAAGTATCCAGGTACAGGTTTTGTTCCATCTCCTTTGAAAAAGGTGGTATTTTCCTTGATGATTGGTTTTGGCAATGTGTTTTGGTTTCTATTACCCCAATCTGCGAAGTGGTACTTGGATATGAAAAAATGGTTTCTTCAGTCGGTATCTGCTTCGTCTCAATAATTCTTTATGGATCTTAAAAGCCCACAATCGGTCATGAATCATGTTCGGGACTACACGGACTTGGATCTTTCGATTTTTGAACAGGCTTGCCAATTATATTTGGAGAGTATTCATCGAACTTACTTTGACTTGCAGATGCAAACAGGTCTAAAGCTTCTTTTAGAACTGCGTGCAGATGTGGCGACTTTGGTGAGTTATGTGATGTATCATATGGCTGATGACTTGAGGAAATCTGTTGAGATGAGTTCTGATGTGAAGGTTATTTTGAAAGGAATGACAGATTTGCATCCATTTATTGAGCTGGGCTTGATCTCGCACAAGAAATCTCCGGAATCTGTTCGAAAAATGTTTTTGGCGATGGCGAAAGATTTGCGAGTGGTTTTGATTATTTTGGCACTAAGGTATTCGTCATTGTATGATTTGAATGTGTATGATGCGCCTCTCAGAAAGAAAATTGCTCGTGAGACTCTTGAGGTATATGTGCCCTTAGCAGGGAGATTAGGGATTTATACTATTAAGCGTCCGCTCGAAGATCGCTGCTTTTCATTTCTTTCTGAAGAGGATTTTAAGGCTATGCAAACTGCTTTTGATCGAAGAGTAGAGCTTCATGAAAAGACGGTCAATTCTCTTGTGACGATTATAAAAAAATACTTGCTGACCAAGGGAGTGGTTGCTGAAGTGTCTGGTCGGGTAAAAGGTTTGTACAGTACTTATAGTAAATTGAAACGAAAAGGAGGCGGCTCTCTGGAGGATATTTATGACCTCTTAGCCTTGCGAATCATTGTGAAGGATCAGATGGATTGTTATTCTGTGTTGGGGCATATCAATAATGAATGGATTGCTCTTTCGGGAAGGTTTAAAGACTATATTGCAATGCCGAAAGCAAATGGATATCGGAGTCTGCATACGACCGTGTTGGGAATGATTACTGATTTTGATAGGCCTGTGGAGGTTCAAATTCGAACTGAGGAGATGCATCGTGAAGCTGAATTTGGTATTGCTGCGCATTGGTGGTACGAAGAGGAGGGAATTAAAAAGCAAGATTCTGCTCATCACTTTATGAATCGCTCCGGGTACCAGCAAAAGCTTCAGTGGATGAAAAACTTGGTTGAGCTCCAGGAAAATATGAGAACCAGTGATGATTCTTCAACGATGGAGTTGTTTGCGGATTCGATTTTTGTTATGACAATGAATGGTCAGGTTATTGAGCTCCCAAAGGGAGCTACACCTCTTGACTTTGCGTATTATATTTCTTCTTCACTTGGTAATCATTGTTTTAAGGCGAAGATAAATGGAAAGGTTGTACCTTTAGATTATGAATTGAAAACTGGAGATAAGGTTTTTATTCTCAAAAAACTTGAGGTTGTACCAAATCTTTACTGGCTTTCAGTTGTTCAGACAGAAAAGGCAAAGAAAACTATTCAAGGTTTTCTCTTTGAACAAGGCAAGGTTCAGCTCTTGAATCGAGGAATTGAAATGATGAATAAGCAATTAAAAAGAATGAAAAAATCACCATTAGACGATCGCTTGAGTCTTATGGCAGAGTATGATGGGCGGAAATTTACTCAGGAAGAACGGAAAGCTGTGCTGGTTTCTTTGGCTCAAGGAGAGATCGATTCTGAGGTTTTAATCAAAAGAATTTTTCCTCGAGATGCATATTTTCAGAAGCAATTGGTTCAGTTTGGAAAGTTGTCAAGGAGTAAAAGCAAGATTTTTATTGCTGGTGACAATACTCTGAAGACAAAAATTGCAGCATGTTGTAGTCCCAGTTCTGCCCATAAAATTATTGGATATGTCACGCGAGGTGGATTTATATCAGTTCACCGAAAAAGTTGCAAAGTATTGTCTTCACTTGATACCTCACGCCTTCTTGAGTCCTGGTGGAATGGACATAAAGCTAGCCCAAAGCGTGCAAAAGCTGTGGTTCAAGTGAAGCGATCTCATTTATTATCTGCTCTAACTCAGGTTCTTCAAAAAGAAGGTGTGGGTCTTTTGGGATTTGAGCATGAACAAGAGGGACAAATTTATATTTTGATTTTTGATCTGCAATTGTCAGATATGAAAACTATGGAAAATGTTGTGAAAGTATGGGAGGGGATGAAAGATGTCGTTAGTGTGAAGGTTATTGGTAGTTAGACACATGTCTTGAATGCTGATGTAGAGAAGGTGTTTTGTCGATCGTCATTGTCATTTTAGTGTGATGGTTTATTAATAATTCTTGATTTTTTAAAGAATTGGTATTATAGTGCCAACTCAGTCGTAATCACTATTTTATGAAGCCTTTGTTTTTATTTCGCCGATGTGTTTCGGTGATTGTTGCTCTGTCATTATTTCTTTCCGTTGGAATGTTTCGACAGGTTTCAGATGCGTCGTGGTATCGATTTTCGCAGGTGACAAATCAATGGATGATGGCTTTTTCAGGTCTTTTTGGTGACTCTAGCATGGTTAATGTCGTGAATGCGCAGCAATTGAATAGTACTCTTGCAAACCCACGTGCTTGGACGCCTCGGTCAAAAAAACATAGAGGGCTTGTAGGGGGGTGGGATATGCCTTTTGAGATGTATCAACAAAGAATGTCTAGAGTTGATTTTGGGGGAAACCTTGGTATTGGAACAGCATATGAGAGTTTGCCAGTAAGTATTGATATCAATGGAGATGGGTTGTTGGACTGGGTTTATTCTGATGTTCCAAGTGTATTTGTCCAGAATGGTGCTGATTATTTTACATATGCTGGGGGAATGATTCAGTATGTGATTTTAAAAAGAGCAAATGGATATGAATTGGTATATAAATGTTATCAGCATGTCATTGATACGAATGCTAATCTTTATGAATATTATGGTGATTGTGCAGACACAAACTATCAGGGAGGTGAGCCGAAGTATGAAGTTGTATGGACACCTGCAAATATGTTCTTGCTTGAATCGATTAATTGGTCGAATACTTCTGGCAGAATAGTGGCTGATGAGATGGGTATAGATCGTGGAATATATGATATCGTTTATGATCAGTCTGTGGCTACTTCTGGAGTCAAAATCGGTGATCGTCATCTTCCTCGTTTTATGGATTTTAATGGTGATGGCTTACAGGATGTAGTTTTTACTGGGCAAGCTGAATATGGTATCCAGACTCCCTCACATCCATCTACTGTTATTAATGGAGATCTTCCATTTATTATGCTGAATACTGGAAAGGGTTTTGAATTATATGCTTCATGTATAAACAGGCAGCCAGTATATCCATTATTGGAGCATTATAATATTGGAAGTAATCTTCTCCCTCGCTGTTTTTAGAAATTTTTTGATATGAGCTTTCTTAAGCGATTCATGTCGGTACTTTTGTCGATACTCATCTTGAGCTCTTCTCAAGGTGCAGTGATGCAAGCTCTGGCAGATGACTCTGCTCTGACGGCCTTCTTTATGGATGCTGGGACATCTCAATCAGTACAAACTCCTGACCCTATTTCTGTTGCTCAGGGCGATGTACAGCCGAATCTTTTTTCTGGTTCACTGAGCTATGGAGTACCGTTGTTTGCTCCTCGTGGGATTGGTCCGAGTCCTCAGTTGTCTTTGGGATACGATACTGCTGCTATGAGAGCAAATGGTGCTTTTGGGCATGGATGGGGAGTTGGATTTTCTCAAATCCGCCGCATAAATAAGGAGGGGGTTGACCGCATGTATAGTGATTCTGTGTATTTTTCTCAGATTCCTGGGGCTATGGGGGAATTGAGAATGATTTCTGTTGATGCTCAGGAGGAGGTGTATGGACTGCGCCGTGAATCTAGTTTTGCAAAGTTTCGGTATTTGCTCGCTTCGAAATCTTGGATTGTTCAGATGACGAATGGATATCAATATGTTTTAGGAGATAGTCCAGATTCTCAGCATACGAATGATATTGGTGATTTGATTGCAGGATGGTTTGTTTCTCGTGTTCGAGATTTGCATGGGAATGAAGTGCAGTATGAATATTTAAAGAATAATGGAGTGTTGTATCCAAAGCGTGTGGCATATGGAGCTGGTTCGGGAACGGTTATTGATGATCAGCCTTTTCAGGTTCGATTCCTTCCCTTTGCTGATGGACTGCCTTCACAAGCGAATCGTGGTGATGAATTTTTGGACTACTCTCTTGGTTTTTCTATGAGATATCGATATGTGGTGGATGAAATTGAAGTGTTGGTGTCTGGTCAAAAACGTTTGTCGTATGGTTTGGATTACCTCTCTCTTCCGAACGCTTCACGGACAGATTTGAAACGCGTTACGGTGAGATCTTTTGGTCAAAGTCAAAATCCTACTCGTGTCTATGAAATGTCGTATTTTCATGAGGAAGATGGGTTCTTGGGATCTCAATTCCATCGGCGAAATCTTCTAAAGTCGGTGGTGATTCCTACGGGTGGGATATTGGATTTTGATTATGATTTAGCGATTAACTATAGAGACCCAGGAACAGGACTTTTTAATGAACGCCCACATTACACACAAGTCGTTTTAAAATCGCTTTCGAGACAGGATTTTTTTGGACGGAATGATGTGACGGAATATGCGTATTATTATTCGAGTTATTACTTCGAAAGTTCTCTCGAGCGAACTCAGGCTGGGTTTGGGAAAGTAGTCGTGACGGATCCTTTGGGCCAACAGTCGGTGAGCTATTTTCATCAAGGAGGGGGATATGATGGAGTGAGCTTGGGTGAAAACCTAAATGATTCTTGGTATTTGATTGGAAAACCATATCGTTCTGAGGTTTATGATGTTCAAGGGAGAAAGAGGAGTGAAAATATTACCAAAGTGGCCCAGGTTGATTTGGGGAATGAGCGGAGGTTTGTGTACTCAACTGATCAGGTTTCGACAATTTTTGATACAAGTGGTGCAAAAAAAAGTACTGCCGGGCGATCTGTATATGACCTCTCTAATGGGAGCATGTTGGAATCAGTGTCTTTTGGGGAAGTGAATGCAAACGCTGATGGAAGTTTTACGGATTTGATTGCTGATAATAGAAAGATTGTGATGGAGTATGCGGAGAACGTTTCTCAGTATCTATTTGTTTTTCCAAAGCGTACTCAGTCTTTTAATGAAAATGATGTCCTTACTGGACAGATGGAGATGATTTATGACGATCTCCCTTTTGGACAGGTTCAAAAAGGTGATATTACCGAACAATTGGTTTCTTTTCTCGATGAGAGTCGGCAGATCTCAGTGGCTCGTACTTATGATTCTGCTGGGAAAGTATTAACCAGTACTGATGCTTTGGGAAATATGATGTCTATTTCATATGATGCTTCTGATATTTACCCAGAACGTGTGAGCAATGCTCTTGGTCATACTTCACAGTTTGTTTATGATTTGATGTTTGGGCAACCTTTGCAAACTACTGATTCAAATGGAATGCAGACAGAATTGGTTTTGGATGGGATTGGTCGTGTGTTAGAAACTCGTATAACAGACCCTGACACGGGTTCTCTTGAGCAAATGACAGCTACTGAATATTTGGAATCATCATTTCCCTATGGGCTCAAGGGAACGACGTTTCTCGATGGTTCTCGCCAGGCTGATACGTATTCTTACCTAGATGGGTTTGGGAGAACTGTGCAGTCTCGTACTCAGCATGATGGTGCTGGGAATTATGTCGTGACTCATTCGATTTATGATGAACTGGGACGAGTGAAGGAGGTGACTTTGCCAGTGATTGTTGTTGGTACTGCGTTTCGTTTGGCAGATGCTTCTGATATCACAACCTCGTCTGTATTTGATGTGTTTGGGCGTGCTTTGAGTACTACTGATGCAAATGGAACTACGAGTACGGTATATGATAATTGGGTTCAAACAATGACGGATGCAAAAGGAAATTCAAAGACGACTGAAAATGATGCTTTTGGGAGACTGATCAAGGTGATAGAACGAGAGGCTGGGCAGGATTTGGTGACTGAATACCAGTATGATTCTCGCGATCTGATGACCCAGCTGACAGACTCCCAAGGTAATGTAAGAAACTTTGTGTATGACAGTTTGGGACGAATGCTGAGCCAGGAAGACTTGCATAACCCTGCAGATACAGATTTTGGGGTGATGCTTTATAGTTATGATGATAATGGGAACGTCTTGACGATGATTAATCCAAAAGGAGAGGTAATTGAAAACCAGTATGATGATCTGAATCGAATGACTCGACAGTTTAGACATGGGCAGGCTGGTAGTGCTCATGATTTTGAATACGATAACCTTCGATCTGGATTGGGTTATATCGGTCAACTTTCGAAAATTATTACTCCTGATAATGAATGGACTGGTGTATATGATGTTCGTGGGCGATTGATTTCTGAAACCAATACGATTGCTGGAGTTGATTATGAAAAATCGTATACCTATACACGTTTTGATCAGCCTAAAACAACGGTGTATCCAGATGGGACGCCGATTTCTTCGGAATATGATGGGGTTGGGCAGCTCGAGAAAGTAAAGACCGGTTCTCAGGAGATTATTTCAGATTTGAATTACAGTCCGGTGATGCAAATCTCTGAGGTAATGTATGGAAATAATGTGCGGTCAACTATTGGTTATGATGCAGCACAAATGTATCGAATGATTTCTAAATCTACTTTGAAAGTGACGACAGTTTGGAATATGGACTGGCTGAGAATACCTCATTTTTTTGATGTTGCGGTAGCTGGCGATTGGCTTTTGGCATTTTCTTCTCCAGCACGGAATCGATTGAAAAAGAAGATGCAGATGAAGCAAGAACTGTCTACTCCAGCAGTTTCTCAAGGTACCTTGATCCAGCCTTCTGATCAAATCGAAGCGTTGTTTGGAGATAGTTCTTCAAATACTCAAGGGACGGTGACGACGAATCCACTTTTGGAACATTTGATGAATGATGTTGGAGGGTTTGGATTCAATGATCCAATTTTTGACCAACAAACTGGACAGATTTATATGCCGGATGCTCCTAGTAGTCCGCGAGTGAAAACTGTGGGATCACGCGGGAAATCCGTGTTGAATTTTATTGGTGATGCGCAAGGGAATATCAATGAAGTGACGGGAAATGTTTCAATGACGGCAACGTACCGGAACACTGATGTTAATCCTCCTGCTGCGACGGGGTATCAGGTGATCTTGAATAAAGATGGAAGATTTATGTGGCAGGATAGTTCTTATATTCCTTTGGTACCTCCTTTACAGGTAGGGGATACAACTTCTTCTTTGCATTATGATTTGTCACATCTGTCGGATGTGGGGAGTTATTATTCATTTCAAATGAGGTTTCAGCTTGAAACGGGTGTGATCACTCCTGTTAGTGATGTGGTGAATTTCACTTTAGGAGCTGCTCAATCGACGGGTGGACAAATGGTAGTGAGTTCGAGTAGTGCTCCTGATATTGAGCTTTATGAAGTTGACGGAGTGACTCTGGTTTCTTCATCTCTAGATATTTTCGTCGGAGCTCAGCCAGTGCAAGATATGAGTCTACAGCTTTCAGTAGATCATGAGGGACCAGTTTCTGCTCTTCAGATTTCTTTTGTTCCACCTTTGCCAGTAACAGCGACCGGATCGAATGTACCGAGTATTTCTCATACACCTCAGCTAAATGGGCTTGGGGGGGTGAATGATCAGGTGCAGATTTCATGGAGTCCAACTACTGAGCAGATTGGAAACTATATGATGACGCTTTCACAGTCTGATTTGTCGGGGATGACATCAACAAGAGATGTTTTGGTGAGTATTCAAAATGGGACCCCGATAGTTGCTCCAGCAGGAGATGTCATGCAGCAACTCTCTTACGTATATGATTCTGTTGGTAATATTACTCAAGTAAATGAACAAGCTGATACGCCTTCACAGGGTCTCAAGTCTTTTGTATATGATGATTTGTATCGGTTGAAGCAGGTAACTGAAGTGAATGCTGCAGATCGGTATGGGGATTATTTGCGGACTTATGATTATGATTCCGTAGGAAATATTCTCAATAAATCTGACCAGGGTGATTATAGTTATTCTCAGACTGGGAAAATAAACCCGCATGCCGTGACAGGGATCAATAATACGACTTCAGGAAAAACGAAGCAGTATACTTACGATGACAATGGGAATTTGGTGCGAGAAGAAATCACTGCTCTAGGAAATTTGGTAACGGTAAAGATTTTTGATTGGAATCATTATAATCGAATGGAGAGGAGTGAGGTACTGAAGCCTGATGGATCTGCGATTGTTTCTACATACGCTTATGATCATAGTGGGCGGAGGATTCGAAAACAGGTAGAAGTAATACCAGCTGGAATGACTTCTGGAGCTGTTAAAACAACAGTTTATCCGTTTGCAGATTTTGAACTCACTGACATTGGCCACACGAAGGTTTCTGTTATGGCGGGATCGATGCATGTGGGTACGGTCGAGTACGATGGAGGGCAGTTGAAGATTTATTATTCTCATACAGACCATTTAGGTGGTGGGAATATATTGACCAATGAGCAAGGGGGCTTCACGCAGTCATTAGATTATTTTCCATTTGGATCTGTTCGTGTTGATGAACAATATGAGGGTTTTGATGAGCGGCTGAAGTTTACCGGGCATGAGTGGGATGATGAGATAGGATTGTATTACGCACAGGCGAGGTACTATAACTCGGATATTGGACGATTTATAGGGATTGATCCTGCAGCTAGAGAGGTCCCTGAAAAGTTTTTGAGAGATCCCCAGCAAATGAATTTTTATACTTATGTGAGAAACCATCCAATAAATGCAGTTGATCCTGATGGCTTATTGACAGTTTTTGTTCATGGTACTGATTCTAGCCCTGATAAATTTGATGACAACTATGTTCAAACAGTTACTTCTCAAATGGGTGACACAAATGCAATTGTATTTGATTGGAGTGTTGATACATTTAACGATAGTAATAGTCATGATACTCGAATTGAAGCTTCTGAAAAGCTACATAAGCTAATTGCTGATTATGAATTTTCTCCTGGGGAAACATTGAATATAGTTGCTCATAGTCATGGTGGAAATGTTGTAATGGACGCAATAAATACAGGCCTTGATAGAAAAGTTGATAATTTGGTTTTGATGGGAGCACCAGTTCGTGATGAATATAGTCTTAAAAATAGAAACGATGTTGGGAACGCTTATAATATCTATTCATCTTTGGATTTGATCCAAACTGGTGGAGGTATTGGTGATGGAGAAAACAATAAAAGAACACGTGATGGATTTGAAAACCTAAGTGTTAATCGAGGTGGCAGTTGGAAAGATTGGAGATATATTCATTCACGTTTGGCTGAGCAGGAGATATGGAATAAAGATATTGCTCCTGAGTTCAAAAGTTCATTTTTGCAAGGTCAAAATGTATCACAAAACAGAGATATTATTAACATTGATCGAGAATCTGGAGGCTTGAGAGGAGATGGCTTTGAAAGATGGGATGATAGAAGAGATGCGCCAAATAGAGGTGCTTGATACTGTTTTAATGATATTCCTTGCTGACACCCTCTGTGAGATGTTTTAATAGAAGTACTTCTTATCTTTTGAATATGTCACACGCACTCTTTGCTCTCTCCCCGTTGGATGGTCGTTACCAGACCCAGATGGGTCATTTGCCAGTGTTTTTTTCTGAAGCTGCCTTGATGGAATACCGCCTCAAGGTTGAGATTGAATATTTGATTTTTTTGAGTGACTGGAAAGATATCAAGGAAGTGAAGCCGTTTTCAAAATCTCTAAAGGAGCGTCTTCACAAGATTTATGTTGATTTTGGGTTAAAGGAGGCGACTGAAGTGAAGGAAATCGAACGGACAACGAATCATGATGTGAAGGCGATTGAGTATTATTTGAAAGGAGAGCTTGATAAATTGAGTGGGTTTCCGGAGTCGGCTTTAGAGTTCGTCCATTTTTGTTGTACCTCCGAGGATATTAATAATTTATCCTATGCCTTGATGGTGAGGGATGCGGTAAAAAAGGAGTATGTACCTGCTGTAAAGGAGCTTCTTTCTCAATTGAATAAGATGGTAAAGAAGTGGAAAAAACTGCCGATGCTTTCGCTGACGCATGGTCAGACCGCTACGCCGACGACGGTTGGAAAAGAGTTAGAGGTTTTTGTTCGGCGGATAGAGCGTCAGCTTGAGCAAGTGAAGAAGGTTCAGATTATGGGGAAATTTAGTGGAGCAACGGGGAACTGGAATGCACACCTTGTGGCATACCCAAATGTGAACTGGAAAATGTTTACAAAGCGCTTTGTAAAGCACCTCAAGCTTGAACCAAATTTGTATACAACACAGATAGAATCTCATGATTGGAATGCTGAATTGTTCGATGCGATGCGACGGCTGAACTCTGTGCTCATGGATCTGAATCGGGACATGTGGATGTATATTTCTCGTGGGATTTTCAAACAACTGACTGTTGCGGGAGAGATTGGTTCGAGTACGATGCCACATAAGGTGAACCCGATTAATTTTGAGAATTCCGAAGGAAATATTGATATGGCGAATGCTCTTTTGATTCGTATGTCAGAAAAGCTCCAGGTCTCACGAATGCAACGTGATTTGTCTGATTCTACTGTTCAGCGATCTATTGGAACAGCCTTTGGGTACTGTTTGTTGGCTTTTCGATCTTGTATAAAAGGCCTTCAAAAAGTAGATGTGAACAAACAAAAATTGGCTGCTGAATTGGATTCGAATTGGGAAGTCTTGGCTGAACCAGTGCAGACGGTGATGCGGAAGTATGGAATTCCAAAGCCTTATGAGAAATTGAAAAAACTGACGCGAGGGAAGAGGATTACGGGTGATGATTTGCGAGAGTTCATTCAAAAGTTGGAGTTGCCGGAGAAGGAAAAGGATCGGTTGATGATACTGACGCCTGGGAGTTATTTGGGGCTAGCGGGCGATCTTTAATTTATTAGTGGTAGGTTTTTGGTCGTATAAAATTTTATGAATGAATATTATTTGTCATTTCGGAATGTAGGGTTTTTGACTATTCCGATCCAGATAGTACTGCTTGTTTTGTTGTATGTGATGACGGTGGTGGTGGGTTATATGGGATTCTTAGAATCGGGTCTGCTTTTTGGCTATCCAGTTGCTATGAGTATTTTGTTTGTTCCCATCTATGAAGAGATTCTATTTCGTGGAGTGATCTTGGGGGTATTTATGAAAAAATATTCTATCTGGGTTTCTATATTTGCTTCTTCTGTACTATTTGGTTTATGGCATTTGAAGAATATTTTTTATCTGGGTGTATCAGATCTATCTGTACAAATACTATATACAGGATTGGTCTTTGGCCCTGTGATGGCTTATATTACTGTCAAAACTCGAACCATTTGGTTGGTGGTTATGCTTCATTATTTGAATAATTTGTTTTCCACTCATTCTTGGTTGATCGAGCAGTTTTTATAAAGACCATTAATCCCTTATAAGGGGAATTGAGTTTCAATAACTCAGCTAAGTTGTTTCAAGGGTTGAGAGGAGCTTGTTTGTGATTTCTTTGGCTTTAGCTTCGTAGTTTTCTTTGCCTTGGGCTTTGAAGCGTTCAGAAATGAGTTGTTCGATTTTTTGGTGATCATTTTGTTCGAGGTAGCTTTCGAACTTGATGAGGTTTTCTCCAGAGAGAAAGTTGAATCGTTTGATGAGTTCGAGGAGGTCTTTTGTGGAGGTGGTGGGGACCTTTGGTGTTGGAGGAACAACGGGAACAATAGGAACGGCTGGAGTTTGTGAGAGAGATCCTACTTTAATGTTTGGTTCGACGGGGTCGAGGTTGATACCAGATCCGGGTTGGTTTGCCATTTGTTTGTATTGTTCGTTTCTATTTTTTCTCCGGATGATGAAGAGCGCTACCAAGAGGAAAGCAGTGCTGGAGACCATGAGGATAATGATCATGTAGGGAGGCATAGGAGAGGAGGTTAGGTTTTAGGACTTTAGAAATGCAATGATGTATTTGTTTTTAAAAAGCTCATTTTCTACAACCTAACTCCTAATTCCTTTTTTTCAGGGTGGGAAGGGGTTGCTATCACGTTGAAACGTTGGTTGAAGAATCCGAGAGGCCAGCAGGTAGAGAGCACGAGCTGATGCTTGCTGTCGACTTGCGGAAGGTTTGTGAGGGCATTGTCCGTAATGGCGGTTTCTTGAATAGTGTAGATATGGGTTTGGTCGGCAGAGATGATTTTGATGAGATCACCTTTCTCAAGCTGAGGAATGAGCGTGAAGATAGTAGAGTAGGGGTTGTTGTTCCAGAGATAATCAGAAGAATGCCCGAGGATGAGGTTTGTGCCAGTGCGATATGGAGGTATGAATTCTTTGAGGCTAATGACGCCTTTTTCGAGTTTTTCGAGTGCTTCTTCGGTAGTCATATTTGGAGTGTCGAAGAGTGGGGTTATGAGGTTTATTTTTGGGACGACGAGATATGAGTTGGGAGTATGGAGTTCGGAGTTTGGAGTTTTTAGTTTTTTTTGTTGAGATTCGAGATGCTTTGTCGCTATCTGTTTTGGTTCTGATTGAACGGCTAAAGAAACTTCAGAGTTGTTGTGCTTGCGCTGCTTGATGAGTTGGTCTTGGAGCATACTGATGGTGGTGTCGAGTTCAGTTTTACTAACAGGAGTACTGGTAGGGTAGTGTGAAATTTTTGAAAAGGCTTCGTAATTGAGCCCAATGAGGCTGTAGACGAAGATATTGAATGTTGCGAGAAGGCAGATGAGGGTGTATTTCATTACCCACTTATTAATTGATTTTGTCAATGGTACGATACTTTATTTTGTACAATTTGCAAATGATTGAGAGATTATGAGAGAGGCTTTTTAGGAATGAAGATTTTTCCATCATAGATTGTAGAGACGTTGATTTATCGTGTCTTCTGTCTTTAGATGATATCTTCATCAATGACGTCATAAATGAACGTCTTTACATGGTACGGATATCAAAATAGATTAGTATCGCTATTCGTAGCTCTTCCGTTATACTGAAGAAGAATTTTTTACATCTGTATGATTTTTTTCGTTGCTCTTGTAGGATTGTTGATGGGATACCTCTCGGTTGAGTGGATTTTTTGGAGTACTGTGGATGCTCCGTTGATACAGAACGTGGGGACTTTTAAGTTTAAAAAAGCAAAGATGGGAGGTGATGTGGATGAGTTTCCTTGGTGGTATCGTTTGCCGCTCGTATCGGTGGCTTTTTTGCACCGAGTACCGCGAAAGCATGTTTTTGTGTTTGCTTTTTCACTTCTTCTCGAGGTCTTGATGATGGCGTTATTTGTTTATCATTATGAACTCATTGGAATGGTTGAGTCGTATTGGTTTTGGCAGATCATCACTGTAATGCTGCTTTTGGTCGCTTTTTATGACTTGGCGTACCGACTGATTCCCGAAGTTTTACTGTGGGTCTTGGTGGCGTTTGTGTTTTTTTATTCTCTCGTTTTTTCGTTTCCTCTTGAGATGATGGACGCCTTACTCGGTTGTGCTGTCGTAGGAGGATTGGTTTTTTTGTTTTATGTGCTGACGAAGGGGAAGGGAATTGGAGGAGCTGATGTGTATGTATCGGCTGTTGTTGGACTGATGTATGGTTGGTCTGAAGGACTTTTGGTCTTTTCTTTGGCAAATATTTTAGGGGTTGCGATTATTTTGCCTTTGAGTCTTTGGTTGGGAAAAAAGAAGGTTCGTCAGGTACCACTCGTATTTTTCCTCGTTTTGGCGATTTATTTGGAGTCGTATTTTCTCATCACAGATGAAGTCTTTCGATTTTTAGCGCTCTAATATGACCTGGATTTTGTTGATTGTGATCACGCTCTTGCCTGCACTGGGGTGGTTTTTTTTGTGGCGTATCCAAGATCAAGAACGAGAGCCTTGGAAGGCAATGACGACCTGCTTTGTGTTGGGGATGTTGGCGCCTTTGATGGTCTTTGGGCTGGGATATATGTTTCCAGGTGTCTTTACTCTTGAGCGATCTTTGTGGACGATCTTTTGTTTGGCCTTGTTGGAAGAAGTTGTGAAAGGTCTGCTCTTGATTGTTGGGATTGAGATTCATGAACAGTGGTTTACTCAGATCGTAGATGGATTGATATATGGATCTACAATAGGGCTTGGCTTTGCGTTTGTGGAAAATATTTTGTACCTTATTGATTTTGTTACTGTGGATATGTCTTTTGTAGTGGTTTACTTGGTTCGTTCCCTGAATACGATGCTGGCGCACAGTTTGTTTGTGGCTTTTTTTGGCTTTTTTTATGCCAGTGCCTACTTGCGAAAAGAAATCTTCCCAGAGAAGAAACGAGAAAAGCCTTGGCATCATTTCTTTTTGAATCTTTGGGAATCGCTTCCTTTGCATGTCACGATGTTTCATTTGCTTCCGAATCGTCCATCAAAAAGAGGTCATTATCCGGGGAGTTTGATTTTTGAAGGAATTTTGTTGGCCTCATTGCTTCATTTTATCTTTAATGGATTATTTGAATGGGAGTTTTACGGGATGAACTGGAGTTTTTTGACCGTGCCTTTTGTGGCTATGATGGGGTATGGGGTGTGGAGGATGTTTTTGCATGAAGTGTATGTGAGAATGGTGGGTAAATAGGTTTTTAGATTTTTCTGACTCTATTGAGTAGTTATCTCTTTGCTCTATTCATATGGGTTTTTCTTGCTTTAGTGTTTCACCATATTTTTTTAAAAGATGCACTTTGGAGTATGTCTTAATCCATTTGTCTGTCTTGAAAAAGACTCATCTTTCTGCTATAATTATCTGAATGTTTTGAAGAAGTTAAAGAGAAGCGTTCGCATAAAAAAAAATATAAAAATATTTCAAAAAAATAAAAATGGATCAACAGTATTATCACCTTTTGGTGCAGGCGGAAGAACTCAAGATGCGTAATGAACATCGTGAAGCTATTGAAATTTGTCAGAGTATTCTGGTGATGGATCTTTCGGTTGTCGAAGCTTACGAAGAAATCGGTGATAACTATATTTCTCTGAAGGCGTACTCAAAGGCGAAGAAGGCTCTTGAAAAAGCTCTTAAAGTGAATAAACGCAGTGCAAATGCAAACTATCTCTATGGGTTTGTTTTCAGTGCACTTCATGAATGGGAGAAGGCGATTAAGTACTTGGAACTGGCAAATGATTATCAGCCAAATCATCCTGAGGTTCTCAGGTGTCTTGGATGGGGACATTTTTGTTCTGGATTTAGAAAGAAAGGACTGGCCATACTTGAAAGAGCGTTGGTTCTGGCTCCAGTAGATAGTTATGTTCTTTGTGATTTGGGTATTTGTCACTTGAATGATCGAAATTTTACGAGGGCTCTGGATTTGTTTTCACGGACGCTTGAAGTTGATCCAGAAAATATCAAGGCGAGAGAGTGTATGAAAATTGCAGAGATGTTTCAAGAAGGGGCGGTGTAGGCGTATTTACAACGACATTCTGTAGTAAGTGCTTAAATACTGATTCATGTGAAGAAAAGATGGGATCCTGTTTGTAAAATTATTGGATGGTATTACACTGGGCTTATTAGAGCCTTTTTTTATTGTATGAGTGATATGCTTTCATCTCGGGTGATGGTCTTTGGGACTTATGATGTGTTTCATCCGGGGCATCAGTACTTTATTTCTGAAGCTCAAAAGCGAGGTGAGGAATTGGTAGTGGTTATTGCGAGAGACCAAACTGTGAAGAAGATAAAGCCGTTGTTGCGGAACAATGAATTGTTGCGCAAAAAAATTGTTCAAGAATCCTTTCCAAATGCGACCGTTATTCTGGGTGATCTTGTAGATCATATGAAAGTTGTTCGAGACCATCAGCCATCCCTAGTCTGTCTGGGGTATGACCAGATTGGGTTTAGTCAACGTTTGATCAAGGATTTTCCTGATATACAAATTGAGCGAATTGAAGCCTTTCATCCGGAAAAATACAAGAGTTCCTTGGTTGCGAATGATGATTTGAGATGAATCATCTATTTATGAGCTCTTGAATGATACTCAGTTTTGAAATGCACTACAGATGCAGTCTGAGATTGTTTTGTTATTGGCTTCTGCTGGAAATCTTTCTCAACATTTGGCAGAGTAGTTGCTATACTTGTTATATGGCTCATACATTTTCATCAGATTGGCGGGCGTGGTGTGCAGTTTTGACTAGAAAAAAGAAATCTATTGCACTCTTGTTTGTTATGATGACCCTCCTGGTGGTGATTTTTGTGCAGGTCTTTTGGGCATATCAATCCTACTTGCAACAAATTGCTCAGTTGACGGCTCAAATAGAGATTATTGTAGAGGTCGATAAAGGAATGGATGACCTACAGAAAAATGAAATTGAGCAGAGTCTCATTGCACTAGATCAGGTGTCGTCTGTGGAGTACTGGTCACAAGAAAGGACATTGGAATATTTAGATCGTGAGATTGTTCCTGGGTATTTGGATTTGTACAAGGAAAATCGTTTAGCGGCACCTATCAATGCACTTTTTCGCCTTCAGCTTTATGATTTGCAAGACCGCCCTGTGGTCGAAGAAATTCTTTCTCAAAAATACTCTGGCCAATTGTATGCTGTTCCATCACCCCTTGTTTTTGAACAGGGATCTATTGCTTTCCATTTTTTGTCTTCGCTTCGTTCGTGGGAACAGCTCTTTTTGGGGTTTTTGGTTATTCAGTTGGCATTCTTTTTGTTGTTTTCTGCTTATATTACCTCCCATTTAGTTCGAGAACGTATTTCAGAGTTTCACCTGACAGAATTTTTAGGTTTTGAGCCTCCTTTCCCATTCTTTTCTGGAGTTGTCTTTGTCAGCTCTTTGTCTCTGCTGTCAGTCCTTTTTGGTGTTGTTGTTGGCTATATCTTTATCGGTGAGGTGTTGTGGATGCTTGCTTTCTTGTTGTTTGTTCTCATGGCTATGGTGGATATTGCTGTAGTGGTTATGCATCGGCTAGTAAAGCGCTAAAAGTACGTATTTTCCCTTTGGTTGACGAAGTTTTTTTGTGCATGACCTGTTATTTTTTGGTTATTTGTGCTATAATATTGGGAAATAAAAAAAAATAAAACACATCAACTATGTCAAAAAAATATCTCAAAGGGATTCTTCGTATTCGATTTCTCCTTGTTTTCAGTATATTTCTTTTTTCAGCGCTGTATTTGAAGGTTCATTCGAATGATTTTATTGCTGCACAATTGGTAGATGATCCCATTGCTGTGGTGGATGTTGTCTTACCAGAAGAGCCAGTTGTTCTTGATGTTGTAGAAGAACCAGTTGTTCTTGATCTTGTAGAAGAACCTTTACCAGATCTTCCTCAAGAAGAGACTCCTGTCCCTGTTGAGCCACTTCTTGAAGATATTTCTGAAGTTACAGATGAACAAGAGACACCATTAGAAGAACAAAGTGATCTTGTAGAAGAAAATAATGCTGTTGAACATCTTGAAATTTTTGAACCAGAAATAGATGAAACAGATGATCCTGTTGAAAATATGGATTTAGAAGATGCTGAACTACTTGATGAAGATACTGTAGAGATAGGAGAAGATGTATTGCCATCTTCAAATCAGACTGATAGTGAACATATTGATGATGAAAATTTTTTTGAATCTGATCTTGAAGAAATAATTGCAGGTGAAGATTTGGTTGAACAGCTGGATGGAGATGAGGATGAAGACCTCGAAGATGAGTTGAGTGATATTGATACTGAATATGAAGAAGTATTAGAAGTATCAGTTGATGATGAAGCCATTGAAACTCAAACGATTTCTAAACCACGTAGACAACAGTCTGTTCTTCTTGATGAATCATCTGTAGAGTCTTTTGAAGGTGGTGAAAAGCCAGAGGAGGGGATTGCAGAATGGTTACAGCATTTTCCTGAAATTACAGACGAAATTATTGATGACTTTATGGTTCAAGATATTGAATCTGTTTCCATTGTGGAAACTGAAAAAGAATTGATTCAATCGAAAGTATCTCAATCTGAACTTCAAGTAGAGAACCGTATTTTGGAGGAGAAAGATCTGGATACTCAAAAATGGATTAGTCCTGAACACAATGAAGGTCTTAAAAAGAAAGAAAATGCTGAAAGTAATGGTGCAGAAACTCAGCAGTTTGCGGATTTAAATAGTGATGAAGTGAAGCTTTATAAAGAAAATATTCAGCAGCAAAAAATTATTGCTGTTGCTGATAAAGATGACGTTCAGGCTGATACAAAAGTTGTATTGGATAAAGCCTTAGAAAAAATTCATTATGAAGCCGCTGGTGTAACGCTTTCTTTGTCTCCAAAAACAGGTAACTATAAGGCTGAGGTCTCTGATGGATTGATACAATACCTCGATGAAGATGATCCAAATCAACTCTTGGTATATCATTTTTTAGATGAGGTGATGGGGCCAGACGGAGTGATGAGGTCCGCACAAAAAGAGTGGGTAGTGCTTTTGGAATCTCCTCTAGATGATACTTGGATCTATGAATGGAACTTGGATCAGTTTGAGCTCTATGATGTTGAAAAAAATGCAGAAACTGATGTATTTAGTATAACTCCAAAAGGCTATGATAGTTCGTATAGCTTTTTGATTCCTCGAACGTTTTATATCGATGCGAATGGTGAAAAACATTTTGATATTGATCTCGAATACGATGAGGGTGTTTTTCGTATTGTTCTGAATAATACAAAGAGTCTTGAGTACCCTCTTGCAATTGATCCAACGATCTTTCTTCCAATTGGTGCTGCTGACCTTCCTGGTGATATGCCTGAACCGACTGATGATGATCAGATGGATGAAGAAGTTGAGGTATTAGAAGAAGCTGAGGCGGACATACCATTAGATCCATTGAAGCGATTTGCTCGTCTTCCACTTGGATTTGAAATAAATATGGGCCAAGTAGATGATGCTATTCGGTTTATGTCTTCTGCTTCTCAGTATCATCTGAGTTTTTATGATGATGAGGTTCATTATGATCTCTACGATGAAGAGCGTCAGGTTTGGGATACATACCGACAATCTTTTGTGGGAGCTCGTTCAGTGAGTCCTACTGCTGAGAATATACTTCCTGGGAAATCGAATTATTTCATGGGCGATGACCCTGATCAATGGAAGACAAATATTGACCAATTTACAACACTTCGATATGAAGACCTGTATTCTGGAGTTGATCTGACCTATATGGGTACTAAGGGAGCTCTCAAGTACCAATTTGAAGTTGATCCGCGGACAGATTATCGACAGATAGAGCTGGAGTATTCTCTTCAAGATGAAGAGGGGGGATCTGTACCTGTTTCTTTGGCTCTCGACGATGAAGGAAGGCTTATTGTGAGTCATGCTGATGGATTTTTGATTGAAGAAGCTCCCTATGTCTATCAGATAGATGGAGAAAATATTTCTGCAAAGCGTGCACAATTTGAATTGAGGGGTGGAGGACGATTTGGTTTTCAAATAGAGAAGGTCCAATCAGGCCTTCCTCTTATCATTGATCCTCTCTTAAACTACTCCAGTTACCTTGGAGGGGCTGGTATAGGTGAGAGTGTTGATGTGTTTCATGTGGATGATTTTGGAGCTTTATATATGGCTTCCCAACAAGATATTGGACAGAATCCTACGCCTGTGACAGGAGCTGGATCTTCTTTTACGATCATCAAGATGAACCCGAGTGCGAGTGCAGTTTTGATGAGTATTACAGTTTCTGGAACCTCTTCTCCTGATGTTTTTGGAGATGCTGTGGTGGATGCTGATGGAAATATTATTGTAGTAGGGACTGCTCTTTCGAATGATTTTCCAGTCATTAATGAACTTCAAGGAGCACGAAGTGGGACACAGGATATGTTTATTAGTAAGATTGCTGCTGCTGGAGATAGCCTTCTTTTCTCGACTTATTATGGAGGGACGGATGTTGAGCAAGCTGATACGGTTGCGATTGATTCTTTGAATAATATTTATGTTGCTGGGATTGTTGAGTCTTCAGACTTCCCGACTTCTACGCCTTTTCAGGCGGCTCTTGCTGGTGCTGCTGGTACAGATGCTTTCTTTATGAAAGTGAATGCTTCAGATAACAGTTTGGCTTATGCCAGTTATCTTGGTGGGAGTGCTGGAGCAAGTGGAGAAGTGGTCACTGATATGGTTGTTGACTCTAGTCAGCGAATACATATCGTAGGGGGTACGGATAGTGTGAGTTTTCCTCTTGTATCAGAAATCCAGACTTCTCAAGGAGGAGGAGATGGGTTCTTTGCCAGAGTGGCTGCAGATGGTCAGTCTTTAGAGTTCTCTACCTATATCGGTGGAGCTGCCGCAGATGAAGTGAAAGCTTTGGCTCTTGCTCCTGCTTCTAAGGTAGTCTTGGCTGGTGATACAGCATCTTTGGATTTCCCTCTTACGGCTGGTGTTCTCCAAAATTTTAATCGTGGAGATGATGATGGATTTGTGACGGTGGTAAATGCAGGCCTTACAGCATATGAAGCTTCTACATATATCGGTGGTTTTGATAACGATGCTATTGAGTCGGTCGTAGTAGATTCACAACGACAGTATGCAGTGGTGGGGACGACTGGATCTATTAGCTTTCCTTCTAAAACAAGTTTCTACGACAATTTTCCTTCTGACACAGATACTGAGCTTTTTGTGAGCCTTCTTACAGATGACTTATCAGGTTTGGTCTACTCGACTTTCCAAGGGGGTGCAGATGCTGATCGTGCAACATCAGCTATTATTGATGATTTTGACAGAATTTATGTAGCGGGAAGCACTTCTTCAAATGATTATAGAACAGAGAGTCCTTTCCAAGCTGCTCGAAATGGTGCTTCTGATGGATTTTTCTTTTCTATTTCGCGGAGACTAGAGCCGGTGATTACAGGGGCTTCTGGAGATACAGAAATAACTATTAATGAATGGGAGCCTCTTGATGGAGTAAACAAAGCTGATGAAGGCGCATTAATTACTGATTATACCTTTGAGGTTTACGAAGATGCTGCTTTAACAGTTCCCTTTGCTTTTGCTGATGTTGTGAGTCCTACACCTGCAGATACCACTATTACAGGGCTGACTAATGGAGAAAATTATTTCGTGCGTATTCAAGCGGTGAGTTCTTTTGCGACCTCTCCCTATTCAAATGTCCTGGAGCTGACTCCTTCTGCTGGAGTCGTGGATTTGGAGTTAATTGTAACTTCTACTGATTATGGAGGTGATAATGTGGCCTCTGGTATTACTGATACAATTATTGGTGGAGCTAATGATTTTACTCCTGGTTTTGCTAACAGTGGAGCGACGAATTATTCTTTTGCAAAGAGTTATGACTTTACTGCAGGAAGTATTGCTGCTGTTGAGACAGATTTAGGAGCCCCTGTGCTCAAGATGCTTGCAGGTGGAGCTACTGTGTTGCCTCTGGGTGATGATGAGATTTCTGCTGATCAAAATTTCCCATTTCCAGTATTGGTTTATGGAGAAACACAAACGAAGTTTAGAGTACTCAGTAATGGAGCAGTGGTAACGGGAGGTCCTGATGATATTATTGATACGAGTTCGTCGGGTTGTTGTAGTGGAAATAATCCAATAGAAAATGAAGGAGCAAGCTCTGGAGATGATTTCTTTTTGGCTATTTTCCAATCAGATCTTGATCCATCTTCGAATGGAACGATTAGCTATGGTCTGAATAATGCTGATCCTACAGAGTTTGTCATCTTCTTCGATGATGTAGAAGGTTTTGGATTTGGATCTGGAGCGGGAGGATTTACTGGTCAGCTTGTATTTCGGCAAGCGAGTGTGCCGAGCTCTACACCTGGTCAGATTACAAGTGTAGTAGCAACTCCAAATGATGGGCAAATCACGCTAGATTTTTCTCTTCCTGTGGTTACCCCTGCTGTGTCAGATGTGATCGTAGAGGTGGATTCTGGGGAAGGTTTTGTAGTGGTCAATGATGGAGTGGCTTCCGTTTCTCAGATCGTCCTTACGGGGCTGACGAATGGAGTCCCACATGCTATACGATTGAAGGCCCAGAACTCAGTGGCAGATGGAGAGTACTCTGACATTGTGGTTTCTACGCCTCAAGCACCAGATGGAAAAGTAGAAATTCATGTGTTTTCTAATGAAGCCGTTGGGAATGATATGGTGACCGGAGTGGCTGATCACATAAATGGAGGAGGAAATGATATTAACTCTTTTGGTCCTACAGTTTCGGAATATGCAGGACCGAATGCTGGAGGAGCGCAGGTAGCGAGAGGGTATTTCTTTTTCGATGGAAGTAATGCTGTCATAGAGGACACTGCTGTCGTCCCTACAAAAGATGTCATCCCTGGTGCTGTCAGTGCTGGTATAGGAGATGAGGAAATATCAGCAGATATAGTCTTGCCTTTCGACATCACGGTGTATGGGACTACTTACAACACCATTGCTATTGGTGATAATGGTTTTGTATATGGGGCTGGTGCTAACGGCGTTTTAGATAGTTCTGATACGGCATTTAACTCTGATTCAATGGATGCTCAGGGTATTACTGATACCGATGATCATCTTTTCGCAGGTGTTTGGCATGATCTTGATCCTGATGCGAATGGGACGATTACTCACGGTGTGACTGGATCAGCACCTAACCGTGTGTATATTGTTGATTTTGATGATGTGGCGTCTTTTGGTGGTACAGATGGGAATAGTTTTCAGATTAAGTTTTTCGAAAGTGTTGGTACGCCAGAGAGTTTTACTGTTGGAGGAGTTGAAAATCCAACAGACCTTTTGGAACCTGCAGGTTTTCAAGCGACTTGTGATCCTGCAGCAGGCGCTGATCTCGAAAACTATCGTCTTCAAGTGGCCTCTGATGCTGGGTTTGCCAGTATTGTCTATGATAGTGGAGAGACCGCTATGGCTGCTTGTACTCCAGGGACACTGAGTCCAGTCTTTACTGTTCCTGAGCTTGTTCCAGATAACACGACCTACCGATGGCGTATTAAATTTTGGACGGCTGCTGGTACTGAGGCTGCTGCGACCTTTAGTCCTGGTACAGATACTTTAAGTTTCTTTCCAGATGCGCAACCACCGGTGGGAACGGTTCAACTCGTGGGAGGAGCGACTGATGTGACAGATCCATTGGTAGACTTGGAGCTCCAAGCTTTTGATGTGAATGGTCATGGTCTGACAGCCACTGGTGGAGTTGCTGGAGGGATCGCAGCGTATCGAGTTTCAAATGATAATATTACTTTTTCTCCTGAGGTCTTGATCCCGTTTCCTTATACGAATGGGAATACAATTACTATCAATGATTGGGATATTACGGATCCTGCTTTTGGAGGGAATTCAAATGATGGTCAAAAGACTGTTTACATCAAGCTTCGTGATCGAGTAGGGAACTTGAGTAATTCAACGTGGACGCAAACCCTGGATGCTGATTTCAATGCTGGGATGGTCGTTGGTGGAGAAGTGACTGGTGATAGTGTGCAAATATCTGGATTAGGATTAGGAACGATCGGAGCTTGGACTACTGCTGGAGCAGACCCTATGCCTGGGAGAAGAAGAGGTCCAGCTTCAGGAGTGATTAATGGGAAAATGTATGTTGCAGGAGGAGAAGATAACCTTGCTGACGAACAAGATTCACTTTTTATCTTCGATCCAGCAGCAGCAGCAGGTGCTCGCTGGACCACAGGGCCAACTATGCCTGCACCTCGAGCTTTTATTGATGGAGTGGTTCACAATGATCTTTTTTATGTTTTCGGTGGTACTGATCTTGGTGGTGCTTCACAAGATGATGTATATGTTTTTGATCCAACTGCTAATGCAGGATTAGGTCAGTGGAGTACCCTTACTGCTTCAGGAGCTGATAGGAGCTTTTATGCGTCTGCCTTGATCGGAGACAATTGGTATATCTTTGGTGGGAATGACGCTATTCGTACTGATACAACCTTGAGATACCATATTCCTACTGATACCTGGACGATTGCAGGACTTACTCCTATGCCTGTCACTAAAGATGGTCATACAGCTAATTCTGTAGGTGCACTTGCTTATGTCTTTGGTGGGAGTCGTACCTTTGGAGTACCTGATCTGAAAGAAGTGTTGATCTTTGATCCAGCTGGAAATGCTGGAGCAGGAAGTTGGATTTCTGGGACAGATAGTCCAAATGATCACTCATTTTCTTGCTCTGTTGTTCAAGGGAGTGAAATTGTGGTTATTTCAAATTCTCAGCTTGGAAATGAAACTTTGGTAGACAGTTATGATCCTGCTGGAAATGCTGGACTCGGTTCTTGGGATACCAGCTTTGTAGATCTTCCAAATGAACAAACAGATTGTGCTGCAGAAATTGTTGATAATACTCTTGTGCTTGCTGGTGGTTTTGATGGTGCTAATAGATTGTCTTCTGTTTTATATGGGCCATCGAGCCTTGGGACGACTGCTACGGTTACTTCAAGTGTTTTCGATGCTCATAGCTCTACAGAATTTCAAGATATCCAATGGACGAAGACGACTCCTGTTGGTACTTCGTTACTGATGTCTTATAGAGCCTGTAATGTAGCGGATTGTTCTGATGGAGTCTTCGCTCCTACAGCTGGGACCGATGCTTTGAGTGTGATTAATTTTAGTCTGACGCCTTTCCGGTATTTTCAATGGCAGGCAACCTTGAATGGGAATGGTTTGGTTACGCCAAGTCTTGGTAGTGTTGCTGTCGAATATAATGGAGCTATCCCTGTTGTCTTTGGATTTGCTGCAGGTGGTGGTGGAGGCGGTGGAGGACGGTGGCTTTTTGATCCTCCTGCAGATGATCCAACTGATGATCCTGTCCCGATTCCTCCGGCTCCAGACACTCCTCCTAATGACGATGGTGATGTTCCTGAGCCTCCAAGTGGAGGTGGATCTGATACACCAGTTCCTCCTTCGGGACCTGAATTTGTGCCTCCAGATGAAGGTCAGCCACCATCAACTCCACCCCTTCCTCCATTTGATTTTGATGTTTTTTCTCCAGAAGGATATCGGCCAAGTGCTGATACACAGCGTGCTCAAGACCTGCTTTTCAAAGCCGCATGTATCAATACTATTCGCCGTAAAGTATCTGAAGCTCGTGATTTTTTGAATGATTATCAGGAGAAAAAAATAAAGCGCTACACTCTCCCAGTTGTCTTAAAAAGGTATTTGCAAGAACTCAATAGAAAAAAAATATATAAGCCAACACTGATCGATGTCTTTGCTTCTTTAGCTCCTGAACAGCTTCAGCCAAATTTTGAAGAGGTGCTACAGGTTCTTCGAAAAGCAGACGAACAGTTTTATGATTTGGCAGAATTGTCAAAAGTTATTGTGCTCTCGACGACAATTTGTGAGTCTGATGCTTTGCAAAGAGATGGTGTTCGAGCTGCTCAAAACCTTGATTCTGAATTTGAACCTGAGTGGTACCGTGGATACTTGGACTTGATGTCAGGACCTATAGTTCAGCACTTTGGTCAAGGTTTGCAGCCTTGGCATCCTATTATAGATTTTGATTTGATTGATATTTTAGATGCTTATATGACGTATATTGAAGATGAACTCTTGGATTCTTAATCTTTGTAGGGTGTTTAACCTCTTTTGTTGTGAGCCTGACAACATCTTTTTGTCAGATTTATTGTGGTCGAGTTGGATATATGGGTAGAATGAAGTAACTATTATCTTACTTCTTTTACATGCCTGCTACTACAATAGGGACAATTACAGAAATCAAAAATAACGAAAACCGTGTTGGATTGACTCCTGAGGGTGTACGACAACTAGTCGCTGATGGACACAAAGTATTGGTTCAGAGACATGCTGGAAAAGGAGCTGGTTTTCATGACCATGACTACACTGATGCAGGTGCTGAAATTATGTTGGATCCAGAATCTATCTGCAAAGCAGTAGATATTTTGGTGAAGGTGAAAGAACCTGTCCCTGCAGAGTATCATTTGTTGGAATTGCTTGCGAATAAAACATTGTATACCTATCTTCATCTTTCTGGGGTTCCTAAATCACTGACGGAATCTCTTTTGAAGAATAATATTACTGGGATCGCTTATGAAACAGTGACTGGCCAAGCAGGTGATCTGCCACTCCTCACACCAATGAGTGAGATTGCTGGTGTTTTGGCAGTTCAATATGCAGCTGAATATCTGCAAAAAAAATATCATGGTCGTGGAAAAACACTTGGTGAGATTTCTGGAGTTGAGCGGAGTCATGTGGTGGTGATAGGCGGAGGGATTGTTGGTAAAAAATCTGCTATGACGGCAGCTGGAATGGGGTGTCGGGTGACGATCTTTGATATTAATCAGAGTATTCTTGATTCGTTGGAAAAAGAGATGAGTGCTTACTTAGGTGCTTATCTGATGAGTCATGTGGATTTGAAAATTTCTACTGAAAATGTCTTAAATGAGGCTCTGGCTGATGCAGATGTTTTGGTTGGTGCTGTTCTTATTCCTGGGAAAAAAGCTCCGAGAGTGGTGAATATGGAACAAATACATCTCATGAAAGATGGAGCAGTGGTTGTGGATGTATCAATTGACCAGGGAGGCTGTATCGAAGGTGCACGAGCGACAACTCATAGTGAGCCAATTTATGATGTAGATGGGAAGATCTTCTGTTGTGTGGCGAATATGCCAGGACAGGTGGCTCATCAGTCCACGCAGGCGCTTACGAATGCTACACTGCCATACCTCCGAAAACTGGCGAATGAAACATCTCATTTGTCTTCATTGAAGGATGACCCTGGATTTGCTCGAGGACTGAATACCTATAAGGGAAAAATCACTTTCGAAGCTGTGGCGAAGGACTTGGATTTGGAAGAAATGTTTGAAGAGATGATGTTTTAGGATGTATGAGGCTTTTTCTCTCGAAGAAATGATGTTTTGCGTCTGAGTGTTTCGTTTTTGATCATTGTGTGTGAATACAAAATAGCAGTTTTTAGCTGCTTTTTTGTATTGCTTAGATGTTTTATCTGCTTGTTGATGTGAATCTGCTTCTTTGATTTGTATTATTATGTGCTAAAATATGGTATAATTGTATGAAGACCTGAGTTTTTCTCTCATTTTCAGAAGGTGAAGCCCAAGGGTTTTGCTGGGAATGGTTGGAAGACAGACCAGGACTCCGCACTTTTGCGGGGTACTCCGTTTTTTGTTCTCCTGAGGAATGAAAGGCTTGTAGGAGCTAATATCTATTTATGACTTTTTGGCAGACCATGTTGGCTGCAGTTGGGGCATTTATTGCTCTGATTGTGCTCTGGAAACTGATCAGGTGGGCTCTCGAGATGTGGATGACGCATCAGAGAAAAGCCTGGTATGCACGACAGAAATACGTTCTTCTTCGACTGCAAGTACCAAAGGGAGATGAAAAATCACCTTCAAAAGGGCCTATTGTTATGGAGCAGATTTTTAATACGCTTCATGGTATTTATACTAAACGAGGTTTTTTTGAGACGATTATTAATGGAGCATCACAGGCGAAGTTGTCTTTTGAAGTAGCTCATATCGATGGGCAAATCTTTTTTTATGTTCATACGCCACTTAAATACCAAAAATTGATTGAGGGGCAGTTGTATGCCCAATATCCGGAGGTGGAGATTGTTGAGGTGCCGGATTTTATCCGTTCCGCAATTGAAATTTCGTCACTTTATGATGAAAAATCTAAAGCTCAAAATCCAAAATCCAAAAATTTTGACATAGCATTGTATGAAGGTGCTCAAGAATTCTCACGATTTGAAAAGATGATGAATGGAAAGGTTTGTGTGGCGGAAATGAAGCAGGTGGAATGTTTTTTGTGGCCGTTAAAGACCTATGATTTTTTTGTAGATAAGGAAGATAAGACACAGATTGATACGCTCTCTGCATTGACCTCGGCGATGAGTAAATTGAATGCAGATGAAGACCAGGCCTGGTTTCAGATGGTGATTACTCCAGAAGGAAGACAATGGCAAAAATATGGTTCTCAAGCTTTTAGTATCTTGAAAGAAGGGTACTTTAATCGATGGGGGTGGTCTGTATTGGGGTTTGTGAATTGGTATTCCTTTGCTTCTTTTTGGACTCACTGGCTGGTCAAACGTCCTGTTACTTTTTTTATGAGAATTGTATGGACTGTGCTGGGATTGAAGAATCCACTGGAAGATACTGGGAGTGTTGTGGAAAAACAGGAAGTGGGTTTTTCGAAATGGGAAGTGCCAAAAAGAAAGCTTTCTAAGATTGGTTTTCAGACCTCGATTCGTCTGGGGTATATGAGTCGTTCGGGTGATATTCCATCTGCAAAAATTAAAATTGAAGAGATGGCATCGAGTTTTAATCAGTTTTCTTTTCCTGAAGTGAGTGGCTTAGGAATAGCATCACTTGGGTTTTCACATCTTTCGGGAGGGCGAGAATTATTTGAACGGATTCGAGATCGATCTGCTGAAAAGTCTGTTGTGCTGAGTGTGGATGAATTGGCTACTTTGTATCATCTGCCAATGTGGAGCTTGGATACTCCAAATGTAGCTTGGGTTCGATCGAAACGTTTGGAGCCACCTGCAGAATTGCCAATGCCTCGAGACTTTGAAGATTTGACAGTGTTGGGGAAGACGAATTTCCGAGGTGCTTCGAAATTGTTTGGGATCAAGTCTCTTGATCGACGTCGACATATGTATATTATTGGGAAAACAGGGATGGGGAAGTCGACCGTGCTCGAGAATATGCTCTTTGATGATATTCAAAAAGGACGTGGAGTAGCCGTGATAGATCCACATGGAGAACTAGCGGATAAAGTGACTGCGATGGTTCCGAAAGAACGGATTAATGATGTGATTGTGTTTGATCCTTCGGATATAGAACACCCGGTTTCTTTTAATATGTTGGAGGTAAAAAACCCCGAGCATCGGTCATTGGTTGCTTCGGGATTGGTGGGGGTCTTTAAAAAAATGTATGCGGAGAGTTGGGGGCCGCGGTTGGAGTATATTTTGAGGAATTGTATTATGGCCCTGACGGAATTTGATGGAGCAACTCTTTTGGGTATCCCACGAATGCTGGTGGATCCAATATATCGTGAAAAAGTTGTGAATAATGTAAAAGACCCCGTGGTGAAAGCTTTTTGGACCGAAGAATTTGCTAATATGTCTGATAAACTTCGAACTGAAGCTATTTCTCCAATTCAAAATAAGGTTGGACAGTTTTTGTCTTCACCTATAATCCGAAATATTCTGGGTCAAGTGAAGAGCTCTATTGATATTCGGCATGCGATGGATACTGGGAAGATCTTTATTGTGAATCTTTCGAAAGGGAAGATTGGAGAAGATAATTCGTCACTTTTAGGGGCGATGTTGATTACAAAATTTCAACTGGATGCGATGAGTCGCGCTGATATGGATGCCGAAAAACGAAAGGACTTCTATTTGTATGTGGATGAATTCCAAAACTTTGCGACAGATTCTTTTGCGACTATTCTTTCTGAGGCTCGGAAATATAAGCTCAATTTGGTGATGGCCAATCAGTATGTTCAGCAGATGGAAGAAGATGTCATGTATGCAGTATTTGGGAATGTGGGGACCTTGATTACCTTTCAAGTGGGGTTTGATGATGCAGAATATTTCTCCAAGCAGTTTGGTGAGGTGGTATTGCCAGCAGATATTATTTCACTGCCAAAGTATACGACCTATACTCGTCTTTTGATCGATAATATGCCATCAAAGGTGTTTTCAGCTGCAATGAGCCCTCCTGTGGATGTGGATATGAATTCTACGGTAAGACGCCAGGTATTGGATTCTTCTCGAGAACGATATGGTGCGGATAAACAATTGGTCGAAGAAAATATTCAAAAATGGAGTGGGCAATTGGTCGCACCGGAGATGAAAAAAGCACTTCAGGCAAAGGGAGGCACCAATGTTCGTTGGCGATATGATAGGAATAGGTCGGAGTTTGAAGATCTCTTGAAAAGTGCTGGAAAAAAATTTGAACGTCTGGAAAGAGATCAGTTTGAAAAATTTGGTGTGACGAGTGCGGTCAATGAGTATGTGTATCATATTCCAGAAGAACGAATAATATTTTATTCTCGTGTTGATACTCAGGGGAATATTTTTAATAAAAAAGATAACAAGATCTCAGCTATGAGATACAAAGAAGGGGATTATTCTACTCAAGAGCTAGTTGGAAATGTGGATAAAGAACCTGGATGGCAGTTGGGAGTGAATAAAATCGTAGGAGGAGGGTTTCGCTCACCAAAAAATCAAGAAGAGATGGAGGGGGCGTTTGTGAAGTCTGGTTGTACGTTTGAAGTGGTTGAGCGGAAGGATTTTGAGAAATTTGGTTTGGAAAAGGCATTGAATGAAGTGGTCTATAAATTGGTCATTAAGAATAAGGAGTCTGGAACTGAGAAAGAGCTCATCGTTATTAGTGCGCTGGATCCGCAAGGAGGATGTTTTACACGAAATCCTGATCAGGTGATACGAATCGGAGAGATGGAGGGAAAGATTTTCAAAGACCTGAGTGTGGTGAAGAAATCATTAGAATGGATTAAAAATCTTGAGCAGGTCCTTTTTGATATGTAGTCTTGCGTGATCGAATCTGATAGAGAACTTGAAAACATACTTGAGTCTTTTCGGTGACTTGCTAAGCTGAGCTTGAATTTATCTCATCATTATTTGCTATGTCTGATACAGCAGTTGAAGAACAAGAAGTGGTTCAGGAAGAAGAAGTGACTGAAAAAGATCCGATTTCTTCGAGTAAGAAGGATTTGACGGGTGATGAAAAAGGTCAGCTCAAGGCAAAGGCGTTGGTTCATAAGATTTTTGATGCAAAAGATAATATGAAGGATGTGAAAAATGCTCTGAAAGCTTATAAAATCACTTCTGAACCTCTCGAAGAACTCAAAGCGGCTCGAAAAGAACTAACTCAACAAATTAATGATGAAAAAGATCGGATTGAAGGAGAATTTCAAAAGGATGATACGTATATGAAACTTAGAGAACAAAAGCTTGATGCTGAGGAGAAAATTGCTGTAGCAAAACAAGAACTGCGTATAGCAATGATGGATGAAACATTGGAAAAGCAGTTTGTAGAAATGAAATTGGAAGTGAACGGAGTGCCGATGAAACTGCAAACACAGGTAAAGGTTGATTTGTATTTTAATGGGAAGGTGGAAAAATAATTTTCAAAATTCAAGAACTATCATATTCTTTCGTCTTGGAATAACTGTTTTTTCTTGTAGAGACGTCCATTTATGGCGTCTTTGTTGGGCAATACACTTTAAGTAGTATACGCGATACATCAACGTCTTTATGGGTTAGGTGAACTTGGGGAGTGTTGGGATGCTCTAGAAGAGTCTGATATAGTGAGTGTGATTGATAATGTTTTTTATGTCTGACGATCAGTTTGAACAGATTGAAGAGAAGATAGAAGAGGAAATGTCTCATGAAGGGATGGATTTTGAGGATACAAAGGTGACTCATGTGGAGAACTTGTTTATAATTTCTTATTTGACGAAGGCTATTCAAGACAGCTTGATTAGTCGGGTGTCATTTTTTCAGTATCCCTTATTGTTGGTAGATTTACCTTTGGCGTTTGCTATTTTGATTGTGAATGTGGAAAGGTTTTTGTATGTGAAAGTCTTGGGTCATATTTTGGCGCATATACAATATGATGTTTCGGTTTTGAAAGGTTTGGTGAAGTCTCAGGCTCAGGGGAATATTTTAGAAGGTAATACTTGGGGTGAGCGAGCTTTTGAGTTTATTAGAAAATCTCTTCGTTTTGCTTGGGGATTGATTGTTTTGATGTTTATATTGCCTGTTTGGCCCCTGATATGGGTGTATAATAAAGTTGTTCAGACTCTTCTTATTGCGACAATTTATTATTTCTTGATGTTCCTTGATTTTGGATTTCCAGGAGGTTTTTTGCTGTATTGTTTTCTTTTTATTACGGTGATGTTTTTGGTTTCGAGTATTACCGTTCCATTTCTTTTTAAACTTTCTGTGTATTTCAAAGCGTTGTTTTCTCTGGAAAAAAAAACATGGCAGCAAATCAATAAGGATGCTGGTATGGCTTTTTTACAGTTTTATAAAAAACTTCAAGGTGGTCGTATGCATTCTGATGATGTAAAAGTTCGTTATGAAGAAGGGTATCAGGCAGAAGGGGGGGTGTATTATATGACTCTGAAATTATTGCATTACTTCAAGGATAAGATGTGGAAGCTCAAGGAAAAAAAGGTCGAGGCTGTTGTTGAGAAAATTCAAACAACCACGGTGGAGATGGTAGACGAATACTATGTCGAGAAAATGAGTTATCAGCAGGCCTTGATGTCCTTGTCGCCAAAGGATTTGAGACGGACGATGATTGCTTTGTCGGTGACCTTGGTTTTTTGTATGTCATTAGTCTACCGAGGATCGAATGGTGAAGGGGTTGTTGGTCCGATATTGCTTTCGTTTGTTGACCAAGGGATGTCACAGCTCTTGTGGGTCAATCAAGCAGGATCTGGAATAGGGTATTATCAGCATATGGTAGAGAGTTATTTGATTCTTCCAAATTTTCTCAAGTATGCGGGAATGGGGGCAGATACGTTTTTGAATATTTTCTTTGAAGGGTACTATGCTCTGTATCCAGTTTATCTGAGCTTTATTTCTCAGTATTACTTTGTCTACTTTCGAGTATTGATTATCGGGGTCTTTTGGGGAAATTAGTTTGTAGTTATTTTGAAATGAAAAAGAAAGATAAGGTGATGTTTATCGACGCACAGCTGAATCGATTGTATCCAGAGCCTGAGCCCCCTCTTCATTTTGACAGTGTGTATCAGCTTTTGGTGGCGGTTATTTTATCTGCTCAATGCACAGATGAACGAGTGAATATTGTTACAAAGGACTTATTTGCAGATGCATCAGGTCCACACGAAATTCTGGCTTTGGGGGAAGAAAAACTGAAGGGCTATATCCGGACTTGTGGACTGTTTAATTCGAAAGCCAAGAATATTATTAAAATGACTGCTGATTTGTTGGAGCATCATGATGGAGAGGTGCCGCGGGAATTTGATGAACTGGTGAAGTTGGCTGGTGTAGGAAATAAAACTGCTGGTGTAGTCGTTGCACAAGCTTTTGGGACGCCTGCTTTTCCAGTGGATACGCATATTGAGCGTTTGGCTCACCGTTTGGGGCTTACCAAAGCAAAAACGGCTGATAAGATTTCGGCTGATCTCAAGAAATTGTTTCCCATTGAGCGTTGGGCAGATCTGCATCTCCAGATTATTTTTCATGGGCGCCAAGTATGTCCTGCTAGAAAGCCAAGGTGTGGGGAGTGTGAGTTGTTAGAGGTGTGTCCAGAAGGTAAGAGGAGTCTGAAAAGGCTTGATAAATAGTATTTAGTGCATTATAATGGTATTAAGATGTATTAATTACCTTTTATTGCTTTGTATGTCACAAGTACGCATAACAAAAACACCTGAATTAACAAAGGTCTTGGATGTGTTGCAGCAAGAATATCCACTTTTGAATGATGCTGAGATTATTAAATTTTCTCTTTCTTTGGCTTATAAACAGATCCAACCAGATCACTATTGGATGACTCCAGAGGAGGAAGAGGGCGTGGGGAAGGCTCTTCAAGAATTAAAAGAAGGGAAGGGTTTTAGTGGCACTGTTGAAGAAGCTATTACATGGTTAAAAGAATAATAATTGATGTATACAGTTTCTTTTTCTGAACGTTTTAAACAGAACTATCTTCATTATATGAAAAAAGATGGTGCTTTGGAGAAGAAAATAGATAAGTGTTTGATGTTCTTGGCTCAGGATCCTTCTTACCCATCACTTCAGTCACATAAGGTTGAGTCTCAACTGTATGGAGAAAAATGGGCTAGTAGAGTTTCTGGAGATCTTCGAATTATTTGGGATTATGATCAAGAAAATATTCCTGTTCTCAATATTCTTGATTTGGGATCTCACTCTGGAAAGAAAAAAATATATAAGTAGATAGCGTTAAGTGGTAACCTGGAGCTACTTAATCTTCTTCCATGGCTCAAACGATTACTCTCAAATCTGGTGAAAGCACGGACTTTGATATTTATGAAGATAATCCTTTTCTGATTTTTCCTTGGTTTCAAAAATTAGCGATAGAGCACGTAGGACGAGATAATATTTTAGATATTTCACGAGGAGACCCTGGATATGGTTTTAGTCCAAGTAAAAGACCTCGAAGATTTTATAGTTACCTCGTTTTTTTGGATAGCCAGATCAATAATCAAGAAAGGCGTTTGGTGGATCGAAAGCCAGAAGAAGTCGGAGAGGTTTTGATGTTTATTGCTCAAGTCACAGACGAGTCGTATTCAGTTGATTTGGCTAGTGAATTGAAAAAAGATTGGGAGGAATATCTTTTTTTGTATAAAAAAATTGCTCAAGAGCAAGGTTTGCCCGCTACTGATTGGGATATTTTGATGCATACTTTTGGATATTCGAACTGTTCTGGAGGAAATTATCACAATCCTTGGGGGGAGTCTCATACTCGAGCAGTATTGGCATATTGGCATACAAAAGTACTTGGAGTGCCGGTGGATTATAATGACTTGATGGTGACTCATGGAGCTTCACATGGTATCGGAGCAGTGTATGAGGGGCTCGGAGAGGAGGGGGTTGGGTATTTAAAAAAAGGTGATAGTGTAGTTCTTTTTTCGCCATGCTACTTTCCATATGTCAATTTGAATCAGTCTCGAGGTATCGAAACGGTGATGATTCGAATTGATCCGTTTACTGGTGAAATAAACCAGTCTGATATGGATAAGGCGATGGAAAGAGAGATTAAGATGATTGTTGTGGTGGACCCGAATAATCCTACAGGGCATAGCTTGCATGGAGATTTATTGGATCAAGTTGCAGCATTGGCTGAAAAGACGAATGCGTTGATTGTTTCAGATGAAGTCTATCAATCCTTTCTATCAGGCAAAAAGTCTCTTGTGGTGCATCCTGTGGCTGCTAAGCGGACGATACGAATTGATTCTCTTTCGAAGATTGAACGGAGTACAGGACTTCGTTTTGGGGACTTGTATATCACCAAAGAAGGGGAGAGGTATATCTCTGAATCAATTTTGGGAGATTTGTTGCGGAAAAATGACACGATACGCACGCTTTTGTATCGGGCTAAGTCTCCTGGTGGAGGTCAAATAGGAGCTTTTCAACATACAACGACAATGCCTGGACCTTCTCAATTTATGGGTATTAGTCATTTGTTGCTGGGTGATCAAGAACGAATGGAATATGTGACAACACTTCGAAAAAACATGGAAGTCTTTCATGAGACTCTGGGTGTGCCCTACAATGGGAATATCTACTATTCTCTTTTTGACCTGAAGGATGTGCCAGGATGGAACAAGGATGCTTTGTCGGCTGAAAAAGCCTTCATCGAGCTCGCGAAGCTCGGTGTGGTGTTGATTCCTGCCAATTTATTTTTCTTTGTTCAAGATCGAGCAGAGGCACGGAGGCAGTATATTGCACGAGTATCTTTGGCAAACTTGAGTACAGAGAAGTGTAAAAAAGCTGCTGAGATTATTCGAGGTTGGGTTGTTAGTTGATCCATTGGTAAATAAAGAAGCTGCTCGTGGCGACTAAAGTACATAGTAGTGTCCCCCACGCCATATCTATAAGGGTTACATTTAAGGGCCAATCTTTTGCTACAGCAAGATTGGTTAGGTCGTAGGTTGCATAGGTGAAGAACCCAAAGAGTCCTCCGTTTAATGCGGCTATTTGCCAGTTGTTTTGTTCAATACCCGGCTTTACTCCAAAATAAAGAATCCCAATTATAAATAGGAGATAAAAAAAGAGAGCAGCAGTCCAGTTTGGTTTGTCAGCCATATAATATCCAATATTGTTTCGATACAGATCTTTGGCTAAGTAAGCAATCCAAAGGATATCAATAGCAAAAAAGACAGGAACTGTTGCGAGGTAGAGTTTTATCCAGAGTGTCATGGTGATAGGGGTGAGAAATTATTGATTGAGATCATTTAAGACATTTTCATGGTGCACATGACAAATAGATGATTCGCTGTGCACGATTTGACTTACAACTACAATGATAAGTATTCCTAAAATACGCCATGCAATATGGAGGCTTGAGAAAAAAGGGAGACAGAGACAAATGAGTGCGCCTCCGTACCTTATTATTTTTCCTGTTGGAGTACTGCAGAGGCGGTTTTTATAGGTTGCAAGAGTGTTTTCGAGTACTCCGATGCTTACTAGAGCTAGTGCTAATGAGCCACACAAAAGCCAAATGATATTTATTGGAATGATACCTCCATTCAATTGGATGAGTTTGAGGAGACTAGCTCCTAGAGCACTGATACTGATGATGAGAGGGAAATGTGCATAAGCCCAAGTAGCGACATGATACGGTCCTTTTTTTATTGGGCGAGGATTGATAAAGTCAAAGTAGAGCCACCAGATCATGAAGGCAAAGGTTGCTCCGAGAAGAGCGGTGATGACTGAGTTGATATTGAAATATGAGAGGTCGTTGAGTCCATGAAAAATCCCTACTACTGATTCTCCCAATACGATGATCATAAAGAGCCCAAATCGTTCAGGGAGATGAGGGCTTCTTTGAAGCATTTTATTTTGCGATTGTTCTTTTAAGGTGGTGAGAGGAGTAATAAGCTCAATCAGCAGTGCTATAGACCATAAAATGAACTTCCATGGAAAATCAACCCATAGAGAAATAGTCCAAAGAAGAATAGATATGGAGAATCCTGCGAGGTATTTATTAATGGTGTTTTTTATTTCAGGGTTGTGGATTTTGGCTCTTAACCACATTATAACAATAATCACTCGACAAAAGATATATGCCAAGGCAAATCCATTGGAGTTATTGATAACACCTTTGTGGATTTGAAAGGCGATTGTTCCAATCGCGATCATATGGAGGAAAGTAAACAATCTTTGACTAATGTCTCCTGTTTCAAAGCGGTCATTGTAAAAGGTGACGCTGATCCAATTCCACCAAATGGGAATAAAGAGAAAAACAAAAATACCAAAACTTCTCCATGTGATGGAAAGGCTTAGTCTGTGGGTGAGTTCTGCAATAGCGACAACAAAGACGAGGTCATAAAAGAGCTCTAGCCAAGTTGCTTTGTGGTCGTGTTGATTGTCAGAGTGATCGTGGAGGATTGGTTTTCTCCAGTTAAAGCTAGAATTCATATGTTGAGTTGTAAGTGTCTTTCACAGTCTAGCGTATGATCATTCACCATGCCAATAGCCTGCATGTAGGCATAGATAATGGTGGATCCGACGAAACTCATGCCGCGTTTTTTAAGGTCTTTGCTAATTTGATCTGATAAAGGAGTCTTGGTTGGAATTTCTGCGAATGATGTGAAGTTGTTTTGGATGGGCTTTTTATTCACAAAGGCCCAGAGATAGTTTGAAAATGAGTCGTACTCCTTTTGAATCTCAAGAAACACCTTGGCGTTTTTTACTGCTGAAAAGACTTTCAGACGGTTTCTAATGATGTCTGGATTGAGCAAGAGTTGTTCACATTTTTTATTCGAAAAACGTGAGACTTTGACAGGGTCGAAGTCTTTAAAGGCTTTTTTGTAGCCTGGTCGTTTCTTTAAGATTGTTGACCAATTGAGGCCTGCTTGAGCGCCTTCCAGAATGAGGAATTCGAAAAGAACAAAGTCGTCTCGAACTGGGACACCCCACTCATTATCGTGATAATGGATATATAATTCATGGTTTTGAGGTACCCATTGGCAGCGTTTCATGGAGCTTATTATAGAAAAATAATGATGCAAGTAGCCTTTATCTATTTCTAGACTGCAGTTGAAAGGACGATATCTTTGGCAATTTGGTGGACCGTACTGGACTTGAACCAGTGACCTCTGCAATGTCAATGCAACGCTCTAGCCAACTGAGCTAACGGTCCGAGGCTTTGTTATATTAGCGGTTTCAAGGGCTTGATCAAGTCCATTCTTTAAGAATTAAAAACTCCCCTGGTCCGGTTGGAACAGGGGAGTTTGTTTTGTGCTTTGGTGTACTAGTAGATTAGAGGGTGCACATTCCACAGGCTGCTGAACAGGACTTAGATACTTTTTCCCCGTTGACTGTTCTGTTACAGTAGTTCGCTACTCTACTTGCAGATTTTTGAGCGTTTTTTGTGAGCCAATCGCATGTCTGAGTCGACCCATTATTGATAGTGAAGTTATAGGTAGGGCTGTCTGCACAAGCTGTTTGTTGAGTTTGACACTTGTCTCCAGAATATCCACTATTACACTCACAGGCACCATTATTGGCTATTCCGTTTGATCCACAGTCGAGAGATTGGATTGTACCGTCTTCTCGAAGTTCTTTGAGGAGTTCTAGAATGAGTGCTCTTACAGAGTTTTTAGACGATCTCATTTCTGCTAGTTTTCTTACTTTCTGAACACGAGTGAGGTCATCGTCATTGAAAATCCCATTTCTATCACTAATCCATTCTACGAGTACTCTTCTTACTTCTGTTTTGAGCTCCATCTTTGACATTGTTTTCATGTTTTGTCTTGTTCTCTCCTGCTTGGATTCTTGTGAGCTGTTGTTTGGTGTTGTGACATCAAGAGAAACACTCCTCGCTGATTCTCCAAAGCTGTTGCTAGCACTAATAGAGATATTGTAAGTGGTGTTCTTATCAAGATTGGTAAGGGTATAGTTTGTTGATGATGATACTGATTTTTCACCATTTACATATACTGTGTAGCTTGAAATTGAACCGTTTGATGCATCCCATTTTATGCTGATTGATGTAGGAGTTTGCTCAGTTGTGACGAGATTTTTTGGTGCAAGAGGAACGGTGTCATTTGAAGAATCACTACTACTGGAGGTGCTTCCTCCACTTCCTCCTGAGCCTCCGCTTCCTCCAGAACTACTACTGCTTCCTGAGCTTGTAGTATTTGGATCTACTATGGTTGATCTAGAGCTTGAAGACCGACGAGATGCTCCACCTCCACCTGAAATGTTTACCCCAGGAACAGTATTATCTTGTTCTATGAGGGCATCACCTGTTGTAGTTGTTTGAAGTGTGAAGGTTCCTGTTATTCCACCTGAAGATGGGTTTTTCACTATATTGATAGTACATGTTTGAGGACCAGCCACTTCGGGAGTTCCGTCATTTTGGCGAGTGATGGTGACTATTTGAGCAGCTACACTTGTAGAGAAAGTTCCATCCATGCTTGAACATGTTGCTCCTGAAGCTCCAGTGACATTGAACCCAACAGGGAATGTAACGACGATCTTTCCGTTTGCAGGTATTGAAATTGAATTTGTGAAGCTTGCTGTGACTGATCCTGTGAAAGAAGTAGCGCTATTTCCTAGAACAACACTTGTGGCACTGAGAACTGCAGGAGTGATTGTGTCAGCAGAAACAGCGATATCTTGTTGTCGAGATACATCTCCGTTTGTTGTTGTGAGGATACTATATGTCCCAGATAGACCAGCTACACCTGGATTGATGATTCCTGAGATCGTACAAGTTTGTACTCCGACAGGTTCTGTTGTTCCATCAGCATTACGAGTAATGGTAACAATTTGACCTGCCACACCAGTTGTAAATGTACCGTCCATTGTTCCACATGCAGCTCCATTTGCTCCTGCTACGTTGAATCCTACAGGGAAGGTGACTTTTACCTTGTCGTCATTCAAGAGAATCGTCGTTGTTGTGAAGGTGACGGTTACGATATTTGTTGATCCTGCAACGAAGGTTGCTGGTTCTACGTTTGTGGCTGAGAGAGCACCAACGGTTGTGTTATCAACAGCACCTGTTGCATCTGAAGAAACAACTCCGTTTCCAGTGTCTGTTGTTGTGACAGCAGTGACAGTTTGACCTGCTGCTACAAAGAGAGAAGTGATACCAGACATGATGATGTTTCCATTTCCTCCTGTGATAGTTCCATCAGATGTACAAGTGATGACCTGAAGGGCAGCCACACAAGCGAAGTCTCCACCTCCTCCGAATGCTTGAGAGACATAGGTGACTCCAGAAACATCCAGGTTTGTTGGCATGGTGAAGACAACGGTGTCTCCATTTCCAAGAGCAACTCCGAGAGAGAAGTCGAGTGTTGTGTTTCCTGCAGCACCAACAACAGAGTTTGTTGTGAGGGTAACGGAAGCATTGGCGTTTGATGGGGTCGTGTCGGTTACTGTTCCAGATGCATCAGTAGCGAGACCGCCATTTCCAGTGTCTGTAGCAGACCCTGAAGTAATGGTTTGAGTAGTAGCAGCGTAAATTGAAGTAATTCCTGTCATGACGATGGTTGCTGTACCAGCGGTTACAGCACCGTTTGCGGTACATGTCACGACTTGACCAGCAGCTCCACAAACAAATGCACCACCACCACCAAAGGTTTGAGCATTGAAAGTGACTCCAGAAACATTGAGGTTTACAGGAGCTGTGAAGACAACGGTATCGGTATTTCCAATAGCTACTGGAAGAGTAATGGTAAGTGTAGTATTTCCAGCAGCACCAACAACAGCGTTTCCAGCAAGAGCGAGAGACATAGCAAGATCAGCAACGGTAGTATCAGGAATAGTTCCAGAAGCATCAGTTG
>JARGOK010000001.1:1024125-1036255 GCA_029233985.1 Candidatus Altimarinota bacterium
CAGGAAGAGTCGAAGAGAAAGTGGTTGTTTGAGCAGCACCAACAACAGTACTTCCAAGAGTTACCGACATAGCAAGATCAGCAACGGTAGTATCAGGAATAGTTCCAGAAGCATCAGTTGCAAGCGCACCGTTTCCAGTATCAGTAGCAACTCCATTGGTAATGGTTTGAGCTGTATCAACGAACTGACCAGTGATTCCAGTGATGAGAATATCACCGGTACCAGCATCAATTACTCCAGTAGAAGTACAGGTAACGGTAGGAGACCCACCAGCACAAGTGAAAGCACCAGCACCAGCGAAGGTATCAGAAGCAAATACAGCAGTACCTCCAAAGTTTGCAGGAAGATCAAAAGCAACTGTATCACCAGTACCAAGAGCAACAGGAAGAGTCGAAGAGAAAGTGGTTGTTTGAGCAGCACCAACAACAGTACTTCCGAGAGTTACCGACATAGCGAGATCAGCAACGGTAGTATCAGGAATAGTTCCAGAAGCATCAGTTGCAAGCGCACCGTTTCCAGTATCAGTAGCAACTCCATTGGTAATGGTTTGAGCTGTATCAACGAACTGACCAGTGATTCCAGTGATGAGAATATCACCGGTACCAGCATCAATTACTCCAGTAGAAGTACAGGTAACGGTAGGAGACCCACCAGCACAAGTGAAAGCACCAGCACCAGCGAAGGTATCAGAAGCAAATACAGCAGTACCTCCAAAGTTTGCAGGAAGATCAAAAGCAACTGTATCACCAGTACCAAGAGCAACAGGAAGAGTCGAAGAGAAAGTGGTTGTTTGAGCAGCACCAACAACAGTACTTCCGAGAGTTACCGACATAGCGAGATCAGCAACGGTAGTATCAGTTACTGTACCAGAAGCATCGGTTCCAATGTTTCCATTTCCTGTGTCTACAACTGTAATATTTGTAATGGTTTGTGTGGTTGCGGCGAATTGACCACTGAGACCAGTGATGATAATTGTTCCTGTCCCAGGAAGAATTTGTCCGCCAGCAGTACAGGTAACGGTAGGTGTTCCACCGGTACATGAGCTGAATGTTCCTCCTCCATCAAATGTCTCTGAAGAGAATACAGCCGTCCCATTCACATTAAGAGGAAGATCAAATACGATGGTGTCAGTTGCACCCATTTCAGCAGAAATAGTGATGCTGAGTGTTGAGTTTTGAGTCGCACCAACGATTCCACTTGCAAGCGCGAGTGAAGCATTTGCGTCAGCTGCAGAAACTGCAAGATTGACTGTGTCTGAGGTAGATACAGGTGCACCATCAGAAGTTGTTTCATTGTCTACTATTACTAGAGCTGCAGCGCCAGGCGCCGTTGCAGCAAAAATTGTTTGTATTGTCAGTCCAGCAATTGTAATGGTTTCAGTGTCTGAACAACTCGTACCTGCAGAAACTGCAATATCTACTTGTGTTGCAGAATTAAAAGTAACTGAGTCATCCGTTGTGAATCCACAGGATCCGCCAATTGTTACTTCGGCTGTTGTTATTGTTTGGTCGAATACAACATTTGGGTAGTTTGTGGTATTAATTTCGATTCTTAAGGTTTCTGGATCGTTTGTGAAGTCATCTCCTCCAACATCTGTAAGAGTTAGAGTTGGGAGTGAAACTGCAGCAGCACCTACATCTGGCAATGCCCCTGGATTTCCGCCTGAAACGGTGTAGTCATCAGCGGCTGCCTGTGCTTGAGGAACAGAAGTAAGTAAAGAAGCCCCCAAGGTAAAAGTGAGCAACAAGCAAAGTGTTGAGAGGAAGCCTAGGCCTCTCCGGAACAATGGAACCATAAGAAAAGGAAAATGAAATGAAATAAAATTTATACTTGTAAAAGCGAAAGAATTTGTTTATTCGCTTTAATATACACATACTAAGCATGTTACAGTTCTGTAGCCTAGATCACAAAAATTTTCTCTTGTGCTCTGAGTATATATTTTGTTCTCTCTTTTTTGAGTAAATGGCTCGTAGCCTTGTTGTAATGCCGGTGTACAATGAATCTGAAGTTTTTGAAGAAGTTTTAAAAAAGACCCTTTTTTCTTGTAAAAGATTTGGACTGGACTTGGTGGTGGTGGATGATGGTTCTGCTAGGCTCCTCTCCACTTTTTCTGCGGCTTCTCAGAAACCTATCGTGTTGTTGCGGCATGAGGTGAATTGTGGAGTGGGAGCTGCAGTGGGAACTGGCTTTGCTTATGCGAAAAGAGAGGGCTATCAGAGGGTTTTGACGATTGATGGTGATGGTCAGCATGATCCTGCAGATTTGGAAAAATTGATAGAAAAATTAGATCAAGGAAATGATGTGGTCAATGGAAGTCGTTTTCTTTCTTCGCAAAAAGTACCTGCAAGTCGTCGTGTGGCCAATTTTTTTGGTAATATTGTGACCTTTTTTCTTTCGGGTTTGTGGGTGAGTGATAGTCAGTCTGGAATGAAAGGGTTTTCTGTGCGTGCTCTGGATCAGTTGGAGATTTTTTCGGCGGGGTATGAATGGTGTACAGATGTATTTCGCGAAGCTTCTTGGTATGATTTAAAAGTGGTGGAGGTTCCTATTTCGGTAAAATATACGGAATATTCGATGAAGAAGGGGCAAAGTTTTGCCGTGGGGACAGATATGGTGATGAGGTTGGTGATTAGGGCGCTTATGAGATAGGAGTTCGGAGTAAGAATCTGGTTTTATCAGTAACATCTGTATTTCATCCTATTGCTGGCCGTACTGGAGTCCAACAATCTTTCTGTTCCGGTACAGAGACATGGAGACAGCCATTGTGATTTATTTATTCTTTCTATGGAGGATTTCTCGCTCATATCGATGTTGATGCCCTTGTTTGGAGTTTTTATGATTCTGCGGTCGGTTTCTTTGTTTCGTCGAGGGAAACAGACTTGGAGAGAGGTTTTGTTGTGGGTTGTTGTTTGGGGTGGAATTGGGTTTGTAGGAGTCTTTCCAGAAGTGATTGATATGGTGCCACCATACATTGGCATAAAGAGTGGGGTGAATGTGTTGGTGTTTTTTGGCTTTGTGGTCTTGTTTTACGGAGTATTTCGACTGGTGGTAAAGATGGAAGCTTTAGAAAGAAAGATTGTGGAAATGAGTCGTGCTAGGGCGCTGAAGGAAAGTGATGCGGATGATAAGATGGATATTTAGCGCTATGAGTTGTAGTGGTGTTTATCTGATATACTTTTGATGTGAAATTAATTTTTTTCTGTGAAGCTTTCTCTTTGTGTCGTCAATTATCATCATGATGAGGAGATAACTCGTCTGCTCAAGTCGCTTGAGTCATTTCGGCCTCAGTTTTTGCATGAGGTGGTAATTGTGGATAATAGCGAACAAAAAGATGAACTGAAGGCTTTGAGAAATACTTATGGAGATTGGGTTAAGATCCATCATCCTCAGGGAAATTTGGGATTGGGAAAGGGGTCCAATTTGGCAGTGAAGCATGCTCAAGGTGAGTATGTTTTGATCTGTAATCCTGATATTGAGTTTGACCAAGGGAGTCTCGATAGTTTGGTCGCTTTTGCCGAAGATCTGGGTGATTTTGGAGTGATAGGACCACAACTGATTAATTCTGATTCTACGGTTCAGCATTCTTGTCGAAGGTTTCCGAAGATTTGGGAGCCCTTTTTAAAACGCCTGCCATTGGCAAGTAAATTTGGTCGTAAGAATCCTTACTTGATGTCGGATAAGGACCCAAACCATACTGAAACAGTGGATTGGTTGGTAGGAGCAGCGCTTCTCATGAAAAAAGATGTGTTTCAAGAAATGGGAGGTTTTGATGACCGCTTTTTTCTTTTCTTTGAAGATACAGATCTGTGTAGAAGGCTCTGGGAGAGTGATAAAGAGGTTTGGTACTATCCAAAATCTGTTTTTGTTCATTCGGAAGAGCGTTTGAGTGAGAGAGGTTTTTGGGTTTTTAAGAAAGTATTTTGGATTCATTTTTTTAGTATGCTGAAGTATTACGTGAAATGGAAAGGAGTGGCCAGGCCTAAAAAAAAGGTAGTCCATAAGAAAATGGTGAAGAAGTTATGAAGTATAGAATTGAAAAACATAAATGAGTCGTTTTTTATATTTATTTGGAAACGAGGTTGTTTATATGAAGGTTGCTCACTGTGTTTTTTTGGCTTAGATTTGAGCTGATCTAATTTTTTTTATGCGAAAAGTATTTGTTACTGGTGGGGCGGGTTTTATCGGGGTGAATTTTGTGAAGTACTGGAGACAGCAGCACCCGGAGGATTTCATCATTAATTTTGATGCGTTGACCTATGCAGGGTGTCGGGAAAGTCAGGGGGAGCTAGAGGAGCAAGATTTTTATTATTTTGTGAAAGGAAATATTTGTGACCGATCCTTGCTTCACGAAATTTTTACGGGAGTGTATGAGTGTCTGCCAAAACCAGATATTATTGTTCATTTTGCGGCTGAGTCCCATGTGGATAATTCCATTGAGAATCCTTCTGCTTTTATTGAAACGAATGTGATGGGGACACAGGCTTTGCTCGATGCAGCTCTGAAGCATGGAAAGATTCGCTTTCATCATGTGTCTACAGATGAGGTTTATGGTCATTTGGGGCTTGAAGATGCTCCTTTTGATGAGTCAACACCTTATGCTCCGAGGTCTCCGTATTCTGCTTCTAAGGCAGCTTCTGATCACCTGGTACGATCGTATTTCGAGACTTATGGATTGCCGATTACCATTTCAAATTGCTCGAATAATTATGGAGCGTATCAATTTCCAGAGAAATTTATCCCTCGCATGATCACAAATTGTATACAGGGAAAGAAGCTCCCTGTGTACGGAAAGGGAATGAACATTCGCGATTGGTTGCATGTTGATGATCACAACCGTGCGCTTGAACAGATTCTTCTTCGTGGAGAAATGGGCGAGACCTACTGTGTGGGTGCATCAGATCCTGAAAAAACGAATGTGGATGTGGTTCGTCAGATCCTAAGCGCTTTTGATCTTGGAGAAGAGATGATTGAATATGTATCAGATCGACCTGGTCATGATTTCCGCTATGCAGTTGACTCGTCAAAGCTTCAGCGTGAGCTTGGATGGATGCCAAAAGTACCCTTTGAAGAGGGTATTGCTGAGACGGTGAAGTGGTATCGGGAGAATGAGGCGTGGTGGAAAGGGAAAGTGTAAAAGAGCGAATGGCGATCCGAATCCTTCCGCCCCCTAACTTCTTACAAGAGGACCCACACACCCTTCACGTTCGAATATACGAATATCTGAACTCGTCATTCGGGTTATTCGGATCTGAAGGTGCCTTCCCACTGGAGGATTCAGATCCCTATTCGTGACTTCTTGTACAAATAATGTTCTCAGCCCATCATTGACATATCGTCAAATATATTTACTATTCATAGGTAAGGTACCTATTGCTTTATTCTTAGCCCTTATGGACCTGGAAAATCGATTTGAATATTGGATTTCATCACTGCTAATCATCGTCTTGGTGGTCTTTGCTGTACATGGAGTTTCTCTTCTCTCTGTTTTTTATGGGTAATTTATTTTTTCTTTATTGATTATGACTTCACGACTTATTGCGACGTTTACAATTCTTAGTTTGCTTATTATTCCTCAAGTGTTTGCTCAAGAGGTTCGTCTTACGGCTCCTCAGACGGTTACGGAAGGTCAAGAAATGACTTTGAGTGTGCAAATCTTGAATGCTTCTGGTTCGCCAGTGACTGATGGGAATCCTTTCATTTCGTTTACGCCAAACTCAGCCGCTGATGAAGTGAGTTTGTTTAATTGTGTTGATGTAGGAGATAAAGACAATTGTCAGCCAAATAATCGTGATGTAGAAGGGTTTTATGAGAGTGTGCTTCAAATCAATCAATTGCCTGTTGTGGTGAAAGTTGAAGCGGAAGGGACTTCTTCTCAGATTACTTTGGATTCCAGTGGTGCGGCAGCTACTCCTGTGACTCCGCAAGCTCCAACTGGTGCTGGAACAGTAACGGTTCAGCCAACTGCTGTGGCTACGCCGAGTAGTGTGCAAGTGGGTCCTACACCTTCATTTTGGTTTGTGATTGCGCCATTTTTGATGATGGCTTTTGCTGTGACTTTTTTCGTTGCTAAGACTGACTAATGTTTTTCTGTGGTTGAATTTCTCAATGTTATCAAACAATTGGCTGGTTTGGGCGTGAATGATCCTTTGTTGGATCATGGGAATCTTGAAGAAGCTAAAAAACGCTATCGAAGAGCATATGAACTGGATTTAGTGAAAAAAGGAAAGGTTTTGCTGCAGCAGTATGATTTTGTACGAAGGCGATCTGAAGAAATGCAACTAGAGATGGCTGATTTGAGAAATCAGCTCGATGAAATGGATCAGATGGTTCATCATACGCTGGTGTTGGATGGGGGAGAGAAAATTGATTTTCAGGAGGCTCATGGTGAGGTTTTTGCTCGATTTTTGGAGGAAGTGAAGAGTGTAGTGGATGGGGGGCGGTATGAGGAAGATATTGAGGAGTCTGAGAATGTTGAGGAAATGAAGAAGGCAAATGGAGAATTGAAAAGGGTTGAGACGATTGAGAAGGACGAGGAAGTGGATAGGAAAGAGGAAAAATCAAAGTCCAGCCAGTCTCGCCAAGATTCTGATGGACAGGAAACTCAGCATCCAAAAAATGATGATGGTGAAGCGGTGAGTGTTTCTCTTTCTAAAGTGGGGGAGGTCAAAGAAGAAGAGACTTCTGATCTTGATTCACTTGATCTGGGTGAAATTGATTTAGGGGATTTAGGCGAGGTTGATATGGGAGATGATATACAGGCTCTGAAGGTTGAGGATGGGGTGTATGATGTGGTTGAAGTGGAGAATGAATCTGATGCCTTACTTGATTTTCTTTGATTATGACCGACTTTAAGGATGTATCGGTAAAAGCTTTGTATCAGCAGTCTGTGCTTGAGTCGGCTGAGGTTTTGCAGGAGCAGTTATTGGTTCAGCAACAGTGCCAGGAGGATGAAGTGGTGACGCTTCAAGCCAAAAAAGACTGGATTCATCAGCAGATGCATTATTATAAGCGGCTTCAGGAAGATTTTGAGAGAGATGCAAAAGAGTTGGAAGATGTTTTGAATAAAAATATTGTTCAACTGAGAGGTTTTGAAAAGAAAAGATTGATGATTGCTGATCTGAAGGCTTTTGCGTGTCGGGAGCGTTTTGTAAAAGATGGTCAGGGGGCTTGTTTCTTTCAGCTTCCACTAAAGGACTTTGCAGAGAAATGTGGTGAGGGGATGGTGACTATCCGAGAAATGATCCCTGCTGCTGAAGTTTATGGAGTTTTTTCATTACAAGACTGTCATTTTTCTTTTTTGAGAACGCTAGATAAGGCATTGTATTTTTCAGATGAGGTGCCGCCTGATTTTTTGGAGTCTTAAAGGTACCCTTGTATTGATTTGATTATGATGACTATGGAGTTTCACCCTTCTATCGTTCAAAAAGTTTTTGCTTTTTTACAGCAAAAGTCTGTTTTAGCAGCTGGAGATGTGGATGCATACCTACATCATGCTCAAGAACAGTCATGTTGTCCTTTGCAACTTGCTCTCGAAGAGAGATCTGCATTGGGGAATATTGTGGCTCGTGTGGTGAGTAAATTGAGCAAAAGGCCTTATGAGGAATTGGAGATTTCTACTATTACAGATATCGATTTCAATAGTTCGATTGCGATGGTGACTCTGCAAGATGGGCGGAAGCTGAGAGGGGTAGTTGATCCGATGGTGTTTTCTGAGGAAGAACGAGAAGACCTTGTTGTTTTTGATCACGGTGCGTATCAGCTTCTCAAAGCTCGATATGATGAACATAACCCTGAATCAGAAGAAACTAATGATGTTGTTCAAAATGATGAAAATGTACAAAAAGATGTTATTGTTCGTCAATCAGATTGGGAATTGATTGATGGAGATGCGAATGATCAACTCCAGAGAATCTTGGGTGGTTGTATAGATATGGATGCTTCGGATATTCATATTGATGTGGATATTGCAGATCATCGTTTGGTTTTTCGGATTCGTTTTCGGATTGATGGAGTGGTGAGGGATATGGTGATTGACCCTCGGAAGAGTATTTACGAGGGGATTGTGAGTCGATTGAAAACCTTGTCGCATTGTCGATTGGATGAATCTCGTATTCCACAGGATGGACGGGTACCCTTTGTGCACAAGGGAAAAAATTATGAATTTCGGATCTCTTTTAATCCCGTCACAAAAAAGAATGAGCAGCTTGAAAAAGTGGTATTGCGGCAAATGGCCGATGTGAACACTTGTAATTTGAATTATTTAGGAATTCTTCCCTATAATATGAAGTTTTTTAGAGAGGCGATTGCTCTTCCTTATGGCTTTAATGTGGTGACTGGTCCGACAGGGTCGGGAAAGACGACGACTTTATATTCTGTTTTGCAAGAGATAGATCGAGGAGCAAAAAATGTGTGCTCTATTGAAGAGCCGATTGAGGCGGAAGTTGATCGGGTTAATCAAACGCAAGTGAGACATGATATTGGATTGGATTTTTCTCGAGTTTTGAGAGCTCTGCTTCGTCAGGATCCAGATGTGATTATGGTGGGGGAGATGCGTGATTTGGAAACAGCTGAAACGGCATTGGACGCTGCTCTGACAGGACATGTTGTATGGTCGACTCTTCATACCAATAGTGCAGTGGCGTCGATTTCACGTTTGATTCAAATGGGGATTAAGGATTATATGGCAGCGAATGCTTTAGCTTTTATCGTAGCTCAAAGACTTGTACAAAGAATTTGTACGGAATGCCGTGTTCCACATGTTGATTCGGCAGGAATGATTGAAAAACATATCCGTCCAGCTTTTAAGGGAGCTTGTCCTGAAATTCAGGCGGAATTGGAGAAATACCTTCTCGAAGCTCAGATTTTCCAGCCACAGCGAGGTGTCGACTGCAGTAAATGCTTGGGGCAAGGGTTCAAAGGACGAGTGGGGGTGATGGAGATTTTGAAAATGAATGATGCGATTCGTGAGATCATCATTACTGATCAGGGGAATGAACAGAAGATGCAGAAAGAGGCGGTGGATGCAGGAATGATGACGATGGAGCAGTATGGGTATTTGAAGGTTCTTTTGGGAGAGACGAGTGTGGATGCGGTTTTGGCGGTGGTGAGGGGGTAGGGGGGACGGTGAGAACTGTGAGAACGGTAGGAACTGTGGGGTTGGGGTGACCAATCGAAATAATGATTCAGAACCAGGTGGAATTATTGTGCCGTATTCAAAGACGGCTCTTGAGGTGATTGAGAATTTGTTGGGGGATTTTGATATGATGATGAATAAGGATGTGCTTGAAAAAGAGATTGTAGAGAGTTTATCATCAGGGGATGGCAAGCGTTATTCTCTTAAGGAAGTGATGGATGAAGAAAACATTGAAATGTGATTTTACAGATAAGGCGAAGAAGCAATATTCGTCTCTAGTCATTCTCTAAAGGTTCGAATCGCTAGGAAACTTGATTTTTGGGAATCTCAAGAAAACCCTCTTTCATTTGCGGAGCCAGTTGTAATATCGAAGGAGCTTCACATCTTTTTCGAGTTGGTGATTTCCGCCTTATTGTACAGCTGGAGGGAGATAAATGTGTGATATTGATTGTTAAAATTTCACATCGGGGATCGGTGTATGGAAAGAAGTCATGATTTCTTGACAAAAAAGTTTTTTTCGCGTATATTGCGACTAATTGTATACTTGTCAACAATGGCTCAAAACAAGCTTGAAATCACTGAAAATCCAGTTTCTCAGCAGCTCGATGCTGCTGTGTTGTTGAAGCAGGTGAGTTTGGGGAGACTTCATGAGATTGTCGAGCTGTTACGTCCTGATGTTTTAGCCTTGATAGAAAAGGCTAATGAGGCGGTCTTGAAAGGATCTCAGACGGAAGAATTAGCTGTTGTCCTTGACCCTCTTCATGACGAGGCTCATAAACTTCATAGTCCATTTACTCGTGTCCTTGCTGAGGTTTCTCGTCATGTAAAACAGACTTTAGGTCCTTTTGTTTTTATTGATGAGCTTGATTTTCCAGAAGGATTTAAATTACGACCAAAACAGCAGACCTTTTTAAAGAAGTTGCAGGAGTATTTTGCAGATGGGACTCGTCGTACTGGATTTGTGAAGTATCCGACAGGAATGGGGAAAACTATTTTGATTGGAACGATTCTTCGCTCCCTTTTTTCTGCAGAACAAAAACCAAAAGTATTGGTGCTTTCTTCTCGGAAGGTTATTAATCAACAAAATAGAGACAAGATTCGATCACTTCAAGATCCTAAAACTCGTGTGAGTCAATTGAAACGAGACAAAAGCCACCTCGATGCTGATGTGCATATTGCTACGTACCATTTTGCAGCACGTTCTATGAGTGATGAGAAACTCAGTCTAAAGCTGGCTGACGAATACGATGTGATTTTGCTGGATGAGTGTCATCGATCTTTTGGAAAAGGAATGCTTTCATTTCTCAGAAAAAAACATCCAGAATCTGTGGTGATTGGTTTTTCTGCTACGCCATATATTGGACCTGGTTCCAATCCACGAAAACTCAAGTCAGCACTGCATTATTTTGAAGGAGCTATTGATGCGATCACTTTGAAAGATGCTTGTGAAGATGGAGACCTGCCACCTATTCGAGTATTTCGGATCAAGGTAAGATCTGAGGAATATGACAAAAATGAAAAAACTGATGAAGAGCTCCAAAGACGAATGAATTTTAAAGCTCGGTCTCGTATTGCTCGGCAGATCTCTATAGAGATGATTCCAAAGGGGGAAAGAGGTATTGTGTTTTGTTCGGGAGTGAAGCATTCACAGGATACGGCACTGGCCATTGGTGACAACGCTATTTGTGTTCATGGAAAGATGAAGAAGACGGAGCTGAATGATATTTTTAAACGGTTTCGAAATGGAGAAATTCAATTTCTCATTTGTGCTGATCTTCTCACCGAAGGATTTGATGATGATGAAGTAAAGCACATCATTATGCTCCGACCGACTATGTCGATGTGGCTTTATGAGCAGATGCTAGGGAGAGGGTGTCGACTTGATCCAAATGATCCTCATAAAATTTTGACCATATGGGATGTCTTAGGGCAGCACTCACAGCAGTGTACTGTTCATGGTCTTCATCAGATGTATCATGACCACGTTGATGAATTTCAAAATGGACGGATTCTTTTTGGTCCTGAAGAAATGATAAGTGGTGATAGTTTAGAAAGAGAGAGCCAGCAGTGGTCTGAGGGTGAGTATGGAGATGCGGTGATGGAGGATACTGTCTTGATTGAAGAGGTGGGGAAAATTATTACTCCGATGGATGAAGTGTATTTTGCAGATGTTGAGCAATTGAGGAAGGATTTGGAGGGGTATGTGGATGCAATGGAATTGGAGAGTATCAACGATCTTACAACAGGTGAAAAACAGGTGGACTTTTCCTGCCAGAATGGTGAGTCTGTTAAATGGGGTGCTTTTTTGTATAGGGCTGGTACTGCGTTTGAAATGAGTAAACATACAGAGGTTTTAAATGAACTGAAGAAGAGAGTAGGAATCGAGGTTGTTGAATCTTCACGGATGGACAAAGAGTATTTTGCAGATATGGATAAATTGAGGAAGGATTTGAAGGGGTATGTGGATAAAATGGAATTGGAGAGTATCAATGATCTTACAACAGGTAAAAACCAGGTGGACTTTTCCTGCCAGAATGGTGAGTCTGTTCAATGGGGTACTTTCTTGAATAGGGCAGCCAAGGTGTTTGGAATGAGGAAATATACAGAGGTTTTAAATGAGCTGAAGAAGAGAGTAGGAATCGAGGTTGTTGAATCTATGGACAAAGAGTATTTTGCAGATGTGGATAAATTGAGGAAGGATTTGAAGGGGTATGTGGATAAAATGGAATTGGGGTGTATCAACGATCTTACAACAGGTAAATACCAGGTGGACTTTTCCTGCCAGAATGGTGAGACTGTTCAATGGGGTACTTTTTTGGATAGGGCTGGCACTGCGTTTAAAACGAGTAAACATAAAAAGGCTTTAAATAAATTAAAGAAAAGAGTAGGAATCGAGGTTGTTGAAAAAATTGAATATCCACCGATGGACAAAGAGTATTTTTCAGATGTGGATAAATTGAGGAAGGATTTGAAGGGGTATGTGGATAAAATGGAATT
>JARGOK010000003.1 GCA_029233985.1 Candidatus Altimarinota bacterium
ACTATTCTATTTTTAGAATGTCCGTTACATGTCTTCATTAACAGTTCCTTCAGCGTAGCGCTTCAGCAGGACATCATGTGGGGAGCTCGCGATAGCAGGAGTTCTCCATTAACAATAAGGTTCAGGGATCTTCATTTCCGGATAGCAGTATAAATTATGTTAATAATTTATCTGTGGTTGACCAATAATTTTAATGAGAGAGATCGACTGTCACACCCCCTTACATATACTCCCCCCTCCCGTTGAAATGGATAGCCATATTCAATGAGGTTTGGGTGTATATTGTTTTCGAAGGCGATCCAGTATCTCAATCTCATTCTTTCGTAAGCGGACAGAGTGTTTGCCTTTCAATCTTTGCAAGCGCATGAGGACTTCAGACGGGTCTAATCCAGTAATCCATGGCTGATGTTCCGGGTCCACTCGTGACGCTGCGTGAGTTGCTTTACCATCACGGTCATCATACCATGCCAACAAGTAATTGGTATAATGACGTTTCGATTTTGCTGGTTTTCTATTGCTTCCAAAGTATTGTACAAATACCTGAGTGCCAACCGTTTGTTTGACAATGCCCAATCTCCAAGCATTCTTTCCATCAATATCGCAGAACGCTATTACATCTCCTTCTTCAAAAACCTTCGAAAAAGGATCTTTGGGATCATACACTTGAACCGAAATTGGGTTGTCCATTTGTTTGTGTGACATGTCATTTCTCTTGCCGTGTTTGTTATCCAAATGTTCATGTGATTGACTTGGTCGTTTTTTATCTGTCCTCGCTGAGTTCGGAAACATTGCTTTTAGCTCTGACGCTACTTTCCGTACCTTTTTATTGTTTTCTTGTAAAAGATCATCTTCCAAGAGGTCATCCATGGGTGATTTCTTTGTTGTTGATTTAACATCAGCTGAGTTGGTGCGTGAACGAGATGCCTTGTTTTGTTGTCTATTATAGGCGCGTTCTCTCAATCGTAGTTCATATTGTGTCGCCAGGTCAAGTAGCAGTTTGTCAGCTGTCGCTGAGGTGATCTTGTTGGTGTATCTATTGCGTAAGCCATATCGGAACTCTCCTTGGCGCTCGGTGATAAACCATCCCCATTGACCCGGTAGCAGCATTTTTTTATGTATTCCCCTATTCATGTTTCCATGTTGTGGCCGTTTCAAAATTACTGCTTCACCAACCTTGAACTCAGTGTATTTTCGATTCTCTTTGTCGATTTGTGATAGACGTTGCTCTTTCAGTTCGTCTTGTTTGGCCTTGACTGTCGTATACATATCCGACATTGTCAAGATGATTTCTCGTAGATGTGGTTCAATGTCTGCCAACCTATCCAGTAATTCCGCTGGACGTTGTGTCAACAAGTCCATTGGTAGTCTGGCATTTCTACCAAACATCAGTTGGTATGGTGTATATCCGTGTGTTGCTGATACAGCTGACCTGATTGCGAAACCCAGGTATGGTAGACACCTCTTCCACTTTCCATGATTATCCCGTGCATATATGCGTAGAGCTTCAATAAGAACTCTGTGGGGTCTTTCTGCAGGGCTGTTCGTCCATGGTGCTTCAGCAGCAGTCAAACCACCTTTAATGCCTAGCAATTCGTATAAGTTGGACATCAAAGAGGACGTAAACTGCGCTCCTCTGTCCGACAGTATTCTTCGCGGGACACCGAATCGACAGAATATTTCTTGAACCAGTGTGTCAGCTACTTCATCTGCTGTTGTTGTCTTTAGTGGTAGAAATTCTACCCATCTCGAGAATGTGTCAGCTACTGTGAGGATGTGTTTGTAACCATCAGAAGTTCTGGGTAGTCCACCAAATAAATCTATGCAAATTTCAAACCATGGCTCCCACACTGTTCGCGTGGTGCGAAGTCCCGTTTTGTTATTTGCTGTCATTTTAGCTGCAGTGCAGAATTTGCATAAGCGGATGTAGTTTCGAATATTCTTATACATTCCTGGCCACGTGTATTTGCGCTTCAAGCGTGGATAAACCTTTTTCAGTCCTACGTGACCAGCCCACAAGTGATCATGTGCCCGTTTTATCAATTCAAGTCTGAACTTCTTTGGAACCAATAGTAGCAGTTTTTCTGAGTTGCCTTGTAGTTTTTGTTTAGTGTATAGGAGACCGTCCACTAATTCATAGTATCTTGATTTCAATCTGAGGCTTTCTCTTTCTTTGCTGTCCCACCTAGAGTTATTTGGATTTTCTAGGTATGTGATAATTGGTTCCCATTTTTCATTCAACCTTTGTTCTTTGCGATATAGTTCTAATTCTGGGCCCTCCGCAAATTTGATTTCATCTATGGCCTCTGTGTGTAATATATCCCCTACCTGACGGCTGTTAAGTGGATTTTTACTTGGATGGGTAGGAACTAGAAACTTTCTTTGTGGTTGTTGGAGTAAACTTTCCATCATTAGAGGGGCATCAACTTGTATATTCTTACTTGGAGTGTCACTCGTGAGTAAATAATCCTTCATCGCCCATCCTATCCAGGTTGGTGAAATTGCTGGGGTCGATTTTATTTCTTGACCTGTGAGTTGCTTCATATTTATTTGTGTACAACCTGTTCTCTTCAGCAGTGCTATGAAGTTTTTGAAAAAGGGATCACGTCTGTTGACTAAAGCCACTCCTGGTTTATTCCACCTCATTATGAGAGGAAGCCACTTCTTCATGTCTCCTACTTTTAGTGCCCTTATGATGATCCAGTGAACACCATCGAGTGTGGTGGGGTCATCTCTTGTCGGTAAAATTGCCTCTGATATCTCTATTCCCCTGAACAGGAATGTTGAGTATAGTTGAACACTTATCGCATTGTCTATTGATGCTATGCACCACTTCTCTGAGCTCTTTTTCAATCTTGCCAGAAGGTGTAGTATCATCTTCAGGTTTACTGGGTCACCATGAGCGTCATTTTTACCTTGACTAGCTTGTGTTGTTATCAGATTGAGTGAACCGTTTGTGCCCACTGACCTCTTCATAGCTCCTAATTGTATAGCCGTGGACTTGTCGTAGGGTTTGAAAGATTTATCCATTGGAATCCTAGAGAGAGCGTCTGGGACCAACTGTTCTTCACCTTTCTTGTAATTTATGATCATCCCTGGGAACTCTTCCAAAGCAAGTACCCATCTCGCAATTTTTCCCTTAGTTGCCTTCCACATCCATTGAAGGCTATGGTGGTCCACATCAACTTCGAATTTCGTTCCCCACAGGTAAGGTCTGAAGTGCTGTATGCTCCATATAACTCCAAATGCTTCTTTCTCGCGAGCGCACCATTTCACCTGTGTCGGGGTCAGTGTAGTGCTAGCAAACGCAATTGGTTTCTCTTCATAGTAGCGATCATTGTCGAACACTACATTTGTATTCTTCAAGTCCATCTTGGAGCATTTTATGTCTTCATTCAACTCGTATCGTTGTACTAACACACAGCCTGCTGCTATATCGCTGCAGTCTGGTTGTAATCGAAAAGGCAAGTCCCATCGTGGGTGTGCTAGGATGCTGTTCGAGCCTGTTATAGCTGCTTTTAGATCTTCAATCGCCTTTAGTTGTTTGTTTCCCATATGAAAAGGTACTGACTTCTTCAATAAGAATGTGAGTGGTTTAGCAATTTCTGCAAAGTTCTTCACGTGCTTTCGATAATATCCATACATTCCGAGGAGGGAGCGAACATGCTTTTTCTCGGTTGGGATTGCTTGTTTCAGGATAGCTTCTACCTTTGAGGGAATTGGCTTAACTCCATCTTTACTAACTCTGAATCCTAGGAGATCTACTTCCCTGTAACAAAAGAAGCATTTAGAACCCTTAATAGTCAGACCCACTTCCTCTAATCTGTGCAGAACTAACTTTAGATGTACCAGATGCTCTTCAATGGATTTGCTGCATATAATGATATCGTCAATGTAAGCTCTCACAATTGGTGGTCTATATTTCACCACTGTTTCACCAGTCTTTTGGTCGGTCTCGGTAATAGTTGTTCCCAAGTTCAACCCTTGAAGTACATCATCCACGAAGCGTTGGAATTGAAAAGGTACCGTCCTCGGGCCCATGGGCGCTCTGGCAAAATTGAACTTTCCGATGCCATCTACAGTGAATGCAGTTTTGTCTTGGTCTTCTTCTGCGACTAGACATTGATGAAATCCACTCCGCAAATCCATGGTACTGAATATGCATGAGCCCTCAAGATCATTTAAAATGTCTTGTACGCTTGGCATTGGATATACGTCATCTACTAGACATTTGTTCAGAGTGTTCCTATAGTCTATCACCAGGCGATATTCTCCTGGCTTTGGTTTTGGGACAAGCAAGCACGGGCTCGCCCACGGACTAGTGGAAGGATATATGACGCCCAGTTTGACTAGTTCCGAGATTATTTCCTTCATCTCTGCAATTAAAGTTGGTTTCAGCTTGTATGGTCGCAGAGATACAGGTTTGGCATCGCCTACATCAAAATGCACCACTGTGTGAATGTTTAGAGACAGGTAGCTTTTTGGGTTATCCAGTACACTATGGAATTGAGCTAGTAATGATGCTATTTGAGCTCTAACCTTTTTGGGTAAATCCGGGTTGATTTGCGTTTCAGCACCTTTGGCCTTTAGTAGGAAGTCCAGTGAGCTAAATTCTGCCTTGTCACCCAGCGGCTCTGCCTCTAGTCTGTCTGTATGCGATGCTGACGGATCGCCTATAATTGTCTTTTTATCCAGGTGTATTGTGTTGACCGACGCTTTGTTTTTGTTGTGTTTCACATCAAACATTCTACTGGGAGAGTTTCTGCCTTGTGAGGTTGTTTGTTGATGGTTGATGATTTCGTCCCCGAGAACTTTATTCAGATGTATAGCAATTGACTCATCTTCGGAACTGCTATCTTGCAGCTGTTGCTCATCATCTGACATTTCAAACAGCTCCATGAAGTTGATTTCAGCTTTTCTCTCTGTTGCTGTTTGCTTGAGGTTTTCCTTCTTTGAGTCTTCTAAGTTATAAGACTGTCTCACGGCTTTTAACAAGCCGTCCTCATTGTCCCATTCCCTAGGTGAAAACTCGTGTCGCAGGTGTTTCAACATATAGAATCGTGCTTGTAAGTCATGAACGAGTCGGCTTTTCCTTTCAGATTCGAATGTTGGTGTTGCTTCTATCATTACCGTGTTTAGGCATGCGGACTCAGTACTTATATGCTTAGCGATTGTGTCCTCTACGTCTGTATCAAGAACATATGTTTTGAGGTCATTCTCTGAAATTACTGGGTTATTTGCAATTTCCGCCAGCTCCTTCGGTAATATATCTGTGTCCACCAACAATTGAAAGACTGCCCTTTGTGATTGTGCTGACATTTGCATCTCTAAATCTCTTGCCGGTAATGTTGTCTTTGACTCTTTCGTTTCCGCCCTTAGTGTATATAAATGGGTAGACTCATCTTCATCGATATCTGCATCTGAATCTGTTGAGTCCTCCCATTCATACGCATATCGTGGTAACATGCATGACTGAGGATGTGTATTTTCTCCAGTTGCACTAGTATTTGGGGGAGTTGATTTAGTGTCATTAGTAGATTTCTGCTGTATTGGATTCGAAACTTCACCAGTGTTATTTGTTGTTTGGGTCAGATTATCCAAGGCCTCTGTGTCAGAGCAGCTATCAGAGCTTTCTTCAGAGCTAAGTAGTTCTGGCATGTCTACGTCTTCTGATGAAGAAGTCAGGGCGATTTTCTTTTCTTCCCAAAGATTTTCTAAGCCTTCAGTATCCGAGCTACTAGAGCTTTCGTCCGAGCTCAGTAGTTCTGGCATGTCTTCTTCGTCTGATGCCGAAGTTAGGGCGGATTTCTTTTCTTCTAAAAGGGGAGGTGTATCCACTTTTAGATTTTGGCCCACTGTCAAAGTGTATAACTGTGCATGGTCCATATTGTCTTCCTCCCACGTAAGTGTATTTGATTCCTCTGTATCACCACTTGAGCGAGGCTTCGTGTATGAGTCTTCGACAAAATCATCATCAGAGGTGTACCAGATTTTTATTGGTGGGGCAAAGAAAGTACTGAACCAACGTAGTTCTGGGTCAAGATTGAGTTGTATGTTGCTGGCCCACCGACATTGGTCCGAGTGACTAAGAATTATGCATTCTTTTATATCTGCAGTTACGACGGACCAAGTGAATGTGTTTTGTGCGTTACCGAATCCTGTCGTCCAGGTCAGCGTTTCACCTGCTGGTATTGAATCCTCTGATACTCCCCGTAATGTGATATTGCAGTCTGATATTTTCCAGTCTGGTTCATCACCCCTTTGTTTCAGCTTGCGTTCGAAGAATTTCTTGACCTTCATGGACACTACTGATATTTGGGCTCCTGTGTCAATGAGCATGTATACCCATAGTCCTTTGTAATATAGACGAATTCTTGGTAAGCTCAGGAGTTTTTCCAGTGGAAGTATATGCAATTCGTCCACACCTATGACCGAGATGCTGACTTCATTGGCTGTACGGTTGTAATCCTTATAGTTACCTGAAATTTCACAGTTCACCTTCGACATATCTATCGGTGGGGCGAATGTAGCTAGAAGTGATTTTGGGTAGAAACATTTAGGATTGGTGTTTTTCATTGACTCTTTTCTCTCAAGATCGTGAACAATGGTAGGGAACAACTTTTGAGTGTTTGAATCCGATTCACCTTTTTTGTACAGGTTTAAGCCTTTTGCACACACATTCATTATCGTGACGAATTTTTCGGTGCCCAACTTTCCTTCACGAAGGAGTGTATTTTGTTGTATTGTCCACTCGAGGATGGCGTTTAAGGTAGATAGCGCTTTTCCCATCAGGATTGTATCTTTGTTTGTAGATTTGAGAGTTATGGGTTGTTTATGTTTTGCCAGTTTGTTGAGCCAGTTTATCTTGTTAGTGTCCAGCTCTTTTATCAATCGTTTCACAACCTTGCCAGCTAATGTGTTCAACTCTTGTCGTTTCCTCTGTAGTGTACCCCATCTGATTTTACTCAGCCTCCAGGTTTTGTTACAAGTGAGGTCCAGCGCGATGTTGTGCATCAGAAATAACTTCAAGAATTTCACCATCATTTTAGTATCATTCGCTAGCTTTTCCAGGAGCCTATCAACTTGTTCGCTTTCTTCTAGTTCAGCATGTAAGTCTAGAGTTTCTTCTCCCGATCGCATTCCACTACTCAACGATTCACGTTTCAATGGTTTCAGGATTTTAGCCCTGTTGCATTTAAAGGCTGATTCTAAGCAGAGGTCGGCCCATTTATCAACATGATCAAGCGAGAAGTCTGTGTTCTTGTTTTCGTAAAGCTTTTGTTTGCAAGTGCGGCATGTAAGGTGGTCCACCTGAGCCGCTGTAAGCCATATCACCATTGACGACACATCTTTCGGTAACATGTCTATCTCATCATCATTGATATCACTAAACTCGTCTCCTTCGATGCGAAAGTTGAATTCCAGTGTGTTTGCCTGCATGCCGATCAGTGTTTTTACTCTTTTCTTAGCCATCCCTAGCCATTCTATGTCTAAGGGTGGTGTTGGTATGCTGTTGACACTTCGGTGGTCCACCATCGATTCGGGAGCTTTCTCATCTTCTGCGATGTGAATCTCTACCTTCGGTGTTTCGTCACAAAGTTGACTTTTCTTCGAGTCCAGAGTCATATCAACCTTCTCCTCGTTCTTTTTCATCGCGCTTTCACTTTTTGTCACCTCAGATGCGTCATTTTTCCCTTCTGTGACAAGTATCCTACGACGTTTTGTTGTGTTGGATTTGTCACTCCGAGATTGTTTTCTGGGCTTCTTGTGATTGCTTGATTTCGTCGACTGTGATTTATGCCTTTTCGCGATATTTCGACCACGATCATCGTTATTATGCGTTTTGGCACTTTTGGACCGGCGATGTTCAGATGTGCGATGTTCCCGTCTTCGTCCATCGTCCCTCACGTCATGCTCACGACTTCTGTGAATATGTCGCCTTTCTTCTGAGTGTCGTTCCCGAGACGTGGTGTGCCTTCCATAATCACTACGTCTGTTATGATGACGGTCAGCATTATGTCGCCCTTCCTTCGAGGAGCTGTCTCGAGATGTATCATGTCGTTCATATCCACTAAGCTTGTTTCCATGACGGCCAGGAGTAAGTCGTTTATCCTTCGAGTGACGGTCTCGCAACGTAGTGTGCTTCCTATAGCCATGTAGCTTGCTATTATGTTGACCAGAAGCGTGTTTTTCATTCGAGGGGAGAATTTGTGACGTAGTGCTTTTGCTATCTTTCTGTTTGAGCCGTTTTGTATTCGTGGGAGGTCTATCATCTTCCTCTCGTCTTCTTTTATCGTTTTGTTTGGCCCGAGGTTCATCCACTCCACTTGGCTGTTTCTCGCCCATGGTGGTTTGACTGATTGTCGGCTGCTGCGGCGATAATTCAAACTCGTCAGCTGAGTCAATATCCTCAATTTGGTTACTTCCGTCGCCGAAGACTGGCAAAGAGGCGTCTTCAGCGTCCTCTGTCTTGGCCTTTTCACCATCTTTCTTCTCAGGGAGGTCCTCAGAGCCTTTCAACACATGTATATGTGCTACCGATGAATCCAACAGCATCGCTTCCGCCATATGAATAGCTTTCCCCAGGACTGCAGTACCGTGTGGGAGAGTGCTCATTGATTGGTTGGTTGATGTTTCATGGTCATCGAAATCTTTCTTGTTCGTATCAAATGTTAGCGTCTTAATCAGTTTCTCTGTGTCTACTAAGTCCGCTTTATCATCGTTGTCAGTCGAATTTCTTGGTGAGACAATCACTGTGAGATTATTCAGTCTTCCTTGTGATCTGCGCATGTCTCTTATTGGGATACGAATTCTCGTCGGGGTGTCGTCACTACTAGAGCTACTCTCTGGCTCATATTCATCGTGAGATCCGTAAGCGTCCATTTCTTCACTCTGTTCGTTCTCTGCAGACTTTTGCTCCACTGAGATAGAGTTGACACTTCTTGCTTTCTTCTCTTTATTTCGATTCTCGTACCTTCTTCGCTTCTGGCTAGAAGTTTCCGAGAGATTGCTTTCATGCTTCTTTTTGAATTCTTCAATTTCCGCCATGATGTTTGACTTCGATTTCGCCCATTCTGGGATGTGGCTAAAGTTCTTCACCGGTTTTTTGCACTGTTGCCAGCGATGACCTTTGTTACCACAGTTGAAGCAGCCATCCGTTCGTCTTCCCGGGCTATTGGATCCGTTTCGTCTAGGGGAACGAGAGGTGTCGTTATGATGAGAGTCGTTTCTCTTATCTCCTCCCCTGTTGCGGCTTCTACCTCGTCCACCTGCTGATCGGTGGGGGCCTTGTTTGGATTTCGTACCTTTCGCCAAGTTCATTTTCCTGTCGAGTACGTCCATTAAGTTTCGAATATCCTTCATTGAATTTGGGCCTTTGATCTTCTCTGCAAGGCACACGTCATGAAACTTCTGTCCCCCAATCAGCATGAGTAGCAGTCGTACTACTCCGTCGCTTATAAAGTTTTTGTCGCCCACACATGTGTTGATTATTCTTTTTACCCGATCTATTTCTCTCAGGCATTCAGTCATGCTCAGCTCGTCAAATTCACCATCATCACGTTTTCTGATAAGTTCATTGAATAGGTAAACTTCTGGATCATCTACTTTGTATCTACCAGTGAACCATCTTTTAAAAGCCTTGAATGAGCCATCGTGTTCTGCTTGGGTGAACCATACCTGCAACAACTCTTGATCTTTGATACTGTTAGCGATTACCGAGGTTACAGTTTCATCAGTGATTCCCCGTATATTCTCCAAAAGCATTTGTCTGTGTAGGGCTTCTGCTCTT
>JARGOK010000002.1 GCA_029233985.1 Candidatus Altimarinota bacterium
AACAACGCCAACAAACCATCGATAACTCCGCCGTACTTACCTGTGCTACTTGTGTCAATGGGGTGGATTTGAGTCAGTATGAATGGAGTAAGAGTCCATTGGTAAAAATTGAGAATGGAAAGTTTTATATTGGTGGGCAAGACAATTCGGTTCAAGTTGTGAGAGAGGGAAATACTTCAAATCTAGACAGTGCGGTAGAAAAAAACATTATCAAAGATATAGAAAGTACGGAATTCCTCCAAAAGATTGAAAACGCTCCAAATACAGAAAAACACAATATCGACAAAAACTACCCTGAGTATTGGGCTCGAATTATTGGAATACATGGAGGAAAACAGGTTTTTGATATGTATAAATCTGGCGGTGAATACTCCATAAAGAGTAAAGACAGTATTTCAATTGCTAACCCAGATTGTGATTGTCAATTTGAATCAGATGTTGTATCAGTATACAATGGAAAGGATTATGAAGACGATTTTGTAGACTGGAGAACGACAAATAAAGGAAAAGAAGTACTGTACGAGGAGATACTGATAAACATCAGACGAAAAGAAAAAGGGATCTAAACTTTTAATTATCTTATGAGGAGAAAAAGTAATAAAACAGCGTTCATCCTCATAGCACTACTCGCTGCGACACTGATGTTTTCACTCTTGAGTTCTGCAGAACAAACAGGAAACTTCCTGTACTTCCCCAGTGGAGGAAATGCTTCTATTGAAGATCCAACATTAAATCTTGCTCTCACTGCGCCACGTGAAATAACTGGGGAGGAAGTCAGCATGACCTACACACCTTCTACTTACCAAATATCCACAGCAGCAGGTTCGGAATTTGTAGATCTCCAGATTCATGATGCTTCACTTGGTGCCATTCATCCTGATGTTGAAAACACTCCAAATCATGAAATGGATCTCATTTTTAATTCAGATAGTAATTCTGATACAAACTGGAAAATCCAATGTATTATAGATGGCAAATATGAGACAGTTTTCAGTAGAGATGGAGAAGATAGACTCCTCGGAAAAAACAACCCCTGCCAATTCAAAGAAGACGACTGGAGTGGAATCATTCGAGTGTTTCCAGGTACAACAGGGACAATAACTATGAAAACCGTATGGGATGTGGATGCTGAAGGAGATGGAATTGCAGATGAAGAGAAGATATTCGAAAATCCCGGCCTGGGCCTCATCAACGTCTTCCGCTTCCGTACCAAATCAGACACTGGAACCATTGGTATCGCAAAAACAAATACCGATAGGATATCAGACAGCTCACTAAACGAACTTGGCCAAGCATTTAGAAAAGAAGCGGATAAAACCATTTACGAATCCTCTCTCAATTGGACGACCCTTTACAACACTTCTTCCTCCTCAGAATTCCTTTTCAATATAGATGTACGAGGAAAAGATGAAGTGATCCTTTTCGACAAAGACGCCGATGCCAACACATTGTATGGAAACGGAAAACCAGGATCTACAGCAACAGCACTCTCTCCTCCGGACGATACAGTAATAATGGAAGTCAAATGGGGCAAATCAGGAGAAAATAGCCTCACATATAACCCAGAATGGACAAATTTCAACCAAATAAATCATAATGGAGGAGGTTTTAAAGGAGCAAATTTTAAAGAAGGTGACACCAACAGCTATGTAGGACCCAGCGGCGACGCAAAATTGTCCGACGCAGAAAATAATGCCATCCAATGGTATAAAATAGATGTCAGTGAACACAAAGCTGATACCATTACGGTAAGATGGCACAATTTCAAACCAACTAGCAACGGAATCGCTTTTGCATCTGATACAGCTATATTAGCTGGAAATAATACTCCTCCTGATGAAGACAATCTCTGTGAGCTAAGAGAAGACGGCACATTAGACGAAGACTGTTGTGTACAAAACGAACTGATACGAATCTGTGCAGATTCAATTCCTGAACCAGAAACTACAGAGCTCCAAAAAAAGAACATCACAGAAATCGTCTATACCTACAAACTCAAGTATATCGGAGAAAATTTTGTTGAAGACTTACAAATCCATGCAGAAGCACCAAAGTATGTGGACTTAAAAGGAGTATCTAGTCCAGATACTCATCCTTACAATATTGGGACCTTTGCAGAAAACCAGAATGAAACGATTTCCATTACTGTTGGGCTCGAAGAAGATGCCCCAGCTGAAGGGACTATTTCGACGGAAGGCAAATATATTGCCAAAGCAACGGGTATGACCGACCTGGCAACACCGACTATTAAGCATTATTTAGGAATCGAAAAAGACAACGAAGACGAGGAGGATACTTGTAAGACCAAAGACAGTGAAGATTGTGTGGAAAAAAATGACAAAATGAGTATTAGTATCTTCTCTGAGCCCATTCCAGAGACTGAAAAATTGAAACAGAAAGGAATTTCTGAGATCAAATACACCTTAAAAGTGACAAATATTGGAACCGAAGAACTCCAAAATATCCTGATTGATTCGCAAATTCCAGACTATGTGGACTATAAAGACAGCCCGACACAACAAACAAAAGAGATCATTATTGGACAATTAAGTACCAGTGCGTCTGCTGAAAAAGAAGTGATTGTCCAAATAGAGTCTGATGCTCCGGACTCGGGAACGATTTCGACGAAAGACAAATTTATCGCAAAGGCGACTGGGATGACAGATCTCCATGCAAAAACCATTCGTCACTTTTTAGGAACAAAACCAGATAAGAATGAAAAACCTTGTGTCATCGAAGACAGTGCTGAGTGTCAGTCTCAAAATGATGATATGAAAGCCAGTGTCTTCTCAGACCCTGCACCAGAGACAGAATTTTTGGTTCAAAAAGGAATCTCTGAGATCACGTATTCCGTAAAGATTACGAATATTAGTGACGGTGAGATAAGTAACGTCATGATCGATGCCAAAGCACCTTCTTTTGTGGACTTTAAAGATAGTGCAGATGCAGATCAAGCAAGCATAGAGCTGGGAACTTTAGCAAAAGACGAGATAAAAACCACGACATTCACAGTACAACTCGAAGACACCTTGCCAGATGAAGGGACCATCACTACAGCCGACAAGTTTTTCGTAAAGGCTACGGATATGAGTGATCTGAGACTAAGAACCATCAATCATTACTTAGCAGCCAAACCTGGTGGACCTGGTGCTCCCAAATGTGGGACTGACAGCACCGGGACTATTGAGGCTTGTATTAGTTCTATCCCTCCTAATGAAACCAAAGGAATGAAGGCTCCTGAAAGCATTGAGTACAAGGTATCAGTAAAAAACGTGTCTGATTCAACAACATTAAATGATATCAACGTCAGTTTTGAACCAGATGCTCATACAAAGATCAGTGATACAACTGCAGCTGCAATGATGGACAAAGATGGAAACCTCTACAATTTTGTCGGAGCAGGAAGAACCACGCTCATTACGCAACTCAGTCCCAATCAAGAAACATTCACCACTATTCAAGTAAATATCCAAAACACCGTCCCCGAGCACTATACCATCTCCACCAATAACAAAATCTTTGTTGCAGCAGCAAACCACGGAGATACTGTCACTCTTCCAGCACAAAAACACCACGTGGGGAACGGCTCCGAAGCGATCGAAGTAAGCCGTTGTTACGAGTTCGACGGAGCTTTAGACTGTAGCGATACCTGTAAAGATATCCCACCAGAAGCCGATGTCATTGTTCGTGATCTTCTTAAGAATATCGGTGGGGCTCCTATCCCAGCAGGATTTACCTACTTCCCTCCTCCCCTACCCAGCTCTTTTACCTACAACTCTAGTTCCATCCGGATCTTTCACGAAGATCTCACTGATGCTTCAAAACTGACCTCAGTTCTCAGCAATTACAAAAAAGGTATCGGCGGCATCATTGTTTCAAACGATGGTTCAAGCTTTCCGCCCACAGGTGGGATCAGTACGGCTGCAGAAATTCCACTCGAAAGCTCAGCCTCAGTCTTCTTAAAGTACATTGCCCCAGACGCTCCAGGATGTTTTCCAAGAGAAGCGAAAGACTTCACTCCAAATACTGGTGAGGAGTTTACAGAAATAGAGCTAGCCCAGGACTGTACTGGTGGTGAACAGAACAAGATCTGTGTGGGGAATGATGAGGGGCCAAGATTGACGGGGGATCTAACAGCGGTGCCGAGTCCTGATCCAGAAAGGAGTGTTTTACCAGGTGATGTGATTGGTTACGAGGTGAGACTTACAAATGCAAGATCAATTGCGATTGATACGCTCCAGATAAATGGAGTGACACCACTAAATACAAGCTGTCATGTGGGAAGCATTTGTACTGATAAATCTGAAAATAATCCCAACACTCTGGTCAAAAAAGGAGATAATTACTACTATCGATACAGTGTCAGAATAGATTCAGATGCTCCTGTGAATCAAATCTCACATCCAGGGCATACGGTCACCTATGCAGATGAATCTGGAATAAGCAAAAGCCTGACAATTGAAGGATTGACGCATAAGGTTTCCTTTGTTTCAAAGTCAGACTCTGATTTTTCCCATGATATTAGTCTCGATAGGCGTACAGTCGTCAATTCCTCTGACGAAGGATCTTTGAGAAATGACCAAGCGGATAAATCAGAAATTATTCACACCATCAAGTACATTGGAAGAAAAGAACAAGGCGGACCAGAAAATGTTATCCCTTATGATGAAAATGGATCAGTTCTGCAAACAGGACAAAACATTGCATTTAGTCATTGCCAAAGTGCCTATTCTGGATTTAGTGAAAGGAATGACCCAAGAAGATACGAAACAAGAGATGGGAATACTTTGATATTGTATCGAACGAATCAAAGTACAAGCGATGATATTTTTTCTTCATTTTCTGGGATGCCAAAGGAAAGTCTTCAGTTTGATATTGTTTCTACTTTGCCGAGTACCAGGCCAGCAATGAAAACAAGATCTGGACAAAATACTGAGACACTCTCTTACACATTAGGACCATCAATCGTAACAGGACCAGATTCAGGTCAAGAAAACCTCACAGAGTTTCATCTCTTTATGATGTACGGTGGAGAAATCGTTGATAACTTCTTGGAGATAAATGGTACAAAAACAGCTTCGATGAAGCTCAATAATACTGAAATGTTTGCCTACAAAGATGGAGAAACAGACAGCAGCGCAAATGGTGTGATCTCAACCACAAATACCTCTCAAGAGATTTTTGAGGAAAGATGGGTGTTTAGAGAGCTGCCCAAGATCTTTAATAACATACAGGGGTCGATACAATGTGAAAAAAGTTGCCCAGGTGACTACTGTCAGACCAGAAGCGCCCCTGTGTATCCATTGAGATGGCAACTTCTGAGCCCAAGTAAAATAGTACTAACCGATACCGACAAAGATTATATCACCGCCCTCTCATCCGTTGCCTGGCTAAAAACTCGAAATGGAAACATTGGCTTCGGAGGCAATGCATGGAGTGCCGCTGGGACACCAAACAAAGTGGACCTAGGAGACAAAAGCTTCGACATTGAAATGAAACTCTATACACCTCCTCTTGAAACGAACTCAGACTTTCTTATCTACGCACCTGACAATACCGTCAATTTGAAATCTCGACTGAATTGGGGAGGGTATGTCTCAGATTCATCTTCAGAGCAAGGCTTCGTCGACAACCCTTGGGAAGAAGGGAAAAAAATTCCTCGTCGAGGCGATGCCTATGACCGAGACGAAACAGCCTTCCCTAGGAACTACTACGAGGACCTCCTTCAAAGAGAAATCTATGGAAAAGTAATCGAAGTGGATTCGGACAGGCCAGCGTGGATCAATCCTCCCACAGGCACGGAATACACCACAGCAACTACTCTCACTCCGGAGATCGACACCATCTACCATATCAAAGGAAACCTCATCATCGGCTCCGTAGGGATCACCACCACTATTTCAGGATCAAAAGCTCGGATCATTGTAGATGGAAACGTAGAAATCAGAGGAAACGTAAAATACGGAACAAACTCAGGACCCCTCGAAAACCTCCCATCCATGCGCCTCCACTCTCTCAATAATATTGTGATCCATCCGAGTGTCACCGACGTAGAGATGATGATGCTCGCTGAAGGGGAATTTCATTCTGGACGGAGCGACCAACAGCTCCGTATTCTAGGGGACGTCATTACCTACAAAGCCTTTTGGGAACGGGCTCCATTAAAGAACCAAAGAAATGAAGATGAAGATATTAACAAACCTTCAGAACTCATTGTCGAAGACTACCGCAAATACCTCCTCACTCCTCCTGGAGACAAAAAACTCCCAGATATTGGTTACATGTGGAGAGAGGTCAATCCGAGTACTGGGCGGCCAATTTTGGAGAGTTTGATCAATCAGTAAGAGGAAATCGTCACTGCGATCGCTTGAGAGTCTCTCTTTTTTTAAAAAAGCCGGGAGTTGAGTCATCAACTCTCAATCCAACAAATAGTCAGTGAAATCAAAAAAAAAATCATCTAAGCCTGCTATTCAGACTCCTCTTCCCTATTATCCAAATCCACAAACTCCAAGTCTTCCGGCCCAATAAACTCCATACTTTTTACGACATCCTGTTGTTCGATTACATCTAGTGATTTCAATCTCGCAATTCTCATATTCCAAACCTCATTTTGAATAATCAGTTCTGATCTACTTCGTTCTAGATCATTAATGATGACTCCTTGCGAAGCAATATTGTTAAATTCTGAGAGATAAAGGAAGCAAGTCCCTACAATCAATATGAAAAGCAAAAAAGATACTCCAGTGGGTGTAAGACACTTCGAAAAGAGATCAGGCTTCCGATTAGTGGAAACTGGTGATACAGAGACATCGCGCTTTTGGAGCTTTATGGTTGCCAAGGTGAGAGTTTCTAATATCTAATTTTCAATTTCTAAAAGTCAAAAAATTATTTTAGAAATTAAAAATTAGTCATTATATTTTTGTAGCCACCCTCAGCTTAGCACTTCTCGCTCGAGGATTCTCTTCAATTTCTTTATCAGAAGGAGCAATAGCTTTCCTTGTCAAGATCTGGAGCTGTGGTGCAAGTCCACACTGACAAATCGGTAACCTTCTATCGCAAGTACAAGGATCAGCTACTTTGCGAAAGAACGACTTCACCATCCGGTCTTCTAGCGAATGATAGCTCATAACTACGATACGTCCTCCAGGTGAAATGGTGTCGAGGGTTGCTTGAAGTGCCTCTTCTAAGACTTGAAGTTCTTGGTTTACAGCAATACGTAGGGCTTGAAAAACACGAGTAGCTGGATGCTTTTTTGATTTTTGAGGTTTTCCTTTGTCGTATTCCTCACAGATCAGGTCAGACAATTCTTTCGTTGTAGTAAAGGGTTTCTTGTCTCTCTTTGCAATAATATCATTAGCAATGAAGTGAGCTTTAGGGTCTTCGCCATACTCTTGAAAAATCCTTTTCATGTCTTCGTAACTCCAGGTATTGATAATTTCCGCTGCAGTTAACTTATCTGATGCATTCATTCTCATATCGAGAGGGCCATCTTGCTGAAAAGAAAATCCTCTTTCAGCATTATCTAGGTGAGGCGACGCAACACCTAAGTCAAACAAGATCCCATCATAAGAGATCCTTTCAGATACGACGAGTTCTTTTATCCCTCGAAAATTCATGTGTCGTGTAGAAAATCGATCACCATATGATACCAATCTCTTTTTCGCAAATTCCAGGTGAGAGCTGTCCTGATCAAGACCAATAATATTCCCTGTGAATTCAACCGAATCCAGCATGGCTTTACTGTGTCCACCCAGTCCCAAGGTAGCATCTATGATCACAGACCTTTCGGAAAGGTTCATCCAATCAAGACATTCTGAAAGCATTACGCTCTTGTGGTTCATAAGTAAAATGAGTAAGGATACTCATTGTACATGAAAACTTAGATTTGACTAAGTGCAGCTAATGATGTGAAGTACTTACTCGATTGAGTGGCTTACAGAAGCCAAATTCTGGAACAAAAGGCTGCAGTCAATGCAGTATTCGATACCAGAAGTGTGAACGCTAGGTCCTTAGCGGTGATACAGAGAAAAAATTTGACTAGAAGAAAAATCAGTAACATAATCATTGACGTTTTAGCTCTTAATTATCTCGCTATGACTAAGCAAGATCTCATCAACGCTGCAGCTGCAGGAGCAGGCGTTACTAAAAAGGCTGCGGCCGATGTACTAGAGGCTGTTCTCAGTACGATCACCAAAACCCTAAAGAAAGGTGACACAGTCACTATCACTGGTTTCGGAACATTCCGTATCAGCAAACGTTCAGCTCGTGTTGGTGTAAACCCACGAAACCCAACTGAAAAAATCAAGATTCCAGCAATGAAGCTCCCTGCTTTCAAGGCTGGTAAAGGATTGAAAGATAGCGTTCGGTAATGCTAATCGTTCATATGTTGAATTATTAAAAGCCTCGTGCATAAAGCATGAGGCTTTTATTATTGAGACAAGCTGATTCCCCTTGCAAGAGGAATCAGCGCCCTTCTCTTCTTGTCTATTAGAACGAAGCAAAAAATCTTGAGCTTGAATTAAGTACTCATGATGAAAAGTAAGGGGAGTTCAAATAAAGAATTCAAAGGAGACATCATGAGTCTGTCGGTAAAAAATTCTTCGTTCCACTGAATGAAAGAATGAAGATGGACAATTCACTTATTGCATCAAACTACAGGGAGCGTCTCCCTTTTAAGAGGCCGGGGTCTTGAAAGGTGTACCAATGCACATTTCACATCGACATTTCTCTCTATCCAACAATCAATCACACACTTTGATTGAAAAATGGTGCTCTTTAGGCTATACTTGCATGGTTAAAAAAGCACTTACATGACCAAATACATTTTCGTTACTGGTGGAGTCTGTTCATCTCTTGGAAAAGGGATCGCTTCCGCCTCTTTGGGTAATCTCTTAAAGGCGAGTGGGTTTAAGGTCTTCATGCAAAAACTCGATCCCTACTTAAATGTAGATCCTGGAACAATGTCTCCATTTCAACATGGTGAAGTATTTGTGACAGACGATGGAGCAGAAACAGATCTGGATCTTGGCCATTACGAAAGATTTATAGACGAGCCACTCAGCAAACATTCTAGCGTGACCTCAGGAAAGGTCTATACAGAAGTCCTCAACAAAGAGCGAAAAGGTGATTTTTTAGGAAAAACGATCCAAGTGATTCCTCATATTACCAATGCCATTAAAGAAAAGATTATTGAAGCAGGAAAAAGCTCAAAGGCAGATATTATAGTTGTTGAAATCGGAGGAACCGTAGGAGATATCGAAGGCCAACCTTTTCTTGAAGCAATTCGTCAGATACGACACGAAATGGGGTATGACAACACGCTTTTTGTTCATCTCACGCTACTGCCATGGTTGGCAGCTGCCAAAGAACTCAAAACCAAGCCAACACAACAATCAGTACGACTTCTCCGTTCTATCGGAATACAACCAGATATGATCATTGCTCGTGCAGATCAAAAAATCCCAAAGGCTCTTCTTCAAAAAATCTCGTTATTTTGTGATGTGGATGAAGAAGCCGTTATTCCAGCAACAACTGCTGAGACCATATATCAAGTACCTGTTGAATTTGAAAAACATAATGTTTCAAAGTTTGTCGCACAAAGACTCAAGCTTAAAAAACATAGCCCTACCCTAAAGACCTGGAAAAAGATGGTCAAAAATATTCACACAGCAAAGAAGACTCTTAAAATTGGGCTTGCAGGCAAATACAATGCTCTCGACGATGCCTACTTATCTGTTATAGAGGCGATCAAAGCAGCCAGCTACCATCAAGGATTCAAGCCTGAGGTTGTTTGGATTGGCACAGAAAAAATCGAAAAAAATGACGCAGATGAAATCAAAAAAATGAAATCTTGCGATGGAATTGTTGTACCTGGAGGGTTTGGGAAGAGAGGTGTAGAAGGAAAGATTGAGGTGGCCAAGTACTGCCGTGAAAGAAAGGTACCATATCTTGGAATATGTCTTGGTTGTCAGATTATGACTATAGAATTTAGTCGAAACGTTGCAGGTATTCCAGGAGCCAATTCACAAGAATTTGATCCTAAAGCAACCAACCAAGTGATTAAATTTCTTCCTGGACAACACGAAAACAAGTCAAAAGGAGGTACTCTTCGTCTTGGGGCATCAGATTGTCATTTAGAAAAAGGATCCCTGGCTCATAAAATATACGGAAAAACTATCGTACAAGAACGCCATCGGCATAGATATGAAGTCACTACAAATGATTCCAACCCCTACCTCAAAACATTAGAATCAAACGGTTTATGGTTCTCAGGAAAATCTCCTGATGGAAGTCTTGCAGAGGTTATAGAAATTAAAGATCATCCTTTCATGATTGGTAGCCAATACCATCCAGAATTCAAATCTCGACCACATCGCCCACATCCTCTTTTTTTGGGCTTGGTAAAAGCAGCTGCAAAAAGAAAAAAATAAATCAACCAAAGGTATGGCTTCGTTTCCTCACCCTTTAGTATGATTCCTCATGATGGAGCATTGTTCATGGTGATAAATTCATTCCCACGCCACAACTCATTTGTCTGACAACAAGACTCGCTTGTCGTATAGACTCATATTTCATATGCTAAATAAAATACTGGAACTCCCACCTCCTAACTCCCAACTCACCATGAAATCCCTTAAGAAAAAAGCTCTTCAGCAATACCAATCTCATGAAGGAAACTATCAGATTTGCACCTCCTTTCCTTTAAAAAAAGAAGAAGATCTTGCCACCATGTATTACCCGGGGATAAATGATGTCATTGAAAAAATTGAGAAAAAACCGGCAAACCAGCACAAGTTTTGTAGTCTTCCGTTTTCAGTGGGGGTTATTTCCAGTTGCAAAACAACGCAGTATCCTATTATCTCTGCAAAGGCAGCACTGCTTTCGCATGTAGCGGCACTCAATGCCATCCCTCTGACCTTAAAATATGGAAAGCCTCAGAACATCCCTACAATTCTCAATCAGCTCTCACCAAATTTTCAGGCCTATTACGTAACGAATGTTTCTCAGCTAGAAGAAGAGATTATACGAGATAACATAAAGAAAATCGATCGACCTGTGATTTTCCACACCGAATCTATGGCTTTAGGAGTAATTGCTTCTGCTTTGGCAGCTGCAAGGATGATGAAATCAAAACCTGCAAAAGTGCATATCACATTGGAGGGTTCTGATCGCCTTGCAAAAGAGATCACCGCACATCTCAAGTCTTACAAATTTTCAAACATTACCCTCTTAGATGAAGACGGTCCACTATACGCAAAGAAACCAATGATGAATCGTGACAAAATTGAGCTTGTAAACATTATAAAATCAAAAAAAGACCATCGATCACGAGATGAGGTTTTAGGTGCGACAGAAATATATATTTCAACAATGCACCAAAACATCAGCTCACAGCTTTCTTCCAAGCTAAATGCCAAAGCCACAATAATTGCTCTCAATTCAGAAGAGATTGTCAAACAAAGCAAACAGTCACTTATTTCAACTCTCCCACATCTCGAAAACCATATCTCAGACCTTCACATCGCTGCCATCATGCTTTCAGCAGCGTGTATTGGAAAAGATATCGACGGGAAAACTTTAAAAAAAGCCACTGAATCAATGGCAAACTTTCACCCAACTCCAAAAGGAAAAAAGATTATTCCAGGACTATTGGATAAAAAATTGGTGACAAAGGGTTTGAAAAAAATGTAGATGTAAATATAGCTCAGGACACGCTGTTGTCTGTCATTCAGAGCAGTTCGAAGAACCCTGGCGATCGTAAAACCAAAAAGGACTCAGTACCATGTACCGAGTCCTTTTTTTATTCTTCTTCATATTTTATATAAGTGTTCCGTCTACTGGGAAGTCTTGACACAACTCAGCTACTTCACCAGCAATTCTATGATGAAGATCTTCATCATCAAGGTTTGAAAGTACCTGATGCATCCAATCCCCTACTTGCTCCATTTCTTTCTCCTTGAAGCCACGAGTAGTTACTGCTGGACTTCCAAAACGAATTCCTGATGGATCCATTGGAGATCGTTTTTCATAAGGGACGGTATTCTTGTTAAGAGTCATTTCTGCTCGATCCAATGCCACTTGCGCTTGCTGACCTGTCATACCTTTATTCGTTAAGTCGCAAAGAAGCAAATGATTGTCTGTTCCTCCTGAAACGAGATCGTACCCGTATTCATTAAACTTATCAGCCAGTACCTTCGCATTCTTGATGACCTGTGCTCCGTACTCTTTAAATTCTGGACGTAGAGCTTCTTCAAAACAAATCGCTTTAGCGGCTGTTGTATGATCATGTGGACCTCCCTGCATTCCGGGGAAGATAGCTCGGTTGATTGCCTTGGCATGTTTTTCCTTACTCATAATAATAGCGCTTCGAGGACCTCTTAGTGTTTTGTGAGTAGTCGTCATAACCACATCAAAATACGGCACTGGAGAGTCTACTACACCGGCAGCTATCAATCCTCCAACATGTGAAACATCTGCAAATGAAATAGCTCCCACTTTCTCACAAATCTCAGCAAAGCGTTTCCAATCCAAATTTCTTGGATAAGCAGAAAACCCAGCAACAATCATTTTTGGTCGTGTTTCCATAGCAATTCTTTCAACTTCATCCATATCGATCACTCCATCTTCACCTACAAGGTAAGGAATCCAGTCGTAAGCTTTCCCAGAAAACGAAATTGGTAGTCCATGAGTAATATGCCCTCCATGATCCAATTTCAATCCCATCACCTTGTCTCCGAATTCGAGTAATGCAAAATAAATCGCTGCATTAGCAGGAGAACCAGAATATGGCTGCACATTGACGTGCTCACATCCAAAGAGCTCTTTTGCTCGATCTATAGCCAATTGTTCGATATCATCAATATTATCTTGTCCTCCATAATATCGTTTTTTAGGATATCCTTCAGAATACTTATTCGTCAGAATAGACCCTTGAGCCTCTAAAATAGCTTGAGAAACATAGTTTTCCGATGGAATCAGTTCAATACCATCACGCTGTCTCTTGCATTCAGAAACAATCATATCGTAGAGAGCTGGATCTTGTTTTTTTATCTGATCAAACATAAATGAATGGATTATGGGATGTGGACAATAACACTATGTCGGATTTTTTGTCAGATGAAAAGAGTAAGTGCCCACGTTTTTGGATGGAGGTGGCAGTCAAACAGACTCCTAACCCAATAAAAGAGAAATAGCATAGCTCGATATTAAGGGAAACACAGTGAGAGAGAAATGTTCTTATAGTGAAAAGTAAATGTAACAAGTAATTACATACTTTACCCCAAGGATACCCCTGCATGGTTCCCCATTTAAGGGGCTGGGGGTCGCCATTCCCACACGCATCGCCATTAGCAGAGAACACTGTCAATCGCATCACATCGCACCTCACCTGCAAAAACAGTACTATATGGCTGTTAAACCGCATCCATGCCAAACTCTCTTGCTCGAAAAAAAATAGCGATTGTCTGTGACTGGCTCACCAATATGGGAGGGGCAGAAAAGGTTATTTATAGCCTTCATAAACTCTTTCCAGACGCCCCTATCTACACCACTCTTTACGATGAAAAAAGAATTCATGGATTTGAGGAGGCTACCATATATTCTTCTTTTCTTCAGCGAATCCCTCTTTCTCAAAAAAAACACCAACTCTTTCTGAGCATGATGCCAATGGCTATCGAAAGTCTGGACCTCAGCGAATACGATATCGTGATTTCCTCATCCCATTCAGTTGCCAAAGGGATCATCACAAAACCTGATACCATTCACATCAGCTACTGTCATACACCAATGAGATACGCTTGGGAGCACTGGGAGCTCGAATCCCGTCTCAAACAGTTTCCCAGCTTTCTCCATGACTCGATCAAAAAGAAAATTCACAAACTCAGAATATGGGATCGACTCAGTGCAGACCGTGTCGACCACTTCATCGTAAACTCAAAATACGTTGGTCAACGGGTAAAAAAATATTACAGAAGAGATTCACTGGTTATTCATCCTCCTGTCAATATCAGTCAATTCAAGACCACTAAACCAAATGACTACTTTCTCATGGTCGGAAGAATGATTCCCTACAAGCGATTCGATCTTGTTATTGAAACCTTCAACCGCATTGGAAAGAAACTCCTCATTGCTGGTACAGGTCCTGAAGAACAAAAGCTTCAGAAATTAGCCAAACCGAACGTGGAGTTTCTCGGAAGGGTTAGCGATGGGCAGCTCAAAGAACTCTATAGTCACTGCCAAGCATTAATATTCCCACAACTCGAAGACTTTGGCATCACCCCCCTAGAATGCATGGCCAGTGGTCGTCCAGTTATTGCTTATGGGCAAGGTGGTGCATTAGAAACAGTTGTAGCAGGTAAAACAGGCCTACATTTCAAAGAACAAAGCGTCGAAAGCCTGACAAATATTCTCAACGAATTCGAAGGAAAACAATGGAACTCAGAAGAGATCACAAAGCACGCAAGCAAGTTTTCAGAGGAACGCTTTCACAAGGCAATGACTGATTTTATTTGCTCTAAAATGTCATGAAAAAACTACTCGTTACATTTTTGGCAATCTTCTCCTTGATTCAGCTGAGTCCAATTATGTTTGCATATGCACAATTGACCGATGAGGAAGTCATAAAGTCTCTTGAGGCAGATGCAATTATTTCGACAAATGAAAGGTCAATAAAAAGTATTGAAAAGAATATAAACGAAGTACAGAAGACATTGGATGCAGAGAAGAACGACGAAAAGATAAAAGAATTTAAAGATCAACTCACAGAACTTGACGGAGAAAAAGAGGCTCTCTTGAAAAAAAATAGTGAAATCACAAATAGTACAGATTTCAAGCTTGGAAAAATTGATGATGATTTTGCAAAAAAAATAAAACTCACCACTGAAAAAGGAGAAGATGAAGTCGGAACGTATGTCAATGGTGAGGGAAAAAGAGTTGATTGTACGAGTGAAGAGGATAGCTTGAAATGCAGAGATTTTGTTCTTCAGAAGCGAGCAAATGATGAATATATTGAGTTCCTAAAAGCACAAAGAGACAATGATCTTTGTAAAGCACGACTAAAAGACCCAACAAAGATTTCAGAGTGTGAAGAAGCCAAAAAAGCTCTCGAAGCAGCCGCAGACACTGTGAGGAGCACAGTGGCTAGTATTGCTGCATCAGAACAAGAACGAAACAAAAACACTCAATTTGAAGTGACAAAAATTTTCAGCCTTGATCCAAATGATACTGTAGGAAACGAACGAAGATCACTCATTGATATCACCAGCCAAATTGCCGACTGGATGATCCTTTTGGTCTCGAGCCTTGCCGTAACTGCTCTTATTATTGGAGGATTTATGATGATCATCTCCGGTGGTGACGAAACCCGGCTCGAAGAAGGAAAAACCATCTTTACCTACTCTTTGATAGGACTGACCATTACACTATTAGCCTATGGAATTGTCAGCATCATTCAGGGTCTCTTTTACTGATACCTCTTGCAATTCATCTAAAATCGACTAGATTTATCTACGATATTCCTTAAACTTATTCCGATGAAAAGATTTCTTACCCTTCTCTCATCATTATTTATCACTCTTTCACTGACAGCTTGTATGGAAACAACGAATCCAATCGCAGAAATTGAAACTTCAATGGGAACTATTACTGTAGAAGTTTACCGAAATGAAGTGCCACAATTAGCAAAGAATTTTCTCACACTAGCTGAAGAAGGAAAGTACGATGACGTGATCTTTCACCGTGTTATAGATGGTTTTATGATCCAAACAGGAGATTTTGAAAACAACAATGGGACAGGAGGACACAGCTACCTCGGAAAAGGAACAGAGCTAAAAGGAGAATTCGACGAAAAGATCTCAAAGAACCTCAGAGGAACACTTTCTATGGCAAACAGAGGTCCAGACACCAATGGTTCACAGTTTTTCATCAATCTAATTGATAACAATTTTCTCGACCACGACGTAGCACCATTCACAAGCCAACACCCTGTGTTTGCAAACGTTGTGAGTGGTATGGATGTCGTAGATAAACTCGCAAAGGTAGAGACTCAACCTGGAGATCGTCCAGTAGAAGACGTTATGATCAAGTCTGTAACGATCAAAGAAGTTGAGTAGAACACAACACATAAGAATAAAGCTGAAGGCGAGGATAATAATCCTCGCCTTTTTTTATCCCAACAAAGCCCTTCCTCTGAATGACAGGAAATAATAAGAAACGACTGAGAATTTCGATTCTCGCCTACATTTATACAATCCTCGCAATCTTTGCAATCGTCGCAATCCTCATCAATCCTTCCTCTCTCCTCCCACACTCCCCACCACATACCCCACACCTTCCTCCTCAAACTCCTTCACGTCTACTTTTACCTTATTATCAAGTGAACCAAGCAATCCCAGCAGCATAGCCGATGGCTTGTAAAGTGTCTCAGCAACTTCATCGAGTAAAAATGGATCAATATACAAGAAATTTTCCAGTTTCCCTTCTGTAAAGTATTTCAAGTACTCTTCATTATACTCTTTCCCAAATCTTGAGTATCCAAATACAGAGCCTTCTTCGAGCTGCGATGAGAGATGTCCCAAGGCTACAATAGCCACAGAATTTGTATCAGCATCTATAGCCCGTCTGATCAAACTCCCAAGCTTATAGTGTTCTTCTGCACTCTGCAAAGAACTCCCTACTACAAGAACAGTTGGCATTTCAGGGCAGTTTTTTTGAATTTTCAAAAGGAAGACCTCAAGTGAGGTCAACAACTGTGTTTCATGTATCAGGTTTGATTTTCGATCATGCTGTTCCAAGCTCATCTGCATTTGACGACCCAATTCTAGATCCGCTGCAAATGTTACATCTCCAACACAGTAGATTCCGTCCTCAGGTATAACAAAATTCATCCCATCAGCATGGACACCCATATCTGTTTGGATAACAACAATCGTATTTGGCTTTTGATCCAGAATACTTTGAACCGTTTGATCATACATCTTCATTACATCAGTTGAATCATCAACTTGAGTAAGAAAAGACGGTAGAAGAGTGAGAGGTTTGCAGAGCATAATGACAAATAAAAAAAAGGCTGACTGTAAAATACAGTCAGCCTAAAAGTGTTTCTATTGAACATCCTTTACAAGAGCTTCAAAAGCTTCTGGATGTTGGAATGCAATCTCAGAAAGCATTTTTCGGTTGATAACAACATTCTTTTTGAAAAGCATATTAATAAATCTACTGTAGTTGAGTCCAAGTGGCTTTACAGCAGCACTGATACGGACAGTCCAAAGTTGTCGAAAGGTTCTCTTTTTTCGTCGACGATCTCGGTATGAGTTAATACCAGATTTCATTACAGCTTGCTTGGCCCACTTGAAGACACGAGATCTTCCTGCACGGAAACCTTTTGCTTGCTTGATAACTTTTTTATGACGTTTATGAGTTTGAACTCCTCGTTTTACGCGTGACATAACAGAACAATAAGAAAATAACAATTAATGATTACCCATGAGGGAGACATTTTTTGAGGTGATTTTTATGAGCAGGACTAGCGAGTACTGTACCACCTGTTTTTCCAGCACGTCTGGTACTTCTTTTCTTTTGTTGCAATAAATGCTTTGTACCAGCCTTCATGATCTTTGCTTTTCCAGTTCCTGTGAACCGTACTCGACTCTTTGCAGCAGACCGTGTCTTTTGCTTATTAGAGAGTGATCCTACTTTTTGCTTTTTAGCCGAAGCTCGTATTTTTTTTGCCATGGAATGAGATAAATGTGTGATAACTATAAATGATTTTAGATTTTTTCCGTCTCCTCTACTACTTCTTCATCCTTTGACTCTTTGATGATCTCAGTTTCTTCAGGGTTCTCACCAGCTTCTTTTGCAGCCATTGCTAATTCTTTCTTCTTTTTCATTTCTTTGATTTTCGTATCAATATCTTTAGCTGGAGAAAGGATCATGACAATCTGATATCCTCCATCTTTGGGAGTGTTTTCTACGATGGCAAAATCTGAGAGAGACTCTGCAAATGATATCATACGTTCCTTTCCAAGCGACTTGTGAGCCATTTCTCTCCCCTTAAAGATCATTGCAACCTTTACCAGATGCTTCTGGCAGAGAAATTTGATGGCCGCCTTTCTCTTTACTTCGAGATCATGCTCTCCAGTACTCAGTCCGAGACGAACACCTTTCACCTCGGTCTTTTTGACTTTCTTTTTCTGAGCCTGGTCTTGCTTTTTGATCTTGTAGAGATACTTTCCGTAATCCATCAGTTTGCATACTGGAGGCTGCGCCTTAGGAGAAACCTCTACGAGATCGGTTCCTCTTTCTTTGGCCAAGGCTTTTGCCTTTTCAATGGGCATCAGTCCAAGTTGCTCCATATCGGGTCCAATGACACGGACAGCGAGCGTCCTAATTTCGTTATTCTTACGGAGTCGCTTCAAATAATTACTAAGAAAATAAGCTAAAAAATTCTATGTGATGACGGCTAAATTGTCAACAAAATAGCTACTTTGAACCCAAATATTCAAGAGCTCTCCGAAGTTGATTGTCTTCTCCAGTTTTGTAGGCTTCATAGTCCATGATAAGAACTTCGTCTGGATCAACACCAACACCATCGATACTCCTATCTTTTGGAGTAAGCCATTCTGCAATGGTAATACGTATCAGAGACCCATCATTCAAGGGTAAAACCTCTTGTACCGACCCTTTTCCAAAGGTTTTAACCCCTAAAACATGGGCCAAGCCATAATCCTGAAGAGCCCCAGCAACAATTTCAGAAGCTGAAGCAGATGAATCATTAACCAAAACCACTATCTCACCAGTATAATTGACATCTTTTGATTTTGAAACACGTTGAGATTGCGACCCTTTTCGCTTTGTCTTTACGGCTACTTCTCCTTCTGGGACAAAATGTGAAAGGATATCAATAGCTCCTTCTAAAAAACCACCACCATTAAATCTCAAGTCTAAAACCAGCTTATTGTAGCCATTATTCACTACTTCAGTGAGAATATCTTCAAATTCTGACCCAATCTCTTCAGTAAAAGAACTGAGTTTGATGAAGGCAATTTTCTCACTATTTTGAGTCTTTTCTTCAAATTTAACGGATTCAAGATGGATTTCATCTCGAATGATGGCAATATCCACAGGAGTGATCTGGTTTTCATGAAGGACTGTTAGGACAACTTGTGTCCCTTTTTCACCACGAATATTCATCACCACTTCGAAGAGATTTGAAACATTCCCTAACATTTGACCATCTACCTTCATAATGATGTCTCCTGGCATTATACCAGCTCTTTCAGCTGGAGAATCAGGCAATGGACTCACTACAAGAACAAGTCCATCTTCTAGCTTCAACTCAGCACCAATCCCATGCAAGTCTCCTTTTAAGCTTGTCATAAATGCCTCCGACTCATCTGGGTCCAAAAATGCAGAATGAGGATCACCTAAGACACCCATCAAGCCTCTTGCGAGTCCATATTTGACCTGATCTTGATCAATATCATCGGCCCTGAGATAACTTTTTTGTATAATTTGCCAAACGTCTTCTGCTGAGCTCATATCGAGAACAGCAGGTGCTGAAAGCGTAAAGGTACTGCTATTCAGTGAAAATCGTTGTCCTAACAGGAATGACCCTACTAGTAAGAGAGCAAATAAAGCAGCTTTTGAGGTTTTATTCATGAGGGAAAATTAAAAAATCATGAAGACTATAATGGAGGAGTCAAGACATGGGAAATAAAGTTTGTAGCCGAAACAATAAAAGTGTCTGTGGATCCCTAGCATTTGACAAAAATAACTCTATTACAAAAATGGCGAGGGCAGTCGTAGATTTGCGCATATTAGCTAAATCTATAATAGAAAGCCTTCTATTCTCTTGATTTCCTCATTATATTCGTCATTCACTACATTGCGAAGACTGGTGGGTGAACGGGGACTTGAACCCCGGACCAGCGGATTAAGAGTCCGATGCTCTACCAACTGAGCTATTCACCCTCAAAATACTGTATTAAAGACAGCACAACATATTCTATTCATTTTTTCAGTGAAATCAAGAGAATAGAATGGCTTTTTCTCTTAAATCTGAATAATTACTTCATCACTCCGTAGAAACGTCGGTTCATCGCATTACAATCAACTAACGCTTCCTACTCCCAAAGACGTCATAAATAGGCGTCTTGGGGAGTACTACTATGAGCACAATTCAAAAACAAAGATCATGCATCAATTAAACCGTGTCCTTGTCCTCAATCCCAGGTACACTTTCTAGGCTATTAGATCATATATATCATGACAAAACGCCAAAAACTTCGAATAAAGAAAATGATTGCAGGTGCTGCTTTAGCTCTGCTGTTTCTGATTGGGATCACCATCTATGCCCTCTTGGGACCATTTCGGCCATTTTTTTGGAACCTTCCCTATCTGACTGGATTTCTTGGACCAAGAAATTATCTCATCTTGATTCAAAATAACAATGAACTGAGACCTACAGGAGGATTCATTACTGGAGTGGCCGAACTTTCTATGCTTTTTGGATTTAGCTCACTCGAAGTCTTTGATTCTTATCAAATACCAGACCCAAGCCCACGTTTGCCTGCACCAGAACCTTTTCAATACTTGATCGGAACCAACGATACATTTTTTGCTGGGAAGACTCTTCGAGATGCAAATTTTTCACCAGATTTTAGGGAATCTAGTGAAGAAGTTTTAGAATTATACAAGATAGCTTACCCAGAAAAAACTTTTGATATGGTAATAGCCGTCGACTTTGCAGTTATTGAAAACCTTCTTGATCTATACGGACAACTCTCAGTCGAAGACCTCATCTTCACAAGAAAAAATTTCTTTGATCTTACTCAAAAAATTTCAAAAGACATCGACACTCACAACAAACAGCAGCTCGAGGAAAGAAAAGGGATATTAGGACCTTTTGGAAAGAAATTCGTCAAACGCATCATCTCCTCTCCAACTAAATATCCTCAGTTTCTTTCAGCTCTCGAGACCTTTATTCAAGAAAAAAATCTGATCGCCTACAGCCCTTCTGAGTCGTTCCAGGCAAAACTTTCAAAACACGCCCTAACAGGCCTCATCCGTCATGAGGACCCAAACACAGACTTTCTTCATGTAAATGTTGCAAATATTGGAGGGAGAAAGGCAGACAGATACGTTACGAAGGAAATAAAATATATGGCAGACTTTTCAAATCCAGAAAACCCCGCTTCTACACTCGATATCACCTTCAGTCATCTCGGAAGTTACAATATTCAGTCAGATATCTATCAGGCCTACGTACGTAGCTATGTTCCTCTTGGATCAAAACTTGTCTCCCCTTCTCCAACAGGAATGAGAGGGACAGAAAACTTTCAAGACCTTGGACAAACAGTGTTTGCAGATGCTATCAAGATCGCACCAGGGGAAAGCATCACTCTGAGCTACAAATACCAGCTCCCAGAGATCATCAATCCACAGGAGTATCAGCTTCAAGTCCCAAAACAACCTGGAATACAAAACCAGTTCTGGCAAACAGCCTTCAAACAACAAAACGACACACTTTTGGAAAACGAAGCTCTCAAAAATATTCAGATCACACCAATGACCATTCGAGAAAACCTCGCCCTTTGGAAAGGCATCCCTTCTTCAGATCTCCATTTTTCTATTTTGACATCTGGTGACGCATCAAAACCAATCATTCTCTGGCAAAAATTCGAAAGTCTCAATCGGATCAATATTCGTTTTAATGAAATTTTAGACGAATCCACTGTTTATGACTTAAAAAACTATCGGGTAACCGATCTAAACAAAGAAGATATCAGAAAAGATACTGTTGTCGTAACAGGTGCACGTTTCGAAGGAAGAGATCTCTGGCTGGACATATCGGGTGCGAGCCTGCAGTATTTAGAAAACTACGAGCTCAAGATCTCAAATCTCAAAGACACTCAAGGCAACACACTCGATCCAAATCCTACGATACGTACGCTTGTCCAAAGACTCGAAGCTACAAACTAATACTAAATGAACACACAACCTCTCCAACAATCCAATGCCTGGAAAGAGTTCCAAAAAAGCCTTCATCACCAAATGATAGAGGTGGATACTCACAAAGTTCGAATTCAACCGCTCTTTTTTGGAAAATCCTATGGGTATATCGCTTGTGGTCCACACATAAAGGAATCTAAAGAAGAAGTGTTTTCAAAAATCCTCAAGTCTGCAGCAAACAAAAACAATTTGATCTTTACCAGAGTTGACCACACAGCACATTTAGACCAATACTTTTCTAGCCAAAGCAGTCATTCTTCATATCCAGAAACAACACTTACCGTTGATTTAAAACTCAGCGACAACGAACTTTTAGCTCAAATGAAACGCAAAGGACGATATAATATCTCACTTGCTGAAAAAAGAGGTGTCCTTGTAATGAGAGCAAATACTCAAAAAAAACGAAAAACCTATGCTCAGCATTTCCACAATCTCCTCCTCCAAACAACCCTGCGTGACGGCTTTTTTGCACACGATCTCAGTTATTACAAAAAAATGTTGAATCATCTCCCTATGGCTGAGATTTTCATCGCCTTCTTTGACGATGTACCCATCTCCGGAGCTATCTGCACCTACCACAAGGGAGTGGCTACGTATTTTTATGGAGCATCATCCAATCAGTTTCGCGAACTGATGTCCCCTTACCTCGTTCAGTGGGAAGCGATGAAGTTTGGGAAAGAAAAAAACTGTCATACTTATGACTTCCTCGGAATTGCACCTGAAAACGCTGGAATTGATCATCCTTGGAAAGGCATTACCAGTTTTAAGAAAAAATTTGGTGGAACCGTTGTGAGTTCACTCTCATCAACAGATCTGATACACCAAGCTGGCTGGTATCGGGTGTTTTTGGTGGCGAAGGGAATACAAAAGATTTGGCTGAAGGTGAAAAGATTGCTGAGGAAGTAGGGAGGGAGGCAAAACAGTGGAATCCTTCTCTTTGATACCCCCCTTACCCCCGACCCCTCATAAAAGCTCAAGTCCGAATGACAAGGTTGTAATACTGTAATATGTTTCCCCATTCTGTCATCCACCACAAAATTCCTTCAGCATACTTTTAAGGTATAATAATCTCGTATTCCTAAAGCCCAACCATGCCAGAAGACAAAGGCCAACCTATCCCCGTCATCTTCAAGAAAAAAGACGACAAAGTTCAAAGTCCAGCCATCGACGTCAATGTTCATCACAAAAAAATTGATCGACGTGTTTTCACACAAGAACAAATAGGGATCGATAAAATTGCTCAAGACTCGGACGCGAGTTTTTATATCACAGGAAAAACCACCAAAATCGGATTCCTCAACTTTCTCCAGCTCGTTTCAAAACACGATATGGGACAAGTACAAATGAAAGAAAACGAAGAAATAGTCCTTTCATCAGATCTCGTCATGAGAATAGCCACAGCAGATGTTGTGGATTCGGACGAGGACGATATGAGATTTATCGATGCAATGGCCATCGGAATCTTCATCGCTGGATTTTTCCTCTCCTGCTTTGCCCTCCTTAGCAATAATATCGCTGATATCAACACCTTCGCCTGGATCCTCCTCACCGTCTCACTCCTCTTCTTAGGTCACTATACCCATAGGGGAAGCAAGTCTGGAGAGCTTCAGAGGTACTTTAGAGTGGCGGTGAAGAGTTTGTCAAAGAAGTAGCTTATGAAAGTGTTTCTAAAATTTGATTCCACTCCTCCAACCCCAACTGATGAGGCCTCAATCCTCCATCCACCCCAGCCTTCTCCAGTAGCTCAGTAGTATCGATATCTTTATACTTTGGAGCATTCTTCAGATTATTTGAAAGCGTCTTTCGAGGTTGCTTATACGAGTATTCCAAAAGCTCAAAAAACTTGTCCATATCTTCAGCAGCTACCAAAGGGTTGTCTAAGACATCGATCTTCAAAACAGCTGAATCAACCTTCGGAGGAGGAAAAAAAGAGTTTGGGGGAACATTACAGACGATACTCGGCGCACCATAAATCTGAACCAGCCAGCTCAGCAAAGTCGGTTTTTTTGTACTACAAACTCTTTCCGCAACTTCTTTTTGAATCAACAGAATAACTGAAGTCGGACGAGTCACTTCAGGATTGCGCAAGAAGTGTTGCAAGATCGGCGAGCTAATGTAATACGGAATATTCGCTACCACCTTGTAAGGCTTTTGAGGAGGAATATACTTCAAAACATCCTGATGAATAATACTAGCCTGCACATAGTCACTCATGAGCCCTTTCCAAGGCTTAATCATCTTCTCATCGATCTCCACTGCAATCAATTCACCTGCCTCCTTTACAAGTCTCTGACTGAGTACACCCGGCCCAGGACCAACTTCAAGCACCGTATCTTCTTTCGTCAGCTCAGCACCGTCCACAATCGAACTCAACACCTGTTCATTCACCAAAAAATGCTGCCCAAGGGATTTATCAGCAGAGATACCATACTTCCTTAAATGATCCTGAAGTTCATCGATATTTGCGAGGTTTTTCATGGAGAAGGAAGATAGGTATTAAGTTATAGGTGGGGTAAAAGACCCCTATCCCCTTACAAGGGGAACCACGCAGTGAGAATGTGCTATTTTTTGAAGTGTCTCCCCGTTTAGGGGCCGAGAGTCCTGGAGTGATCACAACCCCCTCCTCAAAGCCTCAGCCGCTTCCTCACGATCCTCAGCCTTGTACAAATAACTCCCAGAAATCAAGATTGTGGCTCCTGCTTCTATCGCAAGAGGTGCGGTTTCATCGGTAACTCCCCCATCGATATTGATATCTTTGTCTGGAAATTTCTCTCTAAGGATTCGTACTTTTTCGAGCATATCTGTCATAAAAGACTGTCCACCCCATCCCGGCTCTACACTCATAATCAGTGGAACATCCACCATATCCCAAACATCGTCAGGGACATGATCCACAGGTGTATCTGGTTTTAGCGCCAGACTTGTCTGTGCACCCAACTCGTGAATCAGTTCAAGATTGTCATGTAGAGATTCTTGCAAAGCCTCATAATGAATCGTCACAATGTCTGCACCAGCCTTTACATAATCTTCGATCATTGTTTCTGGATGCTGAACCATAAGATGCACTTCCATGAGTTTACTCACATTATAAGATTGAACTTCCTCAAGGGTAAAACTTGTAGGAGGAACAAATTGACCATCCATAATATCAAAACTAATACCATCGACAACTTGTTCAATTTCTTCTATATACTCTTGAATTTCCTCACGAGGAACATTGAGAACTGAAGGGAGAATTTTTATATCCATATGAAAATTATAAGGCTAATCCTAAAATAACGGCAAAGACACTTCCAATACCACCAATAATCCAAAACCGCATGACCACCATAGTCTCAGGCCATCCAACTTTTTCAAAATGATGATGAATCGGAGCTATCAAAAACACTTTCTTTCCATTTCTCAGCTTCTTTGAAGTGAGCTGGATAATGATAGAAAGCGTTTCGATAATATACACCACACTCGTGAGGATCAAAGGAACCACAGAATCTGTCAGTAAGGCAATAACACCAAGGCCTGTTCCCAACGATAGTGACCCAAGATCCCCCATAAAGAACTTTGCAGGATTGATATTAAACCAGAGAAATGCAGTAAGTGCTCCTACTACCACTCCACAATAAGTTGCTAAGAGAAGCATACTCTGCGAGAAAGCAATAACACCAAAAACGGAATAAGACATGATCAAGAGACCTCCAGCTAAACCATCCAAACCATCTGTAAAGTTCACAGAATTTCCAGTAGCCATAAAGATGAAGAGAAAGAAAAGCGGATAGCCCCACCCCAGATCAAGAAATCCATAATATGGCAGCGTGATACCGGTCATATTCAGCTTGTAATAAAACCACCAAGCTCCTACAAGAGACAGCACCAATAGTGAAAGGAATTTCGGGGTAACAGGAATTCCTTTTTTCCAAAGCCCCTTCATATTCAACCAATCATCAAAGCCACCCAGTAGCGCGCAAGAAACCAATGAGAAGACAGGAATATAAGTTTCTCTACGGTTCAAGAGAGAGTGGTCAATAATCCCATAGTATGAAAGAACCCGTGACAGCAAGACGCAAAAGAGGATTGTGAGAACAATAATGGCACCTCCCATAGTGGGAGTTCCAGATTTCTTGGCATGAAGCTCTGCAAATAAGGGAGCTCCACCTCCACCTGATGCCTCATCTCGAATATTCTTGCCTATTTTATACTTTCTCAAGAAAGCAATAAACGGAGGACAAGCGATAAATGCGACAAAAAACGCAAAGATGCTATAGGACAAGATCAAAGGAATATCCGAAAAATTTTGCATAAAGCAGGGTTAATCTCATCAATATTAGCAAAAATAAGAGGGATTTACAGGGAAAGAAAAGAGAACCCTCACATCAGGGTTGCAACATGACATTTAGAGTATTCTTCACCAATTACCACGTTTTTGTCGTTATGAGAAACCAAAGAATCGCGAGCTTGAATGAAGAACAATTAAAAAAGACGGCGCATATTTAAAGGAATAGACTTCTCAGCTCCATATTTTATCACCTCCCATTAATTGAAAAATAAGCTTAATAATGGTATAATGTAATGAAGAGTTTAATAAAAAACACATGAAAAAACTTCTCTCGCCAATCATCATAAGTCTCCTCTTAGCAGCACACGCAGTCTCACCTGCTTACGCCGCTTCTCCAATAATGAACTTTAATGTTGACTGTGATACAGCAGAAAAAGTTCTCAATATTGGTGTAACGACTGATCCTACAGATATCGACAATGGCAAAGAAATCATTGCATTTCAGCTCACATTTGATCTGAAAGCTATTGGCACAACAACAAAGGATGACTTAAAAGATGTCTATATAGAAAAAAACCCAGCATTATCCAACATAGTAATAGCCGAAAACACAAAACAAGAAGTAGGATCATTGTATCGAATACGCGTAGCTGGTGGATTTACAGGGCAAAGCGGCATTAAAAATGATGATCTTTTAGTCTTGAAAGGAATCAATCAAAAAGCATATGAAATAAAGGTTTCATCAGGTGAGCTTTACGAACAAAACAGCATAAATAATTTTTATCCAGATACACCTGTCCAACAGCTCAGTGTCAATCCAGTAACTGACTGTCAGGTGACACCACCAGTAGCGACAACACCGACTAGTACGTCAGGAAGCTCTGGGGCTAGTACGACTAGCCAAACAACACAAGCGCAAACAACAATCAATATAAGCTCTACTGCAACCAACAATATTGCAAAACCTGGAGATAATGTCACCGTAACAGGAGTGATTGCCAATAGAGGACCACAAGCGATCAGTTGGGTGCAAAGTGCTGGTACGCAAATTAGCCCTACAACACAGGATACAGAGCAGGGGGCTAACCAAACCAGAACAGACCTTATTTTCACAGTTCCTACTTCGATAACAGAAAGCGAAATTATCTCACTCGTACTTACTGTTGGACAAGGATCAGAAGCTGTAACACAATCCTTCGATCTTTCCATAGAAGCAACTCTCAGAGGAGCAGCAGAAGAAAAAACAACTGAAGCAGAACAATCAGTACAAGAACGTATCGAAGAACGACGTCAAGAAGCACAACAAAACGTCATACCTTCAACAAACCAAACGACTCCTGTAGCACAAGCAGGAAATATTCACAATTCCGGACTTGTAAACTCAGGACCAGAACACATATGGATGCTGCTTGTCCTTTCTGGTGTAGTACTCGTTGGATTCAACAGATTTACTAAAAAGTCCTATTAAAGCTCTAGATTATCGTAAATATCTGTTTCTGGTACATCCGGAACGATTTCTTTTGCGCCTTCTTTGTAGATCTTTACAGATCGACTATTTGCAGATCCCTGGCTTTCAGTCTTTAGTTCTGGAAACTTTTCTGAAATCCTCAAATGACACAAGCGTCTAAAGTAAGGAGCCATTGGTGGAAGCACAACAGGCTTACCAGTATCTAAAACTCCTTTAGCCGCTTCTTCTGCACGGTCCATCACATTCGCTTCTTGTTTTTGTTTGTATGAATCTACATCTACTTTGAAATGAACTCCTTCTTGCAAAAAGCCCTGAGTTCTGAGCATGTTCTTTATAATATGCTGAAGAGCCCATAGCACTTCTCCACGATGTCCGATGAGCGTATTGGTATCTCCATCAGAAACAAGATTGATAATATTTTCACCATCACCTAAGTCAATAATTTCTACATCTTGAACAGGAAAACCACCAACTTTTAGAGTTTCGAGAACAAGAGATTGAATCTTTTCCATTTTCAAAAAAATTAAGAAGTACGGTTTACAAAGAATTGCTGTGCAACTCCAAATAAAGAGGATATCAGCAGATATATGCCCACTGCCGCAGGTAAAGTCGCAGCAAGAACAGCTATCATAATCGGCATAAAATAAATCATTGTCTTATTCATCATTTTCATTGGGTCTGGATCTGTAGATTTTTTATCGTCTTTCTTTGATTCAAGAACCTTTCCTTTTTCATCAATATCAACAATATCTTTCTTTGCAGTCGCTTTTTTTCGACGTGAAAAAGAAAGCTTCATCTGAACAAATTGGCTCAAACCAACGATGATCGGCAACCAGGTTGCATTCACTTCTTTAAGATTCAGGATTCCATAAAAATTTTGATCCACAAGTCCCAAGTCAAAACTCTGAAGGAATCCATACAAGGCATGAGATTCGTATGGTGTAAATCCTGCCCTCACAGTATAAAAGAGCGTGATCATGATAGGAATTTGTATCAGCATAGGCAAACACCCACCTACAGGGCTTACTTTATTCTTTTGCCATATAAGCATTGTTTCTTGCGAAATACGCTGCTGGTCTCCCTTATACTTCTTTCTCACTTCTTCGAGTTGAGGTTGGATTTCCATCATAGCTTTTTGCGACTTGAGTGCCTTTTGATTTGGAAGAAGCAAAACAAATCGAATAATTAATGTTAGAGCGATAACCGCCAACCCAAAATTGTATCCTGGCATAATAGATGCAAGAAAAACCATAAGATTGAAAATAGGTCGGTACAAAATATAATGATACAAGCTACTCCAAAACCCTCTCTCGATCATCTGAAATTCGGTCATAAAAGTTTGTCTATCATCATTCTCTCCTATAACAAGCGATGCTTTGTACTTCCCTACTTGATCAAAAAGCTCATATTTCCACGGGGAATAAGAAATTTCACGATCAGATTTTGCCTCAAGAGATATTTCCTTGGGCTGATAAGTATAAGCGTTTGAATTCTTCAGATCATCTCCTTCACATTCCAGAGATATACCCGATTCTGTACTGAGAGTGTTCCATTGCCCATTTTTGTATTGCTCAAGAAGAAGTGGATGAGAAGGACACAGTGAAGGTATTCGTATCGTTTTTTCAAGATTATTGGTAAGCACTATTGTTACATCATCTCCGATATAGTATTCCTCTTCAGTTGAAACAATGACGAAATCTTCCAACTCAACATTATTAGAAGTTGGTGAAGGAAGAAACGTCTGAAAAACAAGATATATCCCCAGGAAAAGAAGAAGGGATGTGAGAAATCGTTGTGACACAAGAATGGATTAGATCTAAATGAGGCCATCGTCATGGAGGAGATCCAGAAATGTCTTCAAGCGTTGGGTTCGGGACAATTTCAAAAATGACGGCTTGACCAAAATAGCAACTCTAAGACCTGAAGTCCACTGGGAAAACATACGTGAAAGGACACTATACAGCTGCCGTCGAATCATATTTCGTTTTACAGCAGACTTATGGACCTTACGAGAAACAATCACTACAAACTGACTCTTCATTTTTTCAGAAGCAGTAATAGTGTGAATCCTCAATGTAGAATTTGAGGATTTTGTGTGAGGGTTCTTAAAGAGTTCTGCAATCTCCTCACTACTAAGATTTCGATGTTGTTTTTCAAGCATAAAAAAAAAGCCTTAGAAGGCTTTTTTAGTATAGCGGTTCTATTTTTGATATCCAGCTTTCACTGCGAGAGACTTTCTCCCCTTTGCTCTTCGTCGAGCAAGCATTTTTTTTCCAAGAGTCGTCTTGAGACGAGACCGGAATCCGTGCTTACGTGTGCGTTTTACTTTACTGAATTTTCCAATCATAATAATTCTTAGTACATATAGCCAGCACATTGTACATAGAGACGAGTTGCTGGTCAAATAAAAAAGACAATATAAAAAGAGCCACTATGGGCTCCTTTTATATATTAAATGAGGCTAAAGCCTCAATAATTAGAAGTCTGTAGCACGTACAGTCTTTCGTCCGTTTGCTTTAGCACGAGCACAAGCTGCGCTAATAGCGTTATCAAGAACACCATCGAGTGCGTCCTTACAATCTGAAGCAGTCATCATTCCTGCTTTCTTGATCTTTTCTTTAGCTTTTGACATTACAACGCAAGACATAGGAAAAAAATTAAATAATGAAAACATGACCAGATTAGCGAATACACAAAGAATTGCAAGGATAAATACATTCTAAACAAAAGAATGCACGTCTCAAATGAACAAATTCAGGCTTATATAAGGGACAAAATGCCAAAAAAGAATTTCAAAAAAAATGTGTTTTTATATAAAACTAATGTCATGATTTTATAGCATAAACATCAAAACACCTTACTTCAAACATATTTTAAAAATAGAATTGAAAGTTGAAATAAATAATATAGGATAGTTCTGACCAAGGAAGGATGGCAGAGTGGTCGAATGCGGTAGTCTTGAAAACTATTGTGCCGCAAGGCACCGGGGGTTCGAATCCCTCTCCTTCCGCCACATCATTTCAAATATGAATACAGCAAAGCTTTTCAAGGAATAATAGAACCATTTTATAAAAAAAGCTTCATCAAGGTAACTAAGAAGCATTATTAATACCTTTCATTTCCTTGATCATTTCCAATAAATGTAATTGCTGTTCTATAGTCATATTCTCTGCAAATGGAAGAGAGGGTTGTGGCTGCTGAGGAAGACGAAAAAGCATTGGATCATATTGGACATCATGAAGTTTTAGCATTTTCTTATACACAGCATCCATACGTTTTTCATTCTTTTGTGCTATTAAAACTTCAGGAGGACGGGTGCAGTTCAAAACAGCATGAGGCAAATATCGAACATGATCTGTGGGGTATCCTGGATCAAGAGACACTACAAACATATCTTTGTTTGAAGTCTGATGTTGATGAAGAACCTTGCAAATATATCGATATAGTGGTCCTTGTTTATTTTTCTTAGACTGAAGTTGCGGAATAAGAAAATCCATCAAGTTGTAAAACTCATGTACTGAAATCCCTTCTCGGTAGATCTGAATAAAGCACTCAAGTACAAGGTGAAGATGAATTGCGAGATCATCTCCTTCATCAACAGTTTCAGGTTCAGAATGAGAAACAAACAACATAGCCGTCTTCCCACGGATCCCATCAATAAATCTTGAAACTTTTTCAGAAGCTCGCTTTATATCATCTAATGATTCAGTTTGAGGTTGGCGTACATAGTATATTTGATCATTCTTCGCAGCATCTCTTGCCCAAGGACAATTCATGGCTCCAGAAATTATGTAGGCATGTATCTCTTCTTGTTGTTGTTGAAATGATGGTGAAGGCTTCATAGAAAAAATAATAAGAGTGCATTATATTGCTATTATTGAGATTTGTCAATATCGCTAACTTCTTGTATACTCCCTTCTATATGCACAAACTCATGAAAATACCAAAAATAGCCATAATCGGAGCTGGAGCTGCAGGACTCATGTGCGCAGCGAGTCTCATCGAAGAAAATACTGGTGCTGAAATTCATCTCTTCGAAAAGAATACTATTTTAGGATCAAAGGTGATCATTAGTGGTGGTGGCAGGTGCAATGTCACCACTGGAATACGAGACAAAAAAGAACTTCTTTCAAAGTACACACGTGGGTCTCAGTTTCTTAAATCAGCCATTGGCAAGTTTCCTCCAGAAAAAGTCTACGAATGGTTTGAAAAGCAAGCTGTACCACTTAAAACAGAAAAAGACCAAAGAGTCTTTCCAGTTTCAAATGATGGAAAAGACATTGTCAGAGTCTTTGAGAAGCTCTTCCAAAAACATGAGGTCAAGGTTCATTACAAAGAATCCGTACAAAAAGTAATGAAAGCAGAGGACAATCAAATCGATTTAAGAACTGATCAAGACAAGTATCTCTTCGATTATGTTGTCCTAACCACAGGAGGAAATGCCTATCAGCATACTGGTTCGACTGGAGATGGTTATTCATTCGCAAAAAATTTCGGACACACAGTCACTCCACTAGGTCCATCACTCAATAGTTTTATGACTGCTGAAGAATGGCCAAAGTCCATCTCAGGACTCGCACTTCCTAATGCAAAGCTCGAAGCCCAAGCTGACGATGGAAAAACTGTCAAGGCAGAGGGACCAATTCTCTTTACACATTTTGGAATTTCAGGACCAGCACTTTTTGCCCTCTCATCTCATCTCTCATTTTCAAAGATCAGCAATGAGCACCCAATTCAGATCTCCATCAGTGCCAGAGCAGAAAAATCTTTTCAAGACTGGGACAAGCTCATTCACGAAGAAACCCAACGTCGCGGAGCACAACAGTTTCAAACTTTCCTAAAAAAACATCTTCAAAACCGACTTGTCGAACTCATTCTTGAGCAACTGGATATCGAAGGAATCAAAAAGAACTCTGAACTTTCAAAGATTGACCGAGAACGAGTCGCTCACCTTCTCACAGGACATCTAACGCTAAATGCTATCAAACGAAGACCAGGAGACGAGTTTGTGACCGCTGGAGGAATAGTACTCGATGAAATCAATAAAAAAACAATGCAATCAAAGCTTCACTCAGGCCTTTTCTTCGGTGGAGAAATCATGAACGTAGATGGCGTCACAGGAGGATTTAATCTGCAAGCTTCATGGGCTACTGGTCGTCTCGCAGGAAAAAGTATCGCTAGCATGCTAAACTCAGCAAGTCCTACCATCTAAATTTCTCTTATGTCATACGACTACAACGATAAAAAAGACTCATCAGAAGAAAGAATCCAACCAAAAGACAGCAATGGTAATATCCTAGAAGCAGGTGACTCCATTATTGCTATTAAAGATTTGAAGGTAAAGGGTGGAAATGATGTCAAGCGAGGTGACGTCTTCAAAAATATCCGCATAACGAGCGACCCTGAACATGTGGAATCTGGGAAAATGGTTTTAAAGACCATATTTTTCAAGAAGAAGAAATAGAGGCACGGGATAAGAGTACTGATCAACAAAGAAGGGAGTAACGAATTCCTCTCTTTTTAGGCAAATTGAAAATCATAAGAAAAAACAATGGCGAGAATTGAAACGCTCAGGTTATTTGACATAAAGCATATTGAAGCCTACAGCTGAGAATTTTGATTCTCAGCTGCGAAACTAGAGTAAGGACATGCAAATAATCTCATCTACCCAACACACGCCAAATCATATAACATAGCACCATAAAAACCTTCATCCCCTCTTCAATGTCCGATTCCAAAACCCTCGACCACGTTGATTACGATGCTCTCGACTCTGCAAAAAACGCCTTCATCGACGCATGCAAGAGAACTCTAAACTTCGCTTCAGACTTCGGATTCATCCCAGACGGACGACTGGGAGCAAGTGCAAACGTTTTTCAACTCAACTTAAAACCATTCTTGGAAGCAGGAGCAGAAAACCTGAACATCACTCTCTTACCAGAAGGACTCGGGACAGCGGATGATGCCAGACCAGAAGATCTCTCAGACGAAGAACTCCAACAATTTTGGTACAATATTGGAATTAAAACTGTTTCCGTCATGACAAACGACGCTGCCTCTAGCGGAATGCAGACTATTTTAATATCACTGTACCTCCCAACAAGCACTCCAGAACTCCTTGCAGACCCAAACTTTCTCAAGGGTTTCCTCAATGGATTTGTCGACGGATGCGAAAAGGTCGGCTGTGTCTACTTTTCAGGTGAAACTCCTCAATTAAAAACAAAAATCTACCCAGACAAACTGGATATTGCAGGAGCACTCTTTGGCTTGATGCCACCAGGAGTCCCACCAGTGGACGGATCAAACATTGCCGCTGGTAACAAAATGGTATTCATCCAAAGCACTGGTCCAAACGAAAACGGGTTCACCAGTCTCAGAGGACTAGCTGAAGAACTTCCAGGCGGATACCGAACCAAGCTCCCATCAGGACAAGAATACTGGCAAGCCATTAACAATCCTTCTGTACTTTACACGCCAATTATCCAAGATCTTTTCAAAGCTGGGGTTCACCCAACAAATATTGAACCGATATCAGGACACGGTTGGCAAAAGATCATGAGATCAAAAAAACCACTCCGATATGTCATCGAAGAAATGCTCCCCGTCACCGAAGTCTTCCAATTCGTCTCAGAGCATTCAAAAACACCAATGAATGAAATGATCAAGATCTTCAACTGTGGGCTTGGAATGGTAATATTTGTGGAATCGGATGAAGATGCTCAAAAAGTGATTGAAGTATGTGAAAAGCATAAGTTAAACGCCATTGCAGGAGGACACTTAGAAGAAGCACCAGCACGTGAAATCGTAGTAAAACCATTGGATACGGTCCTCAGCAGTGAATCGTTTCTTCTCCAGCAATAAAACTAAAACGGTACAGGCAAATCCAACTGCTTTATTTTTTCTAATTGTTCTGTATCAATATTTATCAAATCTTTATTAAAAGTCTCCAAAAAGGAGGCTCCTAATTCTTGAGTACCCAATGGTTTTGGAGCGAGAAGTGACTTCGTTCTACATTGTTCTTCTTCTTCAGGAATACTATTTGCTCTTGTCATACAGGTCTCAAAACTTAATTCATTCAGCTCACCCGCTATCAATTGCAAGCTCCAAGAGATATCAGACATATCCTTTGCGACACTATTGGTAGAGTTTGCTTGTTGATTGATCGATTTAAAAGACTGAAATTCATTGGTCTTGAAATACAAGACGACTCCTAAAAGAATGAGAATAATGATGATCAGAATATAGATCAAGAGTTTGAATTTAAAAATGAGGCGTTCCAGCATGCTTTTTATTAGATTTACCTCTAGAATACAGGAAGCAGCTCTTTGGTCACCTTATTACTCTTGCCACATGAAAAAACGCTTGGATGAACATCTCGTCGAAAATGAACTCTCTCCTACTCGATCGCAAGCACGCAACTTTATCAAGGACGGCTTTGTAAAAGTAAACGGAAACGTCCAAAAAAAACCGGGATATCAAATTGGCTCAGATGATACGATATGGGTTCAGTCTCAATCTCGATACGCTTCTCGTGGAGGATTCAAGCTAGAGGCAGCTCTTAAAGAGTATAATATCGATCCTACTGGACTCAATTGTCTCGATGTCGGAGCATCTACCGGGGGCTTTACAGACTGTCTCCTTCAAAATGGAGCAGATCATGTCACGGCTATAGATGTGGGAACAAAGCAGCTTATTGATTCGCTGAAAAATGATCCACGTGTCACCTCACTAGAAAACACCAATATCAAATCATTCGGAGAAAGTGCAGGCACAAGTCAAGACCTTTCCAACTCCTTTCAGCTCGCCGTCATAGACGTCTCCTTCATTTCTCTGACTCAAGTGCTAGAACACGTCAAAAGCCTGATCAAACCAACAGGGCAGATCCTTGCCCTCTTCAAACCTCAATTCGAAGGCGGACCAGAAGCTCTAAACAACCAAGGAGTCGTACGAGAACAAACAAAACGTGAAAAAATCCTGAGAGACTTCCTCAAATGGTGCAAAGAACAGGATTATCAGGTTGCCAAACCCTTCGAGTCCCCTATTATTGGCAAAAAAGGAAACCATGAGTACTTTTTACTTATTTCTCAATGAATCGTCTCATAAAAACCATCATCATACTCGTCCTTTTATATGGAGTCCTCTTTTTTGCTGCACAGCAATTTGAGCAAAAGATCACATACTTTCCAAAAAACAATTTCAACAATTCACTCACTCAAAAGTATCAATTAATGGAAGTCTGGATAGAAGACATTCATGCAGTATATTCCAATAAGGGTGGAGACAGCATTGCCCTCTTTTTTCATGGAAATGCTGGCAATATTTCTACAAATGAAGCAAATATCGCCTATCTCAAAGACGCAGAAGTCTCATTCCTCATGATCGACTACCCTGGTTATGGACTCAGCAAGGGAAAGCCATCAGAACAAACTCTCTATGACTCAGCTCAAACTGCCTATGACTGGATTCTCGAGCAAGGATGGACTTCAGATCAAATCGTGATAAATGGTCAGTCTCTCGGGGGAGCAATAGCAATAGAAATAGCTTCGAAAAATGAGTGCAAGAGTCTTATTGTAGAAGCCACCTTCACTTCTACCTATGATATAGCCGAGATACATTATCCATGGATTCCAAAAAGACTCTTTATCCCGAATAGGTTCGTATCAAAAGATAAAATTGGCGATGTGGAGTGCCCAATACTCATTCTCCATGGCGATCGAGACAACTTGATTCCCTACGCTTTTGCAGAAGAACTCTATAAACTCGCACCGGAACCAAAGTATCTCATCACACTTGAAAACCTCGGACACAATGATGTCCTCGGGTATGGAAAGATGACCGATCAAAAAGAGAAAATTAATGAATTTTTAAAAACAGCCACAATACAATGAGTATCACAACAGAAACAAGGCGACTCTACGAAAAACTCCAACATGTCGGTTGGAGCAAAGACGAATGCGAAACCTATGCACCACTTACTTTAGAGATCAATCAGCTCAAAAAAGAACAAGATGCCATCATCTTAGCTCATAGCTATCAATCACCAGATATTGTCTATGGAGTAGCAGACTTTGTAGGTGACTCTTATGGATTGAGTAAAATAGCTGCCAAACACAAGGCTCAAAAAATCATCTTCTGCTCTGTTCACTTCATGGCCGAAACAGCCAAGATTCTCAGCCCAGAGAAAGAAGTCCTAGTACCAACCCGGGCAGGATGCTCACTGGCCGACTCGATAAGCGCTGAAGATGTCAAAAAGCTCAAGGAAAAGCACCCAGGAGTGCCTGTTGCCTGCTATGTAAACACTACAGCAGAAGTGAAAGCTGAATCTGATGTCTGCGTCACCTCCTCAAATGTTCTCCAAATCATCGAAGATCTCCCAAGTAATGAGGTCATCTTCATTCCGGATAAATACATGGCGGACTATATCAAACGACACACAAAGAAAAATATCATTACTTGGGATGGAGTTTGTGTCGTACATGAAGAATTCACATCAGCAAGTATACAAGCCGTTCGAGAACAATACCCAGGTGTTGAGATCCTTGTCCACCCCGAGTGCTCTTCATCTGTGATAGACGAAGCAGATATGGTAGGAAGTACTTCACAAATGCTCGATCATGTAAAAGACTCCAAAGAAAAACAATTTATGATAGTCAGTGAATGTGGCCTGGCAGATCGAGTGAAAGCAGAAGTTCCCAAGAAAAAAGTGGTCGGAGCCTGTTCTATGTGTCCCTATATGAAGTCTATTCAGCTCAAAGATATCCTTATAGCCCTCAAATCTCCTCGAGAAGACCAAATCATTAGCCTCACACCCGACATTGTCCAAAAATCTAAAGCCTGCTTAGACAAGATGTTTGAAATGACTCAGAATTAACTCGAATTCAAAATTTGTCATGTTACACTCAACAAGCACAAAGTATTTCTAGAAATATAAAAGCCGAAAAATCTAGAATCACTCCAATTCACGATATCAATTAATCTCCCCACTTCATGAAATCCTTCCAACAAACCACCCTCGACAACGGCCTCCGCATCGCTACCTCGACCATTCCTAGTGATTCCATCACGCTTTTGGTCCTCGTCGGTGCCGGTTCTCGATACGAAGAACTCGAAATCAGCGGAATCTCTCACTTTATCGAACACATGTTCTTCAAGGGAGCCTCACGATTCCAAAACACAAAGGAAGTCTCAGAAGCCATCGATGGAGTGGGAGGACAGTTTAATGCCTTTACCGGAAAGGAATACGCTGGGTACTATGTAAAGCTTGCCAAAGAAAACAAACATGTCGCGTTCGATGTTGTTTCAGATATGCTCATCAATCCAAAATTTGATCCTGCAGAAATAGATAAAGAACGAGGAGTTATCATGGAAGAGCTTAATATGTACCAAGACACTCCTATGTATCAGATCGGGTGGGATTTTGAAAAACTGATGTTTGGAGATCAACCAATGGGACGAGACCAAATTGGAACCAAAACACTCATCAATTCTGTGACCCAAGAACAATTTCAAAAATATCATGACGAACTCTACAGCACAGACAACACCGTGATAGCTGTCTCAGGAAATATCGAGCACGAAGAAATTCTCCAACTGGTCGACAAGTACTTCCAGTTTAATATTACAGAAAAAAAACGAACCTGGGCAAAGTTTGAAGGCTACAACAAAGACACAAAAGTCATCATTCAAAAGAAAAAAACTGAACAAGCACATCTCTGTATCGGATTTCCTGGGTACCATACTGGTCACGATGACTTTTACGCAGAAAAACTGATGTCCATTGCCCTTGGGGGAAACATGAGCTCACGGATGTTCCTCAATGTACGAGAGGCACAAGGTCTTTGCTACTACATTCACTCAACTGTAGACGACTACACCGATTGCGGACACTTCTCTACCAATGCAGGTGTAGACGTAAATCGAATCGATCAAGCAGTGACTTCTATTATCAATGAATACAAACAACTTCTCGAAAACCCAATCACTGAAAAAGAACTCATCAAATCAAAATCATATCTCTACGGAAAGCTCGTTATTGGCCTAGAAGACTCTCAAGAAGTCGCTCATCTCCTAGGAAAACAAGTACTCCTAGGAGAAGGAGTCAAAACTTTGGAAGATCTCAAAAAGAAAATTGATGCTGTCACTGTAGAAGATATAGCAAGAGTTGCTCAAGACATTATCAAACCAGAGATGATGAAACTTGCGTATATTGGGCCAGAACGAACTGAAGAAAGCTTCTTAGAACATATGGTATTCTAAGACATGAAAGATTTCAAATATCACCTAGAGAAATACGCTGAGAACAATGGCTGTCATACAGATGCAATAAAAATACTCGAAAGAATATTTATTCCTACAATCTCAGAATACAAAGACCTTGAAAAAACTCGTGAAGCATTTCATTTAACGAGAGCTGCGCTCAGAAGAATCTTTGTAAACAAAGAATATCAAATAAGTAACCTAAAAAATGAGGAAAGAGTTTCATTAGAAGCCTATAGAGATGCTCATGAAATACTCGAATACCTCATTTTGAAGACCTTTACGATAAAAGAAAAGAATTTTGAAGCATCAAATGATGATGATGAAACGAGAGTTTTTAAAATTGATGAATTTTCAGTACTTTGGGAAATATAATCTCAATACTCTATAAATTAAGTCACCAAATATGTTTAACCTTCACCATACAGATATCATCAGCTATACTGCATAAGGTTTAATTCATAATGACACAAGCATATGCGACAAAAATCACTTATTATTCTCAAGCCTGATACCGTTCAAAGAGGGCTCGTTGGAGAAATAACAGGACGTTTCGAAAAAAAAGGCCTCAAGCTTGTTGCCAATAAAATGGCAATGCTCAAGCCTGAAACACTACGAGAGCACTATGCTCACATAGCAGATAAACCATTTTTTCCAGGTATCGAAAAGTTTATGAGTGGATCTCCAGTAATCCTCCAGGTATGGGAAGGATTTGAAGCAATCGATACTATTCGTACTGTTTGTGGAGTAACAAACTCTCGAACAGCTGCTCCAGGGACCATACGAGGAGACTTATCAATGTCTTACGGTTCAAATGTTATCCATGCTTCAGATAGCCCAGAAGCTGCCGAAGTCGAAGTAAAGAGATTCTTTAGTGAAGAAGAAGTCTTCGAATACAACAAAGTAATCGAACAATACAGCTACTCTGAAGACGAACGATAAAAAGCTCAGCTTAATTTGAGAGAAGAGAAGAAGGCTGGATTCGTTCATTCTGATCCAATAAGACATTTTTATCTGTACTAATCTCAAAGATATACCCAGCAGCACCAGGTGAAGAAGAGTTGATATCAGCAACAATAAAGATATCAGCTTTTTCACCGCTTGGTATGCTAAAGAGCCCATCCAATCGATCAAAGATAATATGCCCATCAGAGTTTATTGACTCAGCCGTGGAAATTCTTTTTCGAATCCCATCTTGACCAACGACATCAAGAAAAATGTTGAGAAAAGTTGATCGAGCCTGATTTATAGATTCAGCAAAAGAAAGATTGCTTGGACCATTTTTGAGCTCTATTGTGAGTTGTTGTATCGAGTAACTCATACCAAACCCTGCACTGATGTTAGCAGCAAAGATATCGATGCTAGATTCTCCTATAGAAGATGTAGGAGCAATAAACTCAGTCGCTTTGGTATTTCCAGATGGTATTACAACAGCTTCTCGTTTTATTGATTCTACTTGAGAGGAGAGCTCATTGACCGGCAACTTCTCTGAAATCATTTGGTTCTCTTCTTCCACATCTTCTATGATTATTGCTGAATCTTGTTTTACGGAGACAAATGGCTTTGAAAATTCTACAACTGAATCCTTGAAATAATCATAGGGATCAACCGAGAGAAAATCCTCTTTAGTCAGCACAGCATAAGGGTTTTTTGACTGAACTTGACCTGTCATCATAAAGAATCTATTGAGCTTCATAATTGTTTCAAAAGAGTCATTATAAGTAAAATCAGCCCCAGGAAAAAAAACTGTTCATCTCTTTCTAAGAACACACCAGATGCAATGCCCTGATTACTCTGAAGAAAAAACCAATCATTTTCGTTTAGGTCTATTGCAGTATCTACAAGAGGAACCCTTTTCAAGTCTGGGAAAACACGAACCAAAAGAGTCGCAGCAATTGACTTATTGATGGGTTGAAAATATGAAGTTCTTTCTCCAGTATTGTTCACTCCCTGCAAGATATTCTCTTCGTAAGCCTTTTCCTGAAGATCATTTCCAAAAAGACTGGAATCAGCATGGTTAAGTAGAAATTCTTTATACTTCATCAAAAACCCAAAATATGCTCCTTTTGAGATTTTTCTCTCTCCTCTTCTACACATTGAAGTAGGCAAAATACGTTTTTCTGAAAGAATTTCACAAGGACTCAGGTCATCAATTGTACTGACCTTTGCATATACTATTTGAGACCGAAAAGAGGATCCTAAAAGACAAAGGATAAAGAAAAAGCTGCAAACTAATTTCATAAGATATTAATTAATACGAGTAGCAAAATCATCTGACACAACATGGAGACCAACACCTGATGAGACACCCACCAAAACTGCATCTACAGGTTCATCTAATGAGATAGCTATCTCTTGACGTTGCCTCACGCCAGTCAAATCAGCCTGAATATGAAAGATCCTGGTATCGCCACTCTTCATCAAAAGCGGTTTACAAACAGATGCATTCGGATCCTCACAGACCTGAAAGGTCACCAGACTATCAAAGGAGTTCGCAATCTGTTGAAAAGAAAGAAAACGGTCTCCAGTTGTCTCAAAAAGTGAGTAATTTTCCATATCAGAAGCATTTACCCCTGATACTTTCAGAGTAATGCTTTTAAAAAAAGCCGCTTCCGCGGCATCCAATTGAAATTCCCATCGAGTAATAGTTCGCCTGGTTCCTGGAAAAATATTTCCAAGCGAAGCATTATTTCTCATCATCACAGTACCAATTTTTGACTGTGAAAAAGTTGATAACTTTGCATCATTCAGAGGATCATCAGGTCCATACTCATATGTTTTTTTATTCGTGACAATACGTGTAATCAAAAAACGATGCTGTGAAGAAGCAGATGCATTGAGAGAAAGCGAGGCTCTGATCTCAAGCAAACCTTTTCCATTTAATGGAAGGTTTACAAAAAATTGAACTTCTTGAGTATTTGAATCAATAGATTTTCCTGATGTTACACGTGAAGGAATTACATTGAGCCCACTACCTTCACCATAAAACAAGTAAACCTGATCAAAATCAGTCTCTACACCTGGTCCTTCACGTTTAAGTGTCACTTCTTTTATAATTTCTTCACCACTGACTTCATACTGTCCAAAAAGAATATTATTTGCTCCAGCAGGAATATTTGTCTGATCAAAAGGAATTGAACGAAGAGATAGCTCGTCGGATATGACCTCACTTGTATGAGCCTGGATATCATCTTGTATATCAACTGGAATATCATACTCAGTACTGAGTGGGTCAATAAGTTTTATACCTGCAATAGAAGGAGTACCAGCATTTCCAGCATCTCTCCAAATATCAAATGCTAATTCAGCACGTAAAAACTGATATGCTAACGCCATGGCTTCACCAAATGTCAGTGTTTCATCAGCAGCAAATAATCGTCTACCGCCACGAAGTTTTCCTACAATAACAGCAGCAGAAACTGCTTTTTTTGCATAAGTGCTATACCACGCACCATCTTTGAGGTCGGTCAAAGTACTGCTCGCAGGGAACTCATCGACAACATCGTAGATTCTCCCACCAATGGTTACTGCAGTAGCTCTATTCAAGGTATTCATGGCACCAGAAAGAGTTGGGTCACCATTTTCACCAGACAGAATACCTTCTTCATATGCAGTATTCACTGCATCTCTCACAAAGTCATCAGTAATATCCATAGCTACTGATTGAGCATTTGAAAATTCACCAATATTTGAGACACTCAAGAGTATTTTAATGAATTCCCCCTTGGTAATTTCTGCATCTAATTGACCACAAGTCTCAGAACGTACGGCTTTTTCAGCAGCTAATTTCTGACAATAAGAAAATGCAAAATGTGAGGAATCAGAAGATCCAAGAGCCATAGCTGGCTGAAAAAAACAAACTATCAAAAGAAGTGCTAGCATTTTTTTCATAATCAAAGGTGCGTAAAGACTAAAACCTGTAAAGGTACTTTCCACTATATCACAAAAACGCGCTGAACAACTTGATCATGCTCATCAGTCGGTAGCCTTGTCAACACCTGTTCTGCAAAACAAACTGATGCCGTTTTCCCAACAAACCCGCTCAACATCCGATCGTAAAACCCTTTTCCTCTTCCAAGCCTCAGTCCTTCACGTGTAAACGCCATACCTGGAACAATGACGAAATCTATTTGATGCAGGCCAACCGACTCCGACTCCTTTGGAAAAGAAACACCAGACGGCAAAGTATTGAGCTCTATTGCTTCGGTATAGAGACGATGTTGAGGTGCTTTTGTAGGCATTTTGGGATCAAAAACAGGCACACAGACCTTTTTTCCATTATTCCAAAGCCAGTGTGCTACAGAAAGCGTGTCAAATTCATCTGGCATAGAAACATACAATGAAACCATCCTCGCTTGGTCCAAGAGTTCTACAAACTCTCCCAATTCCAATACAGAACGAGAGCGTTCTTCTCTATTTGGTAGAGAAAGAAGAACAGATTTCATTTTTCTTCGAAGTTCAGATTTTGTCATGACTAAAAAACAGATTCTAAATCAGATGAGCTTACCCCTTCAGGAAGTGGAGCAGCACCTTCTTCAACTTTCAAAGTAGCCTTTGGATCTATCACTTGTCGTAATATACCCAAAAGATAAGAATACGTGTCTTGCTCCATCAGTTTGTTTTTTTCAAAACCTGACCGTGTCTTAATCATCAATGTCTTGTCTGAATAGCTCAAGTCTGAAAACTTCAATAAGCTTCTCAATGAAGCTTGCTTGACCTCTGCAAAGAAAACCTTTTTGTCAAAACTACCTGTATTCTCAATCGTATTTTCTACAGACGGCTCTATTTGAGACTCAATAGGTGCAACATCATCTCTATTTGTATTATTTGTATTATCTTTATTATCAATTTTTTCATCAACCATCTGAGTACTGGCGACTTCAGTTTTCTCCTTAAGCGGAGCAGTTGATACTGGCTGAGAAACAGGTACTATATCACGTTCAATACATGAATAAACCGCTAATTCTAAAGGCATTTGAGAGATAACTGGAGATTTTAGCTGCTCGTGAGCATGCAAAAAAGCATCAATATACTTCAAGATTTGTGGACATGTCTGAGCAGAAGAAGCTAACAAGAGTTCTCTGAGATGAACAAGGATATCCTGACAGTATTCGGATAAATCATGTCCCTGATCATGAACATTCTTTATACATTCAAGTGATGTTTTCAAATCTTGCTCAAACAACGCCTTTACAAATTCTTGTACTACTCCGGCCTGAGAAAGTCCCAATGTCTCTCGTACTTGATCAGCTGAAAAATCACCCAATCCGATTACTTGCTCGAGTAAACTAAGTCCATCTCGAAAACTTCCTCGTGCATGAGCTGATAACAATTCAAGAGCTTCATCAGCGGGCTTCACTTTTTCTAACTCACAAACTCCAGAAATAACTGTCTTCAATAAAACTTCATCAGCCAAATGAAAATCAAAGCGCTGACACCGAGACCGAATTGTTTCCAGTACTTTATGGGACTCTGTAGTAGCCAAAATAAAATACACATGATCGGGAGGTTCTTCCACAATCTTCAAAAGAGCATTAAAAGCACTCTTCGAAAGCATGTGAACCTCATCAATGATATAAACCTTATTCTTTGCCCTTGTCGGCATAAACCTTGCTTTTTCTACCAAATCTCTCGCATCATCTACGAGTCCGTGACTTGCAGCATCGATCTCAATAAGGTCAGTCAATTGATCATTCAATGCTTCCTGGCACAACGAACACTCATTACATGGAGCCTTCTCTTTATCTGATTCACAATTCAAAGCACGTGCTAAAATACGAGCACTAGAAGTCTTTCCTGTACCACGAGGCCCAGTAAATAAATACGCATGTGAGACACGATCTTGCTTCAAAGCGTTTTGAAGTACTTCTTTGACATGATCCTGACCTTTAAGGTCTTCAAAATTTTGTGGACGGTATTTTCTATAGAGACTCATAGATGATTTTATTTAGCATTCTAAAAGTAGCGGAAGGGAGTGAGTGGAACAAGGATTTGTAAAAATATATACATCAAGAGAGGCATCATTTCACCCTAACCTGTCGTATAAAGGAAAGCACTTGAGTATTAAGAAAGAAATTCCTCTGTGCCGCCATTCGATCTAAACTCACGGTCTATGACTACGTTCCATTCGAAATAAAAAAATGAAGGCGGGGTTTATGATCCCCGCCTTCATTTTTTTTAATCCCTACTTCCCCCCATCATGGCGATATTGCAATGCTTCACACAAATGATCCTTTGAAACTTTCTCAGATCCTTCCAAGTCAGCCACAGTCCGAGCAACCTTCAGTACTCGATGATATCCTCTTGCAGATAAATGATGCACTCTCATCGCAATTTCTAAGACCTCTTGTGCATCAGGCTCTAGAGTACAAAACTGTGCAATATGCTTCGGACTCATTTCAGAATTGATATGAAGATCTTTTCCTTTAAATCGTACGGTTTGTTTTTCACGTGCCTTCAGAACTCTCTTTAAAACATTTTCAGAAGTCTCAGCTTCATCTTCAGAACTCAGGTCATCGTACTTTACCGGTGAAACAGAGCAATATAAATCTATTCGATCCATCAATGGCCCACTCAGCTTTGATTTGTATCGTGAAATCACATTAGGGGTACAAGAACACTCTCTTTGAGAATTTGGAACATTATAATACCCACAAGGACAAGGATTCATCGCTCCACACAAAAGAAACTGAGCAGGGTAAGTAAGAGATCCAGAAGTTCTACTAATAGTGATTTGGCGATCTTCCATAGGCTGACGGAGAAGATCAAGGACATGAGATGGGAATTCCGACATTTCATCGACAAAAAGAACACCTCTATGCGCCAACGATATCTCTCCAGGCATCGGAATTCTCCCACCTCCTACCAATGAAGCACCTGAGGCCGTATGATGAATAATACGAAACGGTCTCTGTCTCATCAAGTAATCATCTTTCGGCAACAAGCCAGCTAGGGAGTACACCTTTGTCACTTCCAAAGACTCGTCCAGGGTCAATGGAGGCAATATCCCACGAAAAGCCTTCGCAAGAAGAGATTTTCCAGACCCCGGTGAGCCATTCATCAAAATATTATGACCACCAGCTGCCGCAATTTCTAGTGCTCGTTTTGCAAAAGCCTGACCTTTAATGACTTTCATATCAACAACAGCAAGCTGAGAAATATTCTCAAGTTCCTTCATTCGTTCAACAGTTTTTTCTTCCAAGTTTTCAAAACCGCAGAGATGATTTATCACATCTTTCAAAGTCTCAACACCATATACGGTCACATTCTCAATCATGGCAGCTTCAGCAGCATTCACAAGAGGGACAAAGACCGTTTGAATCCCCTTATCTTTTGCTTCTGCAACCATACCCAAAACACCATCCACATGCCGAAGAGATCCATCCAGTGCCAACTCTCCAAAAAACGCCATATTTTTTAAGTCAGGAAGTATCAGTGATTCTCCCAAAGCGACCAACCCAAGAGCAATCGGGAGATCAAAACAAGGACCAGATTTATGAATATCAGCTGGAGCCAAATTCACCACAACTTTTCCACGAGGAAATCGAAATCCACTATTTTTAATAGCAGCTCGAACTCTTTCTCGACTTTCTTGTACTGCCGTATCACCCAGTCCAACAACTACAAAACCGGGATTAGAACGATAATTTTCAACCTCAACACTGATCAAGTCAGCTTGAAGGCCTCGCGAAGCAAGGGAGTAGACCACAGAATTCATCACATAAAGCTAAAGAATAAGTATATGTATTATTGTACATACTATTTACATATTCAAATAGACCTTCTAGACAAACAAATAATCCATATCCTGAATATCCTTTCAACAACAGAAGTTTTGCAATCTTTTCCTATGCTAACCCCAAATCAATCTCATGATGTCTTTGTAAGTAATCACAAAGATCAAAGAGATCAAAAGCAGAAACCCAAACGCATGAATTCGAGCTTCCCACTCTGAATTGGGACGTTTTCCAGTTACCGCTTCAAAAAATATTGAGATAAATCTTCCTCCATCGAGAGCAGGAATCGGAAGCACATTGATAGCTCCAAGAGATATCGAAAGAAGTACAATAAGCCGTATCAGATCATCAAAACCTTTTTGTGCAGCCTGGTGAGTCAACTGGGCAATTCCAACAGGACCAGAAACTTGATCTGAAACCGAAGCACTTGTCACCAACGTAAAAAGAACATTACCAAACATCTTCATCGTATACCAAGAAAGTCGTGCTGTATCTCGTGCTGCCAACACAACTGATTCTTGAAGAGGAATTGGGTTTATTTCAAGAATCTCTGGATAATCACCAATTTCTATTCCCAAGGTTCCCTTATCACTGACACTCAACTCCAGATCGACTACTTCTTCACCTCTAAGTACTTCTACCAAAACGGTTTGTGATACTTTTTGTTGCACTGTTTCAATCACTTCCTTACTAGTAGAGACTTTATTGCCATCTACCATGACCAAAAAATCACCCACCATCATTCCTTCCTCATCTGCCATTGAAGTATCTGTAAAGCTCTTTATAAGAACCAAGTCCTCAGTGACCAAAACTCCACTATCTTTGTATTCCATCAAGTCTTCTTGAGAAAGCACAAAAGGACCAGCTCCAGAAGTCATTAGATAAACCAATAATACGTAGCCCAGTAAGAAATTCATGATAACTCCACCAAGAATAATAATGGTTCTTTGTGGAATACTTTTACTCGAAAAACTCCCTTCTTTTCCTCTTAATGAATCATCATTACTGTCTTCACCATACATTCTCACAAAACCTCCAAAGGGAATCCAATTCAAACTAAACAAGGTCCCCTTTTTGTCTTTCCAAAGTCCCTTTGCACGTGGAGGTAATCCCAAACCAAATTCTTCAACCTTTACACCACACTTTCTTGCGGCATAAAAGTGTCCAAACTCATGAATAAGAATGAGCAAAGAAAAAATAAAAAGAAAGGCAACAATACTAATAAATACTGACATGAAATAGGTGGTTAGGACTTAGGGAATAGTTTTTAACTGGCAAATAATCGTATATTTGTCTTCAAAGAATTCATATTGCTCAGAAACACACACAAGAGTCTATGAAATTCGGATCACATGCATACTCACTATATTGTCATAATATCTTTTTCTTTGATCTTCAAATGCTCTTCAACATTTTTATTAGCTGCATCGACTTTTTCCTGAAGTTCACCCTCCATAGCCTTTCCCTCATCTTCAGAAATTTCTTTGTCTGATACTTGGTTTTTGATATGTTTTTGCAAATCATGTCGTGCATTTCGTATAGAAATTTTGGATTCTTCTGCTTTTTGATGAGCTACTTTTACCAGTTCTTTTCGACGATCCTCAGTAGCTTGTGGGAGCTTAATCCAAATAGACGTTCCATCATTCGTCGGATTAAATCCCATATCTGTACGGTCTCGAATAGCTTTTTCTACATCAGCCAATACAGCTTTATCCCAAGGATTAATCAAAATGGTCCCAGGGTCAGGTGTAGAGATAGCAGCTACATTTTTCATAGGTTGTTCTTGTCCGTATGCTTTCACAAGCATTTCGTCTACCATTGAGGTACTTGCTCTTCCTGCACTAATCTTGGAAAATTCAACGGTCAAATGCTTAATCGCTTCATCAAGCATTTTTTCTACTGTTTGTAAGTCCATAAAAATCATTAAAAATACATCGCAAAAAGTATAGCGTGTTTGACGAAAGAATGGGAAAAAGAAAGTCGCGATGACTCGACGAATGAAAAAAAGGTGGTTAAACAAGAAATTTAAACTCCACATAAAGAATTTCTATTCTCATACACAGGCCTCTTTTATTGAGAACACTCTTCCACAGCAACTCTCAATTCATCTACCTTTTTCATTTGTTCCCAAGGAAACTCAGCTCTCCCAAAATGACCATAGCTAGCAGTAGCAGCATAAATTGGACGAAGAAGATCAAGTTCTTTGATAATTCCAGCAGGAGTCATGTCAAAAGTTTTTCGAATTGCTGCTTCTAAAACATGGTGATCTACATTTCCAGTCCCAAAAGCATCAACATGAATAGAAACAGGTTCAGGGAATCCAATAGCATAAGATAACTGAATCTCACATTTATTCGCATACCCTGCAGCAACAATATGCTTTGCAATATAACGAGCCATATACGCACCAGATCGGTCCTGCTTATTAGGAACTTTCCCAGAAAACGCGCCTCCACCATGTCTACCCATTCCACCATAGGTGTCCACTATTATTTTTCGACCAGTCAGTCCGGTATCGACATGTGGACCACCTTTGATAAACACACCAGTTTCATTAATTAAAAATCTTGTGTTTTCATCAATGTATTCAAAACATACTGGTTTAATAACTTTTTCAATAATATGAATTCTCAGGTCTGCAGGCTTTATTTCAGCATGATGCTGCGCAGCAATAACAACTGTATCTACCCGTAGAGGCTTTCCATCTTCAGAATACTCAATAGTCACCTGACTCTTTCCATCAGGACGCAAAAAATCACATTCTCCAGATTTCCTCACCTCAGCAAGCTTTCGAGTCAACCCATGAGCCAACATAATTGGTAGTGGCATGAGCTCTGGTGTTTCATCACAAGCAAATCCAAACATCATTCCCTGATCCCCAGCACCATGGGCTTTATGGTCACCTTGATCATGTTTTTCGCCTTGGGAAATTTCCGAACTCTGTTCATCAATAACATTCATTACGGAACAACTCTGCCAATCGATCCCATATTCTGGCTTGGTATATCCAATGTTTTTCAAAACACTTCGAACAATTTTTGTAATATCGACATACGTAGAAGTCGTGATCTCACCACCTACCACGACCATTCCTGTAGTAGTAAACACTTCACAACAACAAGCACCAGTTGGATCATCTCTTAAAACAGCGTCCAGTACTGCATCAGAGATCTGATCACAGATTTTATCTGGATGACCTTCAGTGACGGATTCAGATGTAAAAAAATAATGAGCCATTTAAAAAGTGATTACAAGAAAGGTTGGTGAAAGTGTATCGTGACGAAACAAAATGTGGCTGTTCCAAATTAACCACAGGATGTAGTATAGCAGAGAATAAGGCGTTTGTCGCAACAAATCTTAATAAAACCAATAATTCAGTATCTCTATGAAAGCAAACATTTGGAAACTCTATATCCTTCGATTTCTCACATGGTTCATGGTGATGATTCCTGTTTTTATCCTTTTTCTCCAAAAAAATGGACTCTCTTTCCAGGAAATCTTCATTCTGCAGGCATTTTTTTCATTTTGGATTGTTGTATGGGAAATTCCATCTGGATATCTATCAGACAAATGGAGTAGAAAAAACACGATAGTTCTAGGGACAGTCTTTATGAGTATTGGGTACATGATCTACACGCAGTCATATGGATTTGGATGGTTTCTCTTTGCTGAATTCTTTGTTGCACTCGGAGCGAGCTGTATTTCAGGGTCAGACTCAGCTCTTCTCTACGACTCACTGCAGCAAATCAATAAGGGAGAAGACTATCGCAAGATCGAAGCAAAATCACACTCTATTTCATCATTTTCAGAAGGGATGGCTAGCTTGTGCTCTAGTATTGTCGTAATGATCAGCCTGAGAGCCACCGTATACGCCCAAGCTGCTGTGATTGCGCTCTCAATACCGATTGCCCTGAGCTTAGTCGAACCCACTTCACACAAGGCAAGCTCAGCGGAAACAGGTTGGAAGGATATCATGAATATCGTAAAACATTCTCTTCATGACCAGAAAGAAATCAAATGGCTCATACTATACGGAAGTCTAATAGGTGCATCGACATTTTCAATGGTCTGGTTTATTCAACCATCACTCGAACAGGCTAATATCCCTGTCGCATGGTTTGGAATCATATGGGCACTGCTTCAGTTTTCGATTTCCATATTTGCCCTTCTCTCCGACAAATATGAGAAAACACTGGGAAGAAAATGGTCGCTTATATCGCTTTTGACAATTGTTTGTGGATCATATTTTCTTTTGGGAGTGAGTGGAGGAATACTGGGATTATTTTTCTTTTTCCCTTATTACTTTGTTAGAGGAGTCAAAGAACCCATTTTCAAAGACTATATCAATAAACTCGTCCCTTCCGAAATGAGGTCTACAGTTCTCTCAGTGAAAAGCATGATGATGAGGATCATTTTTGTAATATTAGGACCAATCATCGGTATGATGACTGATATATACGATTTTCAAACCGCGTATCTTTTTGCTGGTATTGCATTCGGAACATTAGGTGTTGTTTGCTTGATTGGGCTCGAGAGAAACAAAGCGTTATAGTTGACATTTGGCAAAAAGAAGCTAAAATGGTGCACTATAAGAAACCATATGTCAGAAACCCCAAATATAACAACAGATAGAGAATACAAAGAACTGCATGATGCATTGAATATATTGTGTAACATTCCTCAATACATTCAAATTGAGAGTCTGAAAGCACATGTTCTCGATAAAATCATTTCACTAAATGAAATGCTCATCAAAGCAGAAAACCTAACAGTTATGATAGCGGCAGAAAAAGCAAATATTAATGAAAAAACGAGAGCTCAGGTTATTCTTAAGACAAAAAATAATATTGCCAAGGTCCTTCATGATGAAGTATCAGCTATCTCACATACGCTGATGGAGATAGTTTTAGAAATAAAAAATGCAATATCAGCCACCGCAGAGTTAGCCCAGGCTCACAACGCAGAACTGTATGAGTTTTTAGATATCGCAAGGCTAGAAGACAGTTTTCAAATTGATATGAATCATACCTCCAGAGACCTCAAGACGGACAACATGACAGAAAATGAAACAGATAGTGACAGTTTTTGGAATCAAGTTCTTCAATTATTAACACGAATAATAGAAACCAGCGAAGATGAAAACAAAAGACTCCAAGCACAAAATGTGCTTGATCACTTTTACAAAAAAGAAGTTTGTCTAGAAAACATCAATGAATACAATGTATTTTACAGTGAAATGAACAAAGCTTTCCGAAAAAGCTTAGAGTCACAAGAAACTCTTGAGAAATATATTGCTCAAAAGAGCTGACATGCTACTCTTTTTCAAACCAACTTTCCAAAATGATCTGTGCAGCGAGGTCATCAGTTGGTTTTTGACGATTTGTTCGATTCAGTCCCAGCTCATGCATTTTCACATCAGCCATCTTACTGGTGTATCGCTCATTCATTGTGACCACTTCAGGTCCGATCAAGAGAAGCTCATCAATAAAGCATTCGATGTCTTCATCTATGCTCCCTGGAGCATTATCAGCCCTGTACGGCTTTCCTACTACGATTACTTCAATATTTCTTTTCTTTGAAAGACGTTCCAAGTACCCCAGAGTCATCGCATCATTCTTGATCACTTCCAAAGGAAAAGCGACACCAGATGTAGTGTCGCCATGGGCAATTCCAATATTTGCTTTCCCAAAATCTAGAGCAAGAACTTTCATATCAGTGTGATTATTCTTCAGTAGCAGTAATGACAACCTTCACTTGAGCAGTTTCACCACCGAGACTAACAGTTACTTCATGGTCACCAACAGTTTTTAATGGCTCCATTGTAATATCTGAATCAGAAACTTTCACAGAAAGCTCATCAGTAATAGATTTTGCAACATCCTTAGCAGAAACTCCCTTAAACAAGGTTCCCTTATCAGAAGTTTTTCGAGCAAACTCAACAGATTTTCCTTCAAGAGCAACAATACCATCGTGTTGAACTTTTGCCTTTTGAGCAGTATTTTTCTTTTGAGTTTCAATACTTTCTCGCATGCTTTCAATCAAAGAAGCCGTAGCTCGCTTTGCAAAACCACGTGGTGCAAGAAAATTATTAAAGTATCCATCAGCCACACGAACCAAATGGTTCTTTTGACCGAGTTGAGGCACATCTTCAGTAAGGATAGCGTACATAAAAGTGAGTATTAAGAATTCAAGAGTACTATTAGAGACCAAACATCCAGGAGAACAAAAGAGAAAAGCTAAAGCCTTCTTTTAAGCGATAATCTTCTCTCATATACCAATACATGAGGTCTGTAAGACGATCAGAGTGGCTACTAAGAGCATCAAGCTGGACATTCTTCACATAAGAATCTAGCGCATAATAATGAGTCGGATTGTAGAGAAAAACAGCAGGTGTATCCTCAGCAATAACTCGCTTTAGCTTATTCAGAAACTGGTCTTTTGTTCGCTCATCGAAAGTATTTCGAATGGCGACTAAGAGATTATCAGCTTCGAGGCTTTTGTAATTAGAAAGGTTCAGTCCTGTTTCTGCCTGGCTCGAATGCCAAAACGGAAAAGCGTCCAGATTGTAGCCCAGATTCTGCCCAAAAAGCAAGATATCATAGTCTCTTTCTTGTATTTTCTGCTGAAGATCAGGTAGAGTATAGGTTTCGATAACAACCTTCGCTCCAGCCTTCAACCACTGACTCTTGACTGCTTCTGCCACCTTCAAAAAAATCTCTGGCTCTTGAGCCGTCACAAGACGCACAATAAGCCGTTTTCCCTCAGAGTTCACCCGGATTTGATCGATCTCTTCAGGCTCAGGATCAGTTATCACTGGCTGCTCTTCTACAATTTCATCCTCGACGACAGCGGGCTCGTCCTCATCAACAATCACTTCATCTGATATATTCTCATCTGGCGAGAGCTCAGGTTGGAGAGGAGCTTCTTCTTCTATATCTTCAACCGGCACCTCTTCAGTAATTTCCTCAGGAATTTCTTCTTCAGATTGCTCCTGAACTTGTTGATCGAGCAAATATGGGCCAAGAGTACTTTTATCCAAAACAAGCCCTCTAAGAACAACTCCAGAAGCTCCTAATGACTTCAGAGCAATACCATTCACAGTAATACTGAGTCCAGCTGCATTCCCAATAGTGGAAAACGTCAGATTTGAATTAGCTGTGTATTCTTTTGTATCACCTTTTTTCATCAAGAATGATGGTTTAGTTAGTCCATCTACTCTCAGTGTGATCCACGTATCAGCGATAGCCGATAAAAAGAAGGTCAACTCCGTCGCATCTGCTATCAGTTTTTCCTCCGTTGGTCCGCCTTCTCCATCCGCTTCATCATTTATTTCTTCCTTCACCTTGCTTGGCAAATTCCACTCTGTATCAAAGAAAGCCCCCATCGAACGCTCCAAGCTAAACTCAATATCAAGATTACCTTTTGATTCGAGAATAGGAGTATCTACAATATCTGCCTCACCCACTTTTTCGAGAATTTCCTCTTTATCTGTCGCCAAAAGCAAAGCAAACCGAACTTTCTTACTCGAAAGGATATCCGACTCTGTATTCAAGAAAAGTGCACTGTACTGAGGAAGCTGATAAGGATACTGCTCTAGTCTTCTTGATTCACCAAAAAACTCTTTCGTTACCTCTGAATCAGAAACACGAAATCCGGTGAGGGTGTTCTCTGCCAAATATAGAGATTGTTCATCTGGGAAAGCTTTGAAGATAACCGTCTCAAGTTTCGGAAGACTTCCATAATAAGTTTCATTTCTTCTCAGAGTAATCTCTGCAGTGTCGCTATTTTGTACCCAGCTAGAAAAAACATAAGGACCACTTCCTATTGGACTCGTATTAAATTCAGACTTAGAAATGTTTTCTGTAGCTAGGATACTCAAAACATGCTTTGGGAGAAGCCCTATCGTCACATTTGCCAAGAAAAAGGAATAGGGTTTTGAGAGCCGAAATTCAACGAGTTTCTCATCCCTTTTTGTAATTGTTACATCGCGAAAAGATTGACCTATAGCTGTCTGCTGAAAGGATTCATGCTGAAGAACGTCTCTATAGGTATAGACTACATCATCAGCTGTAACAGGCTTTCCATCATGCCATAGTGCATCGGGAAGAATCTCAAAGGTGTAGGTCAGGTTGTCATTAGATATTTCACTTGTCGCAATATCATCTTCAATGAGTCCCGTATGAGGGTTGAATTTTGTCAAACCACTGAAAACAAGATGACTAATGTCTCGATCAGCAGAATTTGTTGCTGACAAAACCGGGTTGAGGTATTGAGCACGTCCAACAATTCCTTCTGTATGGATACCACCTACAGCAGGAATAAGATCAGAATTATCAACAATAAAACGGTTTACTAAATACCAACTCGTTAAGATCACAATTGAAATTAAAACGAGCGAAAAAACTTTTTCTGCTTTTGAAAGATACTTAACCATTAAAATCGGTTGAACTATGCAAACATCGCAATAATCTGATCAATACTGATATAGAGCAAAGCCGTCAGAAAGAACAGGACCGACAAAACAACGGTAATATTATGAATCACTTTTGCTGCTCCTCGTTGGGAAGCGTAAAAACCTCCTCCGCCTCCAAAAGTTGCAGAGAGACCAGTCCCCTTGTCTTGAGCCAAAATAGACACAATAAGGAGAATTCCGATAACGACATGAGCGATGAGAACTTCTTGTTGCATAGAATAAATAAAGAACTAACGAAGTATTTTTTGGAAAAGGTAGTTCACAATTCCAAACAGTACAACTGCTGCAATATACGTACCCAAACCATCAATTGTCAAGCTAACCGTCTCTAAGTCAAGCATATTTAAGGTGCCTTGAGCCATCCATAAAATGACCGCATTCACCACAATCACAAACAATCCTGCAGTCAGAAAGATAAATGGAAGTGAAAGAAGCTTCAAGAAAGGCTTCACAAAGAGGTTCAAAAGTCCGATTACAAAGCCCACCACTGCAAATCCAAACCATCCTCCAGTAACAATAAAACCATCCAAAACCTGGCTAACTAAAAAGACATTAATAGTATTTAGAACGAGAAAAAAAACGAGGCTATACATAAAAGAAAAAATTATTTCACAAAAAGAGTACCGATAATATAGAAAATTGCAAAAAAGAGATGTAGACGAAAATTAATACAACTCTCCTGAACATCGGCATCTTGTCAGAGGAGTCACTCACAAAAAATGCGAAAACTGTCATTCCTTACCATTGCAACCTCCCAACCCATCATTTCAATCCTGCCTCCACTTGCATCCCTGCAAACGCAATCGCCAAAGCATCGGCTGCATCATCTGGCTGAGGTATTTGAGTTAAATTGAAAATTCGAGTCACAAACTGTTGTATCTGCAGCTTATCTGCAGAGCCATCACCACATACAGCCAGCTTCACTTGATTTGGAGTAATATGACGAACAACAATACCATTTTTTGCCAAAGTCTGGAGAATAACACCTCTTGAATGGGCGACATCGATAGCCGTTTTAGCATTTTTTGCAAAGAAAATCGATTCCACCAAAGCCTCTGTTGGCTTGTGCAAGTCTATCAAGTGTTGAAGATCATCTGCAATAATCACCAAGCGTTCAGTCAGATTCAAACCTGCAACCGTTGTCAAAACACCAAAGTCTATTACGACAGGTTCTTGATCTTGATCAGACAAGAAAGCAAACCCAATCGTCGCCAGTCCAGGATCTATCCCCATTATTATTCTTTGTGTATTCAAAGACAAAAACTAAAAACAATACATTTCATTGCGACGCTGTACTCACAATAACAGTGATAATCTTCTACTCAGTCTCAATCTCAACTGGAACAGGAATAGAATCTGAAGCATTCTCAATAATCTGATTTTCATTCTCATCCAACTGAGGAGCTTCGACAAGCGAAGGAGCTAAACCAAAAATCACAGGAGCCAAAGCTACCATAATAAGTGATATCACAGCTAAAACAGCAAAGATTTTTACAGTGAGAGTATTTTTCATAATAAAAACATTAACGGCCAGAAAGATCTCCGCCCCAATGAAGCTTGGTGCGAAGTGTTTGGTAATAAGAATTTTTTGATAAGCGAACAAGTTTGAGGGTCTTTGTAGAACGTTTTATTTTTACCACATCATTGTCTTTTAAGTGAAATCCCGTCTGACCATCCATTGTCAGATAGGTCCGTCCCTGGCTATTACTCATGCTCACTTTTACTCGGCTGGTAGGTGGTAAAACTATCGGTTTTTGAGTAAAAGAATGAGGAGCTATGGGGGTGAGGATCAAACAATCAACCTTTGGGGAAACAACAGGACCACCCGCAGAAAGAGAATATCCTGTCGAACCTGTCGGCGTAGAAACAATCAATCCATCTGCCATAAAGGTCGTTAGTTTTAAGTCATCTACAGTTGTTCGCAGTGGTACCATACGGGCCAAAGCGTCACGTGCAATCGTCACCTCATTCAATGCTCTTTGTGTAAAAGCCCGACGTTTCCCACGTAAAACAGTACAACGAGCCAACATTCGCTTGTCAATATAGTATTTTTTCTTAAGGACCTTATCCAAGATTTTTTCAAAATGTTTTCCAACTCCTTCAGAGAAAAAACCAAGACGTCCCATATTGATAGAAAGAACCATACTATCAAAATTTTTCATATACTGGACGGTTCGAAGCAATGTTCCATCGCCACCAAAGGAAATAATCAGGTCATAAGGATTGTGAAAATCCAAACCAGGCTTCCGATTTGGCACCAATACACATGTTCCAGGACACAAATCAACCTTGCATTTATTTTTTTCCAAATATTTCACTGTTTTCTTTACAACGTTATCAGGATCAGTGAGACCAGTCTTTACCGTAATAGCAACGTACATAAGTAGAATTATTCATGAATAGTGTATCAGGAGATTAAATATGTGTGAGCATTTAAGAGTGACCATGTTGTAAAATTATGGGATCGAGAAAAAACTTTATTTTGTCACCTCGATTGAAATGGAACAGTATCGGAGTACAGCAGAGAGATCTCCACTCAATATGCATGTAGAAGAGATTTCTCCGCTACGTGTTTAAGCTTTCGCTTTGAATACTCCGGTCGAAATAACAAAATTGTATACTTCTATAAAATACCAGTCGTGTCATCCAAAAAGAATTCCCATTGAATCACAAATTATATTCGGTAAGATAGAATCAATTAACGTCCACTATGCACAGCAACAACGATATCAATATTAATGATAGCAACTAAAGCACCTCTGAGCTGGACATATTCTAATAAACAAGTTTCCAGCTCACATGCTGGTTTTTTTTGTTCTGCATAATGGACAAATGATCCCAAAACCAGGCTACTCCGATTATCGTTGCATTCCCAATCAATCCTTCTTTCTCCATATCCTTCATCCTTTCCCCATGTACCGTTCTCACCTCAATAATGAACTCAGAAAAGAACATCTCGACACCGAAGTCACCCTTTCCGGATGGGTCCACAGACGTCGTGACCATGGTGGACTAATCTTCATCGATCTCCGTGACCGGTATGGACTGACACAGGTTGTTTTTGATCCAGAGCACAATAAAAACACCCATGTCGTAGCTGAACAACTCCGATCTGAGTACGTCATCACCATCAAAGGAAAAGTTCGACAACGACCTGATGGTCAGACTAACGAAAACCATGAAACAGGTGAGATCGAAGTAATCGTAAACGAAGTAACCATTCTCAATGAATCCAAAACTCCTCCATTTGAAATCGATCAAGACAAACATGTCGGTGAAGAACACCGACTCAAATACCGATATCTCGACTTGCGAAGAGACCGAATGAAATCAAATATCTTACTCAGAGCTGAAGTCACCACATTCATTAGAAATTATATGGTGGATAACGGCTTCGTAGAAGTCGAAACCCCGATGCTCGTGAAAGGAACGCCAGAAGGATCACGAGAGTACCTTGTGCCTGCTCGTCTCTACCATGGAAACTTTTACGTGCTGCCACAATCTCCCCAACAAATGAAACAGCTCCTCATGGTGGCGGGATTCGATAAATACTTTCAAATAGCCAGATGCTTCCGAGACGAAGACCAGCGTGGAGACCGACAACCAGAATTTACTCAGCTCGATCTCGAAATGTCTTTTGTCGAACAAGAAGACGTCATGAAACTCAATGAAGGACTTGCTATAGCCCTCGCAAAGAAATTTATGCCAAGCACTCCAATTCAAGAAGAACCCTTTCCAGTTCTGTCATTCCACGACTCCATGAACCGATATGGATCTGACAAGCCTGATGTCAGATTTGATATGGAACTCACCGATATAACCGAACTCGTAAAAGACTGTGACTTCAAGGTCTTTAGTGGAGCAGAAAGTGTCAAGGCCCTCAAGATTGAAAATTATGCTGACAAACCACGATCATACTTCGAAACAAAACTCACTGACTACGCCAAAGACCATGGAGCGAAAGGACTCGCCTACATCATGTACATGGAAGACGGACCAAAAGCCCCTATCCTCAAATTCCTTGGAGACGATTTGGTAGCTAAAATCACCGAAGCGACAGGTGCCAAAACAGGAGACGTGGTCTTCTTCGCGGCTGACGAATGGAGTATTGCTTGTGAAGTCCTCGGCGCACTCAGAAAACGGATCGCTAAGGAAGAAAACCGTGTTCCTACGGACAAAGTCGCATTTTGCTGGGTCAATGACTTCCCAATGTTCGAAGTCAGCAAGGAAACAGGTGCCGTAGGTGCCATGCATCACCCCTTCACCAGACCAAAGAAAGGACACGAAGAGATGGTCCTCACCGACCCTATGAACGCACTCTCAAACGGATACGATCTCGTCATGAATGGAAACGAAATCGGAGGTGGATCAATACGGATCCATGAACGAGAACTCCAAAATAATATCTTTAAAGCCCTCAAAGTAGCACCAGAAGATATCGAATCACGATTTGGACACATGCTCGAAGCCTTTGAGTACGGTGCTCCTCCACACGGAGGGATCGCCTGGGGTCTCGATCGTCTCGTGATGATCTTCGCAAACGAACCAAATATTCGCGAAGTAATTGCCTTTCCAAAAGATCAGAAGGCCAAAGATCTGATGTTTGGTGCTCCAAGTCCGATGCCAGCGGATCAAGTAGCTGAGGCTGGTGTAGAAATTATCAAGGAAGACTAGATTGCATCTCAATATTCACACCTCAAGATCATGAACATGTACATATACATTACAGCTGTTTTTCTCTCTGTAGTATTTCTATTTGTAAGAATATATGGACATTCTAGAATAGTCAGATCTCTCTTTAAGCTTAACAAAAAGGGCTTCCACAACAATGTTCTTTCATACAGAAGAGGAGCCTATCTCTCATTATTCTTTAGTACAATTGTATTCCTCGATGGAATTATATTGAGATCTGATCAGATAGAGTCAATTAGTCAACAATTTCTTGATTCCATTTCTCTTGGAATCCTCATCTATGGTTTTATAGCACCAATCATCTACCTCACCAATCGGTTAACATAATTTTTATAGCTGGAAAACTATACACCAACCACCTATCATCTTTACGATCCCTTAATCCATTCCCCATGTCCATTCTCCCCATTATCTGGATCATATCAGGCTTCGTCGTCGGTTATCTGCTCAGGCTTTTATTTGTAAAGTATTCTTCAAATAAAATCAGAAAAGTCTCAAGAAACATCAATTTGAGAGACAGATTACTAAGACTTACAATCGCAATAGGACTCCTTGTCTGGGCCTATTATTCCCAATGGAGCGGATCACTACTTTTTCTTTCAGGATTTTGCATCTCCGAAGCCATATTTAGCTGGTGTGGACTGTATGCAACGCTAGGAAAGTCAACATGTCAACGGTAACAAATCTAGAGAAACATGACTTGAAAGACACTATCTTCATAGTAGTATTCGGATTAGGATTAATTGCCATGGGTATATTTACAGATTACACACTCTAAAGCTTCTCCAAAATCTCTTCCATCCTCTCAAAAGCTGCATCCCGTGCTTTCCTATTAGGTGTATCCAAATCTTCAGCCTCCCCTTTCTTCATAAAAGCATGTCCCGCCCCTTCATAGATCTCTACCTCATAAGGCTTCTCTAGTGAGCTCATAGCTTCTTGTGCTCTGTCGATAGTGGCATTCACACGCTGATCATTCCCACCATAAAATCCAAAGACAGGTGAGCTAATATTTTCATAAGCCTTCACATCTTCTGGTGAAGTTCCATAAAACACCATCACCGCATCAGCGGAGTCACTTTCAGTAGCAAACTCAAATGATTTTGCTCCACCCCAACAAAACCCAGCAGTAGCGAGCTTTCCACTACCAGCCTTTATTGATTTCGCATACTCAGCCACAACCTTCAGATCAGACTGAACCTTCACAGGATCGAGAAGATACAGAGCGTCTCGTGCAGCATCTTCATCAGCAAAATCACTCGTCCGGTCAAATTCATCACTAAAATTCGAAAGGAGATCTGGGGCTACAGCGATATATCCAGCCTCTGCGACCTGATCTGCAAAGCTTCGAGCCCAATCATTCAGTCCTCTATTTTCGTGAATTACGAGTACAACAGGAGCAGCGTCACTCCGCTCTGGATACACAACCCAAGTATAGATCGTCTTGTCACCATTTTTTACTTCAACCCACTCATGATGTCTCGGGGATTCGTTGAGTCTACCACTATCTTCATCTAAATTTTTTTCACTACCATGATCTATATGCATATCTGAGATATCAGTGCCTATTATATCAGGTACAGCGCTGGGTGAAGCACAAGCAGTGAGCAACAGGAAACACATCAGGAGTGAAAAGATCGTTTTCATAAATGATTTAAGAAAGAATAACAGTCTTACAATAACATACTCGCCAATTCACAATCTAACCAACCTCTTTAAGGTTCGTATTCTCAGTGTCTAAATGGATGACTTCTACCACAGCCCACTCCAACTCAAAGACTTCTTCAAGCAAACGAACTCTCACAATGTGTGAGAGAGAAAAAATACGTTTCTGCAAGACATACATATGCTCTGCCATATCAAGACTTTTGACAATCGGCAACCATAATCCCGAGATACCAAAAGAGGACAAATCAAATGATCTGGTTTGATCAAAGGAAAAGTTTCCGTGAACAGGAACTACCGTCATAAATGTAAATTTTTCTGAGTCTTCCATAGAGAGAATCATAAGAGAAAAGAATACTATAAAGACTACCTCTCCTTAAGAGAGATAAAAGAAATATGAAGAAGCATTCATAAAGATAGTACATTTTATACAAAATGAACAAATATATCATAAAACAGAAAACCCCTCGCCCTTTCCTACCATGTAAACAGGATAAGAAAAGCAGAGGGGTTTGGAGAGAAGTACTCTTTTGATTTCTTCTTGAAAGAGAATGAAATCGAAAGAAAAAAAATGTGGGGTGTTTACGTCACGAGTCGACACTCGTGGTTATATTGGCAAGTTTTTGTTTTCTGAGCTGTTTTTACTCTGATGAGGATTACAAGCTGAGTTCAGCCTCATCCTCTTTGACAGCCAGTCCGACTATTTTGGTCGTTGACCGGTCGGTCTCTGGCTCTTTGTAAGCTGTCCCAATCACCGTACCAGTGGTAACGGTTTGAGGCAGCTTATCAGAAGCCAGATCTTTTATACCTGTGATCTTTTTCTGTGCAAGCTCTTGAACAAGGGGCTTGAGAGTATTGGATCGCTGAGCAATATCTTTGAGAATAACCAAGTCGTCTGTTTCTACAAATTCATCTTTGGGTTGGTCAGATTCTTTTGTTTGAGCCGGTGTGTCAAGGAGAGCTTGATATGATTCGAGATGCTGCCGAGCAAGGTCTATATTTCCTTGCTGTGAGCTTTTATGAGCTTGTATGAGCTCTGTACTCGCAAGATTTTGTACAACCTCTTGGTGTGACTTTCCGAGCACAAAGGGCTCAAGATCGAGTGCAACACCTACAAAGCTTTCACGAAGGAAGTATGCAGGATCATTAGGCTGGTAAAGGGAAACAATCTCTTGGTGTTCTTCGAACAAAGCGAGTTCCTTACCTTTTTCATTATCAGCATCTTCCAACACTCTATCAAAATTTTGTAGCACCAGTGAAGCGAAATTTTCACGGTAAGATTGAAATGTTTCCAGAGCTATTGCCTTGTCTCCTTTTTCAGCAAGAACAATTGCCTCGGAAAAGAGTTCTTCCAAGAGGACCATCTGAAGGCCTCTTTTGTCTTTTGCTGCGGGCGTAAGAACAATCTTAGCTGATTGGGCGATCTTACCAAGAGAGTCACCAACATTGCCAGGAAGATTTCCAGCAAGGGTTTCAGAGTCTTCTGTAATTCCTTTTTTCACCGTAGCAAGATGCTCTTCATCATTACGAATATTTTTTTCAACCCACTTCGTCGTATCATTATCATTTCTGACAATGGTTGATGTACGAAAATTTCGTGAACGATTATTGATAGAAACTCTTTCTACATCCAGTAGTGTGAGTTTTGTCGAGTTATTTTTTCTATCATCTATTTGTACTTTATAAGGAACAGTAGCAAAAACATCAGTCTGACCGCGAACACCAGCCTTTGTTGCGATACTAATCGCCCCACCATTAATTTCTGCTGTCATAGAGTCTGTCTTCACAAATGAGACTTCAGATGGAGAGTAATGCCAGACCTTTCCCTCATTGACCAATATTTGCACTCCATCATCCTTACGCCTGGAGCCAAGAAGAGTTGTATAGGTATCTTGTGAAAGATATGTTCGAGCAAAGTTTGCGTGAAAAACAGTAGCTGTTGATTGGTCAGTAGTCTGAATACGATCACCCACAGCAAGTTGCTTCATGGTAGATGAAAGACAGAGTTCGTCGTTAATTGTAACAGTACCACTACACTTGATATAAGCAGCGCGTACATTTTGTACTATTTGTATTCCAGAGATGCTATGTAAAGGTCCAAGAGCAACAGATACCAATAGAATAACTGCAAATGTTAGAGCAAAACCTCTTCTCATTACCATCAGTAAACCATTCTCAAAGGCAAAATTCTTCTTTTTCTCAGCTTCAGAGATATGATTCATAACGGTGTTCCTCACCCCATGTTTCATCTTCACAGGAACACGGACTTTAGTTTTTTCAAGAGCTTTAACGATTTCCTCTTCTCTGTGCTCTACAGACATTTGAATCACTTGAGACATAATTGATTCTTTCATACGTGCCTTTGTGAGTTGTCTCCTTTGCAATTGCTGAGACTGATCACAGAAAGTTTTATTGAGTGCGTCTTGTAGATTTTTGTTGGTCATTTATTCTTTATATCATTGTTCGTATATTAATAACGATGTTATGAAGCTTTTGTGACAAAATAAAAATCTATTTCCGGAGCATCTGAATGATGTTCTCTCATACCAGTTTGGGTTCGATGAAAAAAATCGATCTGATAGTATTAAAGAGATAACATCTCCTATGAACAACATACAAAAAATCAGCCTCTCAGCCATACTTCTAAATATCAGCATACTTTTTGTAGCTGTGAATACTCCATCTTATGCCAGTGAAATCGTCACTACACCAGCAAGCCTTATGGACGATTCAAATCTCATCTTTTTATCTCAAGAAGCTCTCAGCACCTCTCAGTCACTAAACATCAGTTCATCTCTTTCTACTGAAGACCAAGAATCCTTTACCACTCAGGAGTATTACGAATCGCAGCAACTCCTGACGACACTCGATGTATCTACTGGAAAAAGCCTTATTCGTTATAATGGTGAGCTCTTAGACCTCCCCTTGGATTTTATCAAGAGTGCTTCATTATCGAGTGAATCTCTTATCGTTTTAGGTATTCAAGAACCGAGAACAGTTGCTGACATATATAAGATTGAAATTTCTAGCAATATAGCCACTAGGATCATCGAAGCAAAAGAAGAAATTGGGCACATCTCTATAGAAAAAGAAAGCAACACACTCTATTGGTCATCAAAAACAGAAGAAAGTGAAAAAATAATGAAGTGTGACCTCAGTAACTGCTCACCAGAGATCTTTTTCTCTCTCCCAAAAAACAGCAGTACTAGTAGTGTCTCATCTGACAAAGACTCTATAATAATAGAAACAAATGGATCAAAGCTGACAATATGCCAAGCAACCTGCCAGAATGCAAAAATAATCAACAGGCCATCTCAAATCCTTTCATCTGCACTACAGACTCCATATTTTATCTGGTCAGAAAAAGTTGATGGGAAAGCCGAAATATTCCTAATCAACACAAAAAACTCCTCAAAGGATGTGATTCAACTGACTTCTGCGTCTTCTGGAGACCAGCTTTCACCATCACTTTCAGTCTCCAACGAAAAGCTCTGGCATGCAGTATGGGAAAACTACTCAAGTGAGTCAGGCCTCTTGACAATAGCCAGTATCTCAAGAGAAACCATCCTTTCAAAAAAAAGCATCCCATTACCTGGTCGTCATCCTAAAATCATTACAGTAAATAAAGAAACCTGTGACGAACAACTCTCCATCAATCTCTGGGAAAAGAACACAAAGCAACTGCTCACCTTCACAAACACCCCAGAAGAAACGGAAATGATTACCAGGATCATCGAGCTAGACCAACTGAGTTACGAATCAACACTTCTTTTTGATGGTGAAATAGACAGCTCGCAAACATCATTTTATTGGAGAACATCAAAGGATTTCAACTGGAAACCCTTACAAATAATAAGTGGATCATCACCACTCAAAGGAATCATTTCATCGGCTCACAAAAAGATCCAATTAAGAATACTGTTCTCAGAAAATAAACAATGTTTCACATCACTTTCGCTAAACACTTCAAGCATTGCTCCGAATACTTCAAATCTCGCAGATGCTACCACATTCAGCCCAAGTGAATACGAAGCAATTCTTCCACTAAATCTGGGAGATGAAAATACAAGAGAAGAAACTCAGCTTGATGCTGCACTCTATGAGAGCATCAACAATCTTTTGACAACATCGACTCTTGACAAGAGCCTCAACAAAGGCCCTGATAGTGACAAAGACGGACTATCAGACAGCTTCGAAATATACCTCAATACAGATCCTAAAAGTCCAGATACAGACAATGGTGGACTCAATGATGGATCAGAACACCTCATTCACCAGCTCGATCCATTAGACCCTACAGATGACAACGAAATTAGTTTAAGAATAAATAACATACAGCCCCGAAGCACTCTTCCTGTACTAGACATCATCACTGGATTTGCTCCACAGTCAGACAAAAATGTCTGGTTTTATCTTTTGGATGACAACAAAAAAAGCATCACCATAGGAAACACCAAAACAAAACCTGATGGGACTTTTATCTTCAAAGCTCCGCCGATTCCAGAAAACTACAAAGGTGAAGTCCTTCTCATAGCATCTCAAGTTTCAAATATTAGATTGGCTACCCTCTTTCCAAAACTCACCCAAAGCCTCTCCATCTATCTCTACAACGAGGAAGATATCCTCGCAAAACGGAACATCATAGAATTAGCGCTTGATGTAGAATCTCTGAATTTTTCTCAAAATGGAGTTTCTCTCAAAACACTCCAAAAAGATTACAGGGAAGTCTTTTATATTGATGAAACGTCTCCTATACAAATTCAAATAAAGGGAAAAGTTTATGGAGAAAATTTGAGCAGTGTAAGTGTCTTTTCAACACTTCTGCCAACACTACAGGAAAAGAATCATGAAAAATTACAAAATGATCCATCACAAATAGACATTATTTTAGAAATGGATCCTTACCCTCAAGACATTCCGATTGATATCAGCATCCAAGCAAGCGACAACAACCGCAATATGAGTACAACGCAGACACTGAGTTTTAATACGAGGCCAATAGAAAAATATCCTGATCTGACATCACAGATTTTGAATGAAGTGCTATCAGAACAAGAAGTTATTGTTTTGATCGTTTTGTTCATTTTGTCATTTTTGTACTACATACTGTGCAAAAGAACTGGCCGCACGACAAGCTCTCACATTGCTCTCATTATAATGATTTTGAGTGTTTTAGGGACTCTATATAGCATCAGCAGCCTGAGTCTGTATCTCGCACACAAGAGTGGGTTAATATCTGTAGTGGATCAAGAACTCAATATTCAAAAAAGCAGAGAGATTTCAGCAAGCTATCTCACATTGGTAAAAAAAGATGAAAACCTAAAAGTGAAACCTCACCTAGCAAAAACATGGAGCAATATTAGTGACCTCACTTGGGAGTTCAAAATGAGAAAGCACATCCGTTACGAAGACCAAACCTTTATAAAAAGCGGAGATATTATACGAACACTTCAAGAAAAAATTGCTGAAAATTCATCTCAACAGCAGTATTTATCGAGTATCGATCAAATAATAAAGATCAACGACCAAGTATTTCAGATTATTACACACTACCCAGACCCACTCCTTCCTCAAAAGCTCACAAAAGTCTCACTTCTGAGCTCGGAAACACCAGACGACGACCACCTCAATGGCCTTCTTTATATTCCACTAGAAACCTCAGCTGATCACAAAAGACTCAAGATAAACCCCTGGTTTTTTGACTATCCATTCTCACAAAGCAAAACCACTTACATCAATGAAAACTACAGTCTCAATCCTGAAAGCTATACCAGAAAAATCACTTCACAAACATTAGATATCATCGATGAACCAGCTCGAGTGCTATGGCAAACACTGAAAGAAAACAAGTATACTCTCAAGCAAAAGGTCAGCACAGAGAGCTACGTACTCCTGACAAACAGAAACAGCTTCTTTCTCAAGTCTTCAGAAACAATCAAGCAGCTCCAAAACATTCTCCATACTAGGGATCTCCTAGAATCCTACGAAGGAGAAAGCAGTCTTTCTACACAATTCGTTCCACCAGGTGTTGTAGGCTACAATAGTGAACTCAAAAGTCAGCCAAACACTAGCTTTGTAAGCAATGAAACAACTCTGACACTAAAACTTCATTTCCCAAAAAAAGAATCTGAACTCGCCAGAATAATAGAACAAATACTTCAGTCAGCAGGTATCAATATTATTCCAGTTTCCTACACCAGTACTGATTTCAAAGATGAACTCCTCAATAGCCTTTCAGACCTCATTCTTCTCCCACTAGACTTCGAATTAGCTGATGCTGGTCCTTTCCTCGACACCTTTATAGACTCTAGTTCACCATTCAATACGTATTATAAAAACGATCAGGTTGATGAACTTATTCTCAAAAGTCGTTTTGAACTTGATCAATACAAACGGCTTCAAATCCTTAAAGAAATAATGACTATCATTGTTCAAGAAGACCCAGCCGGTATACCTCTGATCAACCGGAAAAAGTTCCAAGCCTTTAGGACCAAAGAACCAATAAGCATCTTTGATCAATGGATCAAATCAACCATTGAGAGACAGTATGAAAAAGAGGATCCATTACAGTACTTGAACCCTTACGAGGAGTCTTAAAATCCATTACAACTATCATCTCAGGGAAAGTACTGGAGATCTAAGGCAAACAAGTAACTTCTTCACAAAGGATCTTGTTTTTATGCCCTCCCCAATTCAAAAAACACAATTGCTCTAGAGTTTTTCAATCCCCTCTTCTCTGGGAGTTTCGTCAGAGATCGATTCATTGACGTTCTTTTCAAAGTCATTCACTTGTTCACTATCGTTACCATTCTCTTGAGCATTAAGACTCTGAAGATCATCATATTCTTTTTCCTTCCTTCCCATTCTCCAGACAATTACCATCATCACAATTGCGAGTAAGAGCATCAACCACATCCAAGAAACATCTGGAGCTGATCCATGCAATACAAGTTCACCTTTCTTGCCGTACTCAAAAGGGATCAAAACATCAGGGGTTTTCTCTCCAGTTTCCAAGACTGCATAGACTAGCATTGTATGAAGACCATAACTCAAACCAGGAATATACACAGAAAGCTGATTCGTCCCCAAGGCATCAAGTGGCACAACTCGAGCATATCCTGTTTCCAAAACCTCAACATACAGCTCTGATCTATAAGTATAAGGAGACTGAACACTCACATCCACCAAGAAATCCTTCGAATTTGTAAGGTCATAAGCCTTGGATTCCAAAGGATCCAAGCTGGTTTTTGCAGTTCCTGACCAAATATATTCCAAAACATCTATACCAAACAAACTGTCTGTCACCTCTAGGATAAAAGGACTAGGGTCTTTCTCTTCTAACAAAAACCAAGATCTCATGAGATCAGTACAAGGGGCAGATACATCAGCAAATAAAACGGAACTATATTCTCCCTTTGGAAGTTGTTCATTTGCCGCTTCGCCATAAAAAGTACCATTTTCTGCTATTTCCATGTTATTACCCTCTATTATCTGACCTGTTTGCATATCAAGCAAACAAACACGCAGTGTTTTAGCTTGAGCTACACCATGAAAAGAAAGTCCACGAGGAGTAAATTTTTGAGTTGGAGCACGAAGAGAGATATCAGGACTCAATCGAACAAAGCCTTCCTTTTCTGGAGAAGAAGACTGTTTTGAAATTTCAGTAATTTGCTTTAGCAGAGGACTCAATTCCTCTGTTCCGCGAACAATTTCTTGGTCAGAAGAAGTACTGATTCGTTCAGTTTTATACACATATGGACCTTCATCAAATAGAGCAATAAATTCCAAATTCAATTGAACCCCACGAGGTACTACCGCAGACAATGAAGGGTACCCATTTGCACGTCGTTCGACATCAATATCATTCAGCTCAAATCCAATAGGTTTCAGAACTATCGACAATTGATCTGGAGTGACGGCAAAAGCTTCATCTCCTCTGTATGACTCTGTTACAGCAAACAATGAAACGACTGACTCAGTCCTTTCATTCAATTGAATCCGATAACTCGGATAAATATACTGCGAGGGATCAATCCGAATTGGTTCATCAATCTCTACATCAGAGGCAACTTCTTCAATCTCCTTTTCTGGAGAAAAAAGATCATAACAACTGCTCTTCTGAAATAATCGAATACACAACTCCCCTTCCAGCCCCAAGAACACCTTCCATTGAAAATATGGCAACTGATCTCCTTCTTGGTATGGGATAAAGTCACTTGCATCCACAGATGGAGAAATCAATCTGTTTCTTGCTCTTTTATCATCCAAAGTAAACTGAACATCTTTCCATCGACTTGAGACAAAAATCTCATCAAGCGAGGTCAGATTAAGAGGATTTTGAAGAGCATTACCGTCTCCATCCGAAATGAGCATTTCAGGTTTCCAAAGTACGAATGGAGAACTCGCTTCATACAAAAACCGTGGAGCGTCTTCATTGACCTCAGATGAAATCTCAAAATGTGCCTGAAAAGCAAAGGTTTGCACAGTAGTTGGCAAAAAATATGTGGCATCAAATGAAGACAAACGAGTGAGATCAAAAGAATCTGCAGAACTGAAAATCTGCAATGACTCACAATCTACAATTTGAGAATAATTTACTCCAGTAGCACGAATACACCGCTCCATCAGAAGAGGATAGTCACTAGTTTCATAATTTCTCGGGACCTCCTCGAGCCCACGAACTGTCGTCAACTCAGAAGAGAGTGAAACAACACCAGAGTATTGATCTTCTAAGGGAGAAACATCCAAACTGATAGTATAAGCAGGAGCTTCGGGTGGTGGCAAAGACACAACATCAACAAAAACTGTTTTTTCTGATCGAAGCGATGTATTGTCCAAAACCTCAAACTGAAATGCATATCTACCATTCATTCCAATCTGTGTTTGCCACTCCAGGGAAGACTTAATCAAAAAAGAATCCTTTTGCAAAGGCTTAAAAACTGCCCGAAACCCTTCCGCAAACTGTCGAGTAGGATCACCTATGAAATACATTTTCAATTGATCGTTGATATCTTCATCCAGTCCAGTCACATCAAATTTTATTTTTTCACCTTCAAACACTTCGAGAGGGTCAGAAGCGCTTACCAAAATCACAGGAGGATTATTATTACCAAGAGCACCGACAATTCGCCTACCTCCACCTCCACAAGTCCCTCCATTAGCGACTATTCGAATATTTACCTGGCTAGTACCTGCGCTCACATTTCCCCGAGTGTCAGTGGCAATAGCTGCAAAGGTCAGTGGATAAACTCCAACAGGAATAGCTGGCACAGGTGCCGTACAGATATTAGCAGCACATACTGCCGCAACACCGTCAATTGTGACTGCACCGACATCACCTTCCACATCTACCACCGATACTTCTACTGGTGTATCTCCAATACCATCTTGGACGAAACATGGTCCAAAAAGAAATGCAGAATCCGTATTGATTTTAGCTGTTATCTGTATATCTGAAACCAAAAACTCACTTCCAATAGGAAAATCAAATCGGAAAATTTCTCCCAATCGTGAATCCACATGAACTCCAACCAAATTAATGACAAATGGTCCAGGGGCAACCACCGTACTATCCGCAACCCCAGGAAAAGCACCTCCATTCTGTCCCCAAAAGACATCCATAACCACAGGCGTCGACGATATCAGGTTTCCAGTAATATCTACATCTCGAAATCCATCAGCAAAAAACAATGGAGCTGTATCGATACGTCCTGAAGTTGTCAGGGCTTGCTGATGCCAAACAGGAGTATCTGGAAAAGTCCCACTCACACCAAAATCATCTTCAAAGACTACAAAAGACTGACCAGGAGCAAAAGGGGCAAAGGGAGCATCAGTAAAATCAGCCACACCACCATTATCAAATCGCGTTGTGATATTGACACCTGCACCAGTCTCAAACAAGACAGTTCCAAGATCTCTCCCCGTATCTACCCAAAAAACAGCTCCAGCATTATCATTACAAGATTCCACCTCTGTGATCACATTTCGTCCACAAATAGTATTCCCTGGACCCACAAAAACAATCAAAGGGTCCGAAAAAGAAGCTGTACTCGCAGGTGGTGGTTGTGTCTCTACCGTAAAACTATAGTCTTCGTCACTATCTACCACAGCACCAGTCGGAGTATAAAAAGTATTCGGACCAATGGTATCAAGATCAAACAAGCTAAATACACCACCAGACGTACGCTGTACAGCATGCACTGTTTGTGGAAAGACAAAACTATCGACAATAAACAAAAAATCAAAACCAGCACGAGGTGCAGCATTCAGTGTCACTCCGTGAAATTCACGCACAGTAGATGCTACCGCCAAAACCACACCAGTATCCGTAAAAATAAAATCTGTTCCAGAAACAGTCACCGTAAACAGCGAGGTGTTATTCACATAATACAAGATTCCATTGTGAAAAAGAATCTCTCCAAAAGCAGGAAGCGCACCAGGCAACAAAGTACTCACACCCGTCTGAGTAAGAGCACCAGTAGAAAAATCAACAGTAAAGCTCTCCAAACGTGGCTGAACTGCTGGAGTATTGATAATGGCATACACAATATTATTTGTATCTGCAGTCAGACTACTAATAGCATCACCAGCAGGTGCAACAAACGCATCAAAGACTTCTGTAGGCAAAACCTCCGTGACCCCTAAATAAAAGGTTCCTACGATCGTTCCTGCACTGCCCAAATACCGCAAAACTTCCCCAGTACTGTTAGTAATTTTTGTGCTGATATCAGAGCTTAAAAAGTTAAGAGCTGCATTTGGAGTCCCTACACGAGCTGCAAAAGGACCTGTCACACTATTTTGAAAAGCAGACCTTCCATCATGATCTAAAAGCTCTACTGTCGACGTCAAAATCGCCTCTCCTACCTCTGGCACAAAAGCTTTTTCAAAAGTATTCACCGTAATAATTCCAGCTCCAAAAAACGATTCGGAAACATACCGGCTCACATGAGAGACAGACATCATCATCACCGCAGAGACAAGCCCTACAACACCTCGCCAAAACCACTTATTTTGATCCATAGAAGATAGAAATACAATCCATTACAAGATATCAACTCACACCAAAAACCCAAAATAAAGCCCCTTGATGAGGTCAAAAGCAATGGTATACAGCGAGATTTTTGATTCTTTGATTTTTGGTCACTTGAACCCGGAAAAGAATCAGCAAGAAAATTGAGAAATGTAAATATAAGAACAGTATTTATTTTTAAAATGAAGGTCAAAGAACACTAATCATCGGCAAAGGTGATCTTCATTCCAATTTCATGAAAATGTGGCAAGTACTTGGTCACTTCGAGGTGAAATTTTTCTCCTAGTTTCGAAGAAAACACTCCATTTTTTCCACTTTCCATTTGCTTACACAACTTATCTTCCCAATTATGGACGATCTGTTTAATCTGTGCCCCCTCTTCATCAAATTGAGCCTTCATACCACGCTTATCTTGAGCATACATATTATCGACCAGCATAAACCGCATAAAATCATCACGATGAGCTTCAAACATTTGGTCAAAGTATTTTTTATATTTTGCTGAGGACATAGGAAATGATTGATTAGGATTGCAAAGACTGAAACGATTGAGAGGATAAGCGTTCAATATCAATATTTCCAACTTTTTTAAGTTGCGCATGAATGAATTTCTTCAATAAATAATCCGTCTTACAAATTTGAGATCTCAATTGATCATAATCAGTAGTATTCAAATACTTAAGACGGTATGAAAGTTCAATATGATTATCTACTTCAACCAAAGAAGATCGTGATATAATAAAAAAATGCCTTCTGTCATTCAATTTAATTCTTTCATTTCCTTCTGCAATATTAGCCATTACGGAAGAAGATGCCCTTCTAAGCTGACTCACTAATCCATATTTTTCAGCACTAGGAAAAGACTCAGTACTTTTATAAACCATCAAAGTCAATTCACAAGCCTCCTTCCAGACAATCAATTTTCTAAACGTTCCATTTCTATTATTCATCATCAATAGCGTTAGTATACTTCAAGAGTACATGTATTTATGTACATGAAAAGAAGCAAGCATTTACATTTAACGCAAAAAGAAGTGTAATTCCTTTTCAATCATCTCAATCCTTAAAAATCCTCTTCATTATCCTACGATCGTACCAATCGTCCCTTCAATCGCCTTTAATAAATTCCCATTTTCTCCAAAAGAAAACACTCGAATAGGAAGATTTCCATCTCGACAAAGGGCAATAGCCGCTCCATCCATCACTTTCAGATCTTTTTCCAAGACTTCATCAAAGCTCACACTCTCGTATTTTTTTGCATCTGCATTTGTATTTGGATCTTTATCATACACACCATCGGTATTGGTGCCTTTCAAAAGCATATCACAATTGAGCTCTAGAGCACGTAGCGCCGAAGAACTATCCGTAGTAAAAAACGGATTTCCTGTCCCACCCGCACAAATCACTATCCGACCTTTATTCAAATGATGATCAGCCTTCACTTTCAAATACGCTTCTGCGAGCTGAGGCACATGTATAGCACTCATTACACGAGCATCTACACCGGCAGTATTGATAGCCGAACTCAACGCCACACTATTCATTATAGTAGCGAGCATCCCCATATAATCCGAAGAAACCCGGTCAATCCCCGAATCCGTATTATCTCGATACCTCCAAATATTCCCAGCACCCACCACTATCGCCAGCTGGTACCCAGCTTTATGAGCTTCTAAAAGCTGAGCTGAAAGACTTTCGAGCAACGAAAAATCAATTCCAGACTCCTGATCGCCCAGGAAAGCCTCTCCAGAAAGTTTGAGTAACACACGTTTTGTTTCAGCCATAAAAATGATGAATGATATCTCTATCATTTATAGAGCATTTTAAGCGAAACATAAAGCAAACCCTAAGAGCTAGCATATAAAACAACTCAATTGACTTTTTATCAACTAGGCATATACTAGACAACCTGAATGGAATCTCTGTTCAGACTGTCCTTTGTCATGTCAGAAGAATACTGAAGGAGGGGAGAAGTTTTTACATTATGAATTTTTCATTTTACGTTAAAGACTTCTCCCCTCCTTCAACGGAAGATGGGCGGCACCGAACGGTTCGGTATGTTTCGCCTGTCTCTTTACAGGCTCTGAAAGGAAAAAGACGTGAGAAATATCTCGCTTATCGTGGCCTTCTTGGCCTTGCTCACTTCCATCAACCCAGCTCAAGCCCAGGATGCTCGCATCAATCGCGACATGGTCTTTCGAGCAAAAGGCGGCGCTGGTCTTTTCGTCACTGGCAACAAGCACCAGAACAACGATCCCGTTCTCGCAGATCGGAATCGAAAATCTGATGCTGGATTCGCCTTCGGTGAAGGAAGTATCTACGCCGTGGTTGGTCGCAATAACCAAAAGTCAGAATACCTCGTAGGTATCAAAGGAGGCCATTTCGGTAGTTCAGATACCGATGGGGTGGTCCCAACGGATATAAAACCAAGAATCTTGGATTACAAACTTTCCTACGGCGCTGCATCAATTGGGCTCCTTAACAGGGAAGCGCGTATAGTTCGGGCAGACATCTCATTGGACCTCGGGGTTGCCTATCGCGACTTCATTACCTATGAGACGATGTTCATGGCTCAGTTCGACATGGACATCGAAATCAGCCTCGTCAAACCCTTCGGGATCTACTTCGGTCTCTACGGACTGGGACTAGAGGGCAAAAGCGAACGATATCGTCGGGAGATTCGAGGTGAGGCAGGGCTTCAGCTCTGGCAGACCTTCGAAGACCCTTTCAAGCTTCATTTCCGTCATGCGAAGATCGGTGGCTTCGTCGGCGCCAAGTGGGAACGGGATCGAAACACCCCAGTTATATACAAGGAGGAACAATTTTTCCTTGGTCCCAAAGCCACACTAGATTTCGGAGTAATTCAATTCGTAATCGAGTGTAGAGTTCCGGGTTCGAGTCGAACTGTCATCGAAAGAGTGAGTTTCAACACCCGAAAAAGTAAAGACGGATACCGAATAATTGCACCACAAGCCTATTTAAAAATCACCTTCTGACCCAAACAAAGGACACGCCCCGCATCACTTGTGATCGCGGGGCTGTTCGACATATACATCCCAAAGTTCCTAAAGTTCACAACTCTCCCAATACTCCCACTCCCCCCACCTCTTCCCCTTGACAATATCAAATTAAATAGTACAATATAACAGCTCTTTTGTTTGTCAATTCGACGATTCCTCTGAGTTGGAGCGGTTTCAGTCACGTACTCGAAACTTTCCAAAACACTCAAAGTAGAGTCAAACCGATAATACAACCAAAAGATTGAACTTTGAAAGATCGCTATGTCTTATACATTGGACTGACAAATAGGCGAAGAAATCTCACACGTCATTGCGAGCAAAGCGTCGCAATCCCGTGAGGTGAAGTAATTCCCCCCATATCACACTGCGTGGTTCCCCTTTCAAGGGGTTAGGGGTCAATAGTACTTCTTCCTCTATCTGTCAGTCCAAATTCTCGGCCCTCCCTCCCTGCGGAGGCCAAAAACCGCCCCGCAGGGGCAAAAGAAAGGAGGTTCCGATGAGGAACCTTTTCCGATTAATCACTTTAGTCGCTTTATCCACATGCATGATTGCATGTGGTGGTTCTTCCACCGGAGGCAACTCCGGTGGAAATATCAACAATGGAGGGGTGACATTCAACCACCCCAACAACCCAAACACGAGAGCCGTCTCAACGGCTCTCGTGTCGATAGAAAAAAATTCTGTTACGAGCCGCGAGGCTCGTATCAGAATCAATCCGATCAATATGGAATCAAGGAACATCACCGTTCGGATATTATTTCCGAACGGAGAATTCCAAAGTTCAGACCTCGCCCCAATGGGGGGCCAAGTTCTGACACCATTTTACGTGGTAGACAATGAGAAAATCACACTGATCTTCTCTGACGAACAAGGAAACCAGGTGGCCCCTCCGGCCGACCTGGATGTCTTTCTAATTTCCTCCGCGGACACAACCGCAGAAGTCATGGTCCAGATCTTTGGACCATGACTTCAAGTCCGGCAGGACTTAAAACATGCAAGACGTAGTATCTTTCAAGCTCATCTAAGTCTCTCCGCCCCTGGTGGAGAGACTTTTCCTTTTATAAAATATATTAAACAATAAAGAAGTAGTATTGACAAATACACCAAAAGAGACTATATTTCCGATCTCTTTTGCAACAATATTTCTTGTGCAAAAGAAGCTCTTTGACAGCTTCGCAGCTTTATCAAGCAACAAACAGACTCTGCAATGGAGCTCTGTCGTTCTATAGCATTTACGGACGCCAGAGACCATTGCAGAGCCAAATATGGCCCTGATGGATTTCTACATCTTACACCCCCTTGAGGGGATGAGGATATCATGAACAATTCACAAACTGCTGCTGTGCAGTATAAAACCAGCATTCTTTCGCTCATCGCCCTCGTCACCCTCCTCGTGGGGTGTGGAGGCGGTGGTGGTGGCGGTGGCGGTGGTGCTGGAGCTTCGGCTCCAAGCTCACCGCAAAACCAACCGGCGCAGTTCAGAGTGATGAGGCTTTCCTTGGACGAATACGTCCTTGAGAGCCTTAATACCGGAGCAACCGTTAATTCTTCATACTTGTACGAAGAATTGACCGCCACTGGTGCGGTAATCTCATCTGAAACAGCTCCTGTCGCCATGCTCACTTTGGCCAATAGAACGGATCCAGTCCGAGTTCGGCTCGAGTTCGATGAGCCGGGCTTCGCGATCGCCACGTTCGAGGTCGAAATCGACCCGACCGACCTGAGCCAGCTCGCGCTCGACGTGAGCATCGATCAAAAGAATCAATTCATTGACGCAAACGGAGCAGCAATCCCACTTCCGAGTGGGACCATGCTGCGCCTAAGCGCGATGATCACATCACCTCAAAACGTACTCGGACTAACTCCCGTAGACTCACCAACGCTTCGCTGGGAAACCAGCACAGCGATGGTGACGTCTGAGAGTGATCCGCTCTTTACTCTCACAAACGCCACTTCGGTGGTGAGCACCTTCACCGTAAACCTCACGGCCACCTCATCGGTCGTGAGACAAGCTGACGGTATTGCCTTCATTGAAGGCAATACTTCAGCCACGTTCCTCGTTTCTCCTGCGGGAGGGGCCGGTGGAAACACCGGTGGTGGTAATAACGGAGGCGGTGGTAACACCGGTGGTGGAGGGATGGTCAATCCCGACTTTGGAATTGCTCTCATCAGCTCATCCACGATCACGGGTCAAGATGTGTCTATTTCGATTGATCCAGGTGGGACAACTCCACCAGGAACAAACGAGGCCCTCCTGGTCGTCGTGGAAAGTTCAACAGGAAGTACAGCAAGTACATTTCTGTTCACAAGCTCTCCAGCCGTGTTCAACAGGTTACCGCGCGGCATCTCAAAAATTACCGTAACCCGCGGAAGCATAGTCCTCCTCAACCAGCGAGAGCTGGTCGAAGGAGGTATGATTACCGCGGACATCCAAAACAACGTCGAGGTCAACAACGGCTCTACGCCGTAGTTGACCTCAAAAAAGGCCTCTTGAAAGGGAGGCCATCGGTTGCTTGATACACCCCTGCAAGCTGTCAAAGAACCGATTTACATCACATGATACAATCACCAAGAGTTTCTTTGGGTTTTTACACTAAAAATACTTGACAACATTAATTATATCTGTATAGTAACTACCTTGCCGACACAAAATAAAAAACAAAAAAACGTCCACAGATATTTTTTGTATTTCTTTTTTCATACTTATGAAAAACTTCCTGTCTCACATTGCAAAGCGATTCACTGCCTTCACGATGGCACTCGTGCTTGCACTCAGTTCTACTATTATTAGCGTTCCTCAAACGATTGCTCAAGGAGCACCAGGAGCACTCAACTTTAGTTTCAATACTCCTAATACCTTCCCAGCTCAACCTGTGAGCTTCACCATAAACGACGACAACAATGGAGGAGCCCAACAAGCCTTTGGAAATGACATCTTTGGAAACAATGCCTTTCCAAGCGGAGACTACACGGTAAATGTGACCAACATGCCTGCAGGGTTTAGCATCATCGCTGGAGCAAACTACAGCGTAGCGACTGCAAACAGTGCGCAGTTGACACTAGCACCTGGAGGAAATCAATTGCTTTTGATAAACATTGCACAAAACGCCTCTATTCTAGACCTCGATTTCAGTACACCAGCGACTTTCCCAGCTCAACCTGTTAGCTTTACAGTCAACGACAACAACGCCGCAGGGAACCAAATAGCAAGCTCCAATGACACTCTCCTCAACAACGCTTTCCCAGCTGGAGACTTCACCGTGAATGTGACCAATATGCCAGCAGGTTTTGCTATCGCACCAGGAAACAACTACACGGTTGCTTCTAGCAACTCTGCTACATTTTCTACAGTCGTGGGAGGGAATCTCGATTTCACCATAAACATCACTCAAAATAGCTCTATTCTAGAGATTGATTTCAACAGACCAGCAATGTTTCCTGTTCAACCAATCATCTTTACCGTAAACGACAACAACAATGCTGGAGCTCAAGTCGCAGCATCAAACAACGACCTCATCAATAACGCTTTCCCAGCTGGAGACTTCACGGTAAATATCACCAATATGCCTGCAGGTTTTGCTATCGCACCTGGAAACAACTACGCCGTTGCTTCTAGTAACTCTGCTACATTTACCACTGTGGCTGGAGGAAACCTCGACTTCACCATCAATATCGCACAAAATAGTGCCGATCTAACATTCAATTTCAACACACCAGGAACTTTCCCAGCTCAACCTGTCAGCTTCTCTATCACAGACAACAATGGTGGTGCTCAGGTTGCTGCCGGAGACAACATGCTCCAAAACAACGCCTTTCCACTTGGAGACTTCACAGTAACGATCACCAATATGCCTGCAGGATTCATCATTACTCCTGGAAACACATATACAGTTGCCTCTACAAACACTGCTACATTTAGCACAACTGCAGGAGGAAACCTCAATTTCACCATCAATATCGTCCAAAACAGCGGAACAGTAAACCTGAGCTTCAACAGACCAGGAAACTTCCCAGCTCAACCAATCGCCTTTATCATCACAGACAACAATGGTGGTGCTCAAGTTGCCGCTGGAAACGACACCTTGCTCAATACTGCAATCCCAACTGGAGACTTTACTATCACACTTACAAACCTTCCTGCTGGATTCAATATTGGAGCAAATGCAGGATACACAGCTACAGGACCAAACTCCGCTACTTTTAGCGTCGTACAAGGACAAGTCCTCAATCTAGGAGTGAATATCCTTGATGGATCGTCAGGTACTGGTGCGCTTCAGTTCAACCTCACCCCAGCAACACAAACGGTTGCCTACACTATTACTGGCCAAAACACTGGTACAACAGTAGCGGGGACCAATACTTTCAATAACAATGCACTTCCAGCAGATACCTACACAATTGCATTCAGCCTTCCAGGCGCTCAAGTGATCCAAGCAGGTGCTGGATTCACAGCAAGTGGGAAATCAGTATCCCTAGTTCTCAACGCTGGAGACAACCTCAATTTTACTTTCAATATCGTAGGAAATGGTGGTGGAGGTGGAAGCAGACGTCGTCGAAATAGAGCTCCAAGCTTCTTCGCAACGAATGACAACAAAAACGGGACACCATTTGGAGATAGCCCTGTAAATTATACCGTCTTCACAGACGAAGCCATCAGTATCACTCTGACAGCCACAGATATGAACATGGATGACAACCTCAAGCTCGAATTCATCAATGATGGATCAAAAGCTGGAAACAAAGCCATCTACACACCACACATTCCTCCAATGATGCAGTCTGAAAAGAAAGCAACACTGACATGGACACCAATGGCATCAGATATCGGCGAAACGGTTTTTACCTTCAAGGCTTCAGACGACTTCGAAGCAACAGCCGAATACAGCATTGTGGTAAATGTCGTAGAACAACCCACCAACAAGCTCCCAACAATCACGTTCAGTACTGCAGATGGAGCAGTTCAAAACCCGCTTCATATCAAGAAAGGAAGTATGAATTTAGATCTTATGGTGACCGCAAAAGATGAAAATACCAATCAACTACTCGATCTTAGACTCTTGGTAGACGCAGCTAGCTCAAATAACAAAGCAATGTTTAGCATCACAAATCCTCCTGTCACAGACTTCCTCGCGGAAAGAGGGTTCAACCCAGCAAACGGAAGATTCCAGTGGATGGCAAAAGATGCAGCTGCCTCAGCTGATCCATACAAGTTTGTTTTCCAGGTCATTTCAGGACTCGATACAGTAATGGTTACACTCAATATCTTCATTTCTGAAAATGGAAATGTCACGATCGCTCCACCAACAACCCCACCGACAACTCCACGAACAGTCACTCCTGAGCAACCAAATGGAGGTGGTGGAAGTGGAGGAGGAGGAGGAGGTGGTGTCAATCAAAGAGTACCTTTTCCAGACGATGTAGAAGGAAACGAAAACCTTACAGATGAAGAAAGAACAGCACTTCAAGACAAAATAAAAAGCTGTCAATTCCGAGACAACAAGACCGAATCAGTTGTTATGCTCTGTGTACTCGGAGTCATCAATGGACCAACATCAACACGAAACTTCAGCGGAGAAAAGAAAAACCAAAAGTACTTTGGACGAGAAAAAATCACACGTGCAGCCTTCACAAAGATGATGGTCAACATCACTTATCAACCTTCAAAGATAGAACGTGTGGCTAAGCTGATCCTTGAAAACAATGTCTTCGCCTTCCCTGACGTCGATCCAATCACATGGTTTGCACAGTTCATTGCTATTGCAAAGATAAACAATCAAGTACATGGATACTCCAATGGAGACTTTATACCTTGGAACAACATCGAACGATCGGAAGCCTTCAAAATCTTGATCAATACAGCAGCACGAGACAACTCAAAGATACGATCTGACCTCGACCTCGCCAAAAATGAAAACGACAGAGGTCCTTGGTTCGCAGCCTTTGACCAAGTGGTCAATATGTACGGAGGATTCAAAACAGCCAAATCAGTAAATCCTGGAATCACGCTCAGTAAAAAAATGAGCCGTCAAGAGGCTGCAGATGTCATCTATACCACTATCAGAAACGCTGGAATAGACGCCAAGAGTCAGCTCGCACAACTCAAGCAAGCTCTTGCACAAATCGACGCTCTCTCACTCTAAAAACAAACCTGCCTAGGGACGCGCAGAAGCGCGTCCCTACAGCAAACAAAACAAAAACTCACATCATCAACAGACTCCTCTCCTCCACCGCTACACTGCATAAGGACTGAGGGGTTTTTTGTTTATAAAAATATCAATCGAAATCCCACACCATAAAACACCCTACACATCCGAATTAACAAATAAAAACAAACACCATTCATTACTTTATAATGAATAGTATTAAAATTTGTACATTCGGATGTGATGGTTCACAGTGTGGGATTCGGATCGTCGTTCATCCTCCGCCTCTCCAACTCCTCCCAAAACCTCGGATACGTCTTCCCAACACATTCCGGATCCAATATCTCCAAATTTCCCAGCTTTGTCCCAAGAACAGCAAAACTCATCGCAATACGATGATCGACGTAGGTATCTATTTGAATTACTTGTTGATCATTATACTTTTCCATATCTAAAGGATCTATCTGCATCCAGTCCTCACCAGTCTCTACCAAAACACCAATTTTTTTCAATTCAGTTGCCATCGCCGCAATACGATCCGTCTCCTTTACACGTAACGACCCAATATTCACTATCCTTACAGGATACTCCATCAAAGGAGCCATCGCCATCAACATCAAAGATGCATCAGGCATATCATTCATATCAATCTCGATTATGTTATTCCCCTTCATAAAGAGACGAGGATCTGTCTGAATAGAATTCACCAATTCCAAAAACCCCACATCTCCCTGCACAGACCCTTCACTCAAATTCATGATCTCAACCTCACTCCCATGTAAATAATCCAACCCCCACCAATAGACAGCACCTGAGGCATCACCTTCCACATCATATTCATCACATTCTAGGTCAGCAGGCTCAACACCAACAATGCCACCTTCAAACATGACTTCCCCACCCCACTCTTCTATCATATGCTGTGTGATCTCCACATAAGGCTTGGAAATAAGAGGCCCATCTAGTGTAATCTCTAAGCCATTTTCAAGAGAAGACCCAATCAGCATCAACGATGTAACATATTGACTACTAGCATTTCCTCGCACAGAAACCTTTGAAAAGGGCTCATGCTTCACTTCAATCTGAATAGGAGGATAGCCTTTTTTTTCCAAATAGCTCACTTCAACACCCATGATTCGGAGCGCATCGACTAAGGCAGAAATAGGCCTCTCTTCTTTCATCCGTTTCACACCGGTCAAAATCGTCTTTCCATATCGAAGACACATCAAACTACTCAAGAATCGAATCGATGTCCCAGAATTCCCTAAAAACAACTCTATATCATTTTCATTTTCAACCCAGGATCCATTATTAATAATTTTCACACCATCTTCTCTCTCTTTAATAGTAAGACCAAGCTGTCGCAATGCACTTATCATCAGCTGTATATCTTCAGCTTCAAAGTTCCCTTTTATTTCATACTCTCCAATCGTCTGAGCCGCCAAAATAAAAGCCCTATTTGCCATCGACTTCGACGCCGGCAAAGTAATACAGTATTTTAATCCAGTTAAATCAAGTTTTTTTACACGCACAGAGTCCATTCAAAAGAGTTACATCAGCAAAATTATAACAGAAAACCAACAAGAAAGACGGGGGAAATCGACGTCTCTACGGCTAGTAGAAAATCTGTGCAACCACCATAATCAGTAAAAATTTGTGATCCAGCCCTTCTACTCCAACAACTCCTCATAATCCACGGACATCATGGTCACATCGTACGGTCTTGTCGAATAATTCCCAGAAGAAGGAAACACTTTATTTGCATACACCTCTTTCATAAACCTATATTTATCAGCTAGCACAGGATGTTCTCGTTGCCATTGCTCAAAAGTTCTTCCCTGAAGAACATAGAGGGCAAAAATCTCAGCAAAGTCTTCAAAAGGATCGGACAAACCGTATCCAGAAGCAAAAGCATTTCGATCATCAACATGCTCAAAATTACTCTCCCAACTGTATTTATAAAACTCTACACTGGGATCTTCTTCTAGCAATCGATACGAACCATCAAAAAACTGACTCTTTGGCCCAACAGAAACTTCACGGTGAAGATCCCAAATATGACCAAACTCATGCACTAAAACTCGGAAAAAATCCAATTCCTCTCCTTTCATAAAGACCACCCCAACCCCAGACATTCCACGACGCATTTTCGAATCACCATACACCACATATACTCTTTGAATACGCTGATCAAAATCCCCAGGCATAATCGACAACCCTGTAGCTATTTGAGATGCATGTTGAGGGTTTAGCTGTCGCCCACTTCCAGACTTATCATTCACAGTAATCAAAATATCTCCAGAAGGGTTTTGAGGGTTCTTTTCCCAATACGTATAAATTTCTTTAGCTTTTTTTCTGTCTTCTAATAATTTTTTCTGCTGATCCAACAAAGTTCGAAGTCTCTGCCAACGCTGTCGCAAAATACTCTCTTGCGCAATCAGCTGGTTTCGTACTCCTTCATCCTCCAAACGGGATGAGACAGAAAATAAGGTGGAGGCATCTTGTTCAAATTTTTCTTCGAGCTCCTGTCGTTGAACCAATTGCTCCACAACTTTGACCTGATCATCAAAAAACTTCAAATCTTGCTCTTCTTCATTCAAACTCTGTTGCCCCTGGAGCTCAATTTCTTTCAAGCGGTTTTCAATTTCCTTAATCTCAACTTGGACACTAACCAGCTCCTCACTTTGCCCTTGGTCAACCAGCAGTTCTTCTCTCATTTTCTGTGTCTCCAGCTGTAGACGAAGCTGTTTTTGATCTACAATAAAATTATCTTTTCTTTTGATGTATGCTCTCCTCCGAGCATCAGCAATACTTTTTGATCGCGCCAGCTGTCGCTGAAGCTGCTCTAAATCAGTACGAGCTGCCACTTCCTGCAAAAAAGAGAGCTCTTCCATATCTACCAACGCACCCAAAAAACCAACATACCCCCCTACAACAAAGAGCACCACACACAACACCAAGGTAACCAAACGAGTCCACTTCATAAAAAAAATTATTCTTCACCACAAAGATAAAGAATCACAAGAAGCATGACAAGCAGCACAAATAGCCAATAAACAAAAACTTGGTTAAATATTTCAAAAGCACTCCAAACTCAAATCTTCAAACGAAGAACTCTAAAGAAGATCCTCCAAATCAAACCCCATTTTTGTGACATCAAAGGGTCTATCTGTATACAAAAAACTCGCTTCATACCCTCTATTTTCAAATACGCTTCTCATATAATCATATTTTTTTGCCATTACAGTATTTTCCAAGGCCCATTGTGAAAAGGTCTTATTCTGCAATACGTATAACACAAAGGCCTCGGCAAAGTCTTCATAATATTTCGACATACCATAACCAGAAGCATAAGCTTTTGGGTCAGGATCAGATTCATGGGCATCCTCCCAACTCAAATCATAATAAGCAATACTGGGATCGTCTTGAAAAAAGCGGTACTGTCCCAAATAAAAATCACTCAATTCTCCATCATTGATTTCAGAATAAAAATCATAAACATGCCCAAACTCATGCAACAAAACAGCAAAAATATCATCATGTTCCTCCTTCACAAATACCACACCAGGACCACTCATCCCTCTTCTACTCATCTTTGGATCATTTTTCACAAGATAAAGTTTTTTCAAACGTTTTTCAAAGCCTTGTGGCATTAAACTCAAAGCAGCAGAAATCTGAGCAACATGAACATCACGAAGAGAAAGCTCTTGAGATCCAGATCTATCCAAAACCTGAATAACAACATTTTCAGGTAGTTCTTGTGATTTATCAGCCCAAACCTCTTGAATTTCTTGGGACTGAACTCTTTCTTTTTCCCAAGTCTTGAGAACATTTATCACAGGAATATCATCAGAGCCAACTTCATAGTTTTCTTGCGGCACTTGAGAGGATTTTTCCTTCAATCTTTCCCGAAGGTCTTTCAATTTTTTTCTTTGTTCCAAAAGAAAAGAGCGGCTTGAACGATCCTTTCTTTCGTACTTTGGGATACTTTTTTGTTTCAAAATATTTCCAGATAATATTGTTCCAGCAGGATCTTGTAATGATTCCGCATGGTCAATAAGCTGATCCAATTGTTTCTCATCTTGATCAAGAAAAAACCCCCACTTCTGACGATTAATTTCAAGTGACTCTTTCATCATCTGAAGATCATTTTCAATGGAGACGTACCCAAAAAAACCTCCAGCAACGAACGCCAATACAATAAAGAGGTTTTTCATAAAGATACTGAGGATTTGCTCAAAAAAAATTCTATTACTCAGTAGGAATCTCAAGAGGTACTTCTTCTGACGCAACAGGAGATCCTTCTTCCAAAGTTGAGCTCTCATCTTCCCCTAAAGATTGTTCTTTAATTTTTTCAACAAGGGCATCCACAAACAGTGGCCTCAATGGGACTGAGAAATCAGAAGAAAGAGTAAAAACAGTGTCTTGACCACTCACAGAAGCAAGATAAAGAGGATTATCATCATCAGTCTTTTGGATTGATACGACTGACTGCATCCCATCACTCAAAGTAAAAGTCAAAAAATTCTGTGCACCATCTACTACTATCCCATCTTCAGCAAAACCAGTAGCCTTGAAGGCCAAAAGCCCTTCATAATAAGCATCAACAGCGTCAACATCTTCTATAGGAGTGGTCACACCATCCTGATTCCAGATCCACGATCCAAGTGAATCCTGAGAAAAACTCCAAACATCTTCACCTATTCGAACTTCTAGTTCTTTAATATCATCTTGGTCAGTTAAGACAAGATGTTTATTTTTCCAGGCTTCTGCATCATAAGCGAAAAAACGACTCACTTGAGTATTCACCTCACGAACTTCATCTTCTCCGTCAATTCGTGCGTAAAGAGCAGTACTTGTGTTGCCCCCATTTCCAAAATACATTTTCAAATAGTTCTCTTCTCCATTTGATAGTACAAGCATTTTCTGAGTATCATCTGTAAGTCCATATTTTTGCCAATTTTCTTTATTTTTTGAAACAACTGTACCAACAGAAAGCCCTATGAGTTCTTCCAATAAAACCGAGGATTCATCACGATCAACAACGGATCCGTCTTCAAGAGTAAAATCAGTTCCGTTCTCAGTCAAAAGAACAGTTTCAATTTCTGGACTTTTTATCACAACTTGATCAAGAGACTCCAGTTGTTGTTCAGAAAGAATTGCTTTATCAGTCTTCGCATTCTTTCGAGCTTTATCACTTCCTTCATTTTCAAAGAAGACTACAAAAAGGAGCAAAACTACAAACAATCCAGCAAACAAATACGTAGATCGAAAACGAGACGATTTCATAAAACGACAATTAAAATACAGAACTACAGTTTTAAAAAGTTTTCTTCTCTTCTCCGAATCCAAATACGAACGACTCCATAGAGAACCAAGAAAATAGGAACAAACAAGATACCAAAGAATTTGATAAGATTCTTCTCAATAGAACTGTACTCACCAAGTGGCTCATTTGTAATCTGCTTTGAACGAACATTAACAAGTTCTTCACCAAAAGTCATAAAATCAATCATATTTTGAAAAACTACTAGACCACTCTGATCATTTTGAACGATCCCATCAGCAATAAAATCTGAATCAGCAAAAACAATCAACTTCCCTTCAGACTGCGCTTCAGTAAGAACTTCTCGACCAGTTCGATTATTGTCCTGAGCAACATTTACCAGTTCAAAATCCTTTTCTTCTCCAGTTTCTCTCCACTCTTGCAAAAAAGGTACTCTGTCAGCAGAAGAAATTCGAGGAAAGAGTCCAGTCAGATAAACACCAACTGGTTGCGATCCAACTTCTTCAGCAGTTGGCTGTGGAACTCCATTAGGGTTCAAATTGAAAGGGAAAGTTTGAGTCCATGATTGCTGAGAAGAGTTGACAAATCTGTCGTAGGTTAGAGCTTCAATTTTTTCTTCAACTGACAGAGTTGTTACAAATCGAAGAACAAAACTCTGAACCTTCTTTACGATGGGATTTTGTGAAAAGTTTTGAGAAACCATTCTTACGAAAGGAGGATAAGGCAAAACGTAAAACTGTCCAGGGCCAGCACTAAAGTTTGTCAGCTCATTAACAGAATCCAGGAGAAGCGTTTGATTGACCACAACACCAAGAGATTCAAAAAGTGTATTCAGATTTGTATCACGAAGGTCGATATTTATTCCTTCAAGTTGATTCACAGAATCAATCAAGAAAATCGCCTTACCTCCATTCAGCATATATTGATCGACTTCAAATATATCTCGTTCAGATAGGTCTCTTTGAGCACCAGCTACAACCAAAACATCAACATTCTCCAATGTTTGCCCCTTTGAAAAATCAACATTTCTCACAAGATAATTTTCAGAGAGAACCCGTTTCACAAGAGAAAAATCTTGATTTGGCAACGAAGGAGCACCTTGAATACCAGATCCAAACTCATGCTCTCCGTGTCCGAGCAAAAAAGCGACTTCAAAAGCACGTGGCTGAGTCAATTTCAAGATTCGTGAAGTAATATCATACTCCAGGTTACCGAGTTCCTGTTGTTGAATGATAGGCATAGATTCCGTTTTCCCTTCATAAAAAATAGCCAATCCCATATACCCAGTTTTTACCGAGTAGCTATCATTTTCTAAAACCTGCATTTGAACTTGCTCGACACCGACTCTTTGAGCTTCTTGTGCAGCATCTACATCTTCAGCAGGATCAACAAACTCAAAATCAAGATTTCCACCAGAATACGCCTCATACTCGCCCAAGATATCACTGATATATTGTCGAACTGGAACAAACTGAGCTGGAAGATCAGACGTAAAGAAAGCTTTCACTGTAACCAAATCATCCAATTCATTCAAAATAGTCACTGTAGAATCAGAAATCGAATACTGATCATTTTGTGTCATATCAAAACGAACAAAATATCGCAAAGAAATAATATTCACTAGAATCAGTATCCCAGCGATCAAAAGCGATAGTGCTTTATTATTGAGTGAGTGTACAGTCTTATCTCGATAGTCCATATGATGATAATTTTAGGTTTTACAGAGAAGGTGTAAATCAGCTTATTAAAAGACAAATAATCTATTGAAATCGTCGGCCAGCAATATAACGAACATTCAAATACAAGAAATATCCTGTAAATGACAAATAATAAATAACATCTCGCGAATCAATCACCCCACGTGCAAGGCTCGCATAATGAGGGCTCAACCCAAGGAATCGAAATACAGGAGAAAGAAATCCTGGCATTGTCACCAAGAAACCAACTTGTCCTATCAAATAAAAGACAAAACACACAACCATTGACAAAATAAAGGCGATAATTTGATTATCTGTAAGTGCAGAAATGAAGAGACCAAGAGAGAGATAAGCCCCTCCAAGCAAAAGAAGTCCTAAATAAGTAGAAGCGATCACTCCCCAATCAAGAGGACCTGTATACATCACAATCAAAGGAACACATACTGAAAAAATCAATCCAATAGTCAAAAAAAGAAACGAAGAAAGAAATTTCGCAAAAACAATCTCGTAATCCTTAATAGGCATCGTCAAAAGCAATTCAATTGTCCCAGACTTTTTTTCTTCTGCCCAAGTTCGCATAGTAATAGCTGGAACAAGAAAGAGAAAAACTGTAGAAACCGTATCTAAATAACCTCTCACATCTACAACCTTAATAAAAAAGTAGCCTCGGAAGAAAAAGTAGGCTGGTAAAACCAAAAACACACTAAGAAAAATATAAGCAATAGGAGAATTGAAATAAGATCTCAATTCTTTGCGTGCGATAGTCCATATAAGAGACAAACTTTCCATAGGAATACAGGTATTAAGAAGTAGGAGCACTCGTATCTACATTTGTGAGTTCAGCAAAGACGTCTTCAAGGGTTTTTCCTTCACGTTGAACTTCCACCAAGTCAAAACCACCACCGACAACCGCCTGGGTCACTTCTTTACGCAAGTCTTTATCTGAAGCAGTTTCAACCTCAAAAAGACTAAATCCCTTTTCTACCCCACGATCCATCTGCATAACTCCAACAACTCCGTCTATGGTTTGAAGTTTTTTCGGAAGACCTTTTCCAGTCCCCTCAATTTTCACTCGGATCAAAGCCTTATCTTTATGACGTGAACGAAGTTCTTGAGATGTACCAGAAGCAACAATACGTCCTCTATTGAGAATTATCACTCGGTCACAAGTAGCTTCAGCTTCTGAAAGAATATGTGTACTAAAGATAATCGTCTTATTTTTTCCAATTTCTTTAATCAAATTTCTGATCTCAACAATTTGATTAGGATCAAGCCCAGAAGTCGGTTCATCCAATATTAAAATCTCAGGGTTATGAATCATTGCCTGAGCGAGACCAACACGCTGTCGGTACCCTTTACTCAAATGACCAATTTCTTGACGAAGGCGCGCAGACAACCCCGTACTCTCTGCTACTTCCTTGATACGTTTTCGCTTTTGAGATCGAGGGATTTTTCGTACATCAGCAATAAAATCCAAGTATTCTTCTACCTTCATATCGAGATACAGAGGCGCACTCTCAGGAAGATACCCTATAGAACGCTTCACACCATCAGGATCTTCAAATACATCAGACCCATTTAACACAACTGTTCCAGCCGTCGCCGGCATAAAACCAGTCAAACATCGCATTGTTGTGGTTTTACCTGCACCGTTCGGTCCAAGAAAGCCAACAATCTCACCTTTTTTAATTTCAAACGAAATCTCATCTACCGCTACAAACTCTCCGTAGAGCTTTCGCAAATTTTCAACTGTGATCATAAGAATAGAGTGGTGAACAAACGAGCTCAAGTATAGAAAAAATAAGGAATGCTGCAAGTAATGCGCATTATGAAAGCTTGATAAAAACAAAAAAACATTATCTAGTAGTCTTAGTTCATAAGTATTGATAAAATATGATGTTCCACATTTGCTTCTTGTCAGCATCCTGAGTATCCTATGTATCCAAAATATTCTTAGCATACCGATATGCTCCGAGCTATTATTATCGATACCGTCCCTCCAGACAAAACCCGCACACAAGCGAAACTTGAAATGGAGGAATTGACCCGTCTCGTAGAAACATACGGAGGAATTGTTATTCTTGAGGTTCTCCAAAACAGAGGGCGTCCTTCTGCAAAAACATATCTTGGAACAGGAAAAGCAAAACAAGCAGCTGAGAAAGCGAAAGAAATGAAAGTCGACATGGTCATCATCAATGGGTTCCTCAAACCAGCCCAAATGAAGAACCTCTCAAAAATGTTCTCACACGATGCAGAAGACATCACTGGCAAAAGCGATATACCTGTCTGGGACCGAACAGATATCATCTTAAAGATCTTTGAAAAACATGCAAAAACACAAGAAGCAAAACTCCAAATAAAGCTCGCAAAACTCAGGCATGAAATACCAAAAGTGTATCATTATCAAACCGGTCTTTTTGACAAAGAACGAGGAGGGATTTCCGGAACCAGAGGAGCAGGAGAAAAAGGAGTAGAACAAGAAAAACGGCATATCAGAGCGCAGATAAAAGATATCGAAAAAAAAATAGAAAAAGTAAAACAAACGCAGTCTAACCAACGCAAGCACAGAAAACGTTCTGGACTAAAAACTGTAGCTCTCGTTGGCTATACCAATGCAGGCAAGTCAACACTTCTCAGAGCTCTAACAGGAAAAGATGTCTATATTGCCGACGAACTCTTTGCAACTCTCGATACTCGACTTGGGTCTGTTTGGATTCCAAACGCCAAGCACCCTCACGGGGGAGAAAAAATCATGATTGCCGACACCATTGGATTTATTCAAAATCTTCCTCCACATCTTATTGAAAGCTTCAAGGCAACTCTCGCAGAAGTCCAGGAAGCTGATCTTGTATTACATATTATCGATAGCTCAGATATACAACAAGACCTAAAAATGCAGGTTGTAGACGAAATTCTTATAGAATTAGTTGGCTCACAAGTTCCCATCATACGTGTTTTCAACAAAAACGATCAACAGTTATGGTGTTCGAAGCAACAGCAAAAGTGTATAAGTGTCTCAGCACATAAAAAACAAGGACTGGATGATCTAAAGAAACAGATATCAAACAACAATTGATCATTATTGAGCTATACAAAACAATAAGCCCCATAATTTTTCGCGTGATTCCATCATTAATATTCCTCAATGAGCAATAAAATAAAAATCTTTGACACAACACTGCGTGATGGCGAACAAGCACCAGGGTTTAGCATGAATATCCAAGAAAAACTCCGACTTGCTCACCAACTTGAGGCCTTAGGGGTAGATGTCATTGAGGCAGGATTCCCAGCGGCATCACCAGAAGACTTTGAATCTGTTGCAAAAATTGCTGAGGAGCTCACGACACCTGAAATATGCGGACTTGCAAGGTGCCACGAAGGAGATATAGAAAAAACACTAAAAGCTATTGAAAAAGCAAAAAAACCAAGAATCCATGTCTTTATTGCAACAAGTGATATTCATTTAGAATATAAATTGCAAATGAGTCGCGATGAAGCCATCAAAAGAGCAATTCAAGGTGTTCAGCAAGCCAAGTCTGGCTGTGATCGCGTCGACTTCTCACCTGAAGACGCCGGAAGATCAGATAGACAGTACTTAGTGGAAATACTCACTGAAGTAATCAAAGCAGGAGCGGATACCATAAATATTCCTGATACCGTTGGGTACCTCACTCCGGAAGAATTCGGAGATCTCATCAAGTTCCTTCACAATACCGTTCCAGGAATTCAAGACTGTATCATTTCCACTCATTGTCACAATGATCTAGGAATGGCGGTAGCAAACAGCTTGGCTGGAGTAGCAAATGGAGCTCGTCAAATAGAATGCACAATTAATGGAATTGGTGAGCGAGCTGGAAACGCTAGTCTAGAAGAAGTCGTCATGGCCATAAAAACAAGACCTGAACTCTACAATGCTCATACAGATATCAATACTAAACTCCTTCTTCAGACCAGCAAAATGCTGCAATCAATCTCTGGAAACACTGTTCAGATCAACAAAGCTATTGTTGGACAAAACGCTTTCGCTCACGAAGCAGGCATTCATCAGCACGGCCTCCTGAAAAACAAAGCCACCTACGAAATCATGAAACCAGATGACGTTGGCTGGAACGAAACCAATATGGTATTAGGAAAACATTCAGGAAAAGCAGCTATTTTAGCTCGTCTCAAAGAGCTCGGAATAAAACTCAATGACGATCAAGTCTCCGAGCTTATGGCAAACTTCAAAACACTCGCAGATAGAAAAAAAGACATCTACGATGAAGACCTCATCATGCTTTCTTTGGGAGAAGAACCAAAAAAACACTACTTCCTCGAAGGAATGACAGTGAATTCACATACGGGAAAAGATTCTACAGCCTCTATTAGACTCCTTGTCGGGAAAAAAACCGTTGATGAAATCGCTAAAGGAATCGGTTCGGTAGACGCCGTTTACAATTGCATTATTAAAGCCACTGGTCTTGAAGGAAAACTCACCACATTTCATATCGATGCCGTGTCTCCGGAGCGAGAAGCTGTAGCCGTGTGTCAAATAACATGGGAAAATTCAGACGGAACTGAAATACGTGGGAAAGGACGTGATACGGACACAGTAAATGCAGCAGCCTATGCACTAGTAGATATTCTCAATAAAGCAAAAATTCGAGAAAAAATCAGTCCATACCAAGGTGTTTAAGACACAAAAGCCTCATAATCTTATTGTAATTCAGCCGAACCAAACAAGACTCCAAAAGGTTTACACCAAATCAAAACAGAAGAGTAGTCTGCATATTCAGCAGCAACAGAGTAAGAAGAGGGTCCTGAAAGGCTCTTTAAATCTCCCAGATCAACATTCGAGTTTCCATTTGAGAGATACACATGAAGCTCTGGACCATCTTCTGTGCTAAAACTCGAACCAAGAGTAACAGTAGCTGTTCCATCAGTATTCTGTTTGAGTGAAACCTGACCAGAAACATCATGATCTGAACCAATAAAAACACCTGAAAGATTTTTTGGTTCCGTAGCGACCTCTTGTATTACCGGATTAGATTGTATAGTAGTTTCTTTTGAATCAATCTGGTCAGCATCAATGTTTTTTTCATCATCTTTTTCAAGTTCAATCAATGAAACATTCTTTGTAGGTTCTTTGTCTTTCAAGACTATTTCTTCATCAACATCTACTTGTACAATCTGATTATTCTCCTCACTCAATTCTTTCACCTGAATATCATCAGAAACAACACGGTCTACATTTTCAGTATCTGTCTGGCAAGCAGAAAGAGAAAACACCAGGATCACTATCAAGAAGAATTGTAAAATGAATATTTTCATAAAATATGCAATCAGAAAGTAAGAGAATCTCGCCAATTCTGTTCCTAAATACCAAAATTCACAAGTATTTTATTCAAATAAGTGTAAAATTCCAGAGTTTAAAGCAATTAATATCACCAGTGTTTCAAGGATAATTCGCTCTCATTATTCGAAACATGACCTCAATCCCCTTCTTCCACAACGAGAACCATTAGTCGTGACAAAAGTCACCAAAGCTTTGTGCCCCATACTTGAAATCCTGTAAGGTGTTTGTATATGTAGCCACAAACTATGCCAAAAAACATCATTGAAAAAATCTGGGAGTCACACGTCGTTATTCAAAAGAATGGTCACCCTGCTGTTTTCGGTATCGACCTCCAACTCACTCACGAAGTCACTAGCCCGCAAGGATTTGAAAAACTCCGACAACGCGGACAACAGGTCAAACAAACTCATCGCATGATCTGCACCCTAGACCATTCCATACCCACACGAAAAAACCGCCTCGAAATCTACGATGAAAATGCAAAAAACCAAGTCGAACAACTCCGCACAAACGCCAAGGAATTTGGTATTCCCATCTTTGATTTTGATTCAGGGCACCAAGGGATAGTTCATGTCATTGGTCCAGAGCTCGGGCTGACACAACCAGGCATGACCATTGTTTGTGGAGACTCTCACACATCTACACATGGCGCCTTTGGAGCTCTTGCTTTTGGAGTTGGAAGTACTGAAGTAGGGCTTGTTATGGAGACCGGATGCATCCTCCAAAAACCTCTCAAAACCCTTAAGGTTGAGTTTAATGGAATCCCTCAAGCGGGTGTTTACTCGAAAGACTACATCCTTGCGCTCATCACTCAAATAGGAATTGCTGGAGGCAATGGACACATCATCGAATTTTGTGGTGAAGCTATCAGAGCACTCAGTATGGAAGAACGGATGACCATCTGCAATATGTCTATTGAATGTGGAGCACGCGCTGGTGTCATTAGCCCGGATCAAACCACATTCGAATATATTAAAGACCGAAAATACGCACCAAAAACAGAAGATTGGGAAAAAGCCATCCAAGAATGGAAACAAATTACCTCAGACAAAGACTGTAGCTACGACAAAGAAATCAGTATCGATATCAGCACCCTTATGCCACAAATAACCTGGGGAACAAACCCAGAACAAGGAATAGGAGTTTCAGAAAGTATCCCAACTATTTCTTCTCTACCTTCCTCGCATCAATCAACGGCAAAAAAAGCTCTAGCCTATACAAAACTACAAGAAGGAAAAAAAATAGAAGGAACCCCACTCGATTACGCATTTCTCGGATCCTGTACCAATTCAAGAATTGAAGACCTCCGCATAGCTGCTAAAATATTAAAAGACAAAGTAATATCAAAAAACATCACGATGCTTGTTGTACCAGGTTCTGAAGCAGTAAAAGCTCAAGCAGAATCTGAAGGACTCGACAAAATATTCCTCGACGCCGGTTGCGAATGGAGAATGCCTGGCTGCAGCATGTGCCTTGGAATGAATGACGACAAAGTCCCCTCAGGAAAAAGATGTATCAGTACTTCCAATAGAAACTTCGTCGGCCGGCAAGGAACAGGAAGTATTACTCATTTAGCCAGTCCTGCGACGGTAGCCGTGTCTGCAATCAAAGGGGTAATTAGTGATCCAAGAAAACACACGTCATAGCAAGCAAAGCGTAGAAATCCTGTCACCTTCAATAATTCGAAACGTTGCACTCCTCACTCCAAACCTCTAACTCCCAACTCAATTGCAATCATTCCAAACCCTTAGCTCCCAAGTCCTCCCTCTCAATATCAAAGATATTGATACAGATATGATCATTCCTGCCCAATTTCTCACTCAAACAGGAGAAGGTGGATACGGAGAACATGTCTTTCAAAGGCTGAGATTAGACAAGAACTTCCCGATGAATAATCAAAAGTATACAGGTGCACAAATCATCGTCGCTCAAGACAACTTTGGTTGTGGCTCATCACGCGAACACGCTGTCTGGGCATTACTCCAATATGGTATTCAGGTCGTCATTGCACCATCATTTTCTGATATTTTTTATAGTAATAGCGGAAAGAACGGTCTAGTTCTCATCACATTAGAAGATCAACTGATCCAGTCATTCATTGATACAGCGGAAAAAAATGAAGAATATATCTTATCGATAGACCTAGAAGAACAAACTGTCATCACTCAAGAAAAAAACACACATTCCTTTGATTTCGATCCATTTCGAAAAGAATGTATCCTAAAAGGACACAATGACTTGGAATATTTAACTGATCACATGAGCGAAATAAACCAATGGCAAAAAAATCGAGAAGAAAACCTCTACTACTCAACGCTTCAACAAAACAATAGCTAGTCAGATTGAGACTCTAATTGTTTCTCAACAAGTCGGTCTATTTGCGTCGCTTCAATCAAATCTTTCACATATGGGATCGTATCTACAGCCTGAATCAAACGAAACAAAATGAGTAAAATAATACCAGCAAAGACTGTGGCACCAATAGCAGCACCAGCTCCTGACACAATCCCACGTAAAAACACAAGCCACATGGCATTTGCTCGACGAAATTGCTTAGTCAGCTTTGTGACCTCAAGATGAAGAGGGTTTTTGGGAGCTTTCTTCGATGAAACTTTTTTCTTTTGAGACATACTGTTAGGATTACTTATATATAATACCAAATACTTATGAAGAAAACGATTGCGGTTCTAGCAGGAGACGGTATAGGACCAGAAGTCATGGATGTTACTCTCAGTATTTTGAAAGCAATTGCCAATAAATACGATCATTCTTTCGAATTCAACGAAGCACTCATAGGTGGCGCTGCTTATGACAAACACCAGAACCACTTTCCAGAAGAAACTAAAAATATTTGCGAAAAATCTGATGCAATCCTTTTTGGATCTGTAGGTGGACCTATTGAGCAAATGAATCAGCCAAAGTGGCATAATTGCGAAAAGAACTCTATCCTTGGGCTACGAAAAGCATTCAACTTTCACGCAAATTTTAGACCAGTAACAATATTTCCCGAACTAGCCAATATTTGCCCTCTAAAAAAAGAAATCGTCGATCAAGGTATTGATATCCTCTTTGTTCGCGAATTGGTCGGAGGGATCTATTTTGGTGAACACAAAACAAAAGAACAAGACGGCGTGAGGTACGCCTCAGACACGATGGAATATAACGAAGACCAAATAAAGGCCATTGCTCATGCTGCCTTTCAGGCGGCCCAAAAAAGAAAAAATCAAGTCACTTCAGTAGACAAATCAAACGTACTCGACTGTTCTCGCCTCTGGAAACAAGTGGTCACTGAAGTTTCTGAAAAATATCCAGACGTATCATTAAAACACATCCTCGTTGACAACTGTGCAATGCAAATCATAAAGAACCCTTCACAATTTGATGTGATCCTCTGTCCAAACATGTTCGGTGACATTCTCTCAGACGCTGGGGCGGTTTTACCAGGATCGCTAGGTCTCATGCCATCTGCTAGTATGAACAACCAAGAATTTATGATGGTCGAACCTGCAGGTGGATCTGCACCAGACATTGCAAATAAAGACATTGCCAACCCCATCGCACAAATACTTTCAGCAGCGATGATGCTCCGATACGCGTTCAAAATGCCATCTGAAGCAAGGGATATAGAAAAAGCTGTCGACACAGTTCTCAGCAAAAACTATCGAACTGGAGATATATGGTCTGACGGCAATATAAAAGTAGGTACAAAAAAACTTGGAGATCTTGTTTGTAGTGAAATAACAACACTCTAGTTTTTGACATAAATTTTGGACAGGTTTTGGACAGTGAAAATCATACAGTAAGAATGTTCTTCATTCACAAGTATGATCCCATCTGTCCACGCACCGGCAATACCCTCTCAGAAAACTAGAAATAGTCACTTACGTGAAAAGCACCACCCCTGGACATCTGCAGACGATGTATATTTTGAAAGTCATCTAACAGACCGGACAAAAGTCATTCGTGAACTCATTACAGCACTACCAGAACAAGCTTTTTGTTTTTTAAATGAATCTGCACTTTTTCAAAGAGTCAGACTTCTTCAAGATCATTTTCTACCAGGATCTAATAATAGAAGGATTGCATATGCCGTAAAAGCAAACCCAAGAAGACGAATATTAGAAATATTAAATCGTGCAGGACTCGAGTCATATGATTGTGCTTCAGTCGAAGAAATTCAAAGAGTTAAAGCTATTAATAATAACGCTGAAGTATTCTTCAATCACCCCATCAAAAAAAGACGAGATATTGAGGCAGCCTCATTAATGGGAGTAGACCACTTCACTGCACAAACTCAGAATGAAATAGAAAAAATACTAAGCTCTGTAGTACCAAACAATGAATCAGCCATCGAAGTAGCACTTCGACTCATCACACACAATCCTTCCGCTGCAATAAATCTTTCTGAAAAATTTGGAACATATGCAGCATGTATCTACGAAATGGCCGAATGGATTAAAAAATCTTCAGATTCTCAAATAGGGCTCTCTATTCATACGGGATCACAAAACACTCACCCATCCCAATTTGCAGAAGGAATATTTCAAATGATGAGTGTAGCAGAACAAATCGGAGGTGTTTCTACACTCAATGTCGGCGGAGGTCTCCCAGCAAATTACCATAAAGGCGAGAAATACAATCTGGAACATTTTCTCGCTGTTATTTCAAAGACGCTTCGTTCATCTCTTTCAAAGGTACTAAAACCTAATGGGAAAGTCATTATAGAGCCTGGAAGAGGCATCATTGCAGAAGCAGTTGATATGGTAATACCCATTCTTTCCGTTGAAAAAAGAGGACACAGTAGACTCGTATACATCGATGATGGTGTGTTTACGAGCTTTAGTGATGCTGTTATTCATCACTGGAAATACAATATTCAGACTTTTTCACCGCATAAAGAAAAAAAATGGGAAAACTCCAGTTCGGCAGTTGTTTTTGGAAGAACTTGCGACAGTGGAGACTGTCTTGGTGACGTAATGCTTCCGAACAACATAACAGAGGGTGATTACTTTCTTCTCCGGTCTGCTGGCGCCTACATGGACAGCCAATCAACATCTTTTAATGGGTTTCATCCTCCTCAGTATGTCGTCTACAACCCTATTCACTAACCTCACATCATGAACAAACCCTCTACTCCCTCAGACTCAGAAGAATATTCAATAAAGAATGAATACATCCCACACTCTCAAGACAATCAAAATATATCAGTAAAAACATTCCCAAAAATTGGAAGAAGCGTATATGCCAACAAACAGATAAAAAAAGGGGAAACAATCGCTCAATTTAACGGAAAAAAAATAGTAGGGTTTCCTATTACAGAACTCCCAAATGAAGCACCTGACTATTTGAGAGACCACGTCATTCAAACGGGTGAGTTCACATATCTTCATGGAAAAAACGGGCTTGCAGAACTTCTCAACCATTCCTGTGACCCAAACTGTGGGATTACAGGAGACTCAACCATTGTCGCCATCAAAACCATTCTTCCCGATGAAGAACTCAACTGGGACTATGCTATGACTGAAGACAGCAACTGGTACCTTGAAAACTGCCAATGTGGATCAGACAAGTGTAGAGGAACGATAGGCCCATATAGAGATCTTCCTCAAGAAACGAAAAAATCATACTGGCCTCACACTGCCACATGGCTACAAAAAAAATACCCAGAAAACAACCCACTGCACACAAGTCGTTCTAATGACTATAGCTGGAATAAAGATCTCAGAATCATCCATTATCCTGACACAACAGTTCTCGCAAACGACACCGAGATGATGGAAAAGCTCGCTCGAATGGAGTTGATCACCTGGGGACTTGAGCCTTTTAATGAATATGCCTATTGTGTTGATAAAAAATGCGGCACAGTGATTGACCTTACCGAAGCCTATCCAGAGTTCAAACATCTCAAAAAAAATTACAAACAACTTATCAAAGAGTTTCCACTTGTCACAACGCTCATAAATAATGAAGAACTCAGAGTGCCTCCTTGTCCATGTTGCAATGGCCAATCAGAACTCATATGTGGGCCAGATAGCTTCATTCCAAAGCTGAAGAAATACTTTAAAAATAACGTTTTTGGAGTCATCGCAGTTGACAAAAAAGACGACATCCAAGGCTTTGCGAATGCCATGCTGAGCACTAGGTCAAAAGTCTTCCACGAAGTAATAAACTATCGAGGAGGCTACAATTACAACGATTATATAAGAAATATATCCAGCATACTCAAAGACAAAACAATGAGTGATGGATCGGAAGAAATCGTCTATTGGAACAAAATAGCCCTTACACCACCATACAGAGGCGGAAAAAGTGATTATTTTGGCTGGCTAAGAAGAGAATTATTAGAACTCAAGCCAGAGTATGATGATTTGCCACTTACCGGGGATACTCGCTTTGACACGAAAGTATACTCACTCTTCAAAGGGCTCGGATACCAAGATGTCGTGCAAGATCCTTTTGGTCATGTCATTCATGTCTTCAAAGACTACAAAAAAATGCGGAAAATTGCTCAAATGTCTCGAGATGAATTTACCAAAACATTTGGAAAAACAATTAAAGCGTCACAAGAACACCAAAAAAATGTGCTCGAACCTCAGATTGATAAAATAAAAAAAGCCTACCAAGATGGTTTCGACAACAACATAAGTATGTAAAGAAATAGTCACGCCATCACAATTTTGCTAAGATGAGAACCAATTTCACTATGAATTATCATGTATATTGAATCTCTCTATATAACCACAGCAACTCTTGTTGGACTGACATCATTTTTGGCTCTCAAGCAAAACCATTCAAAAAGAGCAAACCTCTACTATACAGGGTTTGGACTTTTCACACTGTTTTGGATGTGCAGCCTCTATTTTGGCTTTGGATCAGCCCACACTGGAAATATTGAAGAAGCAAATACTCTATTTAGAGCCGTATTTGCTTTTGGGTCTCTTTTTATGTTTTTTTTAACACTTTTTTTTTACGAATTCCCAAATCGAAGCTACCAATTTCATCGCTTCTTCGAATACATCTTTATAGGACTTACTTTTTCACTTGCTACTGTTGCCTTTTTCACAAAGTGGATCTATGAATCAGTAATACTTCTCGAATCTGGTGAACTCGTAGATATATTTGGATTTCTCTACCCAGCATTTCTCGGGTACACCTTTCTCAATTTTGCTATTCAAATTTATCTTTTTATTCAAAAACGCAAAAGATCACAAGGAATCGAAAAACAAAAAATATCTCTAGCTTTTACTGGGATGTTTCTTTTCAATTTTGCAGTCATTATGACAAATGTCATCTTACCACTCTTTAATTTCTATATCTTTCAGGTTGAAGCTGTTACTTTTTCACTTATTTTCCTTATACCAGCACTGTACTCTATGCGTCGGTTCCGGTTTTTCGGAGCATCCTACACAGCACTTAAAATCACCAGAACACTCATTCTCATAACACTTTTCTCAGCTACCACAGCGATATCATTTCTTCTCCTTTCAGACCTTTCTATTGGATCAACAGACCAAATCCTCATTGTGTCCGCTCTTGCAGGATTAATGTTATACACAAAAGCAGACCAATGGGTTCCAGAACTCACAACAACCGAGTTTCGACAATTCAGAACAGGGCTAGAAACACTCAGGTCTCAAATATTCTACTGTCAAAACTATTCCAGACTTCTTCAAAACCTCGAAAATGTATTTGTGTTAAGTCTCCACCTTTCTGCTGTCAAACTATATCTTGTCAGAGAAAAAGAAGCATCCATATTTATCCCCATATATATCAAAGACGATCTCGTTCAATACTTAGAATCAAAAAAACTCTCTCTTTTAACTCGTACGCCAAAAAACAACCATTTTTTCACATCGAAAGAATCACAACTCTGCCTTCCAATCTATCTAGATAACAAAGTAATTGGTCTCTTTTTCATCGGAAAAAAAGCCGACAATGAACCCTATTCTCAAGAAGAAATTAATGAGATAAAAAAAACTCACCAAGCACTTCAGGTCTGCTTTATCAACATCTTGCTGCAGAGCAACTTGAATGAAGAAAACAACCTCATGAAAGACCTCATTCAAAAGAAAACAAAAAGTTTAAGATCACAAAACATGGAGATCAAACAACTCTTAAGGCAACAGTCAGATTTCATTGCAGTCACGGCTCATGAATTCAGAACACCACTTAATATTGCCCTTCTTCAGCTTGAAGACACGCTTGATTCGTACGACCACAACAACCAAGTGCTAGCAGATATGGATGTATTAGGAGGCTCGCTTGAGCGCCTCAAATCACTCACACAAAACCTTTTTGATGTTCAAAAATATGACCTCGAAAAAGTCACACTAAAAAAAGAACCTCAATCACTGCAGTCGCTACTCCAAATCATCACAAATGATTTCCAGGACCTCAGCAAACAAAAACAACTCAAGCTCCATTTGGTCTCACTAAAAAAAGACATCACTATAAACTGCGACGCTCCAAAAATTCACCAAGTCTTCAGTAACATCATTAGCAATGCAATGAAGTTCACTCCAGAAAAAGGGAAAATAGAAATAGAAGCCATCACAAACGCAACAGAAGTACAAATACATATACGAGACACAGGAACAGGTATATCAGAAGACAATAAAAAAAGGGTTTTTGAAAAATTTCAAAGTACCGATGCAACACAAGGAATGGGTATTGGAATGGGACTCTATATTTGCAAAAAAATCATAGAGCTCCACATGGGATCCATTCATGTTGTAGACAATCGCCCAAAAGGATCCGTATTTATTTTAAAATTACCGATACATGCGAATGCAAGTACTCAACCAAAACCTTTGGGGGAGTATTAATTTTAATTAAGTAAGCGTCTGCACCTTTATAAACTGCATCTGTCTGCAACTGTTCAGCACTATAATTTGAAAGCATAATAACATGAGCATTTGGTAAATGTTCTTTCACTGTTGGGATCAGCTCAAGTCCTGATTTTTCCATACCTTTTATCCCATGGTCCAGCAAAACAATATCCGCCATAAAATGTTCTAATTCCAGCTCTGTTTCTTCTGCAGTCTTACACCAATTCACTACATAACCCGCCTTCTCAAGGCGTTTTTTATAAATCCTTCCCAGGACCTCTTCATCTTCGAGAATTAATATCTTGTTGTTCATAAAAAACAATTTGTTAAGCACAGTATTACACAATATTATCCTTTCTTAAACAATATCCCTCGCCCGGCAAAACACGAATCCAATTTTGACACCCACTCCCCAAATCATTTCGCAATCGAGAAATTGATTGTCGAATATTTCGATGTGGGTTGAGCTGCAGATCTCCCCAATACTTTTGCATAATATACTCATGAGTCAAAAGTAATTCTGGCTGACTTAAAAACAACAACAATAAAGCTTTGTTTCTCTTTGACATATGAAGAACTTTTTTTCGAAACAACACCTCATGACGCGCTGAATCGTAATACAACCCTTCATATTGCAAATCTTTACGTGGAATAAACTGACCAACACCAAACCATCTCTTCACCCTCAATTCCAATTCCCGACAGTCAAAAGGTTTTGTAATGTATTCATTAACTCCAATTTCAAAAGCCTCAGATAAGACCGAAACAGAATGCAATGCGGTAACAACAATCAAAGGAATTACAGGTTTTTGCTTGCGTACTTCATTACAAATCCAAAGACCAGCTCTATCTTGCTCTCCTAAAACTATATCAACAATAAGAACATCATAGATCCCTGATAATGCCATCACAAGAGCTTGATCCTTTTCTGCCTGTGTCGTTACGTTGTTTACGCGAGGAGTTTTTCTGAAAATCATAGCAAGCGCACTTGCAATTTCTTCCTGATCCTCGATAATCAAAATATTCATAAGGAAGCCATTATTAAAACAAACTATAGTGTATTCTATAACTCCTAACCCAGAAAAATGAATATTCAAAACAGCAAGAGTCTGGTACGACATGAAATCATGAACACACTCACCATCATTTTATACAAACTAGAAAATGACCCACTCTCTCGTGAAGAACAACAATCCTTAAAGCACATCATCAGAAATCTCAGCAATCTTATTTGCTATGAAGACCTCCTAGCTGGCGAAAAAACTGAACCGTTCCCAGAAGAAACATCCCTACAAGAAAGCTTAGACTACATTCATTTTAGAATACAATCAGAAAACAGGACTGGCCTACTCATCGATAAACCAACTTCTCTAACAATAAAAACCGATAAACAGTATTTCAATGAATGTTTGTATCAAATAGCTAGTCTCAAAAAACAAAAGAATTTCATTCAAAAAATATCACCAAACGACTCAGAAAATTGTATTATTTTCACAAAAAACACAGCTGAGAATCTCATACCAGTACAATTAGAGCTCAAATCATTACTTTTAAAAACAAAAGAAGACCATTCGCTTTTTCAAATTCAAATCGCTTTAAAAATTGCCCAATCAATTGGCATCACACTGACTGAAAAAGAAAAGATCATCACCATCAGCCTTCCACCTGAAAAAATCACTCAATAATGTAACCAGCACCTCTTTTTGTTTGAATCAAAAATTTTAACGAACCCTTATTAATCTTATTTCTCAAACGAGCCATGTGAACATCAACGACGTTTGAGAGCAAGGTATCTGCAGATCCCCAAACATTTTCTAAAATATCATAGCGACTCACCACCTTTCCTCGATTCTGACACAAGTACTCCAGTATTCGGTATTCTCGAGGAGAAAGATCAATGGGCTCCTTTGCACGGGATACTATTTTTCGATTCCGATCAATCACCATATCATGAATAACAATATCACCATGACGATGAACGTCTTTTCGTCTCATCAAAGCACGCACTCTTGCAGTGAGTTCAGAAACACTATAAGGCTTTACAATAAAGTCATCAGCGCCACTATCGAGAGCAGTAACTCTCTCATCGACCGAAGAATGTCCTGAAAGCATAACGATAGGAGTCTGAATATCTTTATTTCTCAAAGCTTTACAAACAGCAATTCCATCCATCTTTGGAAGAATGTAATCCATCACAATAACATCATAATCTGATGTTGAAGCCATAAACAAAGCTTGCTCACCATCATACGCAACATCAACTGCAACCATTTGGCTTTCCAAAGGCTTTCTTAAGAACATGGCCTGATGGGGATTATCCTCAACTATCAATACTCTCATACAATTCATTAATTTCAGATCGACAATACATGAAGGAGTATGAAGAAACGATGAAAATCAGAACCAAAATCTCAAATGACAATTGAATGAAAAAAAGATGAATATTTTCAAACGACTTGTCATTTTTATATAAAATCAAAAAAATTCTTCTATCATTGAAAACAATATAATGATTCATATGAGAAATCGCGAAAATGAACTCAAAAAAACCACAGGAGTACTTGTTTTTACTCTCGTCGTATTACTCATTTTTGTTCTTAGTTGTGGCGCTTTATCTGCAACAATTGAAGAATACAAGCACATTGAAAAAAAAGAAAACTCTATGAAAAATCAAGAACCGAAATAATTCACAAATATTTAGGGTTCTAAACAACTGCCTGTGACACTCTAAAACTAAAGAGTGTATTATTAAGGAATGCACACAAAAACTCCACCCAAAGATATTGACCGAGAATATACCAGCTGATAATCTCAGAACAATGAAAAATACAATTATTATTATCGACCTCTAAAACAGCCGCGAGTATTCGTACACTTTTTGTAGATCTCGCAGCAGCGAGGTCTTTTTGACAACAACAAATTTTATCTCTATCTCAATTCCTAACATCTATTCCCTTGAAAACCTATCACCTCAAATGCTACCACTGCGAGCGACCTCATAAAGAAACGGAATCTGTCACAGAATGTATCAAATGTGGAGGACCTCTTGAAACCTATTTCAATTATGAAGAAGTCCACCGAAGACTCAATATGCACTCTTTGAAGACTGCACCTCTTTCTGCAATGAAATACGTCGCATTTTATCCGATCGAAAATTTTGAATCGATTGTCTCACTCCAGGAAGGTGGGACTCCTCTCCTCCATGCAACAAACCTTGGAAACAAACTCGGCCTCAAATATCTCTATATCAAAAATGAAGGCCTTAACCCAACAGGGGTTTTCAAAGACAGAGGAACGATGGTAGAAGTAACCAAAGCCAAAGAACTTGGAGCTAAAGCTATCTGCCTCGCATCAACTGGAAATATGGCTGCCTCAGTAGCCGCGTATGCATCAGCAGCAAAAATCCCATGTTACGTTCTTGTTCCAGAAGGGACCCCCGTTGGAAAACTTGCTCAAACTCTCACTTTTGGAGCTCGAGTCATTCAGGTTCGAGCTGATTACTCACGATGCGCAGAACTAGCTTCAGAAATGGCAAAGAAGTTCGGGTATTACTTAGCCGGAGACTATACTTTTCGAACAGAAGGTCAAAAATCTCAAGGATACGAAATCATTGAACAACTTTTTTGGAAATGCCCAGATTACATCGTCTGCTCTGTCGGAAATGGAACAAATTTCCATGCCATATACAAAGGAATTAAAGAATTCTACAACCTCGGACTCATAAAAAAGCTCCCGAAAATAATCGTAGCCCAAACAACCGGATGCAATCCTCTCGTAAAAGCCTTTCAAAAAAAAAGCACCAAGTTTACGATCATAAAACCCAACACTGTTGCCTCAGCAATGGCTGTTGGAAATCCATCAGACGGAAGAAAAATCCTCGAAGACGTTTACGAATCAGGTGGAGGCTGCTACGAAGTCGATGATGAATATCTCCTCCAAGCTCAACAAGAAATGGCACGCGAAGAAGGTGTTTTTTCTGAACCTTCCGGTGCACTCTCCTATGCTGTGGCAAAAAAACTCGCTGATGAGAATTTCTTCAAATCTGATGATGTGATCGTTGTCAGCGCTTGTGGAAACGGCCTCAAAGACCCAAAATCACCTCTAAAAATCCTTCCTGAACCCGCAACTCTCGAACCTGAGTTTTCAGAAATAGAACGATTCATCGACCAAAAACTCTATGCAATACGTGAAAGTGGTAGTTCAGAAAAAACAAAGATCTTGTTTTCAAATACTCCAACAGCAGAAAAAGTCGGAAATATCATAATCAAGGAGTTTGATGTCGACATCACCAACAAGATTTTAGAAGCAGTTACAGAAAACATTAAACAATTCATCACAAAGGGAAAAAAAATCAAAAAAGCGGATCTTGGATATATCTTAGAAGAAGTTCTTGATGAATTTTCCCTCCAAGACAGAGTAATCTCTATAGAAGACTTTGAAATCAAAACTGGCATGCACAAACCTGCCAAAGCTGAAATCTGGGGGAACGCATTTGGAAAAGAGTTCAAAAGCACAGCAGAGGGAGTAGGGCCAGTCGATGCCGCTATCATCGCAATCAAAGAAGGACTCAAAGACCAAGACGAACTCGATGTAAAGCTCATTGATTATGCTGTAGAAATCGATACTAGAGGAGTTGACGCTTCTGTAGAAATCAAAATGACCATGTCTGGAAAAAACGGAGATAGCATCGTTTCTCGAACAACTTCACCAGATATTATTGTCGCTTCAATTAAAGCCTTTGAAAAAGGATTTAATATTCTCTACAGCAAAAGATAATGGTGCCCGAGGCGGGACTTGAACCCGCACGAGATTGCTCTCAAGGGATTTTAAGTCCCTCGTGTCTACCATTCCACCACCCGGGCATCTAGCTCAGCTATCTACCAAAAATCTTCAATTTTTAGCAGATCCCTGTCCTACACTCCAGATCTTCGTTCCTCAGCTCCTCCGTTTAGGAACGCAATGCTCACGGGTCGTCACCAGGGCATTATAAAGACGCATCGATACTAATCGAATCAAGAGTGGAGTTCAATAAGATCCCTCTAATTACTCACTAAAAGTACTTTTTCACGATCTGACAGATCAATTTGCCACCGCTCAGCTGATTCCAATAAAAACGAAAGGTATGCTCCATTTGGCAAATCGTAGCATTCTAAAACTTGAGCAGTACTAAACACCAATAAATGATGAAACATCACTTTACTCAGAAATGAACCGTCGTAATTCAATGAGTTAAAAAAATTCCACATCTCCATATTGTAAAACCTCCCTCCTCTCTTTAGCAATCGATCTGAAACATTCACAAAAGCTGCTGCTATATCACTACGAAGATTCAAAGTACAATCCTTAGAAACCATCTGAAGAAGATCATCTCGAACCTTTGTACAAATCATCGACGGTTGAAAACCAACAGTCTCAGTACATACAGGGACGCTAGGCGAAGCAATATTCACGATTTCATGTATTTTTCGAAAAGGAGGCATTCTTATTTTTAAATCAGGCGCCAGTATAAACCAAAAATCGATATTTTCAAGCCTTTATATAATCCAAGCATCAGTAAAAATAAAAAAATCAAGCACTCATAAACAGTCGCAAACGATATAAAACCAAATTACAGACCTTCATATTCCAGATATTAGATACAGGCATCTACCATCCCCACATCAAGTACGAGGCTGCTCTACTCATCGAGCAATATTCTTTGATTTCTTTATGAGCTATCCAAGCTTCCTTGCTTCCTCCAAAGTTTCACAATCAAAAAACCTTACCAATTCCAATTACCAATTCTTGTGGTTATATAAGTGTGAGCATCCCTGTGTTCTTTTAATCTTCCTTCTAGACTATTCGTACTCTCAATACAAAATCTTGTACCCTCAAGAATGCAAAGTCCAATTTTCATACGATATTTTCTAAATGGTGGGACAGCCGGGATTCGAACCCGGGACCATCAGCTTAAAAGGCTGCTGCTCTACCAACTGAGCTACTGTCCCAAAAGCATCTATAAAGGCTCATGAGCCAAAATTTGCTCATCTATAGTACCAATCTTTTGTCTTTTAACAAGTAAAAACAGCTTGTTTCTACTGTATTTTTGATAGTATAGACGTGTTAATTATCATATATGAAAAAAATCTCACATCTCTTGTTGTTTCTCGTCATGATTCCTTTCCTTACGGGATGTTTTGGATCCACTGGAGAAGAAACAGATACATCACTTGAACGCCAAATCTTTAAGAATTTTTCGGTAGATACTCCAAGCACATGGAGAAAGATTTCTGAGGAAAACTTTGCAAATACTATTCCAAACGAAACAGTTGCCTTATTTATAAAAAAGATAGACGGTGATGACTTCATACAAAATCTAAATATCGTAAAAGAATCTATCAACACTGATGCAAGCTCTCTAGAATATGCAAAAGCAAATATCCTCTTAGGGTCAAAAGCCATAATAGATTATCGCCCCATTAATACCGAACAAACCACAATTCGAGAATCAGAGACGGTTATTCATACATTTCGAGCAAGAAACTCGAGCACAGACCCTCTTCGTCACTTTTCTCAATCATTCTATGCACGTGACCGTATCGCATACACCCTGACCTGTATTTCAAAAGATGATGATCAGGCACAACAAGAAGCTTGTGCAACGGCCGTCTCTAGCTTTAGATTCCTTTAATTCAGGGTTTCAGGCTGGACATTTTTATGGTAAATTTTCTTAGTACTGGTGCCGTGGCGAAGTGGCTTAACGCTTCGGTTTGCAAAACCGACATTCATGGGTTCGAATCCCATCGGCACCTCCATTCTCATGCCATCAAATCTTTAGAAACAGCTCAAACGATTAAGCTATTTTAATAAAACCAAAGAAAGTGTGACTCTGGTCACGAACTCAGAGTGCACATCACAAAATTATCCATAGAATGAATACAATATCTCTTTATTCATTCTTATGAACACTCTCACCCAACAGACAGATAACATCATCGAACAACAACAGAATCCACCAATAAATAAATCTCCAATTCCACAACAGTGGACCAGTCAAGGGCTCACAAACATTATGAACTCCCCTCTTTATGTTCTCATTTTTCATCCTTTTCAAGACAGAGTCTCAGATAATCAAGAAACTCACTCTCCAAATATCGTTCGTTGTACTTGCGGGTACTCCTTCCCAACAAGTTCGATTAGAGTCTTCATCCTTGGAACACTAGAAAAAAAGAGCAACTATCAGCGAAACAAAGTACCACTGACATCATTTACACCTGCAGCGATACAAGACGCCAAGCGTGATATTTTTTCTAAAGACAAGGTGAGTTGAGATAAATCGTATCCATCACTATAAGGATCTTCATTGCTAATTTCAGACTTGCAGATATCGAGTACAGCACACGCTCCCGACCTAACAAAGGGCGCTGTCGACTGAAGATCTGTAGAATGATACGGGTCATTTCGAGAAAATTTGTAATAATCTCGTCTTAAATGAGTTTGGAGTGCTTGTCTCAAATATCTTGTTTCATCGTGCTCATTTCCATTCAAACCTGTTACAAAAGTACTCTGTCGCTGAGAAACTCTATTGTCAGGATCATTCCAAGCATCTGCAAAGGCTCCCAGGTTTCCAGGCTTGAGTTCAGGCTTCTCAGCGATATTAAAATCACTCATAGTATGAATATCCAGACAAACACCACCTGCTGATTCAATTTCTTCGCGGATAAATGACTGAGCTTGAACACACTTGGTCATAAAAAGCTCATACAAACGCTCTCTATACCCATAAGACAAAACATTCATAAAAGCATGTTCACGGACCCGGTGCATATCGAGAAGCCCTCTCGTAAAAGTACACTCTATCACTATCACCCTGAACTGATAGATATGGCTCAGTATACGAGCAATCTCATGAGCCAACTGGGTAGCTCCATGGTCATATTCCACATCAAAATATTTTTTTAAATGAGGAAGATCATCTGGATGAAAAGTCTCCAAGAGACCAGGGTGTTGGTCTAAAAAATCACTTCCTACTCCATGTCGAGAAGTAATGACCAGATCAGGTTTTCCATCGAATTTTTGAGGATACCGAGTAGGAAAAACGGAATTTCTCTTTTCTAAATCAAACATAAATATATCAAAAAAAGGAATAAAAGAACTTGAGAAAGCATAAATGCTCTAACAACAGCATTCCTTCAAGCAACATTCTCCAACAAAAAGGGCTAGTCCAAAGCCAATCTGTAGTGAAGAATTCATAGAAATAATTTATGTGTGAGTACTCTAATAAAAAAAAGCAGAATTCACAAATAAGTTTTTAGAAAGAAACCCAAACGTCGCTAAAGACGTCTTCGCAATGAAGGCATTCCACGTGCTATGTATCATTTTTTAAGTTGTCGAGATAAGACATCATCAAACAAAAATACCTTGTTTCATGTCCATGTTTTCGTTCACAGGGTCTATCTCTTCATCCGTTGTTCTTTCACATAATCACTCCCAACACGCTCATCAGCATTCAAAAAATCCTTTCCATAGAGCTCATAAAGCCACTGATAGGTCTTTTCAAATGTTCCCTGCCAAAACCCAAAACTCCCCCAACAAAAAGGAAGCGCCATCGGGAGGAGATAGCTGGTTGTATTAAAGATCAAATACAAGATCAGCATAACTAAAAAGAAGGCAAAGATCGCCACAGCAGAGCTATACAAGACTAAAAGCAGATGACGACTATCGCTCACAATCTCCATCGCTAATACAGAAAAAATCGTACACACTCCCATCAAAATAAGGGCAATAATACTCAAAGACTCAAAGCTCTGCAAAGAAAGCAACAAGCTCAGTGGTGTAGAAACAAGAAAAACAATCGTAATCAGCCAAAAAACATGCGACAGCGTCGAAAGCAGAAAGGGGTAGCGCTCTTTATCCGTGTAATAAAAGAAAGTCAGACTCGCGAGAGAGGAGACCAGTATCGCTACATAGCTAATAACCAAAGCAATAAATACGATAAATGGATGAACACCTACCTCTACAGCTGCAATATAAGAAGAAGCAAAAGTTCCACTCAAGAGCACTCCTATCAACAAAACAAGACTCCCAAACCCACCACCAAACACCCCAGCCACCGTTCGAAAGAACACATCTGAAACATTGACTACAGGACTTTTTGGAAAATCGTACGGCACAATATAGAGTTAGGAATTACAACCCAGTATAAGCCCCAACTGAACAAAAAGGCATCATGATTTGTGTCATCAGACCATAAGAGGGCTGTCTCTACTTGTCATTCTTGTATGCCTTTACTGAGACCCGTTCCACTTCTAAAGACGAGAGACATCCTACACCTCAAGCTTCTTATAAAAAAACACCATCAGCCCAACTCCCACAAAAACAAACATATCTGCCAAATTAAAGATCGGGTACCAATAAATCTGAATAAAATCCACTACAGCGCCTTCAGTAAATCGGTCAACGAGATTACCAAGGGCTCCACCAATCACCAAAGCCTGAACAGTATGAGAAAACAAAGAGCTCTTTATATATTGAGAAAAGTAAAAAAGAAGCCCACAAATAATGAGTATATTTATGCTAATCACCCACCATCCCGTAATAGGAACTGAAAAGGCTACACCTTCATTAAAAGACAATCGAAACCCAACTTGTCCATCGATCAACCACCACGGAAGTTCATCAGCTGCCAAAACCCATTGCTTCGAAAGCTGATCAACAAGTAGTATAGATAATGTGAAAATAAAAACTCTCATACAAAATAATTAAGAAACCGCTTCAAACACCTTCCAGAGAATACACGACAGGATGCTTCAGCCCCTATATCCTACGCTAATCTTCGGAGAATAGGGTTTCTGTTCTAAATCCCAACAATGAAACGATCCTACAACTACTCCATCCTTGCTACCGCGCTCGCCCTCAGTTTTTTTGGACTCGCAATGATCGCTTCTGTCAGTGTATACGAATCCTTCAACACCTTTCAACAAAACGACTTTTATTTCTGGAGAAGAATGGGACACATGATCATTGCATTATCTGCAATGGGCGCCTGCATGATCATCCCCTATCGCTTTTGGGAAAAAATCTCTCTAGTCGTCATGACTGTTTCCGTAGGGATGCTCCTTTTTGTCTTTTCTTCTTTTGGAAACGATTATGGAACAGCCACCAGCTGGATAGATATTCCTTTTCTCCCTTCTATTCAACCAGTAGAAATCGCAAAATTTGGCCTCATTATCTACCTCGCTCATTGGATGGCAGAAAACAAACCAGATATAAAGCATTTTCATTATGGGTTTACTCCTTTTGTCATCATCCTTAGTCTTGTTCTGATCCCACTCGCCCTCCAACCAGATTTTGGATCCCTTATCGTTATTCTTCTCACAGCTGTTGCTGTCTTCCTGGTGGCAGGAGGAAGCATTTTTCAGGTCACCGCTGGAGGAATTCTTGCGGGTCTTCTGGGAATGATTATCGCCCTAAATGTCGACTACATCTACAATCGCTTTGTAACGTTTTTCAATCCCGAAGCTGATGCTCTTGGAATCGGGTATCAAGTAAAAAACGCCCTCACAGCTATTGGAAGTGGTGGCTTTTTTGGTCTAGGGTTTGGTCAATCCATACAAAAGAATGGGTATCTGCCTGAAGTCCAAGGTGACACCATTTTTGCAGCAGTAGGAGAAGAAATGGGCTTCATCAGAACAGCCATCATCCTCATTCTCTTCGCTACTTTTGCATGGAAAAGCTACGACATGGCCAGGAAAACCAAAGACTGGTTTGGAAAGCTCATCGTCATCGGTTTTGCCACCTCTATCACTGTCCAAGCTGTCATTAATATCGCTGTAAACATGGCACTTTTCCCAAACACCGGAATAACCCTCCCCTTTATTAGCTATGGAGGAAGTTCTCTCATGATGACTATGGCCTCAGTAGGAATCATTCTCAATGTCTCTCGAAACGGATCATCTCAACACCATTACAACCAAAAACAACGCTCAAGAACGATCAAAAGAGGAGCTAGAAAGCGACAATCCAACTATGTCTATCGATAAAAACTAGCTCAGAAGCCCCACCTCCTTTAAAGGAGAGACACTCTAAAAACAGAAATACATACCGACATTACGAGCAAACGGAGCGTTCTTTGTTGAAGTGAAGCATAGCAACCTCGCCACCTTCAGTAATTCATACACATCCTCTCTGGGCTATCTACTTGCAAGGCAATAGAGGTTTCACAATGTCTCCAAATACCTCATTCTCCCCAGATTCTATTGCATAAAGCCCTCTATTTGCTATAATAAGAGTGTTAACTTTTGTTCTAGATCGGTAGGAGGCCTTAGCTAAATACATGGATCATGAAAACAAAGTGCCGTGTATTTCTTAATTTTTTTTCACATGGCTAAGAAACTTTTCGTCGGTAACATCTCTTGGGGGATGGATACCGCAGCTCTACAAGCAGCTTTTGCTTCTTACGGAGAAATCGAAGACTGTATCGTGATCACTGACAAGTTCAGCGGACGATCAAAAGGATTCGGATTCGTTACTTTCACAGACGACGCTGCAGCTGATGCTGCTATCGCTGAAATGAATGGTAAGGAAATGGAAGGTCGAGAACTCGTTGTAAACGAAGCTCGTCCTCGTGAAGAACGTCCTCCACGTCAGTTCTAATAGAACTCTCAATGAGACTTTCAAAAAGACCTTGTATCAATTGATACAGGGTCTTTTTTTAGAACGGACTCTGAATATTCAACAGTGCAGACTTCGCAACCTTCGTATACACCTGAGTGGTCCGAATGCTCGAATGCCCAAGCAAACTTTGTACATACCGAAGATTGGTGCCATTTTCTAACAAGTGCGTTGCAAAACTGTGGCGAAGAGAATGAAAAGTAGCAGGTTTTTTTATCCCAACAGCCTTCAACGCTCTTTCAAAAACCTTTTGGAGAGATCGAGAACTCAAGTTCCCCCCCCTTTCACTTTCAAAAACCGCAGCATCTCCACCCCTATTCTTACAATACTCAAAAAGAGAATCTTTCAATCTTTCCGGTAATAGCGTGACCCGATCCTTACAGCCTTTGGCAGCCTTCAGATGAATCGAATTCGTATCAAAACATATATCACCCACCTGGAGTGCAGTCACCTCAGAAATCCTCAGTCCCGAGCCATATGCCAAAGATATCATCAAGTGATGCTTGAAATTTGTTACGCGTGATAACAGCACCTCTATCTCATGATGAGACAGCACAACTGGTAATTTTTTTGCTCGATACGATGAAGGGATATCCACTATCAGTGGCTTTTTTAAAACATATCTCGAAAAGGCCTGAAAAGATTGCTTATAAGTATTCAATGTAGAGGAAGCATAATTATATTTCAAATGCCTCTCAACAACGAACGCTCTCAAATTCAACGGATTAAATTCTTGAAAATCATAACACTCAAAAAAAGCTTCCAGATTACTTAAGTACATCTTCACCGTCCGAGGACTCTTCTTCCGAAGCAATAATTCTTCACGAAAAACCTTCAAATATTCTTCTTTCATATCATTCATCTAAAAACTACAATTCATTTTCTTTTTACTCCCAGTTCGGATAATAAGCAAAAAAGTGGTGTTGACAGGTAAACAGTTCGTATATACTGGAGTTGTCCGACATTTCTGTTTGGGAATCTCTTAATTTGGATAAAATGGGTACTTTTTCTTAGGAAGAACACAATACACCCCCTCCCCACCCAAAAAACAATTCCATAAAATAAGTAAAACAGCCACCTCTGAGAGTGGTTACTATTCACCGCATGCTTAAAAATACACCTCAGTGGCTTACGAGGAAAGAAAATATTCAAAATAAAAACAAAGATCAAAGATCAATCTGACCCATCACCGCCGACCGCAAACGCGCCCCAGGAGCGTCAAGCACTAGACTGCGCACAGACAGGTTCACGCTCCGAGCGTTCGGATTCCAATCAACCACGCCAACAAGGCCATTTTCCTCATCTATTTCCTGAAGGAGTGTATATTGCCATTCGTACTTCGCATCTCGCCTCGTGCTTTCACCTTCATATTCACATCCTAGTGGTTTGGCTTGAACTAACGAGTCCATCATGAGAACAGCAGCCGATCCAAAATTGAGTCTTTGCACACCTGTATCTTGGTAGCGCCTATCAAACTCTCCAATCCGTCCTCTAAAGTCTTGTAGAGCACTATCCCACTCAGGAATATCAACTCGTTGTGCCCCATCGACGATAGCCCAACGATAGCCGGGGATCTTTTTTCCTTCCTGAGCTAAGGCATTGAGTGAATTTCGAGTGAAATCTGATAAATATGGCGTTTGCTGCCCTTCCATGGTACGGCAAGCTTCACAATTTAAAGCCTGCACATACCGCTGAGCATTGGTAATTGGATAGATCACAAGACGCGGTTCTTTAAATTGTAGTACTTCCTGAGCTTGGCGTGGAGTCAACTGAGATCGGATTGACTCAAGTACTTGCTCAGGTTCCGGCAGAGCAACGTCTCCTTGATCCGGATTGACCTCAAAAAGAGCCATTGTAGTTAACGCATGGTGTATTTGATTAAGCTCATTGTCAACTCGCTCTAGCAATAATGCCATAACTTGAAGAATTGCACGCCTCTCTTCGGGAATATTGTCTACTTGAGCTAGGGTAGCTGCCCGAACGTTCGAAGCTACTGAAATAAGAGCTGATGCCAGTTGAGGCTCTTCACCGCCATTTCTCACAACTACTCGCAAAAGAGCTACTCCTTCACTAGGAGCTCCGCTTGCTCTTACCGCTCGTTCGAGTTTTCTTACACCCTCATCCATGTTTTATGCTTAAACTATCATTACATTATACCATACTTTTGACTGGATTTGTTAAGAATTTTTTAAAAATATAGGAGAATTGTTTTCGCCCCCTCCTTTCTCTCTCTACAGAGAGAGACCAGAAAATTTAAGGTAAAAGTGCCCATTTTAACAATATATACGATTCCCAAACAGAGACAACGGACAACAGCCTGCTATCCTACATATCGACGCGGTTCAACAATTATACCGCACCGATTCGTCGGATCAGCATGCAAACGTTGTATGACATCCATTCTTCTTCCTCTGTTCCAGAGGATTTTCACTCTGCTTTAGGGGAAATAAATAAGTAATTCAGGACAAGATTTTTCTCTAAGAAAGACTAATAAGAAAACACCTGAAGGTGTAGAATGGAACAAGGGAAATAAGATAATACAATAAAATGATAGAGTTTGGTGAGTTCAAAAAATACTTTAACAATAATTTCTGGAAAAGATTTCACCAGAAAGTGGTATTTTTTCCTATCCTGTTATCTTCTGAAAAAGAAGAAATCATAGAAACTCTATATAATGATCTTTTAAACAAGAAATACTACCCATCTATTCCAAGAGCATACATATTTGAGAATAAGGGCAAAGGAGTAACCAGAAAAGTGCCGGTCTTTGAAATTAAGGATTACTGCCTATATTACTATTGTGTTAAGAGACTAGAAAAGAAAATTGCATACAATAGAGTCGATAATACATTTGGGGGATGGTCACTTGGTGGTGTTTTCAGAAAAAGCGAAGATGAGGAGATGAAATTTAGAACTGAAACGCATAATTCCTTTGAGGACGAGCTTGCTAATTATCATGGTGTCTCCTTAGCTGAATACTCATTTAACCCAACTGCATGGAGCAAGGCTTATGGGGATTTTAGCTCCAAATTGTATGCGAGCACACAGGAGGCGAGCTATAAATATGCAGTTGAGTTAGACATATCTAATTTCTACGATTGTATTCGTCTCGATTTGCTGGAAATTTGGATAAGGGAAGTTGCCAGTAAAGATAACGCTGAAGATATAAGTGTTCTATTTCATTTTTTGAATTATTGGAACAGGGAATCAAATAAGTATGACAAACAAACCGTCGGAGTCCCACAAGATGCCTTTGCTGACTGTTCCAGAATTCTAGCTAATTTTTATCTTCAAAGACACGATCAGTATACATATGAATTATGCGAAATTAACCAGTGTAGATATTTAAGATATGCTGATGATCAATTCATTTTTGGAGAGAGTAAAGAGAAACTTGAATACTTAATTTACTTAATTTCGGTCAACCTGTCTAAATTCGGACTTAATCTTAATCAAAAGAAAGTAAAATATTGGGAAATAGATGAACTGACAGAGCATCGTTCATTTAAGCTTTTCGATTTGGCAAAAGATAAAGAAGATAGAAAGAACAAAGAAAATGTCGAGAAATTTCTAGATAGTTATTTCTATATTAGAGACAGTGGATTGGAAGATAGTCTCAAAAAAAGAGGAATCTCCTTATTACGAAAAGCGCTTTTATGCGATTTGAGTATTGTATCATTAGATAGAAGGATAAAGACACTTGGATATGCTCTTGAAGAGGATTTTCTCAGAAAGGCAGAAAAGAATTATCTAAAAAGAATATATGAAAACCTAGATACTGATGAAAAGAAGCAAGAATTCATTAATCAACTTAAAACACTAGCAAATGAGGCATTTTATAACTCAATTCATTTCAGAATAAAAAGTTTCTTTGAAGACTTAAAAATTGACACTAAAGAAATCGATGAAAGAATAGATTTCCTCAATAATAGAGAACCTAAATATGAGTCAGGGGTAGAATTTATTTAAAGGAGCTCTAAAACTCGCTCACCACAACCAATAAAGAAAGAAAAATCTTGTCCTGAATTACTTAAAGCAGAGTGAAAAGAAGAGGGAGAAGAATGGACATCATACAACAGCAGTATGTGCGGTTCACTGCTAATCACCCACTCCGAAAACCACGTTCACCCATATCGTTCGGTGGTCCTCCCGCTTTGCGGAAAAATTATACCACCTCCGACATCGCACATACTGCAAACGTTGTAGGACATAAATGTGTTTTCCAAAAAAGTGATTTCTTCCTTATTTATAGAGGGGAGAAACATTCCAATAAGTCTCGTGGATGATCAAGGATTCTATCTGCCATCGAGAAATCATGGTTTAAAGTGTACTTGTTGGGAATCACAAAACAAATCAAACCTGCAGCTTTGGCAGCTTGAACACCTCTTTGCGTATCCTCAATTACCAAACACTGTTCCCTATCATGTGGAACTCGATCATAAGCCTGCAAATAACAAGCTGGATCAGGTTTGTCCTCATCAAAGTCCTCTCTGGCAATTATGAAATCAAAATATTTTCTCAAATTCTTAGCATCTACAATATGATCATTGTTACTACGAAGCGAACTTGTAACAACTGACATTGGTACTCGTTGATGAAGTGAATCCAAAACCTCACGAATTCCATCCATTATGACAACTTCTCTTGACAATGAAGTTTGGTAGAGAAGATTTCGTTCTTCCCTCAATTGTTGCACTCGTTTCCGATCGACACCTTGATCAAGTAGCAAGTCGAAAGAACTCTTCCCTGTGGCAAGATGAACACCCGTCCACCAATCAATTGTGAGTTCCAAACCTTCTTTGGATAAAACTTGCTGAGTTGCTTTAAAAAAAGCTGGTTCAGTATCAACGAGAGTTCCATCGCAGTCCCAAAATATTTGCTTATACGGCATACGTTTCGATTTATTGGAAGCTAGTATATCATCATTTTTGCCCTATAAATAGGGCGATTTGGCTCGCAAAATTCACCCCCATCCCCTCTTTTGCTCGCCAGAAGAAATCACAATTTTAAGGGAAAACACATTTTCATCCTACAACAGCGGTCCATATGACATATCGCGATGGTGGGAACATTTTACCATCACGATTCATCACATAGACCGCAAACGATATACGAAATATTTCTCAGCCCAATTCTTTAGGAAGAACATTGTTTAACATGTTCTAGGAAAGCCCTTAACAGGTAAAAAACACTATCATTTCGCGGCTTATTACCTTGAGTTTCAATATCCCAACCATTCCAACCTTCAACACCATTAGCAATCGCCTCTTCTCCTTTAGCTAGTAGTTCTCCGATAGTAATGGTTACCATACCTCTAACCTCTTCGGTTTGTTCAGCATACTCTACAAGCCGCTCAAGATCAGCAGTACCTAACATGCCTAACTCGCGTATTTCAAGAAGGAATCCAAGTAGTTTATTACCATCTGGAGTTAATTGAACTCCTTCATCTCTTAATTTTTCTTCAATTTGAGCATTCATATTACCCAAACCAACTGTCGTCAGTTGAGTCACCTTAGGGTCTAACGGAAGAACATCGCCTAGAGTAATTAATCCTTCTGCTTCATCACCAGCTTCCTCAGAAATCTCTCTTTTCAGCTCTCTCCCCATGATCTGCTCCATGCCGGAACGCAAATCATAAGTCGGTACAAACAATTTGCCTGTATCAAGAACATGTGCTCCTTGCATAAGAAAGTATAGATATTGAGGGACCTTGCCCCCTACAATAAACCTTTCATCTACTAGAGAAGGATCTTGAGCAAATTGCTCTTCAACACGTTGTTCTTCCTGAGAATTAAGACCACCTCCAATAAACTCTAATACCCTACGTTGAGCTTGTATTCCCATTCCCACCGGCATTTCTTCAACACGATCAAGAAACTCCCTCCAATTATGAGGAACTATAACTGCCGCAACTGACTGACGAAAAGAACGTCTCTCATCAGGAATATCTGAATGCTCACCGGGTGCCTGAACAATACCTTTTTCTTGAAAAATACGGTTGATTCCAGTTTCAACCTCCAGTGCTTTATCGGCTAATGAGTTTATTGAAGACATAATAGAAAAATTAAGAGACAACATGTTAACATTTGGCTAGAATAAGTCAAATAGAGTAGGGCTGAGAAATTCATCGTATATCAGCCTGCTATCCTACATATCACCGCGGTTCGAACATTATACCACGGCGATTCGTCGGATCAGCAGGCAAACGATATGTGATATATTGGAATAAACTTATCCACCCCTTAACTCATCATCATGAAAAAGCTACTTTCTTCTTTTGGATTACTGCTACTTGGTTCTATTGCCACTCTAGGCGCAGTTTATGCGCAAGGCGCTGTAAAAGATTTCCCCGATGTAGATTCTTCAGCATACTATTTTGAAGCTCTTCAAGATATAAACTCACGTGGCATAGTGAATGGATATCAAAATGGAAACTTTGGCCCAAATGATGCTGTAACTAGAGCTCAATTGGTGACTATTTTAAAGAGATTCGATGATAGTCAAGTAAACGCATACCATAGAGGTGGCATTGGAAAACTTCAAACGCTCATTTGTGCAAGCATCAACAAAGAAGACCTGGCATCAGAAAGTGAAGGATGGGGAAAGCCTCAAGAAGTCTATGATGAAGTCTGTACCCTCCCCTAAATTTATTCCAATTCATCACATATCAGGCGTATATCCAAAATATCCCGTACTAATCCTGCGGGATGTTTTAGTATTTAGATTCATCGGATCACTCTGCAAACGTTGCATGGCATATCTCTTCATTTTTCTTTCTTTCTAAACATAATTGAAACGAGAAATAGAGTATTTTTCTTGTCACATTTTTTATTACTCCAATTACATCGAAAGTGTATATTTAACTTATAGATAATAATTTCAATGAAACTCACACCACTAATACTTAAAGCAATCACTTCAGCCACCAGACTGCATAATGGGGCCACTCGAAAAGTCGATGATACCCCATTCATTGTGCACCCATTCAGTGTGGCCTGGATAATTTCAGAAGTCACAGATGACGAGGAGATTATCGCAGCTGCTTTACTTCATGATGTATTAGAAGATGTAAAGGGGTATCGGGAAGAGGATATGCTGAGAGATTTTGGCCCAAGGATTACAGGAATAGTTAAGGATGTAACAGAAGACAAGGACCCAAACAAAGAGTACAACGAGAAAGCTACCTGGAAAAAACGCAAGATGGGGTATATAGACCATCTAAGAACAGCTTCACCAGAGGCTATGATACTTTCTTGCTCAGACAAAATTAGTAATCTTACTAGTTTTCTCAGAGATTATAGAGAATTAGGAGAAGAGATATGGGAATATTTTAATGCCAGCAGAGAAGAAAAATTTTGGTATGAATCTTCTTTATTGGCAATATTCAGAGAAGTAGAAGATCAAAGAATGGCGCCTCTACTGGGTGAGTATGAAAGACTTGTAAAAGAAGTTCATATAGATAGCTCATTGAAATAAATTTAATAAAGAAAAAAGATATCATACAACAGCGTGATATCCTACATATCACCACGGTCCAAACATTATACCGTGTCGATTCATCGGATCAACACGCAAACGATATACTCCATTGCACCACTTTTTATTTTACTTTTTAATAGGTCATTTAGAGCTATTTTTCTTAAGAAAGACCATTGATATTTAATAAATATACAATATAATGTACTCTTGATTAGTTCATATTATGAATAGAAAAAAGATTGATGTTCTTGGAGCTGGTATCAATGGAATTACATCTGCTATTTCCTTAGAACTTGCTGGGTATGATACTCAAATTCATAGCCAAAATCTTCCATTTGACTTGGATTCCCGAGATAGTCGAATTTCAAAAATCGCAACAGATTTTGCAGCTGCATCGGTTATTCCTCACACCGTGGAGATTGATAACCTAGCCACAAGAATGGGGGTATCCCAGCAGATATTTCGTATTCTGAGTCAGCACACTCCTACTGGAGTAGGCTGGCGAAGACATTATGAAGTTTTCGAAAAGAGCAAAAAAAATCCTCCATATGCAAATCTTGTAGATAATTTTAGTCGTTTTCCTGAATCTGGAGAGGGTATTTCTGGTGCTCCAAGACGAAATAATGTAGATGAAATTTGGGGATGGACATTTAGAGCTCTATTTGCTGATATGCCAGTGTATCTCCAATGGTTAAATGCTCTCTATATAAACCTAGGGGGAAAAATTGTCACTCATGAGATTACACCTGAAACTATCTCAGATCTTAAGGGAAGTGCTATTGTTAATTGTACAGGATATGGGAGTTCAGTCTTATTTCCGGAACTTTATTCTACAGAAAATAGTGATTTCAATATCGTAAAAGGATATCTTGTCCATCTCCCAACTGGAAATATCATTGTCCCTAAAAATAACGAAGAATTACTTGTTTCATATAATTACACACCTGATCCTAAAGATTTTGAGCAAGGTCAAGATGTGTACTTTTATCCTAGAAAATCAGACATTGTATTAGGAGGCACACGTCAAAAGGGAAATTTTGAATCTGATGGAAAATGGAATGGAGATAGGACTAAAGGACCTACCATTGAAATCACTGGAGTAGAAATACCAGAAGGTGTAATTACAATAAATCGAGAAATTATCCTTAATCTAACAGGGATTGACATTGAACAATTCGATAAATCTGCATGTTGCGGCTATCGGTTTACCACATCAAAAGTAAGACTCGAAATTGGTGAAAATCTCAGAAGGGATCGAAAAATAATTCATAATGTCGGACATGGAGGATCAGGAGTTACACTTTCATGGGGTTGTGCCACACAAGTAGTAGAACTAGTTTGTGAAGCACTCAATGATCAATCAAAGAACTCAGAAGAAATCTGTAATTCCCTACAAGAAGTAATCAGGCAGAAGTAAAAAGAAAAATAGCTCTAAATGACTTTGAGAGGTGATGAAATAAAAAGTGGTGCAACAGGGTATATCAGGCAGCTACCCAACATATCCGGTCGGTGAAAAATCATACTAACCAAATTCGTCGGATATACCGCAAACAATATATGACATATTTTTCAATAATTTTTCCTCAAGCAGGAAATTTTGTTGAAGAATTTAAAAAAAAGAATGAAATTTCTATTTTTTTCAATATAGTGAGGGGGATAAAAAAGTGTTTCTCCACTATCGCTCCGAAATAAATAACCTTAAGGATAATTTATGATTAATAAACGAACTAAATTTATTGTTGATAAAGCTTCTTGGAAAAAAGTTTTACTACTATTGATTCCAACTTTAGGCACATATTTTACAATGTTGTTTTACTCCATTCCAAAAGTTATGGAATATACAAATGGTATGAAAATTTTAGACCTAATACCAATGGGATATAATTCAGAATATGCACAAAAACTTTTTGAAACTTTGGGGAAAACTGGTCGTAATATTTATCTCTGGGAACAAATCCCCCTGGACATGATTTATCCTATTCTATTTGCCATTACTTTTTCATTATTTTTAGCTCTTGTTCTTAAAAAAGCATTTTCTCAAGAAAAGAATCTACAGAAACTTTGTATACTTCCTGCTATTGCTGGATTATTTGATTACTTAGAAAATATTGGAATTATTATTATGATTCAGATTTTTCCTACTTTTAACAATGGAATAGCAAATATTACGAATATTTTTTCAGTATCAAAAAGCCTAACGACAACAATATCATTCACACTTATTATTATAGGTCTAATTACTTTATTTTTGAAAAAGAAAGGAGTTTTTAAAAATGAAATTCTTCAGCAAAATAATAAGGAATGAAAAAAGTATTGAAAAATACGCTTCGGGGTCGTTGCACTTCACTCTCCAATATTTTGTTCCATTTCATTTCACAATGCATCGCATATACTAAACAATATATGGAATTTCTATCAAAGAAACCCAAAAACTCACTACTTTAGCCAAACACCCCAAAACCCACCGTTCTCTCTACCACCCAAAACAAGGCCACAGCCGCCATCACTACAGCACTACACTTCATCACTACCTGATAATACGAGGTTTTTTTCAAGAGAAGAATCATTGGAATAACAGCAGCTAAGATCAAGACCTGTCCTACCTCAACTCCGACATTAAACGAAAGCAGTGAAAGCAAAAAATGATCAACGGGGATATTCAGATCCGCCAATAATCCTGCAAACCCTAGACCATGAAACAGACCGAAAAAGAACACACCGAAGATCTGTCTTCGTTCAGATTTCACCAGTTCGTTCTTCGCAAAGAAAACCGGAAAAATGGCCATATAGACAATAGAAAGAGCAATAAGAGGCTCCACGACAGAAGAACTGAGCTCAAAAAAACCAGACCCAGCCAGGATCAACGTAATACTATGAGCAATTGTAAATGAAGTCACGAGCTTTAGTACATGACCAAGCCTGGTATACACCAATACCAAGGTCAGGACAAAGAGAATATGATCAAGTCCTTCTAAGATATGTTTCACTCCCAATACCACAAAATCTTGAAAGAGCTGCCATTGACCTGCCCAAGTGTCACTTCCTTGTGAAGCCACAAAAGCATCAATTTCATCAGCAGTAATATCTGGGTTATTCTGAATTAATTCGAGCACATCTGCTGGAATAATTTCATGTGCAGAGACAAGAGAAACAGATGATTCAGCAATAAATAGGAGTCCAAATAGTACAAAGACAGCGACAACAAATTTTTTCATAGGGAAGGGTGAAGTTTTCCTCAGTAAATCACAGCATCAGTTCAATGCAAGTTTTTTTGATGTTTCTGTTAGAATAAAAACACATTTTTGTCCACTTGTCGTATATGAAACCTGAAATAACAAATTGCGTCATTCAACTGCGAAAAAAGCATCAGTTCACCCAAGAAGAACTCGCCTCAAAACTAGGAGTAAGCCGTCAAACCATCATTTCTATTGAGAAAGGCAAGTACTTACCGTCAATTCGTCTTGCACTACAGATGGCAGAAGTCTTTAATAAACCTATAGAACACATCTTCACCTTACAAAAATAGATTTGCATATGAATAATTTCCACATCAAACGTGAGATAGGCGCTTCCATTATTCTTGCCGTTCTCCTCATTACCATCAGCAATCCTTTTGATTCAGTCTATATTTCTGAATACCTCAACTACTGGATCCCTATTGCGGTCATGGTCTTTTTTGGACTGGCTTTTTTCATGTGCCACAAACCTAGCAATGACGAAAGACAGCAACTTCTCCTCTTATTGGGGGAACGATTTGGGTTTATGGCAGGATCCCTTATTCTCATGATTGGACTTATTATCCAAGTCATAGATGGATTAGTAGACCCCTGGCTATTAGGAACATTCGTCGTCATGCTCTTAGCAAAAACACTGGGAATGATCTACGGAAAGGTCAAACATTAGCAGAAACACAAATGTAAAGTTTCCTTGACATAGATGTACAGAAGCCTACACTTTGTATGCTTTTATTTTTTATGTTCCTTTTTATGCAGCAAAACATCTTAAAAACAGGAGTTACTGGGCTTTTAAGCCTCGCGCTTCTGGTTACAGCCATTCCTTTTGGCCTCAACAATGCTTTCACATCATCACATCGTGAAGCACCTCTCATCAGTATGGATCCAACAGCTGATCAAACTGACCTCTATGCTTACGTCAGCTCTGAAGACGAGGACAATGTCGTATTGGTCGGAAACTACTCACCATTGATCCCTGAAGGAGTCGGACCAAATTTTCATGATCCCGATACAGGAGTTCTTTACGCTTTTCACATAGATAATGATGGAGATGCAATAGAAGACATCACTTACGCTGTTCGATTTCGAAGAAAAGTAAAGAATGGAAACACTTTCCTGTACAACACTCAACCAGTATTGAAAATTAGCGACAGCAACGTAACCTATGTAGCTGATGTCTACAAAATCATGGGGAAATTCAATGGACGGACATCATCACGAGACCGTATTGCAACTGGTCTCAAAGTTGCTCCTCCAGTAATTGGGAAGAAGAGTCAACCAAACTACGAAAACCTTGCGGCAGAAGCTATCTCACGATTTGAAGACGGAGGAAAAATCTTTATGGGCCAACGAGATGATCCGTTCTTCGTAGACCTTGAACTTTTTAATCTCCTCAATCTCGGTGGAGGGAAAGACTCACTTGCTGGTGCAAATGTCTTTTCTATCGTAATGGAAATTCCAAAAAACAAACTTACAAAATCTGGTGAACCAATCATTGGTGTTTGGGGAACCACTTCACGGAGAGCTTTCCGTACTTTCCGAAATGGAAAACGATACGATCGTGGAAAATGGACTCAAATTTCTCGTCTTGGAATGCCACTAGTAAACGAAGGTGTAGTGCCACTTGCATTCAAAGACTTCTTCAACAGTTCACACCCATCAAATGATGCAGATACAGCAGCTTACGCTCAAGTCATTCTTAATTCAGAACTTGGAGGACTTCTCAATGCTGTTCTTGGATTAGAAGTTCCACAACAAGAGCGTCAGGATATTTTTCAAATCTTTTTACAAGGAGTACCAGACCTCAATCGACCAAAGAATGTTCGACCAGCAGAAATGCTTCGGCTCAACACTTCTATCGCTCCAGCAACAACTCCAAACCGAATGGGAGTACTCGGAGGTGATATCGCAGGATTCCCGAACGGACGTCGTCTCGGAGATGATGTGACTGATATTACTGTCCAAGTAGTGTTAGGTGTCCTCGCAAAAACCTTCGGACTCGATTTTGAAGCTCCAGAAGGATACGCTGCCATCGGAGATGGTGTAGACGCAAATGATCGAAGCTTTTCAAAGAGCTTCCCCTACCTCGCTTCACCAGTTCGATAATCAATCGCTATGAAGAGAGAAATAATGAAAACACACCAATCAAGAGGAACAACACGTTGTGTTGTTCCTCTTCTGGTAATTTGTCTCCTCATTATAACAGGATGTAGCACCTCGCCTGAGATCAGCTATATCCAAACTCAAGGAAACATCTCAAGCGTCACTTGGGAGCAAATAAATACAACCCAAGAAATCGTTAAACAAGAAGAAAACATCGACCAACTCTTCACACTTGCGTCCCTCTATCTCCAAGGTATCAGAGAAAGCGCAGACCCAAGTCTCTACGAAAAGATCAAGCAAGTAATGGAATCAGCTCGCTCATTAGAACCCGACAACAACAATATTCTCTTTTTCGAAGCCCAAGTAGACCTCGGACGTCATCTTTTTTCTGACGCACTCAAAAAAGCTATTCGACTGACATCAGCATCGCCTAAGACCAACTATTTTTACGGAGTTCTAGCAGATGCTCATATCGAGCTTGGAAATTACGACGAGGCAGAGCAAGCCTTGGAAATCATGATCAATCTCAGACCAGACTTTAGCTCTTATTCTCGAATTGCCTACCTCAGAGAAATCTTCGGAGATAGAGAAGGTGCCATCGAAATGATGGAATACAGTACAGAATCCAGCATAGCCATCCCTGAAAACTTCGCCTGGTCCATCTCAGAACTCGGAAGACTCTGGTCAATTTCAGATAAAAATAAAGCCACTCAAGCCTTTGAAAGCGCCCTCAACACCTACCCAAACTACACACCAGCCCTTATGGGTCTCGCAAAGATTGATATGGCTGAAAAGAACTACCAAAAAGCCATTACAAAGCTTGAAAAAGCCCTCAGCATCCTCCCACTTCCAGAATACGCCACCCTATTAGCTGATCTCCACGAGAAACAAGGGAATTTTCAAAAAGCAGAGGCCTATTACAAGCTCGTCGATATCGGCTACGACCGCATCGAAGCTTCAGGAACAGATGTTCGCATGGAACGAACAAAATACCGTCTAGATCGAAATATCCTTCCTAAGGAATCACTAGCAATAGCTCAACAACTCTACAAGGAAAAACCAACTGTCTTTGTAGCAGATCTAGTAGCATGGGCTCATTTTCGGAATGGCAATCGAGAAGAAGCGAAAGGATGGATCAAAAAAGCACAAGAAACAGGTATTCAAAACCCAAGTATCATAAAGCACTCACAGTTGATCAGTGAAAAATAAGATTACTTATTCTTATCCATAACTTTCTTCATCATCTCAGTCATTTGCTTCTTCAAAGCATCTATTTCAGACTGTTGATTAGACAGTTTTTCATTTTGACCTGAAAGTTCTTTTTTCATTTGATCAAGAGAAGCATCATGATCACTAATATGTTTTTCTACTTTATCTACAAATTTTTTCATATCTGCAGTTACTTCTTGTACAACAGCATCGGTAATTTTTCCATTCTTAATAAGTGATGCTTCTAGGTTTTTAGGGAGGGTCAAAAGAGTTCTATTAAAAACTTTTCGAAAAGATTCGAGAAGATCAGACGTAGCTTTCTGATCCGTTTCAAGCTGTAAAATTCGATTGTTATTTGAAGTATAAAACCTTTGAGCATCAGCAGCTGTAACTACTTCAACAGTGCGAGCACGCACAAATCCATTATTGTCGCCAGGGACTTCAATTTTTCTAATAGTCATACCTGTTTTTCCAATTTTTTTATGATCAAAACCATTTGATTCATAAATCTCTAAGGCCACGACTTTTTTCATACTCATAAGAAGAAAAGTTAGAAATAATAATAATTCAATAGGTAATATACACCTATTTATTTCGATAATTTTTTTATAACTTCAGCCATTTGTTTTTTTAATTGTTCAATTTCAGATTTTTGTCCAACAATTGTTTCTTCAAGTTGAGCTCTTTTCTCTACTTCTTCTTGAATAATTTTTTCATTGCGAGTACTAATATCAGATATTTTTTTATCAATATCTTGCTTCACTTTTTCTGCAACAAGATCAACAACATCACCTCTATTCAAAATATTTGTAATCAATCGGTGAGGAAGTTCTGAAAGTGCCTTTTCCATAGCAGCCCTAGTTTCTTCGACAGAACTCTGGAGTGCATTTATCACTGGAACACTCAGTTCAGCTCTCAGCTTCTTAAATTCTTTTTCGATTTCATCTGCAGGAATATAGTCTTCCAAAAAAGCATAGATTTGTCCGTCTTTTGGGCCAGAAGACAATTGAAGATTACGAAAGGAAACCTTATGATTTTTTCCAATAGGGTTAGCATCTCCAACACCTTGTCGTGTTTCTACAATTCGAATTGCTTGAGATCGCTTCATAATAGAGGGTTAAATAATAAAGAAAAAAAACCAAATTATTATTTTTTGGAAACAGCTTGCATCAAATCTTGCATCTGCTTTTTCAATTTCTGAATTTCATCAGCTTGAGCAGAAAACTTCTTTTCTTGTAAAGCAATTTTCTTATCCTGTTCATCATTTCGAGCCATTTGCTGACCAATCGTTTTTTCTACCCTATCTACAAATTTCTGCATCTTAATAGAAACAAGTTCAGTTGTTGCTTCTACCAGTTTTCCATTTTTCATAAGCACAGCTTCAATTTTCTGAGGAAGCTGCTCTAAAGAAGTTTCAATAGCAGAATGCGTAGATTCAGATGATTTCTTCAATTCCTGTACTTTCGCAAGTATTGATGCAGATAACGTTTTCAACTCTTTCTCCAATTCATCTGCTGGAATAAAATTTTCCATTTTCACACCTACTGAGGCTGTATTTGAACCTTTAAAAACACTCACAGGAGAAAGCATAATAATATCCTTCTCATTTAATTCTCCACCTTCAACATTTGATCTTCTACTATGATCGACCGTTAAAACTTGCTTACTTTTCATAGATATTATTCAGTTTCTTTTAAAAGTTTTTTCATTTTCTCCTCAAGAGCTTTGATTCGTTTTTCTTGGGCATCATTCACTGCAATTTGTTCAGCCACTTTTTTTTCCATCACATCTACTATTATCTTGATATCACCTTGTACTTTTTGAGCAGTTCGTTCAACCAAGTCTCCTTTTGCTAAAAGTGCTTTAGAAATATTTGTAGGCAAAGTGGTCAATGTTTTTTCTACTGAATCTCGGAATGTTGTAAAACTTTCATGAAAAGGCTCTAAAAAACCATCTAACACTTCTGCTGAATACACAGATACCACTTTTGTTTCGATATCGACAATTCTATCAAAACCAGAGCCTGTCGCTTGTCCATGTCCAGGAGGTACAACATAACCTTCTCCAGTCTTAAGACTTCCCATCTTTAGTTTACTGGAGAGTGGCGTTCCTTTTTTTGGGTCTCCAAGAGCTACATATTCAGATTTGGTCAACTCTAGAACTTGAATTTTTCTCATAGTATTGGCATAAAATAGGACAGAAATATGTTCGATCTAAGTTCAGTGTAAAAAACTTAAGATACTCTTATAAAAGCAAAAGTCACTTCATCGACTAAGACTTTGACGCGCTCGAAAAAGTAAGATCAACAAGCATTTGTTTCTCGCGGCCTGTAGATTCTTCCATCATATCATAGCTTACTATAGCGTCTGTCATTCTATTGCGGAGGTTCACAAGCTCAGATAAATCATTTTGATGCTCCAATTGGCCACTTTGAAGCTCTTCAATTGATGGAAGCCGGACTTTTATAACCTGCTCTTTATCAGATTTTTTACCCTTTCTAAAAGCAGGAAAAACAATCAACCAAGGACACACTTCGTCCTTATTTGGAGAATATTCAAATCGATAGTGTTCACCAAAGTATCGCTTCAGACCTTCGCTTCTTTCCTTATAATTAAGCTGAGTACTGTACAAAAGACTCCTATCATTGTTACCATCTTCATAAGTTTTCTTATGCGTCAGATATATTACAAAATTTCTTCGTAGGTTCCCATTATATTTCAAAGCATTCCACACAACAGAATACTTCACATCATGACCATCAGTATCTGGAGCTTGAAGAGCCTTATCGATCTCATCAAATATTCTCTCAAAAAAGGGCTCACCTGAGACGAGTGATTGTTGCACGATAGAAAGATCAACCAAAGAAAGAGCTTCTTTTATCCTATCTCGTCCTCGTGTCCTTAATCTATTTTTCTTAAATACTTCTTCAACACTCATCAATCCATCAGGCGTTCCCATATGATCTACCAGCTGTATATACACTTGAGATTCAATCAAAAACTCAAAAGTTTTCAATAACGCATCAGTTGAAAGAGGTTTTTTGAGATTTTTTGAGATAAAAGAAAGTAAGTTTTTATTTGGATTGACTGGGTCTGCCACCTTCAATTTTTCAAACACACTATCGGTATTTGAAACTGGACACAAAAGAGATGAAATCACTTCTCCACTTTTTTCAGTGAGGCTAAGAAGAGAAAGTGTTGGGAGGTAGACTTTTTCTATATACTCTCCAACAGTATTCTTTTGAAGAAAAGCTTCATCATTCTTTTCTTCAAGCTGAATATCTTTTGGGGTAATTTTATAAGATTCCAATAACAAACGGGGGTCCACTTTACCACGGATAGATCGTATATCTTCAAGTGCACGAACTCCCCTTTGGAAATTATCTACATTTGATTCAAAAAAAGCCTGCATAGCTTCATAAGAGGTAAAATAGCCTTTCTGAGCATCAAATTCTTCATCACTAAAACGATCAAGTAAAAAGAGTTCACCAGCATAAATATCTTCATTCATAATTTCTACAATCAATCCCCTATTCACCAAAATATCCTGATGGATCTCTGCTAACTTAAGGATCACATATTGAAATTTCTTTTCTACTATATTTGCAAAGGTGATAATGGTATTGAACATCTCAACTTGGAGTTCCATCATCTTCTTTTGTCCATTAAAGAGTTTTTCTTGGTTTTTCATGATTTGTTGTTGCCCACTTTGCAGTGCAGCAAAACGAGCCATTATTTGTTTATGGCGCATTTCAGCAGGACTTGGTCCTTTTTTCTTAAACACACCGACTAAAGACCCCAAAGACTGCAAGGCACCCAAATAATTTCCAGACATAATAGACATAGTACCATTCAAAATCGCTGATCCTGCAGCAACCGCTTGATTAACTTTTTTTGCTACCTCTGGTTTTAAAATTCCAAGATCAGAAGCCAAAGTAGCAACAATTTGTGTACCATTCAAAAATTTATTTGCCTTATCAGCAAAATCCATTCTATCTACAAGAATTTGCTTAGCTTTTATTTCAGCTTCTTGATTGGGAAGTTTTATTTTTCCATTTTTTAATGCTGCCAATTGTTCATGAGGAGACATTTTCCCGTACATCACTTCTTTAATAAAAGCGATCCCATCTGCATTTTCACCTACTTGTATTGAAAGGTCTTTTAATCCCTTATCTACTTTCTCTATACTTTTTTGAACATCATCAAATCGTGCATTCGATACTTTTTGATATTTTACCAATGAACCACCCATAATACCGACTTGTTCTGCTTTCTTTTGTATTTCATCTTCTGTTCCTACAGGTTGATCATCAATAAATGAATTCAAGTCATCAATTCCCTTCAGAAGAGAAAATTGCTTCATCATGTGATGATTCAAGTACAACTGTCCATTTTTATCTACTTTATCTAAATCAATAGTGGGAACAGAAGTTGATTGAGCAGACAGTGCTTTGACAACGACATCACTTGGCTTCAAATCTTTCAATTTATTCAAATCCTCACCATTTGACTTAAGGGCTCTAAGTGCCTCTACAAGTACTGCTTTAGAAGATTTCTCTGCATCACTATCGTATTCATCCAAAATCAAATCCATAGTTTCATTTATTCCAAAGGCAACTCCTTCAAGAACTAAGCTTGCACCAAAAGTAGCTGGTGCAGCGACCATGCCCCCCACTGCTAATGTACCAGCTATGAATTTACCAGCACCATAGACAACCCAATGACCAGCTTTATGATCAGATTGTTTCTTCTCATAACTATCTAAAATCTTTCCAACATCAGCACGGACTTGATTTGTAGTTCTGCGCTGATGGATTTCTCTTTGAAGATTCTCATAAATATCCGGGTGATCTTCTTTAATTCCAAGTGCCACCATTCGTTGAGTCAAATAATTTCCATTCTTAGGTGGTGTGTCAGAAATATTATTATTCATAAAGTTGAATTATTGATAAACAAAAAATAACCCAAAAAAAACATATCTCAAAGAAATATGACAATATTATGAAAAAAAAAATCCCTTATCTTGGCGTCGTCCTACTCTGCCAGGGCCAAAGACCCAAGTACCATCGGCGATGTGTGGCTTAACTACTGAGTTCGGGATGGGATCAGGTGTACCTCACGCTCTATAGACACCAAGATAAGAGATTCTTATCAAGAGATTGATTATCTCCCTGAGCAGAAGACCGTGGTAGGGTTTAAGCCCGTACTACAGCCTCCAACTCGGAGAGATAATCAGCAATAATTATTTTAAGATGATGTAAAGATCACAATTCACACGTCAATCTAGAGTATATAAGATAGATACGATGAAAAAATCAATGTCCTATTAGTATTGCTCGGCTTAACACATTACTGTGCTTACACCTGCAACCTATCAACCCGGTAGTCTCCCGGGAGGATCATGGGGAAAATTAATCTTGAAGATGGCTTCCCGCTTAGATGCTTTCAGCGGTTATCACAACCGAACGTAGCTACCCAGCAGTGCTCCTGACGGAACAACTGGCGCACCAGAGGTTCGTTCATCCCGGTCCTCTCGTACTAGGGACAAACCTTCTCAATTTTCCTACGGCCACAGAGGATATGGACCGAACTGTCTCACGACGTTCTGAACCCAGCTCGCGTACCGCTTTAAATGGCGAACAGCCATACCCTTGGGAGCTGCTCCACCCCCAGGATGCGACGAGCCGACATCGAGGTGCCAAACAGTTTCGTCGATATGAGCTCTTGGAAACTATCAGCCTGTTATCCCCGGCGTAACTTTTATCCGTTGAGCGATACCCCACCCACGTGGAAGTACCGGATCACTTTCACCCACTTTCGTGCCTGTTCGACTTGTAAGTCTCACAGTCAGGCCAGCTTATGCGAATACACTTTCAGTCCGATTTCCATCCGGACAAAGCTGACCATTGCGCGCCTCCGTTACTCTTTAGGAGGCGACCGCCCCAGTCAAACTACCCACCAAACGCGGTCCCTGAACCTGTAATTATCCTCCAAAGAGGAGTACAGATATCATAGGATGCATTCAACTGTAGCTATTGGGATTGTTTTAGTTACGTTGTCAGTCCTCTTGATTATTTTAAGAGGTCAAGTACCTCTCTCTGTTTAGAAGGAATCAGAAAACCAACAACGTGCATTTCCCAATAACTAACGTTTATGCACCAATAATTGACTCACTCAAAGAGTGAAGAACAATTAAAGGTCCAGGTTAGACACAAAATATAACAAGGGTGGTATCTCAAGGATGACTCCACCAGCGCCGAAGCGCGGCTTCAAAGTCTCCCACCTATCCTGCGCAAGTTATATCTCATGCCAACGTCTAGCTATAGTAAAGCTGCACGGGGTCTTTCCGTCCTACTGTGGCTAAACGGCATTTTTACCGTTTCTGCAATTTCACCGGATCCGCTGTTGAGACAGTCCCCATATCATTATGCCATTCGTGCGGGTCAGAACTTACCTGACAAGGAATTTCGCTACCTTAGGACCGTTATAGTTACGGCCGCCGTTCACCAGGGCTTAGATTCAAGGCGTGAACCAATCCTCGTAACCTTCTGGCACTGGGCAGGCATCAGCCTGTATACGTCGTCTTGCGACTTAGCACAGACCTGTGTTTTTGGTAAACAGTTGCATGGGGTCATTCGCTGCGGCCTCGCCGACTCCGAAGAATCAACAAGGCAGTCCTTATCCCGAAGTTACGGACGCTTCTGTTGCCGAGTTCCTTAACAGCGGTTAATCCGATCACCTGAGTATTCTCTACCCGACCACCTGTGTTGGATTGCGGTACGGAATTACACCACTCTCGTAGCGAGGATTTTCTAGTCACTCAAAGAAGAACAACTTGAGAGAATCCGAAGACCTCTCTTGACATCACAGCTCACTAATTCTACCGGATTTGCCTAATAGAACATAAATTAACTGTTTGTACTGGAATCATTAACCAGCTTGTTTTCTCCAAATGCGTCCCCCCTCTACTAGCGCCATGTTCAGTCAATGTATCTCTCAGTTCTGACCGAAGTCTTCACATTAAAATACACATTCTTCCCATCTTGCTTGGGCGATTGATGTAATGTACAGGAATATTAACCTGTTGTCCATCGGCTACACCTTTCGGTCTCGCCTTAGGCCCGACTAACCCCCAGTCGATTGACGTGGCTGGGGAAACCTTGGTCATACGGTGACAAAGGTTTTCACTTTGTTTATGTTACTCATGCCAACATTCTCACTTGCGATACCTCCACTAAAGCTCACGCTTTAGCTTCGACGGCCTACGCAACGCTCCTCTACCGCTCCAATAAATTGAAGCCCGTGTCTTCGGTTAGAAACTTTAGCCCCGTTACATTTTAGGCGCGAAATCACTCGATCAGTGAGCTATTACGCACTCTTTCAAGGAATGGCTGCTTCTAAGCCAACCTCCTGATTGTCTACGCAACTTCACAACCTTTACCACTCAGTTTCTATTTGGGACCTTAGACAACGATCTGGGCTGTTTCCCTTTCGACTATGGCACTTAGCTGTCATAGTCTGACTGCCGAGAAGTACACCATGGTATTCGAAGTTTATTAAGGTTTGGTACGCTTATTTCGCGCCCTAGCCTTGACAGAGCTCTACCCCCACGGTTTAACGCTCGACGCTAGCCCTAAAGCTATTTCGAGGAGAACCAGCTATCTCCAGGTTCGATAGCAATTTCAGCACTTACCACACCTCATCCAAGAGTTTTGCAACACTCCCTGGTTCGGCCCTCCACAACATGTTACTGCTGCTTCAGCCTGGACATGGTAAGCTCACCTGGTTTCGGGTCTAGTGCATGACACTTAGCGGGCTATTAACCCTCGCTTTCACTTCGGCTTCGGATATAACTTCCTTAACCTTGCGCCATACAGCTAACTCGTTGGCCCGTTCTACAAAAAGTACGCAGTCACCCCGAAGGGCTCCTACTCTTTGTGTGCGAATAATTTCAGGATCTATTTCATCCCCCTACCCGGGGTACTTTTCACCTTTCCCTCGCGGTACTAGTTCACTATCGGTCACTCAACCTTTTTAGGCTTGGAAGGTGGTCCTCCCAGATTCAGGCCGGATTACACGTGTCCGACCCTACTCAGGATACTCCTACATTACAAATAATTTTCAGATACGGGACTATTACCCACTATGGTGTGACTTTCCAGACACTTTTCCTAACCATTTGCTCTGATATTGGAGTCCTACAACCCCTCACCGAAGTGAGGTTTGGCCTAGCCCCTTTTCGCTCGTCGCTACTAAGGGGATCTCTATTGATTTATTTTCCCTGGCTAATGAGATATTTCAGTTCACCAGGTTTCCTCTACCCTGCCTATATATTCAGCAGGGAGTCTCCAGACATAACTCTGGAGGGGTTATCCCATTCGGAAATCCACGGGTCAAAGCCTGTTTAGCGGCTCACCGAGGCTTATCGCAGCTAGCCACGTCCTTCATCGGAGTTGAGTACCAAGGCATCCATTAGACGCACTTTCATATTTTTTAACCGTATTTATATTTTTATATACTCAGAGATTGACGTGCAATTTGTAACCTTTACAAATTCACATCATCTTTATTTTATTGCTTTCGTTGATGTCAAAGTTCATACACAGGTCCTTGCGGACAAAGCAAAACCGCACGACAAAATGAAAAGTCAAAAGCGGTTTTTGCCCCCAGAGATGATATAGTAACCTTCTCAGCTGAGCGAGAAAAATTCTATAGACTAATCAAAGGCGTGTCAAACCTTTTTCTGACTTTTTTCTCACTTTCTTTTGAATAAGCAACTATTGCCTTCCTCAAGCCATTTTTTAATAGTAGAGAGACCATTTATACTCCAAAATCATCATCAAATACAAGAAACTAAGAGATAAAAAAGCAAATTTCTTTAGCAAAAAGACAAGGATTTAAAAAAATAACGAACATGTATCTGGGATTAACATTCAAAACACACCACTACGGGAGAGCTTTTTATCAAAGGCATAAGTTGCAAAAAGCTCGGACCAGAACAAAATTCAAAGAGAGCCAAGAACATGTGTTCTCGACCCTCTAAACTAGAGCAAAAAAGATCCAACCAATATGTATAGCTTTAGGCACTTTTGTTTTGATTCTCAGGCCTCAGGCTTCTCACAGCCGAACCAGTTCTCCACATCTCACTATTTTTGATCATATCCAATTCAGCCTTCAACTTTTCTCTATAGTCAGGTTGACCGTTCGAATCAATCGATCGCTGTGCTTCTTCACCGCTCTTTACTTTTGTGTACAGTTCTTGAAAAACAGGAGCTGTTGCATCTCGAAACTTATCCTTCCAATCCAAAGCACCTCTCTGAGCAGTTGTCGAACAATTAGCAAACATCCAATCCATACCGTTTTCAGCTACTAAGCGAATCAAGCTTTGTGTGAGCTCTTCAACAGACTCGTTAAAGGCTTCACTTGGAGAATGACCATTTTTTCTGAGTTCTTCATACTGTGCCTCCATAACACCTGCCAAAGCACCCATCAATATCCCACGTTCTCCTGTGAGATCACTGTTTGCTTCATTTTCCATTGTAGTTGGGAAGAGATATCCAGATCCAACTCCGATACCCAAAGCCTTCACACGTTCATCCGCACGTCCTGTAGCATCTTGAAAGACTGCATAGCTACTGTTGATCCCAGATCCATCAAGAAAATTTCGCCGTACAGAGGTCCCTGAACCCTTAGGGGCAACCAAGACGACATCAACATTTTCAGGGGGAATAATCCCAGTTCTATCCTTATAAGTCACCGCGAATCCATGTGAAAAATACAAACAGTCTCCTTCATCAAGGCATTCTTTTACCATATCCCAACATTCAATCTGAGCAGCATCAGACAAAAGATACTGAATAACTGATCCTTTTTTGCAAGCTTCCGCAATGGGAAACAATGTTTCACCAGGCACCCATCCGTCACTCATAGCCTTATCCCAGCTTTTTCCTCCTTCCCTCTGACCAATAATCACTTTAAACCCATTATCCCTAAGGTTCAAAGCTTGTGCAGGTCCCTGTACTCCGTATCCTATAATTGCAATTGTCTCTTCTTTCATTACTTCACGAGCTTTGTCCAAAGGGAATTCTTCTCGAGTTACTACGTTCTCTACCACTCCACCAAAATCAATATCAGCCATAATAAGGGAAATTTAATAATATAAACCAAGTTAGTATACGCATGATAGCCACTGAATCAAAGCGCACCTGTCGATTGACAACGACAACGTTTCCGCTAAGCTGTCTGCAGACATCGACAATACAGCAAGTAATAAAACAGAATCTTTCAAGAGTAGTCAGAGTAGAAATACACATTCATTATCCCCCTCACTATGGACCTCCTCCCCCACCTCATGTCGCTTGGCCTCACCGAAAAAGAAGCGAAACTATATCTCACTCTTTTAGAAATAGGGAGCAATCCAGTGAGCTCCATAGCTCGAAAGGCAGGTATCACGAGGACAACAGCCTACGCTGCTCTAGAAACACTCAAAGAAAAAGGACTCGTCAGCACAATCGAGAAAGGTGGCATCCAACAATTTACGCCTGTAAAGCCCAGCAAACTCGAAAAATATGCAAAAAAGCTACGTGAAGACGCCACCAGCAACTATGAAAGAATCAAAGAAATCATCCCAAACCTGAAAAGTCTGACAGGCGATCTTGTAATGGCGCCAAAGGTGAAATTTTTCGAAGGCCTCGAAGGAATCAAAACCATATATAGTGACACCATAGAAACCCTAACAGCTCTTCCAAAAGGAGACCGAATAAAGTACAGCTACTCGTCAGCGCCAGAAGTCACCAGTGAACTCAGAAATTTTTTAGATTCTTACATTGCCGAAAGAGTTTCCATGAACATCAATGCAAAAATCATTATGCCAGACTCAAAGCTTGCACGTGATTACAAAAAAAACTCTAAAAAAAGGCTCTCCCAGCTCCGCCTAGTGCCTAAAGATATCGACACACTCATAAAGTCTGAAATCGCTATATACGACAGCAAAGTAGCAATAATGTCTCTCAAAGCCGGAAGACTTCACGGAGTAATAATTGATTCCCCAGAGATTGCCGCAACAGAAAAAGCAGTGTTTGAACTGGCCTGGAGAGGATGTGAGTAAAGCGCAAGAAAATCAGGGAACACTTGCATCGATATCACCACTGAAGAACAAGCAATGTGATGGTATTTACTAGAGAATGAGTGAAAAATGGCATTCACTTACTTCTTTTTTGAATTCATCTCTAAACGCAACTCGTTTTGGAATTTTTGAAGAGATCCATTTTTCCAGGGTCTCATTACTACCGAAAATAGTGAATCCATTACAGCAACAAAAACATCTCTTTCCATCATCCCTAGTTTCTTTTGATTGTTCAACATACTTCCATCAATTCTTCGGTAAAGCCCCTCACTATTTCCCATGTGAATATTTTTCAGGCTTGGTATCGCAACCCCAAGATTTGATACAAAAGATACTTTCACTTCTTTATCAAAAATATGAATATCAAGAGGGATAAGACCATGTTTTTTCGAACGGATTAAAGCTGAATAGACTCGAGAAGATGTTGCAGAAATAGGCGCCTCCCAATCACTACAAAAAAATTCAATGCCTTCAATATCCGCATAGAGTTCTTCTTTTATAAAGGACCCATCTTCATTCCTAAAAGGACCAAAATGAACAACGTGTGCTTTTTTCCCATCAGATAGCGTCATCAAAAACTGAAGAACCCTGTTTTTATTGATTCCAGAACCATTATTTGTGGCAAAAACAGAATAATACTGCCTGTTTTTAAATTTCATATAAAGCTCAGTGTATATTTCAGTTTTCTCTTTGAGTTCACGCATCGCTTGTTCAGAAATATTTGAATCATTCGAAAACGAAGGAAGATCTTCCGAAAAGAAAACATAAGGAAGAATTCCAATTGAAGGCTTTGGTAAAACTATTCTTCCACCTGAAGCATGGTGAACAGATCCTTCTGAGAAATTGTTTTTTGAGAACTGATAAGTTTGAGCAGTTTTTTCCAAATGAGCCTCAACATCCATTCTTAAAATCTCGTTTTTATCAGCATCAGACTCTTTATAGCGATCACTAGAGTTCTTCACAGGCTTATTCAGATCCAAAGGAGTCACATTTTTTAGCTTTGTCCTCACTGTATCTGCAGAAGTGTTGTCAAGAATAGGATCCACTTTTTCTTTATCATAATATGCCATACCAGCAAAAGAAGCCCCAAACAAAACAAAACAGATCACAAAAACATACAGAGGATTGGCCTTAGCCCATTCCATAAGGACCTCCCACTGGTCTTCATTCACTTGTTCTACAATCATCGTTATCACTTCATTTCGATCTTTATACCCCACCAGCTGCAAATGATCATGGATCCAAGGATCTACATCATCAAAATCTAATGATTTATGTTTCTTTAAAAGACCCATAAAGTACTCCATTCTATTAGAGTAATATTTTAAACGGTTTTTTCCAGAAGAAACATGTTTTCCAGAAGCCTTCCAACAATCTTTGAATGCCTTTAATTCAGATTCAGAATGAGAAGAAGACAACCAAACACCTATCTGGTGCCAAGTATTTGCAAACTCTACCAGAGCAAGGGGATTTTTATTCAAAAATTCCATATCCAATTGAACAGCATATTGAGAATCAAGCTTATTTTGTAAGATACCATAGACTTGTGCCCCGTCCAAAACCCTCTCAATATTCTGAAGTTGAAACAACAGCCCCTGCATTTCCTTCGTTTGAAAAGGAGCCAACTGCATATACCTCAGGAGTTCCTGCACTTTTCCAAACATCAAGAGCTGAGTAATTTCTTGAGAAAAACGACTCTTTGTTTCGAGAAGAAGTTTTTTATCTTTCTTATCGAGAGCTTCGTTTTCTCGTGACAAAATATCACATTCTGTTTGGCTAATAGTGTACTGAAGGGAGTTTTTCATAAGATAACTTAGTAAACAGGAATAATTCGAAATCTTTGCAAGGATGTCAATACATCAGATGAAAGATAAACAAGAGGTTTCATAGGACGTGAAATATGAGCTTCAGATGAAAATGATTTGCCTTCATAATTCCAACTATATGCAAGATCGCTATTTTGTGGAAAGTCTAGTGAAGGTTTCACAGAATACTGAATATACGCTTTCCACTCTAACTCACCATCACTATTTGGAACATAAACCGCAATCACACCTTCTTCTTGAGGGTTTTTGATATCTTTTTTTTCTGTGATCACAAAGAGAATCTTTCCATGCCTATAAAACTCCAAAACAGAAAATTCTTTATCATCAACACTATCATTTACTACTGATTCAAAAGCGAGATAACGAGAATCTTTTTCAAATTCAAGAGCTTCAGAAAGAGTTCCTGCAATCAATTGAGGTTGTTTTTCAGAATGTTTTCGATAATAAAATACTGGCTTCGCCGAGCTGAGAGAATGTTCTACTGCTGTATTGATAAGCTCAATATTTCTACCTTCACCAGAGTACTCCTGAAAAACAGGGGCTTTTTTCGCATCATTTGAAATTTTTGAAACAGGAAGAAAAACGTCTTTTAAAAGATCCTTCGGGTAAGACATCATCTTCTTAGCAGCAAGAACCTTGCGACAGCGGTCCCAGTATTCAAAATACTTTTCTCGAGAAATCACAGGAGTCTTTTTGAGCAAATTATTGAGTTCTAACCAGATATTTTTATTTTTAATTCTCAAGGCATTATGTCTCCCAGAGATCGAATAGTGTTGAAAAGCTACTTCAGTAAGAGACTCAAAATCTTCCTGGAGTATTTCTACGTGCTTTCCTTCAGGTGTTTCAGTTAGTAAGTCACGATACTCTGATGCATTCGTAATAAAACCAAACTGACGAGGTCTATGCAGACCCTTCTCCAAAGCAGTCTGATAGTATTTTTTTAAGATACTCGGAAATCTCGAAAGGATTTCTTTCATTTTGCCTGGTAAATGACTTCCTGTCATATTTTTTGGAAGAGAAAAAGATTTTGGGTATTCTTCGAGCTCTAAGTCTAGAAAAACTATTCGGTTTTCATTTGCATCTTGATACCCAATCTGAGCATTCTGTTCGATATCTCTTAGAGGTAAAAAGAATGACACATACTCCTCACCATCTGGTGTCGGCACAAGCACCGAATAGTGATCTCCATCAAAACCCACAACAAATACCGACATCTCTAAAACATGTGGCTCAACAAGCCCATAAAAATCATCTGTACTCTTTTTACAGGAAAGTTGTAAAGCAGCACTCATCAAAGCATCTGAATCTTTTGTAATGGCGAGAACTGAATTCTCATCAGAAAGGGAATGCAATATCGTAGCTGTCTCATTTAAAATGGCAGACTCTAGGTTCTTAAATTTGGACTTAACTCGTGACGGACTGATTAAGTTTGGGGAAACACCTTTTGTACAATATCCTTCATCGTCATGATGAAAGCTGTACATATGACCGTAGGTTGTATTATGAACAGGCGGGCTAGAAAAACTCACTGCAAACCCAGACATATTTTCAGAACTACTGCTAGTAGAAAAAGCCTGCTTCAAAATCCGTTCTCTAAAACTCTCCACAGACTTACCAAGAATTTCTCGGGACTTTTGATCTGCCAATTTCCTTCTTTCTTCACGTCTATGTTGTATATTCAAAGCAGTATTCACTGAGAGCAAAAGAACCAGAAGGACCACCACAAAAGCTGGCAAAACCCGATACAGCAGGATCCAGTTTCTCTTCACGGTATTTTTAATCTGCAAAATATCTTGCAATACAATTGGACCAAGGAGTGTTGGCACATCCCAATATTTTTCTACTTCTTCACCAGTTTTACCGAGTTCTTTATACACGCTTTTTTGACACTCATGCACTAGCTGACACATCCTCATGATGCTATCAGACTGAGATGAAACTTTTCTGTGTGCAGCTTTCCAGTGTTTTTTCAATTGTTTAGCTTCACAACTAACGTTCTGAAGAGACGCCAAAGAGTTTGCCATGGTCACTAAAGCATCTTCCTGGTCTGGAGTAAGTGGTACAAGCTTTGCTTCATACGAAAAAGAAGTCAAAACTGGCACGCTATCTACTTTATTAGCATCTTCTGTTTGAAATTCCACATTTCGAAGCTTTTCGATCATGAGATCAAACTTTTGAGTATCCAAACCCGCATCATCAAGCAGTTTTTTCAATTGCTGAAGACCAGTGGGATAAATACGCTTTCGAATATCTGCCTTGAGTTGTTTCAAAACTTCAGGATACGCACGAATCTCTAGGTCATTGTCTGACTGATTGTGCCCTCGAAAATCACTCTTATTTTCATGAGTGATGATCAATGGGTCGTGAGATGAAAAAGAAGAATTCATAAAATATAAGTATTGTTAACCGCCAAATAAACGTCTAAATCTCCCAAAGAGGCCTGTATTATCAGATTTTTCTGTTTTGGTGTGAGAGGTTTGCTGATCTTCATTAGATGGGATATACATATTGGTAACCCATTCGGACTCTACAATTTTTTTAAATGAAGATGGAAGAGTGCGTTTTTCACCATTCGGACCAACACCATAGAAATGTATCGGCAATTGGGTCACCTTCTCCAGATCAAGATTCTTCACACGAGCCTCATAAAGCTTATCAACATGCAATGTCGTGGTCCATCTCAATGGCAAACTGCGATTGTACAAGGCAACCTCATATTCATCACCAAAGAGCTCTATTTGTGGATTTTCTAAAAACTTTTGAAAATCATCCTGACATCCATCCAAAAAAGCTTTTATTTTTTTCACATCAGATGATTCGAAGATCAGTTTATTTTCTAGCTGAGAAAACAGAGGAATAGACTTGTCGGCTTCAATAATAAATTGATCTCCATCTCTGTAGACCATATGAGACCATCGATTCGAGTATTTTCTATCAACTCTCATACTGAGTCCCAAGGATTCGACACGCTCACGTAAATCATCTAAAGGAGAATGTTTCTCAAGTTCTTTAAAGAGAGAAGATTTTTCTTTCGCTTTAAAGGCATCAAAACGTTTTTTTGTCTGAAAGGACTCTTCGCCATATCTCACCTCAAAAGGAAACACTGAGGAAAGTGCATTGTATAATGGCAATCTCGCAAAATGATCAAATTCAAGCGCTCCGAGTCGGTCTATCCGTGTGAGCCACTCTTGATGCTGTACTTCATCTGAAGATCCCGCCTGTCCCAACCCATAATTCAAGGAAAGAAACAATACTCCACGACTCGCATCAAAAACGAGAGGAAGTTTTTCCTTGTTCACATTCATTCCATACCCTTCATTGCCGAGTATTTTTTCAAGTTGAGCCAGGAGTTTTTGAGATTGATCCAAAGAAAGAGCTTTTTCAGTCTTAGTGACCTTATGCAATAAAGAATGAGAGATATTACTCGTATCAAAATCAATCCAATCGTGACCTGTATATTCTGATTGTGCAAGAACAGTATATTTCCCCCACTGTCTTTCAAGATCATTTTTTATCTTGTCATACTGTTGAAGATTTCCAGGGATTTTTTTTACTTGAGAAGGAATACCTCGTCCATAAATTATTTTTGCATCTGGAGAACACACTTCGATATATTTCTGCTGACCATACTCATCAGTATCCTCATCTGAAAGATGAGACACTTCATCCAAAGTGATCATTTTTTCTATTCGAGCGGGAATTTCAGCCTTCTGTTTCCTTATTTTTTCCCTTTTTTTACTCTTATCGATTGGTAACTGCCGGGAAACATCTTCAGGACCAAAAACGACATCCAAAAGCTTCTGAAGAAACGAGACATATTTTTCTTTTGTAAGACTCACTTCAAAAAGCGACTCAATCTTTTGAGGAATATTACTTGCCATACAAATAACAGCTCCAAAGAGAGGCAACTCATCATAAACATCTACCGCATCCTTTCCTAAATACGTCGACACACTAACAAGCCTTTTATTGATATCACCACTACCTGAAAAAAGATCTTCCAAAGTGGCATAAGGCGACGAACTTTTAAATGAAAGGTCATCAGAAAACTCTTCAAAATATGCCATCGTTAGCTTTTCTATTCTTTTTTGAAAATAAACAGCACCTAATGACTGAAACAAAAATGTCAGCGTACGAGGGCTCAGGTTCTTTTTCAAAACCTCACGACATTGTAAAGCAAAGGGTTTACCAAACTCGAGAGCATGCTCAATTTTTCCAAAAGCGATCTCCGTGAGTTTATTAAATGAGCCTTGTTCACCCCCAAGGACATCAAATGCTTCTTGAACACTTGTTTGAGAAAAAAATGTAAAATCTGGATCATTCAATATTTCTACCACAAGGTTTGAATTCAGATCATCATAGATCATCATCGCCAAGAGAGCCTCAGTCTGAGTTGATTCATTTGGACTAAAAAACGAATCAGATTTTTCGTCTTCTTCATGAAACGAAAAAGTTTTCCCTACAGAAAAATCAAACCATAAACATTTTTGAGATGCAGAACACTCTGATAGTTGAATCTTTTCAAAAAGCTCAGAGTGAGTAAAAAACCGAAGCAATAATGGATCTCGAGCGTGTCGCAAAAGAGTGGATCCTGTCAAAAACCCAAAAACCTGAGGAAGAAATTGACGCTCAATCTTTTGACTATAGGGATTTATTACACCAGAAACAACAAGCGCAGGTTCATCAAAAACCAACGTAGCAAACTGACCAAACATCATTTCTTGAATACCTTCCTGATTTCCAAGTCGAAAAGCATCCGTCATCCAACGAATTTTTTGTTCATCAGAATATTTAGGAAGCATCAAAATCTCTTCTTTCCATAACTGAAGAGGTGATATTTCTTTAATTCTCGATACAGAAGGTGAGGATTCATGTATGAGAGGTGACTCAGATGCCATTACATCCAAAGTTTCAAGAGTTTCCAAAGCTTCCAATTCACGCTCACCTTCATAAGTAATTAAATAATCCTGTACCACTTTAAAAAGTGGTGAAAACTCAGATGACTGTAGCCAAGCAAGGACTTCCTTTCGTTTTTCCACATCCAAATTCATCACAAACTCTGGCAAATATTCAAAATTATCGCGGACTCGCAATCGTTTTTGGAGAGCAAGGAGCATAAATCTATAAGCCGGATGAGTATGTTGTTTTGAAACTCTCATCAAAAATTTTTCCAAAAGCCCAATTACTTCTGAATTGCCAGCCCCTTCTCGACCTAAAATCTTTAAAGACAATTCGGTATTTTTCAAGGTATCCGGATCATTCCAAAACGCAGTGTCTTTAAGAACATTTTTTTGCGTATCATCAGCAAACACTCGAGAGTATTGCAAAGCCCATTCGATAAATTTAATAGCCCCTACAAATTCTTTAGCCAAACGCTGTGGTAAATGCTCTACTTGTTTTAGAACCATTGGAAGAATCTCAGCCAAAGCACGTTCAGATTCACTAATATGAGGCGTGATCAACTCATCAACTACACCGATACGAGTATCAATCTCTGGAGTACCAGCACCCACACGAATTCTCAGCACGTGAATACTTTTGGTGGCATCTCGAATATATGGCTTTAGTTTATTTTGAAACTCTTGAGGGTACCCTTTTGAACGAATTAAATGGTTTAAATCAAACATTTTTGCATAAGAAGTACCTGGCATTTTCACTTCTTTTACTTCGCACCCCTGTTCACGAAGTGATTTGATGAAATCTTCTTTTAGAGGATACGTCAAACTCGTGAGTTCAAGCACTCCTCCTGGTTCTACTGCTCCAAGAGCGTTATTCAATCGTTCATCCAATACTCCATTCGTTTCCTGACTGATCACCATTTCTACCAAATCAAATTGTTCATTCTTTGGAATCTGACCAGGAGCATAACTCACCCAACTCGGCATCTCATCGTAAGACTCAATAAACCCCTTCGAAATAAAGAAATTTCTATGATCTTGCACAAAATTTGGGACTTCACGATCTGTGATAGCTCGAAGACTACACACTTTACGTACTGGTAATTGTGGGGACTTTCCTCCAGCAAGGGCGGCATCTCTCACCTTCGTATACATTTGTATTTGGCGACTCAAAGAAAGAGGGAGCACGGCTCGTCGGAGTAACACATCTTCGTCTTCCATATGTTCAATAGATTTTTTTTCAGATGGTTGTTTCTTCCGCTTTTTACTCATATTAGGTTTCCGAGTGTTATCACGAGGAGTCTTTGGTGTAGGAGACTCAGCCATATGAATAATTTCAGCAAGGTCATAATGACCAAAACTAATAAATGGTGAAAACACTAAAAGCAACTCAGGTAGGATCACACCATTACTCTGAAAAAGTTGATTCATCCGTTCAGATGGCATATCCCCAAAATTTTCTCGAACATTAATTTTGTCAGATGAGTAGTACCCAGCTCTACGAGTTTCAGTAATAATCGCTACTCTGTCAGTCAACTCTATAAGACCATCTACATCTAGGATCTCATGCTTATTAAAAAGCTCAGGGTGTTTTCGAAGCAACACATCAGCCAAATAAAAAGCCAGCAACCGTGACGAAAGAGCATCTCGAGTATATTCTGCTACAACTCCCGGACCAGATTTCTCCAAATCAATCCCTTTGAGAACTTTCAGCATCGCCTTTGCTCTTTTCAGTCTCTTTTCAATATTTTTTCGAGCTGATTCTGTTTTTCCTTTTTGAATCAAATCTTGCAACGTGTCAATTCTCTGCTCTGTATCACGTACCAAGGAATAATAAGAGGCTTTATCATCATGATCTTTTTCATATTTATCTTCAGCTCTCTGCAATCTCATTTTCCTCTGAGCTGCAATATATTGTTGAATCATCCCAACAGGCAGTGTTAATGAAAATCCCTTTTTTTTCCCTTTTGGTACGACTTGAAGATACCCAGAAATAGTCGGCTCACCATTTTGATGAATTCGACGAATATTCTTTGCATCTGGTAGTTTATGTACTCCTAAAGACACCAAGGCTGAGGTAACAAATGTCACATCTTCCTTATCATTGTAGTCATTCAAGGTCTTTCTCTCTACTTTCAAATCAGGAAAATTATTAACCACATGCCTCAGTACATCAGCCGGAAGATACATCGATTCCATAAGATCCCACAAAACTTCTAAGGATCGCGCCTTTGCAGGCTCAGCCTCATATCTCACTCTTTTTTTTCCAGCGTCAGTCAGAGCATGAGACTGCAAGAGCTGATGCAATCGAGATAAAACAGTACATAAAACCTCAAAATCATCATCAAAAAATGAGCTCATTTCTTTCGAAGATGATTTTTTTAAATGTTCTTCTAGAGTCTTTTTCAATACAGCTGCATCTGTATATTTCTTTTCAACCCAAGCTTTTTCAAGTCTACTGAGATCATCATCGTGCTTGTCATGTGTTCTCTCACGCTTTCTATTCAGTGTTTCTGAATACTGAAAAAACAACTGACTCATGTATCGCTGCTTTTCATCCAAAAGAAAAGACGATAAGGTCACCATTCGATGGAAAAGCTTCAAGGCCCATTCTTTCGTCGGACCATCAGAAACAAGTTCTTTTATCAAGCTATCTGCACTTCCTTTTCGAACATCAGAAGCGTACTGTAGCCAGTTTTTTCTCACATCTACGTGTTCTCGAGAAGATTTCAAATTCTGAATCCAGTAATATATTTCTCGGGCCAGTTCAGGGCTAAGCTCTGGTGTAGACTCTTGAGCAACCTCTGCATACTCCAAAAATTCTTTCAAAGACAAATGAGGGTCTGTCAGATCCAATTCCCAAAGCTCAGATGAATCAATGATTTGTTGCACAATATCTGCTGAATATGGTCCTTTTAAAAGCTCTAAACGCGTTTTCTTTGTAATATGAGCAACAGGTCCACGAAAACATGACGACACTAATTTCTCTGGAAAATCTCGTGTTTCACTGACTCTTCGAGCATTTACAATCATATCGGTCTTCTCGTAGTTGTTTTTTGACATATAGAGAGATAATGTTCAGGTTGGTATTATAGATTATATTAGCATTTTGTCAACACATAAGAGCATTTATGTGTCATATGATCTAGTCGAAGCAAATCTCTTTCATAAAACAAACCGTTCTCCTATAGTTCTTTACGATTTCATTTTCTTTTTGTTACATCGTATGGCCAATAATAACCTCAAACACCGCTCAAAAGAACTCACAGGACTCCATGGAGACAAAAACTGGGCAAAAAGAGCTCCTGCAAGAGCCATGCTCCGTGCTGTCGACTTCAAAAACGAAGAAGATTTTGATAAACCTCTCATCGCCCTAGCCGCCCCATACACCAATGGAACTCCCTGTAATGACCAAATAGACGAACTAGGAAAAACTCTAAAATCGGAAATATACTCAGCAGGCGCCATGCCTATCATTTTTGGTACACCTGTCGTTTCTGATGGGATATCAATGGGAACTGAAGCCATGAAGTACTCCCTCGTCAGTCGTGAGATTATCGCTGACTGCATCGAAACAATGATCAATGGATACCTCTGCGACGGTTCTGTCACTATCGGAGGATGCGACAAGTCCATACCAGGGGCTGTTATGCCTCTTCTTCGAACCAATGTTCCCAGTGTCTTCGTTTACGGTGGAACCATTCGACCAGGAAAATACAAAGGACAAGATCTAAATATCGTCTCATCATTCGAAGCCGTCGGACAACACGGAGCAGGAAATATCGATGACGAAGAACTCAAACAAATCGAATGTCACAGCTGCCCTGGAGCCGGTTCATGTGGAGGAATGTACACTGCCAACACCATGGCGTCCATTATGGAAGCCGTCGGTATGAACCTTTCAGGATCCGCATCTCACAATGCCATGACCGAAAACAACAAAAGTGTCTCTGAGGACAAAAAAAACGACATGAAACAAGCTGCAAAAGCTGTCATGAATCTCCTAAGACAAGACATCAAACCTCGAGATATTGTCACCAGAGAATCCATTGAAAACGCCGTCACCGTCATGATGGCCGTAGGAGGATCCACCAATGGAGTCCTTCACGTGCTTGCCATGGCTCGAGAAGCAGAAGTCGACTTCACCATCGATGATTTCAACCGCATGAATGAAAAAACACCTATTATCGGAAACTTCAAACCAACAGGAAAGTACGTCATGTCGGACCTAGATGCTATTGGAGGTATTCCACTCATTATGAAAGAGCTCATGGATGCTGGGATGCTCCATACAGATTGTATGACCGTCTCTGGAAAAACCATCGCTGAAAACCTAGAAAACATCGGAAAGATACCAAATACTCAAGACGTCATCACTTCAATAGCCAATCCACTCTACGAACCAGGACATCATCTGGTCATCCTCAAAGGAAACCTCGCACCCGAAGGATCCGTCCTCAAACTCAGTGGAAAAACCCTCCACTCCCACACCGGACCAGCACGAGTTTTCGAAGACGAAGAAAGCTGCCTCAACGCTATCCTAGCAGGTAAAATCATCGACAATGATGTCATTATCGTTCGCAACGAAGGTCCGGCAGGAGGACCAGGAATGCGCGAAATGCTCGCACCAAGTGCCGCCCTCATTGGTGCTGGTCTTGGAAAAACCGTGGCTCTCATCACCGATGGACGTTTCTCTGGTGGGAGCCACGGAATCATGATCGGACATGTCGCCCCAGAAGCCTTTAGAGGAGGAACTATTGGGATTCTTCAAGAAGGCGATGAAATCACCATCGATGTGGACAATAAAGAACTGAATGTAAATCTTACAGAAGAAGAACTCGAAAAACGAAAAGCTGAATGGAAACAAATGAAACCAAGGTATACACGTGGGACACTGGCCAAATATGCAAAGCTGGTTCACTCGGCAAGTGAAGGGGCCATTACGAGCTAAGGTACAACCCTCGTACAGACGTGGGTTCATGCGTCTCTCTCACAAAACATATCTTACTCACAAACCCAAGACGCCATAAATGGACCTCTCCATAAAATATGGAAAAATCCTATTTTTGAGATTTTAAAACACCTCTATCCACTTGAGACAAAAACAAATCTTTCGACTTTTTTAGAGCTAAAGTTTAGCTATACTCCGCAAAAAAATCTAACTCACCACAAATATCATTCACATCAGTGGTTCAAACAATGCAGTGTATTCTTCAAATAATGAAGGAGGTACATCTCACACCTGTGGAAAAGATTTCTCCACTCCATTTCACTCCGGTCGAAATGCCCAAAATGAACATTTATTATTTCCGCTGGTGGTTTTTTATGTTATTCCACTTGTAAGGGGTTAGAGGTCCCTCTCTCACGTTTCTCACCACTACTCTCCCAACACCCTCACCGCCTCATCCACTTGTTCTTCACTTACACTGACATAACACAAGGTTTCTTGAGCAGTGCTTTCCGTCACATAAATATTCTCAATATTGATGTTTTCTTTAGAAAGTCGAGCAGAGAGATCAGCAATCACCCCAGCCTTACTCGCAACAGTCACCTCTAATATATGGTCCCTACTCACATCATCAATGCCTGCTCCAGCTAATACATTCAGCGCCTTATCTTCCTGCTCAACGACCACACGCACTACACTTTTCCCAAAGCCCTCACTCACCAACAATCCTCGAATACTCACACCAGCATCAGCCAAGAGCTTTGTAACATCAGCCAAGGCTCCAGCATGATTTGAGAGATAAAAAGTCACTTCATTGACGACAATTGCTTTCATAGAATAAGAAGAAAATATGCACACCTATTGTAATCCTGGATTCAAAGAACGCAAGACCGCTTTACAAGTTTTATTATTTTGTATTTCATTTTTTTCAAGTGCTATATTTTACATCAATTCACTTGCCCGCTCGCTCCCCTATTCATAGCCGTCAAACCTGTACGAGCCAATTCTTTAATCCCAAATCCACGTATTAAATCCAAAAAAGAATCCACCTTTGACGAGTCCCCAGTGATTTCCACCATTAGCGAATCATGTCCCACATCCACAATATTCCCTCGAAAAATATCAACAATCTGCATGATCTCTGAACGACTGGCTTTGGTGGCATAGATTTTCACCAATGCGAGTTCTCTCTGGACAGTCTGATCAAAACTAATATCACTTACCTTGATCACCTCTATCACCTTGTAGAGCTGTTTGATCACTTGCTCAGTATCCGTCTTGGTTCCATCGATCACTATCGTCATGCGACTGTATCCGCTTTGCTCACAAGCACCGATAGTCAAACTCTTCAAATGAAAACCTCGTCGACGAAAAAGACCGGTAATACGACTAAATACCAATGGGGTTTCTTGGACAATGGCTACCACCACATGTTCTGTTTTTATCTCAGTAGATTTGACCTGAGTGTAGAGCGAATGAACTTGGTTTTTTATGACAGACATAAAGAAAAATTAAGTGTGAGAAAGAATTTTTTATAAAAGCTTCAGGATATTTTATGAGTACCATCTGAGCAAGTAATCGTGTCAGACAAGCTTTTTCCACTTGGTACCATCGGAAACACATTTTCTTCTTTTTGAACAACAAACTCGCAGAGCACTGGACCAGTTTCTTGTCTCATACGTTCAATCACGGATTTCATATCTCCATTTGTCTCAGCTTTCATCGCTTTTATTCCGCAAGCCTCAGCAAGCTTCACAAAATCTGGATTAAACATCGGTGTAGAAGCATAATTTTTATCAAAAAAAAGCTCTTGCCACTGTCGGACCATCCCCAAGAATGAATTATTTAGCACAGCTATCTTCACCGCAATCCCATCCTGAGCTAAAGTCACCAACTCTTGCATATTCATTTGAAAACTCCCATCGCCAATGATCGCCCACACTTCTTTTTCCGGATAAGCCACTTTAGCACCCATAGCAGCCGGCAATGCATAGCCCATTGTCCCAGACCCACCAGAAGTCAGATGAGAATGCGGATTCTGAAACAAATACTCTTGAGCTGTTATCATCTGATGCTGACCCACATCCGAAGCAATAACCGCCTGCCCTTCAGTCTGTTTATACAATTCTCTCACAACATCTCTCATACTCAACTTCATTCCTCCACCCTCTTCCTTCTTTTTTTGAATTATTGACTGAGGCACTGGGTACTCTTGCTTCCATTCCTCAATCTGCTTCAACCATTCGTTATATTCTCCTTGCTCAACAATCCCATTCATCTCTTTTAAAACATTCCTGGCATCTCCCACAATTGGCAATTCTGTGTGTACATTCTTTCCAATCTCTGCCGGATCAATATCCACATGAATAATGCTCGCTTTTGGCGCAAAATCATCAGCCTTTCCGATAATCCGGTCATCGAAACGAAGACCAATCCCAAACAACACGTCACACTCCTGGACTGCAAAATTACAATGCGCAAAACCATGCATTCCCAGCATTCCCATCGATTGTGGATGATTTTCAGGAAAACATCCCAAACCATGAAGAGTCGTCACCACAGGAATATTCATCTTTTCAGCCAGTTCAATCAAATCAGGCATCGCATTAGCAATCAACACTCCATGCCCAGCCAAGATCAATGGACGCTCAGCTTTTTCTAGCCATTGAGCCGCCTGCTGAATCATTCGCTTATTCCCCATCACCTTTGGTCGGTACCCCTTCACGTCAGTTTTCTCTGGGTAGACAAATTCTTCAACCACTTGGTTTTGAATATCCTTTGGGAAATCAATCAGTACTGGACCAGGGCGACCGCTTCGAGCGATATGAAAAGCCTCTTTTACAGTAGCTGCAATATCTTTCGCATCAGTAATATAGTAGCTCTGCTTTGTAATTGGCTGAGTAATACCGATCACATCGGCTTCCTGAAATGCATCCGTCCCCGCCACTTGAGTCGGCACTTGTCCAGTAATAGCTATAATCGGCATCGAGTCCATATATGCATCAAAGATTCCCGTCACCAAATTTGTCGCACCAGGGCCAGAAGTAGCCACACACACTCCCAGTTTTTCATGACCAGTCACTCGAGAATACCCAATAGCCGCTAAAGCAGCACCTTGTTCATTCCTTACCAAAACATGATTCAGATCCGGAAAATCCTTCATCACATCATAAAACGGCATAATAGCACCACCAGGGTATCCAAACAGATCCGTGACTCCTTCCATCATCAGGCTCATAGCCATGACATGAGAGCCCGTTAGCGAACCTGTATATGTGTTCTTTTTAGCCATATCAGTAAAGAATTAATGTGAATATTAGTAGATTCGAATATCATTCGTTGATTCGGATCGGGCGAGCGCAGCGACAAAAAAAAAACCCTATATCAGGGCTTGTATCTTCACTTTATATGAAAGCACAACCCTAATTCAGAGGGATTCCCACGACGTTCACGAGGATGACGAATGATGCATTCATATGATCAATAAGTTGTAAAAAGAATAGCACTCTCAAAAAAGACATCAAGGAAAAATACTCTTCCAGTCCGTCTTTCTAAATCCGTATTTCAGAACTGAAATCAGAGAGTATTAGCTCCAACAAAAAAAACATGGATTCAACTTAACAATGCGAAATCATTTGCATTAATATTCCTGCAAAAAAAATGTAGTCATAGCATGTCTTCAGAACATTAGTGCGGTATTTATATCAAACCATGGTACAATAAAACGCCTAAAACTAATATTTCACATGTTCTGCGATCAAACACAGCTCGTCCTCACTGCAGGAAGTGGAGGAAAAGGATGTATTGCCTTTCTCCGTGAAAAATTCATCGCAAAAGGTGGACCAAACGGTGGTAATGGAGGAAAAGGAGGAGATATGATCTTAAAGGTCAACACGGCTCTCAACAGTCTAATTGATCTTCATACCTACAAAAAATTCACAGCAGATGCAGGAATGATGGGCCTCGGACAAAATAAGTACGGAAAAAATGGTGAAGATATGGTCCTTGAAGTCCCACTTGGAACTATTGTTCGAGAAATTATTCGAAACACAGATGAAGAGATCATTGAAAAAAAAGTCATCGCAGATCTCTCAACTCCAGGGAAAAGCCTGCTTATTTGCAAAGGAGGAAGAGGTGGGTACGGAAATGCACACTTTGTGAGTTCAGTCCGCCAAGCGCCTAAATTTGCCGAACTCGGTGAAGACGGAGAACAAATCGAAGTCGAACTAGAACTCAAGCTCGTAGCTGATATTGGAATTATTGGAATCCCTTCTGCTGGAAAATCCACACTAATCTCTGTGATTTCCAATGCCAAACCAAAAATTGCTGATTACCATTTTACGACACTCAAACCAAATCTCGGTGTGGTGAAAATTGCCGAAGGAGAATCATTTGTCGTCGCTGATATCCCAGGACTTATCGAGAATGCCCATGAAGGAAAAGGGCTCGGTATAAAATTCCTAAAGCATATCCAACGATGTCGATTACTCGTTCATCTCATCGATCCTATCCAACCAGATTTATCCACACTTGAAAAAAAACCTGATGCAATATGGCAATCTGTCATCAATAATTTTGTCATGATAAATGCAGAGCTAGAAGCTTTTTCTCCGGAATTAGCGACCAAACAACAACTGGTCGTTATTAATAAGTCTGATCAAATCGACGAAGAACTCGCCAAAGATCTCATCGAACATCTAAAAAAAGAAACCAAAAAAGACAAGCGGTTCATATTTTTTGACAAGTCTATCTCTGCCGCAACCACTGCAAACATACAAGAACTCAAATACTTTCTCTCCGGAGAACTCAACAAACTGCCAAAAGAAGTTCTTCTCGACCCAAAGTCGCCAGAAGCTATGGAAGATCCAGATGCACCAGTCATCTATCGTCCGCATCTCGACAATCCAAAATACTTCTCCATCGAAAAAGTAGCCGAAGAAACCTTCAAGATATCAGGTCAACGAATCGAGCAAATAGTCAATATGACCGACGTCAACAATCCAGAAGCTATGATGAGAGTCGACGATGTTCTCTTCAAGATGGGAATTGCCAAAGAACTCAAAAAACAAGGAGCACAAGATGGATGCACCCTCATTATCGGAAAACACGAACTTGAATTTACTCGCGATTAGTTTTCTTTTTTTCTAAAAGAAGTTTTCTGCGAAACAGTTTTTTTAGCAACTGCGCACCACCTTCCAACCATAAATCCCCTCTCTGAAGAAACAAAAGGTCTACTTCACGATGAGATAAAGCTGCTCTTAACTCAAGAAAATACTCATGAGTTTCTTCAGACATCGTTTGAACATCCTCCATCAGTATTTTTAGCTGCTTAGTTTCAGAACTAGCCCATTTTATAGAAGGGTAACACTTCTCGAGCAATGGATTAAATTCACGAACAAATACCGCTCCTTTCTGACCTAAAAGCTGTTCATCTCCAAGGATATGCTCCAGCACAATTTTACGAACTAGTTTGATTCCCGAAAAATTGATGGCCGTTGATGATTGAGAAACATGTTTTTCAGGATCACAAGCATCAATAAGCAATTGAACACAGTCTCTTACATCTGTATAAATCAAAGGAATCTGAACATAACTAACCTGAGCTGAGGTCAACAAACGTCCATAAGACTCTTCCATAGAATCCACAACATTTTGAGCATCAAGAAAATTCTGAGAAATACCCTGTAAATTCCTCTGAACCAATTCATCAATCTCTTTCATTTTATCCACATTTTTCAAGCGTACTTCAGACATACATTCTCAAACAAAAAATTATTCACGAACCACCAATTCCTGGTATTCGGAGGCACTATACTCGAGAAAAACACCGTCAGAAAGACGAATTATCCGTGTCGGCGCACCTATTTCAAATTCATTTAAGATTTCAGCTTCCAAAGTATCGAGATTAAAAGATATCAACCCAACAACAGGCTCAGGTCCTGAAACACTTGCTACAAGATCATCTAATAATCCTCCATCTTTGTAGAGCTCTACATCATCTACGACCATCAAAAGCTTGTAATCTTCACCTGGAAACCACACTACTCGATCCATTTTTTCATATTCACTCAGTGGCGTCAGTGCATCCACACTCGGCTCCCATACCCACATCTGAGACTGCTGGTCTACCACCACATGTAAGAGTACTCGCTCACCTCCATCACTTACCAGTGCTTGTTGTACCAGTACAGAATCATCAAACAATCGTCTCCTTCTCTTGTTTTCAACATTCACCAAAAACAATCTCTCTTCATCCACGACCGAAACAATATTTCCTCCAGCATCAAGAACAGGATTTTTTAAAGACTCAAAAGAAACAAGACGCTCACCACTAGATATTCGAACTAAATCCTTGCCAATAGAAGATGCTTTTAGAATATATTCATCCTCTTCTTCAGTCTCAGGAAAATCAACTTCATCTTTCAAATATGGAATCAGATGAAAATCAAGCTCCACCTCAAGACGATCACCAATAACAATCGTCCTTTTAAAAGTTTCATTGTAATACCCTTCCACACTCGCAACAAATTGATGACTCCCGACAGGTAATTCAATCTGACACCTCAGAGGACATTCCAATACATCATCATCTACCAAAAGCTGAAAGTCTCGAGAGGCACTCACCACTACAGAACCAATATTAAGAAAAAAAGCCCAATAAAAAATCCCACCAATCAATCCAAAAATAACCATAAAAACAATGACTACGGACCATCGAGACGGATTATGAGCCTGAAATTCTTCCATATTTCTGATATAATAGTGACCTCGAAATTATAGCATATCCAAAAAACTCACTATTCCTAATCCCCTTCCCATCTCTTATCGAAACGAACAAGTCGGCAAAGAACTTCGAAAAGCTCTCAGCCAGTCTTTCCAAGAAGAACTACAGTACGAACGCTATGGACTCATCACCATCACAGATGTTGTAGTCACCAGAGGTCTCGAACAAGCGAAGATTTTTGTCAGTACCATGAAGCACGGTCGTGACCTAGTAAAGCTCTTAAATAGCAATGTAGCCAAATGGAAAACACGCATCAAAAACATTGTCAATCTCCGAAAAATCCCAACCATGACATTCGAGTACGATATCAGCAACGAAAGAGTAACAAAAATGGAAGAAATGATGGAATGAACATCTTAGTCTTCAAAAAGCACCTCATACAACTGACGATTTGTGAACTTTCTATGTGAAAGACAGTTTTCACCAAAAAAAGCGAAAATCAGTTTCTGTCTAAACTCATTAATAACCTGACAAACTCTGGGTTCTGTCACGTTATTGAGTGTTCCTATTTCACTGAGTAGATATCCTTCACGACAATACATATCAACATATCGTCTATTTTGAGGAGTTAAATTATTATAAACATTTTGTGCTCTGAAGCTCAGAGTATCAAATAACTTGTCATATCGAAAACGTGAATCAACAATATACTCACTCAACCTGTAGTCATCTATATTTCTATATTTCAGCTTACTAAATGCATTCTTGGCTGATCCTGATCTCCCATTTTTTTCCCTAAAAAAACTCATCGTTGCCTTGTAAACCAAGCTACGCAAAAATGGGACTTCAAAAACCATTTTTTTTATACATTTACGAGGGTTATTGTCAAAACACTTCAGCTGGTTTAGCAGAAAAAACTGAAATATATCATCTCTTTCATGTTCGTCTAAACAGTATTTCTTTATCACACTACGAATAAGTGTTTCATGCTCATAAAAGAAATTCATCAGTTTATCTCTCTCTTGATAATATGAATGATCTAAAAAATGACTCTCGGGAGTATCGAAATGTTCTTCCTTGGGTGGTCTTTTCATAAAAAATTTAACAGATGACATTATACAAAATAAACACAGATTGTCAATAAACAACTCACGCACTAAAAACAGTATCATTGATAAAACCATCAACAATATTCACATACTAAAACAATAATAAAGTATTGCGAACAGAAGCAAAAATGAACAAAAATTTAAAAAAGCTTCTACCACGACATTGTTCATCTATTCTGACACTTAGAAAAACTTCACAGAATTCTAAAAAAATGATGCAATAGGTAACAGCTTATTTGTGAAAATTTTTCGATGAAAACTCCTCCTTCTTCACCAGACCCAAATATTACTCAAAAAATTCGTCGACCACAAAGTCATAGCAATTTTTCGCCGCGTATCGTTGTCGAAAAAGATATTGAGTTGAATATCAAATCAGTATGTGAAGAACAAGATGTCATTTATATCCCAGATGTACCTCTTTTGAAAACAGAAAAAGAAAAACAAAGTCTCGTATACTTCGACGCAATCCGAAAAATGATCCAACAACTTTTTGCTGAAAGAGATCAAAAAACAGGCAAGCATCTCGATAAAGTTGGGAAATATGCAGAGTTTCTTTTGAATGCTGAAACATTCAAAACACAAATGCAGAGCATACTTGAAGAAGAGTATTCCGACCAACCCTTCAGAAAAACAGAATTATCAAGAATCTCTGAACCAAAAACAATAGAAAAAATAAAGCTCGGATTACATCTGCATGATATTGGGAAACTACAACAAGAAATAATCGATCTGATAAACGCACCACGAAAACTCACACATGAAGAAAAACTCACTACCATGAGACACACAGCAGTGAGAAAAATCTTAGACGAACTCAGTATTTTTGATCCTATTATACGACAAATCGCTCTTTTTCATCATGCTCCCAGCTATTGGGGAGCAGACCCTTATCGAGATGACACTCTCAGTCTCCCCACTCAAGCCATTGCGTTTTGGGATAAAAAAGAAGACAAAGAAGCTGATAGAGAAAACTACTTCCTCCAAATCACAGACACACAACAACCCATCACACTCCCCTACGCGCACGAATACCTCCCACTTCACGTCATCATAAGTGAAGAAATAGATATATTTGACGCAATGACTGAACCCAGACCATACCGACAACACGAACCATTCTGGTTTCGCCAACAACGCAGAGGGAGTAGAAAAATCAATACTGCAAGAAGCCACTACAGCGTACAAGACGAACTACTAAAAAGATGTTCTCACGATCGCAAGGGAAAAATTGCTCATCTTATTCTCACAGTTCTTCAAGAAAACTGGGAAAATGGTGCTATGCTAAAAGAAAACATTGCTGCCTAGAGCAACCTTTTGATCTTCAAAAAAAATCTGCTACTATCACTGAGATAAAAACTAACTCTCTACGAGAATGAAACTAAAAAAAGTATTGCTACTCGGATCAGGAGCCCTAAAAATTGGGGAAGCAGGTGAATTCGATTATTCTGGATCTCAAGCGATAAAGGCCCTCAAAGAAGAGAATATAGAGATCATTCTCATCAATCCCAATATTGCAACCAATCAGACCTCCAAAGGCATGGCGGACAAGGTATACTTCCTTCCGATCACGCCTTTTTTTGTAGAACAAATTATCAAAAAAGAAAAACCCGAGGGGATCATGCTTTCTTTTGGTGGACAAACAGCACTAAATTGCGGACTAGAACTAGAGAAAATGGGAATCCTAAAAAAACATAAAGTACAAGTCTTGGGAACACCCACCAAGTCTATAGAGCTCAGTGAAGACCGTGAAAAGTTTGCAGAATTTCTTCGAAAACTTGGACTGTACACTCCACGGTCTATTGCCTGTAAAACGGTTGAAGCCAGTCTAAAAGCTGCAAAAGAAATCCAGTACCCCGTCATTTGTCGAGCAGCATTTGCACTGGGTGGAAAAGGAAGTGGGTTTGCAGAAAATGAAAAAGAACTTCGAAAACTTACCGAAATTGCGTTCGTGATGAGTCCACAAGTTCTCATCGAAGAAGATCTCAGAGGATGGAAAGAAATCGAATACGAAGTAGTCCGAGATAAAGACAACAACTGTATTACTGTCTGTAATATGGAAAACTTTGACCCTCTAGGAATCCATACTGGAGAATCAATTGTAGTCGCTCCATCTCAAACACTCAACAACCACGAGTACCATATGCTCCGTATGGTCAGTATCAAAACCATTCAAAACCTCGGGATCGTCGGAGAATGTAATATTCAGTTTGCCCTCGACCCATTTAGCGACGAATACCGGATTATCGAAGTAAACGCCAGGCTTTCACGGTCTTCTGCACTTGCATCGAAAGCAACTGGGTATCCACTAGCATATATTGCCGCAAAACTCGGACTCGGAAAAACACTACCAGAACTCAAGAACTCCATTACAAAAACAACATCTGCATTCTTTGAACCAGCACTGGACTATGTCACGGTAAAAATGCCACGTTGGGATCTGGGTAAATTCAGAAAAGTCTCAAAAGAAATATCTACAGAAATGAAGTCTGTAGGAGAAATAATGGCCATAGGACGATCATTCGAAGAAGCCTTTCAAAAAGGACTTCGGATGCTCAATATCGGAGCCGAAGGCTTTTCTAGCAAAGGGTTTGATGTCAAAAATGTAGCTAAAGCTCTCGAAGTCCCTACACCAAACCGGGTCTTTGCCATTGCTTCAGCTCTGGACAAAGGATGGACCATAGAAGAAATCCACGAACTCACTGGAATAGATCTCTGGTTTCTCAATAAACTCGAAAATATCGATGTTGTAAAAAAAGAACTCAAAGAAAACAAAGTTGAAATATCATCATCAGTAAAAAACCTGACTGATCTCGCTGCAAACTCACTTCTAACAGCAAAAAAATACGGATTTTCTGATGATCAACTCGCTCGTCTTCTCAAACTCAAATTCATCGATATTCGAAACTACCGCAAGAAAAAACATATCCAGCCAGTAGTCAAACAAATTGACACCCTTGCTGCAGAGTTCCCAGCCGAAACAAATTACCTCTACTCGACCTACCACGGATCTGAAAACGATGTAGAACCAAGCAAGAAAAAGAAAGTCATGGTGATCGGAAGTGGACCGTATTGTATCGGGTCTTCTGTAGAGTTTGATTGGTCTTGTATCAATGTAATCCAAACACTAGAAAAAGAAGGCTACGAAACTATTATGATCAATTGCAATCCTGAAACAGTTTCTACTGATTTTGATAACTGTGACAAACTCTATTTCGAAGAACTGACACTCGAAAGAATTCTGGATATTTATCACACAGAAAAACCTGAAGGGATTATTATCTCTACCGGAGGTCAAATACCAAACAACCTCGCTCTCAAACTAAAAAAACACAAAGTAAAAGTTCTTGGTACAGCCATTGACTCCATAGACAAATGTGAAGACCGACACAAATTTTCTGCGCTGCTCGACAAACTCAAAATAGACCAACCTCAGTGGACAGAAGCAAAAAAACTCAACGAAGCAGTTGCCTTTGCAAATGAAGTAGGCTTCCCAGTATTGGTCCGACCGAGCTATGTTCTTTCAGGAGCGGCGATGAGTGTGGCTTACGATAGCAAAACTCTCGAAGGTTTCCTCAGCCAAGCAACAGAAATCTCAAAAGATGCTCCTGTCGTGATATCAAAGTTCGAAAAAAATGCTAAAGAAATCGAGATCGATGCTGTTGCCCACGAAGGTCAGCTCGTCATTTATGCCGTTGCCGAACACATCGAAAATGCTGGGGTCCATTCTGGTGATGCTACCATTGTCCTTCCACCTCAACGTCTTTATCTCGAAACCATCAAAAGAATCAAAAATATCACCAAAGCCATCGCTGCAGAACTCAAAATCAGCGGACCATTCAACATCCAATTTTTAGCGAAAAATAATGAAGTAAAAGTGATCGAATGCAATCTCAGAGCAAGTCGTTCATTCCCCTTTTCTTCGAAAGTCACCGGCTACAATTTCATAGAGATCGCGACTTACGCTATGCTCGACCACCCGAAAATGAAAACCATCAAAAAAATACCTTACAAAACACTCGAGCTTGACCATATTGGTATCAAAGCAGCTCAATTTTCTTTTACTCGACTCAAAGGTGCAGACCCGACTCTCGGTGTCGAGATGGCTTCCACAGGAGAAGTTGCTACTTTTGGAGACGATCTTCACGAAACTCTCCTCAAATCTCTCCTCTCTGTAGGATTTAGAATCCCAAAGAAAAACATCTTGGTGACTATTGGTCCAGAACGAGACAAAATAGATCTGATCGAACCAATACGCGAACTCACAAAAATGGGGTACAAAATCTTTGCAACTGAAGGAACTCACAAGAGTCTAAAAGAACACGGTGTGAAATCCAAAATGCTTAACAAAATCCAAACGAAAGAGTCTCCACACATTGGTGAGTATCTCCAAGGAAAAAAACTTGATATGGTTATCAATATCCCGAGCAGCTACAAAGCTGAAGAGATTACAGATGGATACCTCATTAGAAGAGCTAGCACCGACGCAAATATCCCATTGATCACAAACAAACAAATTGCTGAACTACTGATTGAAACTCTTGCTAAATACACACTTGAAGACTTGACTGTAAAGTCTTGGGACGAGTACCTCTAGATGAAAAATCAGAAAACAAGCCATTACCCTCTAGTGGCTTTTTTCTCATTCTACATTTGGGTTGATACTTGTTCTACCACCATTTCACAATAAAACACCAGTTCTTCAGCATTTTCTATTTCACTCTGGAAAAGAAAAGTATAGGATAAAAGTATCTCCAGGAGTGGTAGGGTTCATCTTCGGATGAGTACCCTGCTCCTTTTTTTTTACATCACCAAGTATGACAACGAAGAAAAAAATGCCTTCGAAGAAAAAACCTACCCGACGAAACACCAAATCCAAAAAACGCCTCGCTATCTTCATCGATGGAAACAATTTCCGTCATGGACTCAAGGCCTTTATAAAAGACGACCATCTTCATTGGCCGACCTTTTTGAGCGAACTCGAACGAGACTATCGAGTGATAAAAACAACCTATTATATCGGAAAAGTCACGCATCCTCAGTTCGAAAAAGAAATTGTCTCTGCACAAGGAAAACTCATCCGAAACATGAAACGTGCCAATATCGACACATGGCTTGGGTATTTCAACGAAAAAAAATCAGAAAAAGGAGTAGACGTACAAATTGCACTCGATATTGCCATAGGAGCAGCGGAAGACGAATACGATGTTGGACTTCTCATCTCTGGTGATGGTGACCTCATCCACTCCATAGATATTGCAAAAAAATACAACAAACGACTTCTTTTAGGGTACATCGCAGGTGTAAAAGGAAACTCATACCGGATCTCTTATGTCCTCAAAGCAAAAGCCAACGCCACCATAGCCCTCAATGACCAAGTAACAGCTGCACATAAAAAATGGCGTGAGCTCGCAGAAAAAGCAGGAATAGAACTACCTGGAAAGAAAAAAAAGAAAAAATCCACTAAAGCAACAAAAGAATCAGCAACAAAAACAACAAAATCTACCAAGACAACAAAATCAACTACTGAGAAAATAGCTTTAAAAACATCAGCAATAACAGAGAAAAAAAGAGTACCGCGAAAAAAATCTCAAACAAAACACAAAGGAAAAGCAACTCAAAAAGAACAAGATATCCTCATCTTCTCAGACGGAGCCTGCAGAGGAAACCCTGGAGACGCTGGATGTGGGGCACTTATTACTGACAAAAATGGAAAAATCATAAAAAAACTCCGCAAATACATCGGGAAAACTACCAACAACCAAGCTGAATACAAAGCCATCATTTTAGGTCTCGAAGAAGCCGACAAAATGAAAACACGGTCCATCACCTGCTACCTCGACTCGATGCTGGTTGTAAACCAAGTCACCGGAAAATGGAAAGTCAAAAAACTCGAACTCCAACCATTTGTAGACAGTATTCGCTCTTTCGTTGCAAAACACCCCATGACTACTTTCCATCATATACCTAGAGAAAAGAACAAACATGCGGATCAACTAGCGAATGAAGCAATTGACCAAAAATCCAAGTAGAAGCATCATTGCGAGTAAACATACAAGGAGATGAGTTGGTTTTTTTTGTGAAGCGTAGAAATCTGATCACCAACGTAACATTTCTTCTCATTTTCCGTATTAAATAGTGTGCAAGATCGTGTCACAAAAAATTGACAATATAAAGAATAGTGATAAGATGCACACTCTTTGGAATTCCAAAGAGCCGAACTTTTACATGCATGAAACAAAGAAGCGACAGATGTGAGGAAAAAAACTCTCCCTACATCTGTCGCTTCTTCTACTTTTTTTACTTAGTTTTTTTCGGCGAAAGCCGGATAGAAAGGGACATCATGTCCCAGCGCCCACTTGCCGTTCTTTCGGTTTTGATCATCTCATGTTCTCTATCAGCTTGCGCTGACAGAGAGGGAGATACGTACATCTCAAATCAGAGCGAAACTCCTAGCAGCATTGCTGCTTCAACTGTATACAGTGCCGTTATAGGCACTCCTGGAAGCCAAACAGAACCTTCATCAGGATTTGTAGAAGCATTCACTTTCGAGTTAAGAGGTCTAAAAGACCTCATAACCAGTGAATTTCATTTTAAAGTTGAAACAACCGGCGGACTCATCGTCAGTCAGGCCTTCCTCAAGGAAGAAGACGCTCTCGGGCGTCAGTTTGATATCAACCGGAATGGTATACTAACTAATGGAAATGGAACTTTAAAAATAGTGACGGACAACGATTTCGTCACATTTCAAGGTAACGTTCATAGATTTCGTTTGTTCCTTCAGATCATGAACGCACCAAAGGACTCAACTTTGCTTATCTCACTTGTGAATGTTGTAGGAAGATCATTTGAGGGTTCTTCCCTCGAAGACTTGCCAAGCAAGAGGTTTATAGTCGGTCCAACACTAGTATCAAACCCGGTATTGTCTACAAGAGTAGAAATGCTCAGCAGTGACTTGCTCTCTGCCAGCATTTTGGACATGGGAAAGATCACGATCACTGCCCATGAATCTCTACACATAAACACTTTTTTCCAGGGACTTGAAAAAACACCGGGTATTGAAGCTCCATTTATTGAGCTTCGAGATCAAACAAACACCATAATCGGCTCAGCTGATTTAGTTGCACAAAACGGAGGGTTTGCGGACAATGTAAAACGATTCCAATTTCTGAATGCGGATATACCGACAAGTATATCCATGTCTAGAAATGAAACGAAGACATATTTTGTCTTCGTGAACTACACGGAGATCCCATCTGGTATCAACGGAATCTCAAAACTGATCAGCTTTACATTTGGAGGGACGACGGCATCTGGCCGTGGCTTTCCAAATATAAACATAAGCCATCCGACAAGGGTGGCAGTAAATTAGTAATAATCATGCATTAAAAGTTTTAACACTTACACCTTCCAGGGTGTGGGTGTTAAACATATTTAAAAATAATTTTAAATATATTCAACTAGAGCACTTCGTCTCGTATTTTCAAAAGTGATACTTTGAATTCTCAAGAGAAATATATACAAGGAAAAATAAGAAGTAACACATATTCCACAATGAATGCTCCATCTGAACACTATGAAGACGAAAAAACCATGAAAAAAACTCCCAAAACTCTTACAGGGAAAGTATGGCAAGTGAGCTCGCCAAACACAAAACTTCCACTAATAGAACGAATAACACAGCACCGCAAACTCAAGCTCGATGAAGAACTCACGGAACTTCATTCCCCTTGGCTGCTAAAAAATATAGATACTGCAGTAAAAAGACTAGAGCAAGCGATCCAATCGAAAGAACGTATCATGGTTTTTGGAGACTACGACGTAGATGGTGTCACAGGCGCCACAATTATCTATCTTTCTCTCAAAAAACTCACCAATGAGGTGTCAATACGCCTTCCTCACCGCGATAGAGACGGGTATGGACTCAATACAAAATTTATCGACGAGTGCTATAAAAACCAGGTAAAAGTAATTATTACTGTCGATTGTGGGATATCAAATGTTGCAGAAATTGCCCATGCCGAATCTTTGGGTATTCATGTCATCATTACCGATCATCACGATATCCCACTCGAAATCCCAAATGCCTACGCAATACTCAATCCACAACAAGAAGACTGCAACTACCCCGAAGCAAAAGTTTGCGGAGCGGTAGTAGGGTTTAAAGCCATGCAAGCTCTTTTCGAACATGTAGGAAAAGACCCAAATGAACTCGATATATATCTCGATATGGCTGCTATGGCAACTATCGCAGACTGTATGCCACTCCGTGGGGAAAACAGGCTTATCGTAAAAAAAGGCCTAAAGCAATTTGAGCAGTGCCAACATCGTGGTTTGAAAAAACTGGTAGAAAGCAAACTCGGAGGAAAACGTATCACCAGTGAAGGGATAGGATTTTGGGTTGCCCCCAGTATAAATGCAGCAGGGAGAATCAACGAGCCAACAGCAGCACTAGATATGATGATAGGAAATAGTGAAGCTGCAGAAAAAAAAGCACTCGAACTTTCAGAAATAAATGAAGAACGACGATCTATCCTCAAAAACCATCTTCAAGACGTTATAAACCAAGTAAACCCAGACGACTCTCTTCATATTTTTTGGAGTGAAACATGGCCTTCCGGTATCAACGGGCTTTTAGCCGGAGAACTCTGCAAAAAATTTCATAAACCAGCCATTTGTCTTACCAAATCTGGCGAACACTATACCGCCAGTTGCAGATCAATTAGTGGAATAAACATTGTCGAAGTACTGCAAAAACACGATGAACTCTTTATCAAATACGGAGGACACGCCGCTGCCGCTGGATTTTCTATCGCTCCTGAAAACCTCGAGATCATGAAAGAAAAACTCACGGCAGATATTGGACAATTCCTCAAGGAAAACCCTATCACCCCTACACTTTATCTCGAAACCCAACTCAACGAATCTGAACTCAACCTCGACACCATCGGTGTCATCGAACAATTCGAACCATTCGGCATGGGAAACCCAAAACCACAGTTTCTTTTGAGGAATGTTGAGGTCATCCACACCAAACCCGTTGGTGAAGACCAAACCCATCTCAGCCTAACCATTCGAAAAGGAACCCAAGAATTCCGTTGCATTGCCTTCGGACAAGCAGAACACGAAGAACTTCTAAAACAATGGGAACAAATCGATATTGCCTGCAAACTTTCCAGAAATGAATTTCGAGGAAATGTAAGCTTAAATATTCAAGTGGTGGACGCAAGGAAAGCATGATCGCCGCCCCCTTAAAAATGGCGATACCCTCTATGCAATCAACAAACTTATAGGATCAACTGTTCGGTTCCCCTTTTTCCTCCAGAGACGGATTAGCCTGTGACTGAAAAGGGCTTACGGGTTGTGCCTTTCATCTCATATTCCTCACCCCACTCTTCCATTCCATACAAATATCACGTATAATTCACAAGAACATAATTCACCCTATGCAACACATCTTGTCTTCAGACCAATTTACTCGAGAACAACTCCTCGAGATATTTAATGCAGCTAAAAAACTTCAAGACAGCAAGGAAATACCACAAACCATGAAAGGGAAAATCCTCGCCACAGTATTCCTCGAACCTTCAACACGAACGAGACTCAGCTTCGAGACTTCGATGCTAAAACTCGGAGGACAAGTCATCTCCATACCCAATAGCGAAAGCTCTTCTCTCAATAAAGGAGAGTCTTTAGAAGATACTGGACGTATGATCGACAGCTACGCAGATATCATCGCCATGAGAGTCCCAAAGAAAGGCCAAGTAAATATTTTTTCCACCCATATTTCGACTCCAGTTATCAATGCTGGAGATGGTACCGGAGACCACCCAACTCAAAACCTCCTCGACCTCTATACCATATGGAAAGAACACGGAAAACTCGACGGACTCACTATCGGTCTGATGGGAGACTGCTGCAACAGCAGGGTCTTGCGAGGAATGGCAAAAATGCTCGCTGAATTCGATTGCAAACTGATTTTCATTGCACCGCCAGAAGTTCAAATGAGAATTGATGTAAAAAGCTACCTCAAATCCAAAGGAAAAGACTACAAGATCGTCGAATCACTCGATGAAGTCATCACCGACCTCGATGCTCTAGAGGTAAACCGCATCCGACACGAGTACTTCGAAGACAAAGAACGTGCCAAGGAAATCGGGAAACAATTCATCATCAGCAAGCAAATGCTAGAAAAAGGAAAAGAGAAACTCATCCTTCTCGATCCACTCCCAAGAATCAACACATACCTCGAAGAAGTCGATGAAATGCCACAAGCAAAGTACTTCGAGGCCGTCACAAATAGCCTCTTTGTAAGAATGGCACTAATCAACTCCTTACTCGGATAGCCAAATTATTCCAGGTCGTCTTCGTCAAAATCTCCTTCGAAGCTAAAAACAATCCCATCGCCTTCTTCAGCATCAAAAACAGCATCTAATCCATCTTGATCGATTTCCATTTCTACCAGATCTTCATCTGAAGGGTCTTCTTGATGATCAAACTGTGGAAGCAATTCTTCCTGCTCATCATCATGTTGAGATATTTCTTCTCCTGGATTCATACAACAAAATAAACGGTATAATCATAATATTATAGCTCATTTTATGTATTTTTGCAAACAAGAAGAGTCAGTACATTACCATCGATAGCCTAGCAATCTCATTACGGTCAGGAACTCAAAGCACACCAGCACTTTCCTTTCTCATTGCAAGTGATGACTTCATAAAGTTAAGTGCTCACTATTATTTGAGTTTTGCTTATCGTGGCCAAGATTCTTCAGGTTCTCAAAATAACGAAAAAAAAAGTTCCTCTAATTCCTTTAGATCTTCTAGATCCTACTCCTTTTCCAAATAATCTCTCGGATCCACATGTCTCCCGTCTTTCAATACTTCAAAGTGCAAATGAGGGCCTGTTGTCAGTCTCCCTGCTCCATTCGTCCCTATAGCACCTCCACTAAGCGCCATCACCTGACCTTGTTTTATAAAATCACCTTCATTCACCATAAACGAGTACACATGACCATACACCGTAGACAATCCATCTCGATGAGCCAACTGCAGATAACTGTATCCCTTACCACCATCATGTACCTTTATCACACGTCCAGCCAACGGTGCCTGAATTGGAGTTAACTGGTCTGTGGGAATATCAATAGCATTATGCTCCAAACCAAATCGGTTTCGGTACCCTTCGTCCTGAAATCCTGCTGATACTCCTAAAGATGGTGACACAGGCCAAATCATCTGTTCACGAGGAAAATCCTGATACTCAAAAGTATCCAAACCAGCAGCTAAAGACGTAATCCGTTCATAAAGCGCCTCCTGCTCTAAACGAGCCTCTTCCAATTGGTCTGAAAAGAAGACTTGCTCATGTTTTTTTTCTGCTAATAACTGCCTTTGATAAACCTTTTGCTGTTCAGCTGAAGCAAGAACAGCACCGATCTGATCGGTATTAATCACCAACTGATCTTGAAGGACTTGTAAACGCATTTTCAACAACACCAATTGCTCTTCTTGCGACAGCAACTGTTGAAACTGGTCTACAAGCTGATCATAAACCTGTCTCAATAAATAATCTTGAAAAACCAATTCCCCTGGTTCAGCTCGACTCGAAAGCCACTGATACAAATTCAGTTGTCCATTTTCCATAATGTATTCTCTCTTCACGCGAAAATATATCTGAACTAATTTGTCCACCATTCTTTGCAAATCTTTTTTTTCTAATTCTAATAATTTTTCCTGCACTAAAAACCGGCTCTGCAAGGTCATCAATTGTGACAATTTTCCTTTGAAAAATTCTTGTTGGTCAGCTAATCTTTGTTGCTGAAGCTGTATTTGCTGAATCTGAGCATCAATCAAAGAAACATCTTGCTGCAAAGGAACCAACACTGCCTCGAGACCACTCACCTCTTCAGAAGTTTGTCTAAACAACTTTCGATACCCCTCTTCAAATAAGTCTCGCACAGGAATATCACCTTCTTTGTCAGGAGATACTTCCAGTTGCTGGCTCCATGTCGGATCTTGCCTTGAGGAGGTACGACCTAAGGTACTGGAGTCCTCTTCGATAAGATATTCATCCGGATCAATCTCAAGTTCCAATTCTTCAGCAAAAGAAACCGAAGGCACCAAAAAAAACAACAGCAAAAGAAGACCAAAAAGAAATCGATACGTCATTTTCATATTCATATCTCGATTTCAAAAGAAAACTAATTCGTCTCATATTCCGACAAAACAATCGCTAACATCTGAGTTGCTTGGTTTCCCAAAGTATTCCAGTTTTGGATCAAGTACAGCAAATCAGTGAAATCAAATATTCCATCACTATTCGAGTCAGCCTGTTGTGTCAGAGGACTCTGAATCTTATAAATAAAATCAGCAATATGCACAAATTGTCCATTATCCTTTCGTTCAACTTTAAACTTCAAATTTCCTTCAGTTTCTGGGGCAAAAAAGTACGTCACCACTGCGTTTGGATCCGACAATGTCACCTGAGTAAAATTCCCAGTATCTGGAATCCACCTTACTTCATCAGTATTAGAAGTCACCACAGGCAGAGGAAGAGCATTCAGAACAACTGTTTCTTTAAATCCATACACAAAAGTATGAATGTATACTCCCCCAATCAATTGTTGGTTGGCAGGTTGCTTTGAAGATGGTATTTGACCAGAATTGTATCCTGTAGCATTCGGTGCATAACCAACAGGATTACCTCCACCAGTTACATTCGTCTGCAAATTCAAATCCATCTGGTACATATTCCATACCAAAATCACTACCAACATCAGCACGGCTCCCATCACTGCAAACTGTCCTGTTTTTCGATCCATAAACATAAAAAATATTCACATCAAACTATATCACGTGCACAAAGAGCATCCAAAACAAGAAATATCAGTAGAAAAGCATTTAGAAAGACCTGCTAGGGGGAATTCACCATATAACGCTCGTGAGTCTTCATAAATAATCCATTGTCATCGGATTAATGCTGATTTATACTCTTCTGGCATATTTACCAGTATACATTGGCGAAATGCATAATGTGTCAGGGTAGCTCAGCTGGTTAGAGCACAGGATTCATAACCCTGAGGTCGGCGGTTCAAGTCCGCCCCTTGACACCATACAAATCATATCAGGACACACGCGCTTCTTTTTCTAGGAAGACAGTTAAAAGATCAAATAGATTACGACAAAAAAACACTTAAAACACCACATTACTCCTTTAAAGCACGATTGACTTGACCTAATAATAATTATTACCGCATTAGCAATAATATTAAAAGGCATTATCATATTGAGTTCAGAGTGCTAAGCACGCTCATAAACATAATATAAAATCACATCAGGTTTCGTATAATCAAAGCCAGGCTCTACAGTATATCCTTTCTCAACCAATTCAGCATAGAGCTGGTCATCATTCTCACCTCCTGGATGAGCATCGCCAACAGTATATTGCACTTCAGCACACCCAATATACTTTCCAGCTTCTTTATACCACTTCTTTCGCTGAAGAAAATATGCAACAATCTTTTCATCTGGAAGAACAAAATCATAATGATCTAAATATTCCGATTGTAGATACTTTTCGAGTACTATAAGAATATTTTCTTTGTGTTTCTCAGGATCAGCAATGCGCTCATTTCTCCTAATTTCTTCACTTGATAGTTCCTCATAATAATCTCCAGCTGATTCCATAAGAATTCTTTAAAAATACATTATACAATTATATCATGTTCTGATAAGAAAAAAAAGCAAACAACCAGCTCTTTCCATGTCCAGTAAAGAAAACTCATATTTCAAAATGAATCAAATAACGCTACTATTTGAAACCAATGAACACCTCAATAATAAACTCCTCGTATGAATACCGAAGACTCAACCACTCTCAAAGTTCTCCAAATTTCGACTAAATTTCTTGCCATAGCTTTAGGAGCAGCTCTGGTTATTGCTTCATCCATTGAAATATACAAAGTAAGTATAGAATTACTCGATTTTCAAATATCATCGGCTATTCAAGAAGGAATGTTTATGCTAATCCTCTTAGAAATGTTTTACGTGGTCAGGTCATTTATCAAATACGGGAGCGTCAATACTTCACTCATTATTAGCGTCGGGATTGTCGCCATTATCAAAGTCATCATTTTCAATCTCAATACGATGGACCTCAACAAAGCCATCGGATTTTCCGTACTCTTTTTATCACTCTCAGTAGGACTGCTCCTAGAAAACCAGCACTACAAATTAAAAATTGACCAAGGACGAAAACCAGTAGGTCTCAATATATTCAAAGACTTCTTCATGACAAATGAAGAACAAATTCAAGAACTCGAACAAGAGGATTTTCAGTCAGCTCAAAAAAAAGAAGCTCAGAGCCTTTCATAAGCAGACATAATCATATTTTCAGTCTCTTCAAATCCAATACACGCATCAGTAACAGAAACACCATATTCTAGCTCTCCCCAACCTCCGGCAATATCTTGCCGACCTTCGTGAATATGACTTTCCACCATAATACCTTTGATAGCAGATGTTCCATTTTTGATCTGCTGAATAACATCATTCCAAACGACAGGCTGTTGTTTATGGTCTTTGTTGCTATTCGCATGACTACAATCCACAAAGAACTGTGCCGGTAAACCAGCATCAATACAATCTTTTTCAAGCTGAGCTATTTTTTCAGCCTGATAATTCGGTCCATTTTTCCCTCCACGAAGAACAATATGACAATATGGGTTTCCCGTAGTCCTTACCACCGCAACCTTTCCATCTCCATCCATTCCAAGAAAGTGATGTTCATTTGTTGCCGTCACAATAGCGTTTAGTGCAATATCAACATTCCCCATCGTTCCATTCTTAAACCCCACAGGCATAGACAATCCACTCGCCAATTCACGATGTGTCTGAGATTCAGCAGTTCGAGCTCCGATAGCAGACCAGCAAATCAGGTCCGAATAATACTGAATAGTAATAGGACCAAGAACCTCAGTAGCTGTTGGAAGGCCCAGTTCATTGATTTGAATCAGTAAATCACGAGCCAGCTCCACTCCCTTTGCCAAGGTATAAGAATTGTCCAAGTAAGGATCGTAAATAAATCCCTTCCATCCGATTGTAGTCCGAGGTTTTTCAAAGTATGTTCGCATGACGATGACCATTTTGTCCTCAACCTTTTTTCGTAATGTATTCAGCTTTTTTGCATACTCCAGAGCTTGATCCATATCATGAATAGAACATGGCCCAACCACAACAACAGTGCGGTCATCATGCCCATCCATAATATTTTGAATATCTTCACGACCTTTCCAAACCGTTTCATTTGTCTTTGAAGTCATAGGAAACTTTGCCATCACCTGCTCTGGCGACTCAATCAATTCAAACGCATCGACATGGACATTATTTGTTTTCTTCATAGTGAAAAGATCATACCACATGAGTGATACAAATATTCAAAGAACCATGCCCCAAGAAGAATAAAGCATCAACATCATCTCCTTCTAAAGAAGAAAAATCCAACGTAATATATCTATAATGTCTCGAGCCCAATAACCTCATTTCACTATGAAAGACTTCATCAGCTTCATTCGCGAACAAGGAGTCGTCGGACTCACCATAGGTTTTATCCTAGGAGGTGCCACATCCAAAGTGGTCTCATCCTTTGTAAAAGGTATTGTCCAACCTCTCATTGGAATGACTATCGGTAGCCCAGAAGGACTCGCAGAACTCAAATACCAATCTATTCTCTATGGACAATTTTTAGTGGATTTCATCGATTTTGCGATCATTGCAGCAATAGTCTACTTTATTTTCAGCAAACTTGGGCTTACAAAGCTCGATAAGAAAAAATAATACAAACGCGTACAAAATAAATCACTCAAAAATGTCCCTTATCGCATCTCGACTACCTGCCCAAAACAAAGTTGAAGGGGAGCTAAAGGTGTTCTTGAGGTAAGCATTGCAAATAAACGAACAACTCATGCGGAAGATTTGCCTTATCCATCTTTTTCATCCAGAAACGAGCCAGCCTCTGGTTAAAAAAGGATTAGGGGTTGGGTTAAAGAAATTCACATTCTACTCGCCAAACAAATTAATACTCTCCCAAGCCGCATTATGCTCCCGAATATCGGAGCTTTTTTGAAATACATCTACTTTAAAATTCGATTCATCCCATTCGTCAAAAACCTCATCCTCCCAGTCATATCTCCCAAAAGTTTCTTTTGCCTCAAATTTTACAAGTGGAAGTTTTGAAGTATGGTCAGCAGGCTCTAAAATCGTCACACATATGACTTCAATCAACTCATTACCAACTCCAATTTCTTCTTCTGTCTCTTCACTGCGCACCTTGTATCCACGATCCAAAAACTTCTTTATCATCGCTCTATGCTGCTTGTTTTTATCGTCACTTGTTGGTCTAAAAACCTCATCCATAGCTCTCATTTTACGTTTAGGGGCACCCATAAGAATTCAATAAAAAATACAACACCCATAGTATAACAAATGATCTAGGCAACAAACACCAAACAATACGCCAATATTATTCCTCTAAGGAATCAGAAGCATCTTCTTCTTTAAAATCCAAGGATCCAGAATTAACACAATACCTCATTCCACTGGCTTCGGTTCCATTATCATGTTTGGTGGGACCATCAGGAAATACATGCCCCAGATGACCTCCGCATTTTCCGCAAACAACCTCAGTCCTAACCATTCCATGAGTTTCATCGGTATGCTCTATCACGGCTCCTTCTGTTACAGCCTCAGTAAAACTCGGCCATCCCGATCCAGAATCAAACTTTGTCTTCGAAGCAAACAAAATCTCCCCACACCCTGCGCAAATATATTGCCCAGTAGTTTTATTTTCCAATAGCTCACCACTAAACGGAGCCTCTGTGCCTTTTTCACGAAGGATACGATACTGATCATCCGTCAATCGTTCCTTCCACTGTTCTTCCGATAAATGTAGGTCATCACTCATAAGGTAGGTAAGATTACATCAAGTATAGCTCAACTCTTCTATGAAAAAAAACCTCATCATCATCTTCAATGTCATCTTTGGACTCGTCCTTATCCCTGCATGTATGACAGCTATGACAAGTCCACTAATAATTGAGACCCAAAGATCCATAAAACCCCCAAACCCATGGGAAGCTTTTGGATCTCTCATTATCTTTCCTGTTCTCATTATCTTCTCCATCATCAGCTCAATCCTCTTCCTCGTCTACGAAAAACCAAACCCAGCTCTCGTCATGAGTGGAATCGCATTCTTAAACATCATTCTCCTTCTTGGTGCCTTGTTTCAATTAGAATAAGAAAAGGCTACGAACTCACACTTCTTTCCAACTCCAGCAACCACTCTTTTTTCTCTACACCAGGTTGATACCCTCCGAGTGACCCATCAGAGCCCACTACTCGATGACATGGCACGATGATAGGCAATGGGTTTTTATTATTTGCTCCTCCAACAGCTCGAGCTTTTTTGACATCACCCACCATCTTCGCTTGATCCGCATACGCTCGTGTCTCTCCATAAGGGATCTGCATCAAAGCATCCCAAGCCTGCATTTGAAAAGTTGTGCCTACCAATGAAAAAGGCACATCAAAAGAAACTCTCTTCCCAGAAAAATACTCCAGTAATTGAACCTCAACCGCCAAAAGCAATGAGGTCGACTCAGAAGGATGATCAGAAACACCAAACTTCAGCCCGACCAAGACTTCATTCTTTTCAAGAAGTGTCAGAGACCCCACCGGAGATTCCATGTAATGATAAAAAAACTGATCCATAATGGGTATTGAGAACATTCCTAATCAATTTGTGGGATTCGAGCAAACAAATACTGCATCCATTTGGAACTCAGGTCTTCTTCAAAAATCCAATCATTCGAAGAAATAATTCGTTCATCCCCTCCAGTCACAATAACAACCTTCTCTCCAACAGATTTTCTATTCAGTTTTCTTTTGGCTTCTTTTCGAAAAAAATAATCAGTTTGATAGTACTCGTATCGCTTTTCAAGATCTTGATTTGTCTCAACCAAACGCTGATTTTCATCCATAAACCACTGTTTCTTTACTTCAATTTGATAGCTTTTGTAAAGCAAGCTCGTGTATTCCACAAACAACCAACCACTCAAAATCAGCAAAACGGCCATCATGACTCGAATTTGAAAGTTTTTATACGAAACCGGGTGATGATTGCCCTGGGCAACAGCAGTACTCATAGTGTTATTACTTATTCACTTCCATACTACCAAACCTCTTCCGTTCGATCTACAAAGAACAAAACGAATAAACAACAAAGCAAAAATCTATGAACTATAAACAATAAACACTCCACTCCGAACAATGCTACAATTCACGAGAAAACACCTCCTCATTTCGATATGAAATACTATCTCATCATCGTCATTATCATCTTGTTGGCTTTCACAAGTCTAGAACTCATTCCTAGCACAAAAGCACCATCCAAAGGAAAAAACCTCCTAAGTGCCTCGATCCAACTCAACACAGTCAAATCCACAAAATCCGAATTGGCATCTTCTATGTTTTCAGAAAAACCCATTCCATCTACAGAATCCAAGCTCCAGATTCTGAACTCAAGTATATCAAAAGCTGCCATTCTTATTTCTGAAGGGAACCGTGACGAGGCAGGAGTATATCTCCATAGCCTCATCGAAAATCATCCTGATGGAGAAACCAAGCTAAAAGCTTTGTCTTTGCTAAACATCTATCACACTTTCGATCAACATCGTGACGCAGACACTAGCTATCTCTGGACACTCTTTGCAAAGCAACTCGGTGAATTTGAAGAGTATGATATCGCCATCACTCTTGCGGAAAAAGCCACCCAGTTAAACGAAAACTATCGAGATGCATGGCTCATAAAAGGATACTGTGAAATGAAAACAGAAAACTTAGATGAATCTGAAAAATCACTCCTCAAAGCATACCAACTCGATCCTGGAAACACCCAAATTCAATACCTCCTCGGAGTAATGTACTTTAAACAAAAAAAACCTGAATTGAGTAGCCAGTACTTGCTCTATGCCAAGCAAAACGATCATATTCACCTCCAAGACATCAGAGAAAAACTCGCAGAAAATGCTATTTTATCTGAAAACTACGCACTCGCTTCTCATTATTTCGAAGAAGCACTCACAAACAGCACCGACACGGCATCGATCCTCTCTCGTCTCATATGGCTCCATATCGAAAAACTCCAACAACCCGATAAAGCCACTCTTTTTGCAGAAAAACGCATCATTGAATATCCATCAGATCCCGAAAGCCACCAACTCATGAGCTGGGTCCTCACCAAACAAGATGAACTAGAAAAGGCCTTAAAGTATCTAGAAAAGAGCGAGGCTCTAAAAAAATAACAAAAAGAAGACATCTATGACTTTTTCTTTAATACCTCTATAATCCTTAATATCACTAGAACACCTTTTATGAAACTCCTCATTGGTCTTGGAAACCCAGGCGATAAATACCTAAAAACACGACACAATATCGGTTTTCGTGTCATCGATGCTTTTCTCAAACCTTTTGATGGAGAGTCTACCTCGTGCTCAAAATTCAACGCCGAAGTCACCGAACTCACAACTCCTGACTCCAAACTCTTGGTTATCAAACCAATGACCTTCATGAATCTCTCGGGGGAATCGGCTCAACAATTTGTAAACTTTTACAAACTCAATCCCGAGGAAGACATTCTCATCTGTTATGACGACAAAGACTTAATGTTTGGAACCCTCAGAGAACGAAGCGAAGGAGGTTCTGGTGGCCATAATGGAATAAAATCACTGAGCTCCCACCTGGGAACACAAAAATACCATCGACTCAAATTTGGAGTCGGGCACGAAGACCAAAAAATCCCAACCGATGCCTTCGTTCTCCAAAAATTCAATAAAGAAGAGGAAGAACAATTGCCAGTACTGATTGGTCAAGCGGTAAAGAAGATTGAAGAGTGGTTGAAGTAACACTTCCCGTCATCAACCTTAAATCCTGTCATTCAGAGGAACAAAGAATCCTTCCCGACAAGACTAAAATGCCCATTTAAAAATGACCTGCTATTCAAAAAAAAACATTCTCTATTTTTTGTATTTCATTCAAACCTAAGATTGTCTGGTACTTCAGAATGACAAAATAGAAAAACCCCCTAGCAATCCTTTGCAATCTCAGCAACTTTCATCTCTTCAGTAATCCTCTTCGCCATCCGTATCGCCTTCTCCTGATCAATAAAGAACGGTGAAGTCGCCATCGTAATAAGCTTCGTCTGAGGAAGATACTTTCGAATAACCTCCATCTTTTGTTCAAACTCCACATGACTCATCTCCGTACAAAACACATCTAAATCAATATCCAATACAATCTGTTTTTGTTCTCCTAACTCCAAACTCGCAACTCCAAACTCTTTACTTTCCACATAATTCCTCACTTCATCAAAAATACCCAACTCCAACGCTGGATTAATAAACGTTGCTATTTGCAGAACTTCATTGGTATACCGAAACACATCTTTCAAATCATCAATATTCACCTCGATATTCGGCGGCACTGCGTCATCATAGTGAGCATCCACATGAACCAATGTCGCTCCTTTCTGAAACCATCCTGCCATTAACCCCTCACACCATCCATAAAAAGCATGGTTATGATTATCAAACACATAGATCGGTATTTCATAATCCAAGCAAAGAAGTGCTTTCTCAAGACCACTACACTCAACCCATTTGTCCTCATCAAAATCATGAAAAGTTATCTGGTCAGAAACCTGAAGATCGCCAAAAGAACCTTTCATCAATGGAGTTATTCGCAAAGGAGATCGTTGTGGTTTCCGATCTAAGGAAAAAGAGTTGTTTCCAATTCCCTTATCCAAAAGAAGACCAGTACAATAATAAGGATGAATATTCTCAAAGAACCATTCTGGAAAATGCTGTCTCATTAGGCTGCCAAGTCTTTATGATTTGGGAGAAGTATTTCTCCAAGAACTTGTTCAACCGAAGGCTGTAATTCATCATGAATCATTCTGCCTTGAGTCATTTCTGCTCTCGTACTTTCAACCATCCCTGCAAGAATATTCAATTGCTCAGGGCTTAGAGGACTTTTTGTCTCCAAATCATCAGAAGCATCGACATCAGCATCCAACCAACCGAGATGTGTATCTAGAGTTTTCATAGCAAGGAGTTACTAATATAAAAAATCATACTCTTTTTCACCTAAAAGGCAAGAAAATCCTGTCGAACAGGACAGTCAGGAAGCGCCAGCATTTTAAAGGAGTCTCCATACAAACGCTGAATCAATATCAAATAATTCCTATGAAAGAAATCCTGATAAGTTTTAATAAAGTTTTTTGGAGCATCTCTCAATACTCGCCCAGCAGACAATATATCTGGCGTGTCACGGTCTTTAAGAAAAACATGTGTGAAAGCCATTTCACGAATAAACTGTTGTATCATACGATATCCATGAAGATGGGCTCCAGCTTTCTTCAGTTTTAAATTTTGAGAGAACAAATCGTTTCCAGAAAGCGACAAGGTGTCATTCCAGAGAAGGACATGTTTTTTTATACGAGTAGCAGAAACAGGACGTGGAACTCCTCGAAACAGGTCTGAGAAAAACTCAAAAGGCGTCTGATTCTTAAAAGTTTTTTGAGGCTGTGACCAGGTAGAAGAAGTATTATTGGCAAGAAAACGGAAAAATTGAGACAAAACACTTCCCTCCATTTTTTTTGGCAGAGCCTCAAGAACAAATCGACTTAAATTATGAAGTCGATCAGCAATCACACTATGTTTTCCATCAGCGCTCACAAAAATATCCTGAGGTAACAATCCAGGAAAGACAAACTTCATAACATCTTCAATACAATCTGCCTTTTTAAAGGCTACTCGAAGAACATCAATCATCATTTCAAAATGACAAGGAAGCAAAAACTGAAAGTGTTCTTCAAATGAGTCTTCCAATGAAGAGAATTGCCCAGGTGAAGCTGTAATTCTTTTGTACAAAGCACTACTCGCAATTGGTCTCCATAAAAACAAGTCTTTGATCATGGTATCTCGTGCCAAAAAAACGGTATTTTCGTCTTCCAAGCCTTTATCAATTTCTGGAGAAGAAGGAAGCTTCAAATATGCATGAGGAGCTTTGTATGATTGAAAACCAGAAAAATCAGGATCATCCTGAAACCCAGTAGAAAGGTCCAACAAATCCAATGACTCCAGTACTTTGTACAAGGGGAGGTTCTGACTTCCTGTTGATTCATACAAGTGACGTGAAGCATCTCGCAAAAACAACTGTGTATGGGAAAGGCTCAAAGGGTCCATTCCCGATTCTACTTCTTTATACAACGCTGATATCTTATCCAGAAAAGACTGACTTTTCTTTCGGTTTCCCAAAGTATATTTGTTTCTCCAAATTTGAGAGGAGCGAAGTGGTGGAGCATACCCACGAACAAATCGAGAGGAAAGAAAATGCTCCGAAAATGAATTCGTTACTGAATATGTTTGAAGAGGAGGAATTGAAACCTTTCCTTCATATCTATTCATAGGAATGTAAGGTGTCATGTAGCGTTGTACATCACTGTCCAATGAAGACAGATGCTGTGATAATTTTTTCGAAAGATTGTGATCAGCAAAATTTTCTGGGACAATCGCACGAAATTTTTCAGCAAGCGTGTACAAAAAAAGAACCTGCATTAAATAGTCCACATCTGATTCGTAAGGAAGAAGATGTGAAAAATTATATTTTGATAATTCTCGAAGTGTCGCCAAACTTGGTCTTCGGTCGAGATCAACAATTAATGTATCATAATTCACTTTTTCACCAGCAATAAAAATTTGGCGAGAATATTGCCCATCCATTCGAACTATCGGCGTGGACAATGAATGCATAGAATAAGTTTCCAACCATTCGCTCCGTGTTTTTTCAATAATTTCTCTCATATAAGAAACTGCAGGTGATATTTCACACATCAGTGATGTTTCAATATTGGTCAAGGTATCACGTATGAGTTGAAGCGAGATTTTTTCTCGATACAACATTTGCTGAAGCTGAATTAGAACTGCGGGCATTTCTCTTCTTTCAGACATTTCCCCATTTATCAGAGCTTCAAAATCCTTCCGACCGTAATCAAACCCACGTGGAAAAGCCATAAATCCATATAAAAAACGAGATGCCAGTATAACACTCTTTTATCATTACTCAAGAGTATGACATCCTATCCCGGCAAAAACCCACCACCACTCCCAAGACCAGCCCCTTCCGAAGAATTCAATCCTCCAGCCCCACCAGATTGCTCTCGATATTGTCTTTTCGCCTCAGCTCGCTCTCTCATCTCTCGCAATCGCTTCTGAAGATCCGTCTCCCCCACAAAAGAAGTCGACGAAAGCGGAGCACCATACGAAGTACTAGTCGATTGAGAAGGCGAATACGAACCACTGGTAACACCATCCCAAGTTGAGCTCACATCATCCAATGCTCTTTTTTGCTCTACAGATGAGACTGTTTGTGGTTGGAATGAACTTGAGGGTTGGCTCATATCAACAACTTCTACATCATCCACCCACTCCCCTTGCTCAATCACCTTCTTCACAATCTTCTCTTCCACAGCTATCCCAAACTGTCCCATTTGTTGATAACAAGTCCCTAAACGCGATACCAAAACCACTCGAAGGTCTCCCTTTGCCTTCTTATCCTTTCTCATATGCTTTACAAAATCTTTGATCAACCCCTTCGTCTTGGTTTTTCCAAGCCCTAAAGCATCCAGTAGATCATTTTGTCGGTCATACTCTGTTTGCGGCATAAACCTCATCTCAACAGCTAAAGCAGCAGCCATCCGCATCCCTACAGCCACCGCCTCTCCATGCACAACTTCATAATCACTCATATGTTCCACCACATGAGCAAAAGTATGCCCATAATTCAAAATCTGACGCACATTTCCTTCTCGTTCATCCTTCATCACCACATTCACCTTTATCTGTGCACATCTCGCGATCATCTCACTCACTGTCTCCCATTCACTCGGAAGAAAGTCATTGGGCTTCTTTTTCCAAAGTTCTATATGCTTTTCAAAAAACTCCCACAAAGGTCGCTCTTTTATAGCTCCATACTTCAAAGCCTCTCCCAGGCCTGCTCTCCAATGCTTTTGTGGCAAAGTCCTCAAGACATCTGGATCAATATATACTTTTTTAGGATGCCAAAACGCTCCTGCAAGATTCTTCCCAGCTTTCAGATCAATTCCTACTTTCCCACCAATACTGCTATCCACCATCGCCAAAAGCGACGTCGGCACGTGGACATACTCAATACCTCTCATAAAACTCGCAGCCACATACCCTCCCAAATCTCCCACAACTCCTCCACCAAGAGCAATAATTCCTGTTTTTCGATTTGCTCCAAGTCCCACCATATCCTCTAAACACTCCGAAAACTGTTCCACAGACTTTGAGCTCTCTCCTACAGGCACCACAATTTTTCCTAAATAAAGCTCTTCTCGTTTCAAGGCATCAATCAATTTTTTTGAATACAGTTTCCCTACTTTTTTATCTGTGATAACCACATACTTCTCTGCAAACCGCTTCATTCTCAAATCAGAAGCAATATTTGCAAAAACCCCACGATCAATAACAATATCGTAACTCTTATCCTTTTCCGATGTGAGACCAAGATGTATTCGCTGCATAAGATCATTAAAACAATCCCAGTATAACAGATCTCAGGAAATTCTCTGAATCCTCATTCAGACCGAGATCACAATCAAAGACAGATTTCTACACTCTTATACCTGTAGAAATATCAATTCATCGCGTCTCAGACACAAACAGGTCTCACAAAAAACAAAGACGCCGTAAATGAATGTCTCTACAAGAAGAAGAAATAAAAAGCTTCGGACTCTTATCCTCATATCTACTACTTATGAAACTTCTCATGCACTTCTTTCAATCTCGAATTCGTAATATGCGTATAAATCTGAGTAGTTGTAATACTCGCATGACCGAGCATTTCTTGGACTGAACGAATATCTGCACCATTTCTGAGCAAAGTTGTTGCAAAACTATGCCGAAGAGTATGAGGACTCACTTTTTTTATTATCCCAGCCTTTCGGGCATATTTTCCCACCACGTTTTGGATCGATCGCACAGAAAGCCTTTTTTTGTCACCTTTTAAAATATCCTCATCGATTTTTCGCCCACGTCCACCAGAAAGAAACAATGGCTCAAAATTATCATCACGTAAGGTTAAATACTTTTGCAAAGCATCCGCCGCGAGTTCTGTCAAAAACACAATTCGTTGCTTTTTTCCTTTCCCTCGGACCATAAATTCCTTTCGCTTCATATCCACAGACCCTCTATTCAGACTCGCGAGTTCACTTACCCGTAGACCAGTAGAGTACAGCATTTGCAGTATCGCATAATCCCTTCGACCCGATTTTCGGGTCTGATTTACCGATTGAAAGATACGAACCAATTCTTCAGTTTCCAAAAACTCCACAGATCTCTCAGGGATCTTCGAAAGTTCTATTTTTTCTGGTGCAAGAGTATCTACATCGTGTTTTGTAACATATTTCAAAAACGCTCGCAAAGCGATCAAATGATAATTTTGAGTTTTAATACTAAGCGTTCGATGAGTTCGAAGGTCTTCAAAACGGTTCAATTGAAGACGATATTGTTGGATATCCAAAAGATTTAAGTCTTCTAAAGCTTTATCTTCTCCAAAAAAACTGCCAAAACGTCCTAAGTAATGCTTATAATTTTCTAAAGTCTTTTCAGAACGATTTTTTTCGAGCTCCGTATACACCAGAAATCGATCGAGCCAACATGTAAAAGAATTGGAAGCCATAAATAAGTGATGAAACACCGTCTAAATAGTAACACAACCAGAAGAGAAATATTTGTGAGGACAAACATCAAAAAACTTGACATTTAAGATTCATTGAGTATACTGGCGACAACCTCGAGTATCTCATCAGATATTTGGACCTATCATCACTTTTTTTTACTCTTTTTATAAACACATGGAAAAAACATACACCATTTCAGAAGTCCAAGACAGAATTGATGTAAAAATTAAGATAGAACATGAAGAGCTAGCCTACGCTCCTGAAAAGAGTAAACTAGGACAAACAATCAAGACTAAAATGCTTTTCGAGACGCTCATCATGCTTCGACACCTCTTAAACCACACAAGCTACATCGACTACCTTATAGACATCACTGAAAAAGGATTCGGAATAGATCCAGAATCCGACCAATTTTCCGAAACAAGACTTGAGACAGGAATTCTAATGTCTCAAAATCAAAATTCTCTCAATGAAATTACTACAAACGCCAAAAAAGACCCCCAGTATACTCAACTTATTGGTTCAACTATAGAACAATTGCGTCTGGCTATACTAGACGAAGATACAAAAGAGACCATATTACAACGAGAATTTTTTGGTGACGAGAGAAATGCAGAAGAAATTGTTCAGGAAAAAGTCAGAAAATTCAGAGATACTATAGGTGACATGTGTAAAATTTTTAGAAAAATCATAGCTGAAATCAATACCATAAGAGAATTGCCTATTGCCCGTTTTGATTTTGATAAGTTTGCAAAAGCATTCGAAAAAGTACAAAAAGGGATTACTAAAGAAGGTGGAAAGGAAAATAGACTAGAAAATGATAAAAAACTTGCTGAAAGCCTCTCATTTCTTTCAAAAGAACCAAAAATTTCTCCATTACAACCTTTTGCATCCGACACAGACCCGAGTTTGTATGAAACTGAAAATGATTTCTCTGAAAAACTCGAAGAAGAAGAAGAAGAAGACGACAGGTTTGGCCTAACAGGATAATTGAAACCAAGAAGCAATGAATACTCAAGCCTCTAGAAAAATCTAGAGGCTTATTTTATTTCAAACACGCTTCACAAGACAAATAATATCACTTGATAAGAAAAATTGACTAAAACATATGGTCCAAAAAAAAGAGAAGTAAGGCATTCTAAATTGACTCAAAATGATTATCCAGTAATCTAAATATAAAAAAAACATTATGAACAATCTCAATAAACAAGCGCCAACAAATAAAGAAGTATCTCAAGATATTTTTTCTGATGAAAAGAGTGAAAAAACTCCACTTTTTATTTCACCGAATTTTCAAGGAGTGACATTTAAAGAATTATTCGACGAACAAATAAATTTTTCTGGAAAAAGTCTCACACGATTTACAGTTTCAGTATCAACACTTTTAGAAGTACAAATTCATGAAATCGAAAAACTTTTAAACTCAAGAAATAATAACGACGACAAAATTCTGGAAAAACTTGCTATCTACATGGTGAGCTATATCTATACAAACCAAGAACTCATCTCCGAAACATCTGAAAGTATTGGTCTCTTTTGTCTATTATATCGTCTCTGTGATGTCAATATAGATGTCTTGCAGAAAACTCTTTCTCAAACTCAAAACTTCATAAAGACACTCAATACAAAGAAAGAAATAATACAAAAGCTCTATAAAATGTTCAATCATATTCCTGAAAATCAGATTACAGTTGATCATATGAAATTCAGGCTCTTAATAAGACTCAAAGAAATCATTGAAAACGAAGAAAGAATAGATGGATTACAAAGAGTTCACCAAAAAATACGACAAAAAAGCCTAAAAATTCTCGCAATAATGAATGATTCAGTATACCAAATAAATGACGTTTTTGGTCTTTGTGCCACAGAAACAACTCTGAGAGAAGATCACACACAAAAAAGAGCACCTTTACCTCTAAATTATGAAGTTGCCGAAAGAGAAAGAATTCGTCATGAAAAACAAGCAAGAGCAAAAAAAAGGCTGATAGAAGATCTAATCAGAAATAAAGTAAAAAAAAGTCAAAACAATGAATTAAAGAAGAAGAATACAGAAGAAAACACACCAAAAAGACCAATTTCACCTTTAAAACCCTTCGTAAACAAAATAGATTCAGCAGATATGAAGCCTGAAAACCAGGCAGAAGAACAAAAAGATGACTCAGGAAGATATGGCTTAGAAGGTCAGTTTTGGAAAGAATAAGAAGAATTTCATCATTCTTATTTGACAAGAGGACCAAAATACTATTAAATAGAGTATTGAGTATCCAATAACCTCATATATATGCAAGGAGTTGAAGACTATCGTAATCCAGATAAAAATCGTTTTATCGAACAAAACTATCTGGAGACGTTTCAGACTGCTCAAGAGATGCTAAAAAAGTACTTGAGAGGATTTGACAAAAACAGTCGTGAAATTGTTCGAATAGAAGCTTTTATAAAGTGGTTTAAAGTTAAATATGAAGAAACAAAAGGGAGTTATTCTCATAATATCATAAAAACTACCATCCAAAATGACTACGATATCGACGAAGAAGTACAAAAAGACATCCTCAAAGGATGCGACATGGTAATGAAATCCGACAGTATGGTTGCCATTACTCATTCTGACGATATTGATGAAATCATCGAAAGAATAGAAGATATGATTGAGAGACATGATGCATATAATTCTGTACCAGAAGAAAAAGAAGATTGGCTAATCAAGCATGAAAAACTTCACGGAAAACTTCCATCATTTGAAAAGTCTCCGAGTATTTCTAAAGATGACCTCATCGACGCACTAGAAGACAAAATCCATCTTTTGAGGAATGCAAAGCACACACTAGGAAAAATTGAAGTAAGCATGGCTGCAGCTCGAATGAAGCATAAAAAGCTCATACTAGGAAGTACTGAAGAAAAGATGGCTGCAGCTCGAATAAACAAAAATGACGAACAATACAGGAATCATCTTCAAGTTCTTTATCGAACAACATCATATCTCTTCACATACTACTCACGAGACATAGAAACTATTCCAAATGCAACAATAGATGGGAAAACAATGCATGCTGTTTTCAATCAATTAGAAGGAACACGTAAAGAAATCTGTCAACATCTTTAAGAGAAAGAGTATTACCAAAAATCAAATCATAGATTAGGATGAGGAAAATTATTTCCTTATCCTTTTTAGTTATGAACAATAGTCCACTTTACTTTCCTTCAGATGTGTCTCACACACAAAGAAGAAACAAAAGAAATGCTCAACGAGAGCAAAAAACAAGCCAAGACCTTTCAGTTTTTGCTGTAGAAGTCGACAACGCTCAGTTTGGAAAAATGAGAAACCATCGTGATGTTGTTTCTGAAACAAGTATTGCCTACTACGTTGCAAAAAACCGAGAAAATCTCATAGAATTTTTAAGTTCTGAAAACATCAGTACAAACTCAAATATACGAACAGTAGATGAAAGCAATATAAATGGACACACCCAAGAGCAAATTGATTTGGCAAAATCTTCTATGAACAAAAGAAGACGTCCAAAAAAAGCTCTTCTTGCTGCATCACACGATGCAAATGAATACCGAAACGCAGCATAATGCTGGCCACAAAATATTTCTCAAAAAACTCATCTGAGATGGGAGTTTTTGAGAAAATGAATTTATATTGATCCAAAGAAAAGATATTAGTACACTTAAACTGCCTTTGGCGCCATCGTCTAACGGCTAGGACGCAGGATTCTCATTCCTGAAATCGGGGTTCGATTCCCCGTGGCGCTACCAATCTTCGCTTTGCAATAAATAACGAATATAATGAGGAAATGGAAGACTACTTATCCTAGCTTTAGCGAAGATGGGCAAAGCAAAGACTGGCTCTTATTTGTCAGAATAAAGCTAAGTCCTAATTCCTAACTTCCACTTCCCTTCTTCACACACTTTGCTAGGATATTGACATATTGTCTACTAAGCAGATTTATGAAAAAATTCACCTCACTCTTCGCCATCCTTGCAATCCTTGCTATCTCACCCATCATGCCCTCTCTTGCTGATGATCATACTGAGATGGATGACATGTCAGATAAAGAAATCATCGAATTGATCACAGAAGAAAAACCAGAAATCAATTTTCCAGACGTAAAAGAAGGAGACTGGTATTTCCCATTTGTAAAAGAGCTCTTTGACCAAGGTCTCATGGAAGGGTACCCAGATGGTCGTTTCGGAGCTTGGGATCCTATCAACAGGGCTGAGTTCGCAAAAGTCATCGTAAAGCTTCAAGACCAAATCCGTGAGCCATGGTACGAACGTCACTTGATCAGCCTCGTGCTCGTCGCGATCAACATCTTTGGATGGGTGCTCATCATGGCTGCACTCGGACGAAAAGGTCATCAAGACGTCAATGTAAACGTCCAAGTCCCCTCTCAAGAACGATCAGATCATATCGTATCTGCACCAAGCACTAAAAAACCTCAACCAATCTCAGAAAAAGAGTCTCCACTTAAAGAACAAAGTCCAGTAGAAGCAAAAAATGATCAGAATAACTGGTGGAATAAATAAAAAGAGTCAGAAGTTTAAAGATAAGAAAGAGGATCAAAAAACATGAAAAGGACTTCAGATTATACTGAAGTCCTTTTCTATTTCCCAAGTTTTTTTGTCAGAGCAAAAATGATATCCTTGAGAATGCCTTTCTCAAAACTTCAAAATCTTAAATCCCAACTCTTCATGTCCGAGCCAACCCTCAATGATATCAACAATAAACTCGACAAACTCCTCAAATATCAACAACGACAACAAATGTACAGCTGGTTGCGATGGGGAGTCTGGATAATCCTTTTTACGATCTTCGTCGCCATCCCTTCATACTATGCGTACGACATCATAAACAACCCCGGAGATTATATCGACATCAAGATGCTCAACAGCTACAGACAACAAATCGAACAATTCAAAAACCTTTTACAATAGTGGTATTTTACTCTTCTTTTGCTATAATTTAATACCTAATAAAAACACACAAAACTCCAAACACTCTACTCCTAACTCCCACCATTTGTACCAATCCTCTCTCATCTCCAAAACAACCAAAGAAGCACCAAAAGATGCTACTGCAATAAGTCACAAATTACTTACGCAAGCTGGCTTTATTTTTCAAACAGCAGCTGGGATCTATAGTTACCTTCCATTGGGATGGAGAGTTCTCAAAAAAATTGACCAAATCATCCGAGAAGAATTTGAAAAAAGAGGTGTACAAGACCTCCTCATGCCAATCATTCACCCTGTCAAACTCTGGGAAGAAACAGGAAGGGCTGAAGATTGGAAAGACCTCATTGCAAGATTCAAAAGCAAACGTGGTCAAGAACTGATCATCGCCCCTACTCACGAAGAAACCGTCAGTGATATTGCACGTTCTTTTATCAATTCTTACAAAGACCTTCCAATTATCGTGAATCAAAACCAGCTCAAGTTTAGAGACGAGACCCGAGTGCAAGGAGGAATACTAAGAACACGAGAATTTATGATGCAAGATGCATACTCATTTGATGCCGACACTGACGGACTCCAAAAAAGTTACGACATCATGCGAGAAGCCTACATCGCCATTTTCAAACGCATCGGAGCTGATGTCATCATAGTAGCTGCGGACAGTGGTGCTATGGGAGGAAGTGGATCAGAAGAGTTCATCCTCCTGACTGAAGTCGGAGAAGACAAGATCGTCATCTGTAAAGGATGCGAATACAAAGCCAATATGGAAAAAGCAGATGGGATCTATACCCCTTTCGAAACCGATGCTGAAATGAAGCCGATGGAAAAAGTCTATGGAGAAGGCATCATTGGGGTAGAAGAACTTGCCAAATTCCTCGATCTCCCACCAGAACTCGCTACAAAAACAATCCTCTTCCAAACCGAAAAAGGAGTCGTAGCAGCTATGATCAGAGGTGATTTTGATATCAATGAGGCAAAACTCAAAAATGCGCTTGGTGTAATCGAGCTCAATCTTGCATCAGCACAAACTATCAAAGACCTCACAGGGGCAGAAGTCGGATACGCCGGACCAGTAAACCTCCCTGAATCCGTTCGAGTCATTGCTGATTTCTCTACTGAAGGACGAACGAACTTCGAATGCGGAGGAAACGAAACCGACTACCACCTCATCAACGTCAACTTTGACCGAGATTTTCCAACACCAGAATTCGCCGATATCAGGTCTGTCCAAGCTGGCGAAACCTGCCCATCTTGTAAAAAAGGAAAGCTCAAGATCGAAAACGGAATCGAAGTCGGACACATCTTTCAACTCGGAACAAAATATAGCGAATCGATGGGGATTCAGTACTCAGCAGAAGATGGTTCCAAAACACTGGTACAGATGGGATGCTACGGAATAGGAATGACTCGACTCATTGCCTCAATTACCGAACAAATTGCTGATGATAAAGGGCTCGTATGGCCTCTAGGAATCGCTCCTTTTCAAGTACATCTCCTCGGTCTCAACCTCGACAAAGATGAAGAAATCTCAATGAAGGCTCACGATCTCTACGAAACACTCCGAAAAGAAGGTATAGAAGTCCTCTTCGACAACCGGAATATATCAGCTGGGAAAAAATTCGCTGACTCAGACCTCATTGGAATTCCACTTCGACTCACTCTCAGCAAACGATCCCTAGAAAACGGTGGACTTGAATGGAAGGTTCGCACTGAAGATGAAGCAAAAAGCGTCTCAGAAGCAGACATCATTGCTGAAATAAAATCCTTTCTAAACGCATAACTCTCCATTACAAAAAATGGGCTCAAGTCACTCTCAGATGACTGCAGCCAACCTAAACTATAAAAACTTCATAAGATACTCCACATGTCTCCAGAACTCCTCAATCAAATCCAAGAAATCGAAGAACTCATGAATTTGGGTGAAATGGATGAAGCCATCGCTCTTTTGATGAAATACATCAGTCAAAACCCAAAAAATTACCACCTCATCTCTCTTTTAGGAGAATGTCATCTCAGCAATGGAGAACCAGAAAAAGCAATCCGACCTCTCCTATGGGCAACAAAAAACCATCCCAAATCACAAGACGAACTGCAAGAAAAACCCATCAAAGAATCTGAAGACAATCTCGTAAACCAACTCCGCAGGTCAGTCGGAAAAGCTTCCCTCGATGGATCGTGGGTAGATCACTATCTCCTCGGGTGTGCATACGGACGATGTATGAAGTATCTTCAAGGAACCAAGCACCTCAATATCGCTGACAAAATGAATCCCAACAATAGTGAAATCATTCGAAACATAGGATGGATAAAATGTATGAATAAAAACACGCCTATCGGAAGAAAACTTCTCAGACGAGCGATCAATATCGATGCGAACAATGCGCTTGCTCATAATGACATGGGAGCTAGTTACCTTTTCGAAGGGAAAATATATGAAGCAGGTGAATGGATCAACAAGGCCATCAAGCTCGACCCAGACGATCCTTTTATCAAAACCACAGCCGAAAAACTCGAAGAACTCCAAGCCTACTCCACACTCTTCGGAGAAAAACCAATTACGACACCCCAAGAATTTCTCCAGGAATAATGCCGTCTATTCCCTAGTCGGAGGTTCAAGTCTTTCTTAGAGAAATGAAGCCCAAAACCATCCGTCTGAATAATATCGTTGCAATCCTTCTCATCCTTAGACTGCTCAGCATCTTTAATATCCTTATCATCCTTCTCTCATGAATGTCCATTATGCTCATATATGCGAAAAAGCCTTTCTTTCTCAAAATGGAAATCTTAATTTGATCGGTATTTTTGAAAATATCGCTTCACAACAGTTCCCTATCACTTTTCCACAAGTAGCTATCGTTACTTCACTCGAAGGAGAAGTCGGCGAGCACACCCAACAGATCACAGTAATCAATGAAGATACAGGAGAAGAAGTGATCAAACCGATCGCTATCAATATCAATGTTGCCGCAAAAGAAGGACAAACACCTGACCAAAAGCCAGGAAACCTCAGAATACTAGGAGATATCAATAATCTCACACTCCCTGTGGCTGGAAAATATCTCGTTCAAATTAGTATCGATGGTGAAATGAAGTACACCATCCCTTTCAAAGCGCTTCTTGCAACCAAACCTATTCCCGAAGGAAGATAAACAAATATCGGTCCAAATCTACAAACAAAAAAACACACCGTCATTCTCTAATAATGACTGTGTTTTGTAGATTCCAATCGATATTCGATCCCAGATTCTTTGCACTACTCTTCAGAACAACATACAATGATCTTAGTTATACCCTTCAAAAAATATATGAAAATAGGAATCATCGGAGGAGGCAACATGGGCTCTGCTATGGCTCAAGCCTTCATCTCAAAAAATATTACAAAGGCTGAGAACATCACCATTATCGACCTGAATGAAGAAAAACTCAATGCCCTTCAGGCAGAACTCGAAGTGCAAACCAGTCAAAACTCAACTGATATCATTGATTCAGATATTCTTCTTATAGCCGTAAAACCTCAAGGTTTTGAAGAAATGGCAAAGAGTATTTCAGGTAAAATAAAAGAAGACTGCATCGTTATCTCTGTAATGGCAGCAGTCTCTCTCAAAAAAGTATCAGAATGTCTCAATCACGCAAAAGTTGCCCGTTGTATGCCAAACACACCTTCACTCATTCAAGCAGGAGTCCTAGCATGGATGACAACTGATGGATTTAGCGCAGACGAAAAAATCATGATAAACGACCTCCTTTCCAGCTGTGGCTACGCTTTTGAAGTAAACTCTGAAGAAGAAATCAATACTGTGAGCTATATTTCTGGATGTGGGCCAGGTTTCTTCTATTTCGTGATGGAAGAATGGCTCAAGGGAGCAAAACATCTCAAACTCGATGAAGAAAAAAAGAAAGAACTGCTCATGAAGACCGTTATGGGATCTCTCCTCCTCTCAAACACCTCTGAAAAACCTCTCTCAGAACTGCGAGAACAGGTCACTAGCAAGGGAGGAATAACTGCCGAAGGCCTTAAAGAGCTCGAAAAAGGAAATCTTCACCAAACATTTGAAAATATGTTCAAAGCCGCAGCCCGTCGAACCAACGAGCTCAATTAATAATCCTTCACATTCACACTATCCTCAATATTATCTTTCTTTCCCAATACTTCCTCCTCAATGGTCTCCTCATCCATCACTTTTTTATGATAAATGGGAAAAATAGCGACCTCTTTGAGCGATTCATCAGTGGGCTCATCCTTTCAACATGTCTCAACTCTCTCACTCTCTACATCCTCGCAGAAGGCTTTGAAATGCCCATAAATAGAACAAACGTCATCATTATGTCCCTCAGTATATCCATCATTATCCTCGCTGTTTCACAAATTCAAAAAGCTAGAAAAACCATTCCAAGAGGGAAATAAAACGTAGGTGACAATCGAAATTCTCTCCGATTTCATCGCATCATTCTTGCATTAAAAACTACTGAAAATTTCGATTCTCAACCACACACTATCAACCAATAACTATGAACCAACAACTAAAAAACCAACTCACCTCTCTAAAAAAAGCCTCCTATCAGCTCCATCTTTGCTCTACGGAAGAGAGAAACCAAGCGTTGGAACTCATCAAACAAACATTGCTCGACAACTCTTCAGCAATCCTGAAAGCCAACAAAAAAGACCTCGACAAAATGAATGAGAATGACTCGCTTTACGATCGACTCCTACTCGATGAGCTGAGAATCAAAGGGATCTGTATTGAACTCCAAAACGTGATAGATCTCAATGATCCTTTAAATAAAGCCCTCGAAAAATCCGAAGGACCATCAGGAATCAAACTAAAAAAAATATCTGTCCCTCTTGGCTGCATCGGGATCATTTACGAAGCCCGACCAAACGTTACCGTAGATGTCACCTCTCTTTGTTTAAAATCTGGAAATGCCGTCCTCCTCAGAGGAAGCTCAAGCGCTTACGAATCCAACTCAGTTATCGTAAACCTAATCCAATCAGCTCTAGAGAAATCTCATCTCCCCAAAGACTCCGTCCAACTCATGGAACCCGATCGTGAACTGACAAAAGAAATGCTTCAGGCCAACGAATACCTCGACCTCATCATCCCAAGAGGATCCGCCAAACTCATCCAATACGTCAGAGAGAATGCAAGTGTCCCGACAATAGAAACTGGAGCAAGCGTCGTCCACACCTTCGTCGACAAGAGTGCCAATATCGAGATGGCATGCGACATCATTATCAACGAAAAAACTCGGAGACCAAGTGTCTGCAATGCCCTCGATACTGTGCTCGTCCATGAAGATATCATGTCAGATTTCGTCCCTGCATTAGCTGAAAAAATGAAAGACTCGGGAGTCCTGATTCATGCCGACATGGGATGTCACCAACTCCTCCATGGCAGCTACGACGATGCAAAGCTCATGAGCGACGCCGAAGACCATTTCAATACCGAATTCCTTGGGCTTGAGATGAATATCGCCGTTGTTTCAGATTTCAACACAGCCATCGAGCATATACGCAAGTACTCACTCAAACACTCCGAATCCATCATCACCGAAGACCCTCTCCACGCTGAAAGATTCCAAAAAGAAGTCGATGCTGCTTGTGTCTACGTCAATACCTCTACAGCATTCAGTGACGGTGCTCAATTCGGTCTCGGGTCAGAAATTGGTATCTCCACTCAAAAGCTCCATGCGCGCGGTCCTATGGGCCTCGAAGAACTCACCAGCTACAAATGGCTGATCAATAGTGATGGACTTACACGTGCTTAAGAACAAACAGCAAGCTTATTGAAAATTAGAGATATCAATTTAAAATTCAACCTTAATATCACTTAATAATTTGCAAAATGAGCCTTGAATAAACAAAAACTGCGACAAGAAATGGAGTTTTTAAAAGAATTGATGGGGGTTCCAGTCAACGCCATCGGTCAATAAAAGTGATTTTGATGGAGCTATCATAACGAGTTATTCTCCTCCACACTATATTAAATTCAACAGAAATGAGGAGGGGTGTTTATCATATTGGATAGTAACAACGACATGAGCGACCATCACAAGTCACCAGCTACAAATAGCTGATCAATAACGGTGGCTTATTCTCCATTAAAAAATTTGTAATACGTACTTAATACGTGTATAATACGTGTATAAGTATTTTTTATGACCTACAAAAAATTAACCATCACAGTCCCAGAAAGTGTGTATAAAGGACTCTACAAAGTTGTTGGAAAACGTAATATCAGTCGTTTCCTTGCCAACTTAGCTCGTCCACACGTTATTACATCAGAACAAGAATTACGAAAAGGGTACCAAGAAATGGCAAATGACACTCAAAGAGAACAAGAAGCTCAAGAATGGTCTGAAAATCTAATTCAAGATGCATATGATGAGAAGAGGTGATATTTGGTGGGTTTCATTTGATCCATCACTTCACAGTGAAATAAAAAAAACAAGACCAGCAATCATTGTAAGTAATGATCATTTCAACGAATTTTCATCACGCATCCAGGTCATTCCCCTCACTTCACAACTCAACAAACTGTATCCTTCAGAATGTTATCTTTGGGTGAACAAGCAACAGTCAAAAGCCATGGTAGACCAAATAAGCACTGTTGATAAAAGAAGGTTATCAAAAAAAATAACAACTGCATCACCTGAAGATGTCAAAGCACTGGAAAAAATAATAAAAAAACATCTTTCCATAAAATAAAGAACTCACCAGCTACAAATGGCTCATCAATAGTGATGGCCTCACTCGTGCATAATTCATATCCCACAGTTCTTACCGTTCCACTCTATGCTCTGTATTCAAACCATCGTCATCAAGATAGGTTCTGCGGTCCTCACCAAAAAGAACAAATCCCTCAATATCAAAGTACTCAAGCACTTGGCTGAACAAATCGCTGAGCTCCATCAAGAAGGACATCGCGTCTTACTCGTGAGCTCCGGTGCTGTGGCAGCTGGAAAAGGTATTATCGATGCCCTTTCAAAAGAAAAACGACGAGCCATCCGCAGACACATGTACTCTGGTCTCGGACAATCAAAAGTCACACAAGCCTATCAAGAAGTCTTTGATGCTCATAAAATTCCAGTAGCTCAAGTTCTCATCACTCGAGACAACTTTGCAGAAAAAACTGAATTTGAAAACCTGATGTCAACACTTGAAGGGTATCTAAAATGCCGCGTGATCCCAATACTCAATGAAAACGACATCATCGCCAATAATAAGAAAAACTTCGGAGGAAACGACCTTTTAGCTGCACTCACAGCTGCTTCGATACGAGCAGACAAACTCATTATTCTCTCCGATATCGATTGTCTCTACGATAAAGACCCAAACCTCAATAAAAACGCGACGCCTATTCATATCGTAGAAAAAATAACACCAGAGATCGAAAAAATGTGTGGAGGATCTACTTCAGGTATAGGACTCGGAGGGATGATTTCAAAAATCAGGGCCATAAAAATTGCTCAAGAATCAGGAATAAAATGTTTCATGGGTAAAGGAACCAAGAAAAATATCCTCCACAACGTGGTCGATACCAAAAAACCCGTCGGCACATACTTCAAGCCTGTTCAAAAGAAACAAGCCCGCTTTAAACACTGGCTCAAATATTGCTCTCTCCCAAAAGGGACCATTACCGTCGACGAAGGAGCATCAAAAGCCTTAAAAAAAAGGAAAAGCCTGCTCTTTGTCGGGGTCAAAGCCATCAGTGATGGAGTTGATGTAAAAGACACAGTACTCATTGTAAACGAGCATAATGAACCTATTGGCACAGGGAAGATAAACTACACCAGCAAAGAGATCAAAAAAGCACTCAGAAAAAAAGAAAACCTCAAAGTCATCATTGCAGCTGATCAACTTTCCCTCTAAAGAGAAGAAATCTGAAGAAGGAACCGAGTAAAACACATCCCCATCTAAATAAAAAACATGCCTTCTCACAAAACACTTCTCCATTGTCACTCTAATGTCGACCCTTGCGACAAATTCATCACCTACTCTACAAAAGAGCTCATCGATGAAGCTGCAAAAAGAAAGGTCAGCATCATGAGTCTGACATCGCACAAGAAAGTCATTTTCAATGACGAGCTAAAAAACTATGCGGCATCCAAAGGGATACTATTGCTACCTGGAGTAGAATCACAAGTCACTGGCAGCGATGTGGGGATTATCAATGCCCATGCCGACGCAGACCATATCAAAACCCTCGATGACCTCAGAAATTACCGAAAAAATCATCCCGAATCATTTATTTATGCACCGCACCCCTACTTTCCAGGGCCATGCCTAAAGAACAAACTCGACGAAAACCCTGAACTTTTCGATGGCATAGAGCTGAGCCATTTTTATCACAAATACCACAACTACAATCTCAAAGCAGAAAAATTCGCTGAGAAGCACAACCTCCCCTTTTTCGCCACACCCGATTGTCACTTCCTCACCAATGTCGACATCGCCTACACCACCCTGCATTTAGAACAATCTATTGAAGAACTTCTCAAACATAAAGACCCTGCTTCAGTCGTCATCTCAGCCCTAAAAAACAAACAATTTGAAAACCACGCCAATCCTCTTTCATTATTCAAAATCAGCAAAACACTCCTTTGTCATATTTTGTGGGGAAATATAGTGAATACTTTTAAAAAGAACAAATAGAGGCAAGCCATACCTACCTCTTAAAAAGGGAATACACAGCGGAATCCCAAACACTGTCATTCAGAGGAACGAAGAATAACAATAACGATGAAAATAGTGACAATAAGGGCTCTATGGAATGTCATCACTTTTAAAGCAGCCGAAGGTTGGGAAAAACACATGTCATTGCGAGTACTTCACTCACTCAGCACAGTCTCTGCGTCTTGATGAGAGTCCTAACCTTCTTTATCTCATCAACTACATGAACTTTTTAAAGTTCATCAACCCCAAACAATCGGCCCACACCCCCATCTCAAGCTATACTCCATAAGAAAGATTCCCAACGTCCTCAAAGTCCCTAAGGTCCTCACCCCATGGAGCCCATCATCACATCACTCTTCATCTCCCTTTCTCTCGGAGCCTTTATAGGCCTTCAGTTTCGCAAAAAAGCGGAAGAAGGAGACTACCAAGACCATAGCTTTGCTGGGATGCGTACCTGCATGGGAATCACTATTCTCGGATATCTCAGTGTTTTCCTTTCTCAGTACGACCAAAGTATTTTTCTCTTATTTAGCAGTTTTTTTCTCCTGCTCGTCCTCATCAGCTATGTCCAATCCGCCTTTCAAGAGAAACGTATTGGAGGAACAGATGAAATAACACTTGCAACACTTTTCATGGTTGGGATTCTTATCGGACACGGAGAAACAAGTATTGCCATCGTTCTAACCATTATTCTCAGCATTATTTCTTCAGGAAGAGACGAACTCTACAAAATCAGTTCCAAATTCACAAAGCTCGAAGTCATAGAGACCGTGAAATTTGCCATCATCATATTCCTCATTCTCCCACTTCTTCCTAACGAAACAATCGACCCTTGGGGAATCTTCAATCCACATACTATTTGGGTGATGGTTATTCTCATCTCCGGTATTGGGTTTATGGGATACATGGCCAGCAAATTCGTTGGAAAAGGAAAAGGCATCCTTCTCTCGGGTTTTATCGGAGGATTTGTATCTAGCACAGCAGTCACAACAGAAATGGCCATTGAAAGCAAAAAAAACAAACGCTATATAAATGTGTATAGTATTGCCATCATGCTGTCATCTCTCATGATGTACATCAGGGTACTCATCGAAGCCTCATTATTCAATAAAGCGCTCCTATCAAGACTTATCATTCCTATTGGAGGAATGACCATTACCATGCTCTTCTTTACTCTCTACAATTTCTACACAAAGAAAGGAAAAAAAACACCAATACTAAAAAAAGACATCCAAGTAGAAACACCTTTTTCCCTCGGACCTGCCATCAAATTCAGCCTCTTTTTTGTCATAATTTTAGGGATAACAGAACTCGCCAAAAACTATCTCGGGAGTAGTGGAATATACATTGCCTCTATCTTTTCTGGATTCGCAGATGTTGATGCTATTACTATTTCCTTGTCACAGCTTTCATCAGAAACAGAAATACTCGAACAAACCGCCATCAGAGGTATCACTTACGCTGTCATATCCAATACCATCATCAAACTCATCTACGTTCACATCTTCGGAAGCAAAGAAATGCGACAAAAACTCATGGTTGTGGTAACCTCGTCTTCGGTAGTAGGTATCCTACTCAGCTTTCTCATTTAATACAGCTAACTCTTTCCAATGAAAAAATTCTTTTCCTCACTACTCATCATTTCTCTCTCATTTTCACTGGTTGCCTGTAGCGAACCACAGATAGATGAAGACGCCCAAACTGTTATCAATAATGCCTGGCTCAAACTCGCCGACAAAAACGCCAGCTACGAAACAGGAATCATCGATATAGACGGATCCATTGATATCGATTTCGACAGCACATCAATAGAGCTCAGCGGAGACGGAAAACTCACTTTCGACAGCAGCGATCCAAAAAATGTCAAAACCATCCTTGATATAGATGTTGATGGAAATGGAACACTCGAAGGACAAAATGGGGGTATTAGCCTGGAAGGAGAATTTCGAACTCTCAAAGAAAAACTCTTTGTTTTTTTAAAAAGCCTTTCTATCGAAACAGACGACCCTCAAGCCAGCTTTATGGCAAACCTCGTCGAAGGAGCCTTCAAAGACCAGTGGTACGCTATTCCAGTACCAGAAAATGATCTCATCCCTTCGGACGAATCTCTTCTTTCGACCAAAAATTTCAAAGGAAAAGAAGCCGCCGAAATCGCCAAAAAACACAATTTCTTCGATCTCAAAGAAGAAACCGGATATCGGACCTACAGCCTCACAGTAAATCCTGACAAACTAAAAGGGTACATCAATGCAGTAAGCCAACTCAATGGTACAGAAACAACAGCAGAAGACCTTGCTGCAGTAGACGCACTATTACTCACATCTGAATACAGTATAGAAGTCACGATCAATTCAGAGTACGACATCACCTGGCTCAAAACAGATCTCATGGCAAACGATCCAGAAAACAACCAAAAAGTAACACTCAACTTCAAAGGAAGCTTTGAGAACGACGAAAGTGACGGAGACCTCACCATCAAGACTGAAGGCGAAGTCCCAGGAACACTCAAGATTTCTTTCGACACCGAACACAACATGAACACTTCTGTAAATATCACAGAACCAGAAGGAGCACAGGATTTTGATCCAGCTCAAATGTTAGGACTTGGTGGAGGACTATAGAAAACAGCAGAAGAGGATTACTTTTTGAAGAAACAAAAAAACCAGAGGACTTCACCTCTGGTTTTTAGAGAACAAAAATTGAGACCACTGGCTCAGGGATATCCTCTACAATTCCTGAATCCCATCCCTAGCTTTTCTTCACAGCCTTGACCAAATTCTTCCAGTCATACGGAAAGCGATACGTTTCTGAAGCTCTCACAAGAGCTACAAGAAGTGACCACGGATTTTTTGAACTAAAAACAAACCCATTACCGGTTTCAGCAATGGGGTCAAAATTCTTAATCGTACCTGATTCTGCAATAGGAACTCGTGGCGTCGTTTGGAAAGTTTTCAGCTTTTCTGCTGTGAGATCATCCATCAGCTCCATATCAAAAATTGGATCCTGACATTCTTCCTTTGAAATCACATGAAGAACATCTGGATACTTCGCTTGGAGTTCAAGCCAATGCTGTAAAGACTGTTCGCTAGATTCTTCTACGGCAAATTGCACACCCAGTGCCTGCACAGCAGATAAAATTTCTTCGAGTACTGCTCGAATATCATCATCATGATCCTGAAGTAAAACAAGAGGAATAGAAGCATCAACTGGGAAACCCCATTGCATTTGTTTCGTTTCTTTTTGTATTTTTTTGGCCACATAAAATGTTAAAGACTAGCGCAATACCATCAACTGGTATTACACTATTATAGCAAAAATGCAGACACAATTCAAGTATCTCAGTTGAGATCAAGAAACATCTCCTGACCTCCAACTCCTTCAGTCTGTCGACTTTATATTTCCATACGGGAGCCAAAAGCATCTAAACAAATCTCATGTCAACACAAACGAACCTCAAAAAAGACCAAGATCTCTTTATAGTCCTCGATGGAAACGCCATCATGCACCGTTCTTATCATGCTCTCCCACCTCTCACTACACGAGACGGAGAACTGGTAAATGCTGTGTTTGGCTTCGCCTCCATCCTCATGACCATTTTGACTCAAGAAGAACCCACATACATCCTCGCCACCTTCGATACAGCGGCACCGACCTTTCGTCATGAGATGTATACCGAATACAAAGCCGGTCGAAAAAAAGCCGATCAAGAATTTTACGATCAGATCCCACGAATCCACGAACTCGTCAAAACCTTCAATATTCCAATCCTCAAAAAAGATGGTGTAGAAGCTGACGATATCATTGGAACTATCGTTAAATACAACGAAAAAAATCATCCGAAAGTGCACAACAAAATTGTCACTAGCGATATGGACGCCATGCAGCTCGTGACAAACCAAACCTGTGTCGGGACACTCCACAAAGGATACAAAGCAAGCACCTGTTTTTATCCCAATGAAGTTTTCGAAAAATACCTCATTTATCCTGATCAAGTCGTGGATTATAAATCTCTTATGGGAGACCCTTCAGACAATATCCCTGGAGTACGAGGAATTGGAAAAAAAGGCGCACAACAGCTTCTTTCAGAATTCAAAACGCTCGATGGTATCTACGAAAACCTCGACAAAATAAAAGGAAAAAAACAGGAGTACCTCCGAGACCAAAAAAAAGAAGCCTATTTTTCTCAACAACTAGCCACTATAAAATGTGATGTCGAAACAGAATACAATCTCGAAGACTGCCGAAGTCACGATTTCGATGGAGAAAAAGTTCGAGCGCTCTTAGAGTCCCTCCAATTCTACTCTCTCATTCGACGACTAGGAGAATGGCAAAAAACAAACGGCCTCAGCCAAGATGACCTCAACTCTGTTTTCGAAGACCAGCAGCCAAAGAAAGAAAAGAAAACAGTGAATGAAAACCAATCAGCATTATTCTAAAAATTCCATCCCTCTAAACTCTTAAAACAAAGACACACTCCCAATAGAAGCTTTTACTAGCCCTGTATCTCTCTTTTTACATTGTAAATTTTACGTTTTCCTCTCCATGACCATCCAATCTCTTCTCGTAGAAACAAAACAAACTCTTTCCAGTAAATCCTCCACTCCTACCCTCGATGCTGAGCTTCTTCTCAGCTTCGTATTGAACCAGAAAAGAGAATACCTCATCACACATCATGATGAATACATAGAAGAGCACGAGTTAAAACACTTCAAAGAACTTATCAAAAAAAGAATAAAAGGAACTCCTCTCGCATACCTTACCGAGGAAAAAGAATTCTTTGGAAGAACCTTCTTTGTCGACGAACGAGTCCTCATCCCCAGACCTGAAACCGAAGAAATGCTAGAAGACGCTATTCACTACATCTCATCACATCCAGAGGTCTCTACTCTTATCGATCTCGGTACTGGCTCAGGATGCCTTGCCATAAGCCTTGCACTCCAGTTTCCAAAGCATCAAGTTGTGGGCTTAGAAATCTCTTCATCGGCATTAGAAGTGGCAAAAAAAAATGCTGATCGTCATGCTGCGACAAACCTGAGACTCATTCAATCAGACCTTTTAAAGGACTATCCTAGCACTCTCAAAGAGTCCAGTTCACCAGTCTGCATCCTGGCAAACCTCCCCTACATTGGCACCACTACAAACAACTATCTTTCCGATGAAACCAAAGAACACGAACCAGACCTCGCACTTTTTGGAGGAAAAGACGGTCTCGAGCTCTATCGAAAAACCTGGCAACAGATCAAAAAAACCCCTCTCAAACTTTCTGCTCTCTACATGGAAATAGGCTTCAGCCAAGCCGAACAAATGGAAAAAGAAGCTACAAAAGCCTTCCCACAACTGAAATACGAACTCAAAAACGATCTAGCAGGACTTCCTCGCACGGCAGTTCTCAGTTCATAAATACAAAAAAAATGTCCCCCTTGCTCATAGAGCAAGAGAGACAAGTGATATCATTCTGTGGGAGAGAATGATACCGAACCTTGGCTGCTGGTTACGATCCAGCTCCTTCCCAGTATCACCCAGGAGATGCGACCATTACACCAAACCAAGTTTGCCAGCATTATAAGACATATAACAGTAAAATCAATGTTATTTGAAGAACTCATTCTAGACATAAGAACCACTAAATACTTCAAAAAACTTCGGCAAAATTACTGAAAAGTTCGAAATGGAAAAGTGGTGCACGCGGAGGGATTCGAACCCCCGACACCCGGTTCCGAAGACCGGTGCTCTATCCAGCTGAGCTACGCGTGCGAAAAGTGCTGCTAAAAAACAGCCCATACAGTTTCGCAGATTTAGATACGAATCTCAAGGCAAATCACCACAATTTAACTCATTTTAGGGAAAATATGCTAAGATTGAGACTCTTATATCGTAATACCTGCGCTATGAACCAATCATTCCTCGAAAAAGCCAAAAAAACCAGCATCATGACAAAGATCCTTTTTATTGGAATCTTGATGCTCATCCTCCTCATTCCTCTCGGAATGATCACAGACCTGACTTACGAAAGAGAGTCTCGTTTCAATGACGCCGTATGGGAGGTAAGTGATAAATGGGGTAGCCAACAACAAGTAATAGGTCCAATCCTTAGTATCCCTTACTTCACCGAAACACGAGACAAAGATGGAAAGATACAGCGAACAGAAGACATCGCAACATTTCTCCCGGAAAAACTCGAAGTCACTGGAAATATCATTCCAGAAGTCAGGTCCCGTGGAATATTTGATGTAGTGCTCTACAAAAACGCTTTAGATTTCAAAACCCAGTTTGAATTTCCAAAAATTGCAGACCTCAATCTGCAAGAAAATAATTTTCTTTGGGATCAAGCAACAGTATCTCTAGGAATACCCGACATGAGAGGAATCAAAGAAGACCTATCGTTCAATTGGCAAAATCAAACACTCAATTTTTCGCCTGGAGCCGACAACTTCAAGCTCTTTAGTTCAGGAATCCATGGGAAAATCCCAAATCTACTCACTCAACGAGCAGACTCCTACGAACTCAATTTCAAGATCAACCTCAACGGAAGTCAAGAATTCGAAGTAGCTCCAATTGGAAAAGAAACCACAGTAGCGATTAATTCCAACTGGGAAAACCCCAGCTTCATTGGAGCTTTCCTTCCCTCAGAGCATGATATCTCAGAAGAAGGATTTACGAGTAATTGGGAAGTTTCCTATTTTGGAAGAGGCTACCCTCAGCAATGGAAAAACCTTAGTTCTGGGAGCGTCAGAGAAACAGTAGTCAATTCAATGTTTGGGGTAAAACTCCTGATCCCTATTGATTTCTATCAAAAAAATACTCGTTCTATCAAATACGGAATACTTTTTATATTACTCACATTTACCACTTTTTTCCTTTTTGAAGTGCTCAATAAACTCAAAATTCACCCTCTCCAGTACCTTTTCGTTGGGTTCTCAATGTGTGTCTTTTATCTCCTCTTACTATCTCTATCTGAACACATCAACTTCACAGGAGCCTACATCCTCTCCACTATCGGTACGGTTAGCCTTATATCGGGATACTGTATGAAAATCCTCAAAAACAAAGCTCGTGGACTCATCATGTGCCTCCTCACTTCACTTATCTACATCTACCTCTTCATTCTCCTCCAACTCGAAGATTATGCTCTTTTGATAGGGTCACTCTCACTCTTTGGAGTCCTTGCAACTGTGATGTACCTCACTCGTAATATCGACTGGTATCAGGTCAAAGAAGAAAGATCCTAAGCTACAAAATCATAACTTTAAAAAAATACCTCACATAATACTTATGTGAGGTATTTGAATATTCGTAGATTCACATCAAATTGAAATACTAGAATCAAACCTAAGACTTCAACAAAACCAATTCCATCGTATCTCCAGAAAGAGATGACCGTTTGAAATCAAAAGATTTTTGTTCTTCAGGAAGTTTTACATCCATTTCTTTGATAAAAGCTGACAGTCCATCACGCTCATCTCCATAACACATGGGGATAACTACAACAGGCTCAAGCGCCTCAACCAATCGAAAAGCATCTTTTGCTTTCAAAACATCACCACCTCCAACAGGAAGAATCAACACATGAACATCACCCAAGGCCTCAATAGCCTTTGCGTCTGGATACTCTGCAAGTTCGCCCATCCAAGCAACATTTCCTTCTCGAAAGTGAAATACATAAGCAATCGTACTCGATTCTTTCCCATGTATTTCAACCCCTTTATAAGCAAATTCAGAAACATCGTACTCACCTGGCCAATCTACACTTACCACTTCTTCTAGTTCTGGAAGCTTCTTCTGTGTTCGATCAAAAACCAGAGTACTCAGCCCAGTAATATCTTCTTTTTTTTCTTGAGAATTCAATACCGCCACAGATCCTGATGACTTCAATTCGATTGTAGACCCACCTCTCCAAGAAATTTTCATAAGAATTTCATTAATAAACAGCCCCAGTAGTATACAGGACCGATCCTAATCAACAAATATTATCCAAAAGATACGAATGGCGATACTATTACATGCAAAACAAAATCACCACATAGGAAAAATACCAATTTCAAAGTCCCTAACGTCCTCAAAGCTCCCAAGGTCGCTATTTCCCTAACACACTCGATTTAAAGGACTGAAACATGGAATCTAGAGAATTCGACACTTGCCCACTGGCTACACCGGCCTTCAGCTCTTCATCTGTAATCACCGTTTGGATAAACTGAAAGAAATCACCAACATAGGGAAGATCCACCAGGTACTGTGTCAGGACATACACAAATAAAGCCACCACAACCGTTGCACCGATCACAAACCCAAACCCACGAGCAATCCCAACCGAAAGATTAAAAAAGAAGCTATATACAGGCCGACCCAAATAATCCACATAATCCTTGAATCCGGAAGTCTGAAGAGATTGGGTAAAGGTATGCATCACTCCAGCTGTCTCAAGCAGCTTTCCAGTCATCACATCCATCCGTTCATTTACATGCCCCACAAGAGCAGCTGGTTCTTTAGCTTTTTTAAGCTTTTCCGGTGCTTTTGGAACTTCATCTGCCATACATATTTATGAGGTTCTATCGTATTATTATAACAGAAAAAAGGTGTTTCTTCAACCATATAAGAGCCTATTAAGCACTTTCAAGTGACTTCTTGACTATCTCTGCATACCCATCAGCATACGGCGTATACATCCTCCCAAAAGCAATCAACAGAACATAGACATTCAGCATTTCATTCTGAAGAAAATCCTCTCCATATCCATCAATAAAAGCCTCCAAACACTTCTCATCTTCTGAATTACCCTCATCAATCAACGTTCCATGTGGCATATCCATCATAATAATAGCCAAATCAAGTAAAGGATCACCACTAAACACATCCGGATTTTTATCAAAAAGAACGAGTTCACCATCTCTTATCAGCACATTATTAGAATGGAGATCTGCATGGACAAGAGAATACTGTTCAGGCTCATAATCCTGCAAAAGAGCCAAATACTCTCTAATGTTCCCCACTGATTTTTCATCAAAACCATAATAATCATTCTCTTCAGCTTTCCTAAAGGCCTTTTCAAGCTTTTGCTCCATATAATCAGCCCACTTTAATTCACTCTGTTCTCCTTTTTCGTTATATCTAAAACAAGTAGGATAAGAAATCTGATGCATTTTTCTCGTTACTTCACCCCATCTTTTTGAATACATTTCATTACACATTTCTCCCAAGACAGGAGACCCTGGAATATATTCCAACACCAACTCATTCTCTTTCACATCTGTGTCTTCAAAATACTTCAGTGAAGGAATCCCATGATCAGCAAGAACATCAGAAAACTTCTTTTCAGAGATCACCTCAGCAATGTCTCCCCTCTTCAAAACAAACTGCTCACTACCTCTCTCCACCAAGAAAACCTCTGAAGAAAAACTTCCATGTATTTTTGTAAGTATTTTCATATACAAATAAATAAGGCAGTCATCAGCATAAAGGAATTCCATCATGATGAACACAAATTTTCCCTTTCCAGTATCTGTCAGACAGCTATGATACTGATACAACATTATAACTTCTCCCACATGACCCAATTCACTCCTGAAGAACGCACCCTCCTCGAAAAATACGTCACCTCAGTCGACGACAACGTCTTTGCCATCAAAGGCCTTCCAGGAATCGTAGGGTCCGTCTTCGCCCGTTATTCTCGTGCTAAAGGGAGCTTTCGAAAGACCCTCGTGAAGGAGTTTTTGAAAGAAGGAGTGATCGACCCAGAGCACGCCCAACAACTCATTGAACGAATCCTCATTGCTTACGGTGATGATTCTGTGGGGGAGCTCGAAGGAGCCAATGTGAGCTTTGAAGATATTTCAAATCTGGCCACAAAAGTTATTCAAGACAGACGAATCGGAGGATCCCCTATCGAACAGTCCAGCAGGTATGTGGTGTACAACCAAAAAGATGAACAAGGACGATGGAGATACCTCAGACCAAAAGAAATCATGGACTCTGCTCACGCAGAAACCTACGAAAAAGGAATGGACCGGGTCTTTGATATCTACGACGGACTCGTAGAACCTCTCACGAAATTTTACGAAAGTAAAAAACCTCTAGAAGAAGCTGAATACGATGTAAAAGGAAGCGGTGAAAAACAAAAATTTGCGGATCTAAGCGAAGAAAAAGACCAAAAAGCTTTCAAAAGAACCTACAAATTTGATCTCAAAACCAAAACCTGCGATACCATTCGTTGCCTTCTCCCCACATCAACTCTTACAAATGTAGGAATGTTTGGAAATGGACGATACTACCAAGAACTCCTGAGCCATCTCTACACACAAGAACTCGATGAAATGCACGATATTGCCAAAAAAGCCCATAGCAACCTCAACCAAATCGTGGCACCTTTTGTAAAACGTGCCAAACGAAACGAATGGCTTGCAGAAAAGCGAAACGCAATGCGCAGCCTCGCCAAAGAATTGTTTTCAGAAGAAGTCGAAACCTGCCAACAAATAGATGTCCAACTTCAAGACCCTAAAAAATCCGCCAACTCCCAAGATCCTCTTCTCTTGGAAACTCTCACACAAGCTCTTTACCCATACACCGAGCTAAGCCTCGAAACCCTCAGCAAACGCGTAGCAGATCTCGACGAAGCAAATCAAAAACGCATCCTAGACGCCTATTCTGGAGACCGAAAGCATCGACGCTGCCGACCCGACCGAGCTCTTGAAGCCGGATACCCCCTCACCTTCGACATGGTCTGCGATTTCGGATCTTATCGAGATCTTCAACGGCACCGGATGCTCACCCAACAACGGCAACTCATTACTCCAAACCTTGGATTCAGCATGCCTCAAGACCTCATAGATGCTGGAGTCCTTCCCCTTATCGAAGAAGCTCAACAAATCTGCGAAGACCTCTATACCAAAATCCGTAAAGACTGTGGAGCTCAAGCAGCTCAGTATGTCGTACTTTTTGGTTACAATATCCGTTGGACCATGGGAATGAATATCAGAGCAGCACAGCATATGATAGAGCTCCGAACAACTCCACAAGGACACCCCAACTATCGAAAAGTCGCTCAACTCATGGCAAAAGCTATCTTAGAGCGTCACTCTTGGGCAGAGCAGCTACTCACTTTCACAGACTACGACGACTACACATGGGCAAGAGCCGATAGCGAAGCTCGCCAACGCGTAAAAGAAAATGCACTCGAAGACAAACTTCAAGCCGAAACCCAACATGCGTAATCCAAACGAACAAGAAATACTCCAAAGCCTACGACGTGAATACTCCACATCATCTCACGATGTGGATCTCCTCATGAACTTTCTTACTACACTTGTCCGAAACGAGCTCCATCAAGAAGCAATAGAAGTACTCGACACCTGTACACAGTATTTTTTGGACAACAATCTGGCCACAGCTACTTTTATAAAAATTCGAAAAGAATTTGCGCAAATACTCAAGGTATCATTTTCACATCAAGATCGAAAGATTCGAAAAATAAAAGCAAAAATGCAAGTATTTCAGACATTTTTAGATAGTCAGCCAGGCATCGATCAAATACAAACAGCAGCAAAAACTTACCATTCGTTCTCAGTTAGGATACAAAAATTTTTGGACAACAAACTTCAGAGTATGAGCTGGAATATAGCCAACGAAGGACAATTCTCTTCTTTAAAAGCATTTAGTGAATACTTTCCAAATATTCCAATCGATACAAAAGCTGTTTGCCGTGGTCTTTTAAGACCTTTCAAATCTCTTCTTCCCACTCGAAAAGAAAACGATTACTGGTACAAAGAATGCATAGAAAAACACAAGAGTGAAAAAAAACCTTATCCAACACATCCATCATCAAGAGAAGAATGGGAAGAAACTCTAGATGAATTATTTACTAACTACGAAAATGATCCTCTCATAGCTTCTTATATTCAGTACTATGAAAAAAACGCTTTTCATCAAAACCCATATCGAGATGCAATTCCATACAGAAACCAATGGGGAAGTGAGCTCGAAGCAGTTATAAACGCAAATTTTAGATCGCTTGAAACATTTGACCTCTATAAAGCCCTTATTTTTATAGAAAAAGCTACTTCAGGCAGAAAAAACCTATGGCAAAGAAACGCTTGGAGAAAAGCTCAAAAGTATCTCACAGAAGAGTATATCCAGATATATCAAGAATCGTATTTCAGAGGACAAAAAGAACCGATATCAGATGAATGCTTGCAAAAAATGGCAATATTATTTCCGTCTTTTCATGAAGAATATCAAGAAATGAAAAGAAAAAAGAAACAACAAGCAAAAGAAAAAAAACTCAAACAAGAAAAAGAATGGGAAAAAATACTGCAAATGATAGATGAAGTTTCTCCTGAGTCTGACAAACTCGACAACACTCACGAAGAGTTTCCAAACAAAAGAGTGATAGAATAGAGGAAATCATCTCATACATATATATGCCAAATGGCCACCCTCCAGAAGAGACTCGGGAAGATTTTGTGCTAAAAAAAACTAAAGTACAAGAGCAACAAAATGATGAAATAATAAGAAAAAAGAATGATCGAAAGAAATGGCTCAGAAAAGGTCCACGTGCGCTCTGGCTTGCCATTACAGATCCGAGGTTTAGACGTCACCTCAGTATCAGAAAAGCCATTTATACCACTATGACACTGGGCATGTTTGCTATCGGTGGAAACAAAACTCATGCAGGAGGAGAATCAAAAAGCTCAAACCACCATCCAAAATCTCCATCCAATCAAATAGCCATGGCCAAAACGACAGACAGCGGATCATTTCGAATAATCGAAGATAAAGACCTCGATGAAAAGGAAAACGAAGAAAACCATAAGTCAAAGAAAACAGAAATAAATTCAGCAAAAAATCAACCTAAAGAAGTGGTGAGTGCTCAAACTATCACCCCACCAAGTGAAATAAACATGTCCAATATCCTGGAAATTATCGAATCTCAAATCGATCTTGCGCCAAGAGTCAAAAACAAGAGATCAAGGAAAAACGGTTTAAAAGAGTCATCAACAGAAAAAATCTTCATCCCAGAGATCACCAATCCACACACCGGAAGAATACAGCTCGATTTCAACAAGCTCTCGATCAATAATTTCGTATTAGACAAAAAAGAACCAAGCTGGCCTCTCATAGAAGGACTCAGATTTGGAAAAAGACTCCTCCTGAATGCCGGAGACTACCTTGATCAAACAGGGAGAGGAATAAGTGATATTCATTTTGAAAGAAATGATACCTACGAAGTTTCTGAAAGAGAAAGGAATGAATGGGATATCGCAGATGAAATTGTTTCTGGTTTTATCGATATCGTTCTCCCAAAAATACGTATTAATAATGGGTTTGAATTCAAGCACAGTCTCAGAAGAAATTTTTATTTCTTTCGAAACAATGAAACAGGAGAAGAAGGACCGCAGTCTCACATTGGAGTAGAATTTCGGCACAGATACCAGCTCAGAATCGATACTCCACAGCTCAAAGACTTAAAAACAAAGCTCTTCGCCACTCATGAATTCTACAATGGAATCACTGGATCTGTTATCTACGCTAGCGAATTCAGTCAAGAAAGTGGATTCAGAGACAATATTGCTATTGGCATGAATTTCCAGATCAATCAAAACATGAGCTGTAAGGTTGAACTCAAACGAGATAAGAACGGAGAAACAGAACTCTCAGTCGGATTCAATATCATTGAAGCTCTCTCACCTACAGCTCAAAGAAAACAAGAAGAATTCAATAATGCCTTCCAAGTTTTCGAAGCTGGTGAAGCATCAAAAAATAAAAAAAAATGGGATGAAGGGCTCAGTTTCAAAAAAGTCAGTGGAAAAGCCCGCAGCATGATAAAAAAAAGCAAAAGAAATGCTTCTAGCAAAACTCATCGCTAAAAAAGCAGAGACGCGATTTATCGCGTCTCTGCAAAGAAATATTATGAAACATCTGAATAAAACATCGCTCGAGCTTTGAAATGCTCTACATTTTCTCGAATATTCTTCAAAACTAGAGCTGCCTCATCTGGTCCAATATTATCAATATCAAAAGACGTCACGGCAACTTTTTCTCCATTATACTGTCGTCCTTCTTCATTTTGAATCGAGTTGATATTATGACTCTCAGCCTGACCAAGTATCTGAGTTGCTTTTTGAGCGGTACTATCATGAGTCACCACAAAACGTGCCCCAGCAAGCTTTTTCTCTTTCCCAACATTAAAGGCTTTATTAAAAGACATACGAGGATCAGAGTCAGGATTCATAATCCCATGTTGCACGTATGCCAAGAGTTTTTCCACTCCATTCATTCCAAGATCTTTTTTTGTCCCAGCATCTTGAGCTCCAGTATGCATCGTTCCAATAAAATTATCAGAACTCACCAGTTCTTTTATCGTTGGATCCTTCTCAAACATATTTTTTCCCTCTGTACCATATACATCCGTTGCATAATAAATACGGTTTTTAGGATCTGGATCATTCATTCTTTCAATAAGCGCCTCTTGGTTGACCCACCATGGTCGAGAAATATTAATGATTACTGTACCAGGATTTAACGCCATAATTGCTTCACGATCTAAAATTTCAAATTTTCGTGGAGAATCAACAGCAATCACTATAAATTGGCTTGTTTGAGTCAACATTTCATTAGACTCTACTTTTCCTTCGATATCTCGTGCATCTGAAAATTGTGTTTTAGCAAAAATTCCATTTCCCATCTTAGCAACTTCAGAACCAATCCGACCATAACCAATAATTCCCAAAGTAGATTTATGAACAGAAAGAGGAGCCACTGAGTCTTGTCCTTTTTCCCATTTTCCATCCTGAAGCAAAGCAGTCGACTGACTTACCTTTGCAGCAGCACTCAATGCCAAAGTAAGCGCTCTTACCGCAACAGGTATAGAACTCGGACCTGGGGTAGCATCAATATGTATTCCTAATTGTGCCGCGACATCCATATTCACATTATCCACGCCCACACCAATTCGAATAGCAGCCATCAAATCAGGAAACTGTCCTAGAGCATCAGGGGTAAGAAGCTTTGTCTTACTCCGAAACAAGATCCCTTGTGCATCATTTCCATTATCTACTTCTTGCAATCCCAAAGTCTCTGATAGTTTTTGAATAGCCTCTGGATCAACTCCATCTCTTGCCTGAAAACGAAAAGGAACAACTTCACCCTCAGGTGAGAGATCACCTTTATATTCAATAGCCATAAATACATTGTAAGGAAATAAGTAAGCCCATCCTAAAGGGCAAAAAAGTTTTTACAAGACGAGACGCCCACATCTTTGGGCATTTTATCAAAGAACTCATCATCTGCATAATCTCACCCTTTCATACTATCTCATGCCTTCGACAGTCATCACTTTCAACAATTAATAAAAAATTGCAGTGAAATAACGATGCATGAACACATATCACACCGTAATTGAAATAAGAAAAAATGCCCTGGGGTCTAGGCTTTCGATACCGTCACGTGGTGAGAGGCCTGACTTTAACAGGGATGAGTTTGTGGGGTATACATGGTTTTTCTGATCAATACGGTATTGAGTACCCTAGTAGTTTTTGGATACTTTTTGCTGTCAAAAAGAATCAGCTCGAAGGGTTGATCAGGCAACAGACATATTTCCTCTAACATCCTCAGCAAACGAAAATGTACTTAAAACCAAGCTACCCCGCCTTCCTTATCTTGCAAAATCCCCTATTTAAAGGTAACCTAGGAGGCGTTATTTATTTTTCCCATGGCAAAAAAAGAAAAGAAAACAACGAAGAAAGAAGCCAAAGAACCCACTCCTTTCGAGCTCCAGCTCGAAAAAATAAAAGGTTTCGTGAAGTCAATCCCAGGAACCCCAGGTGTCTACAAAATGATCGATATCAACAATCAGATTATTTACATTGGAAAAGCAAAAAACCTCAAAAATCGAGTAGCCCAGTACTTTCAAATCTCAAAAGGGCACTCCATCAAAGTAAAAAAAATGGTCGAGAAAGTCGACAAAGTCGAATATATAGAAGCCAATACCGAATTTGAAGCCCTAGTACTCGAAACAAACCTTATTAAGGAATACCGACCAAAGTACAATGTCCTCATGAGAGACGACAAAAACTACGTCTACATCAAAGTCAGCACCAATGAAGACTACCCAAAACTCAGCATTATCAGAAAACGAGAAAAAGACGGAGCCCTCTATTTCGGACCAAAGACTAGTGCTGATGCCTGTGAAAAACTGATCAATATTCTTCGAAAGATCTTCCCAATCCGAACTTGTTCTTTAGAAATGAGAGATGGACCAAACGACCTCATTCAGATCACAAAAAAGACCATCCCAACGCCCTGTCTCGACTTTCACATCAAACGATGTGCCGGACCTTGTATTGATGAAATCAAAAAGAAAGAATACAACGACATGATCAAACAAATCATCAAATTTCTCAAAGGAAACGTCCAAGAGCTCTTCACAAAGCTCAAATACGACATGTTCAATTACGCTGAAAAAAAGGAATTCGAGAAAGCCGCCAAACTCAGAGACCAGATCAAACAAATCGAAGCCATGTTTGCCAAACAAATTGTCTCCGATCCAGAATTCGTAAATCGAGATGTTATCGGGATTTATCCAGATTTCGACAAAACCTTCATCAATCTCTTCCAGTTCCGCGATGGAAAACTCATTACCCAAGAGAACTTCACCTTTGAAACACCTCAAGCCATCACCTCAGGATCAGACCAAGAACAAGCGAGCAGCATCGTAGAATCCTTCCTCAGATCCTACTATAGCCAGGCCACCGATATCCCATCTGAAATATTCCTGAGAGAACCTCCAATCAATTCTCAGCTCTGGACAGAATGGCTTACCGATATCCGACATCAACTCAACCAGATTTACGGAGAAGACGACCGAAAAAAAGTCCATTTCCTCTCTCCTATCAAAGGAAAAAAGAATAAAATTCTCGAGCTCTCTGAAAAAAATGCCGCTACTTTTGCCCGTCAATCTCGTGCGAGATGGATGAGTGATGCAGCAAAGACCACCCAAGCCTGCAAAGACCTTGCTGAAGAACTCGGAATGACTCACGAACTCAAGCGCATAGAATGCTACGATATTTCTCATATGGGAGGAGAACACACAACTGCCTCGATGGTTGTTTTCGAAAAAGGCTCTGCAAACAAAAAACTCTATCGACACTTCAAGATCAAATCATTAGAAAACGGAGAAATCGACGACTACGCTGCCATCGACGAAATATTGACGAGAAGAATGCAACGTCTCTCAAAATTCGCTTCACCAAAAACAGAAGCCTATACCTTCAAAAAACCCGTAAAAAAAGATCAACTAAGTATAAATAAAAGCCTCGAAGACGAAAAAATCCTGACTCCAAACTCCGAACTCCCAACTGGTTTTCTCGGTATCTATCACACACCAGAAGACAAACCAGTATTAATCGGATACTCATACTGGACCCAATATGGAGAAAACAAAGTCCAACTCACAAACACCTGGATAGAAGGCGAACACGAAAACCGTTCCCTCCGCCATCAAGCCTGGCAAAAACTCATCGAAAAAGTCCCAAAAGGCACCAAGCAACTCTACGTCGTCTGCGAAAAAGAATACAAAGAAGACTACCTTAGCTTTGGCTTCACCGAACTAAAAAAAGTCCCAAGCTTCCTTGAAAAATCCAAACTCCCGGCTCCAAACTCCAAACTCATTTATAAAATCGTTTCAAAAAAGAAAAAAGACACCTCCTTTTCTCAAATCCCAGACCTCATCATCATCGACGGAGGAAAGGGTCAGCTCGGAATCGCTCACAAGATCATAAAGGCCTCAGGTCTCAATATATCCGTAGTGGGTCTAGCAAAACGAGAAGAAGAGATCTTCCTTCCAACCAATGATTCCGAACTCCAGACTACAGACTCCGAACAACGTTTTCAAAGAGTCCTCCTCCCAAAAAACTCTCAATCCCTCTACCTCGTCCAACGTATACGCGACGAATCTCATCGCTTTGCCAACGAACTCAGAAAAAAACTCGGGAAGAAAAAACTCACTAGGTCAGAAATAGATGACATCGAAGGCATCGGACTCATTATCAAACGACGCCTCCTCAAAGAATATGGATCCATCAACGCCATCAAAGCGGCTCCTATGAAAGAACTAGAACGAACAGTAGGAAGTTATATTGCAAAGAAATTGAAAGATAAGCTAGGAAATACGAGTAAATAATCATCAATAATAAATTCTTTAAAAATGCTCACCAAACTCCTAAAAATCGCCAAACGCCTCCGCAAAGACTGCCCTTGGGATCGCGATCAAACCATGGAAAACATTCCTCCGATGATCATCGAAGAAGCCGAAGAAATCCTCGCGGAAATCAAAAAAGGAGACTGGAGTGAAATGAAAAAAGAAGTCGGCGACGTCCTCTTCAATCTCTGTCTCCTGATCACCATGGCCGAAGAAAAAAAACTCTTCACCGCCCAAGACGTCATCGACGCCTGTGAAGAAAAAATCATCTCCCGTCACACCTGGGTCTTCGGAAAAGATAAAGCCAGTACGCCCGAAGAAGCATTGGCACTCTGGAAGAAAAACAAGGAAAAGGAAAAACAAAGAATGTCATTGTGAGCGATAGCGTCGCAATCCCATGAACTTCAGCACAGTACTATTATCACGGGATTCCTACATATCACACTCAAAAAACCACTCTCACTCGCTCAGAGTGACACATCTATTTGCTCATTGCTCTACTTCCCTTGTAAGGGTTTAGAGTCACCTTTAAAAGTCGACTTCTACTTCTTCTTCAGGTTGATCATCTATAACATTCAATTCCGTGACCTCACCTGGCAAAAGCGCTTCGATAGTCGCCCAATCTGTCCCGCCTCCTTCAGGCACAAGGATCGTTACTTTATCTCCGACCTGCCCTTTGTAATAAGTAACAGAAGCCAAAAGAACTCGGAAAGATGATCCTTCAGCCAACACTTTAAACTGCCCATCTTCATGCACGAGTGTTCCAATCAAGGTTTTTCTTGGAATAGGACCAATTTGCTTGTAGATAAAGCGTCCATCAGGAGCAATTGTTAGCTTCATATGATCCCCTGCAACGAGTTTTGACTTTGAAGCATAGTTTGCCGGCACAGGAAATATCTCTCCATCAGTCGCTTGCATAGACTCACCATTAAAGGCTCCTTCTATGACTCGCCCACCAGGAACATCCGCCTGAAAATTTCCAGGATGGCTTGCCCGAGGTGATGAAGGAATCGCAGAAGGATCCAGTTCAAAAAGAAGTTTTTTTGCAGTTCTGAGTGAGGCTTCAGCGCTCTCAATCATGTTTTTTATTTCTGTTATCGACGTTTCTGACATTTTTTTGTATTTATTACGAAATATTTATGAGCACTTTAGGCTCGCGTGCATCTTACTATTATACCAGTTTAGAGAGCTAAATTCAATCCATTCCCTCCCACACTCACACCATTCCCAAAGCTCTCAACTGTCTCACTTTTCCGATCTCTAATCTTCTTCCATTTCAACTCCCTCCACTTCAAGCCATTTCCTCTTTCCTACTTGAAGCAAGGTCTTTTCACCAACTTTCAGATCTACAATAGCATCGATAGTCTCCACCTTCTCGTCATTCATTCGCACAGCTCCTTGTTCAATCATTCGCTTTGCTTCACTTCGTGAATCCACCATACGGAGCTCTTCAAGTAATGCAAAAAGCTTGAATTTTCCACAATCAAAAGTCACTTGATCAACTTTATCTGGCTTTCCACCTTCAGAGAAGACTTGCTTAAAGTTTGAAGCTGCTTCCTCTGCATCTTTTTCACTGTGATACATAGTTACAATTTCTTTCGCAAGCATCACCTTATATTCCATAGGGTTATCACTCTTTGAAATCGCTTTTTCGTATTTTTCAACTTCTTCAAGAGGCACGTCAGTACAAAGCGTAAAGTACTTGATAATCAGATCATCCGTTACTGACATGATCTTCCCAAACATATCACCAGGTTCATCAGTCAAATTCACAACATTTCCATAAGTCGTGGTCATCTTTCGTCCATCTGTCCCTTCGAGTAGTGTCGTTGCCACCATGTGTTTTTCTTTCTTATTATAGATTCGTTGGAGAGTCCGACCAGCCAACATATTGAAGGTTTGATCATTTCCACCAACTTCAACATCTACATCCATCGCCACAGCATCGTATCCTTGCATCAATGGGTACAAAAACTCATGAAGACCAATCGGCTTTCCACTAGAAAGACGTTTTTGGTACATATCACGTTCAATCATTTGCTGTACAGTAAACTGTTGTGCCAGCTTGAGCACATCAGCCATCGACAGCTTTCCAAGCCAATCATTGTTGTATTTAATCTTTACCTTCTTGAAATCCAAAATTTTAGAGGCCTGTTCTTGGTATGTTTTAAAGTTTTCTTCTACCTCTTCTTGTGTGACCATCTTTCGCATTGCTTCTTTATCTGAAGTATCTCCGATTAAAGCGGTAAAATTCCCCACCAAAAAAATCACCTCATGTCCCATTTCGACAAAGTCTCGAAGTTTTCTGAGTGCAATAGAATGACCCAAATGAATATCTGATCCAGTAGGATCAATTCCCATGTAAATTTTCAATTTTTTCTTACTTGCCAACTTCTCTTCAAGAGTTTGGCGAACAATCACTTGTTCTACTCCACGAGTCAGGAGTTCTTCAATAGAAATATCACGTTTCTTAGCCATAATCAGAACAATAAAAAAATGGGAACATTTAAGCGCCTATGCATTTTACCCTGAAAACCGCTTTCTAACAAGGATATTAGGACTTTTTCATCATCTTGATGAATATTTCTAAAACCTTATTCTCCCCATACACCTCAGAATGAAAGGTCGATGCCAGTACCCGACCTGATCTCACCATCACTGGAGATCCTTGATATTCAGCCAGTACTTCAACACTCTTTCCACACTCTACAATCTTTGGAGCCCGAATAAAAAACACATCAGTAGTATTTTTTTCAATCTGAATCTTGGCATGACAGGACTCCGTCTGACGCCCATATGCATTCCTCTCAACTGTGATATTCAATAAAGACAAACCTGTATCTAGAGGTGTTGGACTGAGAACATTTTCTGCCAACAAAATAGCACCCGCACAAGTCCCCCAAACAGGTTTTTTCTGTAAATTCATAAATTCTATAATCCCTTTATCCAATCCAGAAGAAAGCAACAACTTTGCTATCGTCGTACTTTCACCACCAGGAAGAATAAGTGCATCACAAGCCTTTAATTCAGAAATAGTCCTCACCTCACAAGCAGGATAGCCATGAGAACGCACCGAAGTAATGTGTTCTTTGAAGTCGCCTTGTAGTGCCAGTACTCCGATCATATAAATCCAAAGCTGAAATAACAAAATCCAAAAGAACACACATTTTGTTTTTGTTTTTGGATTTTGTGCTTTCTTCCTATTTCCCCCTCTCTTCCATTTTAATCATCACTTCATCACAATTAATCCCTACCATAGCCTCTCCTAGATTCTCTGAAACCTTCGCCAACTTCTTTGGGTTTTGATAGTGCGTCACAGCCTCAACAATCGCCTTGGCTCGTTTTTCAGGATCACCAGACTTAAAGATACCAGAACCTACAAAAACCCCATCCATACCCAATTGCATCATCATAGCGGCATCAGCGGGAGTAGCAATTCCTCCAGCAGCAAATGTCACCACAGGGAGACGTCCCATATCCCGGACTTGTTTCACAAGTTCCACCATCACCTTCATTTCAATAGCTCGATCTTCCAGTTGATCCTGAGTCATACTCTTCAGAGCTTCGATTTCCCCAGCAATTTGTCTCACATGTCGAACGGCCTGCACCACATCTCCTGTACCTGCCTCACCTTTAGTCCGGATCATAGCGGCTCCTTCTTTTATACGTCGAAGTGCTTCACCAAGATTCCGAGCTCCACACACAAAAGGCACCTTAAAAGGACTTTTATCCACATGATTCACTTCATCAGCCATCGAAAGAACTTCTGATTCATCAATAAAATCCACTTTGATTGACTCAAGAATTTGAGCCTCAACAAAATGTCCAATACGAACCTTCGCCATCACAGGAATAGTAACAGCCTTCATAATCTCCTTGATCATCTTTGGATCACTCATTCGCGAAACCCCACCATCAGCACGTATATCTGCCGGAACCCTCTCTAAAGCCATTACCGCACAGGCTCCAGCATCTTCCGCCAACTTAGCTTGTTCTGCATTGACCACATCCATTATCACTCCCCCTTTAAACATCCGTGCAAACCCATCCTTAACTTGAAAAACTGTATCAGCCATATATTGTATTAAATAATCATATTCTCTTACGACCTTCTTTATACCTTGAAAAAGCGCCTGATTCAATCCCAGCTGCCCACCAAGAAGGAGAAATAACACCTATCATTGCAAGCCTTCTCTCCCTCAGCACAGACTCCGCATTGCAATGACTGTTTTATTCATCTCTGGGCAACGGGTTTCCTCTTCCTTATTGCATAGCCAAAACACTTCCTTCCTCCTGACTCAGCTGAACAATTAAATACACAAACTCTGCCCTTGTCATCTCATCGGTAGGATTTACAAACATCCCAGCTTCAGTTTCATCCACAGCAATCAATCCCTTGTACACGGCATCTTCCATGTACTTCGAATACCATATTCCTGTATCCACATCAGCAAAAGTCGAAACCACTTCATCTACCTCTATCCCCAAGATCTGGTACGCCATCTTTAGCCCTTCAGCACGATTGACGGCCTGCCAAGGCACAAAAGACCCATCATCATACCCCTGTACATATCCCAACTGCTTTGCCACTCGAATGATCGGCGCATACCATGCCGCTACATCTACATCTGAAAATGGCTTGTTTTCCACTTGTATATCCAAATCGTTCCCAGTCAACTGCAGTGCGATCTTCAGAGCTTGAGCTCGATCAATCACCTGATCTCCAGCAAAATCATCTGTACCATCCATTCCTTTTACAATTCCCAAATCACGTAGATATGCCACCTCCACCGCCGCAAAATCTTCCTTTTGCATATCAGCAGCTATCATCACTGATCCCTCATCAGAGAAAAAATCAAAGAATTGTTGCCAGAAAGGTCTCTCTTCATCCATCTCCCGAACCCCTGGCTCCTTAAAAGGGGAGACCTCCCCTTTTGGATCCTCTTTGTCATCTCGATCTTTTAGATCCTCATTTTTCGAATTTTGAGTTTTGGATTGTGTGCTTTCCTCCTCTAGATCCTGCTCTCTAGTCCCTACATTCATATCCACAATTTTTCGCGTACTCGACCCACCAACCGAACTCCCACCAAACCTCCCTCTTGCCACATTTCCTCCTCCACTTGTCACAGGTTCTCGATTCGGTGTCACCGTCACATCAAAACTCTGGTCTGACTCACCAGAATCTGTCACAAACCCGAGAGCTACATTCACATCCTGAGTCGTATCCAATCCAGATATATCTACTCCAGAAAGTGTCTGAGCACCTGGCTGTGTCACACGAAAAACATCCGAAACAAAAGTCCCCAGTTGGTCACTCAATCTAAAAACACCTGTTCCTTGGGTCAAAGCAGTAAAATTAAGAGACCCAGCCCCTCCAGCTGTCTTAAAGGTGCTCAAATCATTTATCAAAGCAACAATGGTCGGAGTTCCCGGTCCCTTTAGTGCCCTTGTCACAACAGAAGGCGTATTATTCCCAGCCGTATCCGTAAACACCATACTCACATCTAAGACATCATCCTGAAGCGAAGAAAGGTCTATAGCAGGAATCGTAATATCTCCACTCAAACTCCTAAATGACGCATTCGTCACGGCAAAGTTCCCATTCACCACTCCACTATTTTGATCAGCAATACTATAAGTAATATTTCCTGTTTCTATTACTGAGAAAACCATTTCAACAGCATTCGAAGTCGTATTAACAATCAGTCGTCCATCATTCAAAATCCCCGATCGAACAATAGTCACGATCGTATCTTTCACAATCAAAGCAACCGTCTTCGGTAAATTCGCAGAAGTATTCCCAAAGCTATCCACAAAAGTATAATTCACACTCAAAGCACCATCCTGCAATGAAGACAAATCAAGTCCTGAAATCATCTGAGAACCTATAGTCGTCACAGAAAAGGCTCCACTCACTGATCCAGAAGCCGTATCAAGAAACTCATATGTAAAAGTCCCAAGATCATCTACATTAAAGGTCAGTGATGTTTTCGCCTGCTGTGTACTATTCAAGACCGCTCCACTATTCAAAACAAGTGCTGTCGGTTCATTCAATACCGTGTCTTTGAGCTGCATCTGCTGAACAACATTCCCCACATTGCCAATAGTATCTGTCAGCTGAAGACTAAAAGTGAGGTTCCCATCTTTCAACCCCGATACATCTACTCCATTCAAGACCTGATTTCCAGGAGTGGTTACGGTCACATTTCCATTCACGGTATCAGTACCATCAGTAACACTCACACTCACTGATCCAGTCTCATCAACATCAAAGGCAACACCTACAGAACCTACAGAAGCAGATCCTAGAGGGTTTCCATTATTCACCACAATATTTGTCACATCATTCACTTCCGTATCTTTTATCACTACGACAATCGCATCAGCTGATCCATTCCCAGCTTGATCGGCCATTGAAACGGTCAAGGTAATATTTCCCTCATTCAAACTTGAAATATCTTGAGATAGTACTGTGAAGGCACCAGCAGAAACAGCTTGATTTCCAAGTACAGGAGTATTTACTCCGTCAGTGAAGCTGAAGCTCAAAACACCCATCTCACTCACTGTTCCAGTAAATGCAAAATCAGAAACAGTAAGAGCACTCAAAGTCAGACCATTATTTACAAGTACATTTGTAGGAGCATCAGGATTTTGCGCATCTTTTTGGACATTCCCAATAGCTTGCGGAGCAGTATTTCCGATAGTGTCTGAAAAATCTACTTCAATATTTAAGGTTCCGTCATCCAGACTTGAGATATTCACATCAGACACCGTTTGTATACCTGCTCCAGCTGCAGTAAAGACTCCATTCACCTGAGTTGATCCATTTGAAATCACATATGTACCAGATCCAGCTTCAGCCACTGAAAAAGTCAGATCAACTGTTGGACCAGTAGCGACATTAATAATGGCTCCACCATTCAATTGCACATTTGTCGCAGCTAATGCCTGAGTATCTTTTAGCTCATTTCCAGCTGCCGTTGCAGCAGCATTTCCAGCGGTATCAGTAAAGGTCACAGAGATATTCAAGGTCCCTTCGCTCAATGCACTCACATCCAAATTGGAAACGGTTTGTGCGCCTATATTCGTCACGATATGATTTCCACTCACTTGAGTAGCTCCATCTGAGATGACGTAATCAGCATTTCCTGTTTCTGAGACATCAAAGCTCAGTGAAACATTTCCAGCCAAAGCAGCATTAATTGGAACACCTGCATTCAGCTGCACATTTGCAGCAGGAGATACTTCACTATCTTTCTGAACAGTTCCTAGAGCATCAGCAGCAGTGTTTCCAGCAGTATCAGTAAACCCAACAGCGACACTCAAAGTCCCTTCACCCAATCCACTCACATCTAAATTGGAAACAGTTTGTACTCCTGCAACAGAGACCGTGTGATTTCCACTCACATTAGCTCCTCCATTTGAGATCACATAAGAAACTGTTCCAGCTTCATCTGCCGTGAAGCTTAGTGAAACATCTCCTTGTGCTACAGCATTGATCAACACACTACCATTCAGCTGAACATTTTGTACTGAATTAACAATTGCGTCTTTTTGAACAGTTCCAGTAGCAGCCAAGCTCACATTCCCAACTCCATCGGTCAGTGTCACAGAAATATTAACTAAGACATCCTGGAAACTACTCACATCTATACCTGAAACCGTTTGAGATCCCGCAACCGAAACCACAACCGTGTCTTGCAGAGTCGTAACGCCGTCGGAGATACTATAATTAGCAACTCCAGTTTCTATCACATCAAAAGTAAGATCTACCGAATTTACCGCTGCTTGATTAATGACAACCCCACTATTGAGCTGAACATTGGTAGGGGTCACACCCAGCACATCCTTTCCACCAGTTATTGAAGCAATCGTACTCACATTTCCAACCTCATCCGTCAAACTCACATCAATCACAAGAACACCATCATCCAAAGCACTTACATCGATCCCCATGATTGTAAACTGACCTGTTGAACCAACCACTACAGTATTTTGAACCTTCGCACCTTGATCATCTGTAATGACATAAGCAGCCGTTCCTGTTTCATCTACAGAAAAGGATACATCAACATCATTTACCCCTGCAGCATTTACAATCTGAGCTCCATTAAAGACTACTGTCGTCGGAGCATTGACTTGCGTATCTTTTAGAACGCTTGCATTCGCTGCCATACTTTGATTTCCTGCTGTGTCTGTCACAGTTGCAGAGATCACGAGATTACCATCATTCAATCCAGTCACGACAAGACCTGCAATGGTTTGTAACCCAGCAGCCCCAAAGGACTCATTTCCAGTCACTTGTGTCACACCATCAGAAACACTGTAATTCACCATTCCCGCTTCATCGAGAACAAAGGTTAGATCAACAGAACCAGCTGTTGCCGTACTAATCGTTACACCTCCATTCAACTGAAGACCCGTAGGAGCATTGGAAATCGCATCTTTTTGAACGGTTCCAAGACCAGCAGTACTGGTGTTTCCAGCATCATCTGTCATCGTCACAGAAAGCGTCAAGTTCCCATCATCTAATCCACTCACATCCAAATTATTAACTGTCTGCGGGCCAGCTCCTGTCACAGTATGACTCCCACTGACCTGCGTCACACCATCTGATATCACATATGCAGCAATTCCCGGTTCACCGACAGCAAAGGTCAGTGATACATCCGCCTCAGCTCCTTGATTAATTGTCACTCCTCCATTGAGCTGAACACTAGTAGGAACAACAACTTCAGAATCTTTTTGAGCTGCAAAGGCAGCTGTTCCACTGGAATTCCCAACCGAATCAGTAAGAGTTAGAGCGATATTCACAGCACCTTCACCCAGACCTGACACATCAAGTGCATTCACCGTTTGAGTTCCTGGCAGAGTCACAATATGATTTCCACTCACATTTCCTCCAGCATTGGAAACCACATAAGCCACAACTCCTAGTTCGTCAGCAAAAAAGGTCAAATCAACTGATCCTTGAGTTGCTGCATTCACTACCACTCCTCCATTGAGTTGTCCTAGACTAGGAGAGTTTACGACCACATCTTTTTGAATCATCAGCTCTATTTGATTCGCAACATTTCCAGATTCATCAGTGAAGTCTAATCTCACCGTGAGGTTTTCATCCAAAAGACCACTCACATCTATTCCACTAATCGTCTGTGCACCTGCACTTGTTACCATTTGGCTTCCGCTCACATTCCCCACACTATCCAAAATCGTATATGATGCTGTCCCTGGCTCTAAAACTTTGAAAGTCAGATCAACTGAATTCGCCGTAGCTCCATTGATTGGAATACCTCCATTCAATTGAAAAACAGTTGGATCACTCACCTGAGCATCTTTTTCGATATTCCCAGTAACAGTATTTGCTGCATTCCCAGCTGTATCGGTAAGAGTGACAGAGAAGGTCAAGTTTCCATTATTCAGTCCACTCACATCCAGATTTGAAACAGTCTGCGCACCTGGTGTTGTGACCGTATGACTTCCACTGACATTCCCAACTCCATCTGAAATCACGTACGACACTTCTCCTGACTCATCAGCTGAGAAAGTCAGGGCAACCGATGTCTCCACCCCTTTATTAATCGTCACACCTCCATTGAGATTCAACGCCGTCACATCATTCGCCACAGTATCTTTTTGTTCATCTCCAATAACCATCTGACTTGTATTTCCAGCATCATCGGTCAACTGCACTGAAAGATTCATTGTTCCTTCATCCAGCCCACTCACATCCAGATTTGAAACATTCTGTGCACCTGGAGTCGTCACTGTATGATTTCCACTCACGTTTCCTCCAGTATTTGAAATCACGTATGCCACAACTCCTGTTTCATCAGCATCAAAAGTCAGCTCAACCGAATTTTGCATCGCATTGTTCACTGTCATCCCAGCATTCAACTGAAGAGCTGTTGGGTTATTCACCATAGCATCTTTCAAAAGAATACTCTGAGTGGTCGTACTGAGGTTTCCAGCCGCATCCGTCAAAGTCACCGAAATCGTAAGATTCACATCAGCAAGACCACCCATATCAAGAGCATTCACTGTCTGTACACCTGGAGTTGTCACATTATGGTTTCCACTCACATTACTTGCGCCATCTGAAATCACATATGCCACGGTTCCTGTTTCATCAGCACCAAAGGTCAGGCTTACCGATCCTTGAGCCAAAGCATTGATCACTACTCCACCATTCAAGAGGGGATTTGTCGGAGCGTTGACTTCTGTATCTTTTTCAACTTGAGACTGAGCAGATAAGCTCGTGTTCCCAACCGTATCTGTAAGTGTCACACTAGAGGTAAGAGTCCCTTCATCCAACCCACTCACATCAATACTTGCCACTGTCTGTACCCCAGGAGTCGTTACCGTATGATTCCCACTGACATTTGTAGCACTATTTGAGATAAGATACGCTACTACTCCTGTTTCGTCAGCAGTAAAGGTCAAGTTCACTGAGTTCTCAGAAGCAGCATTCACAACTACCCCACCGTTCAACAGGGGACTGGTCGGTACATTTGCTTCCGTATCCTTGGTATTTACGGCATTTCCAGTCGCACTTGCGTTTCCAACAGTATCAGTAAGAATGACCGAAACTGCAATCGCACCTTCATTCAAACTCGTGAGGTCAATATTCGCAATCGTCTGTGCACCAGCACCACTTACCGCTTGGTTACCAGTCACTTGACTAGCACCAGCAGAGATAACATAAGCTACATCTCCCCTTTCATCTGCTATAAATGTCAATGAGACCGCATTTTGATTGGCAGCTGTTATTGGCAGATCATTGTTTAATCTCACTGCTGTAGGAGCATTTGCAATGGCATCTTTTTGAACATCACCAAGGCCTGCACTACTAATATTTCCCACAAGATCTGTATTCGTCAAAGATAAGCTCAAGGTTCCATCTGCCAAACTTGACACATCAATACCGCTCACCGTTTGTGCTCCTGGAATCGTCACTGTGTGGCTTGCGCTCACATTGCCCACCCCATTTGAAATCACATAAGCAACCTCTCCCATTTCATCAGCTGTGAAAGTCAGGGCAACCGAACCAGCTGTAGCCTGAGTAATCGTCACACCCGCATTCAACTGAATCCCAAAAGGCGCATTCACTTCTGTATCTTTCATCTCAGTATCAAAACTAGTAGCACTCACATTCCCAGCAGAATCTGTAAAGATCACATTCAATGTGACAGTCCCTTCATTCAAGTTGGTCACATCAAGACCTGAAGCAGCCTGAGCTCCAGCACCAGCTGCTGCCAAATTTCCACTCACAGGAGTCGTGACTCCATCAGTAATTTCATATGCAGCATTCCCAGCTTCAGAGACAGTATATCCAATATTCACCGTGGATTGATTCGATGCTGTAATAGGATTCCCAGAATTCAAAAGAACAACCATCGGTGCATCCACCTCTGTATCTTTCTCAACATTTCCAGCTCCCGTTCCACTTACATTCCCAAAATCATCTGTCAGGGTTACTGAAATACTCAAGGCCCCCTCTCCTAAGGAAGACACATCTAGAGTTTTTGTCTGAGCACCAGGATTGGTTATTGTATGACTTCCACTGAGATTCGTACCACCAATTGAAATCACATAGTCAGCAGTTCCCGTTTCAAGAACAGAAAATGTCAAAGGAACACTTGTCTTTGCAGCATTATTAATAACAATACCTCCATTGAGCTCAACAGCTGTAGGAGTCACAACAAAAGTATCTTTTTGAATCACTACTTGAACAGCACTCGAAGTATTTCCAGCAGCATCGCTATTCGTCACACTCACGCTAATCGCTCCATCATCTAAAGAACTCACATCTATGGGGCTCAGGGTATTCAGACCAATTGACACCGCTACACTCGCAGTCACATCAGGATTGTTTCCATCAGAAAAAGTATAAGTTGCCATGCCAGCCTCTGCCACCATCACCACTAAGCTCGAGTCATCTTTATTGGCATCATTGACCTGATTGGTAGCATTATTCACACTCAAGCCCGTTGGAGTATTCGGAGCTTGTGTATCCACTGTAAAGGAAAAGTCTTGCTGAGTTCCCAAGACACCAACATCACTGATCCCAGAAACTGAGAAAACATGAAGACCATCAGACAATCCCGAGAGGGTCGTAAAGAGATCTGTCGTATCAATATTTGCATCTGGAGCAGCATCTACTGCAAATGAATATCCAGAAATAATCCCCTGACCAACAGGTGCCGTCCAAGTGAAGTGAGGATCCGTGGAACTCACCGTATCACCCTCACTAAATTGATCACCACCCTGGGTTTTAAACCCTTCAATATTCGTCACTACCGGGTCAGCCAAAAGCGCCAGGGACCGATATGAATTCACATATCCATTTGTTGCTACTTTCCCTGTCAGATCAGTCGTCACTTCGACAGAATCAAAGATCGCTTGCTTTACTTCGAGCATTGTCAGAGTTGGTTTGAAATCCCAGATAAGAGTCGCAAGACCAGCTACGGCTGGAGAAGCAAAAGAGGTTCCAATAGAAGAAGTATAATTCGAACCACTTTTTACAAAAACAAAAGGATTATCGATAGTACAACCACCACCAATAACTGCATCAGCATTCGAAAAGAATCCAAATCGAATCTTCAATTGACTGACAAAATGTCGATCTTTAAAACCATAAGTAATTATAGGTATACCTCCAGAAGCAGTTGAACCAGCAACCAAAGGAGCCAACAAACTGTTTAATTTATAGATTTCTTCAAAGTTTTGACCACCATCAATACTCAATTCTAATGAAACTCCATCAAGTGGATTCAAAGCCCCATCAATACCAGAACTCGCCGCAGTACAATCTAAAGTAAACTGAAGATGACCAGCAGCAAAAGCACTCAAATCAATATTCTGATTTAAAGTAGCAAAGCTCTGTTCATTATCTTGATAATTTCCTGACACATGGGTCTTCAAAACAGTATTCGAACCACTTCCATCATCACCATATCCCCAATCTGAAGCTGGTGCTCCAGGAGCAGCAGAAAAGCTAAAATCAGTCAAAACGCCTGCATCAAAAGTATTCCCATACACCTGAGGAGTGATAGGAGATGTCGAATAAACAAAAGTCCCAGGAGCTGCCACGTCAACAGCTACCGCTCCAAAATTAGAATTTGGAGCAGCATTCAAATCTAAGGGAAGGACATTAAAATCTGGAGGATTAAAACTGATACCTCCCAGTGGATTCAATGCAGCAACACAAATCACATTATCATGATCAACCTCACAGGGAAAAACATCGACCGCATCCAAATCTTGAGATTCGTTTCCAGCAGCAGCAACAACCAAAACACCATTATTTTTGGCAAATCCAATAGCATCAGCTAAAGGCTGTGAAAAACCATTTCCACCAAAGGAAAGATTGATCACCTGAGCACCATTTCGAACAGCAAAATATATCGAATTAATAGCGGCACTAGCAGAAATATCAAGTGTTTGTGGGCCCGCTACTTTCAAAGCCATCACTCTTCCATTCCAGTTGACTCCAGCGATTCCAACACCATTATTTCCCTGAGCCACAGCCATACCAGCAACAAAAGTCCCATGGTTCCCTTCTTCATGGGGATTACTATCAACACCTGCACCTGTATTAATAACCGTTGAATCAAAGAAATCAAATCCGTTATGAGGACAACCACCAGCAATAGCAACTCCATTCTGATCAACACATCCACCTGATCCATCCCACAATCTATTTTTCAGATCATCATGATCCAATTGCACTCCTGTATCCACCACAGCTAAAATGGTATTTCCAGTCCCTGTACTGATATCCCAAGCATCTTGCGACTGAAGATCAATTCCTGCCGTAGATGTTGAAAAACCACCATAAGCTCCACCCACATTATTATGCTGCCATTGCCTTGCTGAATACAAAGGATCGTTTGGAAGGGCTTTCGCTGTATACACATAATCCGGCTCTACGTACTGAGTTATCTGCATTCCATGAAAGGCTTGCAAGAGCTCAACAGTTGTTTGTCCAGATTTCGCATCAATCCGGTACAAATGAAAAGGGTCACTCTGAAGTCGACGAAGAACAGTATCAGTCTGATCTCCAATCTGATTCATTTCTTCATCACTAAGAAATCGAAAAGATCTCACCAGAATTCTTTCAGCAACATATTCTACAGCCTGCTGAGTATTTCTTTGAGTCCCAGAAGAATTCAATCCCTGAGCAGTAAAACCACCTCCAAGACGAGGTTGCAAAAGATATGCAGGAATAATTCCTTTCTGAACTCTCATGGGCTTGTCTTTCACGGTGGCTTTTTTTACGAAAGACTTCATAAATTCCACGACAAAATCTGCTGAAAGTGTTTCAGCCGACAATGAAGATCTGATATCCGATTCTCTGATTTCCTCTCCACGATTTTGCATCTCTCGTATTTCCTCATAGACCTTTTGAAGTTTTTCTTTTTGAGCTATTACAGGATCAATTTTTTTTGGAGGAACATACCCATACTGAGCCTCAATACTTTTATCTTGCGTTCCATTGGAACGCTTTACACGATCCTTTACTCCTTTTTTAAATGCGCCATTTTGTACATTATTATCATTTTCTACACTTTCATCATTAAATACAGGTTCTGAAAGCTCCTCAACAACAGCATCAATCACAGGTTCTTCGTCTTCCACAATCACTTCCTCTTCAGCTATCTCAACATCTGAAATCTCTGCTTCACTTTGATCATCCAGCGGCTCTTCTTCATTTGTAAGCTCAGAAACATCTTGATCCTGTCCCTCCCCATCTTCCAATCCCGATAAGTCAGAGACAACGTTCTCTTTGGGATTTTGTGCTTTGAGTTTTGTGCTTTCATCATTTGGATCCTCTCCAAGAGTTTGAATAAGCTCAGAATCAATAACAAGATCTTCCTCTACTTCTATCTCTTCAACTATCTCTATCTCTTCAACATCCTCAATGTTCTCATCACTCACAACATCTCCAATCTCTTGTGCGTACACCAAAGCGACCTGCTGGAAAGACAACAGAACAATCAAACTCACCGCAACAAAACGGCGGAAAAAAGAAAAGGGAATCATAGAAACGCAATTAAAAACTGGAGCTAAGCTTCTTACCTTTTTCTTTTTGTTTTAGCTATCTTCTCACAAGATCCTCAAATCAAAAAACAAAATGACTTGAAGGAAGATTTTATTAAACCATTATCTGGACTAAAAAGTCAAGAAATGGATAGCGAAGGGTTTCATCAACCATGAAGGTTTCATGAAGAGTGAGAAGAATATTTTTCATAAAACTTGACAAAAGCAGTACAATAGGTGTAGATTGAATTCCAGTAAAAAGCCTATCCAATACGAGATAGGTTTTTTTTGTATTCCAAATTCCTCACCCAAATCATTATGAAAAGATATCGCTTTTCTCTCAAAGACCTCATGATCGCGATACTCCTGACGGCACTTGTTTCTACAAGTGCTCAATTGTCGTATCTCTGGTCTGAGCCTCAATCACAAAAATTCACGCAATTAGAGAGTCCTTATATAGAGATCCTCCCTAAGGCAAATGCTCAAACATCAACTGCAAGCTCTGTTTCCCCAAATCACAAAGGCTTTGACGGAGGTTGGATAATTCCTTTTGAGGTATTTGACCTTTCGGTCACATATTACAAAAGAGGAGTGTACTGGACTCCAAGATACAACAAAAAGCCTGTAAGAGTAGATCTCAATGGAGATGGATTATTAGATCTGATTTTTTCAACATACGACCCAGTCTCAAATGAAAATTCATCTAGTTATGCAACTGGTTTTTCTCAATATGTAAAACTCCAACGACCAAATGGTTCTTTTGAAACCGTCTATACTTGCTCTCAATCGAGTTTTGTTTCTTCAAACACCAACAGTGGAACAACATATGGATTCAAATACCATGGACACTGTGCCGATACGGTTAATACTACAGACCCAGGGAACACAAAACGTTGGGAACCATCTATCATAACACTACAATTAGGAAATATTGGATCACTTCAGTCAGGTGACGACAGATTAAATCTTTTGAGTAGTATACGATATACAGAAGAAAATCATGATTATGATCGAAATGCAGCAACATTTATAGACATCAATGGAGATGGACTTCAAGATATGGTTTTTGGAGGTTCAACAACACTTCAAAAGCATGCTACTAATGGCTCTGCACGCTCTGCATCTGCTATTTTGTACAACAATGGAAATGGGTTTGATGTCGGATTATTCGTTGCTGATTAATTCATCACTTTTTTATGCTCAATTCCTTCAAAAGCATCATATCGATGATGATCAGTCTCATTATTGTTCTGAATTCTTCGCTCATGGCCTTTGCTCAAGAAGCAGAGGGTCCGGTTCAGCAAGACTCATCTTCTTCAGAATCGCAAACAACAGACGAAAGCGCAGCATCTGAACAAACTCCAGAAGAGCAACTCCAAGACCTCCTCAACGACACCAATCAATTTCAATCTCAGAATGCGAATGGAGAAGAACTTCCTGCTCTTCAGGACCCGGCAGCAACACAAGAAGCTAAGACTTTTACGCTCGAAAACCTCGATCAGCCTTTTGTAAATATTCTGAGTGGAGCTTCAGAATTCCAAGTCCCTATCACTGTTCCAAATGGAATAAATGGACTCTCCCCTTCACTCTCTCTTTCCTACAGCTCTCAGCTCACCAACACCAATGGTCCCTTCGGATATGGCTGGGAAATACAAATGGGGCATATCAAAAAAGTGAACAAAAACGGTATCGATCTCATGTACCAACAACCCATCTATCAGGTCAGTCTGCCTGGTATTTCTGGAGAAATAATTCAAATCAGCTCAGACGCCACATCAAAAACTTATGAGCTCCGTCGTGAAGGAGCTTTCGCAAAAATTACTTTTGACAAAACCAATCAAAACTGGAAGGTGCAATCCAAAGACGGGATGAGCTATTATTTGGGAATGAGCCAACAAAGCCGATGGCAAAATGAAACAGGAGAGATGACTTACGCCTGGTACTTGGAAAAAATCGAAGACCTTCATGGGAACCATATCGATTATGAATATCACCTTCAACAAAACGTTCTCTATCCAAAAGCCATTCATTATGGAGCCCGTGGAAACGGAACGCATCCCTTTAGCATCAGCTTCCTCCCTTTCGATGACGACACTCAAAACCTAAATAATATCCTGCTAAACAGAAACGACTACCAAGAATTCGACTACAAGAATGGATTTAAATCAACCTACTCAGCACTCATAAACGAAATTCAGATCTTGATTCAAGGGACTGAACGTATGAAGTATGAGCTCCTCTACAATTATAGCAATCACCTCGGACGATCCGATCTCAAAACCGTCACCATTACCGGGACCAATGGATCTGAAGTCACCATGCAAGACATCACCATGAGCTATTACAATCCAGATGACGGGTTTGCTGGAAAAATGTACCATCGCCATGGATTCCTCAGAAAAATCGACTTCTACCAAGGTGGATCTGTCGAGTACGACTATCTGCCCACCAACCGTTTCTATACCACCTTCAACCGCATCGCCAATCCGCGACCTCATTATCCCATGTACGCCGTCAATGAACTCAAAAAGACGGATTTCACAGGGAGAGAAGACACCTGGACCTACTTTTACTCCGACGGAGCCTTCTTTGCCGATTCAGTCGAAGACCGCCAGATGTCCGGCTTCGGACGCGTCACCGTAACCGATCCCCTCGACCAAAAAACCATCCATTACTTTCATCAAGGGGGAGGTTTTGATGGATCAGCACTTGGAGAAAGCCCAAGCGATAATGATGACAATGCCGAAGGCCGCTTCGCCCTGATCGGACAACTCTACCGCAATGAAGTCTATGATGCCGCTGGAAATATGATCCAACGAAGCATTAGCAAATGGGTAAATGTAAAACTCCAAAACGATCAATTTTTCCCCTATCCCCTTGCTCAAATCAATACGACTTTCAATACAGCTGGAGCAAGCAGAAGCACTGCCAGTACCAGCACATACGACCTCAGCAATGGAAACATGCTCGAACAAGAAGTCCTCGGTGAAGTCACCGCCAACAATGACGGAAGCTACACCGATATTGCCAACGACGACCGAAAATCGGTCATGAGCTACGCAACAAACACTGCCAAGCACCTGCTCAGCTACCCCAAAACCCAAGAGCTCTTCGACGAAACCGGAACCCTCATCTCCAAACAAGAAATGGAATACGACAATCTCCCATTAGGCCAAGTCGACAAGGGGAACCTTACCAATCAATCAACCATCGACCTGAGTAGTTCACAAAAGCTCACAAGTCTCACGCAATACAACACCGCTGGTCAGCCGACGAGCACTAGCGACCCCAACGGAAATACCAGTTCGGTTACTTATGATAATACAGGCATTTATCCAGCCACCGTCACCAACCCCCTCGGACACCAAACCAGCTTCGTCTACGACCTGCTCTTCGGTCAACCGATCCAAGTAACCGATCCCAACGGTCTCGTCGCAGAGACAGACCTGGACGGCCTAGGAAGACCAACCTCATCACGACTCAGTGATCCCAACAATGGAAACAGTTTGGCCACCATGCAAAGCATCGAGTATCTCGAATCCAGCTTTCCCCACGGAATAAAAACCACCACTCATCTCGACACAAACCAAACAGCCGAAGCCTTCGCCTACATCGACGGATTTGGAAGAACCCTCCAAACCAAAACCCAAGCCGACCCAGATGGAACAGGGACAGTACAGTACACAGTAAGCAACACGACCTACGACGAACTCGGACGAGCCATCACCCAAACCCTCCCCATCTTCACCAACAACACCTCTTACAATCTCTCCGACGCCTCCAGCATCACCACCACAAGCACCTACGACATCCTCAACCGACCTCTGACCATCACCGACAACAACGGAACCACAACCTTCAATCACGATCAATTCCCAACAGCAATCTCAAGCCCGGCATCCCAAGAATTGGGATCAGCCATCTGGACCCAAACCATCACCGACGCCAACGGCAACTACAAAACACTCAGCTACGATGCCTTCCAACGCCTCAGTACCGTCCTGGAAATCACTGGGTCCTCATCTACAACCTACAACCTAAAACCTACCACCTACTCCTACGATAGTCGCGACCTCCTCACTTCCATCACCGACGCCGCAGGAAATATCAGACACATGCAATACGATTCCCTCGGCCGACTCATTTCTCAAGAAGACTTGCATAACCCCACCGATACCGACTTCGGCACTTACTCCTACACCTACGACAACAACAGCAATGTCCTCACTTCTACGAACCCGAAGGGTGAAGTAATCTCATTCAGCTACGACCCCCTAAACCGACCCCTCTCCCAATCATCCCAAAACTCCCAATCCTCGCAATACTCCTACTCCTACGATTCCGCAGGATCCCTCGGCCGCCTCTCCTCCATCACCTCCCCATCCTCGCAATCCTCGCAATCATTGCAATCCTTCTCCTACGACCTCAGAGGTCGCGTCCTAGACGAAACCACCACTATTAATAACGCCAATTTCACCAAATCCCACACCTACACCAGATTCGATCAACCTCTCACCACCACCTTCCCCGACAGCACCTCCATCACCTACAGCTACAACGCCGTCGGACAAATCGCAACCATCACATCAGGATCATCAAACATCGTCACCAAAGCCGAGTACAATCCCATTAATCAGGTAACGAAAATCGTTTACGGAAACGGGTTTACCTCAAAAATGACCTACGATCCTCAGATGATGTATCGGATGACGAATAAGTTGACGACGAAGGGGACAGTGGTGATGAATCCACTCCTGACTCCCAACCCCTTACAAGGGGAGACACTCCCATCAGGCTTCTTGTCTGAACTCTTCGAGTTCAGTTCCCCTTTTAAGGGGTTAGGGGTCCCCCACGCACAAGCCTCCACAATAACCCACCAACCCGTAGGGACGCGCCGCGGCGCGTCCCTACAACGGGGTCCTCAACATTTCCCCGAACCTCTCCTCCTCGCCTCCCTCCGCGACCGCATAAAAAAACGCATCCAATCCAGACCCGCCCTGACCCCCGACCCTTTAAAAGGGGAGACACTCCAGAACGGAACAAAAGTGACTGAGAATGAACAGTTGGAAAATCTCTTTGGTGACACTTCGACCGAAGCTCAAGGAACGGTCAACCAAAATGCTCTCCTCGAAAGCCTGATGAACGACAGCGGATTTGGGTTCAACGAGCCCGTGCTAAACCAACAAACAGGAAAAGTAGAAATGCAGAGATCCACTTTTAGTCCAAAAGCGAATGCTGTGGGAACCCATGGCAAATCAGAGATCAGTTTCTTAGGTGACAGCACAGGAAACACTACTGAAGTCGCTGGAAACGTATCTCTCACAGCCACTTACCGAAACAATGACGCCAGTCCTCCACAAGCCACTGGCTACCAGGTCATCATCAACAAAAATGGTCATTTTCTTTGGCAAGACAGCAGTTATATCACCCTCAGCACCCCACTGAACGTGGGTGAGACCACGCCAAGCCTCGATTACGACCTGAGCCCCCTCACCGACACCGGAGCCTTCTATTCGATCCAACTCCGCTTCCAACTCGACACCAACGTCATCACGCCCGTGAGCGACCCGGTAAATTTCCGACTCTCCATCAACAACAACCAAACAACTCAGAGTAACCCCAACCCTCAACTCGCAACCAACAACCGAGTACCAGAAATAACCCTCTTCAAAGCCGACGGCATCACCCCCACAGTCATCACCCTCCACGAAATCTCCAACACCCCAACTCCCCTCACCCTCCAAGTCGGCGTCAGCGCATCATCTGCCCTCACCGACATGAGCTGGGAACTCAAAACACCAGACGGAACAACCGTTCCCCTCAGCAACCAACCAACCCTCTCCCACACCCCACTCGCGAGCTTCACCGGCGAAGTCAACGACCAAGTCACCTTCAGCTGGACACCCGATCTAGAACTCTTAGACGGCCCCTCTGAGTATGCCGGATCAGGTTTGCGCAGCAGCAAAAAAGAAAGCCTCTGGATCCTCTCCATCACCATCACCGATATCTTCAACCAATCCACCACCCTCGACAGCGGCATCATCCTCAGCGACAGCAGAACCCAAGTAGCCCCAAGCGAAGACATCGTCCAAAACCTGACCTACAGCTACGACTCCGTCGGAAACATCACCCAACTCACCGAATCCGCCAACACCGCCAGCAAAAAAGTGACCAATTACACTTACGACTCCCTTCACCGATTAACAGAAGCCTCAACATCATTCCCCTGCACCTCTTTGCAATCCTTGCAACCTGTCCCGAGCGGAGTCGCGGGATCCTGCCAATCCTCGCAATCCTTCTCCTACGACCCCATCGGAAATATCCTCACAAAAACCACCACAACCACTTTTCCTTGTCAATCTTCGCAATCCTGCCAATCCTCGCAATCCTTATCCTATTCCTACGAACAACCAAATAAAACCAACCCCCACGCCGTAACCTCCATTGAATCCTCATCCCAACAATCCCAATCATCCCGACTATCCCGACAATCCCTCTCCTACGACGCCAACGGTAACCTCACAAAACACACCCAAACCTCACCCCTCGGAGAAATAACCAAACTCTTCACCTGGGACCCCTACAACCGCATGTCCACCACCACCATCACCGACCTCTTCGAAGAAGTCACCACCAGCACCTATAGCTACGATCACTCGGGAAGACGATTGAAGAAACAAGTGGAAAGAAACAGCGCTGTAAAAACAACGACCTATCCTTTTGGAGACTTCGAACTCACCGACATAGGAAATACAAAGACCTCAGTGATGGGGAACAGCATGCACTTAGCAACGGTTGAATATAATGGTGGGACCCGAGAAATTTTCTTCTCCCACACCGACCATCTCGGCGGTGGAAGTGTCATGACGAACAATCAATCAGAGGTTGAACAGGTTTTGGATTATAAGCCCTTTGGAGGAACGAGAGTGAATGAGAAGTACGGAGACTTTGATGAGCGAAAGAAGTACACGGGACACGAGCTAGATGACGAGACAGGACTCTACTACGCTCAAGCGAGGTATTATGATCCGGAGATCGGGAGGTTTGTGAGTCAGGATCCTTTGCAGTGGAGGGTTGGGGAGTTGATGGAGTCGTTCTCTCAGAATCCTCAAGCTTTGAATTTTTATTCTTATACTGCGAATAATCCGATTATTTTAGTGGATCCGGATGGGGAGAAATTAGTTTTAAACGGCGATACAAATTATAGAAGAAGTGTTTTTAATCTCATCAGAAGAATAGACAACACTGCCAGTTTTAAGAGAACATCAACAAATTCTTTTGAAATTACTTCAAGTGGAGGTTCGAAAGAAGGACAAAAGCTAATCAAAATGATATCTGACCACGCAAAACCGGTAAATATCAACTATCAAGAAAAAGCACTCAGTGCAAATCCATACCCTTCAAGAAGGTTTGAGAAAGGGCAACCTGCAAGTGAAGTTTACGTCTTCTTTGATGATAATTTCAGGCCAATAATAGAAAAATATGATCAAAATACAAATAAAATCTCGAAGGAGAGGGCAAAATCTCAATACACTTTATCTCATGAATTAATTCACTCTCTTCACATTTTAACAGATGACAGATCAACTGGTAAAGTATCTGGATACACAAAGCCAAATGGGGATCTGACAACCTTTACTAACTCTTTGGAAATAGAAGAACTAAGAACAATGGGGGGATTTGGGTATAGTAAAAATAATGATATAACTACAAACTCAATTAGAGCACAAAATGGAGACAAAATAAGAAATGACTATTTTAGCAAATAACCAACTTTATAATGAAAAAAACTCTATGCACTATTCATGCCATCTTAATTTTTGCGGTTAGTTTTTCTAATCCAGCATTTGCGAGCACACTCATTGGTCCTCAAATTGAAAACAATAAAGCATACAGCGAAGATAGAATGAACTTTATCAATAATCTTGATTGTGATAGTTCAAATCTAGATTCTTCAAGAATAAAGGTTGTACATAGAAGGAGTTATATCAAAGTCATTCTAGAAATAACACCATCTGAAGATATCTATATTGTAAATTATGATGATGCCAACACAGACTATGGACAAGTTGACAATCCAGATGTGATTATCTCACCAAAAAATGTCAACATTATATATGACATTCCTGAAGAAGGAATATTGCCAATAAAGGAATCAAGGTTTATACCTCACTCATGGTTACTGAAAAATTTAAGTAAAGGGAATACATTTAAGAAAGTTTATTACTTTAGAAAGCCATTTAAAGAAAATTTAGCTTTTGCAGCTGAAGATAAAAGATCATTTTTGGATAAGAATATCACTTTTGTTGTTTCATATATCCCAACAAAAAACCACAACAATACAGTTATTTTTGAAGGCGAAAATATAGCACAGAAATATCTAAATTTTAGCATTAACACACGAGGCTCATTCATAGCGCGTCCCTGCGAAGAAAGAAGGTCATCAAAAGACAATTCTGAATCTGATAATACTGACATCATCATCAAATACGATCCAGCATCTGGTCCAGGCGTTCTCCTTGAACTCCTGACAGAAGCTGCAAACAAAATAAAAGGTACTGGATACACAGCTGAAGATCCAATCATTACAGGTAATGGAATTTCAAAAGATGGACCTGGACTTTCCTATACCTTTCTCGACACCCTCGTAGGACCAAATGGAGAAGAGATAACGTGGAAAAGAATCCAACCATGCTGCAAATTTGAAACACCCTCTGGTCTTGAAGGCACAGATGGAAAAACATACGGACTCTTAGATCGATATGAAGTAACGTATGAAGGTTTATCTGAACCAGTGATTCTCTTTGTGAATATGTACGATGTTGGTAATCCTAAAGCTCCTGAAGGGTTTACATTAAATAAATAAGTAAGCCCAAAAAAAATCAAAATCATCTCCAAAATATTCATAACTTCAAAATGGAAAAAATACTCTATAAATGCATGGTAAAAGCAACTGACAAAGAAAAAGAAGACCCAAAGCGCTCGAAGAATTGGGTAACTTCAAGAAGAGGGTTTCTTAAAATATATAATACTTATATGAAAGTCGGAGACTGGAAATTTGAATTTGATAAAATAGATACAATTATAGTACATAAGTTAAAGGGATTTCCATTAAGTGCCATAGTTCTTGATTTTGAGTACAATGAAAAAAAATATCAAATTGGATTGAATCCATGGACAAATCCTGTTCCTTACCTACATAACAAAGCCATAATTAAAGAAGGCAAATTAAAAAGCTCAAAATTTGCATTTATAATAAGATTAGTGTCATTTTCATATTTAGGGTATTTACTTGCTCACTATATTTTTTAGTAAAAATTCACAATAAACTACTATGCCAATCTACATCTTCTGGTCAGGATACGGATTCCTCGTTCCTCTAATTTATATTTTTTGGATTTTTACAGCAGCTGGGTTTACATATTTAATTTTCGGAACTACAGATTTCACTTTATCAATGTATTCAAGAATCATATTTTTGAGTTGCATGCTTTACACCGCACTTTCATTGTATTTTATGGGAAAATACATAAATTCATCCAAACAAATAATCAACATAGATCCTGTGTCTGGAGAAAAAAATTATGAAAATCAGAAAAAACATACCTTTATGTTCATAAAAATAGAATACTGGGGAATCTTGATGTTTTTTTGGTTTTTGATTGGCATATGGAATGAATTAAATGAATACTATCAATTATAAAAACCAAAAAAAACCGCTCTACCAGAACGGTTTTTCTAAATCCTCAGCATCTTAAGCCTCCTAAGCATCCTCCGCATCCTTCTTCCTAAAACTCTTCCACACCAACACCAGTGTCCACAAGCAAAGGAAAGAAACCATCCCCCACCCATATCTCGAGAACACACTATCCAATGACAGCTTTACAATCACTTCTTTTTCGATATCTGCATCTTCAGACGCAATCACCTCTACCTCAAAATCTTCCATTCGCTCAATAATCATTTTCTGAGTAGGATTTACTGGAACATTCCATGATCCATCAGACTGCACCATCGCACATACCTGCATACCCGAATCCGGAAGCGTCATGATCACAAAATCACCAGGTTCCCCACCATCACCAGAAATCACCTCAGTATTCACCGCAATTCCCTCATCATTCTCATTAGAGTTTTGAGTGTCAGATGCTGTGTTTTCATCGATTTCAGCACTCGCTCGAAGATCCCCAGCTCCAGATTGTTGAGATGATTCTGAAGGAATACAGCTCATACTTTGTCCATCAATCAAAAAGGCAAAAGATCCTTCATAAACCATTGATCTGTTTCCAGAAATATCTACAGCAACAATTTTTAGAGAATGAGATCGAGGTATAACAAACTCAGGCATGACCAATTCAAAACTCATTTCCGTCTGACCATCACCAGCAGCTTTGTACTTCAATTCCCCTTCACAGGTCTCACAGACAAATTTCTGACCATCTAAAGTCACCACCACACTCTCATCGTCAATCCCTGCTCCTTCGTCTTTCAATCCAAAACGAATCACTCGATCAGCATCACCAAACAATTCTCCATCAACTGGATCAATAAAAACGAGTTCTGGTCCCTGTTGGTCATTGGTTGAGAAAGAATAGGTCACCGGTTCCATCACATTCGGAGGCGTGGCTTTATCTTGTCCTCCTTCGATGCGAACCGTCACCAGAGCATTCTCTGGAAAAGACCCATCAGGATTAATGGTCACCTTGTATCCATACACAAAATCACCAAATTCAAGAGCTGTTAATTGCACATCATTACGAGAAAACTCTGTACTTTCTCCATTCACCGTAATCATCACCTTGAGATTAGCCAGGTCAATCCCCGTACCCGAAACTCCATTTAGCAAATCAACCACTTCAAAGGAAATATCTGTATCCGGACCAGAAGAAGATCCACCAGCACTCGGTTTTTGATTTCGAACCACAGGAGCACTTTCATCCTTCAAAGTTCGGAAGCTCACCGTTGTATCATTCATCTTGTTCGGAGAAGGGAAAGCCTTATCAAGCCCCTCTGAAAACAAAAGTGAATACTCCGTATCATAATCCCACTTTCTTTTATCTCCAGTACGTTGAATCACTCCTGAAAGATCAGCAGCACAATCATTGGTTCCAAACTGACCATCACATGTAAAAGATGCTTGAAGAGTAGTCTCCCCTTTTAAAGGGCTGGGGGTCTCTCCCGGGGTCGCTCCCACTTTCAAACTCCCCTCCACAACCCCCGTCTCCCCATCCCGAAAATGAAACTGATACACCTGATCAACGGAAATATCTCCAGCCTTATCAGCAGGATTAAACTCATCCACAAATGGTGGAATCGTATCTGGCCATAAATAAAGTTTTTGGACGGTCACAGAAGCCAACACATCATCTCCTGTCCCTTGTTCTGCAATATTACTATCAGTGGTTGACCCTGCTTGGAACCCAAACCCAATCTCTGTCGGATTCACAAACTGATCCGCAGCAGAAGTCTGACCAATCACCTTAAACTGAAGGGTCCCAAACACTCCCGCTCCATTATGTACCGATCCATCGACAGAAAAACCTGTTAATTTTGCTTCTCCAGATCCTACCGTCTTTCCTGTAGAAGGATAGGTCTTGTAAAGCGAACCATTCTTAAAACTTCCCACTGGCTCCAGCAAACTCTGATCATAGGTCACAATCACATTCGCCGCATCAGAATCAGCTCCTCCCGTATCCAAATTGACCTCCATTTCAAAGGTCTGACCCACATAATAAAAAGACCCAGAACCCGTATCGGTATTCGGAGAAACTCCTATCGAAAAACTCCCCGAAGACTGAGCCATCGACATTGGCACCAGCGACGCAAGCATCACCACGCTGAGAAGAACTGATAAAAGTTTTGAGAAGTGTTTCATGAGAAGGAAAAGATTAGAAGGGTTTTAAAGATAATAGAGCTTATAAGGATAAGTATTCGTACATTCGGATTGGAGGGTGAGCTATTCCCCTTTTAAGGGGTTAGACGCTGGACTATGGACTGAATATAAACCTGATCACATCCCCCACCTTATCCAAATTCCGTATCAAAAGACTAATATCAATCGCATTCACATCACCATCAAAATTCTGATCAGATCGTTCTTCATCAGTGTACAAGGCGCGAATCATCAGTGAAATATCCAGTGCATTCACAATATCATCACCATTTACATCACCCACCAATTGGAATTGACTTTCACCACGAGAAAAATCAAGCTCAGTCACACCATTTTCTACAAACTGAACATCTGTCAGACGGATACTCAAATGCGACAATCCTTTCGCACGCACCTGGTATTGATCAGTGAAATTCAAGATACTCAGATCTCCTTCTATATTTCCATCCGTATCAGTACGGAATTGCTGAGTACTGATGAGTACGTTTCCAGATTCATCATACACTCTCACCGTCACCAGGCTGCTAAAGTTTCCATTACGTCGATCTGCAGGCATTAGTCTCATCTTCACTGAAGTTTCGAGAGCGTCTTCAGGTGCCAATCTCAAGAGTTCATCATCAGTGGTTGGGCCCGTTAATGGATCATCTCCTCCTTGACCTGAACCCGTCGTAGTAGACGCACCTCCACCACCGTCATTTCCGCCACCAGTTGTTGTTGATCCACCTACATTAGGATCAACAGGCGATTCATCATCAAACCGACCTCTATTCCCTCCACCACCTGGGACATCATCATCAAGGTTTACAAGGGAAACATCACTAGCATCATCTCCAGCAAATACAGGATCTAAACTATTTGCAGGGAGAAGTTGTACAGTATAAGCAACATCACCATCTAGTACACCATCATCTACACCCGTGACTGTCACCGTTTGAAACGCAAGCCCATTTACAGGAGTGAAAATCAGTTGATTTGCAGAGAGACTTCCTTCCGCAAGGTTTGATGACTGAAGAGGTATTGTTACATTTGAAATAGGAAGAGAAGTAAGAGCCACTCGAAAGGTTGCTTGACCACCAGCTTCAGTAGTTTGAAGGCCCGCAATCGGGTCTACAAAGAGATCACCAGCAAAAGCAGCATCATTATCTAAAATCAAAATATTCTGACTTGCCAATCCAACAAGAGCTCCATTCGTGACGGTATTAACCGTAAAAGTAGCAATTTCAAATGGCTCATTAATCGCATCATCCACCAGTGAAATATCCATATCAGCTGTCAATTGTCCTGCTGTCACCACAATCTGATTTACAGAGGTCGTATAATCATTTCCAGCCTGACCAGGAGGAGTCGCCGTACCGGTAAACGGTTGATCAAAAACAACCGTCACATCAAAGGGAGAAACCTGACTCAAAGTAGCTCTAATAGTTGCATTTTGTGTAGGGGTCGCTTCATTGAGAGGGTTATTGAGTGTGCTCAAAGTCACATTTGGCTGATCATCATCAGTAATCGTAGCCGTCACCTGTTGGATACCATTTTCCGTCGCATTCAAAATCGTATCAATATCAACAATCACTGTCTCATCAATTTCAATATCAGGATCGTCCACTCCATCCAAAGTAATCTGTGCATTTGGATTTCCAGCAGGAATCACAATCTGAACTGCAGATCGAGTATAATCATCAATATTTGTAGCAGTCCCTGAGAAGGTCAGGTTAACAGTAATTGGCAGACCTGAAACGGCACTTGGCACTGCTGTCACAGTTGCTTGTCCTCCATTTTCAGCAAATGGTGAGCCTGCAAGTTGAAGATCAACGCTTGGAGCGAGATCATCATCAGTAATGGTCGTCGTTGTTTGTTGAGCAACAGCCTCCGTCCCATTCACAACAGTATCAATATCAAGAATTACTGTTTCGTCATTTTCATCCAAAGTGTCATCAAGCCCTGTTACAACAACATCTCCAGAGAGATTTCCCGCAGCAATGAGAAGAGATGTACTCGAAAGTGTTGCATCATTCCCAGCTCCCAGCACAGCTGTACCGGAAGAAAGAAGGTTCACTGTCACAGGGAGTCCCGATACAGTTGAAAGTGTTGCCGTCACAGTTGAAACACCAGCATTCTCTGCTATTGGAGAGCCTGTTTCCGTCAAAGTAACGGTTGGTGCATCATCATCATCAGTAATTGTCATCGTTACTTGTTGAACACCATTCTCTGATCCATTCGTAACATTTGTAATATCTCCAATAACGGTCTCATCATTTTCATCTAAAGTATCTCCTTCAGGGTCTAGAGTAATTGTCCCTGTTAGATTTCCTGCTGTGATAATAATTTGTAAACCACTAGGGGTATAATCATCTCCATTAGTTGCCGTACCAGAAAACCCAAGGTCCACAACAACATCCTGTACAGATGTGGTACTTAAAGTAGCCGTAAGAGTAGCAACTGGAACAGCATTTTCAGTAAGAGCTAGAGTATCCAATGAAAGAGAAACTGTTGGAACGGTAAAAAGCCAACACGCATCATTATTTTGACCTGAAACAGCAGAAGAAGTAGTTGAAATATCAGTACTCGTTTGAGCATTAGGAGGGTTTACAGTACATCCTGCATCAGTGAGATCTATAAACTGTACAACCTCTGTTCCTTGATGATTCGTCTCCCATTGCACACCAGGAGTATCAGAAACAACTGTGAGGAGTTGGGAAAGAGACGCACCCTGCAAAGTATACACACCTGAAACACCATAAATATCTCCAGCCCCCATTGTAAGAGTATCAGATGAAACAACAGACTTATGAAAACTAAAGAATTGTGTTGTACCATTCACAGATTGATTTGATCCATCAAGTCGGACAGCACTAGTGCTAGCATTGAAACCACTGACCCCTGCATTATTCGTCCAATCACCAGCAAAAACAATTTCTCTTGCAGCTGGAGCTGATATCATCCCGTTTGATCCTATGAGAATATTTCCTTCTATATCTCCAGAAATAGATTGCGTTTGAAGATCAAGATTCCCATCTTGCACCTCTAAACTTCCATCAATATTTAAGGTCGACTGAGATCCATCAAAAGAAACATCATCATCAGTTCCATTGGGTCCTGAATTGCTAAGAGTTATATTATGAAATGCTGTTGGAACATTCACTGTCACCAATTGACTACTCGTACCATCAAAAGACAAGGTTCCTGAATTATGGATAAATGTTCCACCAAGAAGACTCATATCTCCAGCCTCATTCATTTGAGGAGGCGCAGAAAAGCTTCCAGAATTCAGCACAAAAGAGTTTTTTGTAAGAGTCAAACTACCAGAACCAGCTGTAAATGTTGTTCCAGTCAAGGTCAAGCTTCCAAAACGATGATCACCAGATCCACCAAGAAATGTCCCTGCATTACTATAAACAACATCGTCATCTACCGTCAGATCAAATCCGTTGGCATTGAAAGTTTGTGAAGTAAATGCACTTGGAGAAACATTCATATCTCCAAAGACTCTTGTGTCTGCATTTAAAGTCCAAACAAGAGAGGCATTAAACTCATCAATAATACTCAGGTTGAAAAACTGATCCGATACAGCTGATATATCATAAGAACCTGCCCCCGGTCTTCCTGCAAATAAAACTGTTCCAGAATCAATATCTGGATTAGTTATTGATAGGTCCATATCTCCTTGGGTACGCAAAACTCCTTCATTATTCAGATTTGTAATGGAAAGTGCAGCAGATACCACATGGCGAAACGTATCATCAGCACCAATAATCAAATTTGTGATATTCAAATCATCAGTACCTCCATGAGTAAGAGAGGTACTGGGACCATCCACACGGACGTTTCCAAGAGTTTTTGAAGTTGTTTGAACTGTAAGAGATGAACTTGCTCTATTCATATGGATCTCTCCACCAACATCTGCAAGAAGTTGTGAATTATTTCCACTTATCACAAATCCACTAAAGGTCGCACTAATAGCATTCGTATCCAAATCCAATTGACCGGAAGAAAGAGTCATAAACTCCGAATCTAAAGCTTCTTCTACGATCACTTTTGTTCCCAAAGGTTTACTAATCTGTAAAAACCGAAAACCAAATAAATTACTCGTATCCAATCGTTGATCAGACGACCCATTTAAAAATACCGAACCACCATTCGCGTCAAAAACACCAGCGTCCACATCAAAATCTCCTGCAAGTAAAAGACGACCAGAAGAGACTGGAGGAGCAGTAAAAGTACCTCCATCCATATCAAACCCTCCATCCACACTAATATTTCCAGAAGCTCCCGTATTTCCTACAAACGATCCTTCATCCATATCAAAATCTCCATTGATATCTAAAGCAGCAGGACCTTGAGTAAACACACCTCCTAAAAGTCGGAAATCAAGCAAGATATCGAGCTCGAGTGACCCTTGAGAAAATGCCCCAGATCTCTGAAGAACATTTCCATCAACATTCATCTCATTTGCTCCTAGTGTTGTTGTACCGCGCTGATCAAGTCCTCCAGTTCCAATTTCTGTGATCCCTCCTGGAGTAAAACTATTCCCTGTGTCTATGAGCAGTTCGTATCCGTCTTCTACAGTAAACGAAGAACCAGCAACATTAAAAATACTTGAAACATCTGGATCCACAACTTCAGCAGAAGTCAGTAACGAATTGGTAATTGGTCCAGCAGTTTCATGACGAAGCACAAGGTGATCTTGGTACACGTCTACATCAGCTAATGATGTAGCATCTCCTAGCACAATAGTAGCTGCCCTTTCTCCACCACCATTGTCATCCAAATAGACTGTGAGAAGATCTGCAGATGAAGTACTAAGAGAAACACTATAGTTCCCTCCTCCAGAAGTCGTATCTGAAGCAGCATCAACACCATTTACAGCTACACTTACCGAAAGTCCATCTACTGCAATACCACCATCTAATGGATCATCAGAATACACGGTTCCAGAAATCGTGACTGTATTGATAAACTTCCAACAATCTTCATTATTACCACCATTTACCCCATTTAAAACACTAAGGTTTTCACTCTGCTCAGTGGGAATAAAACACCCCGCATCAGTTACAGAAACAAATTCAAGGTTGCCAGTATTTACATCTTGATGGTTTACTTCCCAGAGAGTTCCTCCCGGATCACTAGAGACTAAATTAATAAGGTTTCCTAACGTTCCAGAAGCAGAAAACACTCCCCCTGTTTCAAACTCTTGAAGTTCAGCAGCCTCAAAAGTAAGGGTTTTTCCTGCCGCTTCATCTATGATCATATTATACCAATCAGTAGATCCATTTATAGCAACTGCAGAAGTACTATCAAATTGAACTGTTCCATTGTTGTTATCAAAACTATCATTAGAAAAATCTGCTTGATCTGCAACTGCGTTATTCCAGTTTCCCGCAACGGTCATAAGAGCTCTTGGCATACTTACAGATGCCGCACTAGCCTGAAAATCAACATCACCATTGTTGTCCCATGTATGAGAAGCATTTGTACTTCCTACAAATGTTCCACCATTTCTTACTCTGAAAGTACCTGCATTTACAACCGTTCCTGCTTGGGTATAAGTCCCACCATTTACATCTATGGTAGATACCCCCTTCACTTCTAAAGGAACAGAATGCGTGAAACTTCCACTGTTTACAGACAAAGTATTAGCAATCACGGCATTTGGCACCGCTTGAAAGCGAATGGTTTCTGAAGGATCAGCAGATACTGTTAAATTATAAAAATCATCATCTGTGCCTGAGCCAATATCTGGAAGAGTAAAGAAACTCGATCCAGCAGCCCCATCTCCTACAACTTCAAAAGTTCCAGAATCTGAATCTTGTCCTTCTGCAAGAGTGACCGTTTCATTTCCATTGAATTGAATAACACCCTCATTACTCAAAACGGAAGAGGCCTGCAAAACGAAATTTCTTCCATTCAAACGAAGTACACTCGTAGGGGTAGCAAGCGTCACATCATTTCCAGATGGAAACAAAGCATTACTGGTCAAAGTCACTTCTCCAGCAGTTTTATTGATCGTCAGGTGAGCTCTAAAATTTGGACTATCCGCATCCAGTGTCTGAGACGCAGTTCCACTCATCAATAGTGTGAGGTTTGTGTTTCCAAAATCATCAGAAGTATTATTTCGTATAAAATTTCCACGCAGATCAATCTGTCGAGGCGTTGCATCTGCCAAGACTACACCATTATCACGATCAAAAGTTCCACCTACTATCATATCTCCTGTAAGTGTTTTCACTCCAGAACTATGAGAAAACTCCACATCATTAAAAGTTTCTCCACCAGGGTTAATATTCACAGAAGCTGTCCCTCCAAAATCCAAAAGACCATCGGCATTAAAAGTACCTCCTGAAAGAGTCATTGCGCCATCAACATTCATGGTATTACTGGTCGCGTTAAAAGTTCCTGTTGAATGGAGAAAAGCCCCTTGAAAATTATGAATACCTGTCCCTGCAAGAAAAGTTCCTCCAGAAGTACTAAAAGTTCCTCCTGCAAGAAAAGTCTGCGTTGAATTTCCAGGGTCAAAAGTTCCACCATTTAGGGTCACATCATAAAATGTTGCGCTTGATGTAGATACCCAATCACCATCTACAATAGTAAGAGACCCTGTACCAAACCGAACCGTACTAAATTGGGTCACAGATGCTCCCGGTTTATTAATAAGAACTTGACCATCAAAACCTGCACTAGATCTAAAAGTTGTATCTTGATTCCCAGTCAACAAAAACGTGATATTTGAATCACCAATGTTTACAGAACCAAGTGATACTGTTGAAGATAAATCAGCATTATCAAGAGTAACAGTGCGACTACTCCCATCAGATATTACGTCCAAACCGTCACCTTGAAAATTCATTTGATTAGAAACCGTAAAAGATGAGGTCAAACGTTTTTGGGCATTTGCAGCATTAAAACTGAGGTTGTAAAAATCAATACCTGGAGCATTCAGATCAGCATTATTTCCTTGTCCATCCAAAGTAAAAGTACCGTTGTTGTGGAGATAAGTCCCTCCTGTAAAAAACACATCTCCACGTACAGCAAACATCCCACCTACTTCTTGAGACGTAAAAGTCCCAGACTGCAAAGTGAATGAACAATCACAAGTATTCCCTACATTAAACCGGTCTAATGAAGAATCAAACTGAGCAGTACCACTTGGTTTGTTGATAAGCACATTCCCATTAAAAGGATTGAGTCCTTGAGTCATTGTTTGAGTCCCTGTTCCGTTTAATTCGATAGTAAGATTTTCATCTGAACCAGCGACATTGCTCAAACCTGCAGATTGGACAAAGTCACCACCAACAGTGATCTTCACGGGGTCATTTACATCATCAGCATTCGTATCAGTAGTCATAAAGAGATTCGCTGGTTCAGAACTAAAAAGTGAAAGTGTTCCAGAAACAGCAAAATCAGTTCTTAAGTTTTTTGAATTATCTCGAAACCCAGCTGTAGAAGTATTAATAAGTCGAATATTCATATCAGAAATACTTCCTGCATTTTGTGTCAGATCACCAGTACAAGTCGTACAAAATTGTGTGTCAGAAAGAATAACTTCATCTATGGCTCCTCCATTTTGCGTAAAATTTCTCAAAACAATAAGTTCAGCTGCCGTATTATCCTGAGTCACCGATCCGTCCTGAAGAGTAAAATTATTAGAAACTGTCAGACTATTGGAGATTTGAAGATCAACTTCTCCATCCACAACAAGCAAGTCTTGAACAGTAAATGGTGTTGAAATCACCAAATTAGACCCTGCCTTATCCACTTCTATACTCATAGTGAATATCTGAGAAGTTTCTGATGACGGGTGAATAAATGCCGGAGTAGCTCCACGAAATGCAAAGGTAACATTTGGAGCCGAAGTAAAGCTGTCTTGAACGGTACTTCGATCAAAATCTTCTAAAATACTAATAGTACGTGTGATATCCGAAGAAATCTGCCCTCGATCAATAAATGTGATATCTCCCACTGTCATATCTCCTACAAAGCTTTTTGTTCGACCAATAGGATGAGAAAACTGAACATCACCTACATTTTGACCACCACCATCTATATCTGAGTTCACTCCACCAAAATCAAGCAGACCAGTAGAATTATAGGTTCCTCCTGAAAGGGTGAAATCACCATCTATATTTACAATATCCGAAGAAGCATTGAACACTCCTCCATCAAGCTGAAAATCCCCAGAGACTGTCATTTGCTTATCATCAAGAGTGAATACTCCATCCGATTGAGAATAGTTTCCAGAAACAATCAGATTTTTAGCAAAAGTGATAGTTCCAGTATATCCAGCATTTACAAATACATTGTTTATAGTCCCTGTGGCAGAAAGATCGAGAAAAGAATCTTTTGTAGAAGTAGCATTAAAAGTAACGGTATCAGAAGCAATAGGGGCAATTCCACTATCCCAGTTATTATCATCAGACCAGTTGTTCGTGGCTCCATTTCCATCCCAAACAGGATCTGTATCCCAACCAGAGTTATTCCCAAAATCGTTTGAAGGTCTTGCCTTTAGCAAATTATCTCCCAAATACGAACTATCACCAATAAAAACAAACTGTGCAATTGCTTCGCCTTGGACATCAAAACTCCACTGCTTTTCATTTGGATCTGTAGATCTCATCCAAATAGGTTTTCCTTTTGAACCTTTCATAACAAAGTCACCACGAACATCTTGAAAGCTTTCTGACTCAAAAAAGAGCCTTTTATGTGGAGTGACAGATGTCAGATGATAAAACTCATTATCACCTCGTATAATAGAAAGACGATCTGCATCAATAAATTCCACCGTACTATTATTTGGGATAAATTGTGAATCAACAGAAGCTATCCATTCACCAGAAACCTTCAAAGTAACTCCATCAGCCAACTCAAGTGAACCATTAGACCCAAAATTCACATCTCCAACAACCACAGTATCCCTATTGAGAGAAAGCGTAACATTTGGTGAAAGTTGTAAATCTCCGATATAAATATCCGCATCCTGTAATGACGAACGAACCGTTTCCGGATTCAAATCCACTTGTTGATTGAGTTGAACCATCCATTGACCAACATCATCGAACAAAATATCATTGAAATCAGACGATTCTTCAATAATCACCTCTTCTTCAATGACTTCACCTTCACTCTCTTCAACACCTTCTATGACTATCTCTTCATTTTCATCACGTTCTTCACTCTCAAGTACAACCTCATCTCTAGCTTCATCTTCTAGATCCTGACCCTCAAGTATATCTTCAGTATTCACACCAATAGCACCAGTTTCAATCTCTAGCTCCTTTTGTTCTTCACTATCATTGAGATCCACATCTTTTTCTTCAATATTTCTCACAACAGTCTCGAGCTGATTTTCTTCATATTCAGACTGAAGTTCAAGAAGTGAATCACCACCTAAAAGCAATTTTCCAGTCGCATCTAATCCAAAATCAAATTCCGCTTCTTTAAATTCATCAGAGATAAAATGATCAATAATAAACGAAAGGCCAGGGAAATTAGCAGATCGAGTAATACCAGTCAAAGAAACCGTATTCCAGCTCTGAGAAACGAGCATATCCCCTATTTCTTCTAAGGCACCTTGATCTTCATCTATTCTTTCATCAGGACTAAATCGATCATTAATCTCCATCGAATAAACAGAAACTTCATCTAGCAGATCAACATGATCACCACCAAAAATTGTTTGATGCAATAATGCATCACTTTCTTGATCTACATGGATCACAGTAGGTTTAAAAAATTCATCACTCACACACTGGTATTGCTCATCGAAAACAGGATATGACACCGGACTCATCAAATTTCCAGCAATATAATAGGTATCTTCAACTCCCTGAAAAACTGACGCAATTCGATTTGCATCGAGAGCCTGTGAACAAGTCGATCGAACCTTATCTATATTCATCACCAGAGAAAGAGTCTGCGAGGAATCATATTCCTCAACAGAAAAACCAATCGTATCTCTATCCAAATCAGTATACGAAGAACTGATTACAACAGGTGATCCATTATTTTGCTGATATGCATATGGTCTCTCAAACACCAATTGGCATTGATCAAGCTCAATCTCCAACCGTCCTTCATCAGTGATCTGAGGGTATCGAGCTCCACGGTATCGAAACTGAATCTCTGAAAGAGAAGCAGTCGGTGACACATCAAATTTTTGAAGATAATAATCTGAATCACCCTTCACCCACCAATCAATACCATTATACAGTCCCGCATGACGAATAGCTCGATAGAGCGGTTTATCCATTTGCCAGTCTCTAACATCAGACCCCATATATCTCTGAAGAACTTGATCTGTCACCTCTTCTGAAGCAATATCACCATTCTCTGAAGCATTCACAAACTGCTGACGAACCGAGCTAAATTGATAGTACTGCTGTTCATTTCCAAAAAGTCGATCAAGCAAACTTTTTTCGTCCTGGCACACCAAATCATTCCCTTCTGGAGTATATGGAAGAGGAACACCTTCTTTTCCATACCCATACTGATACCCATATTGGTATCCATACTGAGGAAATGCGTACTCACGAGATCTTTTGTCAGCACCATCAGGAATAAACCAAGAGCTCAAGAGCTCATCAGAAGTCATAAAGTACGTTGACCTCCATCGATGAGCAGCGAATTCAACTCGCTCGTCATACAAACCATTATTTGCCTCAAAAAGAAGAGGAAAACGATGTAAAGAAGTTTCCAATTCCAGGTTTTCGAGGACTTCATCATTTGTAATCGTTGGCATACCAAGGCTTCTCTCGATAAGCAGTGGGTACTCAAGACTCATCTCATTATTCAGTCGAAGAGTAAAATACCCTTTATAATAATCAAAAAGAATTGCATCAACCAAAACCATGCCATTCCCATCGATCACTTGGGTTACTTCGAAGAGAAATCCATCTTCTTTAGTAAATCGTCCAGAAGGAACAATATGAAATGATTCATCATCTATTCGAAGCACATCATATGCATCATAGTTTTCGAGCTGACGATGGTACTGAAAATCTCGAGCAGGCTGTTCATTTAAAACAACCCATTCTTTCAAGTTTTTTTGGTCGTGATCATAATAAAGTGAGACTTGTTCACCACGGCTAAGCTGAACATAATTGACCATTCCTCGAGCTGCAGAAACTAAATAATCTGCCTGAGGAACAAATCCTAAATGAAGAGAAGATTGCTCACCAAAAACATCTACACCAATAGAAAAGTTCTTTCCTAATTGAATCAAAACTGCTCCCGCTTGACCCAAAAACCTCTGAGCATAATCCAAAACATCATCTTCAAAGTTCAAATACTCTGTTTCTAAACTCTTCAATTCTTGAAAAAAATTCATCTCTTCTCTGAGTTCGATAGCCTCAATATTTTGAGGACTTGCCACATCATCCAGACTTTCTTCAAGAATTTTTTCTGGCTCAGGTAATTCTTGTAGTTTTTCGAGAGCCTCTAGTTCTTGTTGTTTTTCTAGTTCATCCAATTCTTGTTGACGAATCCCCTGTTTCAGCTTCACCCTATCTCGAAGACTACTTTGTGCAAGGAATGAATCACCATTACCGAGTAGCGAAGCCATTGAAGAAGAAATCGCACTCCCTATAAACTCAATCCAACTTTGTGAAATTTCATTACCACTCAATGAAGCATCATAATCCTGTAATGCTTGATGATCATAATCACCCATCAAAAAATACTGCTCAGTCTCCTGTAAAACATACTTATCTAGATTTCCTTCAGAAAAATACGCACTCGCGACATCTGAAAAAGCAGGATGGTCTAACCAAAAATCAAACGTTTTCTCATCATCTTGCAATACAACAGCCTGCAAAGACAAAGGAGCAAGATAACCCTTCATAGCTGCAAAAAATCCTCCAACCATCACTACAACAAGTGACACACAAGAGATTGCAATGGCCAATTTGAGATGAGGCAAATGTTTATCCAAATGTTTTTTTTTATTTTTTATTTTTTTACTTCTCCATATTATAACACTTTTTAATCCAAGAATCCTTCCACATAAGTATGCAAAGAAACAACAGAAGATTGTGTCAACTGATGAAATAAAAGACAGAAATGCATCAGAAAAGGTATATACTCAAAAAATAAGAATACATCATTACAAAGATTGAAAATGAAGGTGAAAAAAAATACAAAAATATTAGCACTTGACGAAAGAGAGTGCTAAATCTATACTTTTACAGCTTACAGGTCAGCTGAATGCTACTTGAGCACTGTTTATAACATTTTACTCTTTTTCTATGTCGAATATCACGCCTATTGGTGGACGAGTCCTCCTCAAAGGAATCGAAGCAGAAGAAACCACTAAATCTGGAATTATTATTCCAGGCGCAAAAGAAGAAAAACCAAAAGTTTTCGAGGTTGTTGCCATTAGTGCACACGAAGTCCCTCTCGCAAACGGTGGGTTTCGTCCGCATATGCTAAAGGTTGGTCAACAAGTCGTGTGCGCTCAATACGCAGGTGACGACATTACCATCGAAGAAGTAGACTACAAACTCATCAATGAAGACTCCGTAGCAGCGATCATAGAATAGTCCAATTCGAGTATTCGAATTCTATTCGCATCTACTAATATATAAATATCATCCCGAGAATCCCACACACGGAAGCTCAAGTCTATCACAGATCACTGAGCTCAACTGCAACCTAAAAACCTAATAATCTAACAACCTAAATTATGGCTAAACAAATTCAATTCGGAGACGACGCACGTCAAAAAGTCGTAAAAGGAGTCAAAACACTCGCCGAAACGGTACGAATTACGATGGGTCCACGTGGACGAAACGTGATGTTCGAACGTTCTTTTGGAGGCCCTACCATCGCTAATGATGGCGTTACTATTGCCAAAGAAGTCGAGCTCGAAGACAAATTCGAAAATATGGGAGCACAACTCGTCAAGGAAGTGGCGACCAAGACAAATGATAAAGCAGGAGACGGAACAACAACAAGTATTGTCCTTGCAGAAGCTCTCATTTCCGAAGGAATCAAAAATGTGACTGCTGGAGCCAACCCCATGAATATCAAAACAGGAATCCACAAAGCAACAAAGGCAGTCATCGAAGCTCTCGATAAAATGAGTAAACAAGTTACCACCAAGGAAGAAATCGCACAGGTAGCAACAATTTCTGCTCAAGATCCTCGTGTCGGTGAGCTCCTCGGAGAACTCGAAACACAAGTCAAATCAGGAGTGATCACTGTAGAAGAAGGACAAACACAAGGACTTGAAAAAGAACTCGTTGAAGGAATGCAATTCGACAATGGGTATGTCTCACCGTACATGGTGACAGACACCAGCCGTATGGAAGCTATTATGCAAAACCCATACATTCTTATGACAGACAAAAAAATCAGCTCTGTAAAAGAAATTCTTCCACTTCTCGAAGCTCTTGCCCAATCAGGAAAAAAAGAGATCGTCATCATCGCAGAAGATATCGATGGAGAAGCACTCGCCACACTAGTCGTCAACAAACTCAGAGGAGCCTTTACGGCACTCGCGATCAAAGCACCAGCCTTTGGCGATCGACGAAAAGAAATCCTCAAAGATATCGCTGCTCTCACTGGTGGACGAGTTATTTCAGAAGAAGTCGGCCTCAAACTCGCAGAAGCAACCCTAGAAGACCTTGGACAAGCCGATAAAATCATCGCTAGCAAAGACAATACCGTCATTGCAGGAGGAAAAGGAACAAAATCTGCTATTGAAGCTCGAATCAATGAAATCGACGCCCTCTTTATCAACTCCACCTCAGACTTTGACAAAGACAAGCTCGCTGAACGGCGAGCAAAACTCACAGGTGGTGTCGCTGTCATCAAAGTAGGAGCATCAACAGAAGTAGAAATGAAAGAAAAGAAAATGCGTATTGAAGACGCTCTCAATGCAACACGTGCAGCAGTAGACGAAGGAATCGTTCCAGGAGGAGGAGTAGCTCTCTTGCTTGCAGCAAAAGCACTCGAAAGTATGAAGGGAGACAACGACGACGAAACAACTGGTATACAAATCGTAAAAGCAGCTCTCGAATCCCCTATCCGTCAAATCGCTACCAATGCTGGTAAGGACGGAGGTGTGGTAGCACTCAAGGTAAAAGAAGGAAAAGAAGGGTTTGGATACGATGCTATGACCGATACCTTTGATGTCGATATGATCGCAGCAGGGATCATCGATCCAAAAAAAGTCACTCGTGCAGCTCTTGAAAACGCCAGCTCACTCGCTGGAGTATTCCTAACAACAGAATGTACGATCACAGAAATCCCAAAAGCAGAGTCACCAGCTCCAGCAATGCCGGGAGGAGGAATGGGAATGCCAGGAATGATGTAAAACAATGCAGTAGAGTTTAATATCAGTAAAACAACACTAAAAAAGCTTTGGGAAATCCCAAAGCTTTTTTTTATTAAAGAGAAAACAATCCAAATCACTAGAATAATATTGTAGAAAGAATTCCTAAGTCACAGAATCATCTACAGCAGAAAATGAAAGAAGAATATCCAATAACGACTTCACCTTGGCACGAGTAGACATATTATGAGTACTAAACCTCCATTTCAACTCTTTTTCATATCCTGACTGATTCTTTTGAATCCCTCGATAACGAGAAACATACTCATAAGCAAAAAGACTATATGTTTCGGAAAGATCTTCAGAAATCTGAACCACAGGCAAGAAATCTCGTATTCTATTGTAGAGATCAAAAACTGTTTGATATGACAAAATATGTTTTTTACTCACTTGCAGAGCAGATGATCCATTACAAAAATCTAACAAAACCGAATAAACAACCTCAGGTTGCAAACGGCACCCATCTAATGCAGTTGAAGTCCAATCACGGAATTTTTTCTGACAACCAGAACACTTGTAGCGCTTTCCATTCTCGATGATATAAAGCTTTTGATGACGACAATAAACACAACACACATCAAGCCCGTTATATCGAGCAGAATGAAAGAGTTGTTGAATTTTATCTGATGAAAGCATCTCCATAAAGTAAAAGGGGGAAACAATTTGGAGTGCATTATAATCTATAAAAACAATAAGTCAACAATTAGACTTAAAAGAAAAAAACATCAAAAAAGCTAGGTTCAGCATAAGATTCCCCCTTTTCTGAACCTAGCCCTGCTTCAATAAAGAAGCCTCCTAATAGTACTGCAAAATGGTCCAATTACTAGATAAAAAACCAACATATAGATGACATACCTCAATACTGAATGATAGTTAATTTATTCAACATTATGTTAAAAAACAAATCTAGAAAAGATAAGTTGATGAAAAAAAAATAAATAGTGCAACTACATAAAATCTCCATCTCGTGCACATCGACGTTGTAAACGTGGGTTTACCAGAGCGTATCCAGTAGAACAGTTTTGATCTTTTACAACCATCTCACCAGAAGCAGACTGAACCCCAGTATTTCCTGAAACAGGAACAGACTTAGCTGGTTGAGGGGTTGAAGAATTTGCAGGAACAGATTCATGCACTACAACAGTCCTTGTCTCTACAACAGGAACTCTCACTTCTTTTATAATCAATTGCGGTTCTTTTTCTTGCTCCACTTTCAAACTCTGTTCTAAATCTTCTTGTTGAGATTCCAAGTTGCCAATGTACTGTTCCATTTGCTCCATACGCTCTACAATGACATCTACCGAAGTATCAACCACTGCGATTTGATCCACAATAGGAAGAGTATCCTGCGGAACAGAAATGACAGAACCTGCATAAATCTGATCCATAGAAAATCCAGACATGACCAAGAACATCATTGAGTTTACTAAAACAGACAATAAAAGTAGGTATCCATGCATTATCAGTACACTCTTTGACAATCCTTTTCGATGAAGAAATTGCAAGGCGGATGAAAAATGTGTGAAGAAATTTTTTAGCATAATTTTTTTTTATTTCTATATATGATAACACATATACAAAGAAAATGCAATAAGCAGGCGGGCTTTTTATACCAAGAAGAGAGCAAAATAAACAGTAAAAATCAGAGCATTATTCAAAAAAATTTTATTCAGAAACCTTAGCTCTGATTACCTTCATATATGTTTCATCAAAAAAGTTTGACCAAAGCCATAACGAAGTGAAAACCAAAAAAGGAAGCGTAAAGTAGACTGCCTCTACATCGTAAATGCGAATTTTAATCAGCATATTAAATACCCAGTGCATGGCAAATGCATAAAAAATTCCTTCTGAAAGAACCAAATATCGATACACATGCTTGGGCTTGAAAAAAGGTGCTAAAAACATATTCCTGGTAAGTCGAAGCTGAAGAATTTTCCGAAAAGAAAAACTCGTATCTTTTTTAAAGTTACCAAAGTATGCAAGCGCATAAAAAATCCCAAAAGTACCTGTAAAAACAGTATGTGACAACATCGTTCCAAAAGAACGCAAATTAAACACTGCTAAAAATTCCATTGAATACTGATAAGACTCTACAACATAAGTGAAATAATAAATATTCTCCGCAAAGGCAAAACCAAGAGCCACAAAAGCACCGAAGACGATACCATCAACAATCTGATCGAAAGACTTGTAAAATTGCTGGACCAATAGAATAAGAGCTAAAGCTTTTAATACTTCTTCTAGTACGGCCGCGAATAAAAAGAAAATTCCAAAGAAAAGATACGATGAAGGAATAACTCCTTGAAGTATCCGAAAAATATTCATGTCCGGGTACGTAGCCCAATATATTTGCAATAACAAAACAGGTATCATTGCAAGTATTCCATAGAATATTCCATAAACAGCGACTCTAAAAGAGTTTAACCGTGACTGAGGATTTAAAAAAATATACACACTCATCCACATCAAAACAGGCAATGAACTGAGCGTTAATATGTACAATAGCTTTATCATGAAACAGAAAACAATATATTATCTTTTCTTCATCCCTTGTGTCACCAGCATAAAAATCCCAGTAATCAACGCTATTGCAGTCATACCTCCAAAAAGAGTAAACAACAGCATAAATCGAAAACGAAGATAATCAGCAAGTGCTTCTGACTTATCAATTTTCACGGTTAAAGCCCATTCTTCATCAAGAACATCAGCTGATCTTGTAGCTGCAAAAACTTCTTTCGAACGATAATCAGTAATATCATCTATAAAAATTTCCTCAAGACCCATGAGTGCCTTTCTTATAGGTGATTTTCCGTCTTTCTCATGAATATCACCCACTCCCAACAAATCATTTTCTTTATGTCGAAGTCGTGTAAGTGAAATGAATTGATCCTCATTCATTTTCAAGGCAATTCCTGTTTCACCTGTTTTACCAAGACCATCATAAGTTTCAGATAACAAAAGAAGAGGTTCAGCAGAGAGTTCAACACGAACAAACCCAATAAATATATCATTATGATACAAGGGTGCTACAAACGCAATAAGAGCAGATCTCTCTAAATAAGGAAAAAACCCAAGAAGTGTAAGCTGAGTTTCAGAAAGCTGATATTCAGAAATTTTTTCATCTGAAAAATCAGAAGATTCTTCTGCTGCAAGAATGACATCTAATGCAGGGTTATAAAAAGTCATTCCAATGAGATGCGGGACAGCACTGATAGCATCATTAGATATCTTTCGGACAATACTAAGTGAATCACTATTTCCATTCTCTTCATACAGTGCAATCTGTTTTCTCATATTGGTACGCGATTGAACCAATTCAACTTCAGAGCGATACTGTTTCAATAAATCAACAAGTCGCAATTCTTGAAGAGAAGCAACTGAATCAAGATGACGCAAAGAAGCATGAGTCATAATTTTTTGTGAAAATGAAATCACAAACACTGAAATAAGTATTGAGACCAGAGTCAAAATAATTGCCAGAATGATATGTACACGGTATTTCATGTAAACATACTGAAAAACAAAAGTATACAAAGGCTAAAAAAATTTTTGCCTTCTTGTTATTATAAACTAATAATTGAGATAAAGCAAGAAAAACAAAGCAACAAATGCAATAAAGACCAATTAGGTCCAGAAAAAAGAGAAGGAAAAACTTGAGGAGAGAAAATATTTCTATATTGTTAATAACTGTTGATTATAAACATGAATTATGAATAAAAAAGCACAGAGATCAGGCCTCACATTTGTTTCTATGATCCTTATACTCACTGTACTAATCATCATGGCTTCCAGTATGCATATCTGGTTTGTTGTTCCAGAAGAAACTGCCCTCCAGATCAACGGGAAGCAAAAATCCATTTCAACAGATGTTCTTCTAGGAACAATCCTAGAAACTACACTCAAAGAGGAAAACTAGAAAACAAATAGTATTATTGTGAAAAAAAAACATAGAAAGAATATTTCTATGTTTTTCTTCACTAATTTGGTCTTAATAAACGAATAGTGTTATAGCTTTGACCTGCAAGTGTAGTAATAGATCCTGAAGAACCAGTACTTGTACAAGATATTTCATAATAATCACTAGCAGCAAATATATACAAAAAAGTGGAAGAATTTGAACCAAAATCATCAGTATTATTACGTGCATAATCATGTGAATCTCCCACACCAGTCGGGACAGCAGCACCATTTACTCGAAATTCACAACTCGCAGTTCTTCGAGCATTCGCAGTAGTGTCCCATGCAATAGAATAACTCACTTCATATAGCCCCGATTGAGTGACAGTCACTCGACTCGGATTTGACACAGTTGAGTGAGAATACAAAGGATCAACAATTCGAGCCGTAGTATTCGTTCCATCCCAATCAATTGGGGTTAAAGCGTCAAACGTAGTGGTTCCACTTTCATACACCTGAGCAACAGATACAGATTGAAGCGCACTAAAAGTTCCTCCATCATTACTCATTTCCCAGCGATTATTTCCATCATCATAACGAAGAGTCCCATTACTCTCTGATCCCTGCTCTGCCACAATCTCCAAATCACGATCAGGATTACCCGCCTCATCAGCATCCAAAGTTATAGTAGAACCATAGATATCCACACTTTCACTCAAAAAGAAACTACTCAGGGAGTCATCCCACCCAAACGAACGATCAGTACCATCATCAAAGGTAATTTGAAGATCAGAAGCAGATCCGTCCCCTAGCTCAATCATTTCCCCAGTCCCCTGTAGATCAAAAGCTCCACTATCCACGACTATCTGTCGTCCAACACCTGCCCCACCTTCATCATATGCTTCATCTAGAGTGTTTCCTGCACCAGCTGGACCTTGAGCACCAGTTGCTCCCGCAACACCTTCAAGCTTAATAACAACAAATACCGTATCATCGATGGCAGTTGCTGTTTCTCCAGTAGTCTCCTTACTCAATTGCAGTGAAACAAAGTCACCATCACTGAGGGAAACAACAACCGTAGCATTCAAATTTTGAGCCGAATCATACCAGATATCTACTTCAGATTCTGTTCCGGGAACAATTGTTGAATCATTCAATCGAACTTGTCCAAATGCTCTCACAAGTGTTGTTCCAGTAGTAATATCAAACTGTGTACGGTAAGAAATCGAATAGATTCCATCTTCTTTAATATCAATCTGATCAGTATTGGTATTATCATGTTCTACAACAGCTGCATCATTCTCAACATCAGTGGCATCAAAAGTAATATCAACAAAAGCATTCGTGAGAACGTAATCAGTAGTTCGTCGAGCCTGAACCGCAGCCAAATCAGAAGTAACTAACCCAGCGCCTGTAGCAATAGCAGCAAACACACCTCCATCATTTGAAAGCTCCCACTGATTTGTACTGGCATTGTATCTCAATTCTCCATCACTATCCGTTCCTTGCTCAGCGATGATACGCGCGTTCTCTCCTGTGCTTCCATTATCCGCGTCAAATCGAAGAACAACTTCCCCAGGAATTTCTCCATCGAGGTTCATATTTCCCCCAACAATGAGTGCATCAGAAAGCTCGAAATAATCATTTGTTTCATCCCATGCAAGGGTTTCACCTACTACATTCCCAAATTCAAGTGTTACATCTTGTGCTACTCCTTGATTTTCGTCGAGTATAAAGCTATCCGCTGGCGTCCCCAAAATCAATTCGTCGATTGCAGATTGAGTGTTGGTTGCATCCAATCGATTCGCTGCAGCTGGAACAGAATTACTGTAGGCAGTTCCAAAGTTATTCCAAAGACTCCCCCCATTGTTTGTCAACGCAAGCACTGTAGAGTGATAGGTCGCTATCGATCCATTATTTGTCAGTGACGTGGGCCCAATCAAGGAGTTATAAGCCATAACGGCTCCCGAAGCGCCAATAAATCCATCAACATAAGAATCATGAATCACAAGTGTCCCATCAATTCCTCCTGAAGCACCATCATCGATAATCACATCAGCATCACTAATATGCGCCGTCAGAGGACTTGCAATATCTACCTCACCTGTCCCGTTTACCGAAACTCCTTGCAAACCACTACTGGCCAACAAAGTAAGTGTTCCTGTGAAAATTGTAGATTGACGGTCTCGACCGACAAGATAAGTGAAGGTAGGAATGGTCACACTCTCGGTATTTGTACCTGGTTCCATCAAGATCACCCATCTGTTTCCCGGCCCAGGTGTCTCTCCAGAAATATAAGCAACGGCTGCAGCTAACGTACTGTAAACCTCCCCAACTTGCACAATACGAGCACTATCTACATACACAATATTCGACTGATCCACAGATCCTTCGCCTTCGGAACCCACTGCGGACCAGCTCAGGTTTGAACACACTCTCAGTTCATCATCTGTTGTGTTGTAGTACATTCGTCCTTCACTTGGGGCATCACAAGTCGGGTCAGCTGCGGCATTTTCGACTCGGAAGTTTTCCAGCTCGTTTCCTTCCAAACTTAGATCATCACTCAGTTCAAATCGCCCATCATCCACATCAAATTGCAGGTATTCGTTCAAGACTGAACCAAATTCAATTTGGACAACATCTCCTGATCCCGCTGTACCATCTTGGTCCAAGGTAAAGCTTCCTGTGGCTGCTCCTTCTTCATCTGGTACAAAGTCTGTCAAATCTACTTGTGCGTTCGCAAAAGAAATAGAAAAACACATGAACAAACCGATAATGGAAAAACGAAAGAATTTCACAAAGTTTTGATAGATCTTACCAAGTTCAGGATACTAAAAAGCCCTCTTTTTGTATGTAAAAGAATACTTGTAATCACAGAAAAAAATGAATTATCAACGTTTTTTCAAAAATGAGAGTGTCGTTAGATTGTACCAATAGTCAAGTCATGATTATTGCTTCTAAACCAAAAAAACGATTCACTAAGAAGACTATGTATAAAAAAATTCTCATCTCGAGCGCAGTGTTTCTCATTATTATTATCAGCAATGGTACTAATAAGTTTTTAGTGACTCAAGCAATCCCATTATCCGACCAATGCGGAAATGGAACTAGAGAAGGACTTGAGCAGTGCGATGACAGCAATACTATCAATGGAGACGGATGCTCAAGTTCTTGCAGAATAGAAATCAGTTGCAGTGACCCAATTATGCACGCTATAGATGACAATGGATCAGACGACAGCATGTACATCACCTTCAACAGCTCAAACAGCAGCATAAAAGAAATAAACGAAGTCAAGAATGCAGACATAGAAGCGATGGATCATCATCCTGGAACAGGTGTTTTGTATGCTTTTACTGGTGAAGAAGACGATGATGAGGATGAAAAACTTCTGGTCATCATAGATCCCACAAAAGGAATACCAGACCCCATCAAAGGTGTAAAAGTCAGCGAACCACCAAAAGAAGACGACGACTGGGAAGTACAAGGAGCCTCATTTAACCCAATTACACAAGTTCTTTGGTTAGCCATGGATGAAATAGGACTAACAACAGTAGATCTCGACACTGGTGCAACATCTCTCCAAAAAAGTCTCAAAAAAGATCCAGAGGGAATTGCATGGAACTCCAATGGAACACTTCTCTATATGGAATACGATGATGATATCTACACATATAATCCCAGCACAGATGCTTTAAAAAAAGTTTGCAACAATGTTTCCGGTATAGAATCCATGGAATTTGACCCCAACGAAAACCTTGTAATTGGATTCAACAATGCCAACAAAGCATCAAATGTATCAATATTTGACCTCAATACTTGCAAAAGAGCTTCAGAATATGTCTATGATATACCAAATCCATACGACGATATCGAAACCTTAAGCTTTGCTTGTCCTGCAAGCTAATCATAATCAACCCAAAAAGTCCCAACACATTCTGTCCAGGTGCCAGTTTCTGTACCAGCATAAACACCAAGAACATCAGTAGAAAGAAAAGTCTCACTACAGCTATTTATCGTCGCTTGTCCAACTGTAGTAGAAAGATTTACGGAACAACTCGTTGCTACATTATTTTTTCTCAAGACAGCACTAAGAGAAGTGCCTATAGTACCTGTGCAAGTCGCAGCAATCTGTCGAACATTTCCAGGGCATCCCATTATTGATCCAAAAGGCGTCTGACCATTCCCTAAAGCCCATGATTGATCAGAAACAACAGTACCTCTCTCTCCCCAAAATACAGCATTGTCTCCACAAGCACCCGAACCACCAGACAATGCCTTAAAGGTAGAACCACCATCATTACTAAATTCCCAGCGATTATTTCCATCATCATAACGAAGTATTCCATTTGACTCCGATCCCTGCTCAGCAATTATATCCACATCTTGATCAGGATCCCCTCCTTCATCTTGATCAATAGTAAAACTCGTTTCATTTGTGCCGAGCCCTACAGATCCTGGAAGCCCTTGAGCACCTGCAGGCCCAGTAACACCTTCTAGAGAAAACAATGCAAGTGCCGTAGCACCACTTTCTGTTTGCATAGCCCCTCCATCAATATTTTCAACCTCAAGTCGAATAATATCACCAAGAGAATATTCACGTGGAAATGAAACCGATCCTTGAGTCTGACCAGAAAATTGTTCACGGGAATACGTCGCAAACAAACTCCCTGGTATAAGAGTAAATCCACTCCCCGTATTTTCCGTCATTCTCCAACCAGCAGTACTCCGTATAGCCCCTCCCTCTCCAGTACCAGTATTCTCTACCCCACCATGTACAGACACCATATACCAGCCATCTTGATTCACAGTAAGTTCACCAGTAGTAGCATTAAAAGTAAAAGAACCAGAAGAAATCGTTTCAGGAGCTGTCCAACCAGTAACCGCTGAAAAACCTGATCCAGAAATAGACTGATTCCCATTGTGTACAGCATGAAAACGATCAGGAGTATCCATACCATCTCCAGTCAAGATCGCTTCAAAAGCTCCACCATCATTCGAAAGCTCCCATCTATCATTATCATCATCATAACGAAGCACGCCACTATTTTCAGATCCTTGTGAAGCAATAATTTCAATATCTTGATCTGGATTTCCCGCCTCATCTGAATCAAGACGAAGAATAGTTCCTTGCAGATTGACATTTCCATCCACCACAAGTGCATCAGAAAGACTAAAATAGTCATTGATTTCATCCCACTGGAGAGTCTCACCTACCACATTCCCAAACTCTAGCGTCACGTCTTGTGCTCCACCTTGGTTTTCATCGAGTGTAAAGCTATCTGCTGGAGTCCCTAAAATAAGTTCATCGATGGCGTCTTGCGTATCTTCTGCATCAAGCTGATTCGCTGCAGCAATATTGTTGTTGTCATACGCCACTCCAAAATTCATCCATGATCCCGTATCAGTGAGATTAAAAACCGAACTATTATAGGTCCCCAAGGTCCCTGCATTGATGAATGATGTGAGCCCCACCACAGAGTTCGTTGCTGTGATAAGTCCACTCGCATCATTATCTCCATCCAAAAATGATCCGACAACAGACACTGTTCCATCATTCCCACCTCCTGCTCCATCTCCGAGCTCTACATCAGAGTCGGTTACAAATGCACTCGTTGCTCCTGGAACATACAATTCTCCTCCTGCTCCTCCATCATCTATCGTCACATTTTGAACAGCTGAATTAGAGGACATAGTGATCACTCCACTAAAAGTCGTCTTTGTTCGGTCTCGCCCAAGTAAAAGTGTTGAGGCAGGTATCGTAACCGTTTCATTATTTGAACCTGGTTCGATGATAATAACCCATGGGTTACTTGGACCTGGGCTCTGCGTATTTATATACACAATTGCATCTGCCAAATTTCCATACACTTCTCCTGTTTGCACACTACGAGTTCCATCTACATACACAATATTCGTTTGATCCACAGATCCTCCGCCTCCAGAACCCACTACAGACCAGCTCAGGTTTGAACACACTCTCAGTTCATCATCTGTTGTGTTGTAGTACATTCGTCCTTCACTTGGGGCATCACAAGTCGGGTCAGCTGCGGCATTTTCGACTCGGAAGTTTTCCAGCTCGTTTCCTTCCAAACTTAGATCATCACTCAGTTCAAATCGCCCATCATCCACATCAAATTGCAGGTATTCGTTCAAGACTGAACCAAATTCAATTTGGACAACATCTCCTGATCCCGCTGTACCATCTTGGTCCAAGGTAAAGCTTCCTGTGGCTGCTCCTTCTTCATCTGGTACAAAGTCTGTCAAATCTACTTGTGCAAATGCAGGTTGGGCCAATAAAAAGAACCCAAGGAACAAAAAAAGAAATCGGTATAAACAATAGTGTTTCAAAGAAAAAAAATTATATCTCTTCGAGAAAATTATATCCAAAATATTCCATAAATGATCTCAAAAAAGAGTATTCAACTCAGCATACAACAGGAGATCAAGTCGAAATACATGTATCGTTATCGTATTCTTTTCCCAAGGTATTGGACTCGAATAGCATGAATATCGACATTTCCAGTAAATGTATCATTTACAGCGTCTGCTCCATCTCTATTTATCATAAAATAAACCGTATCATCAGCTGTAATTTCAGCTTCTAGCAAAACAAACGACTCTTCTTGAAGCTGATTTGTAGTACCGTTAGCACTTTCAGTGACATCAATACCGGCTTGCCAGTCGCCAGCATTCAAGAGCTCAGTATTGGGAATACTTCCCATTTCAACCTCCCAATTCACATTTCCAGTGTCGGTATTACTAGGTGACCACAGAACCGTAAAAGTGAGGTCACCTTCAACATAATCATTTGGGAGATTAAAAGACCATCGACCTCGACTATCACCGTCAGGGTCAAATCGAAGAACAGGAATTCGACTCCCTATTTTACCTCCCCCTTGAACAGCTGAAGTCCTCCCTCCTCCTATATCCAACCAAAATTCAGTATCTACTAGGGCATCACTATAAATTTGACCTTCCACACCAAGTTCTCCAGAAACAAACACATCATCCCCATCCAAACCGAAGGCAGCATCATTGAGAGAATTTGTTCCATCATCAATTGTTTCAGAATTAGCTCCAACTGTAAGATTATTTACCAAATCAAAATCACCTCCGTCGGTAAATGTTGCAAAGGTCACGCCTCCATCCTGAATAAGAAAATCCTCTGTGTTATTCAAGTTAAATATCAAATCGCCAGATCCATCCACAGAAATACTCTGCCCACTGTTATATGCATCATCAAGAGTGCTTCCTCCACCTCCAGCATCTATCTGATTCCAATCAGCAGCACCAACAGTACTATCTACGAGGACATAAGCTGTATTTGCTGTTTCATCAATCCAAAAATCCCCTACATCATATCCATCTCCACTATCATCGGTAACTCCAGGAGCAACAGTATCACGATGATGATCTGAACCTATCAATGTAGCTGTACCCACATCTGTAATATCAACTGTCACATTCGTAAACCGGTTACTCAATAAAAGATTTTGTTCAGCCGCAGCTGCTTGGATATTAAATCCTGTATCCCAAGGGTTCACACCTCCAGAAAGATTATTAAAAGAAAAGGCATTACTATCAACATTTCCACGAACATCAAAAGCTATTGTGGCACCAGCAGGAGCGCCAGCTACTGTATTATTTTGAAAAGAATTTCGAAGAACATTCACATTCGTTGCGTTCCCAATCTGAAAACCTGTGGCAAATCCCACTCCTGCATTCCCAAATCCATCAATAATGTTTCCGTTGAAAATAGAATCTGTCGTCTGTTTCAGAGATCCAGAATTAAAGGAATCGATACCAATTGCAGTTGCGCCTACTGCTTGCGAACCAGAAAAGACATTCGCTGTCATATTAACATTTGACACTGCACCCATAAAAATCCCATACCCACCACCACCTGCAGCCATATTTGTGGCACGATTATTAAAAAGCGAGCTGTTATCAACTCCCACAAAGACATAAGCGGTCTCAGCAACAAAGTCTACATTATTTCCATCCAATAGTGCATTTATTACTCCTTGATCATTTCCAAATACTCCACCTATATCTCCATCTGATGTTACATGTATCCCATCAGTAAAATAATTGGCTCCACCATTACCAAATACTCTACAATTAATGATCACAGGTCGAACCAGTTGCTCTGCAGTTCCATCAATAAAATGAATCCCCATATGAGCAGTAGCAGCTGATCCAGAGGTACCAGAAATTTTCTGAACCGTTACATTGTCTACTCTCAAGTCCGTACCTCCAGCAGTTCGAATACCATGAATATCTGTAGCTCCTGTACCTGTCACTTCAAGTTTAAAATCCTTTAAAGTAACTCCATCTACTGGTGACGTACCATCAGCAGTTCCCATTTGGATAGCAGCAACTGTCGCACCAGTAGCAATACCAGAGACACTAATAACCGAAGCATCTCCAAACCCCTGAATAACAATATTATCATCTTGAATAGTAAGAGTGGACGTCAGTGCATGATTACCCGGCAAGAGCGTAATCTGACCTCCATCACCAGCAAACTCGATACTATCGATAGCTCCCTGAAGATTCATTTGGTCTGAAACAATAATAGTATCTGCTGGAACAGGGGTGATGATACCTGTGGTACTCACACTTCCTCCACCAGCCAAGACAATTGGCCAATCATTAAACTCAAGAGGATTATCTCCACTTCGACTGTCGACAAAGATAAGTGAAGCAGCGTTCAGGTTGGCAGTTCCACCTCCAGGGGGAATAGGCAATAAAACATCACCAAGACTCCCAGCAACTACAGCACTTTTGATGATCTTCAGATTCGTCGTCGGAGCAACTCCTTCAGTACTATTGACCAAAACATCATTGGCATTGTCGATATCAAAATCGACAAAATTGAAACGGAGAGATGTAGAGGCTGTCTGCACATCAATAACCTCAGCTGCTGTCAGGTCTCCAGTGGTCTGGAGGGTGAGGAACTCAAAAGAAGAGTCCAGAGAACTGAACTTCCCTCCAGCTGTCACATTGATGGTAGATCGACTCGCATCTTTCCCGATGATGATGGTGTTCTCCAAGGTCACGTTAGTGGTGACATCATGCGTCTCAGCAGAGAGCAACATAATACCTCCTGAGCGATCAACGAGGTAATCTGCAGCAAGCTCTATTGTCGTGAAATCTCCCACCCCAACACCTGTGTCGACTGTAACAACCTTCGTGAGATTGTTGGATGTCACAACTCCATCCAGAGAAGTCCATGTCGATCCTGACCAAACGTAGCTCCCTGGTGTACAAGGAACAGGAACGGTACATCCAGGAGCAACCGTCTCATTATTGTCTTTAAGAATAACAATACGTCCAGAATCATCTACACCAAAATTATCCTCAAGATCAGTGACATTCTCGATTTCAAAACTCAGGTTTGCTCGCTCGTTTATCGGATCCAAATCATCATAGTCTTCATTGGTGATTTGGAGTTCATCAGTAGCAACATCCCATCGAATGACGGCATTCTGGTTCAAAATGGGATCATTACCAAATTGGATGATAATATCGTCTGCTCCAATACCATCAAAATCAATAAAAAATCCCTCCGAATCAATTTCATCAAAAACATCATCCTGAAAAGTAATCAATGCCTGCGCAGGTGCAATAGAAACTGCAAACAGAACAAGTGCTCCGAGCAAAACCTTCGATAATGATGAAAGAGAGATTCTAATAAGGAATTATAAACAAATAACAGACTTGACCCGGACAGTTTTCTCTCAAAAAAGAGAATTTTTATCCAGAACACACACTACCAATGTACCAAATGCCTTTCAGAACAAAAAGTGACAGGGGTATAATTCCCACATCTGGAAATCAAAAAAGAGTATTTATACAACAAAAAACTGCCGACTAGCGGCAGTTTTTATAAGTGTACTAAGTAAGAGGTTTTTAGTTGGTATAGCTATGTTCAAGTGTTCCCACATAAGCTTCACCAGAACTTGTATCATCAGCAGCAAGCTTAATCTGAACCTCGACAATATCACCAGCAGTAAGTTCATCTCCACCAGAACAACCAGCACCAATTTCTCCGGCAGTAATAGTAATCGTTTCCCAATCACCAGCAGAAGCAGCTACTACCTGTCCATCATCATGACACTCTTGATCATCTGTATCGTTCCGGATAATCACAGCAACAGAGTTATCACCAAGGGTTGTCGTTGCTGTCTTGAGTCTAAAAGTAAAGTTCCCTGTCGCATCAAAATCTGTAGGAAGCTCATAACGAACTCTGAGATCGATATCATGTGATGCATTTCGTTGAGTAGTCCATTGATAGAATTGTTCACGATCAGCTCCATCGACTTCAAAGTCAGCATCAAGACGACCACGATTATTCGATCCATCCTGAAAGACCACTACATTTGGATATTCAGGTTCAAGCGTAATTACATCATTCTCCAGATCAGTAGAGTTAAAGAGTTCAGTAAGAGCACCTTCTACATCGGTAGCTGTAAAGTTTCCTCCCGCATCTTCAATTCCCACATTCGAAGCACCTTCTCCATTTGCAGTAGACGTAAAGGAATTGATATTATCGATGATACCATCAGATGAGAATGTCGGATCAAAATCTTGATCTGTATCTGTTAACTGAATCACACCTCCCCCAAGAGTAGTTTGAGCATCTTGAAAGATAATATCGTCTCCAGCAGTAACAGTAGCATCATCTGCAGCATTAATATCAACATTACCTGATGTTGTCGTCGTAAGACTCAAAGCTCCAGAATCGGTCGTAAAGTTCGAAGCACCAACAGCATCAATGGTTGCAGCACCTGTTGTATCTACATCGAGAGAACCAGCATTGACATCTACTGCTCCTCCAGTAGAGGTAATATCAATCTCTTGACCAGTTCCATCAATATTCACTCCATCTCCTCCAGAAAGAGTAATAGCACCTGAAGAAGTCGAAAAGTTCGAAGCACCAGCAGCATCAAAAGAAATTCCTGCTCCTGAAGAATCTACGGTAATAGCTCCTGTTGTATCCAGATCAAAAGTCGCAGAATTCAAATCAATCAAACCAGTATTTGTCACATCAAATTCAGCAGTACCAGTAGCAATACCAAAGAATCCATCAGATGTAGTAAGCGTATTATCAGCATCAACTGCATACACATCTTCAAAGTCTTGAGGACCAGAATTTGACCATGTATTCGCAGCCGTACACACTCGAAGTTCATTATCAGCTGTATTGTAGTAAAGCTCCCCTTCAATACAAACACCAGGGTCAGCAGCTTCTGTTCGCATCACAAACTGATTTGAAGCTGAAAAATCAATAAGACTATTTGCAGCAGCTGTAAGAGCATCTGCATTTGTCCCATCACCAATAGTCAATGTTTGCGCACCAGCTGCATCACCATAAACATCTGAAGCTATCGCAGAAAGAAAATCTCCAGCTGCAGGAGAAACCAGTGTCCACGTATTCGTAGCATTTTCAGTACAAATATAGAGGTTTTCAGTAGCTGGAGTAGTATCTACAGCAAGCTCACCATCTGAAGAACAAGCCGGAGCTCCTCCACCACTAAAGACTCCTCCAAAAGCTTCTTCACGAATTCGAAATTGTGTCGATCCTGACATATCGATATCAACACCGTTCCCAATAATCAAATCACTCAAACCATCATCCCAAATAATAGTGGCATCAGTACCATCATTACCGAGCTGGAGGGTGACATCTTCATCACCTGCATCATCAGCATTAAACCGAAATCCTTCTGAGAAATCATCAGAAAACGTATCATCTTGAAAGATAATACGAGCCTGTGCTCCAGCAGCAGAACTCATAAGGAGAAACCCAATAGCAGTTGCCGAAGCAAATTTTTTCAGAACCGAATGAAAAGATGTGGGAGTGAATTGTTTCATGTGATGTGTTAAAAAATGTTATTTTTATTTATTACTTCAGATTATTATACCAAACTTTTAAACTTTTTACAAGAAAATTAAAATGGCTTACTCAAGCGATTTATTGACCAACATAATGAATATCAAGGTCAGCGACTTGTGCAAAAGCACCTGTCAAAGAAGTCAGTTTTATAATAATAGTGATCTCTTCTCCAGCAGTAAATGTTCCTCCAGGCAAAGTAATGTCTGTCGTTGTAAAAGTCGGACTCGCAAGTGCTGCATTTCCAGTAATACCCGCAACTGTGGTTCCAGTCGTATCATCCACAGACAAATCTACCCTATTATTTGCAATGACCCCATCCGAAGTTCTATATCTCAGTACCATTGGTACAGCCTGAAAAGCAGTAAAATCATCTGGAAGTCTTACTCTTACTATCAGATCAAGATCCTGAAGCGTTGCTCTTTGAGTTGTCCACTGATAATAATTAAAATTATCTGGCGCAGCCGCGCCATCTGTATCAATAAAGAACCCCTCGAGTTTTCCACGATTGTCAGTTCCATCTTGATTCACAACCGCATTCGGGTACTCAGCCTGTAGCTGAAGAGTCTTATTCTTTGGACCAATCGTTACACCATTTACCGTACCTGTAATCGACAAATCACCTCCAATATTCACATCATCTGTAAAATTAAACCATCCATCAGCTGCAGCAACCCCATTCGGATCCCATTCAAGGATTTGATTATTAATGATAGCACCAAAGCTCAGCTGAATATTTCCAGGGGCATCATCATCAGCATCTATAATAAAGTTATCAACATCTGTCCCTCCTGGAATAAATTGTGTTGGAAAAACATCACCCACTCCAAGAATAGCAATATCACCACTGTTTTCTCCCAATTCACGATTATCAATGAAGTCGGAATTTCGTGAGTATGGCATTGTACCAAGAGCCTGCCGATCTATTGCATTATCTACTCCATCAATATCAAGAGTTTCATACGAAGTATCTGGAGAACCAGTTGGCTTCACCTCAACCTGCAAAAACAAATGAGAAGTGGTAATAAAATCAGGAATGGTTCCACCAATAGATCCAATATCTACCTGGAAAAACCCTGTCGAATCTGGCACAACTGTATGAACCTCCGTAAATCCTGAATTTCCAGGAGCAGCAACAGGAATAGCACCTGCACCATCACGATCCACCACATCAGTAAAATCAGCGTCTAACCAAAAACTAAAACGAATGTCTTGAGATACTATCACAGCTACCCCACCAGCATCCTTCAAGACCCCTTCATAAGGAATAAGGTTTGGTGTCGTGGTCAGAGCAAAAGCATCTATGATATAAAAGGCGAGCAAAGCCGCCATAACCAATGACGCAATAAACCACTTCATTGCTTTTCGAACAAAACCACCAAAAACTAAGCTAGACGAGGCCGAAACACCAAGTCTTGTAAAAGCAAAAGACATAAACCCTGCACTCAAGACAATCAATGAAACAGTCGTAATAAAAGCCCAGAAAAGAGCATTAAAAGGATCTCTTTGGTCTTCCAGAGCAGCCCCTTTCAATCCACCAAGAACCGTAAAGGTGATTTTTTGTTCACGAGACACATGACCATTCTCATAATGTGCAACAAAATGAAGCACTTCAGTTTCACCTGCAGGAAGAGCTCGAGGATATACCAATTCAAATTCTCGAGATTCATCAGTGTAAACAATAAAGACTTCATCTAGCAGAGTTGAATACATCGCAACAGTCGCATTCAAAGGAGTCCGTCCTGTAATAACAGGTGTCTCACTAAGAGATCCCAAATCAATCATATCTAACTCTTCACCCTCGATATCTTGACGATCTAGTGTCAAGAGTTCTGGAGACTCGATCCGTTCTTGTTTTCTCACTTCGAGAAGGAGACGACGGAATTTTGATCGGTCTTGCTTATCAATCACATCAACAACATAATACCCATCCTCAAAATCTTCATCAGACTGAAAAGCAAAGTACCCGTCACTAATTTCTTTCACTGTTACATCATATTGCTTGTCACGATCAAACACATAGATATCATAATCCCCACTTCCTCCCTCAAAACGTTCATAGAAAAGCGTTGTAATATCATTCGTCAAATATTCTGATCCAATAAGTGCATCGCCAGGAAATGCTGGTGGTACATAAGGAACAACAGGCGTACGTCCTGGTACTTGAATTGTAGGTGGAGGTAAAATTGTAGCCAATGGAATATCAGCCAATTGAATTTCAAGACGACAGATATTCGAGCAACTATCGCCATTCGTGAGATTGCCATCATCACATTCTTCACCAGATTCTTTTTGACCATTACCACAAACCGACTGAAGAATTTCATCATCAAGATCAGATTCTTCATTTTGAGGATCTTCAGAGTTTTCAGGCTCTTCTGGGTTTTCTACTGCTTCTGGATCTTCTGGATTTTCTGGTTCCACAGGAAGACCATTCGAATCTTCAATACTACAAAGAGTACTACAGCTATCACCACTCAGACTATTTCCATCATCACACTGTTCTCCAGCCTCCAATATTCCATTACCACATACAGGTGCTGAAGGGCGAAGAGGTAAAACAGCTGACGTTCCTGTTCCACCAGTACCAGTAGCGGTACCAGATCCACTGCCACCACTTGTACTTCCTGAACCTCCTGTACCAGAAGTTCCTCCCGTACCTCCACTTCCTCCAGTTGTTCCAGAAACAATGGATTCAATCACACACTGTGAGCTACATCCATCACCATCATTACTATTTGCATCATCACACTGTTCCCCTATTCCAGACTGCACAATACCATCACCACAATATTCCAATCGACAGTAAAAAGAACAGCCGTCACCATCATCACGGTTTCCATCGTCACATTGTTCAGTCAGTTCCAAAATACTATTTCCACATCGAAATCGAGGACGGCCTCCTCCACCTGGTGGAGGGGTTGCAACAGCAGCTTGCAATGCACAATCGAGTTTAGGCATGAGTTGATAAGAAGTCGAAGATCCCGAACTTGTCGCATAAGGCAAGCGAGAACACAGGCTATAATTAGTAGAAACCGAATCATTCACATCTTGTAATTGCCCATCAAGCTGATAAGACGTGCTCGAAGAAGCAAATGAAGAAATGATAAAAACGCCACTCAAGAAAAAAAGTGCTACAGATCCAAGTGCCGTTGATAAAATGCCCTTAAGACTCATTTTGTTTTTTGTGTATTTTTTATTGTTTTTTTTATTTCGATCATTCCATTATACCAGAAAAAGAGAGAAATTTGAAGAAAAACAAAAATGAATCAGAGAACGATAACACAGAAAAATCCTTGCAAAAAATCCAGAAGAAGCTCTCGTACAACAAAAAACCCCCCATTACTTCTACAAAGAGTTAAAATGACAATGAATTTTAAAAAAATATCTCAATACTATGAAGAAAATTGCCATTATTGCATTTGTGTTCGGAATTATTTTTTCACCATCAGCACTTGCGAAAGAATTCCCTGATGTCCCAAGAGAACACATTCATTACGTAGCAATCGACTATCTCAGTGAAGAAGGGATAATCAAAGGAAACCCAGATGGGACCTTTGCACCAGGTGGTGAAGTAAATCGTGCATCAGCACTCACACTAATATTGAAAAGTGCAGGAGTAGGGTTAAAAAAAGATATTTCAGAGACAGGGTTTAGTGACGTCAGCTCAGACCAATGGTTCGCACAATCAGTCGTTACAGCAAAAGAGCTCGGAATTGTAAATGGGAATCCAGATGGAACATTTACCCCAGGAGCACCAGTTCAACGAGCAGCCTTTCTCAAAATGCTCCTCGAAACGAATCGTTTCAAAAAAGAAAAATGGGCTGGCGAAAGTACAGCAAAAGATGTTCCAAAAGATGCATGGCACGCTCCATATATGACTTATGGGGTAAAAGCAGGCCTTGTTATCCCAGACAAAAATGGGAATGTCATGCCAGACAAAGTCTTAGACCGAGGAGAAATGGCAGAAATCATTTATGTTTTAAATATAATCCTAAAAGGATCCAATACTCAATTCCTCATTACTCAAGCAGAAAAACAGATGGCCCAAATAGAAATCTACATTGGGGATAAAAACATAAACCTCTCAAAAAGAGCATCAGAACTTTCTGTTGACCTCACACAACAAGCTATGAAAAACAAACCAGAAGACAACGTTGTTCTCGGAGCCGCTAAGATAGCAAGAGCCTATGACCTGCTCGTAGATGCCTTCATTGCAGGTCTTCAAAAGAATCCAGAAAAAGCCAAAGAGTTCGCTGAAATGAGCAAAGCCAAAGCTGGTGAAGCATACGCTGCCAACCCCGAAACACAGCCTATTGGAAAACACATCAAAATGAGAAACGATGAAATACTCGCACAACTCTAGTATTTCCAATGAAAACATCTAAACAACCCTTAAAAAAGGAAGTCCCAAAGGACTTCTTTTTTTCATCAGATCTTGTTAGTAAGAAAAAAATAAAACACTCAAAATATCAGATTCTATAATTCAGAGGAACAAAAAATCTTGAAAATAAAAAAAGTAAAGCAAAGAATAAACACACAGTATCCAAAAAAAAATCACATAAAGCTGACAAAGAAAACCTGCCAGAAAAGATTCTTCGCATCTCAAAGTAATAGGTTTTTTAAAGAATTAATAAAAACCAACAGTTTTTGGATATTCTTTGCTGTCAAAAAATATCAGCCCGGAGGGCTGATCGTTCCATTCAAATTATTAATTCAACCAAGCAATCTCTTCACTATCAAATGTACAAAGAGATCATCATAAAAAAAAGCCTGTGTACTTCTACACAGGCTTCCTGATTTATCAGTGAGATAAATCTAGAGCTTCTCGATCAACTGAAGACCAATACGCCCCATCTCATCGATCTTTGTCACTTTCACCTTTACAGAGTCTCCTTCTTTTACAACATCTGTTACATTATTCACTCGCTCGCTTGAGAGCTGAGAGATATGAATCATTCCATCTTTACCTCCAGGAATAGCCACAAATGCTCCAAAGTCAGCTGTTCGATTCACAACACCGTTGAGTTCATCTCCCATCTTTGGCATATAAGTTTTTTCTTTGATCATTGCTTTTGCCTTATCACCAGACTCTTGGTTTGGAGCTGTGATAAAGATCAATCCACTGTCATCAATATCGATTTCAGCACCAGTTTCTTTAACAATTCCTTGAATCGTTTCTCCTCCCTTTCCAATCACATTACGAATCATTTCTGGATCAATCTGAACCGTTTCGATCATTGGAGCAGATTCAGCAAGTTTTCCACGTGGCTCAGAGATTGCTTCATCCATAACTTTCCCAATAGTGTCACGGCCAATCTTTGCCTTAGTAAATGCTTCGTGCATTCGTTCGATAGAAATACCTCCTACCTTGATATCCATCTGCAATGCAGTAATACCAGTAGGTGTAGAAGCATATTTCAAATCCATATCTCCAGCAAAATCCTCAAGACCTTGGATATCTGTCAAAATCTGATATTTTCCAGATTCATCATCTGCTACCATACCCATCGCAATAGCAGAAACAGGAGCTGTGATAGGAACTCCACCAGCCATCAAAGCAAGTGTCGAACCACAAACAGATCCCATTGAGCTAGACCCATTACATGTCAAGATTTCTGATACAACACGCATCGTATAAGGGAAAGCTTCATTCTTAGGAAGAACTGGAAGAAGAGCACGCTCCGCAAGGAAACCATGTCCAATTTCACGACGTCCAACACCACGATTCCCTCGAGCTTCTCCTACGGAGTAACCTGGAAAATTGTAATGATGGAAATAACTTTTTTTATAATCATGATCCATAAGATCGATAATTTGTGAAGCACCAGGACCAGCAAGTGTCAGCACCGAGAGAACCTGAGTTTCTCCACGTTGAAAGATAGCTGAACCATGAGGACGTGGTAGAGGATCAAGCTGAACACTGATAGGACGAACATCATCCAAACCACGACCATCTACACGTTTTCCAGATTCAAGAATATTCTTTCTCATATACTCCTTAAAGATCTTATCGACCGCCTGGGTGATATTCTTTTTTGACCAAGAAGCATGATCCTCTTCTTTCGAATCAACCTTATCAGCATTTACCTCTACCATCTCATCAGTAAGATTTTTGAGAGCTGCATATACTTCAGGCTTTGATGGCTTGTAAATAGCATCAAGCTGAGCATCAGTAATCGTTTCTTTCAAAGAATTTTTAACAGACTCATCTGGAAGATTAAAGACCACTTCAACAGGAAGAACTTTTCCAGCCTTTGCTTTAAGTTCTTCAATAGCAGCACAAAGCTTTTTGATTTCTTCATGAGCGAGCTTTATCGCGTCAATCATTTGTTCATCAGAGATTTCTTTTGACCCAGCCTCTACCATCATCACACCATCAGCTGAACCTGCCACGACCAATTCCAAGTCACCTTCAGCGACTTGTTCATAGCTCGGATTAACAATAAGCTCACCATTCATCAATCCAATCTTCACAGCTGCAATAGGACTGACGATAGGAAATCCTCCAACTGCCAAGGCAGCAGAAGCACATGTAATAGCATGTGGACCTGGATCAGTTTCACCATCAGAAGACAAGACAGAAACAGAAATCACCACATCATTTGAAATTCCTTTTGGAAAAAGAGGTCGAATAGGTCGGTCGATCATTCGAGCTCGAAGAATAGATTCTTCTGGTGGTCGTCCTTCACGCTTGATAAAACGACTTCCCTTTATCTTCCCTGCTGCGTACAGCTTTTCTTCGTAATCAACGAGCATTGGGAAAAAATCGCCACCTTCACGAGGTCGACCCATTGCAGTAGCTACAAGAACTACGAGATCACCAATTTGCACAGTAACAGCACCATGGGCCTGAAGAGCCATATGGCCCGTCTTGAGAGACATTGTCTTCCCAGCGATCTGAGTCGACACCTCTTCAATCTTGAGATTTGTCATAAAATGAACAATAAAAAAACAGAAATTATGAGCTCTGTTTTTCAGTTCAGTCTGAGTTGCAAGTAACAGACGAGAGCGCACTCTCAGCAACTACTTGAAACCAGAAAGTCATCAAAACAAAGTCACCTCCATTATAAGGAACACAACCCATTGAGTAAACCACAAAAAACGTCTGCACAAATGGCTTCATGTCTCCAAACTGGAGCCCAACACGCTGTAGCTCCAATACAGTGAAAAAAAATTGCAAAAAAAAAGAACCTCGGAAGAAATCCGAGACTCTCATTTTCAAATTGTATTGTTGCTCTTCAAGAGCTTAGGGGTGTCCTACTTCCGAATCTTCAAATCATCGGTAATAGATTCGTACAAATCCTTATCCTTCGAAGAAATATATCGAAGCAATCGTCGACGCTTACCGACCATAAGGATCAATCCACGACGGGAATGATTGTCTTTCTTGTGTTCTTTCAAGTGTTCAGTAAGACTATTGATTCGATCAGTCAAAAGAGCCACTTGAACTTTTGGAGAACCAGTATCTTTATTGTGATCTTGAAATGTTGAAATAACAGCTTTTTTTCCTTTCTTTACGTATTTCTTAGGAGCAGCTTTCTTCACAACATTCTTTTTCTTTGGTGTAGCAGCCTTCTTTTTCTTCGAAGCAGCTTTTACTGGAGTTGCTTTCTTAGGAGCAGCTTTTGTAGCAGTTGTCTTCTTAGGCTCTGCTTTTACAGCAGGTGTTTTCTTAGCAGGAGGAGTTTTCTTTGCTGCTTCCTTCTTCGGAGCAGCTTTCTTAGCAGTTGCCATAAATATTCAAATATAAAAACAAAGCGGAAAGAAAATATCATATTCAGACTCAATTGACAAGAGAACTTCACAAGGAATAGGCTATAAACACCAATATTAATGTTCAAAATATCAACTATTACCTCGTCCAACTCAAAACGATACCCCGACCTCTTACTTATGAATCTCAATATTCAATACCTATCGGGAGCCTCGTAGAAGTCCCCCTCTCCAACAATAGAGCCAACGGAGTGGTCATTGATGAAATTGAAAAACCAAACTTTGAATGCCTCAAAGTCACGACAACAATCATCTCAGAAGCAGTGACAAAGCAACAACTCGAACTCTGTAAATGGATGAGCGAATACTACTGCACATCTCTTCGAAATTGTCTTCAGCTCTTTATCCCAAGTGTGATCTGGAAGAGCAAAATAAAACTCAAATACGAGCAAAATGTTTCACTCAACAACTCTGAACTCCAGACTCCGAACTCCAAACTTCCTACAAAAAAACAACAAGAAATAATCGAGTATCTCAAAGAAAACGAAAAAACTCAACTCCCCATTCTCAAAAAACAATTCTCAGCATCCAGCCTAGCAACGCTCAAAAAAAACGGAATCATCTCTATAAAAGAAGGCGACTTAATCAATCCCGATGCTTCACATATCAGCAAACCCCACCACAACAAACCCCTAACCAAAGAACAACAAAGTGTCCTAAAAACAATTCAATCAGCACAAAAAAACACCGCACCTTCTCCAAACTCACAATTCCAAACTCCTCAGTTCCTGTTACACGGGATCACTGGTTCCGGAAAAACAGAAATCTACCTCCAGCTCATAAAAAAAGCCGTTGAAAAAGATCAGCAGTGCATCCTTCTGGTGCCAGAAATAGCTCTTACCACGCAAACCATTCAATATTTCAGTGAACATTTTCCAGGTCAGATCAGCATTCTCCACTCCAACCTCTCTGAAGGTCAACGTGTCCAAGCTTGGCATCGTATTCACCAAGAAAAAACCAAACTCATCCTTGGGTCACGTTCAGCCCTCTTCACTCCTTGGAAAAAATTGGGATTAATCATCATCGACGAAGAACATGAATGGACCTATAAACAAGAATCAGCTCCTCGCTACCACGCTCGTACTGTCGCAGAATACATCTCACAGATGAAAAGAAAAAACACAGCGCTTGGAGCTCCTACTCTCCTCCTTGGATCTGCCACACCATCTCTAGAAAGCTACTTCAAAACTCAAAAAACAAAAACTGAAGAGAACCTCCAGACTTCAAACTCCGAACTCCGTACTTCACATTCCAAGCTCCTCTCGCTCACCCACCGCGCCAACAACACGGCCCTCCCACCAGTCCATATCATCGACATGCGAGACGAATTCAAGAAAAAGAATTTCAATATCCTTTCAGAAGACCTCCACAAAGCAATTCAAGATCGTATAGAAAAAAAAGAACAAACCGTCCTTTTCCTCAACAAACGGGGATCATCCAGCTCTATCACCTGTCGTGACTGTGGATTTACACCAAAATGTACTAATTGTGATATTTGCTTAACATATCATAAATTTTTAAGAGATTTTCAAGACGGAGGGCTCGTCTGTCATTACTGTGGGAATTTCCAAAAAAACTTCATCACTTGTCCCGATTGCAAATCATCTGCCATACGTCATATCGGGACAGGAACACAAAAAGCAGAAGCACAACTCCAAGAACTTTTTCCAAAAGCCCGCATCCTCCGAGCAGACAAAGACACCATGGGAAGTAAATTTGCCTTCGAGACTATCTACAACAAGATGAAAAACAACGAAGCCGATATCCTTCTTGGAACACAAATGATCGCCAAAGGACTAGATCTCCCAAATGTCACCCTCACAGGAATCCTCATCGCGGACATCGGACTCCATATCCCAGACTTCAGAGCAAGTGAACGTGTCTTTCAGCTCCTCACTCAAGTAGCCGGTCGATCAGGGCGACACAAACCTGGAGAAGTCATTATCCAAACCTACCAGCCTTTCCACAAAGCCCTCCAATTTGCCAAAAACCATGACTACTTAGGATTTTACGCTCACGAAATACAACAACGAGAACTCTTCAATTATCCTCCATATTCTAAAACCATAAAACTCATCTTCGCTGACGAAAACCCAAAAATAGCCGCTGAAGAATCCCTCCGCATATTCAACAAACTCAACGAACAAACCCACCGTCCTCTTACCTTAGACTTTTCCCAGCCTCTCAAGGTCCCAACAGTCCCTGAAGTCCCCAACATCCCCACCATCTCCCTCTCTCCCCACTACATCCCTCGTCTTCACAATAAATACATCTGGAATATCTCAATCCAAAGTAATTCTCCAAAAGATGTCATTTCATCTCTGAAACTCGGCAAAGGCTGGAAAATAGATGTAGATCCTCGCTAAAGAACATTCTTTCCACCAGCTACAGAGTGCCCCTTATATTTAAGTACTGCAGTTACCTGAGTACGAAACTGAACCAATTGGAAAGCAGAGATTATATCAGGTGACATTTCTCCAAAACTATCCAGATGTTCAATAATTTCTTTCAAACGAATAACACTCAAAAAATGAAGCATTTTTTTTATATCACGCCCCTCCAATTCAGGTATACTGGCACAAATAACTTGCTTTGAAAATGATCGTGATTCGGAACCATGTGTCATAATGGAATATTGAAGAATAATCTGGCCGAATTGTACTGCATTTTGCTAAAATGTCAAAAGAAGATAAACTCTCAAATGTCATCAACATTCTTATGAATATCCTCGTCACTGGCGGAGCCGGCTATATCGGATCAGTTACCGCCCACAAACTGATAAACGCAGGTCATACCGTGAGTATTATCGACAATCTTAGCAAAGGACTCAAAACACTCCTTCACCCCGAATCAAACTTCCAAGAAGGAGATCTCATCGATGCCGCATTCTTATCTAAAGTATTCAAAACAAATTCATTCGATGCTGTCTTTCACTTTGCAGCCTATAAAGACGCTGGCGAATCCATGACCAATACCAAAAAATATACCGAAAATATTACCGGAACTATCAATCTTCTCGAACAAATAGCTCTTCATAAGATCCCAAAGCTCATCTTTTCCTCCTCAGCTGCTGTCTACGGAGCACCACAGTACCTTCCTATCGACGAAAAGCATCCCACACAACCCACCAATTATTACGGATATACAAAACTCGCCTGCGAAGAACTCATCGATTGGTACTCTCAAGCTCATAATTTTACTTATGTCTCACTCAGGTATTTTAATGTCATAGGAGATGGTGGCCTCAAATATATCGATCCTCGTGCAAAAAACATCCTTCCTATTTTACTCAACCATGCCTCAGGAAAAACCAAGCAAGTCATGGTTTTTGGAGCAGACTACCCTACTCCAGACGGCACTTGCATCAGAGATTATATCGATATCAATGACCTCGTCGAGGCTCATATTAAAAGCCTTAATCTAAAAACAAACGAAATCATCAATCTAGGCTCTGCAAAAGGCACCAGCGTCTTTGACCTGATAAAACACTGCAAGCGCATCACAAATAAGACGTTCACGATCGAGATGGGCCCTCGAAGAACAGGAGACCCTGAAAATCTTGTTGCAAGCTTTGCCAAAGCCCAACTCAAAATCGGATGGCATCCAACCACAGAACTCTCCACAATGATCAAAAGAAGCTGGGAGGCCTATACAAACTCCGCTTCTACTTCAACGACTATTTCTTGAGTCTTCTTCAAATTTACAGAACATGATGAAGAATATTGATATTATTATTTGAGAAGATCTTCAAAAAACTGTTTATAGACTTCTTTTTGATGAAGATAGTCATGTTCTCGCTCTACAAAATCACGCCCTCTTTCTCCGATACTTTCCCAATCTGCCTGATGATGATACAGAAGATCACGTATTTTTCGAGCATCTTTCTTCGGCTGTTCTTGATCATACAAAACCCCAAAATTCCCCTGATCAATTTGTTCTCGAAACCCTGTAATATTTGTAGCAATGATAGGGACCTTCATAGCTGCTGCTTCAAGACCAACCATCGGATATCCCTCATAAACAGATGGAAAAACCACCACATCAAAAAGTGAGTAGTACATCTCAGGTTTCTTCGTATACCCCAGATAAGTTAGATTAGATAGTCTCTTCACACGTGACTTCACTTCCTTTTCAAGAGAACCACTTCCCACCATCACAAATTGAAAACGTCGATCATCATGAAACAGTTCTGCCAACTCGAGAAAAGTATGAGGGTTCTTTTGAAATTCAAACCGCCCCAAGAAACCAACCACAATTTTGTTCTGTGGGAGCTTAAACTGCTTTCTTAGAGCCTTTTTATCATACTTTGTCGGATCAAATCGCTTCAAATCAAGAGCATTCATCATGACTTCCACTTTTTCTGCTTTCTCTTCATATTTATCAATCAAAACCTCTTTCCAAAAATCACTAATCACAATTCTTTTGTCTAAATACTGCTGGTAGTCAGTAGCAGCACCAAACCATGCTGGATCGTCATACCCTTCACAATGAAGCAAATCAATGATCTGCATCTGAGGAAACTTTTGTTTGATCAATGGTGTCAAACAATAAATAAACGGATTATGCATATTATAAATCACTTTCGGCTGCTCTTGAACAATCAGGTTCCAACAAATACGAAGACTCGCCATAGGATTGGTAGATAGCTTGTCCAACGCATATTGCTCATCCATATACTCTTCAAACTCAGGCTTGAGATACTCATTTTCTGAATAAGAGTTGCATACCAGATTGATTAGCTTTACTCCATCTATATCGCGAGCAGCCTTCACCCAGTCCAAAAACACATTTTCTGCACCTCCCATTCTCCACCAGTAGTGAGCAAAAAGAACAGATTTTTTTTCTTGTCTGACAACTGGTTCCAAATCAAAATCAAAATTTCTTTTTTCAAGCAAACCACAATCAGCCTCAACAGATGTTGGAAGATACTCTTGAGCCAAAATATTTTTTATAAATCGATGTTTTGAAAAAATTGCCTGAAAAAACAATGTAAAAGGATAATACTTCACTGGCCTCCCTTTAAATTGCGTAATCAAATGTCCAGAAAACCTATTCAACCAAGTAGATGGAGACCACCAAGCATGACGATTTTGTTTTCCTCTCTGAATATCTCTCTTTTGGTTCCGCTGAGCACGGTTGAGTTTCCAGTATCCCCATATATGCGTCCGGTAGATCAAGTAACAACTCACAAATAACAAAATACGGCTCCGAGTAATCATACTCTTCACACGTCTTCGGTAATAAAACGTTGTATCTCTTACAGGGACTCCATACCACCCCTTTTTCATCAGCTGAATATAAAACTCCCAATCTTCGAACCATTTCACATTTTCCGTCACCATTTCTGTACGCTGTCCACGAGTAGTCAACCAAGCAGACTTCCGAAACATTGAAGAACAAGCACAATAATTCCCCCAAAAAAGCTTTTTCGCATTAAAGTCAGGGGCAGTAGCAAAATAATACAAACTCTCAAAGGTCTGGAGATTTGGATACGCCCAACCAGCTCCAGGATGAGCCTCCATAGTAAGAGCACATTTTTTCAAATACGAAGGCGCAATCAAATCATCACTATCCAGGTTTACAATATACTTCCCACGTGATTCTCGAATACCCGTATTCCTCACCTCTGCAAGCCACTTATTGGTTTCATGATGGATTACACGTAAATGAATCCCACCGAGGTCAGATAAGCCTTCGAGTCGACGTAATTCAACTTGAGTAACAGGATCCGGAGAACAATCATTAATAATAAGAACCTCAAAAAGGTCTTTATCCAGAGTCTGTTTTTTGACACTATCCAAAGTTTCCCGAAGTAATTTAGGAGGAGTATTGTAAACTGGTATTACCACCGAAACTAAAAACTGATCTTCTATCTGATTCATAAACATGGTCAAAAAACACCACAAGAATATCCTATAAAAAAAGAATAATAAACAAAAAAAGAGATCAGTCAAACTTGATAAAAGCCTTATTTAAAGGCAAAATAACTGCTGAATAACAAGAAAATATGAAATTCTTCATAAAAACCCTCGGTTGTAAAATGAACTTTCTTGATTCCGCTAGGATCAGTGCCGGACTTCAAAATGCAGGTCACCACCTCAGTGACTCCGAAAAAGATGCTGAGATGATTTTTGTGAATTCCTGCACGGTAACTCATCAAGCAGACCGAAAGTCTCGTTACGAAGCTCTTAGAGCTACTAAAAAGGGAAAACAAGTTGCAATATTTGGTTGCGGACCAAAAGTCGACACCAAAGAATGGAATAAGCAGTTCCCTGATGACCTGGTCTTCGGTAACGACCAAGAACTCTTTGACCATTTTGGACTGACAGAACATGACATTATCTTCCCAGAAAGCTCTCGAACTCGTCTACCTGTCGCTATCCAAGGAGGTTGTGACAATGTTTGCAGCTTTTGTATCACCACGGTCGCTCGTGGAGAGCATTTCAATATTCCCCTAGAAGGGATCATCAGACAAATCAATCGAGCAGTAGAACATGGGATCAACGAAATCGTCCTAACAGGAATCAATCTCGCCGCATGGGGATCGACAAATTCAAGAACCAAACCCGAAGAAGCAAAATTGGGCGAGCTCCTAACAGAAATTCTCAACCAAACAGATATTCCTAGAGTAAGAATTTCTTCAATCGGCCCTCAGTTTATTCATGAAGATTTTTACGAGGCATATCAAAATCAACGCATCTGTGATCACCTCCATATGAGTATCCAAAGTGGGTCACCTGGTGTCTTAGAGCGAATGAATCGTGGTCATGGAGCGCCAGAAATATATGAAATTGTCAAAAGAACCAGAGAAATTCGACCAAACACTGCTTATTCAGCAGATTTTATCGTTGGATTTCCAGGAGAAACAGAGAAAGAGTTTCAGGAAACTGTAGAAATGATCAAAACTATTAGATTCGCTAAATTACATGTCTTCCCCTACTCCAAACGAGAAGGAACAGGTGCTGCACGAATGAAAAACCAAGTCCCAGAACAGATCAAAAAGGAACGATCTCAAATCCTCCGAGATCTCGGTGACAAACTTCGCAAGGAATATTTAGAACACCAAGTGGGAAAAGAACTGGAGTTTCTTGTCGATCTCAAACATCGTGGAATCAGTACAAATTATGTTTTTGCTAATATGAATAAAAAAGCTCCCACAGGAAGCCTACAAAAAATCGTCCTCAGTGAAGGTATGCTTACCGAGCTCTAAATAGCTGCAGATCCGGTAACAATCTGATCAAGATCCAAATCTTTTGACGTCAATTCATCATTGCTTTCCCAAAGTCGAATCACCATCTGAGCGAACCATCTTCGGTCAACTATTTCAGCTGGGTCAACATACCGAGCATCACCCAAATCATCTACCTCAAGAATCCCTTTATGATACGCATCAACGAAGTACGGCAAATGCCATTCTTCATCTGGAATATCTGCAAAAATCGATTCCTGAATATCAAGAGGTTCAATGCCTATTACTCGATACATCATCTTCATGGCCTCCGCCTTATTCACCAGTTGTGCTGGTTTGTAACTCCCATCAGGATACCCATCGATAAATCCAAGTTGTTTCGCAATCCATACAAAAGGGCTATACCATTCCGTCGTTGGAATATCCAAGAAAGGCCGTTGAACGACTTTTTCTGGCTCTTCATAGGACATCAGTTTCATCAAAATTTTTAATATCTGAGCTCGATCGATAAACCGCGACGGTGCAAACACATTCGAATTATTTACTCCTTCAACAACTCCCAAATCTTTCAAACGCTGAATCTCCCGAAATCCTTCATCTCCTTCTTGAACATCTTCAAATAGCTCAGTATTTTTAAATTCAAGATCATCCTGTGATTCTTCATTATCATTCCCAAACAAGAAATCAAAGAATCCTTCTGGTTCATCATCTATATTCTCTAGCTCGCTCTGCTTTTCATTGTCATTTGTTGTTTCATCTATAAATACAGGTGCCACAGATGATCCTCCTCCACCCCCACCAGATCTTGGAACAAATACTGGCTGAGAAGATACAATTTCATTCTCGTTTCTCCTTCTTGGGTCAAGGCCTCCTGATAATGCAAAAGAATACGATTGTTGGGGAATAGAAACACTATTTCCAGCTTCATCGGTAAATTCCATTTCCAATTGAAAGGTTGAAGCATTAAATCCACTAAGATTCACTCCTTGAAAAGAATACGATCCTAAAGAGACATAACTCGCTCCTGACTCAATACGATTCACCCCTTGAATCAGGCGATAACTAATATTTCCAGGTTCATCAATATCAAATGCTAACTCAACAGCAGACCGAGCAGAATGAAGTAATCGTTGATTATTATTGATCTGAACCAAGCTTGGAGCATTCACACGTGTGTCTTTCTTCACACGATCCAAACCAAGATTCACGACATTCCCCACATCATCCGTAAAGAGAACTTCAGCCTCTAGTTCTCCATCTGGCAACGAACTCACATCAATATTTCTAATAAGAGTCTCATCATTTATCACCACTGGTATTGATCCAATTTGATTTACAGAAATACCAAATCTCACAATAAAATCCCCCTCAATTTCATCACTCCCATTCCGAACAGTATAATTCGCAATCCCTTCCTCAGAGCTATTAAAATCCAGGGTCACCAATTTCTCACTAGCCTTATTGATTACCACACCATTATTCAAAACCACACCAGTTATTGCTCGAGCCTGTGCGTCTTTCTGAGCAGTAGAAGCAGCAGTAATGGCAAGGTTTCCAACCTCATCTGTAAAATTCACTGAGACACTTAGCACACCATCTCGAAGCGTTGAGACATCAAGAACTTGCGATCTATTCAGGTCAGAACCAGACACAAGCACACTCATCACTTGGTCTGTCCCATCACTAATGATCACCTGAGAAGATCCAGACTCCAAAACATTGTAATCAACAGCAACAGTTGTCTGTTGAGAATTATTAATAGTATTTCCACCGTTCACTACAATATTTGTAGCAGGGTCAACCTGAGTATCCATCTGAATACTTGGACCAACTCCTTGAGAAATATTTCCTGCGTGATCCTCAAAGGCAAATCGTGAGGTTATTTGTCCATCATCTAATGTCAAAAAAACAGACTGAAAAGTATTATTCAGTATTGGGTCTAAAGCAGTATTTGGAGAAAGAGGCCCAGCCTGTATATTATATCGAATTTCTGTCGTCCCATCTGAAAAAAAGACAGATGCTACTCCAGCTTCAGGAGCATCAAATACTATTGGAACCATCGTCTTCAAAGAACCATTCACCACATTTCCTCCATTAATGACAATATTAGTCAGTCCAAGATTCGTTGCATCACGCCTCCCTATAGTTCTCTGAGTAACAGCAACATTTCCCAAAGAATCAGTAAAATCAAATGAAATATTCAAAAGATCATCATTGAGAATACTCACATCACCACTAATAATTTGAGGAGCAATACTTGTAATTGGATCATTAATAAGAACTTTGTTTTGTGAGTTATTGAGTTCAGAAATAGTAATCACCGTATTTCCTAATTCAGCAGCAGTGTATGTAATCGAAAAATCTGTCAAACGAGAGGCATTAATTGGTGCATTCCCATTCACGAGAAAATCAGATAATGGCTGAGCTATAGTATCCATTTCAACACTAGTTGATTGTTCAAGAGCAGTATTCCCAAAAGCATCTGTAAATGTCACACGAAGAAATACATTTCCATCATCAAATTCAGAAAGATCAAAAGTATCCAAAACTGATCCAGCCTGACTTACAGAAAGAGTTCTCGTTATCTGATGAGGAGGTTCAGCTTCATCTTCAATGAGAATATTCAATGAGCCAGGTTCAAAAACAGTATCGATATTCATTTCAACACTGCTCTTTTGAGTCCCGATGATAGGATTTCCTCCATTCAAGAGTAATCCATCTATTTCAGATACTTGGGCATCCTTATCGTATACAAAACCAGTAGAATCAAAATCAGTATTTCCATATGCATCACGATGTGAAAATTGGATTAATAATTTTTCATCAGCTAACTGACTCAAATCTAAAGGTCCAATTTCAGTAATCATTTGAACTGTATCAATATTTTTTTGACCAGTCACTTCTCCACCACTTTGGTCTTTTACAAGATAATCAACTGTGGCTATTTCTTGTACCCCTTCAAACCTGATAAAACTATTTGATTTATTAAGATTATTCACAAATCCAATATTGGATATGGCATCATCACCATCATTCAAAAAGATTTTTGACGCTCTATGTACAAAAGTGTCTTTTAACTCTGCATCTTGTACTTGTATCGCAAGATTCCCAAAAGAATCCGTAAAATTCACTAAAAGTGTCAAGTTCCCTTCATTCAAATCAGATTCAAATTGATTATTAATAATTCTAGAGAAATTCGTAAACGAAATTACTTGAGGACCAACCTGTGTAATACTCGCGTTCCCTAGTACATCATTGCTATTTTCATCAAGAAGGCGGTATGAAATTGCACCTATTTCCTGTATATCAAATGAAAAAGAAATTTCAGGTTGGCTTTGAGAAGCTCTGGTATAGACACTACCTCCATTAAAAACGAGGTTAGTAGGGGCTATAGCTTCTGTATCCTTATCTACTTCATTCAATGAATCAGGACTCAAATCTCCTAATTCTCCCTGAAGGAACAAATCAAAGGTGATTTTCCCATCATTATAAGTACTCAAATTCAGCAATTCCACAGTTGCAACTCCAGCAGACACATTCTTCGTTCCATTCATAAACTGAGTCCCATCCCCTATTGTATAATGAAGAATCCCATCAACATTCACCTCTACTGTAAACGAAGTATTACTCGCAGTATCTGCATTTATAGCATTCAACAAACCATTCACTTGAAGATTAGATGGAGCAAGTGGAGCTTCTAAAACATCAAATGCGATACTAGTAACATCTGCTACTCCAGGAGACGATACAACAAACGAATAGGACCCTACAGTACTCAACTGTAGATCTGAAAAAGTCGCCAAACCATTTACCGCGGAGACAGTATCTGTTCCTCCAAAAATAACTCCAGCTGAAGGAACAACAGCAATAAGCACATCTGCATCTGTATCGATACGGTTAGCTCCTTGATCCAACAGCTCAACAGAAATATTTGACGTGAAAACATTTCCCACCAAAACATTTGTTGGATGCTGTACAAAACGAAGAGAGGAAGCTTGATCTGGAAGCAAATCTTGCTCAATAGCTTGTGAAAAAATAGAGTTTCCAGCCAAATCAGTAAACTGAATAATTGTCCTGAGCACACTATCAGTTTCAAAACGAAAACGTGAAATATCTGTATCAGAACAAGTATGAATTCCAGCATTAATATTCTCTAATGTACACGTCACGTCAGACTCAAAACCACCCCTATATATATTTTGAAAAGAAACCACTGCTCTACCAGGTTCAGAAACTTCAAAAAGAGTATCAAACGCTCCTGCATTTGTAGGGGTTATCGCTGTATCTCCATTAATTACAATATTTGTTGGAACATCAATAAGAGTATCCTTTAATACCGTCAACACTAGCTGCTGGCTATTCGAACCATTCCCATCAAGAAGCTCAAAAGAGGCTTGAATCTGCCCATCATCAAACCCAATAAAATTAAAATTAGAGAAAGTATTTGTTCCTACGGTCACTCCAGGATTTGAATTCATTACAGGAAGAGGGTTTTGTCCAACAGGACCTGAAAACGTATACAACAAAACTCCATCCACTGCAGAATCAATTGAAAATGAAGAATTGAGTACATTATCAGCATTGATAGCATTCACAACACCATTCATAACAAAATTTGTAGGAGTAGGCAGAATATCTCGAACGAAAAAACTCGGGCTAATAGCATCCACCAAATCTGCTGAAGTCACTTTAAGCTGATAGGTTCCAGAAGTCGTAATCTGTAGATCATCGAAATCAGCAGTTCCCAATGAAGATGTAAGCAAAGTCGTACCGCTAAGAGATACGCCTGAAGGGTTTCCCTCAAAACCTATAGCAAGTGGGAAATCTTGGTTTTGGACGAGAGCATTTATTTCATCTAAAACTGATACAGAAATATTTGTAAGAGGAGTATTTCGAGAACCAGATGGCACACCGTTAAAAGAAAGTCGCAGCGGAATAGGGTCTCGATTTTTCAAACTCAATTGGTACTTCGCTACAAAATACTCCACTTCTTGGGACGAATCTGCAGATCGAACAATTTGTCCTGTTTGATCAAAATTAAAGATTGTCTGAGTATCATGAGACATTCGACCCGCATAGGCAAAATCATCATTTGCAAAAGCATCAATGTCCGTTGCCTCAAAACCCACTTCCATCTTACTCCATGCAAACACTCCATTTTTATCGTAGCGAAATAAAACAGGACCCAATCCATTTTCTGTCTTGATGAGAGGATCAGTAAACGAAATCTTGCTATTAGATCGTGCAAGCCCAAGGATACTGTCATCGCTAAGAGATGATAGCGCATGAACAAAAACAGCATTTTGACCATCAAAATCACCTATTTGCTGAGACCAGAGTATTTGACCATTAGTCTTTTCATACCTCGTAAGTCTTGCCAAAGACGTATCTTCTCTGTTGAACACAACTATTGAATCATCACTCAAAAGAGTCATATCTACCTGCGAATTGAAAACAGGAAAATCCTGCGACCATACAATTTGATCCTGAGCATTAAACCGAGCTAAAAACCCATGATAAGTATTTAAATCAGGTGATGTATAGCTATCAGAGCCCAAAGATATGGTGCCAGCAAACTTTCCCAAAAGCGAATATCCTCCATCGCTCAGAACAATTAACCGAACACCATCTGATACTGCATTAGCACCTCCGACATTAAATCCATTCAAAGGAGAAAAATCTGAAGCATATCTAATAATATATGCATTACCTCCAGGCAAAGTAGTATTTGCCGAACCAATAGAAGTCAAACCACCAAATGTACCATTACCTGTATTGCCTTCAAGTCTCCCAGTAATAATAATTGCATTATCACTAAATACGTTCATATCTCCCACATCAATACCGATAGATGGAATCAATTGTGCAACTTGGTTAAATTGTGAAGTCGCTGGATCAACAGTAAATAATTGGAATGCTGATTTTCCACTTCCTAAAATATATCCACCGGTCGTCAAAAGCTGTCCATTGCTCATTAAAGCCATTCTAGGAAATGAATTTGAGCTTTGGAATGGAAGGGAGAAAAGTGAGTCATCATCTGCACCATACCCAACAATGAAATTCGTATTTACACCACTAGAACTTAATCGAAGAGGACTAGGCAAATGAGGAATATCAGTAATCCCAGTAAATCGTCCTGAAACAAAATAGCTTCCATCTGACCTGGTCAAAACTTGGGAAGGAATGAGATTCGCTCCATTTGTATTCGAAGAATCTGAAACATTTACAGTTTGTGCATTCGTCACATAAACATTAAAAGCATTGGTATTTGTTGTATTCAATCCTGGAGAAGATACTTCAAACTGATATCCATCCCCCACCACATCTACCATCACATTTGAAAACGTTGCTATTCCATTCACTGCAGTTGTAGTAAATGGACCAGTAGTTGCTCCATGAGGGTTCAAACGAAAAGACAAAGTCACATCATTATTGGCCGTAGAAACGAGCTGGTTTTGAGCATCTCGTATTTCAACGCTAATAGGAGGATCAATAATTTTTTCAGCTAAAACAACAAGAGGATTTTGCGTTACTTGGAGCTGAGTAGCAGAGGCTGTTGGTACACCGTTCAATGAATATCGTGCAATAAAACCTTCACCACTAGCAGATGTCGAGAGTGCTTGCTCTGTAGCCTCATTTTCATCAAAAAGAGAATTACCTCCTACGTCACCCGCAATGACAAAGCCATTATTTATTTTTCTAACTCCATGAATCAAGGTGTCTCCAGGACTTGTAATATGTTTCACCCAGTCTAATGTATTATCCATTCTAAAATGAGCCATAAAAATCTCTCGGGGTTGACCAAGAATTGTTAATTCAGTATTTGGAACCAAAATAGACCCAAAAGATGCTGAAGGAGTATTGTATGAACCAACCACCAATGCATCATCTCCATATAGTGACGTGATATGTAGGTCAAAGAAGCTACCAGATTGAGAAATATTATTCACGGATACTAAAGAACCACTTCCATCATATCGTGCAAAATAAGCACCCGTTGCAAAAAAACTGGAACCATCAAATAAACTCGAGCCAGAGGAAGTCCCAGTTGTCAAAATCATGTCTGAACTCACTACATCTATATCCTTAGCAAAAACTGCACCACCATCACCATCATCAGTTTGCCAAATCACTTCCCCATCTTTTGTAAACCGAACGAGTGCAGCATTATGATTTGTTTGAGACGGAAAAGTAATAGATTGAGAAGTAGTATCTACAAAAGAGAGCTGTAAAAATGATGTAGAAAACACAAAGTCATCATTTGAAAAAGAAGAAATAGCATCATAATCATTTCCAGTAATGATGGAACCTGACAGTGGAATTTTCCACAAAGTTGAAGAGTTTGCAGCAAATCGCTGTAAAAAGTAATCTCCATCAGCACCATATAAAAGCACACTTCCATCACTTAAGGCTTCTACATCTATACCGATACCACCAGGCGATGAGTTAATTGGCATAGCCCAATCCAAATCTCCATTTGGAAGATATTTTGCAAGAAAACCATGAATAGTTGAGGCAGTACCAGGCACCGACAAGCTCACGGTATTATTAACACTCACATCCTGACCCAATCGCATTGGTGAATTAAAATGCCCGGTTACATAAACCGTTTTATCAGTATGTAAAGCCACATCAAGTCCAAGATTATTATTTCCACCTTGATCAGAAATCCTTACCCATTCGAGCTGTTGGTTTGAATCATATAAAGCTACAAAAAATACAACATTATTTGTAGGAGTCGTTGAAGCTCCATTTCCAAAAATCGTTTCATTGCCTCCAAAGAATCCTGTAATAGCCGTTGTCCCATCAGGAAGGCTATCCATCCCTTTAACAGCTACATTGCCTCCAGACTGGGTCATGGTTTGGTGAAGTGTTGAAAGGACTGGTAAATGCCTCACAGAAAAAGCTTCACTATCTACACTCGATAAAGAATTGGCATTCGCCTCAAACACATACCCCTCACCTACTTGATCCAGCTGAAGATTACTAAAGGTCGCCACACCATTCACAGCCTGAACTGTTTGCGGAGTAAATGAGGCAGAACCCGGGTTTGTTTTGAGAGAAAGGGTCACTTGAGTAGAAGACAAACCAACTCTCGAGCCACGAAAATCTTGAACCTCAACTTGAATATCTGGGGATATTTGCTTTCCAAGAAGAGTATCTTGAGGTTGTTGAATAAAAGCCAACTTCGTTGGGTTTCCTCCTTGAAGAGGAATTGGACCAAATTGAGCAAGAAAGGTACCATTGCTCTGATTATTTATCGAAGATTTTTGTAGTCCTTGCTGATCAAATCCATACTCAAAATCTGGAGCATAATCACCAAGAACAAAAATTCTATGATCTTCAGATACAACCAATCCTGTCATATCATCACCAAAATTTGCCCCCATCTTATGAGCCCAATTAAATACTCCAGCAGAAGAATACTGAGCGATAAATAAATCTCGAAAAGGGTTTGAAGAAACAAACTCTAAAGTGTTCGTATTTTCACCAAAAAATGCTCGATAAGTATAGTCTCCACCAATCAAGACATTTCCATCTTCTAATACTTCTACTTCATTTACGATGTTAAAAGAGTTTCCAATACTCGCGTCTCCACTGACCAAACGAACCCAGCTAAACTGACCATCATTCGCTTCAAATCGAGCCAAAAACCCATCTTCAAGTCCAACAGAACTAATGGTCTGGTCATTCAGTTCATTATTACCAAAATGAGCCATACCTCTAATTGGACCAGTCAAATACAGTCCACCATCAGGACTTCCAGCAATATCTAAAGCCTTAAAATTAGTAGTCCCAAAATTATTATTTGCTATAGATGTAGCCCAAACAAAATCTCCAGACATTGTATATTGAGCCAAGAAGAGATCTCTTTGTCCTTCCAATGCTAAAGTGACTGCGCTTGCTCCTGACCCAAAAAGAAAAGAAGAACTATCAAAAAATCCAGCTATTACAATGTTTCCTTGAGGGAGTACTTCTACATCTACTTCAAATTCTGCATCAGTTCCACCAGCACTCTTCACCCACTGAAGAGTTCCATCGCGATTGTATCGAGCTAAAAAGGCGTCTTCAGAAGAGTTATTTGTATTGAGAGTTGTCTCATTCGCTTCATTTTGCCCAAATATTGCCGACCCAATAAATGAACCTGAAACGACAAAACCTCCATCACTGAGAGCTTCGACTGCATCACAAGAATCTGAACCAGAAGAAACGATTCGTTTAAACCAGTCAAAATCACCATTTGATTGATACCGTATCAGAAAACAATCAGAAGAATTCACTGCACCAGAACTCACCGTTATGGGTTGAGCTATTTCTGGAGCAAAAGTTACTGTATCTGAAAACTGTCCAACTGCCACCACACTTCCATCTGGAAAAAGAGAAACACCCAAACCTGTTGCAGCATTTGTTGATCCATCAGTGGTTCTTACCCATAAAAGATTATGTTGAGCATCATACTTTGAGATATAGGCATTGATATTTGAAAGGTTTGAAGAAACCGTTTGCATTTCCGGAGTTCCAGCATCAAAAACAGCATTAATAAAATCACCTACTTGTGCACTTGTCCCATCTGAAAGCACATCTAGATCTACAGAGAGTCTAGTATCAAGAGATTCAGAACTATCAGCATATGGTGGTACGTAATATATCCTAAAAGGATCACTGTCTACACTCGTCAGCCCATTAGAACTTGCTTCTATCACATATCCTGCAGAAGTATTTTCTAATACAAGATCATCAAATACTGCCACTCCATTTACAGCAGGTGAAGAAAGTGTTCCCATCAGTGTTGAAGACGTCGGGTTTGTGGATAAAGTGAGGGTTATTGTATTAGTTGCACTCGTCACTCTATTCCCTTGAGAATCTTGTATTTCTACTGAAACACTCGGAAATATTGTTCTATATTGGGAGCTATTCGTTGGTTCTTGAACAAATGCTAACTGCACAGGACCACCACTAAGAGAATCTTGAAGAGTATAGGCAGCAACATAAGCTTCCAATGATCCATTTGTACTGGTAATAGAAGTTTCCTCAGGAGTACCAGGTGAAAACACAAGATTTGAAAAAGGCATATGACCACCAATATATACCGTACTTTCATCAGTCGAAAGAGTGACCGAGCTCACATCATCTGATGAAGTACCCCCAGCATTTTGTACCCACAAAGCATCGAATTGTTTCCCAAATTGACCAACAAAAACATCTGGGGCAGCACTGACAGAACTAAGATCATAAGATCCGTCTGCATGAGGAAAAGACATTTGAGGGGTGAAAGTTCCCGTCAGAAGAAAAGAATCATCCGAACGAACAACAAGATCTTTCACTGAGCTCTGACGAGAAACACCTGAAGCAAGTAAAAGTTTTTCTTGAAGAAGTGTTCCACTGGACGAAAAGCGTTGCAGGTTTATCTGAGAAAGACCTGATGAAGAAGTATTTCCTGCTACCACAACATCTCCATTTGAAAACACTCCTACAGACTGAGGTCCAAAGTTTTCACTTTTTTGAGTATAATCATCCAAAGACTGAGCAAAGCGAAGGGTTCCATCAGCATTATAATGAGCTAAAAATCCTGTACCAGGTGTAGAAAGAGTTGTCTCAGCAGCTTCGTTTGTTCCAAAGACAGAACTCGGTGGATAATTCCCCACCACATAAAATGTGCCATCCGGAGCAAGAGTCAATCGAGGAAAAATATCCAATCGAGTAAAACCACCTCCAGGAGGAGCAGTTGTAGGCGTTTCAATATGCTTTACCCATACCACAGATCCATCATTCAAAAACCGAGCCAAAGTAATTTGCCCTTGAACCGCTCCTCGATTACTCACCGTTATTCCATCAATTGTTATACTCAACGCAAGATTTTGAGCAACAGCAATATATCCATCACTTGTTGCTATCACATCGGTAAAAATATCATCAATCGCTCCTCCATCTGGATATGTTTTGGTATACACCATGTTTCCGGTATCTCTACTCAATTTTGCTATCATGAGACCCGAAGGAATCCCAGAACGACCGCCAAGACCAACCACAACAATACTCCCATCACTCAAATAAGCCATGGCCCGTCCTTCATCAGGAAACTGAGATACGCCGTTACTATTGATCGTATCCAACCAGCTTATTTCATGATTTGAAGAATATCGAGACACAAATCCATCTCCACCACCAGAACTAATATCTATGGATTGTCGCGCAATTCTAGCTGGATCTGTATCTCCCCAAATCCCATTATTAAAAAAATTCCCAGATGCCAAAAAACCACCAGTCAAATCAGTTATAACATCTTCGATACGTAATAAAGAACCCGCTTGATTTGCTTTGAGATGCTCTACAAATTGAAGCTGTGAAGAGACTTGAGAAATTGAAAACACATCAGTATTTACAGTTGGAAACCCATTCGTACCCACCTGAAGAACATAGCCTTGTCCAACATCTGAAAGATACCATTCATCAAAAACAGCCAGCCCATCAACAGCATTTACACTTACCTCCCCCTTCAAAGTCACACCTAAAGCTGGAACAGCCAAAGAGAGCGTCACAGTATCAGAAAAACTTGTCACTCGTTGCCCTTGAGCATCATTCACAGATACATGGAGAGCTTGCTGCGGAAGAGCATTTATAAATCCATCAATTGGCTGATTCACCAAAGCTAACTGACTTGCCGGTAATGCAAATTTCAAACCATACTCGGCTAAAAACAAAGATTTTTCTGTGCTTTGTGAACTCAAGTCAATCGATTGAGCATTATGAAGATCAAGATCCAAACCATTAGTAAATGTTCCAGCAATAAAGAAAGAATCTTGGTCTGTAATAGACACATCATAAGCCCTATTCAGTCCTGGACTAGTCATTTGCTTGGCCCATTGAAAATTCAAATCTTGGTCATAAAAAGCAACAAAAGCATCCTCAGTTCCATTTGGAGTCAAGGTTTGTGACTGATTTCCTGATCCAAACAACAACTGAGATCCCAAGTATCCACTCACTAAAAATGAATCATCAGAAAACACATCCACACCATGAGCACCATCAATTCCTCGAGGACTCGAACCACTATTCGTGATAATTTCATTTTTCGATATCACCCCAGAAGGAGTAATTCGTCCGATATATACATCAGATGAAATATCAACAGCTGTAGAAGCAACCAATACAATATCTCCATTCGACAAAAGATCCATATCAATAAAATGCGAAACAACAGACAAACCAGATATTGGAATAACAAATTCTTGAGCACCAGATACTCCATTATACTTTGCTAAAAACACTCCTGAACCAGCAGGAGATCCAGGACCAAAAAAGAGGCCACCACTAAAAGTTGCAGCAACATACACATCTCCTTGAGTATCAATCAAAACATCCTTGCATCCCGACGTGGTTAAAAACCCTTCAGCATTATTAACCCACTTCGTGAGAACTTGAGAAGATGCATTTAAACCAAGACGGAAAACCATAAAGGTAGAAGATGAATTGCCTTTATTTGAAACCGTAGAACCAAACGAAAGACTATCTGAATTCTGTGTACCACAGACCACAAAATCATTATCAGCAAATGAATCAACATCATTCAATTGATCACCTCCATTGGAAATATTTGATGAGAACTGTTTCACAGAAACACCATTTGGATCATAAATATGGACATATGCCCGGGTCGCAAAAGAGTTCTGATTATCAGCTGACAATCTCCCAGTCAAAATAATATTTCCATTGGGAAGCACTTCAACACCCGCTCCAACATCTAAATGTACTGTTCCGCCATCAATAACTTTCCACCATAGAAGAGTTTTTTGAGGGGAAAATCGAGCAACAAAGGCATCAGTATCACTTGAAGGCGGAATAGATACACCAGACCCAATGCTAGGAGTACCTTTATAAAATCCTGACATCACCACTCCTCCATCAGGGTATGAATCCATATCTAAAACAGTGACTTCTTCATTCGCACCACTATTCCCGTTTGGAATCTCAGTTTGAACTGCGTTCACAAAATCTGTTCCAATCGACATGGCTTGTTGAGATTGTCCAGTATGCATCCACCATGAAGACAACCCAATCATCCAAATGAAAAAAACTCCCAACGCACCGATACGGATTTCTTTCTTATCCCACATAATCACATCAAATGGTCTTTATTAAGCCAATTTTACCTTTTTTCAAGAGGATGCATCAAGAAAAATGAAGGTTTGTGTGAAACAACTTTTTATTCATATATTTATAACAAATGTTCTTCAATCCAACTACCAAGTTCTTCAATTTTCACTCGCTCTTGCTGCATACTATCCCTATCCCGAACAGTCACTGCATCATCTTCTTTGATCGTTTCATAATCCACCGTAATACAAAACGGTGTCCCGATCTCATCTTGCCGTCGGTATCGTTTCCCAATAGATCCACCATCATCATATTCCACATTCCATTTTTGACTCAAAGTATCATAGATCTCTTGGGCTTTCTCTGGAAGACCATCTTTTTTCATCAACGGCATTACAGCCACTTTTACAGGTGCAATACACTTTGCAAATTTCATCACAATACGAGAATCACCTTCTTCCAGTTGTTCTTCATGATACGCATCACAAAGAACAGCCAATATTGAGCGATCAACTCCCCAAGTAGGTTCGAGAACATGTGGAATATAAGTTTCATTTGTTTGTGGATCTCGATATTCAAGTTTCTTTCCAGAGTACTCTTGGTGCTGAGTCAGGTCAAAATCTGTTCGATACGCCAGACCATACAATTCAGATCGTCCAAAAGGAAAATCATACATAATATCTACAGTACGCTTTGAATAATGTGAAAGTTTGTCTTGTGGATGCTCATACTCGCTCACTTTTTCTTTGTTCAAACCAATCATTTCACACCATTTATGCTGTTCTTGAAGCCATTCTTCAAAAAGAGGCTCCCAGTTTTCTGGACGAATAAAATACTCAATCTCCATTTGCTCAAATTCAATAAGACGAAAAATAAAATTTCCCGGGGTAATTTCATTGCGAAATGCTTTCCCAATTTGCCCAATTCCAAACGGTACTTTTACTCGAGTAGTATCTACCACATTTTTAAATTCCAAAAAAATAGCCTGAGCTGTCTCAGGACGCAAATAAGCAATATTTTCATCATCTTTTGTCTTACTCAGCTCAGTTTTAAACATCAGATTAAAATTTCGAGCATCTGTGAAGTCTTTTTCTCCACACTTCGGACACTTTACATCATTTTCTACAATCAACTTCGTCAAATCCTCTTCAGATAATCCTTCTGCATCAACTTTCAGAGCATTTTCGATCAAATGATCAGCTCTGTGTCGTGCTTTACAGTTTTTACAATCCACCATCGCATCATTAAATCCAGCGACATGCCCAGAAGCTTCCCAAGCACGTGGGTGAAGCAGTATCCCTCCATCAATTCCCACCATATCTCGTCTTCCTTGCACAAAAGTCTTCCACCATAAATCCTTAATGTTCTTTCGTAATTCAGATCCATATGGACCAAAAGTATAAGTATTAGCAAATCCACCATAGATCTCGGATCCTGGATAAATAAATCCACGTCGTTTACAGAGAGAAACAATATGATCCATAACAAGAAAATATGAGAAAATGAAACAAATGATTGGTTGCCAAAGCACCATAGAACAAAGACACAATGCCATAATATTCAAAATATTCAAAAGGTGGAACACAACTATTGACTAATCCAAAAAAGAAGCTAAAATGCAAACGTTCAAACACCTCTAGTGCTAAGTAGTGAAAACTTAGTTCAATCATGGTTTGAAAGAAGGCCCAACTTTATACTCCTTTCAAGCCAAGAAACACTCGTATCTTTGATGCGGGTGTTCACCTTATCTCATATTCTTGACAACACTACTCGATACTCCTTTCGATTCAATCCGTCACAAACAGTCCTCTCCACATCACATCGTCACCCAATTGCTTCCACTCTTTAAATTGAATCTTCTTTGACGACCCTTGGAATTCAGGAAGGCTCACTTCACCATTTCCAAGAAATTCAGGTGCCAGGTATACATTCACTTCATCAACCAAATCAGCATTCAAAAAAGAACTCCAAATCCTTGGGCCTCCTTCCACATACAGTGAAGTCATTCCAGCAGCAGCGAGTTCATCCAAAATCTGGCGAAGGTTCAAATATCCATCCTCATCTGTATCCACTTCGATTACCACAACACCACGATCTTCCATCAGCTTCTTTTGAGCCAAACGTTTCTTAAATTGTCGCCCTCGAAACACCATCGTCCCTTCCCTCATCACTTCAGACTCCAACGGAACACTCAAAGCTGCATCCAAAACCACCACCCTAGGGTTTTTGGATTTTGTGCTTTGAATTTTGGATTTTTCCAACCGAACGGTTAACATCGGATTATCCACCATCACCGTACCAACACCAACCAATATCGCATCAAATTGAGCTCTCTGTTTGTGCACGTGCTCGCGTGACTCAGGACCGGTAAGCCAATAGCTCTGACCTTTCTCAGGAGTAATACGCCCATCCAAACTCTGCGCCATTTTAAGAGTCACCCACGGACGCCGTTTGGTCACCCAGGTAAAGAAACCTCGATTCTGCCATATCAGTTCCTCCACAAGCTCAAAACTCAAAGAACAAAATTTAAAAGGACTATTTTTAATATCAGTATTTGTTGGGTTTTGAATTGTAGATTTTGAGCTTTCCATCACCATCACATCAAGTCCCATTTCTCGTAACAAAGAAACTCCCTTCCCACCCACCTCCGGATTTGGATCCAACACACCAACTACTACTTTCTTCACACCTTTTTCCAAAATAATATCCGTACAAGCCCCCGACTTCCCCTGATGACAACAAGGCTCCAAAGTAACCATCAACACATCATCTGGCAACACTTCACCTTCAAGAGCACCCAAGAGATTCCTCTCAGCATGCCCCTTTCCATACTCCCGATGCCAATCCTCTGCGATAATTTTCCCATCCCTCACTAATACACATCCCACAACAGGATTCGGCGAAACACTCCTTCTTCCATTTTCCGCCAACTCCATCGCCCGCCTCATATATTTCAACATATCCATAATTATTCGTTGATTGGTAAATTTGAATAGAGTTCAAATATTGGAATCGGGCTATATTCGATATTCCACATCCTCTATCAAATGATTCATCTTCTTCCTTTTCGTCATCAAATATTTCATCCCTCTTTCAGACTGAGCCTTTACCACATGCTCCACCCTCACCACTTCCAATCCCTGATCGACAAGTGACTCCACCTTCCTCGGATTATTTGTCATGAGTTGAAGTGAGTTCACTCCTACATCCTTGAGCATGTCAGCTGCCAGTTCATATTCTCTCAAATCAACTCCCTCACCAATTTTTTCATCAGCCTCCACCGTATCCATCCCTTGACGTTGAAGTTCGTAAGCCTTGATTTTATGTGTCAAACCAAGCCCTCGTGCCTCTTGATCCAAATACACAATCAACCCACCTTGCTCCGAAACTTTCTTCATCGCTTGGTGGAGCTGAGACCGACAATCACAATAAACAGAAGCAAAAATATCACCTGTCATACAAGAAGAATGAATACGAACCAAAGGAACCAAATCACCCCACTCTTTTTTTAGCACCACATGCTCTTTCCCACTTTCCAACTCCTTATAAACAAGTATCTCAAACTCACCAAACTCCGTCTCAATGACGCTCACTGCCATTCTCTCTATTGATCCACTCATAAATATTTGATAATTCTGAAAATTAAGCTTTCCTTTACTCCAAACTCCTTACTCCATACTTCCAACTAACGCTTCAATCGTAATCATCTTCAAGCCATGCTTCTTCTTGAACGCAAATAAGTCATCTCTCCTCATCATTTCCCCATCCTCACGAATAATCTCACACATCACCCCAACAGATTTCAGACCAGCTCGCTTGAGGAGCTCAATAGACCCTTCTGTATGGCCTTGACGCTCTGCCAACCCTTTCGGGTGAGCAATTACGGGAAATATATGTCCTGGACATACAAAATGACTTTCCAAGTACAGTTCATCAGCTAATGCCTGGATAGTCTTTGATCGGTCAGGTGCAGATATTCCTGTCTCAATACCATCTCTGAGGTCACAAGACACCGTAAATTTACAATGCATTTTCTCTTCATTTCGACGCACCATCAGCGGGAAACTCAATTTCATTGCTCGGTGTTCATCCATTGGAACACAAACAAGACCACGAGCATGCGTAATCATAAAATTCACATCCTCTGGACGACAAAACTCAGCCGCCATAATCAAATCTCCTTCATTTTCTCGATCTTCAGAATCCAAAACAATCAACATCTTGCCTGCTTTCAAATCCTCTAGCGCACTTTCTATCGAATCAAACATATCCATAAATAAGATTATTTAAGTTTTTTCAACCAGTCTAAAGCAGTAAACGCCGCCAGCTTCCCATGGTTAAACTCCCCTTGAGACCTCTTCATCCCAGCTTCATAAGTATAAGGAGCCAATACTTCAAAAACGAGGGGAATATCAAACCTCAACATCACATCCATACACCCTCTCGCACACTCATTGGCGACCAATTCAAAATGATACGTATCTCCCTTCACGACACAACCAAGAACAACAATTACATCAAAAATACCTTCCTCAGCAGGGATTGTCTCCCCTTTCTTTTGTCCTTCCGAAGCTTCAGCTAAGGAGGATAAGGGGTCGGGGTTCAGGGCTGGCTCTTCTCCGACCTGCACCATACTAGCCAACTTTTGAGCCATCAACGGAATCTCAAAAGCACCAGGAACCCGATGCACCTGCCAACTGACTTCACCATATTGCTCAAACACTTCTTCAAGGCCCTGAAGCATTCCATTCGTCATTTCTTGATGAAAATCAGCCACAATCACCGCCACTCGTCCTCGAGCTCCTTCATAAGTCCGATCTTCAATTTTTTTTAATACCATGTGATAATTCTAAAAATCTCTTTAATTTACCCGACCATCCTCTCAACATACTTCGCAATCACATCAGTTTCTACATTCACCACAGCCCCTTCTTGTAACCTAGAGAGATTCGTATTCTCCCATGTATGAGGAATAATTGCCACCCGAAGCTGTAACTTTTCTTCATTTAAATCAACGATCGTAAGCGCTATTCCATTAAGAATAACAATCCCTTTATGGATCATATATTTCATCAATTCTTTTGATACTTCTAACGTCAACAACCAAGTGTCTCCTTTTGTCATCCCTACCGAATTCTCAGTAGCATCTTGCAAAGAAGAAGAAGAAGAAGAAGAAGAAGAAGAAACGGAGGAATCTCTTTCTTGAGAAGCTCCTAATTCACGTTGAACACTCATCAATATTCCCAATCCCTCAACATGAGCTTGCACAATGTGCCCATCAAATCGATCATTAACCTTCATAGCTCGCTCCACATTCACATACAAACCAGATGACAAACTCCCAAAATTCGTCAATTTCTTCGTTTCCTCCAAAAACTCTACACGAAATCCCTGCTCATCAATCTCCACCACTGTCAAACACACACCATCACAAGCCACACTCTGGCCGAGTTTCAGCTTACAAGCAAAAGGTACTTCGAGCCACATATCCCGATCAGAAATACTTCGTATCAGGGCCACCGCTTCTATGATTCCAGTAAACATATATAAATAAATGATGAAGAGAATATATCATTGCGAGCGAGTGGAGGAGTCTTTTGGGATGAAGTGTCGCAATCCTGTGAATATCAGCACAGTGCTTTGATCACGGGATCAAAACGCTACGCTCGAGATGACATCAAATGATTTAATTTTATTTTTTTTCAAAAAAGCGAACCAAATCTGCAATCCTCTCCACCACCAAATCCGGCCCTGCTCCTCTCAATCTCTCCTCTGTCGAAGACCCACCCAATACTCCAATCGTCTTCACTCCAGCCAATCGACCAGCAGTAATATCATGTTCACTATCTCCAATAAAAACCGCAGATTCAGCGTTCTTTTCGAGTCTTTGGAGTGCTTCTTGAACAGGCTGAGGAGCTGGTTTTTGGAAAGGAATAGTATCAGCACCGATGACCACATCAAAGAACGATAAAATACCCTTCTTTTGCAATGTATCTTCTGCCGAATACTGTCGTTTACCCGTTACAACTCCCATCACACACTTTCTCGTCTGAAGTTTTTGAAGCAAATCAAAAACTCCATCATGCATATTCACTCCATCCTCTGTTCTCTTGTGAAATTCCGATAAATACAGCTCAATCGCTTCATTCAAACGGTCAGCAGGAACCCATGGGGCCAATGTTTTCTCAACTCCTGTCCCAATAGTGAGATTCCAAGCTTTTCTATCAGTAATTTCTCCTCCTACTGCTTTTGCAGCATTAGTCATGCACTCCCAAACCAAACCTAGTGAATAAACAAGTGTTCCATCGAGATCAAAGAGCCATGTATCGTATTGATCGAGTTTCATAAAAGGTGGTTAGCTGGATGATTATATCACAATCTTGTCGCATTTTGGCCAGAATAAAGTACAATTTCACAAAATAATCCTCCACCCAAAACTCATGTTAATACTCTCAAACATCGTTCAAGCAAATGACAGCAGTAAGGCGAAGGTCTCACAATCAAACAATAATAAAAATGGAGATGACGATTTTCTCATGATTGAAGATGACAGCCTCATAGGTGTATTCGATGGTGTTTCTAGTAGCAAAAGTATGAGCAAAGGGAAAGAAGCTAAAGAGGAGTTTTTAAGGATATACGAACAAAATGGCTCTGTTAGAAAATCAATTGAACAGCTCATTGCCAAAAAAAAATTTGCATCTACCCTCAATATAATGCAACTCCGTAAAAATGGTCAGCTAAACACCTACAATATCGGAGACAGTAGAGCCTATCTCATCCGGGAAAACCGATTAATACAATTATCAAGAGATGATTCCTTAGAATGTTCACTTTCAGAACATATACCAAACGAACTCCGAGGAATCAAAAAAATAAATAAAATGAGGGATCAAATAATAAGAATTGGAGCAGCAGAAATCTTCAAAAATCACCAGTCTTTGATCACTGAAATTTTAAAGAACCTCGTTCCAGGAGAAACAGAGCTTTTTACCGAAGAAAATCTTGAAAAAATCCTTACAAAATTTGGTCTTCAACAACAACTACAAACCTACAAAAATGATCAGAAAGGAAAATATAATCCAGCGTTATTAGCTCTCATCCTCTTCCAATCTCCTCAAGTCCTGACAGCATCACTACAAAATTCCTCTAAGAAAAAAAGTAACCCACAGTCGACGGTTCCAGATCCTCGTCCTGGTGACAAAATTCTTGTTTGTACCGATGGGTTTTACGAAAACCTTGCTCCACAAATCATTCTAAAATTCATATTACAACTCACAAATCAAAGTGCACTTGATGGACTTGTAGAAACAGCAAAAAAAGGGCCAAAACCGGATGACATCACAGCTGTACTTGCTACGATAGTCAATAGGAATACGTTAACTTCAAAAGAACACCTTCCACCAATTTTCGTTACAAATTAAAATGACCCAACTCATAGGTATCCTCGGCGCCATGGTCTTGGTCTGCGGAGCAGCATACCCTATCAAGTCATTCGCTCACCCGATTCATTCGATGAAAAACTGGCTTTTTGCCATTGGTGGTTTTCTCATGCTCATCTATTCAGTTTTAAATTATTTGAATGGCGGACCAGTTTTCTTCATCTTTCTTCAAGGGTTAATAAATATCTCAAGCATATTCATGCTCAGCAATACCCCTGAAAAAACATCCACTCCTCTTATCATTAGTGGCTCACTAGGACTTGTCGCTTGGTCTCTATCACTTTTCGAAGGATATAACACCCTCTTCTTCATCATTGGGCTCTCTGCAATAGCACTCGGGTATATCCTCGCCCCAGGAACCTGTAAAAGAAATCTCTCCCTGACTCTTGGATCACTTCTCATTGCGCTTTTTAGCTTCTTTGTTAATAATTATATCTTCCTCTGGCTCAATCTCTTTTTTGCAGTCTTTTCTGGATATTATTCCTGGAAACTTAGAAAACAGTTGCTACACTAAAATCAACTGCGCAATTCGAAAATCCGCGTATTATCCAAAATCCACAATAACCGCAAAGGGGATCCAACATCAGACTCACCGTGGTGACGAATGCGGAACCCCATATTGAATCTTGCTGGTTACGGATAATATGTCTCGTTGGTTCGAGAATGGAATCGTTTGCGTGGTTATTTAAGAAATCTCGATGCTACTATTAGAATAACAAAGCATTCAACCTATTACTCTGTCATTCAAAGCTAAGAAGAATCTTGAATTTGATTATAATGAAAATGATAAAAGAGCATCAGCATTTTTGAATCCATATCTCCCTTTATAGTTCTATGTCTATACTGACCAAACAAACCTGTTGAGAAAGATTCTTCGTTCCTCTGAATAACAGGCTTTTGACCATTTGTAGATTCGCATACTGCGGCCGGATGATAATAAAAAAGAAGCCTGAGGACATGTTCCTCAGGCTTCTTAAATACACATTTGAGTCGGCCCTAGTTCTTTCGCAATGATTTGTACACTGCCAAAACTCCATACATTGGAACAATACCAACGATTGACTGCAACAACATTTGGATACTGTAGATTCCAACCGTAGATGGATTCACAAAGAGACTAAACATTTGAGAAACCGAATCTAGAGCAGCTTGAAAATTTTGTTGAGCCACATCAGCACTCAATCCAGATTCAAGACTTTCTAAAGCAGAAAAATCTACCACGGAAGACAAACCAAGCTTAAAGACGACATCGATAATCATCAAAACAACACCAGAGAGAACTCCCCAAAACAAAAGTGCTCCAAAAACAGACCACCATCTCCCAGAGACCAAGGCTCGAGAATGCTTGATGGCTTCAAGAGGTCCATCATGATCAATGATCACCAAGAACATTCCAAATGACAATCCAAGAGCCAAGTAAATCCCCGGAACAACCAATAGAACAAATCCAATACCAATCAAAAGAGTCGCCAATATTCCAAATCCAATCATACTCAAAAGCGTCATCCAGTAGTTTTTAGTCCCTCGAGACCATACCTCTCCAGCAGTTTGAGCAGCTTTATCATCTAATACAACTCGATAAAACCCAAAGGTTATAACCATTCCTACCAAAGACGTGACCAAAGCGAAGATTCCAAATACTCCGAGGTATGGAACATAAGACATCCAATCAAAGGCTCCATCAAGCAAGGCTTCAGCATTTCCGATCATTTCTAGAATAGGACCATATAAAAGAGCCGCACTCGCAGCAAAGAATACAACCGCAATCACAAAACGAAGAATCACATACCACATATACGTCTGCCATCGGTTTTGAAGCAAGTGAGTAAACTCACCCCAACTTTGGGACAAAAGAGAAGAACTTTGCTTAGCCATAAAAAAAGATAAAGAAATAACACATATGATCTCATATTATCAATTTATTGCATTTGACTGAAGGAATCCCCCTTGTACAAGCAGAATCCTATGATCTATTCAGATTTTTGAAGAGAATCAATCACCAAAGTAAAAGGACCATCATTCACAGATGAGACTTTCATATATGCTTGAAATTCACCTGTCTCCACTTTCAATTCACAAGCCGTCTTCAACTTCTCAACAAATTTCTCATAAGTTTGCTTCGCCTCATCAATAGCTGCGGCATCAGTAAAAGCAGGTCTCCTCCCTTGATCTACGCGTCCATAAAGCGTGAATTGAGAAACCACCAAGATTTCCAATTCAAGATCAAGAACCGACTTATCAAGAGATTTTCCTGTCTCAGGATCATCAAAAATCCGCAAATTCAGCATTTTACTGATCACATACTCCATTTGCTCCTCTCCATCACCATGTGTAATACCTAAATACACCAAAACCCCCTGATCAATCCTTCCAATGATTTCGCTATCAACCGAAACCGATGCCTGATCGACCCTTTGTAATACAATTTTCATATTATCCACATTAAAGACACATTGATTTTAACGCACCAATACACATATGAATAGCTCCCCTACTATTTTAATCACGTTGAAAAGATTTTTGATAAAAGAGTGTAACAAAATTCCAAGTTCATCGTATTAAACAATGCAGAACAAAAAAATCATCCTCATTTTTCATCTCATGTTCATTTCTTACGATCACCGCGAAGCCATTGAAATACTTTAATGAAACAGCATATCGGGATCCAAACCCTGATATCGTTTCATCACGATTGTCGAAAGTCCTCAAGACCTCTCACATGACCAAATATATTTCACACGTATGATCTTTCTACTACAGATCTTATTTTCATTATGACAAAAAAACTCCTAGCATCATTCATCGTCCTCATCCTCAGTCTATCTACCATGCTGAGTGTTCAAGCAATTAGCACTATCTCAACGCTCTTTCCAGACGTACCAGAAAATCATCCACACTCCCAGAGCATTAGAGAAACACAAGAACTTGGTATCGTTTCAGGATACCCAGATGGAACCTACAAACCTGATCAAGAAATCAATCGAGCCGAGTTCAGCAAAATCATTCTAGAAGCAGTATTTGAAACAATCCCAGACGCAAAAGAAGCTAACTGTCTCTCTGATATTTCTCCAGATCAATGGTTCCAAAAATATGTGTGCTATGCAAAAGCACAAAAAATTATTCAAGGATACGAAGACGGAACTTTCAAACCTAGCAAAAACATCAACCTTGCTGAGTCATTCAAAATACTCTTCAATACCTTTGATCTCCCAACTGTACAATTCATTACAGCTCCAGAAAACTGGTACGAGTACTTTACACTTTCCCTCAAAGAAAGTTTCAAAGAAGACACAACACTCGACCCATCAGCGGATATCGCAAAGTCAATCACTCGTGGTGAAATGGCATCCCTCATTCGTCACTTCCAAAAAGTAAAAGAGGAAATGACCCCAAAAATCTCAAAAGCACCAGGAACATTCACAACCCCAGTCCTCTTAAAACGGAGCTTTTCAGACGATACTCTCAGACTTTCAAGCAATATTATGTACCCCAATGGTTGTGGTGAACCCATTTCTAGCGTCGATATTGCAGAATCATTCCCCGAGCAACTCTCTCTCTCTATCGATGAAAAAGTACAAGATCCTAAAGAAGAAATATGCACCATGGCTCTTGCGGAACACCCAATCGAGTACAATATGAAGGTCTCAGAAAAAGCAACCATTAAAAGCCTCACAGCTTATGGCAATAACGCAGATTTTCACATTTACAACGAAACTGCAGCTGAAGTATCAGAAAAAATCATCAGTTTTTCCAAAGGAGAGCTCATGGAAGGAAAAATCACATTAAGTGCAAAAATTCCTGCAGATCTCAGCTGTAGCATCCTCAGACGAACTCAACATATTTATGACGGGTACACTCCAGTGGCTCATATTGAGATAGAAATCGAGCAACAAACAGAAAACTGCAATAATACCATGGGAGAACTCGAATTTACCATTGATATAAATCCACAAGCAGAACTAAGAACAGTCCTCAATGGAGAATCAGTCAAGAATATCGTAGAAGAAGAATAAGAATCACTTTTTATTGGTATCCTCAGCAAATGGAACCGTAGCGAAATAAAGCAGAGAACACTACCCTCTCACTCCCTTCAAAGTCTCTACTCTCTGCTGAACCAATTCATCAGACCCAATGTCTTTCCGATAAAAAATATTCCCTTTCACTTGCTCAATACCAGCCAGTGCCTTTACTCGTGCTTCAGATATCGTATCCGCAATCCCCACTATCCCAAGAGACCTAGAACCTGTTGTTTTCACCACACCGCCTTCCTCACTGACAGAAGAATAGAACAACTCCACTCCTTCTGGCATTTGCCCAATCTCCAAAATTTCTCCCTTAGCAGAATTCTCTGGGTACCCATCTGGCACAACGTACAAACACACGGTAGCTTGTTTTTTCCAAGACAGTGTCAGAGTACTCAATTCACCATTCAAAATAGCATGACAAACATCAATAAAATCTGTTTCTAGTAGAGGAAGCACATTCAAAGCCTCTGGGTCACCAAAACGAGCATTGTACTCGATCAGTTTCACACCACTCTTTGTTGCCATAAACCCTCCAAACAAAATCCCTTTGAAAGGCTGGCCCGTATCTTCTTTCACTGCTTTTATAACAGCTTCTGAAATATCCTTCGCCTGTTGAACATCCTCAGGAGTTAAGAACGGTAATAAATGATCAACGTCAGAATAAGTCCCCATTCCCCCTGTATTTGGTCCTTCATCTCCTTCATAAGCCCGTTTATGATCTTGAACAACTGGCATATACGCCAAATGCTCACCGTCCACAAAAGCCATCAATGAAAACTCCACTCCAATAAATTTCTCTTCGATCACGACCGAAGAATGACCAGCACTCAAACATTCCTTCACAAAACCCATTGCCTGTTCATGACTATTCAAATGATCACCAGAGACCTTCACACCTTTTCCCCCCATCAATCCATCTGCTTTCACCACATAATCTTCTCCCAATTCTTCAAGAAATGGATACACTCCATCTTCACTTTCAAATCGTCTAAACCGAGGATTACCAGGAATTAAGTTTCGTTCGAGAAGTTCACGCGTGTAGTACTTGCTCGACTCCAACTGAGCCGGAGCCTGAAAAGGAGCTACTGAAGCCACTCCAATTTCACCAAGAACATCCACCATCCCATCTCCAATAGGATTATCTGGTCCAACGACCGCAAAGTCAGGTTTTGTTTTCTTTACATACTCACGAAGCTCATCAAAATGCGATAGATTATCCACTACATGGTAATCAGCAGCCAATTTCTTAATCCCAGGATTCACATTATTCGCAAACACTACCAACTCCACACCATATTTTGACCGAGCAATCGCTTCAGCTATTGCATGTTCACGACCACCATTACCCACCAGAAGAACTTTCATAATCATTTGTTTCATGAAATACTATGCCCTCAGACTACACCATCCATGAAATTCATCAAATCAACATCTTGGGAAGCCATCGAAAAAACCTGGCAAAAAAATGAAGAGCCATTGCAGGACTCGAGAAACAAAACCAATAACAATGGACAGAGCTCTTGGAAGACCTGGAGACAACCCTACATAAATGCAGTAGGAGCATCTGAACTCATCTGGCATCAATACCGAACAACTCCAAATGAAGCCATAAACTGGTCTTGTGGAGCTTTTCAAATCTGGATTAAACGTGCCATGGATATAAGGTCACGTGTCTTCAAAGAACTTGCCACTCACAAATGCTTTGAAGACCACGAGAAAATTAATCCACTTATGAATTCCTTTCCACAAACTATCGAACTCATTGCTCTCAAGAAAAACGACAGCATATATGTTTTTGAAGGGCACCACCGCCTCATTTCACTCGCTTTACTGATAGAACAAAATCCAAAATTTTCTTGTAACATCATCGTTAATCTCGCAAAAATTCCGAATCACAACCCCTTTCCCTTAATAGATTACACGCCACCAGAATTAGGAAAATAATTGACCAAAATGGCTTCTACTAGTACAGTTCAGCCTCAAAATTAATCACTAGCTATGAGTTTCCCCCACTGCGAAAAAAAAGCATCGTATGTTAAAGCCTCCCCAAAATGCTTCTCAAAAGAGGAACTTGAAAGAAGGTACAAAAATGGAGAGAGAGACAATGTGGCTGCAGTAGGCATTCAACTCAAGGCATTTGAAATTCTCAATAACCCTTTTTTAGATCTCACACAAGAAACACGAGAATTGATGGAAAAGATTCAAAGCCTAGCTTTTTCAGGGTATCACCCAAGCACTAGCGAAATCGCTTCACTCGAACAAATTTGTCATCGCAATGAACGCATTCTCTCATTCGTAAATGAGATCAGAAATGATATCAAACAAAGCCAAAGCCACTGGAAAGCGACAAAATATACCGGCGAACGCCTTCTCTTTCATCAAGATGTTGATGCCGTTGCAAACCTCGCTTCCCATTTGGAAGAAGAACGTATTATCGTTTTTGGGTCAGCCCGACTCAAAGCTGGTCATCCTGCTTATGATGGAACACAATGGCTCATGAGAACGCTCGTTGGAAGCCTCACTCATGCTGATGGAACCACAGAACAAGTCATCACCGGAGGGGGTCCAGGCATCATGGAAGCCGCCAATAAAGGGGCTATGGAGGGGGCATGGAATCATTATCAAACACTCTTAGAAAAACTCCATGCTCATCCAGAAGATCCAAAAATCATCCAACACATTCTCAATTTTCGAATGCAAATGCAAAGCCTTGCCATTGGAATAATTGTTCCTCATGAACAAAGCTACAATGAATATCTCCAAGGACATGTCATCAGTAAAACATTTTCACCAAGAAAAATGGGGATCCTTTCCGCAGGTACTGGAAGAAGTATTAATCACACCCCAACAGAAGGTCCAAACGGAAATGAAGAAGGAAAACGTAAACCTGCTATCTTTGTAATGACAGGAGGACTCGGAACACTAGACGAAAATTATGAAGTGGGGACGCTAACCCAATGCAACAAGCTAAAAAACCCTTTGCCAATTTTTATCGTAGGAGAAAAAATGTCTGAAATCGTCAAAAAATCAACCGAAGGGCTCTATGATCTCAAAACCATCAAACCAAAAGATTTAGAACTCTTTATTTATTGTGCTGATGAATTCGATGCCCTAGAAAAGTATCTCGACTATTACAAGACTCTTCCAAACGAAAGAATATTACAATCCATCATAGATCGAAGAAACGAAGCCGGGATACAAAGAAGTCTTTTCAACTAAAAAATCACCAGACTCTCGTCACCTCCAAACCAGCTCCAATCTCCAAACAGGCGCTTTCAAAGCGCTTGTTTTTTCGGACAAAGTCCAAATACACCTGAGATGCATCAGGATGAGACAAAACATTATCAGCGCAAATAAAAGCCCCTTTCTTCAGCTTTGGAAGAATCAACTCCAAATGAGGCAAATAATCAGATTTTCTCTGATCAAAAAACACAAAATCAATCTTTTCACGTCCAGAGTGCTTCACCCAGCGAGTGAATTCAGCCGGAACCAACTCAACAACTTCTTGAACATTTCGAGCTCCATGTTTGCCAACTAAAGCATTTTTTAAAGTAAATCGTTCCATATTCTTTTCCCATTCCCTCACTTTTGGTGGAAAATACTCAAAACTCGTCACTTTCCCTCCCGTATACTGAAAGCCAGCAACAAGCCAAGACGTACTCATCCCAACCCCAGCTCCCACCTCAATTCCCCTTTTGAGGCCATAAAACTGGATCAACCACATCATATACTGCCCTATACTCATATCCACAGGCCACAAACCACGACCAAATTGGCCAGTCTTCAAGAGACCTTCTTCTTTTGCATACAACCGAGAAATAGCACTTAAATCCATAATTTTACTTGTCAGAACAGGTACATCCATTGTAAACTACTCTAGCTGTAAAAAGAATCGTTTAGGAACCTCGAGTTCCATCAGTTCTCACAGTTCCTACAGTTCCTAATAAATAGATATGGCACATAAAAAAGCAGGTGGAAGTACCGATAACGGTAGAGATAGCAATGCGAAACGACGTGGGGTAAAGCTCTACGGAGGTCAAAAAGCTACACCTGGAAACATTATTGTACGACAAAAAGGAACCAAGTGGTTTCCTGGACTTGGAGTAAAAATGGGAAGAGATTTCACCATCTTTGCTACTGCTGAAGGGAATGTAACCTATACCAAGAAGCGACAAAAGAAATTCAACGGGCAAACGCATTACAATACTATTGTAAATGTTTTCGCAGAAACAAAACCCGCAGCAAAAAAAACTGCTAAAAAAGAAGAAAAAACTCCTGCTCCTAAAGCTGTAACAAAAACATCTGAAGAAGCCGTTGCTGCTTAGTAAAGCAGACAGAAAACCCTAAAATCCCCCTACTAAACACAGGGGGTTTTTATTTTGTTGAAATCAACAGGAAAAACTAGCGGAAAACTGCTAAAAAGCCTATAATCTTATATTAAAAGACAGAAAAGCATTGTAATATCTCAAAAGAGAATTATAATGCTATCTGATAAAAATAACCCCAATTCTTCACAATGAGTTCACCTAACTCATCAGAGCGTGAAAAATATTTATACAATCTAGATTTAAAAAATGCTAGTAATAACCCATATCTCGATTACGAAGCATTAAAAAAAGTGATGTTTAAAATATTTCAAGGAAAAAAAACGATCAGTTATGAAAGACAAAAAGAATTAACAAAACTTTCATACAGTCCAATAGACATGGAAACTTATGCAAAATTGCATAATTTTTCAGACACATTAATGGTGACTGAATACTTCGCATACACGAGAACAAAAATTCAAAACATAACCAATAGGACTGATAGAATATTGGTAGTTGGATGTGGACAGGGAAGACTAGCTGAAGTTTATCTAACTCTAGCTGCTATATACAATGTAAAGGAAGTTGTTTTTCTCGATTTGATAAAAGAACATGTCGAACAAACAGAAGAAAAAATACGATTAGCAAAAGAAGCCAACCCAAGATTAAGAAATGTTAAAACAGAACTAATAGTAGGTGATATTAATGAAACAGAGATAAACTCAGTATTTGATTCAATTTGGCTCATTTGGTTTGTAAGTTCAGAATTTTGCAATGCAGAATCACCAGAAGCGCTGATTTCAACTCGAAATAGAATTTATCAAAAATTTAACAAACTCTTAACTCCTCAAGGAGCTTTGATTGAAGACATTCCAGATCCAAATATGGAACCTGGTTTTTATCATCTTGGAAACCTCATATCTGAAGATATATTGCGAAGAAATGGAATATTACCAGGACAACAAAAAAACTTACTCCTCAGCAACTGGAGTCCTGAACAACCGGAGAAAGACAACGTTTCATTTCCATATCAACTAAGGTTTACCGCAAGAAATGGATGGGATGTTCAAGAAAAAGAAAGAGCTGGTTTTGCTATGAAAAAAAATGACCAACTGAAAATCCCAATCTCGTCGACATATGCTATTGACACCGCCCTAAGTATGATTCGCGAAAGCTCACCAACAAACATGGGGCAAATTTTAAGGGATCTCAAATCACTCGCAAATAACACTATTCAGTACCCAGAAATTGATGTTGTAGATCAAAAAAGAAGGAAAATAACCTGGTGGGAAAAGACAAACTAATTTTAAGTGTATTTCCAAAGTTTTTGAAAGATTTCTTTTAGTGTTGCAGCTTCACTATGATCTCTTCTCAAGGTACCAGTAAATGGCTCATGTAGAGAAAAAGTCATCACTAGGTCACCAACAACATTTATATTGGCATCAATCTTAAAATCAGGAATCATCTTAATAAAAGTATAATTATCCTGGTACTCTTTTTTATATTCAATATCCACATCCTCATTAGGAGTAATAACATGTGCTGATATTTTATTATCAATTCTACGTTTGATATAATGATCAATAAAATCTGTATCTAATATTTCTGCATCTTGAGCGCTTTCAAAAGCAAGAATATCTTCTCCTTTTTTTATAGCCTCACCTAAAACCTCTAAATAAACCCGTTTAATCCCCTCAATACCTTCGTATTTCACAATCCCAATAGATTCAGACTCTTTCAATGAAAATAAAACTTTTTTTACATTTTCAATCAAATCTTCATCTAATTGCGAAAGTTCAAGAGGAATAAAAGATGCAGTTGTTTCTTCGAATAAAAGAAGCTTTTTTTCTTCAAGAAGTGTCAATGATTCATCAATATCTTTTTCATCATACTCAAGAAACGAAAGCAACTCATCCTTAGTAAGCTTTCTTAGAGCACATAGTTCAACATACACATCAGCAGTTATTTCATTAAAATCAAACATTTCCGCTATTTCTGCCAAATTAATTGTCATATTATGGTGTTTTAAGACGTAATTGAATAGCTTGAAGTTCTTTTTTGAGTTGCCCGTAAAGAGATTCAACAACTTTTTTATAAGTCTCTAAAGGAACCTTTTCGAGAATCATTTTAAAAACAGGCAACAAGGTTTCATGAGTTTCTTGTATATATTCCCTTTGCTTTGGCACAGAAAAACCTTGAATTGTCTGAAGATTGTGAAGCCTATCTGACATTTTAATAATAATAGCTTCTGGGTATTGTATCCAAGCCGATTCCATTTCATCCATATTGCTCTTCATTTTACAATACCCTGTATTCCAAACATCTCTTTTGGAGAGCAAATACACAATATGGGCAACTCTTTCACCAAAACGAAGTGCCAAATAATTCTTGGAAAGGTCTGTATCTTCTAAAACATCATGCAAAAGCGCAGCCTCCAAAACCTCTTCGTCTGATACTCCCAGGTTTACCAAAGCTTGTTTTACGGCATACATATGGCTCGTAAAAGGATGACCAGTTTTTCGTTTTTTTCCGTAATAGAGCTTCTCAATAAAGCGTTCTGTGCGCATGAAGAAAAGATGAATATTCAGTAAGAAAGTGTACTCCCGATACCTATCGAGCACAAGTTCTAGAACACTCTTTTCTTATCTTCGAGGACGAACAGGTGGCGGTGGCTCAAGCACTGCAGGATCAAAACCTAAACTCTCGCTCAACTTCTTTTGGATCTTCGCACGATCTTCTTTAGGAGCAATTTTAATAATCTCACGTATTCGAGGCACTTCATCGAGAGGAAGTTCTCCATCATCCAAGCGCTTTACAAACCAATCGACCAACTCAACAGCGTCTTTTGGGGGTGGGTTGTCTTTTCGCACTTGCTCTTTTCTAATCTCTCGAAGTTCTTCGCGTACTTCTACATCGTCACCTCGATCAATCCTCTCTACAAATTCTTCACGCCGAGAAGGAGGTATCAAGTCACTCATATTCTCTAATTTCATTTTGAAATGACCACGTTTTTTTTCACGGAATTTTTCAAGCCTTTCTTCATGCTTCCATTGTTTTTTAAAATCCTTAATGTGTTTTCGAACCTCTTCCCCTCTCCCTTCTTCAATCAATTGATCGATATGTTTTTCAAGCACTTCAATTTCTTCATGAGAAATATTCTTTTCAGCGAACTTCTTCACTCGTCGAATATCCATTTCTGAACGCACTCTCTCAAAATGTTTACGGTGCCCTTCCATTTTCTTTCTTTTAAAAGGAATTTCAATGGGTCGAGGGTCAAAAGGAACCCCATCTAGAGATTGCTCACGAGCTTCTTTCAAATCATCTCTCAGATCACCAAACAACTGCCGATGTTGCTGAACAGCATCAGAAACTCTTTTAAAAGTCCTTCTCTCATCATCCTTTGAGATCTTCACATTCAAGGACTCCAGCACAGTGTCTCGATACAAATGAAAGCTATCAGCCTTTGCTGAAAGATCTTCTAAAATATCTAAGTCTTCAATAACCGAAATCTCCTCCAACGCCAAAGCTTCATAATTTGAGGCCTCAATAATCAATTCTGACACTTCAGAATCAACCTCTTCAGTGTCTTGAGCAAAAGCCTCTGGTATAAAGTCAAAAGCAACAGAAGTACCATCCAAGAGAAGCTCAGCCTCTTCTAAACGTCTTTGTGAAAGTCCAAAGAGCTGCTCAACACGCTCAGCTGATGTTGTGGTGTCTTCTAAATACGCTACTTCAAGATCTCTTCTCATTTCATATAAAAAATCTCCTGGGACAACTGCACCATTATAAGCATGAAAACGAGCTCCCATCGTCCCGCAAGCAGCCACTACGGAGAGTGTCAAACCACTTGCCACGAGTTTTTTCACTGACAACACTTGATTCACCTCAACAAACCATCTTGCCACCTTCAGCTTTATCACCCGAACACGAATCTTCACATCCAACATCACTGGAAATTTCTTGAGAGGAAGCCGAAATTTTTCTTGATCTTGTGACATAGCGTCAATGATTAGTAATTTGTGTTATTCCCCTTTTAAGGGGTTAGGGGTCAGGGGTGGTGAGCAAGGTGCTGGCTCCATGTCTCTGACTGGAGCCGGTGGGAGGTGTGGGCTACAGTCCGGAGACATGGAGCCAGCAGATCAATTCTATTCCCCTTTTAAAGGGGTTAGGGGTTGGCCTACAAAAAGAATAATATAAATAAATACACAAGCGGAGCATTCTTCCTCAATCTTTTCATTCCTCGGCTAATACTCTGCCGAACATTCCCCTCAGACTCTCCCATAATATCTGCAATCTGACTTGTTTCCATATCCTCCAAGTACTTGAGAACAATACACTCTCTCTGCAAGGCTGGAAGCGTATCCAAGACCTCTTTCACCTGCTCTACACTCATCTCAGCACTCAGCTTATTTTCAAAATCAGTACTGTCCTCATCCTCGATCTCAATCCCCTTTTCATTCATAGTCTCAATACTCGTAGTCTTTTTATGCCGTCGAAAATAATCAATCATTGTGTTTCGAGCGATAGTATAGATCCAAGTACTAAACGCATACGTATCATCATAGCTTTCAAACTTCTCAAAAGCCTTTATAAACGTATCGCTGGTCAGGTCATCTACCAAAGCCGAATCTCGGTCAAGACGGTAAAAAAAGAAATTATAGACCTTCTTTTTATAATCGTGATAATAATCATCAAACGTCATCAGGAATGGCATTGCGGATACGGATTGCTCAGGCATTGTAGCGAAAATTAATAATGAAGGCGAGGATACATTTCCCCTCCTCAGTAATCACAAAACCTGAAGGCGAGGGATAATCCTCGCCTTCAGGAAATTTCAAGGTCCTAATTTTGTGAAAGCAGAGCTTGCACAGCAGCCTTCATTTCTTCTCGTAGAGGGGCAACAGCATCTCGAAACGCATCTTTATCTTCAATGCTTTCTCGAAGAGCTTTTACCTTTTCTCGAAACTCAGCGTGAAGAACTTTGATATCATCCTTACTTGCTTCAACACGTTCTTTAATGACATCTTTCACTCCGGCTTCATCCAAACGTGCCTTAATCGCATCATGCTGATCTTTTCCAGCTTTTTTGATAGCCTTCATTTCATCACGCATTTGAGAGCGAACTTCACGCTTCTCTTCAGAAGTCTCAGCAGCATCCATTTGAACCTTATATTTTTCCTTCAAAGCTTCAAATTGAACTTTTTGGCTGTCTACAAAAGCTTTTTCTGCATCCGTAAGGTATTCATTATAGATAATATCCTTAACCACACCTCCTTTTTTACTATGCCCTTTCTTTCCGCGTCTCTTACCGTTTTTTTCTCCTTGACGCTCTTCCCTAAGCTCTTGAAAACTTTCTCGTTGTTCATCAGTTTGGTTTCTACCGAAAAATCGACGAGCACCTTGGTTTCTTTGCTCAACTTGTTCCTCTACAATGGAACCATTTACGGGTGCTTCTGCATCTTGAGCAAAGGTAGCAGGAGCCATGTTCATCACTGCACCCAACATAAGGGCAGAAATGATATAAGTATTCACAGTTTTCATAAGAAAAAATAAAAAAATAAAAAATTGTGAGTGTCATCAAGAATTATGGTGACACTATGTTTTACGCAGCTAAAAAAAATCTGTGACACTTTTTTTCTTTTTAAGCATCTCGAGTAAAACTGAAGTTATGGAAGGGGCTTTTCTCTGGCATCTCGATGAAAACAGCAGGGTTTTGGAGGGGGGCGAAATGGGGAATCTCTATCAAAACCTTCTAGATAAATCATCTGTTATTAAAAACAACATGCTTATAGAAGAGATTTTTTCGATCCATCACATTTCAGTCAAAATGATAAATTTAAACTTTTTATCTTGCAGCAAAAGAGCCTCTTATAGTAGACTTCATTGGCTTATATCTATAAGCAAAAACCGTTCCGAGGTAGCTCAGCGGTAGAGCAGTTGACTGTTAATCAATTGGTCGCCGGTTCGAATCCGGCCCTCGGAGCCATTCAAATTCATATCACACTCGCTAAATTCAGGATTTTTGAGCGTATCCGGCTTGAGGTTCCAAAGCAGATTCGAACTTTTGCTATACTCGGAGTAATTATTCAAACTACCCACGACATTTCTTCATATGAAAAATCAGGATCCACTTGCGGCGTACAATAAATATCATTCAGATCGGGATAATGAGCGAATCGGATTGTTCACTGCATTGAATGAGAAGTATTCGATCGAGAGCGCTCTCTATCCAGGGAGCTTTACGCACATCACTCCTTCTTTTGTTTTCCCTCATCTTGTCTATGTTGATTCATATAAGGCAGCTGGAAAATTTTTCGATCAGACAGAAGTGCTTGAATACATAACCACAAGAAAGAAGTACGAGAAAGAACCCACGGTGACCTTCCATCTCTCGGACTATTACAAAGACTTTGGAGAGCAGAAAGACTCATTTGATCTCTTGATATCTCAGTATGCAGGATTTATATCTCAAGCCTGTAAAAAATACCTAAAAAAAGGGGGTATTTTAGTTGCCAACAATAGCCACGGGGATGCAAGTATGGCTTTTCTTGATCCAGACTATGAGTTTGTCGCGGTGTACAATAGAAAGTCAGATGATAAATATGCGATTAGCGAAAAGAACCTCAATTCGTATTTCATCCACAAGAAACAGGTAAAGATAACAAAAGCATACCTAGAGAAGATCCAACGAGGAATTGGTTATACACAATCTCCGTCTGGATATATCTTCAAGAAAGTGAAGAGCTAATGTTTAAAAGCTTTTTTATACAATAAGTTCTAAAGCCATACAAACTCTTTGAGATGATGGTTTTTTTCCAACCATTTACACCAGTCATTATGACTTTTAGGACAATATGTCTCTAGTTCATTTTTAGATTTTTTTAATCCCATCTTTTGTACGATAAACAACAATCAAATAATATGCTCATTTTTTTACGAAGGAAAAGAAAAATATACTAAATATTTCTCAAGACACAAAAAACAAGCCTTACTAAAGTCCAAAATAACACACCACCCTTCTTGAAAAATTCTAAAATCTCTATCCACTAAGAAAAATCGTTTATGAAGCTGTGTTACACTTCTATAAGTGTTAACGTTTTCAACCTCCTCATATGAACAATAGAAAGAAAAAAGAAGAGAAAATGAATGCTATTGCATATGGAGTTCTATTTGGAGTTGTTTTTGGCGTTATTTTGGGGCCTTTAATCTTTGGAAGCAATGGATCGAGCACAGGAATAGGCCTAGGTATTGCCTTAGGGATTTCCATAGGAGCTGCCTTCGACTACAAAAAATAACTCTTCTCATCAAATCATTACTTCTCCGAATGATCACAAACAAAAAAACTCCAAACGACCAACCAAACGATCCTCTTCATGGGATAAAACTAAAAGATATTGTCGAGTGTTTAGTAGAGCAATATAGTTGGGAATATCTTGCTAGTAAAATAAATATCAATTGTTTTAAAAAAGACCCTTCCATCAATTCTTCTCTGAAGTTTTTAAGAAAAACACCCTGGGCGAGGAATAAAGTTGAACAGCTGTATATTCAAACAAGAAAACGGCTGGATAAATAGCTTTTGGCACTCTTAGATGTAGCAAAATACACAAAAGCAAACACTCCTTCACTGGAAGTCAGATCATGACAAAAATGAAGTAATAGATAAAGCTAATTTCTTTAAACTCTCATTTTTCTTTTCCACTGTTCTATTTCTTCAGATTTCGGAATCGTATTTTTTGCAGTGGTATCTGTTGTACTTGATACTGGAATCTTTCCACTTTTGTGATTTCTACTCAGGTTCTTTAAAAAGAAATGTGTAAAGACTTGATCTGCTGTACAAAAAAAACAAACAATCTGATCTCCAAAACCAAGGCGTATACTTTTCTCATTGGCATCCAAATCAGTTCTTTGTCCCAATGGAAGTCGTTCCTTGTTGATAAAAACACCATTTGAAGAGTTTTTATCTTCTATTGTCCAATTCCCTTTAGAATAAGAAATATCTGCATGAAAACGAGACACACTAATATCAGGAATAAAAACCTCATTGTCTTCACTTCTTCCGACCCCAAAAACTTGTCGATGACATGTAGAATCTAGATTCAGAGCCATAATAAAACTATCACGCGCAGTACAAAACAAATGGAGAAGTGGTGTTGGGTAAATCTCTAAAAAAACTTTCTTTGAGTATCCTTTATTCACTTCAAAAAAATCTTTAGAACTCATAAATGCACTATCTGTGGGGGAATACTTCATTCTGAAAAATATCTATAAAATATATACTGTACTCTTACTTCCCAATCGATATCCGAGATATGCCATGGGAAAGTATGCGAATAAGAGATCAATAGCACTGAACCATACTGGAGAAGGAAGTTGAAAAACCATCAGAACACCACCTGAAAAAAACAAGACTCCAACACCAACTGCAGACCACCATGTTTTGTTCTGACTTACTTGAGTAGCAATAAAAGCACCCACTAATGTCCCTAGTGCATGAGCAAGCCATGGCATGACGAAATGCTGAGGATCAAAAAGTCTCATGCCAGCCTTGAGACCTTCCATAGTACTGGAATCAATCCCATCAGGAAGTGGGATCAACATCGGACTAAGCGTGACAAGTCCCATATTCACAATGCTCCCAACAACAACACCAAGAATTATTGCGCCAAGAATTCGAAGTACTTTCATAGTATTTTGTTAAGATAGCTCCATCATATCAAACCCCATCAAAATTTTCTCTTGCGACAACTGGACAGGAAGAGTATCTTCATTGCAGTTAGCAATTTATTAAATTACTAAATAAATAACAATGAAAATCCCCACTCAACTCAAGCACAAGCCAGTCATCATTTCCGATGAATACAATAAAATAGATGGGAGGTATGCTGGGAAATCTGACATTGTCGCCCTTTCACTCGGTCTTGCACAAATCAATACAAGAGGAGGGATGGAAAACTCCGCAAAGATCTGGCGTCATACTGGGAAAAAATGGTCGAGCGTCTCAGAAGAACTCCCCTTTCATCGTGTCCTCGATCTCGCCATTCTCATCTGCAAGAGCAAACTCCACTTCCAAAAACGACATGAAAAAAATGAAAAAGACTCGCCACAATATCCCCTCTTGGAAAGAGTCGGAGTACAAGGAGGAGCCATGAACGTCGCTGTTTGTGAAGACAATGAGTTTTTAGAGAAAGACATGCAACTTTTCGATAGTTTGCTTCACAAAGACGATGAAATATTAAGTGAAAGAATAAATCATCTCTTTGGAGTACTCAAAGAACTTCAAGAACTATAAAAAATCTCTCAAAAGCCTCATGTATTACGAGGCTTTTTTCGTCGTGTTCTTTGAACATATTTCCCAACAAATCGAGCAACTAGGTACAGTAAAAAAAGACCAACAGCAGGAAGAATCGATTCATTATCAGCTATAGAAGCATGGGCTTGAGAGAAAAATAAGGTTGGCACTGCCACAAACTGAAGGCGCTTCCAATTTTTTCGGAAAAATTTTACCGACATGTCATTTGAGGTGACACCTAATATCAGCATACCAATTCCCCCAAAAGCACCCCAAAACAAATAACTCTGTGGAGAAAGATATTCAGCAATATCAGTGAGTCTTCGTGTGTAGATAAGACCAACGGCATGAAAAAAGAATAGCCAAAAAGACGCAACGCCAAACTCTCTTCTCAAAGCTCTCAAAATATGAAAAATCTTCCAATCCAATATTTGAGCAATAGGAGTCAGAAACAATATGAAAATCAAAAGTTTCAAAGCGGGCTCACCCAACTCCTCAAAAAACTCATCACCATTTTGAAGTGAAACTGAAAGAACAAGGAGAAAAACAGGAAGAATGTAGTACACAGCAATTTGAAGGTACTTTCTAAGAAAAATTATATTCATATCAAATAGAAAAGTATCACCATTGTATCATGCTCTATATAAAATATTTTCCGTTCAAATCAGAATGGAGTATCGTGATCCTAGTATATAGATACTAAATTATGAAAAATAAAAATACCATTATTTACTGGGTTTCAACGGGACTCTTTTCAGTCATGAACCTCATTGGAGCTCTTATGTATATTATTCAACATGACATGTTGATTGCAGCATACACATCGCTAGGATACCCCACCTATCTCATCTATCCATTAGCAGCCGCTAAAATACTGGGAGTAGCAACTATTCTCATAAGAAAAAATGGAATTCTAACTCAACTCGCATATGCAGGATTCTTTTATCTCCTCCTTCTCGGTACCGCAGCTCATATCATGGTACAAGATGGCGAATTCGCACCTGCACTCATATCTTTAGTCTTTCTCATTATTTCTTACTCCTATTCAAAAACAACCTCATAAAGAAGGAGGACTTTTCATTTAAACAATACCCATGAAATACCATGTCAAAAGTAGCATTGTCATCAATGCATCACTCAAAAAAATACAATCCTATATCTCAACCTTCGAAAAATGGAACACCTGGTCTCCCTGGACCATTGTAGAACCAAAAGTAAAACATAAAACAACTGGAAAACCTGGCACAATAGGACACAAAATGAGCTGGGATGGGAAAATAATAGGGTCTGGGACAAACACAATCAGTGAAATTGGGAAAAACAGCTTTTCCTATGATCTAGAATTCAAAAAACCATTCAAGTCTCATGCCAAAAGCAAAATAGAGTTTAAAAAAGTAAAAAAAGGGATCAAGGTCACCTGGTCTCTAGACTCGAGCATGCCTTTTTATTTGTTCTTCATGATAAAATCCATGAAAGCATGGATAGAGATGGACTATGCCAGAGGTCTCAAAATGCTCAAAGCGATGGCAGAAGACGGAAAAATAAAGGCAAAAACAACCAATATGGGAGTAAAAAAATACAAAGGGTTTTCATATATCGGAATCAGAAAAACCTCAACCATGAAGCTCATGCCAAAAGACATGCAAGCGGCTTTTGGAGAGCTTGTTGATTTCGTAGTTATGAAAAACAAAACATCTGCAAAACACTGGATCAGTGTGTACGAAAAATCCGATATAGGAAACAAGATGTTTACATACGTAGCAGCAGTATCTGATGAGAAGCTGAAAGATATCACCCTTCCAGATCATTTTGTGAGAGGAAAAATAAAGAACGGAAAGATGCTAGAAATCAAACATCAAGGATCATACGATTATCTTGGCAACGCTTGGTCAATGGGAAGCATGACAGTACGAGCAAAAAAAACAGGAGGAAAGGGATACCCCTTTGAATACTATTGGAACAGTCCCTTTGAGGTCACTGAAGAAAAACTCAAAACAAGTGTTTTCTTTCCAGTGAAATAAAAAAAATCGGTAAATACAGCTACTCCTAAAATTCAAGAATCTTACCGCGAATCAACCTGAACCGGTTCCCCAAGAAAGGTATATCGCTTATAAAAATCTGCTTCAGAAGGATCTTTCATATCGGCAGACCCTCTCACATACTCGTCCGTATTCTCAGTTTTTTTGATCTGGGCTATGCGAACTTCGTCATTACTATCCCAAATAATAGCATCCAAAACAAAAAATGGAAAAACATCTATACCAATCAAAGACTGATCTGACGGCACCGTATAAATCTCTTGAGTAACTCCTGTCGGAATATCCAAAAGAAAGAGTTTTTGATCATCCACATTAAAGGTGTATTGATCTGACATCGAGATAGAGATCATCTTGTCACCATCTGGAGAAAAAGACACATAAGGATTATAGGGGAAATCATAATACTTTTTTTGTACTTCACCAGTATCGAGTTCAATGACGAGGTAAGGACCATTCCACAAACAACCGCCACAACCTGCATTGCCAGAAATCAACACATACAAATGATTATCACGAATAAATCGATGCCATTCAAACAAGATCTCGCTCGTAAATAGATTCAGTCCTTCAATATTATATTCAGGACCACCAAAATCTCCTGCAAATAACGCATGTCGGAGAGGAGTTTCAGATACAAGCTCTCCATCAGCGTACAAACACTCATTCACAATATTATATTTTCGACGAACAAACTCATCTTGAAAGTTCTCCTTGCAGTCATCACTATGAAGTGCACCGAGTTTTTCACCCTTATAAGTACACTGATAACCTCCAAGAATCCTATTATCACTCTCATCCCATATATTTCGAAACCCTTCTTGAGGACAAAGACTCTCATGTCCCTGATCTCTCAAGAATTCAGCTACTAGAGGATCAGATATTCCAGGAATTGGCTCCAACTGAATCACTTTTTCTTCTCTTTGAGATTCAAACTCTTCCACAACAATCTTCTCCACCTCTGGAACAAATGGTCTCTGTATAATCTCAGTTTCTGGAAGAGATGGAGCAGTAAAGAATCGATACAAAACAATGAAAAAAACACTCCCAATGATAAAAAGAAAAACTTTCAGAGCAGTAAAGAATGATTTTTGCATGGAAACGATTTTAATTACCTTCATAATACCACGAGTAAATCTTCAAATAACACCTCAAGATATTCTGCTCACAAACAATATGATACCTTGAGAGTACTGTCTCTTTATACGACCATATGAAAACCTCACTCAAAGTATTTTTCTGTCTCTCATTGATTCTTTCTCTTACAGCATGTGGGTCAAAAAAACACCACAAAGAGCATCATCACAAAGACACACACAAGCACAAAAATGAAGAAGTCATTACAAGCCAAGAAAAAGAAAAAAACGAAGCATTAATAGCAGAATCTGAAGAAACAGTCATCGATGAAGATATTCGCATCACATATATATCCCATGCCTCAGCAGTAATACACTGGGGAGAAACCATAGTCTACAGCGATCCTGTAGGTGATCTTTCAGCATACAAAGATCAGCCAAATCCAGATATCGTCTTTATCACACATACGCATGCAGATCATATGAGCGAAGAAACCCTCGGAGGGCTCCTGACTCCAGAAACTGTACTGATAGTTCCTCAGTCTGTCGGAGACCAGCTAGAAATAGACCTACCAGGGAATCGAGTTGTTTTGGCCAATGGGGAATCAACAGAAATAGATGATTTCACCATAGATGCCATAGCCATGTACAATCTCCCAATCTCAGAAGACAGTTTTCATCCTCAAGGAGCTGGAAACGGATACGTCTTTGAAAAAGCAGGAAAACGGGTCTACTTCTCAGGGGATACCTCTGGTATTCCTGAAGTAAAAGCACTGAGCGATATCGATATCGCTTTTGTATGTATGAACCTCCCCTACACAATGTCTGTAGAAGAAGCAGCAGAAACAGTTCTTGAATTCAAACCTGCTAAAGTCCTCCCCTACCATTATCGAGGAAAAGACGGTCTGAGTGATGTCTCAAAGTTCAAGCAACTGATAAACCAAAGGGGCTCAGGTATCGAAGTGATTCAATTAAATTGGTATCCAGAAAAATAATCTCTCTTCCTTTCATATGTTCACATCTCATATCAAATACCTCAAAGACAACCCCAAAGGATATTGGTTCCGCGCAAAACTCTACGGATACGGATGGATCCCAGCAAAATGGCAGGGATGGATGGTTCTCGTGATTTTCATTGGAGCAGTCCTTCTCAATCTCTATAGAATCTTCAGCTACAGTACATCAGAAAATGAAGCCATCATGTCATTCGTCCCACAACTCTTGATCATGATTGGTATATTGATCACCATTTGTTACAAAACAGGAGAAAAACCTCGATGGCAATGGGGTGTACCAAAAAAATACAAGAAATAACCATCATTAATGCCAAAATTTTATATTCATCCTTCCTGGAAAACAGTGCTCAAAGAAGAGTTTGCAAAACCCTACTTCAAAGAACTCACAAGTTTTGTAAAAAGTGAATACGCAAGCAATACCATTTATCCTGAACAAAAAAATATCTTCAGAGCCTTCGATCGTTGCCCATTTGACCAAGTAAAAGTCGTCATCCTCGGACAAGACCCTTACCATGGTCCAAACCAAGCAAACGGCCTCTGTTTTTCCGTAAACGAAGGGATACGAAATCCTCCATCATTAAAAAACATCTTCAAAGAACTCTCATCAGACCTCAATATACCCACTCCAACATCTGGAAACCTTGACCGATGGGCAGAACAAGGAGTCCTGCTCTTAAACGCAACCCTCACCGTAAAAGCCAAAGAAGCTGGTTCTCATCAAAAAAAAGGCTGGGAACAGTTCACTGATACTGTGATCAAGAAAATCTCTGATGAAAAAAATCACGTCGTATTTCTTCTCTGGGGCAACTACGCAAAAAAAAAGGGAGAAAGTATTGACTCAAATAAACATCACATCCTCACCTCTCCTCACCCCTCACCCTTCTCAGCCTACACAGGATTCTTTGGAAACAAACACTTTAGCCAGACAAATGAGTTTTTGAAGAGTGTAAAAAAAACATCCATTAAATGGTCGTAACTCACGCAACATCTAAAAGAATCAAAGTTTGATATTCTGTCAAAGAAGAGTATCCTGACACATACACATCATAAATGAAAAATATCTTTTCATTATTTCTTTACCTTACATACCATGGCACATACAAATATTATTGGAGACATGGGAAAACTCCTTGCAAGTACCTATACCCTCTACCTCAAAACCCAAAACTTTCACTGGAATGTGACCGGACCATTTTTTCAGACACTTCACCTCATGTTTGAAGAACAATATACAGCACTCGCACTGGCAAATGATGGTATTGCCGAGCGAATAAGAGCATTAGGAGCTCCTGCTCCAGCAACATATGCCGAATATTCCCAATTAAGTATCATCACTGAACCTCAAGGAAAACAATCTGCAGAACGAATGGTAGAGATGCTTCTACAAGACCATGAAAAAATCATCAGCTTCACAAAAAAACTTTTAATCAAGGCTACAGATCAAGGAGATGAAGGAACAGCAGACATCCTCACAACACGAATTTCTGACCAGGAAAAAACAGCTTGGATGCTCAGAAGCTTTTTGGATAAAGGATAACTAAAAAATTCTGCTCAAAAACAATCAAAACAACTACATCAAGCTCTCATCAGCATTAAGAAAAAAATCTTCTCACACAAGAACCCTCTCATAGACCTTTATCGAATATGATGAGGAACACAGAGCATATTCAAATATCAAAACAGAAGATGGTTTTGAAAAAGTAGGCTCAACAACAAGAGAAGGCTCACTTGTTTTTTCATCCAAAACTTCATTCTATGAAAATCACTCTTTACATCGCTCAAAGCATAGATGGATTTGTTGCAACTAAAGATGGAGGAATCGCATGGCTCGACTCATTCAACAAGATCCCAAATGAAGACTATGGCTATCAAAAATTCATCGACAGTATTGATACTGTCATCCAAGGAAACACCACCTATAAACAGTTCCAACACAGCTATGATGGCAAATACAACTTCGTTTTTTCAAAAAATGCAGCCAAGCTTTCTGCAAAAAACATTACTTTTGTAAATAAAAGTGTCACAAAATTTTTAAAAAACCTGGATAAAAAAAACCACAAAAATATCTGGCTCGTTGGAGGACCAAATCTCCTAACAGAGTTTCTAAACAAAGGACATCTCGATGAATGTATACTTTTCACCATGCCCATACTTTTAGGGGATGGAATTCCTTTGTTTCAAAACATAAAAAAAATTCCTAAGTTCAAGTTACTGAAAACAAAAGAATACAAAAACGGTGTGATAGAATCACATTATAGTGCCACCTAATTTTTTCTCATGAACAATAACCATATCAACTACATCGAACTCCCAGCTACAGATATCCCAACAACAAAAAAATTCTACACACAAGCCTTCGGCTGGTCTTTCACTGATTATGGGGAAACGTACACTGCCTTTTCAAACAGTGGCGTCGAAGGTGGATTTGAAAAAACAGACTCGATAAATACTGGCGGAACACTCGTTATACTGCATCATGACGATCTTGCAAAAGCCAAAGACACCGTCATGACAGCTGGTGGGAAGATCACAAAGGATATTTTTTCATTTCCAGGTGGCCAACGCTTTCAGTTTACAGACCCAAACGGAAACGAACTCGCTGTATGGTGTGAAACTTCTGAATAAATCCTCATGGACCCAACCTTTATCTTCACCGAACAAATGCTTATTTGGAAAGCCGAAAAAGCCGCTTGGCGTTTCATTACTCTTCCATTAGATCTATCCAAAGAAATCAAAGGATTTGTAGAACCTCGCGTAGGGTTTGGGTCTGTATACGTACATGCAACTATCGGAAAAACAACATGGAAAACAAGTATTTTCCCCAGTAAAGAGGGCACCTATTCCCTCCCGATAAAAGCAGAGGTAAGAAAAAAAGAACAGCTCCAAGACGGAGACACTGTAAAAGTTGAAATCACGCTCCAATAAACCCAAAATATGAATATAAAAATCATCTTCGCAATCCTATCGCTCATCATTGGTCTCATTGGTTTTTTTCCATACCTCAGAAGTGTCTTCAAAAAAGAATCACAGCCTCATACCTTCACATGGCTCATTTGGACGATAACACAAGGAACAGCAACAGCTGGGATGTGGATTGGCGGTGCAGGAATCACTGGAGCAATTTCTTTGTCTCTAGGTACAGCATGTGTATTGACAGTATTTCTTCTTTCCTTAAGAGAAGGAGACAAAAACATCACGAGAAGTGATATTATTGTTCTTACGATTGCTCTGAGCGCTATTGGTATTTGGTGGTTTCTCAAACACCCACTTTTAGCACTCATTATGGTGACAACAATCGATATCGCGGCATACATCCCAACATTCAGAAAATCATATTCATCCCCCTGGAAAGAAAATGCCTTCAGCTGGACTTTATTTGCTTTTGCAAATATCTTTTCGATCTTTGCAATTGAGCATTACAATACCCTTACTCTCTTTTATATATCTGCAGTTTCAATTTCTGATACTCTTTTCATCATTTTTCTTCTCATCAGAAGAAAACAAATTTCAAAAAAACAAACGCGGTAAAAAGTTGACAAAAGTCATTACTTTAAAAAATACACACCAACTAGCATCAGAAAATAATTCACATCTATGAATCACTACGTCGCCTTGCTCAGAGGAATCAATGTAGGAGGTCACAAAAAGATCCTCATGAAAGACCTCAAAACAATGCTCGAAAAGCTTGGCTGTAAAAATATCAAGACGGTCCTCGCCTCAGGGAATGCTGTCTTTGAAAGCAAAAAGAATGTAACACAGCTCAAACAAAACATTGAAGAAGGGATTGAAAGCACCTTTGGATTCACTGTAGCGATTCAAGTCATCGATCTCGATACCATCCGTAATGCGCTTTCTCCAGATCCATTCAAAGATATATCTCCAGAAAAAGGCGTCAAACACTATGTCACCTTCCTAAAAACAGCCATTCAACTATCAGATCTACCAAAACAAGACAATGTCGAGCTCATCGGCATAAAAAACAAGCTCCTCTTCTCTGTCATCGATACCAATAAAGCAAAAACGGTCGATTTCATGGCCTGTTTGGATAAGAATTTTGGAAAAGAGGTAACGACGAGGACAATCAATACGATAAAAAAAATAATAAATTGATCTACAAATAAACTATTTTTGGTTCTACAGAGAGTTTTTCAACAAAGTGCTGATATTGATCTTCAGATACCTTAAGAATTTCTAACCAATTTTTAAAGTAAATTTCTAATTCATTTGAACGAGTATGTTTTCCTTTATGATATTTTTCAAAGTCTTTTCTATTTTGTACTTTATCGGCAATAAGCATATCATTCACATCCTTTAGCACAGACAGTTTAACCTCATCTAAAGATAAAATCGACCTCTGAGATAAATAATCATTAGCAATAGCTCGGTATTCCATCGCAGCTAATAAAGCTTGGGGATTCACTTCAGTCCAATCTCGTTTGAAATTATCAGACAAGTCATTATCCGATTGAAGTAAGGGATGCAAACAATAAGCACGATGTGCTGTATCTGATGCACCTATCCATTGTAATAGAGCTCTCCCTTCATCAATATGATCCATAAGATAAGCTCCTGATCTTTTTGCTATATAATCTCCGTAATATTCTTGAATCATACGGTATTCCTGACAATCTTCAATTTCAAATGATATATGTGGAATTTTTTTTACCTCAAGAAATTTCACAAGTTGACACTCCTTTGAGGTCAAAACAGAAAGATTTCGTTTCTCAAATTCAGCAACATAAGCACTTTTTCCTCTCTCTTTTACTGGAATATACACAGTTTGGAATTCCTCATTACCTTTAGAAAAAAGAGCGACAAAAATCTTTTCTCTCACTTCAATCTGATGTAAAACGGCTCCAAATCGCAACATTTGAATTGATCGGCTCTTTAAATAACGAATCACATCATCTGGAGTTTCAGCGTTTTCATCAAGGCGTTTCATATTTTTTTCCAATTATTTTTAAGCAAAAATTTTAGCAGTTTTTATTGAAAAACACAAGACAACCTACTCTTATATAGTGCTAAGTGTGCCAAAAAAAAATAAATAAATACACTCTCCAAACAAACCTGAAGACCATCTGACAAGCTCGTTCTTTTCCAAGTATGCCATTTTTGACATAAGATATTTTTAATACTTCATAATCTTTCCACATGAATTCCACCACTCTTTTTCTCGCTCAACTCATGGGGCCTCTTATGGTCCTCCTATCTCTCTCTTTTCTGATCAAGGAAAAATGGTATATCGACCTCTTCAAAAAACTCCATAATGACGGTCTTTTTTTATTCCTCGATTCTATACTCGAAACCATTGCTGGTCTCGCTATAGTCCTCTCTCACAACCTCTGGAATACTCCAACTGAAATCATCATCAGCCTCATGGGATGGGCACTTATTCTAGAAGGGGTATCCATCATGCTCCTCTCAAAAACAGTCCTCAGAGACCTCATGAAAAATTTCAACAATCCAAGTTGGATAAAAATATCTGGAATCATCGCACTAGTGGCAGGTGGATATCTCAGCTGGAGTGGATACGGAATGTAAAATCTCTCTTGACCCTCCCCCTACAGGATCCCTCAAAATAAGGCTACAAGAGCCTCTTATTCAAAGCATATGAATTCCTATACCGTAAAACAACTCGCAAATCTCGTCAAAGTCACCATAAAAACCCTCCACCACTACGATGAGATGGGTCTACTAAAACCAACTCAAAGAACAGATGCCGGATATAGATTATACAACAGAGACGATCTCCTCAAACTTCAACAAATCATGATCTACAAAGAAATGGAGTTTAGCCTTAAAGAAATCAAACAACTCTTGGAAGACCCAGATTTTGACATAAAAAAAGCCCTTCATGAACAAAAAAAGTTTCTCCTCCAGCAACAAAAAAAGACCGAACAATTAGTCCAAACAATAGACAAGACGATAAAAACACTCCAAGAAGATGAAGAACTAGTCACGGATGCCGAACTCTATGAAGGATTCACTGCTGAGAAAGCAAAACGATACAATCAAGAAGCCAAAGAAAAATACGGTGAGATGTTTGAGACTTCTCAAAATCGAGTGGGAAACATGACAAAAGGACAATGGAAAGCCATCAGAGATGAAGGCAAAACCATCAATAAAGAAATGCTAAACCTAATCGGAACAGACCCAAATTCTGATACTGTTCAAGCCGTCATAAAACGCCATCACGCCTGGGTTGAAAATTTTTACCCCTGCAACAAAGAAACCTATGTCGGTCTTTCGGATCTGTATATCGAAAATCCTGAATTCACCACCCACTACGAACGCTTTGCATCTGGACTAGCTGTTTTTATGAGTTCCAGTATGAAATTTTTTGCTAAAAAGCTCTAAACTTCCTTATCCAAGCACTTCGGTTTTTCATATTCCTGACAAAACTTTCTTGTACAAGCAGCTTGAGAAGATCCAGATTGGCGATTACAGGTATTACAACCATCACTAAATGACAAACAGCTATCTAAAATGAGTGTTTTCCAGCTATCCATATCATAGCTCATTTCACTAATAGGTATGTGAGCATCATCAGTGCTTTGAGGAGTTTGAGGTACCTTCATACAAGCCGTCAAAGAAAAGAGGAAGAGAAAGGCAACAAGGAAAGAAAAACGTTTCATAAGAATAGATTAAGGGAGTAGCTGATGAATCATAAACATCATTTCACCTCGGGTAACACGATGGTTTGGCTGTGAGTATGGGAGAGCATTTTTTTGTTGAAGCAGATCTAGATACGGCCTATACCAGGCTTCTTCTGAATCAACAACAACATCTAAATCGAAAGCAACTGCAATCATCTTCGCAACTTCTGCCCCATTAGCGAAGTCTCCAGGACGAACCGTTGGCAATCCCAAACCAATAGAGCTATCTCCTGACATAAAGCCTTTTTGTTGGGCCAAAGATAAATATGGCAAATACCACGCCCCTCTCTGAACATCTCTATAAAGAATTTCATTTTGAGGAGCTAAAGAAATTTGAGAATCATCAGAGGTTGCTTCTACAAGAATTTTTGCCAATTCCACCCGATTAATTGGTTTATCAGCATGTATTTTTCCATCTGGTGTTCCCCTCACGATTCCTTTCTCCTTCACCTCAGCAATTGCATCATAATACGGATGATCGAAGTTCAAATCTTGAAATATTGGACGTGGAAGCGCAGTTTTCACGATATCCTTAAGAAAACTTTTGTAAACAAATCCTCTTCCATTCTCCATTTCCACAACAAAATACTCTTCATTCCGATCAACTTCTATAATCCGCACAACCTCCCCTGCAGAGGCAACTCCAAGAGATTCTCCAACAGGTCCTTTGTGATCATCACACTCTACTCGAATATTCGTAGCCGTTTTGATAGTGGCATACCAATCAACCAAAGTCCTACTATTACAATCACCAGCAAAAGCCTGACCAGAAAAAGAACCAAAAAGGAAAACAAGAATCAAAACTCTAAAAAAGAAGGTCATACATGAAAGGAAAAGATAAACTATACACATCATACCCTTTCATATTCAGCAGGCCAAACTCACCCAAATAGCTTGCCCAATACCTCAATTATGAACAAATACTTCTCAAGAACAAACTTTAGAAAAACATATCAAGCCATCAAAAAGACGCAACGCGAAGGAAACTTCATGATGCTTATGTGCGAAAGCGATACAATGAAGACCATTTCTTAACAATACATATGGCAAAGAAAAAAACATCTCAAAACGAATTCCTTAAAAAACTCTGGTCAGCACTCAAGTTTATCTGTGAAAAAAGTTACCGACTGACCTGCACAATCCTTATGACAATCTATCATTTCCTAAAGCTCGTCTTTCTTCTTCTCAAAACCTTCCTCTTTGGGATTTCTTCCTTTATTGCAGCTAATGCTCTCATGATCCTCTCTCTAAGCCTCTCTATTTACCTTCTCAGCTCAGCTATAGGTCTTTCGGATAGTCCAGAGTTTCAAAAAAGACGTGATGCCTTTATGTCCACACAATTTGAACTCATCGATGAACACATCCTCTATAGAGAAGTCTCTTCAGAAGCAAAAACGCAAGGTTTCAAACTAAAAGAAATCACAGATGTCAGCTGCAATGAAACAACCAATTGCGCAACGCCAAACAAATACCTCATTCAATCAAACTGTCCTTACACCAGTCTCTGTCTTCAAGACCGTTGCGCAGTAGTATGTCCGCGAGAGTTTACTCGTTAATCCATTACAACAATCCAGACTTCTTCAGCCCTTTTATAGCAAGCTTCAAAAATGCCCACAACAAGAACCCATAAACCAAAAGAACAGGAAGATTAAGAAGAAATTTCACCAAGACATCTACTGAAAAAGTAATATTTTCAAGAGCACCTCTTGCTGCTTTCTTCACATTCAGCCAAGGCGTCCAGTACACCCCAAGGACTTCCACATCTCCTTCATCGATCAGGTTCACATTGATACTCGAAAGCGCTACTCGCTCAGTAATATTCTTGAGGTTTCGTTCTGCCCACTCAATATCATTTCGAACACGATTCAAATACTGGGTCGCTTGTAGGGTATCTTCTACAGTCACCGCTCTCGCCAAAATATCCTTATACTGAGCCTCTTCTGCTCTCATATTATTGAGTCGAGCTTTTGAATCCACCACTTGGCCCGTCACATCATCGACACGAGCTGTTTCAGACTCTACTTTGAGTGCGCCTGCTTTGAGAGCTTTCATAGCATCATCAAAGCCAGCATTTGGAACACGAAGACGCATCCATCCTGACCGACGATCGTCTTCCAGTCGATTAATATTCGCTTCTTCTACAATCCCCTTCCACTCAGATACCTGAATTTTAATTTTTTCCACACTGTACTCCACATCTTCTACGATCAAAGACAGGTTTCCGCTGCGAATTAATTCACGTTCAGAGACTCCAGGTGCGACCCCATCAGGGCTTCCAGGCATCGGAGGAGCAATCATCCCACGAGCAGACTCATCACTATCATAGGCCATCATTGCCATCTCACTAACAGCACCACCAGATGCAAAATTCTTCGATTGCCTCATCATATATCCATCTCCACTCTCAAGAAACTCTGCGCCTGTCCCACCAAACAAAAGCCCAAGCACTACGACCACCAAAAAGCCCAAACTGATATTTTTCCAAGGCCACAAAGAAAGTTTTTTCATAACAAAAAATTAAGAAGCACCTTGAGTATAAATCCCATCATCAGATGAGAAGCATTCTTGAGATTGACACAATCAATCAAACCCTATGGAGTTTCACTCATCACCTCTACCTCTTCATCAAAGAAAACAAAACTCCCATCAGCAATGCGTATATTGAGTGATGATGGGTCTGATCCCGCTTGAATAAAACAAGTGGCAGAATACAACAATTCAGTATTTTCCAAGACCGTTTCAATTTCATTACACCGACTGCTCACGACATCAATATTCTCCAAACCAACCCCTTCGACATAAAGAAACACTTCATCATTTCCATACAAAGTAGCACTAACAGAATACACTTCACGCAATCCTCCTTCATACTTGTGGAGCGTATCGTCATTACTCTCATCAATGAAATCCAAGTGCAATACTGGCACCTTTTCTAGTTGACACCCAAATCGATATTCCATTCCACTCCGATACGTCAAAACAATATTTGAACAGTCTTCAGAATAAAACTTCATAGTCCGAGGAAACCCCTGTCCCTTCACCACAATATTTGTCATGCGGTCTTCAGAAGCCGCATTTGAAGTCGTCACACTCTCTACTTGAAATTCAAACCCAGATGGGAATGGACCTTCCTCAACTTGAGATACAGGCACTATTGGATCTTCAGGTTGAAGCGCTCTCAATTGGACCAACGACATCAATTCCCTATCACATGTCACACCGACATGCTCAAAAGAATCTTGGACATCTTTCATACTATACCTCAGTCTTCGTGCAGCTCTTTGAACTCCACAAGCCCCTTCATCAAAAGTACTATTACTTGTCCAATACTTATCATTGGCCCTAGTCATCACCTTAAACGCCATTTTAGGATCCCACCCTTCTTTTGAAGCCAAAAAATAAAAAGCTTTGTTATAAACACCACTACTATAATGAACATCTAAATCGTCGGTATAATCACTCGCCTTTTCAATAGACAATCCATCCAAAGAAGGAAAATCCATTTGCCTAAAAAAACCATCTGCTTTATTCGAGTCATCCCCTATAAACCAATCAATTTCTCCCTTTAAATAGTACTCAGCAGCCTTAGCTGCCATATCAGAATACGCTTCATTCATACCACCAGACATATTGTCATAAATAAGGCCAGACTGAAAATACGTAAATCCATGAGCAATTTCATGTGCAACAATTCCAATATCAGTAGCTAAAGGATGAACATGATCATTTCCATCACCAAATTTAAAAAATTTTTGTTTAGAATTCCAAGATGCATTTGACCATGAAAAATCAGGATCTGCTCTATAATGAACCTTAAACACCAACTTTCTCCTTCCTAACGGTTTTTTTTTAAACCATTTACGATACATCTCACTGACAACAGTCCCATAGTATAAAGCATCATTCATTGGTGAATAAGCCCCATTCACTTCTCTTGCTGTATTTTCCGAACAATCAAACTCAAAAGGTTTTTTTATCGTTTCACCTTCTTTTCTTTCCAAACTATCAACAACCCGTATCCATCGATTTTCCAAAACACACTCACCACCTCTTTTAATAATATTCAAATCAGGGGCATCTGTTCCATATTCGTGCTTTCCTATACTTTCATTCCCTCCAGGTCCTTGAGCAGAAAAAGTTTGAACATCATCCCATTCTCTCAGTATTTCACCAGTATTGGCGTCCACAATAAAACGGAGTACAAATTCTCTATCTGGTTCTGGTATGACACCCCTACTCTTTGCAAGAACAGTGTATCCAACATCATATGCCAATTGAGCAGTCTTCTCTTCAAAATCAGGGTAAATATACAATTTCACATTTTCAGAACTATACTTCGGAAAAGTATCCGTGTAATTGTACCTCAAGGCATGTTTACTTTTTACGATTTGCATAACATGCGATTCACTTAATTTTGGCTCAACATTCTCAATATTCAAAAACTCAAATATTTTTCCATCAGCCTCCAGATTTTCAACATTCCCTTCCCACTCCACAAACACTTCACCACCCCAGACAGGAACCCCTTTATAATGAAGCAAACTCTTTGTATACGTGATTTCAAGTCCATCCAAATCCTCTATCTCTTGCTCATAAATACTTAAAGAAAACCCCTTTCTCACTAAATCCCGCTCTTGCAAAATCCCCTGAAGAACGTTCTGAGCTTGCTCATATTTCTTCTGTTCATAGGTGCTCACCGGATCAATATCAAACTCTTCTATCAGTTCAGAAATTCGAGTATTCTCTTCACTTTCACTGGTACATTCATCCGTTTCACAGCTCAAGTCCTTATGAAACTCTGCAATACGATAAATAATAAATGCAGCAGCTCCCCTCGACATCCCCTCGCTTGGCTTAAATTTCACGGACTTATCTAAAAAATCAAAACGGTGCCCAAAAGAAAGATATGGCATATACCAGGCACTCACTTCCAAGTCTGAATACTGACTCAAAAGATCTGCATCAGAATTCATTATTCCATAATACGGCAATGCTCCCATAGCAATCTTTACAAACTCTGCACGATTCACTGCTTGATTTGGGCGATACATACCATCTGCATAACCCTCAATCAATTTATCCCTCCTTGCCTGAGTCACATACTTTGCAAACCATTCATCACGAGATACATCTGGAAATCCAGAGTCCGTACTTTCTCCGAGCATACCCCCACGGACTTCAAAGATAATCTTCAAGGCCTCTGCTCTATTAATGGTCCGTTCAGGCTTGAAAGTTCCATCAGCGTAGCCTTGTATGATTCCCATATCAGACAAATATTCTACTGCTTCTGCGAGTGCAGGAGAACGAACATCAGAAAACTGTACAGCTTGAGTTTGATTCATAAAAGAAACGACAGTCAGAAAAAAACCCATAACAGAAAAAATGCGAAGAATAGAGGCAGAAAAAAACTTCATAAGCAATGATAATGAATAAATAGAGACTGAAAAATCTTTATCCTAGATGTCAAAATAATAGCAATTCTAATAGAAAACAGCCAACAAGAATTGTTCTTAAAAGTTTTTTTAACTTCTCTATTGCCCAAACAGAACATGTAGTGTATTATTGGTGAACAGTAATACTTGTTTGGACATAAAGCTCTCGAGCCACATAAAAAACTACGTATTGCCACTATTTTCATTTTTTTTTCAATACGTTATGACAGGTACTATTAAGAACTTGACAGACAAAGGATTTGGTTTCATTGCTGTCGAAGGTGAAGAGAAGGACATGTTCTTTCACTCTTCAGAACTCGTAGGTATTACTTACAACGAACTCAATGTTGGTGACACAGTCACTTTCGAAGCAGGAGAATCTCCAAAAGGTCCATGCGCTACAAATGTAGAACTTGCATAATGATCATTTAAAAAACCACCCAAATGATGGGTGGTTTTTTTGTTATCCTAAAAACACAAATAATCACCTGATATGACGCTCAAACAATACAAAAGCTACTGCCTAAAGAAAAAAGGGGTCCAAGAAACCTATCCATTTGGAAATCAAACAGTGGTCATGAAGGTTATGGGAAAAATGTTTACCATCAGCAATGTCACAGCATTTAAAATGAGCGGGGAAATGAAGCCTGCTTTTCATCACATAAGCCTCAAGTGCGATCCAGAACTGGCTGACGACCTCAAAAGAAACTTCAAAAGTATCATCCCAGGATGGCATCTCAATAAAACCCATTGGATATCGCTCATCATGGACAATTCTCTAAAAAATAAACTCATCAAAAGCCTCATCGACCAGGCCTACGACATCGTGGTGAACAAGCTTCCTGTAAAAAAGAAGGAAGAGTTAAAACACCATGCATAATTATTCAGCTTTCAAAGGGGCTAGGAGTTATCTGTCCTTCTACAATCTAAGCTAACAACTAAGCATCTATCTCCGCCTCCCACCACTTCTCCCACCTCTTCCACTTTTCCCTCTATACCCTCCCCCTCCACCACGTGGACCTCTTCCTCCTCCGCCTCTTGGAGAAAAACTTCTCGGGGGTGGTGGCGGTGGTTCAGGCAAATCTTTTGGTAACGGCAAAATAGGAATACTCAAATTGATCAAGTTTTCAATCGCATTCACATCTTTTCCTTGCTCTGGACAGGCAAATGAGATCGCCTTCCCAGTATGTCCAGCTCTCCCAGTACGGCCAATACGATGGACATAATCTTCAGAATTATCTGGAAGATCATAATTAATCACGACTTCGATTTCATCCACATCAATCCCACGAGCAGCAATATCTGTCGCAATCAAAACACGGTATTTACCAGATCTAAACCCTTCTAACGCCATTTTTCTTTGTGCAAGTGTCCGGTTTGAATGAATTTCAGCTGCTTTATGTCCCATTTTATTCACCACACGAGTAATCTTTTTCGCTCCGTATTTAGTTCGACTAAAAACCAACACGGTGCCCTTATATTCCAAGAGCAGTTGCTGCAGAAGAGCCAGTTTTTGATTTCGTGGAACCACAAACAACTCCTGTTCGATCTGTTCAGCAGTCGTACCAGCACGTGCGATTTCGACTCGAAGAGGTTTCTTCATATATGTTTGAGCAATCTTAGAAATCTTGGCCGGCATCGTAGCTGAAAAAAGCATCGTTTGCCTCTCTTTTGGCAATGCAGCTAATACTTTTCTTATTTGTGGCTCAAATCCCATATCCAACATTCGATCTGCTTCATCCATGATCAATATTCCAACATCAGACAAGTCTACAGTCTTTTTTTGCATATGATCAAGCAGTCTCCCAGGAGTCGCAACTATCACATGAGGCTTCTTTTTTAATTCGCTTATCTGACGATTGATACTATCTCCACCGATAACAACAGTAGACTTCAATCCAAAGCTTTGTCCAAGCATCTTCACCGTCTCATTCACCTGTAGTGCCAATTCACGGGTAGGACAAAGAATCAAACCACCTTTCTTCATCGCTGCCATTCGCTGGATCAAAGGAATAGTAAAAGCCAATGTCTTTCCTGTCCCTGTCTGTGCAATCCCAACAACATCCTCACCAGTGATAGCAATTGGAATAGACTTATGTTGAATAGGCGTCGGAACCGTGAATTTAAGAGAATCGAGTTTTTTGAGAAGATCAGGGGCAATCCCCAGGCCATAAAAGCTATCGTCGGAAGAATTCTGCATAAATAATAAAAATCAATATTACCCTTATTATAGCTTATTTCCTTTACAGAAGCCACTTCTTCCCCTATACTCCACTCCTTTGTAAAGAAAAACTTAAAATGTAAAATTTTACGTTTTCTCCTCTTTTTTTTACGTTTTACTCGCGCACTTGCTGCGCAGTAGAAGTTTTACATTTTATGTTACTCTCCCCCTCATGATTACCTTCCAGAATATTGGACTCAGTGAAAACATTTTAAAAGCTCTAGATGAAATGGGGTTTAAAGAACCAACACCAATCCAAGCAAAAGCTATTCCCTTCATATTAGAAAACGAAAAAGACCTCATCGCACTTGCACAGACAGGAACTGGTAAAACAGCTGCATTTACTCTCCCGCTCCTCGACAAAATCGAAGCTGATTCAAAAACTCCACAAGTTCTCATTCTTTCACCAACAAGAGAACTCTGTATGCAAACCGCAAAAAACGTTGAGTCTTTCATCAAATATTCAAAAGATCTAAAGGTTCTCGCTGTTTATGGAGGAACACGGATCGACCAACAGATTAGAAACCTCAGAAATGGAGCACAAATCATCGTAGGAACACCAGGAAGAGCACTCGATATGATCAACAGAGGAGCACTCAATGTGAACACAATCCAATATGTCGTCCTAGACGAAGCAGACGAAATGCTGAATATGGGATTTAAAGAAGAACTCGATGGAATCCTCGCAGGGACACCAGAAGACAAACAGACCTTGCTCTTTTCGGCTACCATGCCAAAAAGTGTCCTCTCAATCTCTAAACAATACATGAAAAGTCCTGAGGAAATCAGTGCCGGGAAAGAAAACACTGGTGCAGACAAAGTCGATCATCTCTATTATATGGTCCACGCCCGCGACCGGTACCACGCTCTTCGAAGAATCGCAGATGTAAACCCAGATATTTACGGAATCGTCTTTTGTCGTACACGGCGAGAAACACAAGAAGTCTCAGATAAACTCATTCAAAACCATTACAGTGCTGAAGCCATCCATGGTGACCTCTCTCAACAACAACGATCTAACGTCATGGAACGGTTTCGTAAAAAAAAGATCCAAATCTTAGTAGCTACAGATGTGGCCGCTCGTGGTATTGATGTAGATGATCTCACTCATGTAATCAATTACCAGCTTCCAGATAGCATCGAAGCATACATACATCGAAGTGGACGAACAGGAAGAGCTCAGAAAAGCGGAACTTCTATTTCGATCATCCACATGAAAGAAGTGGGAAAAATACGGGCTACCGAACGACGAGTAGGAAAAAAATTCATCCAAGCTCAAGTACCAAAAGGATCTGATATTTGTAAAAGCCAGCTTTTTAGCCTCATTACAAAAATAAAAACAACTGAAGTAAAAGAAGAACAGATAGGACCATACCTTGCTGAAATCACTGAACAACTCGAAGACCTCAGCCGCGAAGAACTCATCAAACAATTTGTCTCAGCAGAATTCAATCGATTCTTAATGGCTTACAAAGACGCTCCTGATCTGAATACAAGCTCTAAAAGCCAAGATCGTGAACCACGAAAGCGAAATGAAAACTTCACCTTTACTACTGTTTCTCTCAATCTCGGGAAGAAAGACGCCTTTGGTATAAAGCGGCTCTTCAGCTTGATCAATCAATTCCCTCAAATGAGAGGAATAGAAATCGGAAACATCCAAATACAAGACTTCTATTCCCTCTTAGAAATAGACGTCAACCGTCTCCAAGACTTCCTCGATACCTTCAAGGGAGAGAACTACCGAGGAAAACCTCTTGAAGGAAAGGTCAGCAACGAAAAGGCTACTGGCTACGATCAAAGAGGATCAGGTGACTCCCGTCGTGGAAGAGGTGGAAGCCGAGGAGGGAGAGGTGGTGATCGAAGAAGCGGTGGGTACCAACGTGGAGGTGGCGGAGGAGGATACAAGAAAAACTACGGTGGAAAGTCGCGGCCAGACCGAAACGAACGAAGAAAAAGACGTTAAAAAATTTCTTCATGTACACAATGAAATACTCTAAAGGCGAGGATTATAATCCTTGCCTTTTTCTATCATGATACAATCAAAACAACACCTCACCATACAATTCATCCTCAACATCATGAGCCTCTCAAAATCCGACAAAATCCGCCTTTTGATCTTCATCCAAGCCCTCATTGCAATGCTGGGATCTCTCTACTATTCCAATTTTGGAGACCCAATAGAAAACCTCCAGGTCGGTGCCTTTTGGATATATGGATTTGGATTCGACCCCTGTCTTCTCTGTATTTGGGCAAGAATTCTCATGTACCCCATCGTTCCCATCAGCTTGATAGGGTTTCTAAAAAAAGCCAAAGACGTTCACCATTATATTCTTCCCCTCGCCATTCCAGGCCTGATCCTAGAGATCTACCACTATACCCTCCAAAAAAGCAGCTTTGAAAGCCCCTTCGAATGCACTGGAGCAAATCCATGTGCTGCACTCAGCGTAGATTATTTCGGCTTCATCACCATTCCATTCCTCTGTGGAACGGCGTTCATAATTATTCTGATTCTTTGTTACTTCCTAAAAAAACAATCTAAATATTCTACATGAATATTCTTTACGGGACTCTCGGCTACATCCTCATCACATTCCCATACGCCATCATTTGGCATATGAAACTTTTTCATCCTCTCTATCTCAAATGGGGGTACTTTGGTGAGCACCCAAGTTTCCTTCTCGGATTCACTTCAATGATATTCCAAGGAGCCATCCTCTCTTATGGATACCAATTTCTCAGGATAGATCATCAATCCATCCTAAATGGAATAAGCTACTCACTCAGTCTGGGACTCTTCTTTTGGAGCTGTCATGTCCTCGCGGCCATGGCAAAAAACGCTAATCTCAGAAATTGGCAATATTTTCTTCTCGAAACACTCTATCTCACTGGACAATTCACATTTTTTGGAATCCTTATCAGTAGAATCCATTCCTAAGGAATAGACAATATCGGAACAATCTCGAGCTCCAAGCTCACATTTCTCTCCAAGGCTTGACTCAAGACATTCCGAAGACTTGAATGATCACCATTTTGAAACGAACTCCCTTCTAAAACCTTTATACTTCCAGAAAAATTTGCAAAATCTTTATCAAAAGACTGAAGATGAAGCTCATCCAATACCGCACCCTGATACTGCACATCGAGCACCTTTTGAAAAATCTCTGAAGCACGACTTTGAAGGTTGATCTCATCTGATATTTTTGTCAGAGAAGAAACCAATGGAAAAGAAATAAAAATCAATAAAGTAACCAATAGAGCCACTACCTGCAAACTTCTAGATTTATTTTCTTCATGCCGAGGAAAAAATCCATAGGTCAAAAAAATCATGATCCCTATCGCCAAAATTGCAAATAAGTTTGTCGCAAACAAAAAAGCTCCACCAAGAGCCGCAGAATAATTTTGTAATGCCAGTTCGATCCCAACTACCGCCAATGGAGGCATCAAAGAAGCCGCCATAGCTACTCCAGCTATACTCTGTGAGAGTTTTTTAAAATACAAAGAAAGCATCGCAATACTCCCAGAAGCGATCGCAATAAAAAGATCAAGCAAGTTTGGAGAGATTCGAGAGACTATTTCTGCGGTTTCAATCTTTAATGGAATCATCAATGAAACAAAAAAAGCTGTTCCAATTGCCACAACGATACTCGCAAACAACATCACAGCCGCCTTCCAAAAATAATTCGCCTGCCCAGTCGTAATCCCAAAAGCAAACCCTTTAATAGGATTCAACAATGGAGCGATCAGCATTCCACCAATAATCACCGCTACAGAGTTTTGAAGCAAACCCAATGTAGCAATAACAATCGAAACAATGAGTAAGACCCAATACAAAACAGTATTTTCGATCTCCAATAAAATATTTTCGGTAATAAATGCCTTCTCTTCTATAGAAAGCCTCAAAAAAGCAACCTTTTCCCACACTGTATCCTCACTCATCACAATCTGCTCTGCCTGAGGGGCTTGTCCACTCACACGCTCGACCTTTAAAAGAGGAGAATCATGGATCTCCTTTTTTTCAACCACGACCTCTCCTTTTTCTCCTTCAGGTTTGTTAGCCTCTTCTACCATGAGAATAATAAGGAATACAAATGCTCAGGGCAATCCCCTTATTATAGCAAAAATAAAGCTTCTTTTCAATCATGAAGGGGGTCATGAAAGCACTCCCCGTAGTGAACAGGCATGCCCGTTCCCTACGTGGAAAGACGCGATAAATCGACGTCACTACGAGATAATTTGTGTGAAAATCTGTGTCATCATAATAATCAATAGAAATCTGTGGTTCTGAAAAAAAAGATCTATACCTGCTCACTCAGCTCATGCAGAGTTCCAATTCCCGCCTCTTACTGCCCTCTCACAAATACCATTTCACCATTCTCAGATAACTCCTCTTGGTACACATATCCCGTTTGATCAAATGCCTTGAGTTGTTCAGGCTTCTGCAATCGATTCTTTATGATAAAATTTGTCATCATCCCTCGCGCTTCTTTAGCATATAGGGCAATGATAGATAGCTCCTTCCCAGACTTCTTTTCCTTAAAAACCGGAGTCACGACTTCGGCATGTATTTGAGACAACTGCAGCGCTTTTGAATACTCCATCGAAGCCAGATTTACAATGACCTGATCACCCTGCTGAGACAAATCCTTTTCCAATATTTCTCTCAGCTCTGATCCCCAAAAAGCATACAAATTTTTTCCTTTGTCATTCTTGAGAGCAGTTTTCATCTCCAATCGGTAGGTCTGGATTCGATCCAGAGGTCTCACCAAACCATACAATCCCGAAATAATCCGCACATGATCTTGAGCAAATTCAAAATCTTTCTGATCATATTGATGGACCTCAATATAAGTGTACACATCACCAATAAAAGCCATCAAAGCCTGCTGAGTTTCTGCCTGACGAAAATCCTTTTGATACGATGAATATCGATCTGTATTTAGCTCTGAAAGATTTTGACTCAATTTCATCAGCTTCGATATTTCATCAGGAGAATATTGTTTCAGAAGTTCTATTAATTCTAAACTCTGATCTTTAAAACGAAGCTGAGTAGATTTTACAGCTGAGTAATCTGTTTCAAAGTCTTGCGTTTTTGAAGGAGAAAGAAGAGCAATCATTTTTTATTCATTAATTTCACAGATTCTAAAAGAACTTTCTTCAGTATTATTAAATCCAAATCCTCTACTTTTTTGAATCGAATACAGCTCTTTCCCACATTCACTTTTCCCAATTGATTAGCATACTTTTCAGCCAAATATTTATCATTCTTGTCAGTCGCACAAGCATACACCGAAATATAGCTTTTCTGGCTCGCCAGAGCAATTATCATCCAATCCCCTTCCTTACCACTCGCGTATTTATAGTGATAGGTCCCAAATCCAATCATCCCTGAGATAATATACGGCTTGAGTTCTGGAATAGTTTTCTTGATGAACTGAAAGATTTCTTTCACCTCTTTTCGTCGTGCATCATCCTCAATCATCTTGAGATATTCGGTAGGAGTCTTAGCCTTCGTTGGCTTAAACATATTCATAAAAAAGTGAGAAATACTACTTCTTCACTATACCCTCGAGTCCTGGCTCGATGAAAGCAAACCAGTCCTGATAACCAATATCACTCGGATGAAAAAGATCAGCAGCATAGTACTTCAAAGGCTCCTTTGCATAAGGATCTTCAGATCCTTCTCTCATCAGGTCTGAATAATGAATCCCTCGTGATTCAGCCGCAGGCTTAAAAATAGCTCTTACCTGACGTGTCCGCCTCTCAAACTGCGATCGGGTCCCAAAAGGTAACAAAAGAGCTGTACCGACGTTCCCAGTGCTGGTGAGCACCACACGATCAGCCATCTTCAAAGACAAATCTAAAACAGTAGTAATACTTTTTTCTAATTCCTTCAGATCAGTATGGTAGACAGTGTCGTTCCCTCCGATATGCAGCAAAATAATATCAAAGTGCTGATCTTGAATCTGTTCCAATCGTGCAATTAATTCAACAGTTCTCGCTCCATTTACTCCCAAATTCCGAATCGAAGCCTGAGGAAATTTTTTTCCTACCAAACCAGCCAATGATGCCTCAGAAGATTGAGCTCCAGTCCCAACAGCAGTACTATCACCAATAACCAAAATCTGAAGTTCAGCATCAGGCAAAAGACGTTCAAATGGAACAGCGCTCTCTGCAAGCCCCACACCAATAGTGATCAACTTGCGCGTTTGAAGTATTTCAAATCCAACGAAAACAAGAAAAATCAGTAAGAAAACAGCGAAGAATTTCATAATGGCAAAAAAAGAAGTAATCATAGTATACAGAGAATACTTCTAAAACCTTATGATGTTTCAAATCCATGATAGTACTTCTAAAAATCATCAGCCAAAAATATCTTCATTATTCAAGGCCACTCGTATAGTATTAAAATATATTTATAAAATGTATCAACCAATGAAGACATTCTTTAAAAAGATGAAGAGTAAAAACATCGTTATTTTAGCTTTTACAATCCCAATTGTTCTCTTAGCAAGTGTTATTACAATAGTCTTCTTTATATTTTTTAGTTTTCTTCACTATCAAGATTTCAAATATGGACCAGATGGACTTCCTTCAGAGTACACTGATCTCATCACCCCAGATGTTCAAAAAATTTCCGAGAATAGAAATGCATTTTTTGATCTTGAGAAAATAACAAATGATATTTCGATAAGTTACGAGGAAAGTGCCTTTATCGAAGACAGTCTTTATTACCTCATTCCAAAACAGCACAAACTAAAAAATTCAAGCAAAACAATCACATCATCAAAAGACCTCAGTACATTTGGGGAGTATTCAGGAAGTATAAATGACTATAATTGGTATCAAGAAAACACAAATAAACTACTAGAGGCCAACAAAAGTTCACTACAGTACTTTTACGATGCATCAAAAAAAACCTCATATCAGTCCCCCTATATTTCAGAAAACAATGAAAATTATAATCATATATGTGTTTACAATTGGCTTTTAAATATCCAAAGAATCGTTCTTTTAGATGCCATGAATGATTTTCAAAAAGAAAAAAAGAAACAAGCAATTGATAAAATAATTCAGAGCATAAAAGTTGGAAAACTCTTAGCCACCGGAAAAAGCGTGAACAATACTCATACCCTCATTGGAATAGTTATGATGGGAAAAAGTTATTCACTTCTCAATAAAATGATAGCTGCAAGTGATTTTGAAACGAATGAATACATTCAAATAAAGCAAAAAATTGCTCAAATGGAACTTTCAAAAAGAGAACAAACAAGTGTCATTAAAGAAATAGTACAAAAAGACTACCAAAACATAAACAAAGATATTTGGGGTAGCAATACCTCGTCAGTGACATTAAATACTCCATCTACTGATTCAGCTCATTGCACAGCTGTCCTAAACACTAATGATAAAAATACGCTGAACCTCAAAAAAATGGGCGTGATGAAGATACTATCGATGTTCAATTTCCCATTTAAAAAAAATGATAGCTGGAATGCATATATTACAGATATAGAAAAAAATAAAGAGTTCATCGGAACTCAAGAGTTTATTACTCAGTTAGAGTTACGTTTAGAAAATCCAAGCGAAACAACACCTAAAAAAAGCATCGTAACAGCATTCGTATCAGAAAATACCATTGGGAAAGCTATTATTCATGAATTCAGAAAAACAGTAATCCACTACCAAAAATCAATGCTTACATACAACATACTAAATAACAGTATTCAGTTTCAAACGATACTTCAAGCGCACAAAAAAATACATGGATCATACCCAAAAAAGACAACAGACATTGACCCCACACTCAGATTACATATTCCTATAGACCCATCTACTGGAAAGTACTTTATATATACGAATAATTATATCAAGCAGAGTGCTTTTTTAAATCCAGATATTCATTATATATATTATTTCAATGATGATAAAGAATTCGTACTTTATATCGATATGAACGATATCATTCAGGAGAGTGAATACAATAACTAGTTCATACAAAAACACAAAAAAAAGTGTTCCAAAATTCGATCATTCCGACAGTTCGACTCATTCTTACTTATTCCGTTTCCGATCCACTTCTTTGAGATGTCGTTTTCTCAGTCGAATAGTTTTTGGAGTGATTTCTACAAATTCATCTGGACCAATATACTCAATGGCTTTTTCAAGTGTCATGATCTGAATAGGGATCAAGTTAAGGGCATCATCTGCACCAGAAGACCTCACATTCGTCAGCTTTTTATTCTTCAAAGGATTCACGATCAAGTCAGTCCCTTGATTATGTTCACCGATCACCATTCCTTCGTACACTTCTGTAGCAGCGATAACAAAAAGAGGACCACGTTCTTGGAGCTTCCAAAGAGAATAAGCCATTGTTTGACCCGTTTCACCAGAAATCATTGATCCAACAGTTCTCTTAGAGATCTCTCCAACATATGGAACAAAACGATCAAAAGCATGATACAAAGTCCCTTCACCACGCGTCAGTACCAAAAACTGAGACCGGAATCCAAGCAGTCCTCGTGTCGGCACATCAAATTCAATAGTGGTATTTCCACTATCAGAATTCATATTTGTCATAATTCCCTTTCGTTTTCCAAGAGCTTGAATAACAGCACCTGCCATCTCGTCTGGAACATTTACAACGGCTGCTTCGAGTGGCTCGTGCTTTTTCCCATCTATTTCTTGCATAATCACCTCAGGTTGAGAGATCTGTAATTCAAAACCTTCACGTCTCATTGTTTCGATCAATACCGCGATATGCATCTCTCCTCTTCCAAACACTTTAATCGAATCAGTTCCACCTTCCAGTTCGATCTTCAATCCCACATTCGTTTCTAATTCTTTCTCAAGCCGAGCTCGAATATGTCGGCTCGTTACAAATTCTCCTTCACGACCAGCGAACGGTGAATCATTCACGATAAAATCAATCGCCAAAGCTGGTGGGTCTACCTTGATCGCCGGAAGTGGTTCAACCGAATCATCAGTAGTAATCGTTTCTCCTACATAAATATCCGCAATACCAGCAATAGCTACAATATCTCCCGCCACAACTTGATCCACCTCCACTCGTTCCATCCCTTCATAAGCAAACAATTTCGTGACCTTTCCTGTGCGCTTTTCACCTTCAGGAGTCATAATTGTCACATTGTCATTCATCTTGAGAACTCCTTCATACACCCGTCCAATAGCAATACGACCTACATAGTCATCATAAGCAAGAGAAGAAGGCTGCATTCGGAAAGAAGCTTCTTGATCTCCATCTGCAGGCTTTACATGTTCCAACAAGAAATCAATCAACGGCGTGATATCTTTTTGCTCATCATTTAATTCTCTGACTGCAACACCGTCCTTAGCAACAGCGTACAGGTATGGAAAATCCAGCTGTTCATCATTCGCACCAAGAGTCGCAAACAAATCAAAAGTCAGATCTACTACTTCAGCAGGACGAGCCATTGGCTTATCAATCTTATTAATCACAACCAAAACCTTGTGTCCCAATTCCAGGGATTTACGAAGAACAAACTTCGTTTGAGGCATAGGTCCTTCATACGCATCTACTACAAGCACCACAGCATCTACAGTACGGAGCACACGCTCGACTTCAGATCCAAAATCAGCATGCCCAGGCGTATCCACAATATTAATTTTCTTTCCTTTATGCATAATCGACGCATTTTTCGCATAAATCGTAATTCCACGCTCTTTTTCTTGATCATTACTATCCATAGCTCGTTCTTCCAGTCCTTTTCGTTCATCAAACCCATCAGTTGCTTTCAAAAGCGCATCAACGAGAGTTGTTTTTCCATGATCTACATGGGCAACAATAGCAATATTGTAAATTTCAGTTTGAGACATGGGAAAAAATTTATTCGAATAGATAGAGATAGATGGAAAGAGGAAGGTTCACATCGGACCAGGCGCTTGATTTTAGCTCAGAAAAGCCCATTTATCAATGATATTCTCTTTAGAAATGAGAAATGATAAGAGGAGGAGTCTAACCTTCATCTTCTACTCCAACCAAGTCGGAAGATGGCATCATCATTTTTTCAGAATGCTGAGGAAATGACGTTTTCAAACTCGTATGGGAGGACTGCTGCAAAGCTGAAGGATTCATATTTACATGGATATCTTGCTGCGGGAATGGGAAAGAAATACCTTCAGCATCAAAACGAAGCTTCACCATTTCATTCATCTCAAAACGAAGAGGATGATAGTTTTCATTTGCACACCACATACGACATTCGATATCTACTGAACTCGCACCAAGATTACTCACAACAATCAAAGGCTCTTCATCTTGAATGACCTTATCGTGAGTAGTAATGATATCTCGTAAGACCTCTTTTGTTTTTTGAATATCATCACCGTATCCAATACCAAAAACCATATCCAAACGTCGGGTTTCTTGTGCAGAGTAGTTTTCTACTGTTCCATTAGAGATCGCACCATTAGGGATCACAACCATTTTATTATCAACCGTACGCAAGATCGTATTGACGATTTGGATACTGTCAACTCGCCCTCGATGACCTTGAGTTTCGATCAAATCCCCTACCTTAAACGGCTTGAAAAGAAGAATAAGGATCCCTCCAGCAAAATTTGAAAGACTTCCTTGAAGCGAAAGACCAATAGCCAATCCAGCAGCCCCAAGAAGAGCGATAAATGAAGTCATTTCTATTCCGACCATATTCGCTACTGTGATCAAAACAAGACCTTTCAAAAGAATCCCCACCAAACTTTCTAAAAAACTCGACAAACTCTCATCCACTTTTTCGTGTGACAATGCTTTATTCAAAATATTTACCGCCATGCGAACCAAACGAAATCCCACAAAAAGAACAACAAGTGCCAAAAAAACCTTCGGCGCATAAGAAAGAAACAACTCAATAGCGATATCAAGATACTTCATGAAATTCAGGTCCATAAGAAAAAAATAAAGAACAAGATACTGAGAGTAGCAATAAATAGAGCAAATTTGAAGCAATAATAAGAAGTAATATGTATCTCACCGTAACAAAACCGCGAAACATACGTTGTAATAGTTGTATGAAAAACCCTTACCTCCATCTTCTCGCAACAGCATGGCATTACGCCAAAAATCGGCGAAAAATTTTTGTGCTGAGTTACCTCATGTTCATTGTTGGCAATCTCATCTATATGGTAGAGCCTCTCATTATGGCTCAACTCTTTAACGTACTCCAAGAAGGAGGTAAAGACACCTTTCAAGATGCTGTTATGTGGCTTTCACTGTTTCTTCTGACTCCAATAGGGTTTTGGGCAATGCATGGCCCAGGAAGAGTTTGGGAACGACAAACCGCTTTTTATATCAAGAAAAACTTCAGCGATGAAATGTTTAAAAAAGTAACAGCACTCCCTCTTCGTTGGCACAAAGACAATCACTCAGGAAAAACCTACGACAAAATCTACAAAGCCACACGAGCACTGCATGAATTTTCAGATACCGGATTCGACAAGCTAGCTATTATTGTAAGAATCACAGCAGCTTTCATCGCTATTCTCTATTTCATGCCTTTTTATGGATCTCTCACTTTTGCCTTCGGATCAATCATTATTCTTGTTATGAATCGCTTCGACAAGAAGCTCATCAAATACCGTCTTGAAATGAATGAATACGACAACCGCATTGCAGCTGGACTCTTCGACTATATTTCAAACATTACCACCGTCATCACTCTTAGATTAGAAAAACTCGCAAAATCTGAAATCCTCAATCGCATCCAAAACATGTATCCCATACTCAATACAAACGCCAGAGTAAACGAAATGAAATGGTTCTCCGTTGGGATATGTGTTTCGATCATGACATTTGTTCTCATGACTCTCTATATTTCAGAACAAACTGCACTGGGGTCAGGTATTATGCTGGGATCTATCATTGCACTGTTTCAATATATCGAGCGCTTGACACATGCTTTCTTCGAAGTTGCCTGGCAATGGGAAAATACCGTAATGGGATCAACTGATCTCAGAGGTGTAGAATCAATAAATACAGATTACGAAAAGCTCTCTAAGAAACTCCACCCCATAAAAACTCCAAAAAACTGGAAAACAATCAATATTTCACAGCTCAATTTTAGCTATGAAGACAAAAAACATCACAAACACCATTTGAAAGAAGCCAATATTGTACTGGAAAGAGGGAAAAAAATTGCCCTCGTAGGTGAAAGTGGATCAGGAAAATCCACACTCATGACCTTACTCAGGGGGCTCGACGCTCCTCAGTCTGTACGAGCATTTGTTGATGAAAAAGAAATGCCAGATATTGGATTTCTTTCACAAATCACCACTCTCATACCTCAAGAACCAGAGATTTTCGAAAACACCATCGAACACAACGTGACCGCAGGTGTCCGGCATAAAAAACAAGACGTCACAAAATCCATAAAACTCGCCCAGTTCAAAGCAGTTGCCAAACGCCTTCCAAAAGGAATTGCTACCAATATCAAAGAACGAGGGGTAAATCTTTCAGGAGGAGAAAAACAACGCCTTGCACTCGCGAGAGGGATTTTCGCAGCAAAAAACAGCTCTATCATTCTTCTCGACGAACCAACATCGTCGGTCGACCCCACCAACGAACGAAGAATCCATCGAAACCTTTTCACTCACTTCAAAGACCGCTGCATTGTCAGCTCTATCCACCGTCTACACCTTCTTCCTCTTTTTGACACCATTTATGTACTAAGAAAAGGAAAAGTCATCGAATCAGGAAGTTTTAAAAAACTTTCAAAAGAACCAGGAGGACATTTTGCCAAACTCTGGAAAGAGTATCGAAAAGAAAATTAAAAAACTTCAAAAACAATGTCGACATAATAAGTTGACAATTAAAGATGCAACACTTACAATGCGTTCTCTCATTACAGAGATCGTTCTTTGACAGCACAAAGTATGTTTTGACCAGTACTCAGGGACCCTTCTGCACCTTTTGGTATAGAGCGCTAACCGCTTTGATAAGGGATTAAGTATAACCTTATCACCTCAAGTATCAGTAGGGGGTTCACTCTCTGCTGGTCAAAACAACAACAGAAAAAAGAATCATGAATCAAGACTCGTCCACCCTAGAGGTGGAAAAAAAAGCCGCTTTGGCCTTCGTCGCACAATATGAGATTATGCCAGAAGTCGAAAGACTCACAGATTTTATCATTTCCGAACCTGAGCATTATCCTCAGCTAAAAGACCTGAGTGTGCTCATCAAAGAAGAGTCTAAAAAGAGTACTCTAGGAGAAATCCTTAATTCCATCATCAGAGATGGAGATTCTGAAAATGGATGTATTTGCGGCCGACCAGGTTGCAAAAACTTCCCAAATCACCAAGAATCTAATGTGAAATTCGAAGGCATAGATGGTCATGAAATGACCAATACTCTCAATCTCCTCATGGGAAAGAATGAAAAACCAAAGCAATTCGGGTTCATTCTTCCCGGAGAAGATGCAAATAAAATCCCAAGCCACTGTCAAGATGAAGCTTTTAGTATCCTTGCTTCTCGAGTTACTTCAGCGGTGCTGAAGCACATCCCATTTGCAATGAGCCGTCAGGATCGTCTTCTTTCAGTTGGTAGGGAAAAACTGACTCATGAAGAAATAGAGACAAAGCAGCAAATGAGAGAACTCAAGCTAGTAATGGAAAAACTCGAGCTCGCTCAGAAAAACAATGCCTCAAATAAAAAAATCGAGCTAGCCAAAAAAGCCGGAACGCTCCTAAGGGCACAAAAAACCCTTAGTGAACACTTCCCAGACATAAAGCTGAATTATGCTGAAAAGTTTGTCGATCCTGCACATCAACCTTCTGAAGATCAAAAAATGTCCATAGACGCCGTAAAGGAAGGCGTTTACTAATTTTTTCACTGACCAGCAGAGACTAAGATCGTTCCCCTCGGGGTTCGGTCTTTTTCTAGTAATTATCTTTTCTATAAAGAATATCCTGTGAAGAGAAAGTAATGCTATGCTCTTACAGCTAGGAATCAAATAAACTAAACCCTCACAAGCTATGATCGACCTCAATCCCGAATTTCAACAAGCCATCAAACGAATCGAATCAGGTGAATCAAACCTCTTCATCACTGGAAAAGCCGGAACAGGAAAATCTACTCTTCTGGAATATTTTCGAAACAATACCGACAAAAAAGTGGCGATCTTAGCACCGACAGGAGTCGCTGCTCTGAATGTGAACGGACAAACCATTCATTCATTTTTTCATTTCACTCCGTACATCACTCCAAAAGATGCCAAAGATCAGAGAGTATCGACTGAACTAAAAAATATTATCAATAGTGTCGACATCATCATTATCGATGAAGTCTCAATGGTTCGTGCAGACCTCATGGATTGTGTGGATCAAGCTTTGAGAAACTGTGTTGGAGACCCATATGTTCCCTTTGGAGGTATTCAAATGGTCTTCATTGGCGACATTTACCAATTGCCTCCAGTTGTATCAGGAGATGAAGAACGAGAAATGTTCAAGAGCGTCTATCCGAGCCCTTATTTCTTTGATGCTCATGTCTTTCAAGACGGCACCATAAACCATATCGAACTCACCACGATCTATCGTCAACAAGACCAAGACTTTATCAACCTCCTCAGCAGTATTCGAAACAACACGGTAGGACATCAACATCTTCAGTATCTCAATCAACGCCACAACCCAACCTATCAAACTCAAGAAAGTGAAATCACTCTCACCACCACAAACGCCGCTGCTCGTGAGATCAATCAAGAAGAACTCCAACGTCTCGAGGGAGAAATGACCGTCTTCGAAGGGAAAGCAACAGGTGGCTTTGAAAACAAACAACTGCCAACTGAGGAAATCTTGAAGATCAAAAAGAAAGCACAGGTCATGATGCTCAATAACGATCCAGCAGGACGCTGGGTGAATGGAAGTATGGGAGTAGTAGAAGCTATTGGCTGGGACGACGAACGAGAACAAGATGTGCTGAAGGTACGTCTCTCTACGGGCAAAATTGTGGATGTGCTTCCTCACACCTGGGACCTCAATCGCTATCTTTACGATGCTGACAGTCAAAGCCTCGATACTGAAGCCATAGGATCATTCACTCAGTATCCTCTCCGACTGGCATGGGCTGTTACCATCCACAAAAGCCAAGGAAAGACTTTTGATAGAGTTGTAGTCGATATCGGACGAGGAACATTCGCTCATGGTCAAATGTATGTAGCCTTGAGTCGTTGTACCAGCATGGACGGTCTCATTTTGAGAAAAGCAATTGAAAAACGTCACATCAAAATGGACTGGAGAGTCAGCAATTTTATGAAAGACCAAGAAAACATGTGGCAAGCTGGCCAAGGAATGATGAAAAACATGTAAGCTCTCCAAAAAGACGACCTCCTCACTAAAAAGTCTCTTATTTAGAGTTCACAAGATCCTTCTTCATATCAATGAATAGTACCGTAAAAGTCCCCATAGCCACCTGTCCTTTTTCAATGGTTTGAAAGCCTTCTTTTAGATAAAAAGATTCAGCAAAAAAAGACGACTCTACTTTCAAAAATTCCAGCTTTTTTTGAGCATACTGCTCTAATTCCCGATAAAGAGTCGTTCCAATATTTTCATGATGATAATGAGGATCGACATAAAGTCCTTCTATCGTCTCAGCATTTAGAGATGCATACCCCAATATGATCCCTTCACGATCATATACCCATACTCGGTCATACTTCTGGAACTGTTCATCCAACCATCCTCCTGTTCTTTTCTCACACAGCAACTCTTTCAAATCAGGCTCATACTCCTCCATCACATCCAAACACGCCCTCATTATTTCAGAACAACGCTCAGCATCTTTTTTTTCGTACGATCGAATCATAAATAACATTATTCAAAACAACACCCCTTATTCCAAGCTACTCTATCTGGGAAGGCCTCCCCTGACAAGTGACCACGGAAAAAGAAACTACTTCAAAGTGTAAAAATCAAAAAAGACCCTCAAAATAAGGGTCTTTTTGATTCAAAAAATGCATACTTATTTAGTACTACATTTTTTACTACAACTAACAATTGACACAACAGCTGAAAGTCCTACGAGAACATATACAATAGCTTGTACAGTTGGCCAAGATCCAAGAAGCATCGCTACAAGATCCCAGCTCCATCCTTTTCCAGCGAGCATTCCTGCTCCAACGAGACCCCAATTAAGACCTCCAACAATAAGGAGAACCTTTGCAATGCACCCTACAGAACCACATGAACCATCTTTCATAACCAAGAAAATAAAGAATAAATAGTTACTCTTATTATACGCTTATGAGCCCAAAATGATATGTACTAGACCAGATAAAAGATAAGACTCAAGGGGGAGAATATCTGCTATAATACCCCTATAATCATTCGTCATGTTCACTCTCGGCGCATTCGCCATCATAATAAATTCAAAAGATGAGGTCCTCCTAGCTCAGAGAAATGACACCACTTCAAAAAGAACGATATTCCAAAGAACCTTTCACCAAATCATCGTGAAAGAATCACAGATTATTTTTCCAAAGAAAGAACACAAATAATGAAGATACAAACAAATAAGCAACTTAAAACAACACATGAACATCTCTAAAATCTCAACATTACTGGTCATTTCTCTCCTCCTCATTGGATGTACAGGAAAACCCACAACTATACCTCCTCCAGGATACACCGTAATCCCCGAATGTATCGAAGACTGCAAACAAGCCACCTCATTAATAAAATCCATCGATAGCTGTATCGAAAAATGCTACGAAATCCATTATCCACCGTAAAATCACCGATATAAACTTACAAATAAAAGCACGAACCTAGCCAACACAGAAATATACAAATATAAACTACGAACTGCCTACTCTTAACTCCCAACTCCTATCTCTCAACTCCAAACGGCAATATCAATTGCAGAAAAAGCCGGTCAAAAACTGCTCAAACATTTCGGTGAATCACCTCCAATCACTCGAGGAACACCAAAAGAAGTCAAATCTATGTTCGACGATATCGCCGATGAGATTATCAAACAAGAACTAGAAACCCATTTCCCTACGCAGTCTTATCTGACAGAAGAAACAGGAATGGTCGACAAAGGGTCCGAAGAACTCTGGATTATAGATCCTCTAGATGGCACAGGAAACTATGTGAATTCAAACCCTTTCTTTGCAGTCTCTATCGCCCTCTGGAAAAACAACGAACCAGTACTTTGCATCATTGAAGCACCAGAATTAGGAGAGCGGTACATAGCCGAACGAGGAAAAGGAGCACAAATGATCAAGATCAATTCAAAAAAAATAATCACCACAACAATATCAACAACCACTACTCTTGCTCAAGCCTACCTCGTCTACTGTGAAGGTGGCGTGGTCAATCGCAACGAAGTACTCCCACTCCTCATCAATAATTTTCCTCAAGTCAAAGACATGCGAAAACTAGGATCAGCAGCTCTCGAGCTCGCGTGGGTCGGTACAGGAAGAGCTGATGCATATCTGACTCAAGATATCTCACTCTGGGATATAGCAGCCGGAGTCCTCTTCGTCACCGAATCAGGTGGAAAAATAACCGACCTCAAAAACCAACCCCTCAGCTGGCAAGACATCGCCAAAAACAAAGAAGTAAGCCTTATCGCCTCCAACGGACACCTCAAACTAAGCACCTAAAAAATCACAATCTTCTTAGCGCTTACAAATTTCCCACCATTCCTACTTTTTTCCATACACATCCAAACACTCCATCAACACCTCAAGCTCAGAAGCACGCCTCAAACAGATCCGCTTTCGACGGAGACGAACACACTCTACTCGAAGATCCTCGTCTCGAAGGTCAATCTCTCCTTTCAAGCATGAAGTCAGTTCTTCAGTAGCTGTGGTTAAGTGTTCTTTTTGATAATCAGAAAAAACAAACACTTTTGGTTTTTCTTCAATAACTTCTTCAGCTTCCTCAGGTTCTTCAATCATTTCTTCTCCAACATCTGCTGCTCCTTTCAATGTTCCTCCTTCAGAGGAAACTAATACAAACTCTTCATCAGGCAATGATACTTTTCGAAGACGATCTGCAAAATTCATTTGAATCGCGACAACAAGCACTACAAGACTCAAGAGCCCCAACATTAATGAAAGACTATACTGTACCCTTGCCTTTGAAAGCGTATTCTTTAACCTGTTTTTCATAAAAAAAAAATCTAAATTTCATATCATAATACCATAAAAAAGGCCCAATAGGAACCAAATCATCAATAAAAGCTCACACCAAAGACGCGATAAATCGACGAGTCTACAAGAAGCGTAAGGACTCCTTCTTTTTCCTATTCCATCTCATTCCTTCTCCCCTTCACAACAACATGCCCTCCCAAACTATCTTTCAAATTCGTATAACTCGCAGCCGAATGAGCAATAAGATACGCCGACTCAATCATATGTCTCAATTCCAATAACGGCTCACTCAACTCATGCACTGAATACAATACTTGAATATCTTTCCACAATGATCTCAATTCGTCACGAGCAAAGAAAAGCTTCTCTTGAGTCCGTAAAACCCCCACGTTTTCCCACATAAGAGCCCGAATCTGATCTTTCTTTTGTTCCACGACTGATTCATCACAAAAAGCATCACCAAAACTCTCCCAAGGCAACACGACATCAAAAGACTGTTGAAGGTACCCATCAGGATCTTGCTCCAAGTCCTCAATCACCCCTGCAATAGTCTTCCCTGCTTCTGTTCCCCAAGTAAGACACTCCAAAAGAGAGGTAGAAGCTAATCGATTTGCTCCATGGACACCAGTGCAGGACACTTCCCCTACAGCAAACAAGCCTGGAAGCTCTGTATGCCCATGTTTCCCAACCTTAATCCCTCCACAAAAGAAATGCTGTGCAGGGACGACTGGAATTGAATCCTTACCCATATCAATCCCCTGCTTCATACACTGGTCATATATCGACGGAAATCTTTCTGAAAGAGGGACACTTCCGTGATAATAATCAGCCAGATTCAAAAGCACATAGTCATCACCAGTCTTTTCCATGTCTTCTAGTACAGCTCGACTCACCACAGCACGTGATTCCAAGTCTTTATGAGAAAAACTATCCATAATATATCTACCATCATTATTTTTCAGTCGAGCACCTTCACCACGAAGCGCTTCAGAAATCAAAAATCTGCGCCCTGTTTTTGGAGACCATAAAGCCGTAGGGTGAAACTGAACAAAATGCGCATTAATAATTCTGACATTCGCTCGAGTCGCAACAGCAAGCCCAGACCCATAAGCATGCTCTGCATTGGTATGATGCTCGTAAAGCTGTCCAATTCCGCCTGTTGCTAAGACCGTATAATACGAGGTCATCGTCTTTACTTCACCAGAATCCAAATCAAGAAGATAGGATCCAATACACCAATTTTGCTCATACTTCATTTCATACCCTGAACAATGATGAGCAGTCGTCAACAAATCAACAAGCATATGCCGGTACAAAAAAGTCACCTTGGGATGATTCAATAAAACTCTCTTAAAAGACTCCATAATCACTTTCCCAGTCTGATCTTTTGAATGAATAATTCTAGCAGAGCTATGAGCAGCTTCTCGTGTGAATGAAAGCTTACCGTCAACACGATCAAAAGGAACCTTCAAATCATCCAATAATACTTCTCGTACCATATCAATCCCATCTTCACTAATTTGATCTACCGCCTGCCGAGAATTTATCCCTGCACCAGCTGCCAAAATATCTGCTATCAAGTCTTCGACGTCTTCTCCTTCTGGACGATATACTATACCCCCTTGAGCATACGCAGAGTTGGTCCCAAGATCCATTTCCGAAGCTTTAGTCACCACAGTACATTCTACTCCCATCTGAGCCAAACGATAAGCCGTAGACAATCCTGCAAGTCCAGAACCGATAATAAGAACAGGTGTTTTCATTCACATTCTTAATGACCCCAATAATAACCGCTACAAGCCTTAAATCATAAAAAAAACCTCCCGATATATCGGAAGGTTTTTCATTTTTTCTCGTCACCTAAATCCCAACACCTATCTACATTACTTTTTACATGTTCCACCAAGAGTTCCATAAGCCATCATTTGAGCCATATACATCACCAAAAGTACATCCCAAATAGCTCCCACCATTTCTCCAGTCCACACATGACCAGCAGTAAAAAGTAAAAGATAAACAAAGAACACAGAAATAGAGATGTATTTTTTATAACACGTGAGGAAAGAAGCACCAATCAAGACAGAAACAATAGGCCACGAGTATGCCACCGCCATCGAAACGTACTCAACAATCATTCCCAAACTTCCTTCAAAAGACATATTTCCACCGACTCCCATCATAAAAGAAACGGTACCAGTATAGTCCATGAGCATTTTAAGACCATTCAAGAGCATAAGTGCTCCAAGAAATTTACAGAGCATCCAAGAAGCTCCAGACAACATATTACATTCTGAAGAAGAAGATGATGATGATGATTTTGACTGAGCCATAAGAAGAAATAGAAGAAATAAGATATTGTATCCAATATATGCCACTCATCACTAAAATCCAGCCATTACCCTTGCAAAAGCTCAAAAGAGGACTATCTTGTCATATAGAAACTAAAGGATAATAGATCATCAACCTTGGCATTTCGACCGAAGTATTCAAAGCGTCAGCGGAGAATACGTAACGGAGAAATCTCATGCACTAATGCAATGGTAAAATAAAAAAACCATCACTGACTCACATATGATTCAGGTCTGTTATAAGTTCATGATGGTAGAGAAGATCTCTCAGCTTCATTTCGATATGGCTCCATTTCGGTCGAAATGCCAAGGTTGAAAGTAGGAGTTAAGTACTCTACTCATCGGAAAGATCCGAAGTCGACTCCGGCAACAACCAACCAAACATCTCCTGACCAGTGTGTTGATTCAAGAAACTCTGCACATCTTCAAAGAGGTCACGCTGATCATCTGTCATATCTATTTCAATTTCACCAATTTGGTCCTCTTGAAATGATTCATTCTCCTGGATCATCATCTGATAAACAAAAATCGTATCTTCCATTTCCATATCAGCATCATCATTTGAAGAGCGAGGATTTTCTATCATGAGAAATGATGTCGAAACTTTTTCTGATGCATCATTATAATCAGTTCGTGAAACCAATTGATCAGCAGAATATTTCAATCCACTCAAATATCGCTCATACAAACTGACTCCATATCTAAAAGTCTGGCACTTTTCGAAAGAGTAGCCTTTATAAATCACGTTTTCATCTGCTTGATAATCAATGGCTGCGAGATAATCACACAGTCCTTGATCATCTTTAGACTGAGAGGTATATCGAAGAGAAGGTCGAGGCAATTTCAAGTTTTCATCTCCCTCAGGCACCAAAAGGGGCTCAAATTCTGTGTGTACAGAAAACCATGGATACCGAAGAGAAGTAAACCACCCCTGGTCATTTCTCTCGAAACCACCAAAATACTCCTGAACAGTGTCTTCTAAAGTCGTTTTTTTATACGAGACAGCAAGCTTTTTCCTCGCTACAACATCACCATCAGCATTGACTGCATCAATCACATAATGATTTTCCCCTTCAATCAAATTCCCAAAGAGCTCTTTACCAAAATATTGAAAAGTACGTTTCTCTGGATCAAATTTTTGAAGACGAGTAAAAGTAGATTTCCCAGTCTCATTATGCCATGAGTACACATGCATTTGGTCAACTGCAAGTGTAACTACTCCTTCCAATTCTAATTCTTCATCTTGTAGCATCTCAGGCAAATCAATGATTTCAATAAATTCAGGCTGAATTTCAGCAAGAGAATCAAGATCAAAGATAACCTGAAAAGGAACCGAATACATTTCAGTAGCATTTTCTGGATCATCCTCAAAAAGACGACCGATCATTTCATACTCGTTCAATCCTGGCAAAAAATTCTCAAATTGAGCCAAAATATTGTAGCTTGCCTTGTTGTCACCAGGGGCAAATTGTTTCAATGTATAGCTTCCTTCTTGTTGAGTCTTGGGATGAGTCCATACGACCTCGATAGTGCTTACTTTCTTTTTTATTTCAGCCTCAAGAGTAAAACCCACATCTGCTAACCGAGCAGGAACAGTCATAGAAACCCATTCCTCATCGATGATTTGGTCTTTCTCTTCAACCTCATCAACAACTACAGGTGGTTCTACTTCGAGTACATTCCCCTTTTCATCAACAGACTTCACTGTCTCTTCGTAAATATTCTCACTATCAATCAAAACTTCTTCCTCTCCCCACCCCCACCAAGCACAAGCCGATAAAGATCCTGAAAGAAAAACAATCAACAAGACTCGAGAAAACATTTGAAAATTCATAAACATAAAAAATATCTCCTTTACATTAGACAAATCAAAGATTTATCGCAACACAACACATATAAAAACACTAGCTCATTAGCTCGAATAGTGAATAGTATTTCCTCAATACAAGCAATCTCTACTGAGAAATTTGGAGAGAATAGTCAAAACCAGCAGAACTATGAGTGAGAGCTCCAACAGAAACAAAATGAATTCCTGTTTCAGCAACTTCTCGAACATTTTCTAGAGTTATTCCTCCAGAAGCTTCGAGTACAACCTTTCCAGCTGATATTTCTACAGCTTTTCGAAGGTCTTCAATTGAAAAGTTATCCAATAAGAGTCTTGTAAATGACTTGGATTCGGTTATAGCCTCAGACAATTCAGCCAAATTGCGTACTTCTACAATCAAATGAGATTCCGCATCCTTAGCACGAAATTGCTGTATAGCCTTTAAAACCCCTCCACAATAATCCACATGAGTGTCTTTCAAAAGTGCCACATCATGGAGCCCCATCCGATGATTAATTCCACCTCCTACTGTCACAGCATATTTATCAAGAAACCTCCATCCAGGAACTGTTTTCCGCGTATCGAGGACCATCACATTTGTTCCTTCAAGTTCATCCACAAATTTTTTTGTATGAGTAGCAATTCCAGAAAGCCTACTAAGAAAATTAAGAAAAACTCGTTCAATTCTCAGAAGAGAGCTGACTTTACCTGTCACAGCTCCAATCATCATTCGTTCCTTCACGTCCATTCCTTTATCCAAAAAAGGTTCAAACACAAGCCCTTCATCTATCGGCTTTACAATGTCTTTGAAAAAATCAATTCCACACACAACACCATCCTGCTTGGCAGTTATAATTGCCTCACGTTCATCATCTGCAGCACATACCGCATCAGAAGTAATATCCTTATCCCCGTCCTCTGCATATGCAAGCTCAATAAGCTGCTGTAGTTCAGTATGTATATCCACAAGTTTTGAGTTAAAAAAGCCAAGTCATCCTATCAAAGCTTTGGATTTTGGACAAGGAGAAGAACCAATATCGATCCGAATCAACATTCCTCCTCTAACGCAACTCAACCTCCAAAGCTCCTTCGCCTCCTCGATCTCTCCTTGCCGTCTGAACTGAGTGAACTGTCGCAAGCCGTGGTAAATACCGACGAAGAGTAGGACCAATAACCGGACCATTCATCGAATGAATACCCTTACCTGTAATAATCAGAGCTTTTCGAGCGCCTTTATCCTTACATTTCTGTAAAAAATCTTCAGCAATATTCTGAATATCATCCTGAGTAAGAATCCCCATATCATGATAATCCAACACATCTTGTGGCCCACTCAAATGAGCATACTTATTGCCTTGCTGTCGAAGATCTTTATTTCTTTTTTTCCCCATGGTTATTTGTAAAGACACCTCATACTAATGATTTACCTGTCATTTCAACAGGCACTTGAAGATCCATGAGATGCAAAAGAGTAGGAGCTACATCTGACAAACCTCCATTCTTCACATCTACACGTTCTCCACTTGGCAAAACAATGTACAAAGGAACAGGATTCATTGAATGAGATGGTTTCTGAGAACCATCTGGGTACTTCATATCCTCAGCATTCCCGTGATCACCTGTAATCATCACCGTCACTCCACTTTCTCGAGCTTGTTCCAAGAGTTTCCCCAAGCATTCATCTACCACTTCAACAGACTTCACCGTCGCATCAAAATCTCCAGAATGCCCTACCAAATCACAATTCGCATAATTTGAAATCATAACTGGATATTTGTCATTCTTCATCGCCTCTATCAAAGCATTCGTAATTTCCGCAGCCGACATCTCGGGTCTTTCTGCAAAACTCATCACCTTATGAGAATCAATCATTTGACGATCTTCAGAAAGATATGGGTCATTTCTTTGACAGTTAAAAAAGAACGTCACATGAGCATATTTTTCTTTCTCAGCACATCGGAACTGTGGAATTTTTTTCTCAGAAAGCCATTCTCCTAGAGTATTCTTCACCTCTGGAATGGTAAATGCCACTGGAGCAATGTCTGAATAAGGCCCCATACAAACAAAATATACATTTTGAAGGACACGTTCAAAACCATCAAAGTCAGGGTCCACAAAAGCAGCGGTCAATTGACGAGTACGATCTGTACGATAATTAAAGAAAATCACTGCATCGCCATCTTGAATCTTCCCATCACGATCAAAAACCATAGCAGGCGCATAATAATCCGTCACACCAGCTGCAGAATCATAATATGCATTCACACCATCAAAAGGAGACTCATAGTAGTCACCTTCTCCTTTCGTCAAGAGATCATAAGCCACTTTAGTCCGGTCATTATTATGATCCCGGTCCATGGCATAATACCGACCTATCAATGTAGCAATACTCCCCGTCTTTGTCTGTTCTAAGACACGACTAATTTGAGAAAGAAAACCAGTCATACTCTGTTCTTGAACATCTCGACCATCTGATATCGCATGTATATAGACCTTTTTTATACCTACCTGAGCGGCTCCTTTTATCAGGGCCAAGAGATGGTCAATATGTGAATGGACTCCTTTATCAGAGATCATCCCTATGAGGTGGAGCGGAACATCATGCTCTAATGAATGATCAAATGCAGATTTCAAAGCATTATTTTCTAACAGTTCTCCTGATTCAATAGATCGATCAATCGCCAACTGAAACTGAGGAACAATCCGACCAGCACCCATAGCAAAATGACCAACTTCAGACCCCCCCATACTTCCTGCAGTCAAACCAACAGCTTCACCTGATGCATCTAATAAACCTGCCGGATGCTCATCGTTTAGTCGATCAAGAATAGGGGTATCAGCCTTTTGAATAGCATTTCCAAGCCCATCTGGACCAACACCAAACCCATCGAGCACCACCAGCATGACCTTCTTCTTCATAAGAAAAGTAATTATATTTCATGCCAAGATTAGCACAATGATACGAAAGCAGCGATTAGGAATTCGGATTATTTCTGCTATCATATTTACAGAAAAGGAAAAATCCTTAACCCAATCTCATGAATATCCAATACCACTTCAAGCACGTTACCGATGTCGCCAAAGCAGATATCAAGGAGTACGCCGACAAACGCTTTGAAAACCTCGAAAAATTCATCAGCAGCTACCAAGAAGACAATAAACTCCTCCACGTTGATGTTGAATTCCACGACAAAAAATCAGAATTCGAAATCAAAAGCAACCTCACACTAGGTGGTCACCATCTTCATCATGTTGAAATGTGCCACAATTATATGGAAGGCGTCGACAAATCAGAAGCCAACCTCATCCGACAAGCCAAAAAGCACGTCGATCATCTCCGAGACAACGTCAGAGGAGACCAAAAGCATGTGGAAGAAGTAGTAGATGCAGGACGAGATATGAATTATGACAATATCTAGAGAGGTTTTTGGAACACAGATCACACAGAAACATATCATTTCACAGATTATGAATAATAGTCTGTGAAATCTTTTTTTAATCAATGAGAATCTGTGTTCCTGCCCAAAAAATCTGTCTCATCTCATTAATCCGTATAATCTGTGTTTCTTTCCTAAATAACCATCACCCCACCTTCCTCACCGGAGCAACATTCAACGCCAATTTCTTGATCCCATAGCGAGGATTATCAAAAACTATATCAGCAATATCCCCCTTCAAAGTTCGAATCGTTCCTTTTCCAAAAGAGCGGTGTTCAATAATGTCTCCTTCAACAAAAACTTGTGGCTCAGATGAAGCAAAAACATCTCCATTCAGCTGATTCATAAAAGCCGGAGCTTCATCAGAAAACACCACTTTTTCCTGGTATTCCTGAGCCTCTTGTCCACTCTTGCGAAGCTGAGCAACCGTCTCTTCTTCTGCTTTTTGAGCAAACAAATGTCCATCAGCATGCTCTGGCGGGATTTCTTTGAGAAAAGAAGATGGTGGATTGTACTGTGATTCTCCAAAAAGCAAACGACGACGTGCCCACAACAGATGCAAGTACAGCTTTGCACGTGTCATCGCCACATACATAAGACGTCGTTCTTCTTCCATTTGTTCAGGGTCAAAGGTCGCACGAGAATGAGGGAATATTCCATCCTCTAGCCCAATGATATACACGTGCTCAAATTCAAGCCCCTTTGCATTGTGCACTGTCATCAATGTCAAATAATCCTCAGCACCCTGGAGTTCGTCAGTAGCACTCACCAAAGCCACTTCTTCGAGAAAAGTCGAGAGACCTACCCCGATCTCCAATCCATCATACTTTTGAGCCACAGTAATCAACTCCTGAATATTTTCCATACGAGTCTGCCCCACCTCTTTTTCTTCGACCAACATTCGATCATATCCCGATCGATGAAGGATCTCACGAATAAGTGCAGAAACAGAAAACTCTCGGCTAAACTGATTCAAATCATCAATCATTCGGGCAAAACTTTGCAGAACAGCAATTTTTGAAACCGGTAATTCACCATCCAGCTGATTTTTATCTCCTTTCATGACCTGATAGAGCGATTCGATATGGCGAGTAGCAACACGTTGAGCTGCCTCTAATGTTTTCGCACCAATCTTTCGCGAAGGCGTATTAATAATCCGAATAAGTGCTCCATCATCACGCAAATTATGAATCAAGCGCATATACGCAATAATATCCTTAATTTCTTTCCGAGCATAAAACTTCACCCCTCCGATCACTTTATAAGGAATACCATGACGCAAGCAAGATTCTTCTATAACACGTGACTGGGCATTTGTTCGATACAAGACCACATGATCCTTCATACTCCCAAAATGCCTTCGAACACGCTTCACAACATACTCAGCCTCACCACGCTCGTCATCCACATCTACCATTCGTATGAGCTGACCATCCGTTTCATCCGTCCATAATTTTTTTTCAATACGAGATTTGTTATTTTGAATAACCGCCTCAGCTCCTGCCAAAATATGAGGCGTAGAACGATAGTTTTGTTCTAGTTTTACTACCACAGCCTCTGGATATTCTTTTTCAAACTGAAGGATATTGGTAATATCAGCCCCTCGCCAAGAATAAATATTCTGATCTGGATCTCCTACCACACACAGATTCCGAAACTCTTTGGCTAGCATTTGCACCAATTTGTACTGAGCAACATTCGTATCCTGGTACTCATCCACATGAATGTATTTCCAACGATACTGAAATTTTTGAAGGATCTGAGGAAAGGTTTCAAATAACTCCACTACTTTCATAATCAAATCATCAAAATCCAAAGCTGCAAGCTTCATCAGCTGATTTTGATAAGCCTCATAAACCATCCCTACCTTTTGCTCAAACACGCTATTCGACATTCGCTGAACCTCCTCATAAGTCTGAAGAACATTCTTTGCCTTGCTAATAGCTCCTCGTATTGCTTTTGGATTAAAATTTTTCTCAGAAATCTGCATTTCCTTCATTATCCTCTTCACCAAGGCCAAACTATCGTCTTGGTCATAAATCACAAAACTCGACTCATACCCTAAATGCTGTATCTCTCGACGAAGTACCTGCACACAAATCGAATGAAAAGTTCCCATTGTCGGCTGCGATTTAAAACCTTCTCCTAATAAGGATTTTATCCGCTCTTTCATCTCACCAGCCGCTTTATTGGTAAAAGTCACAGCCAATATCTGAGCTGGATCAACACCCTTTTCTGAAATCAAATAGGCAATTCGATGCGTTAAAGCCATCGTTTTACCAGTTCCAGCACCCGCTAGGATCAATAAAGGACCGTCTGTAGTTTGTACAGCTTGCAATTGGGGCTCATTAAGATGTTCGAGAAGACTCATAAAAGGAATGAAAGGAACTTCATCTTATCGGGACATGAAAACCAACACAACAAAAAGGCCCCACAAATGTGGGGCCTTTATTGAGATTACAATCAAGAAACCTTATCGATTAAAGATTCGATTGATCACTCCACTTCCAGAATCTTCTCTCATCTCCTTAATATTCTCTTTAATCGTACTCTTGATTTCTCTTTTTTTCGCCTCGCATGCGTCTGAGTTCCTATTACTTACACAAGCGTCTCTAAGCTCTGTCGCCCTCTGCTTCATCGCATCATTTCGTTCTTGTTGTCGCTGCTTCATGTTCTCCAGACGGGTCGAACATGTTGTAGGATCCTCAGAATTTGCACATCGATCTTCAAGCTTCTCCATGACATTCGCCTTACGCTCCTGACGATTTTCACGCTCTTCTTTCAGTTTTTCCTGACAAGTCTCCTTATCAGAAGCACACTTCATCCGCATCATTTTCACTCGTTCTTTCAGAGCAGTCTTTGCTTCTTCTTTTCGTTCTCCATCCGCATCTCCAGCTTGTGATTTGAGACGTTTTCTCGCCTGCATTATTTGTTCAGAATCAAGCTCTGTCCCCTGGCGAAGAATAGTCCGAAGAGTTCCCTTAGCCGTTCGAATTTTTTTTCTCGCTTCTCGACGCTCCTCTTTAATCTCAACATTTTTATCCTTATATTTTGCCAAAATCTTCCGATGCCATTTAGCAAGGTTTCGAAGGCGGTCTTTTATCTTCTTTGAAACATAGCGACGCTGACCATTCACAAGATCAGATTGTTGGTAATACTGATCTAAAACTCCATTTTCAAGAAACTCATCACCATCGGATCCCTCACCCAAGATAACATCAACCTGTGACTCAAGTTCAGTAAGAACAGCATCAATAACATCTTCATTTACCGTTCCATCCTCATTAAGGATATCCTCAACAATATTTTCAGCATCATCTAATACAGAGTCTTGTTCTCCTTCAGACAATACTTCTTCTTCATATTCATCGAGCTGTACTTCTACAGAAATTTCCTCAGGAACATCTTCGAGAGCTACAGAAAGATCGTCAGCATGGACCTGAGAAACCATACTAGCCGAGACAGCAAACATTCCGAGTGCCATCATAAGTGATAAAAAACGCTTCATAAAATTGGGTAAAAAATATTACACAAAGTATGACAAAAAGCCTCTCCAATAGCCAAAGACTCCTCTTGCACAATAAAGAGAAAATGTCTCAACGAATAGCCTAAACAACTCCTAAAAGAAAGAAAATCAACTGAAGAGAAGCATACCGAGTCAGGTCAATTAAAAGAAGAGCAATCAGCGGAGACCAGTCCATCATCATCCCATTAGCAGAACGAGGTAAACGATTTCGTATTGGAGCCAATATCGGTTCAGTACATTGGTGGACAAAAAGAACCACGGGGCCATTCGCTCGAGGAACCAACCAAGAAAAAATCACTCGAGCAAAAATAAGGAAAGTCAAAGCCCTAAAAAAGTACACTACCCCTTGCACCAACCATGTTAAATCTAAAGCCATAAGCATTATTAAAGCCAAAACATCATACACGAGCTTTGATCAGGTCCAAATCTCCTCTATACTCTATAAGCTATTATCTACCAGCTACAAGCTCATTATGCTCACAACAGAACTCCAACTCCTTCTCAAAAAAGCGATCAAACAAGTCTCAGAAAACGAACCGGAAATAATTCATCTAGAAGAAACACCAAATCCAGAGTTTGGAGATTTTGCCAGCAATGAAGCGATGAAACTGTCTAAAAAAATGGGAGAAAACCCACGTATCATTGCTGAAAAAATCATTGCTGCTATTCCACAAAATAGTGTTATTAAAAAAATGGAAGTCGCTGGGCCAGGTTTTATCAATATTTGGTTACATGATGAAATCTTCAACACGGCATTTGTAGAACTATGCAAACTCATTAAATCTCAATCCTTTGGACATCTCAATACTGGAAAAGGAAAGACAGCTATTACCGACAGTTCACATCCAAATATTGCCAAACCAATGGGGGTCCATCATCTTCTTTCTACTATTATAGGTCAAGCCATCAACACTCTCCTTTCAAGATCTGGATACACGGTCATCCGAGACAACTACATCGGAGACTGGGGAACACAATATGGAAAACTCACCTATGCCATCCAAACCTGGGGAGACATGGAAACAATCAAAGAAGACCCCATTCCTGAACTCCTCAAGCTCTATGTACAGTTTCACGATGAAGCAGAAAAAGATGAAAACCTACTAGACAAAGGCAGAGAAGCTTTTCGCAAACTCGAAGAAGGTGACCAAGAACTCAACACTCTATGGCAATGGATCAGAGATGTGAGTATAGACCACTGTGAACAAACCTGGAGTCGTCTTGGAGCAATTTTTGATATCAAAAATGGTGAAAGCTTTTACGAAAAAATGCTCACAGATATTATTGCAGAAGGACAGAAAAAAGGAGTCATTACTGAAGGGAACGAAGGAGCTCTCATCATCAAAATGGATGATGAAAACAAACCACCAGCTATTATTAGAAAGAAAGATGGAGCAACTCTTTATGCCACCAGAGACCTCGCTCGGGTCAAGTACTGGCAAGACGAACTCAATGGCGATCTTGGTATCAATGTCGTTGACGTCGCTCAAAAACTCTACTTCGAACAACTTTTTGAATCTGCAGAAAAAATGGGTTTTACAAAAATGAAACACATCCATGTCGACTTCGGCAGAATGGCCTTCCCAGAAGGATCCATGAGCACTCGGAAAGGAAAAGTCGTCCTCCTAGAAGACGTCCTGGACGAAGCTGAAAAACAAGCCCTCCAAAAAATAAAAGACCATAATTCCGAGCTCTCTGAAGATGATCAAAAAGAACTCGCTAGAAAACTCGGGATTGGAGCGATCAAGTACAATGTCCTCAGCCAAAGCAGAAACAAGAACTACACTTTCGACTGGGACGTCATGCTGAGCTTCGACGGAAACTCTGCCCCCTACCTCCAATACGCCTACACCCGTACCCAAAGCATCCTCAGAAAAGCCCCTGAATTCAAAACTCAAAACTCACTTCTCCTAACTCCAAACTCCTCCGAAGAGCGTTCCCTCCTCAAAAAACTCCTCAACTACGAGCCTGCTATCCAACGTTCCCTCGGAGAATACAAACCCAATCTCCTCTGTACCTATCTTTACGAACTCGCCCAGACCTTCAGCACCTTTTACAATAACCTCCGGGTCATTGATGAACAAAACCCTCAAACAACAGCTAACCGTCTAAAGCTCGTAGAATCAACCGGATACATTCTCAAAAACGGCCTGGAAATCCTTGGAATAGAAGTCCCAGACCGTATGTAAGCTACTTCGCTGCCAAAGGCAACTGCTGTCGCTCTCGCAAAATACGAACTGTATCTTCATGATCTTCAGAAGCAAACATATCTTTATGGTCATCCACATCCTTTGCAATATTCTCACGGTTTTGCTTACCAGCAATTCCCGTAAAATGAACAAATGTTTTTGCTAATCCAGAAGTGAGAATTTTTTTATCAGAACCTCCATCTCCTACAACTGAAGTACCGTTAGCAACAGGATTCAAATGTGTAAATTCATCTACAGACATGATCCGAGTCATTTGTTGAACCTTTCCATTATCCTGAGCTAATAAGTTGTTTTCATCATGACCAGTGATAACTTCACCATCATCAGTAAAAATATTCGTGAAAACATTTTCTTCTACAAATCCAATACTCAAAAGAAGTGGAAGAAGAATCCTCCGAAACCCACCTGTGAGAACAATATGTTGCTCAGGATTTTCTTGAATGAGTTTTTGGATATGTTCTCGAACCCCAACAGCCACCTCAATTGTTTTGGCAAAATTTTCAAGATCACTCACAGTCACTCTTGCCTCTACAATAATATTGATGCGTCTTTGAAGAGACTCAGAAAATGGTATTTCTCCATTCATTCCTAACTTTGTGATTATGGCAAAATCCTGATACTGCTCTTCAGACAATTTCGTCCGAGCGAGTTCATCCAGTGATTCTCCAGTAAGCGTGCTATCCACATCCCAGACAGTATATTGTGTTTCCATAAGGTAGTAATAATGAGAAAGTAAAAATAAAATAGCAAGTTTTACAAAAACTGAAACCAATTCCGCCCACGACAGTGGGCGGACCACAAACTATCCATGAGTGATTGTAGTAGCAATATAGTCTCCCTCTTTCTGGAGAGCTCCATCCCAGTGCCATCCTCTACCAAGTACATCAAAAGTCTGAGAGAGCTGAGTTTGGATTTTCTTTTCATTTTCAGAAAGAGACTCTCCTTTTCTTCTATCAATCAAGTGGACACGCCTGCTTGCTCCTTCCAAGCGCTCCAGATGAGCATGCAAGTCACCATAGTAGTTCGGATGAATAATTTCTTCTCGAGCATCATGATAGCTCTCAACATGTTCTCGATCCTTGAGATCAAAGAGAAATCCCGTCCGGAGAAACAAAACATCTTTCGTTTCCGGTAGTGGGAGAATCTCATCTGTTCCATTCAAGACATGCCATGCTCTTTCTCTCACTTCAGTCAATCGATCTTGAAAACCAAAGTGATGAATCAATCTCTCTGGAGTTGAAAACTGATAATGCATATCAAGATGATAACATTCAATCTTCTCGAGAAAACCTCCAAGGACAAGTGCCATGACCTCAAGATTATTTCGAGAAACAAGGTCCAAAAGTTCTTTCATTTTAAACTCTCGAACAATTCTCAACAACAATTTATGAGTTTGCTTTTGAACAGAGAAACGCTGTTGATTGAATGCTCTATTCTTATCTCGGCGAGTGATCAATTCTCTCCGACTGGGTTGCTCACCATTACTCTGATTTTCAAAGTATTTCTGAGCATTCTGAGTGGCCTCAAGCTTCTGAAGAACCTGTAGAGCATTTCTTGGAACACCTTGCTCTTTCCGTGATGATGTAGGAGCATTCATAAAAATGAAATTAAAAAATAAGGTAACTCCGTTTTACATTCATTTTGAAAAATATCAAAATAATATCGCCCATCAATTCAGGCAGGCAAAAGAGTTGATTAGCAAGTAAATAAGGGTAATATAGGATTGCACATACAATATAATAAATAAATGCCCATGCTTACCGACGTTCTACACAACCTTGGATTCACCGATAAAGAAGCAGCAATCTACATGGCATGCATCAGATCTGGCACAGCAGCCATCAGTGAAATAGCCAAACGTGCCCAACTTCCTCGATCTACCGGATACAATGTCCTCATGAAACTCAATGAACGAGGAATCGTAAAACACTTCAGCAAGGGCAACAAAATGCTCTTCTCTGCCTTATCACCCAATGAGCTAGTCGATTTTCTGAAGAACAAAAAAGAAAAGGTCACAGATCAAATGGAACTCCTTAAAACTTATCTGCCGCAATTTGAAGCTCTCATCAATCCAAACCTCAGTCTCCCAAAGGTGTCATTCCACGAAGGAATCAAAGGTGTGCAATTCATCTACCAAGACATCCTCAAAAAAACAAAAGCTGGAGAAGAAACCAAAGCATGGATAACCCTCAGCGATATCGACCCTGAACTAAAAGACTGGCTCTACAACAAATTTACTCCCAAAAAAGTGAGCAAGAAAATTAAATCTAAAGTTATCCTCAGCTCTCCAAAGTCTTCTCATTACCGAAAGCTCGACAAAAAACACCTGAGAGAAACCAGAGCGATTCCCTATGGTCAGTTTCCTTTCAAAGTAGAAGTCGATCTCTATGGAAAAAATCGCATTGCCATCGTTTCTTTTGCCTCAAACGATCTCTTTGGACTCATTATCGAAAGCGAAAACATCTACCAAACTCTAAACTCAATGTTTAGCTTTATGTGGATTGCAACAAAATAATTAGCGAAGGGACTCCTCCACCTTGTAGTCAAAAGAACTAAAGTCCTCAAATTCATCAGGACTTCTTCTGACATCAGCATTGGTATAATTAATCCGATTCACCGGGAATAAAAAACTTCTCACAATCAACTTAGCAGCTTTTGCTCGAGTAATAGCTTGGTTTGGGAAGACGTTTCGACCTGGAACAATATCCTCAAGAATTCCTTCTCGATACGCCGTTTGAATATAACGACTATACCAATCTCGGTAGTCCACATCACCAAAAACAACCTCAAGAGAATCCTTCACTTCGATATCTGTAAACTGCACTAAAATCTTCAATGCTTCAGCCAAGTTGATCGTTCGCTCAGGATGAAATTTCCCATCTGGATAGCCTTTAATCACACCCAGCACATCAGCCTGGTACACAAAAGGTGCAAACCAATCTGTTGGGATCACATCTGGATAACGAGCTGAATAAGTAGTATCAGGAATATCGTAATTCAAAGTACTGAAGAGCAACTTCAAAAATTCCGCTCGGTTTACTGATCGATTAGGCCTCATCGTCCCATCATCATATCCCTGCATCGCACTAATATGATACAAATCATAGATATAGTTTTGGAAACCTGGAGCCGAAGCCAGGTCTCGGAAATCAGTTGATTTGTTGTTCACAATCACTCGTATTGTCAATGCTTGAGAAGTCAGGTTGCCCACCACATTCCCGCAGACTTCCTTCGCCATCACCCGCAAAGTAAAAGATCCCTCATTCCCAGGAACAAAAAATAAGTCACCAAAACGATCATTAATCTCAAACTCACTCACGACCATTCGAGTTGGTTTTTGCCATTGAAACTGAAAGGATTGGCATTTTCCATCAGGATCTACAATATCATCAAGTTTAATCGTCACAGGCTCTCCAATAAAAGTCAGACGAAGATCATTCGAAACACTGAGAACTGGTGGACGATTTGCTCTTCCACTAAAATCCAATTCAGCAAGATTTGAGGGGTCAGACACAGCTCCAGTTGGACTAAAGCCTGGTTCTAATACTGATGAACCACCACTGGCTTCAACACTTCCAGGGCAAATTTCAGGAATTCGACTATTTGATCCCAACTCACGGCACAACTGGTCAATATTCAGTTCATTATCTTCTTTAAAATCATCGAAGTCCGTCTCATCATCTCGAATAGCAAACAAGAATGAATCCTTTTGCTGACGTGTATGCGGCAAGTAATACACCACTACTTCATAGCTGACAGCTAAACGTTCCTGACTTGTATAAGGCTGAAAAAACTCAATATCCACTTCTCCTTTCTCAAAAATCTGAAGCCCCTTCGCGAGACTCACTTCCTCTCCATTATTCTTTAGGAACACAAACGAACTCGAATTGAGTCCTCCTTCGGCATTAAAGCCTCCTCCATCTCGTTCTTTAAAATACACAGCCAAATAACCAGTATCCGGTACAAATCGAGCAATCTTATGAGTTTTTTGAAGCACATTATTCGGAGTGCCATCCAACTGAGAACACAGCTTAGAACCAGATAGTTTACATCCTGGCAAATTCAATATTTCATCATAAATCACTGCCACTTCCGAAGCCCCTGTCACTTGAGCAGACAAGTCTTCTCCATTGAACCACGGCAAAAAAACACTCCACGTCACTGCAACAATGACGACAAAAAGAACACTCGGGACGACAAAAGAAATCCATTTTCTCATGCAAGAATCGTATCACCTTAATATGTCTGGAATAAGATAAGTATGATATATGTACCACATCTAGTAAGACTATCCAGTGATGGAAAATTATTTACAAGTCACTATTTTTCTACAGAATATGGACTATAAATGACGTCATCATGTATTACAGAAAAATTTTTAGCTTGATCCATAAGATAAATAAAGTTATTTCTTGTCATTATTTTATACGGCTTCATAACTTCAATACCATTTTCCTGAAGTGCATTTAGATACTTACCATACCAATTTGAATTATCATTATCTGTTTGCAACTTAATTCTAAGAGATTCTTTTTCCAAAGCAAACATTTCAACAAAAATCTTAGAAGCTTCAGAAAATGTGATCTTCCTTTCTGGTTCAAAGTATCCATTAATATTACCAGACACTAATCCTATTTTTTGCAATGAACATACATATTCCTCAGACCAATGATTAACAACATCTGAAAAACATTTTCCATTTTGAAATTCAATATTTGAGAACCAGGTTAAATAAATTATTTTTGCTACCTCTGCCCGAGTTATCTTCTTTCTCCAACCAAATTTCCTTCCTGGATATCCCCTAACAATATTCATATTTGCCAAGGTTTGAAGCAAATGGTGATACTCAGAATTAAAAGAAACATCTGAAAAATATTTGTATTTCATAAAAATTGGATTATCTGAAGTCAAAACTTCACCATTCCTATAAAAGTGATTTTTATCTTGAAAAACATCCATGTAAGCTCTTTTAAAACTAACGGGATCAGCATCATGAATAAGCTTATCTTTATAGAATACATTTCTATCATCTTTTAAGTAATTAAAAGCAATAACTTTTAAAGATTCAGGACGAGCCCCAAAAAAAACCTGCCCATTAAAATAAACATTATTATCGTCCTTTGATAAAGTAGCTGAGATTGATCTAAAAGATTTCTTATCAGCACCATCAATTACAATAAAATATCCCTCATCCATATCCCAAAAATATACACTTTCAGAATCATATAAATATACACAATAAGAACCATTATCTAAATTAACAAATTCTAATGACTCAGACATAGGAGCTTTTCCATTTATTTTACTAAATTTATAATACACATTATTTTCATCTATTTGAAAATTACAGCCAATATCCTTAAATGAATTAGAGTATTCAATATTCAATCTTTTAAAATTTCCATCATCAAACAGAAATACCCCATTTTGGTCCTTATAATACCCTAGATAATTATCAATTATTTCAAAGGTTTTTCCATCAAATTGAGTTTGATTTCCCTTATAGTAAACATTGTTATTGTCTTTGCTAAAAAAAAGATTCAAAACGTTAAAACTTGATAGATCAACACCATCTATCTCAATAAAATACTCATTTATTTGGCTTATATAAAAATAACTACACATCTTATCGTTAAATAAGACTCTCTCGTTCTTTTCAAGAATATGAAAGTCCATAAATAAAAAATCTTCGGGTAACTTATTAGAAAACTTTAAATCACAGTAATATATTGAAGAACCATCACTACTAAAAAAATCATAAAAATGTGTTTTATTTGATATTTTAAGTATCTCAAAATTATCTACATCTATTACATCAATTTTTCTACCAAACACATAAACAGTATCTTTATCTTTTGCATAATACTGATTAATCAATTCAAATGAAGGAGAATGTGATTCATCAATAATCGACCCCATGTAGTATGCATTGTCACTATCAACAGCATAATTTTCACTTAATGCATTAAAACTATGAGCATCAATATTTGTTAAAACCCCTCCCCAATAAATTCGATCATTTTTATTTTGATAAAAATCAGGGACAGTAGCATTAGTTTTTTGATGAACAAAACTAAGTAGTATTACAACCGAAAAAAAACAACAGAACAATATTTTTCATAATAATGATTGATAGTATTATTAATTACGAAATAAAAAAGAATTTGTTACAAACAACATCACTCTCCCGGTTCCTCTTCTGCAGGACAATACCCCGGCTGAGCCTCAGCAAACGTATACATTTGCTGATATATATATTTCAAGAGACCATAATGTGTTTTCTCTTGCCGCTTCTTTCCTGAATACGGATTCCTATTTTTTGGATCAAACAAATCAGTCGAAATATCCGCAACGAGCTGCTCCAATTGCGTCACTCCATCACTCGTGGCTACATACCTCTGAGTCATACGGTTTCGAAGAGATGCATAATGAATATTCCGCTTATTCAAGAGATCATTCAAAGCCTGTTCTTCCAAGAGCTCTCCCAAATCTTCAGCATCTTGTTGAACCAAATTACGCTGCTGTTGACTGAGACCCAGCTCACTAGAATTAAACAAAAAACCACTACACTCGGCAAGTTTCGAATCTCCGCTAGAAATTCCTGAAAGATTAAAAAGATTTACATTCGCACACTCTGGACGTGCCCGGCAGTACACTTTGCCATTTGCTGATCCAATAATGGGCAAATCTGAGGTACTCCGACCAGATTGGGAGTACATCGTAGAAATCCGTGCACAAATAGACTGAAGAGTTTTTTCTTGTCGCTTTTGAAACCTCTCCGCAAGTGAAATCTTTGAGCTCACTTTTCCATCATTATCCTTTCTCACGACCAATAATGCTTCAACCAAACTCGCTAAACTCTTCCCAATTTTTGCCAATGACGTCTCTCCAGGCTTTCGGAGTTTTGCAATAACCATACTATCGTACTCTATCGATGCTTTCACATATGCTCGATCGATACTAAGTTTTTGTAGTTTCTCTTCCTCTTCTTTAGTGAGTATTTCGTTCTGCAATTGTTGATTTTCTAAGCGAACCACCTCTTTTTCAAACTCGCCCAAAGCATCAGTATAAAACTCAAGCTTTTGAGTGAGTCGGCTAGCAAAATTCTCATACTGCTCCTCAAGGCTCGTTTGTCCTTCTTCAATCTTCAGAGGTGACAATGCCCCTTGTCTCTTACACACCTCCGAATAAGAGCTCTTTTCTGCCTGGTCAAGAGCTCTTTTCTGTAAAAATTCTTCAAAATTTTGGTAATTAGATTGCCTCAAACCTGCATTAAAAGTATACAAAAACAATTCCAGTTGATCATCCAAAACACTTGTAAATGCAAAACACCCCTCTGGAATCTGATTAAAAAAGACTTCAAAAGCTGGACTCAAGCGCCCTCTGAAGAATTCTCGAGTATCCCTCTCATATTGTTCCCAATCAACCTTAACTGGAACCTCCAGCAAAGTGTGATAGATCTTATCTGTTGGAACAGCTTTCAAAGCGGTAAATTCATCTGGAACAGTATCTGCATCTCCATATCGAAAAAACACTGGCTTATCAAAAGTCATCTGCTTCTTTTTCATAGCAAAATAGTCACTCGTAATCTCTACTTGCTCCACAGCTCGATCAAGCTGACCTTTTTGCAACTCTAGACGCTCCACCAAATCATCTCGTCCTCGAGAAACCAATTCTGGGATAGAAAAATTGAGCAAGCACTGCTGTTGTTTGAGTCCAACTAAACGGTCTCTCATCACATCGCGCCGATCATCAATAGCCCAAATCAATTCTCTCCAGTCTTCATTTCGAAAAAGCACAGTAATATCCACCAATGAATTTTGAATATTCCATACATCCAAAAAATTCACCACATCAACACCGAGTCCATACAATTGACAAGCCGGACGAGCTACTGCCTCTATTTGCTTATACACAACCTCATCTGCCAATTGTTCTCCCAATCCCTGAAAAAAATTAAAGGTTCGATCAACCTCCTGAGCTTGCGTATTCACAACTGGAACCATCATCCCCAGCATCAGCATCACCACCGCTATTGAGAAAACTTTTTTCATCATATAATATTACATTCTGATAATTCGAAAATTTGATTAATTCTTGTTTCCTTCCCAATCATTGAAATCCTGACTCTCCTATCTCCGAACTTTTTTTGTAAAACTCTCCAAAGCATTAATCCTCGTCCCACTCTCATCGACAAATTGCTTCTTATCCACCATTTCAGACCACCAATCTGTGAAGCTCTGCAAATTCGTCCGCAAACTGTTCAATTCTTGACCCAAAGCCGACGGCAAGACCTGACTCTTTTCCTGCATCATCTGAAAAACACGTTTATTCTGTTCTTCTTTAAGAGACTCCTGGTTATTTTCCACAGCCTGACCAATCTCATTCAAGAGCACATCAATATCGGTAATATCGGTGTTATCTAAAATCTGCCCACTCACTTTTTCTTGAGGAGTCTGAGTTGCTCGGAATTCTGTATCAATATAATAGCTCCCACTAATGACCCGGTTTTCAGCAAAGTCGACCAACTGATCCAAAAGACCTGGATCAGAAAAAGGACCACAAGAAGAATTTCTATTAAAATCACGTGCTGCCTGATTAAACCGAGCAGCTTCTTTCATCACTCGGTTTCTCTCATCAGTAATATCTTTTTCAAGAGTAGATACCGTATCAACAGCATCGCAGCCTTCTGGAACCAAACCTGGCTGTATATCAGCATTGGAATATCCCTTCACAACCAAGAGCTGTAGTGTTTTTTGATCTTCCAGAGTAGAGACTGGCAAACTACTCGTTTGAATCAAATGAATTCGCTGAGCCAAACACTCACGACGTTTTTGATAGTGCTTTTTTTCATCATCAAAGAGAATGGCCTCTTCACCATGTCGTGGCTCAGCTTTCCCAAGACGTACCAAAAACTCATGCAGCTCTCTTTCTACTTCTCCTCTTTCACCCACTAGGCGTTTCCAACGGTCATCTTTGATCAAGTATGCACCATCATACTCACTCGAAGACATTGTATTGGTGAAAACAAGGGCATCTCGACAAGTATCTTTCGCCTCATCACTTTCTAAGGTACGACAATCCACTGAATTACCACTCTGCTCCAGTTTTGAAACAAGCTCTGGATACCCCGTCAAACGTGCTGTTCCTTCATTTGTAATCCCACCTTCTGGATAACAAATATCTGGATAAAACTTCACCGGGACCCATTCGATGAATGAAAAGAATCCTACATCATTCCCATATGCATCCTCGCACAGAGCACTTTCCATAATGGTCCCCGTGTTTTTATGAGGTCTCACACTCTTATTCAGCAACATTTCCTCAAAAACCTGATTCATTTTGGCAATATGACAAGAAATACAGTCATCACGAACTACTTTCCATGTTTTCCCAACCTTATTGAATTCAATCGAGAGACAGAAAACCATCCGAATTAATTGATTCCCAAAATCAAAACCAGTATTCCCCTGACACACACTTTGCGCATTAAGAGCAGTCTGTTTTCCTTCTTGCAATTGTCCATTTTCAACAACAGGATTTGCCAAGCGCTGAGCCACTCGCTCCTGAAGATCAATATCCAAATCAACAGCATCTTGTCGAATGATTTCAGCAGCTCTAGAAGCAGCAATGTCTTCTAAAGTTCCCAAATCTCTATTCTGTACATCATTGGTCTTCCCTATAGTAGAAAAGTCTAATCCTAAACCAGCTTGATCAGGACACAAAGGTCCAGCAGATGCACTACTTCGCTTCCCAAAACCAAGAGTCGTTGATTCACCAGATATTTTTCCAAGGAAAGCATTTTCAAACGGATCGAGTAGAGCCCGCACAAAAGACTGTGAACCCACTCCAGTTGCCACTCCTGAACCAGGCAACTCTGCCACCGTGCTATCCACTACATCACGAAAGACTTCGAGAGCTTCGTCTTTCCTTTTTTTCTCTTCTGTATTTTTCCCACCAGTATCACCACTCGACACTCCAGTCCCAAAAAATACTGATTCAATCACGTCAATATCCAAGAGAAGATCATAACGCGGCAATCCTTCAAAGTCTTCCAGCTTTCCATTCATAAAGGTCTGCAAGATTTCTAACTGCTTCCGATGAGGATGCAACAGCTGCTGCAATCTCATCTCAAAATCAACCGCGTCTCGTATCTCGCGATCGCAGTCCAACAAGACCGATTGCTCATCCAACTGATTACCTTGAGGGATATTTTTCACTAATTCTTGTACAAAACCTTCTTTCACAGCTGGGAATGACTGAATCAATCGGTTCACAGCTGCAATATCCAACTCATCTTGCGTTGGCTCTGGTTTTACCGTCTTTTTTTCAGCAAAAATTTTCTTATCTTGAAGCCGAGCAAATAGAAGGTCCATTCGTCGAGCTTCTTGATCAATCACTCCCGCCTGTATCCGAGCACAACTTTCGTCCAAAGTATTGGTCAACTCAGGAATATATTGTGGGCTGTATCCATCAGCAGGTGAATCATAAAGCGAAACAAAAGTCTTTTGACCCGTCAGAGCTTTTGGCTGCAGAGAAATCTTAAAATCGAGTCCAAATCTTTGAGAAAGCTCTTCTTTCATCATTTCATTTGGTTCTACAACAACATTCTTGTATATACTCATATAAAACCCCTTCCCAGTATCAGAAGTTTGCGCAGCATCTTCCAAACCCTGACCAATCACTCGTGGCGCACCTTGAACAAATCCCAGTGCACCCTGACCAGCTTGATCTATACCTGATCCAATCTGACTAGAAAGTGTTCCAGCATCACGATTCAACTGCTTTAAAGGCGTGACATCAAAAGCAGAGCTCATCCCCACACTCAACATCACAAGTCCCATCACCACTACCGATCTGAAGAAAATTTTCTTCATGTAAATTTTTACGTTTTAAGTTTTACGTTATTTGATATCTCTCACCTTTCCCAAAGCTCTCAAGCGCTGGCTCCATGTCTCCGGATTGGAGCCATAAGCGTGTGGGATCCAGTACAGAGACATGAAGCCAGCAAGATAAATTTGTGTCAATTTTGTATTTTAAATTTTTAATTTTGCATTCTTAATTACATTTCGTCGTCGCCACTCCCACAAACTTATTTGGGAAGCACCCTACCAAAGTTCTCAAATACCCTGTCCAATCCTTAATCTTAACCAAGTTTTGAACCATTTCCTTTAGCCGTAAATGAAGCCGGTAACTTTGAAAAAACTGATCATACACCGCTAAAGCAGTTTCTATTGCTCGCTCTGCATGATGTGCTTCTTCGAGCAAAGCCTGGTCTCTCTTTTGAACCGTCTGAAGGAGCTTTTGAATATCACCAGCCGCTTCTTGATCATTTACCACATTTTGACTCGCTTCATAAAACAACACCTGCCCATACTTTTCATGACTACAAAGCAATCGTTGAGCAACGCATTCAGGCTTTGGATTCGCTCCTCGACATTCTCCTTCATACGACAATAAGAGTTTATTCAGCTTTTCTGATGACTCATAAAACATCATCGTCGAAAGAGCAGAAGCAAACTCTTCGTCCAAAAAGGTATGATACTGCTTCGTATGAGTATCAGAAAGTACACGAGCAAGTGTCCAAAGACCATTCTTTGCTCCGACAAACAACCCCTCAATTATTCGATAAGCAATCACTGAAGGAATAACAACTGGAATCGAAGCAATCCCACCTATTGTACCAGCCGTCTGAATAGCTCTTACTTGTAAGGTCAAAGATGAGAGTTCTTCTTCCATACGTGAAATATCCCTTTGAAGAACACTTCTTTCTGCATCAGAAAACCCAAGAGTACTCGCGCTTTGAAATCGTTCTTTTTCAGCCGCCAAAGTTTTTTTCAGTTGTTCCCATTTTTCATATAAGCCCACATCATCAGTATCTTTTGAATCTTCTTCATTCTCTCCTTTCTCCAATTCCTTATCTTTATCAAACGGAACTGAAACCACACAATTACCCGATTCTTGATCAATTTTCGGCTGCTCATCACCATACACTCGCACCGACTGAGCACAACAAAACGCACCAACCTCAAAATCAGGAGTCACCACCTCAGCTTTCACCACATTCACAGGCATCATCAGTGCCATCATCACACCTATCACCGCTATTGAAACTGTCTTTTTAATCATATGATTTTACGTTCTGATAATTTGATAATTCTGAAAATCCTTGTTTACTTCCCAAGCCTTGCGATCATAGCAATCCCCTTTAATCTCTCTCTCCTGTAATCACTCCACCCAAACGAAAACTAAAGGTAAAGAAATTATTCACCAAACGACTATAACTCGACATCAAGACCGTCAACTTCCCATTCAATGCTCTCAAACGAGCCACAACAGGTTCTGTCGAAGTTCTTACCGCTTGCGTAACCAAATACCCAGCCAAACTATCCATCAAGGCATTGACACCATCATCAGCAACCCGAAAACAAGTATCAATAAGATCCTGTCGTCTCTGTAAATCATTTTGAGATTTTTTTTGAACCCCACCACAGCTCTTTAGTCCATAAGCCACATCCATATGTTCTGACATTTCATCAAACTTCTCCACCTCCCGACAAATCCCTCTCATCTCTATCCGAGCATCCCGAACCAAAACTTGTACTTCATCGATCAAGAGATAAGTCGACATATTCGTCGAAAGCAAATCTTCTAGCTGCTTCAAATACCCTCGAATAGGACTCTCTTCATCACCAGACAATACCTGCTTTACCGAGCTAACAGCCTCCAATTCACAAGCCCCCAAAGTATCCGCCCACACTGGATTCACTGAACCCATCACCATCGTAGACATCATCATTACAGCCATCATTATTGAAACACTTGTTCTCATTAAGATCTAGAAATTAGAAATTAGAAATTTACTCATACCTCACCTCTTGACTCTTCACCAACACCTCCTTCACAGCTGTTTCAATCCCCGTGATCACTGCATAAAACACCGTACCTTCTAATAAATCCGCTGGAACCACTGCCAAACATCTGCACTCCAACATTTGCGTTATTTCTATACCACTATACAGCTCAGGCAAGCTCCGAGGGTCAAAGAGAACTGGACCAAATAGCTGATCACTTTCTGGATCTGGACACCCGTCTGCCACATCAAAATCCCCAAAATCCTCGGCCAAACATGGACATTTGTCTCCATCATTAGCAATCCCATCTTCATCCAAATCAGCTTCAGAATTTTGTGTCAGCACTCTATACGCTGCATAGGCCACCTCTGCTCTGGTCGCAGTACGAAGAGGATTCGCATAATCTTCCTCATAAATAAGCAATTGCAAGTCTTCCTCGGCTCGTGCCAAATAATTATTCTCTGGATCATTCCACCATCCATCAGGAGATCCATATACTCGATCACTTACCTTACCTCCCTTTCCAATAGCTTCTGTCACTACCTTCATCAGCTCAGCAATGTTCACACCTCGTGAAGGAATAAAGCTTCCCAAAGCATTGACACCATCTTCAAATCCCTTATACCCATTTACCAATCCCAACTGTGTCGCAATCTCCACACAAAAATAAAACCAGTCCGAAGAGCTCACATCAAAGTAGGTCCCAATTTCATCAACTTTTCCCTCCAACACCGACTTATCAAACGCGAAGATTTTCAGTCGCTCTTCTGCTGACAACTCTTGACTACCAACTGCAAACTCTCCCTCATGAAACGCTACAAACTCATCCAAACCACTCAATCCTGGATCAAACTCCTCGACAGTATCTGCACTGGGTTTTTCACAATTTTCACAACGAATAACTGACATAATAATCTTCAAAGCCTCAGCCCTCGTCACCGACTGATCAGGCTTGAAAGTTCCGTCGCCATACCCCTGAATAAACCCAAGCTCTGCCAAACGGGTAATCGATTCAAAGTAAGGATTCGACTCATTCACATCATCAAAACGAACCAACTGATCACCCGATTTTCGATCCAATGGATCTGCTCCTTGTTCAATTTCTTCTCCATCCAAAACACCATCAGCATCTGTATCAGGTTTTTTTGGATGTGTTCCCTGTGCAAATTCTTGGTAATTATTCAATCCATCATTATCAGGGTCCTGATTTGGATCCGTTACGCTATACTCGAGCTCCCACTGATCCAAAATCCCATCACCATCTTGATCTCCCTTGAGAGGACTCCCTTCTTTAGGATCTACGATTGTAACCTTATCTCCATCCCCTTTTACTCGGAGTTCTACCAATAAAACACCATTCCTTTCCACCCGCCAAACCAGTGGTTCTTCAGGATCAATAAATTCCCGAGTTGCAATGTCAAATGGCCCGTCAAGACTTTGAATCACTCCATTTGGACCAATCACCATCAAAACTTGATCATCCACATCCAAGACCTGAACTCCTCCACGTACAAACTCAGATCCTTCTCCTAAAGCTACTACATCCAAAGCATCCTGCATTTTGCGAACAGACACACCAGAATCCAAAGACGTAAAAGTCTGTACAATCCCCACATCCGTATCCAGATGAGGAATCATTGTCGAATCAAATTTATGAACCATCAATCCTTGATCCAAACACGATACTCGGAAACTCAAGTACCCCTCTTCATCTATTAAAGGAGTGTTATTACATGTATCAATAAAATCTGGTAATAAAACAACTCTCCCATTCTGATACAAGGTCGCTACTTCACGACCTTCATCGATCACGATAGTATGCCCTCGTTTTTCTGGAAGCGGAGCAAATTCAAGAATACCATCAGCATTCGTCAAAAACCGATCACCTCTCACTTCACCATTCGTAATATCCTGACGGAACCAATCCGACACTCCATCTCTCTCTGCAACAACACCAATTGGCACTCCAGCAAATGAAGGGTCTACTTGCACGCGCAACACACGAGAAGACTGTAATACAGCTTCATCAATACTCAATTCTGGATACATCACTCGGATCACCAAAGACTTCGAAACGACCTGATCATCACCATTTCGAACAAATAAGGTCACTTCACGATCTCCCACTGAAGTAAATCCAGGGTATGAAAGTGAAGATCCAATAATCACTCCATTTTCTCCTTCAATATCCCATTGATAACTCTCATCAGGCAAATTTCCGATCACATATTGAGCAGCTGAAAGCTTCAAAGGAGCATATATCGGCAAACTAATGGTTTCCTGGCCATCTAAAATCTGTGCTCCAGAAAAGACCTGTCGAGCTGATCCATGAAGTATCGGAGAGAAACCTCTTATTCCCTCTCGTTCTCGTGCACGTCCATAATACTGACCAACTGGCAGCGTCACTTCAAAACGAGACTCATCGACATCAAACCAAGCCACCTCTTGCTGAGGATACAACCGTGTCACTTCTCCAAATTCTTCAACCTGTACATCGCCTGTCACAAGCTCTCCATTCAAGATCACAAAACCAGCTTCCAGTACTCTATTTTCCAACTGCTCTGAAACAATACTATATCCTCGCCCTGACATAATTGTCCATGTTTCTCCAGCCTGAGCAGAGAAAACATCTCCTGCTTGGAGACTCATTTGGAGTCTTTCTTCTTGAGCTTGCAACGTAGTCGCTTGAGTCGCTAAGAATTGTGTGTTTTCTAAACGTTCTCCCGACAAGATTTCACGTCGCTGTCTCACCAATCCCACCACTTCATCATTCACTGTTTTGATAAAAGGATGTCGAGAAAGTGCTGGCACCCGTACTGTCTGTCCTCCTTCTGCATTGGCATCCGTATCTCCACTCACCACTAACTGCACTTGCTCACCTAAGATCATGTCCCACTCTACACCACTAGAGCGATTTAGACGGACGACACCTTCGCCATCCAAGCTCAAAGAACGAATTCCTCGTGCAGGAATACGGAATTGCATACCAGACGGAATACTGAGAATATCCTCACCAAAGCTCAATTGGAGAGCCTGGTCAGACTGTACCAGTTGCCCAATCTCAATCTCAAATCCAGCAGTCTCAGATTGAAAAATTTCATCTACAAAGGATTCATTCATATGCAAAAAGAATCGCTGATGATCTAGATCCAATCGCTGGGCCTTTCCAACACTATCCCATATCGTCAGCTCGACATCAGATACACCAGGAGAATCCCAACTCCATTCAAGAGTCGCTTTACCAGGTCCTACATTCACACTCGAAACAGGTCGCACATCTAGCTGGTGAACCTTTGATCGCTGTAAATCTGTCAAAGACATTTCGAGAACTCGACCTGTATAGGGCAGAGACCGTCGTGCTCTTCCATCTACTGGCTTGAGATAAAGAGCATCTTCGTAGGCCAATAAAATATCGTCTTCCCAAACCTGTATCACAGGATCATCCAATGGATAATCTTGAATACGAGTTGCTTGATTATTTCGGACAGCCACAACCCCTTCAGTCTGAGAATCAAGCTGTGAAGTACCTAAAAGAGACTGTTGCACTTCATCAAGATTTCGTCGAGTTTCTTGTACCTGACTCAGGAGTACTCTTTTGTCAACTAAGGCAATCTCTCGTTCAGATATTTCATCAGAAGCAGGGTATGAAGAACTCACCCGATCAAAAATCTGCTGTTGAGTACTGGCTAATTGATAATCCCCACTTGCCAATTGAGCCATCATCAGATTTGGGTCGAGCTGAGACCATGCAGAAATCTGAGATTGGTAAGCCAAAAAGTCTTGCTTCATTTGAGACTGAGCGGATCTCAATCCTTCTACACGTTGTGCAAATACTTCCCCTACTTTGTTTTCTGGTCGAGGAATAAGCTGTCTCAAAGAATTAATTTGGACCTGTCCAGGTTTTTCAAAATCACTAAAATCAAGATCTGGAAATTCTTCTTTCAAATCCAGGCTCGTACCACCTTGAATACTTGCACTTGGAATTTGAAATCCTTCGATACTTTGACGAAATCCTTCTTGATATGATCCAAGGCCTTGTTGAACGGTTCCTCTCAATGCATTTATCCACTGATCGATTCCTTGAGTAAAAGCATTCATTGGCTGATGAAACTGCTGATCAATCGTCTCCTGCAGCTGACCAGAAAGGTCTACTTGAGCCTCAGTCTGAAACTGACTCTTCACATCAATACTGTCAAAAGGCACCGCACTACTCAAGAGATCAGCTGGAAAGAGATTTAGCTCCAACATCAGATCAATTGGCAAAATCAAATTCCCAGACCGATTAGTCAGGTTTTCTATCTGACTCTTTAAAGACAATTCAGGAATAGGAATCAACGACTTATTGATCAAGCACCAAATATCCAAAATCGTCTTGATAATCTGCATAATCGGTAAAAACTGCTCGAGTACTCGAGGAACCTCTGGCGCAGGAGGCAAGTTCGGTAAATTAATCTGCGGAAGATTTGGCAATGGCTGCAGAGGTGGCAAATCTGGTGGTGAAGGAATCACCAATGGCACTTCTGGCAAGACCACTGAAAAATTAAATCCTGCTTTAAAATCAAAATCATTAAATCGTGGAAACTTCACTTCAGGCAGCTCTGGCCACTTCAGCTCAACTGCTTTCACATCAAAGACCGGCACCGTCACATCAATCCCCAACTGCACATCTGTGAAATCCAGGTTTACATCCGGCCAGCTTGGAAAATCAATAATCGGAAAATTAGGTACCACTCCAAAGAGTACTTTGAGCAGCAAACTCTTCAAGGTGAGTCGATCACTTGTACAGAGTCCACAACTCTTGTTATACCCCTTCAAGATATCAATCAGAAGCTTTACCATCGCTACAAACTCGTAGTAAAAGAACGCCGCATCGATCCATAGATCCAATTTCTTTTGGAACTCACTCCACCATCTCAAGACTGTTCCCGTCAGCTGATCGATCATATTCACAATCTGAGCCGTGTAGAATTCTACGATATTGAGGTATTTCGCCAGTTGTCGCGGGAAATCCTTCCAGACCTCGAGAGCTTCAATATTTTTTTGAATCCCAGAGACAAGCGGCGTCACATTCACACTCATATTCAGCGCCAATTTCTTTGCCGCACATTGTCCCAAAGCTTTCGCTGAAGCATTTTTCGAAGCATTGCTCTCTGAAACAGCATCAAACTGCGAAATATTCTCTCCCCAACTCTTGAGAACCAATTCTGTAAACCCAATAAATTCGGGAAGAATTGTAAAGATTCCAGATGGATCACTCAATCTACTCACCGCTAAATCTATTTCATCTTTTCTTTTTTTCACTTCAGATACCTTCACCACAATTTCTTCAAACTCTTGAAGATACGCAGCCTTATTTTTAAGAACACCAGAGTCATTATCGAGTTCATTTTTCTTCAAGAAAGCATCCAAAACTTCTCGTCTCTTCTCTACCGTATCCGCCTTATCTTGAGTATCTTGAAGAGCTCCGATCAACACTCGAATCTGCTCACGAGTCTTTCCTGGTGCCGCAAGAGCCATTCGGTCTTCAAGAGCATTGAAAAAATCCAAACGATTCACACCAATATCACATGGAAGATTGAACGACTCTACAAACGCTAAAAACTCTATAATAAAAGTGTACAAGAATTTATACAGAGACTGTTCTATACGTCTCAACAAGCCTGGTTCGATCCAAGGGATCTGAATCTCAACCGTCTCAGGCTTCAGCTGAACAATTGGCAAACTATTCACCAAATCATAGACAGCTTGAAGATTCACCACATTTTTTCCCGTTAAACTATCGACCTTACTCGAAAACTTTTCTCGGTAGTCAGCATCGGTGATCCCAAAAGCATTTTCAGGATATGGCAAACGAACTGTGATATCTGGTAAATCTGTCAGAGAATTAATCACCTCTTCCCATTGCTTATCCCACCAGTTTACAAATATTTTTGGAATGGGCTCCAAAAGAACTTTTGGTTCCATCTGTGTCACACCTTGTGGCTGAATACCGCCTGCGATCCCAATACCGATAAGAGACTCACCATCACGAGGTGGAGTCGTTGGTTTCGAAGCCTTGATAACACCAGTTGAATTAATCTCATTTTCAACACTCTGTGTAAAAGCATTCACTTGACCAATAGCTTGGTTGATTCCTGCAACAATATTTTGAAGACCTGCTTTTGCAGCATCACAAACAGCTTCTCCACCCAATTTATCAGGCGGAACTGCAAAAACAAAACACTGTCCAAGAAGCCAAGGTCCCAGACAAATACCAATTCCCAATCCTGCAGTCAACGTCGGTGAAATATATAGTCGTCCTCCTAAACTCCCTTGGTACGGACTCGGTGGCCACACTGGTATCAAGCTCGGAACTCCCCACGCAAAAACTGGAAGTCCTGGGTCGAATCCTGTCGGCTCACCAAAAACATTAATCGGACCAGGTGCCAAGAATGCAAAATTTATTGGAAGTGGTAAACACCCTCGAGAACACTTCAATATACTCACTACCCCCTGTACCGAACTCTCGATCCCTTCTAGCATCAGATCAGCATTCGCAAGCCCTGCCAATCCTAAATCAATTTGGTTCTGATTATTCGTCTGCGCATTCACTTCTGGCATAAAAGTCTTGAAAAAAGAGTCACGCAATACATCAAGAGCATCATCTCGAGAAATATTCCCACGGTCTGTAGAAATCATTGGAGGATCCAAGTTTGGATTTTCTTGAAAAACATCAGGATAACCATCACCATTTTCATCAACATACAAATCATCTATCAGACCATTTGCATCATTTTCTACCTCTTGTTGTTTTTCCAAAATCTTACTCTTGATAGCCTCTGGTGACATTCCTTCGACACCTACTCCTCTCAATAAATCACTGAGTTCTTTTCCAACATCTGGCTCAGATCCAGCAGTGTTTTGAGCTGCAGTAATTCCAAAAGCAATTTCTTCATATGTTCTCGTGCTTCTCGACTCAAAAACTGTAATCGCAGCAGACTGATTTGATCCCACATTCACACCAATATCACCAAACTCATCAGCATTTGTCTTCAAGATTTGAAGAGAAAAATCTGGACCTTCTTGGTACAAAACAGAAAAACTGAGCGTGATCTGTTCTCCAGCATTCACATTCCCTTGTAAATTCCAGAGAGCGTCAAGAGGAGATACCAGTTCAAGATCAGTATCACATCCATCACAAACAACTGAACCATTCAGATCAAAGCCGAGACCAAGATCAAACTGCAGGGCAATCTCATCAGAAAGAGATGGGGTATAGATCAGCTCAAACTGCAAAACATCTCCAACAGACAATTGCTCTGAAGTTTCATGAGAAAGTAAATCTAATTTCATCTGAGATCGAAGGTTTGCAAACTGATCGACTCGAACCAAAGAGCGCTGTTTGACAAAGACTTCTTCTGACGGAACAAATCCAATATCATCAGCCTGTTTCTGAAAAGCTTCAAGACGATCAAGTGCAGCATCCTCATCGTCAAAGACAACATTAGAAGACCTAAAGAGTTCTGATCGACAAGAGGGCTCTTGCGTATCTATACATCCAATCTGCGGCTCAGGATTACTGTTGGACTGAAGCCATAAAGCAGACAAGAAAGAGCTCTTATCCTGTATTCGGACTGCGAGTGTATTCACCAAAACTCGATCATCTGGCTCAGTCCCAAAGGCATAACCCTGACTCGTATCACGACCATACAACGCCCAGACCTCATGCGATCCATTCAAGAGCACCAAGTCATCACGAGAATCACCATCAAGATCAGAAATCTGATACTGAGTGATGAGGTCCGACCCCATAAATGAAGAAAAATCTAAACCTCTAGACAAATACTTGCCATCAATGAGGTCAAAGAACACTACTTGTCCTGTTGTATAAGACGCAAAAAGTGACCCATTTTGAACAACCTCCACTTGATCCACATCAGCACCCAAATCAAGCAAATTGCTAACTTTACCCCATCGGTACCCTTCTCCCTGTCCCTCAAAATATTGCACCACACTTCGAGAACCTTCATCTACCACGACCAAAAGATCATCCTCACCATCCATCTCTATATCTGCTCTCAGAACCTGACGAACAGTACCATTTGGAGGACTATACAAAAGCTGTCCTACCGAATAATCACCCGCCGCAAAAATCCGATTTTCCTTTACAACCGGGATTAATTGTCCGAATTCATCTTTGTGACGAGCTTGTCTCAACGAAGCAACAGGGTCACCGAGGTTGATAATCCCCTCACTTTGCAAAAGAGTGCTCTCTCCTACCGTATTCCCTGCCAAATAATTCAGTGCCATCTTATCTTGTCCACCAAACCCTTGACCATTGTTATCATACACATCACTCAGAGCAGAGCGCCCTTTTCCCAATCCATAAGTCACGATCTGAGACTGATCAAGAACCACGAGACCTTGTTCATCCAGAGTGCTCTCTCCTGCATAAAAATCTTCTGTAGCATACTGACCAAGTGGCTCACTAGATCTCCATAACAAAGGAGACACTTCATCCACAGCCACTTTTGCAACATCAACATCGACATACCATCGAGCCAAAACAGTCGCCCCAATACTAAATTCAAAAACCACCGCATCAACTCCTTCATCGAGTACGGCTGCTTGGATCTGATTAGAAAAAAAGGTGACTTTACCATTTTGAAAACTCATCAATTCACGACCATCTGTAGCTTTCAAAAGCACGTCAGTATTTCCAAAGTCATCTGGAACAGAATTCACTGGCTCTACTACAGACTTCCCTCGATACTGCTCCTTTGACCATTCAAAAGATCCTACTGGACCATCAAAAAGAGAAAAATCTAATTCTCGAGGGGAAACATAGAGTCTTCCGATTTCATGTTCTGGGTTTTGAAAAACCAAAACAGGCTGACCATTCTCCCATACCAACGAAGCAGAAACCTGAAACCCTAGATCAAATCGTCCACTCGGAAAAATACGTAATATTTTTTCAGGACCTCGATGAGGAACAATCTCTGTAGTAATCGTCTGAACAGCTGATTGATCACCGAAAAGTACCGCCTGAGCAACCGAATCAACCTGACGATAGTCTCCAAACCCTGCACCACCCAAGACCATATAAGGAGTTTGCCACGGAAGCTGTTGTATCTGACCTTTCGTCAACATTTGTTCGAGAGAAATAGTGCTCGTTACTTCATCAAACCCATCACCACTCACTTTCAACAACAATCGGTCAGGTCGATCAAGCAAAGTGTTCTTATAAGCGATATTTCCATCCTTCACAGCCAAGTTTCTCTGATCCAAAACCTTTCCAAGATCTCCAACAAGAACTATTTCCAAAACATTTTCAGGCAATGATACCTTATTTCCAAATTCATCTGCACCAAAAATATCAGCTTTCAGTTCTCCATCTCGGTACTCAAATTCTGTGATTTGAAGACGAACAGCTTTTCCTCCAATAAGCTCAACCTCTTGAGAAATCATACCAAAATTTTCATCATCAATACTGACTCTTAGAATACCCGTTCGACCTCCCACAGGAACGTTCACAAAAGCAGTTTTTCCTTCAAATGGAGCTGACAAGGATGTCACCTGACCTCCCATTTCCATCTGAACTTCCAGTGAAGTGTTATTAAAATCAACAATCTCACCATCAGCCTGAACCTGGATCCCAAAACTCAGTTCCTTCCCCACCTGAACTTCAGTTGGCATATTTCTGAGGAATAATTGAGCATCCGCTCCGAGGACAAATGAAGTCACGCTTGGCAAACGAACCTCATCAAACCCTTCGATACCTAAAACCCGAACTCGAGCCACAGATGAATTAGCTAATCGATTCAATTGCAGTGAAAGAACTCCTCCAAGAGCAAAATATGTACTCTGTTGATTTTGAGAATCATCATCACCCACACCCTCAAACCCTTCCGTTTCGATCTCTACCACCAAGCTTTCACCTCTATACGCATTTCCAAAAGAATCCAATATCTGTAGTTCACCAAAGATCTGACCATCTCTCCCAATCACTCCATCTCCAAAATCCCATTCAGCTTGCTGAGGAGGACCCGACAAAACATTCACCAGCATCAGATCACTTTGTGCAACTCCATCAGCCTCTAGTCGAAATGCAATCACTCCTGCAGATTCATCGGCACCCACCACAAAACTCGCCTTCCCATCTCGAATAGAGATATTTCTAGGCACTTCAAGAGTTTTCCCACTCGACACTATCACCTGAGCTTCAAGAGAAGTCTCTACAATTACTCTATCAGAATCCACCACCTGCACTTCAAAAGAAATCGTATCTTCAGCTCCTACTTTCAAATCCGCCACCCCTACCTGTCGCACAACCAGTTTTCTGGAAACAACCTCCACATCCACGCTAACCCGCTTTTCATTCAATAAGTCTCCATAAAAAGCGATCACTTTCCCCTTCCCCACTTCATTCCCAATCACAACTGCCTTCCCACTCCGCCCAGCTGTCACCTGAACAGCTCCCTCACTTTCCCATCGAACAGGTACACCAATTTCAACATCAAGGAGAGCCTCCACCTGATCCTGCAACCCAAAGATTTTTTGACTTATAGCAATTTGAGCAGCTCCCTCATTCGAATTTTTTGAATTTTGTACTTTGGATTTTGAGCTTTCTCCCTCTTCTTCATCCCCTGGAAAAACAAGAAGTGGCCCTGCCAACATCTCATCCATCCAGCACGTCACCGCTCCTGGCCATTCCACCAAAGAAACACTCTCTCCACATTTCGAAATCTTGTCACCATTTTTCCGAGACTCTGCCGTACGTTGTTTGAGTTTTTCATTTTGCTTTCGAAGTAATGCTTTTTCGCGCTCAGCCACTTCACGAATAACTCCTCGATCGACTCCTAAGTCTGAACCATCTGATTCAAATACTCCTTTCAAATGTGGAAGTGAGACATCAATACGCTCTGCATCTCCATTCATCACTAAATAGGTCATTTCTTTTTCTTCTGCCAAAAGACTCAATCCTTCACGATGTTTCGATTCCACACTCAAGTTCAACCAGTGCAAAGCCTGAATCACAAGCTGTTCATGTTGCTTCACGATAGTATCCAATTCACCTACATCAACCAAATCAACCGGTCCTACGTTTTGAGAAAATGTCGTAAGAGGCTGAGTACCTTGTTCAGCCTTTTTCAATTGTTCATCAAACAACTTGATCGCAATCAGCATATTTGTATTCGGTGGAACAACTGGTGGAGGCGGAGTAAAAAAGAGCTTTACTGCAACCAAATCCAAAATTTCCACGTACTTATCAGCATTGTGTAAAATCGCAATATCAACCGTAGCTCCCTCCTTGTTGTCATAAAACTCCTTCAAGGTCTTTACTTCATCCTGAGTATTTTTTGCAATAGTGTCACGGCAAGTTCGATCAATCGAGGGTGGATTCACTGTTGGAATAAACAGGTCTGGTGGATCATATATTGCAGTACTCGGATCAACTTCAGGTAATTGAACATCTTGATCCAAAGGAGGAATTTCATACGCATAGGAACACTCCAAACCCAAATCTTGCTTTGCAAAAGCCTGTGGAAAAGTCTTCTCAACCTCTTCAAGAACGCTCTGCTCCAAAGCATCAGACCCTTGCCCCTTCAAATACTTCTCCACGACAACATACTCTTCATCCTGACCGCTCGGATCCAATTCATTTCGCAAGAGCCTCACCACATCCTCTCGATACTCTACAAAACTCTCGTGAAATCCCTCGATTTCATTATAGTTCCAATAATCCTGACGACCATCAACTGGAGTGGTATACGCGAGATACCTCTCAAAACGACTCCAGTTTGCTTCCACACGACTCTTACGGAGCTCATTTTCCTTTTGCTCGATCAGAGTTCGCATTTGAGAAATCACATCTTGATCATCCTTGGATTCGAGAGCAAAAAAATTCGGGTACTGAAATCTCCCCACTTGTCGGTCTTCATACTGCCCAACACCTCCCCAGTTGAAACTAACATGTCGAACAGAGTCGATCGGCAAGTAATGAGCTAATTTCTGTTTCAAAAAATTCTGTACGACATCTCCTGAAGGTTCGACATGATCGATCACACTCGAAAACCTCTGAATACTCGAGTTTTCGATATCCTTTGGGATCGGTGGCCCTTGACCAATAAAGCAACGTCGAAAATCATTTTCACCAACAAAGCGATCACTCGAAGCGTAATCATAGAGTGGTTTTTTCGAAAAACGTGGATCACATCGGTCTTTTTCTGCATAAGTACAGTATCCCACATTTCGATACGCTTCTTTGAGTTCTTCTTTGGCATCACTCCCCCCAACTCCCACCAAATCTTCTTGGACAGTAAGAGGGTTTTCCTTTCGATTTGATACGATAGCTTTTCCAAATTCATCATCAGAAGAAAGGAAATTCGACCCACGAACAAGAGAACATTGCTGAGCTTCTGTCAGCTGGTTGATTGGAAAACCATTTCCAAAACGAGGGATCTCATCAGAGTCGTACTTAAATTCTTCAAAAGTAAAATAATCATGCTGCAATTTGAAGCGACTCACGAGTTCAATATCAGACGCCAACAAATCAACCTGACTCAGAATATGCTGTTCAAGAGCACGACCAACTAAAAACAATACCGAGCTGTGGTATTTGTCCATCTTGGTAATCAACGCTGGGAGTGTTTCTCCATATTGACGACGTCCCGCCACATCCAACAACTCTCCAGCACCAGAGACGTACCGAGACACCACATTGACATAATCCTTGAGCAAATTTCGAATCGGTCCTGCAGAAAACAAATCTGGAACCGTTTCTTTCAAATCAGGAGGCAAGATCAATTCTCCATCCAATGCCGTCTCTTCGGATTCTACCAATGTTGTGGCAGCATTCGCCTCAATAGTGGTCTGCTGAGCATTAAACCCCACATCATTTTCTAATTCTTCTTGTGTAGGCTTGCTCAAGGTCAAAGGCGCATCTTCAAAGGTTTGCGATGACAGCAAAGATAACCGATCAATAGCCTCACCGGTTAATTGCTGCAACCACTCGCCACTAAAACGAAAATGCATCAAACGTTCTAAATATTGCAATTTCTTCAAATACCAACGCATCGTCTCATTATCGAAAGAATCATTTTCCCAGTACTGATCATGAAAACCGATCTTCTCCTTCACCACAGAATACTGTTCATCTTGAGCATAAAAAGCCTCATTTTTTTCAAAATACCTCACCAACTCATCGACTCGCTCGTCTCCCTCACCTTTTGGACGAATCAACCCATGCCAAATCTCTGCCTGGGGTTGATCCACGATTGAACTCACAAAAATCTGCTGATCAGGATCAAACACATACCCAGGATTCACCAGATCGACATAAGGAAACACACTCGGAAAAGACTCCACTCCACGGTGAACAATCGGAAGAGGCACATCTCCCACAATCACCAACCCCGTCAAAGTTGCAAGACCTTCAGAAACCTCCAGCCCCTCGAAATACACTTGCTGAAGAGACTCAACAATACGGGACGCGGTTTCACCACGCCAAGGAGTCAACACACAAACCACTCCCAACACCTCTTGAACTCGTTCACAATATTCATCCAAAACAGACTCTACAGCCGAAGAATCATATAAATCTCCCTCCACCAAAACTTGCACCATACCAAATTCCTCTAAATCCTCAGGTGAAGAGGCTTCAATTTCATTCAATGACGTCTCAAATTGAGAAGCATACACACTCGCCGAAAGCAGTCCAGATTGAGATAAAAGAAGCACACTCAAAAAAGCAGCAATACTCCGCTGGAGAGAAGAAAATGAAGACTGATTTTTTAAAAAGAAATGATGAAGAAAAGCACCCACTCCTTTCCAGAAATTTTTAACGAGAAAACCGGTCTGAAACTCATTCTGATTCACCCAACAAAAACGATAAAATACACCACTAAAAATCATACCAAAAAAAGGCCTACAAGTGGATTTCAATGGGGTTATCAGACCATCTAAGCGACGAAGGAAAAGGGTCCTTTTAAGACCAGACAAGAATATGTAAAAAAAGCGAGAAACACCTCAAAAATAATGAAGAAACATTGCCCAATATTACAATTAAATCATTGTTCTTCATCATACTCACCATCCTCATTTTCAAAAAGAAAGCCCAAATCCAATCGCTCAATCTCTTCTAAGGTAGCAGGTCTCAAAGCATGAATATTGATCTCAATAGCGAAGTCAAGTGGGACCCAATCTTCAGTCACTCCCCCCTGTTCAGCTACAAGCTCAGCTCTTGTGCCTAAATATTTTCCATCTTTGTCATACAAACCACTATGAACAACAGAGCCATCAAATATTTTTCGAACAAGCTCATCATCATGATTTTCTTTACCTTCAGAGCAGTCAAAATAATCAGACACAATACAACTCTTTAAAAATATGGCAAGATTCTATCATCACATTTCGCTTTCTGCTACTCTAAAAGTCCTTTTAAACTATATTTATGCTTGTCCTTATATTAGGTCCCTCTGGTGTCGGAAAAGGAACTCAAATAAAACTCCTCCAAGAACGACACCCAGAATTCATCTTTCCAAAATCGGTTTCCACTAGAAAAATGCGCCCCAATGAATCCGATGGAAACCCCTATTACTTCATTTCAAATGATCAGTTTGATGAATACATACAAAACAACGACTTTCTCGAATACGCCGTGGTCCATCAGTCAGCTCGCTATGGAACCCTAAAAAAACCCGTCAAAGAAGCTCTTTTAGAAAATAAAACCATCATCAAAGAGCTTGATATCCAGGGCCTTAAAAATATCTTAGCAACCATCAAGCAAGGCGATGCCGATTTCCTCAAAAACCACCTCAAAACCATCTTCATCATGCCTCCAAACGAAGAAACCCTGATCGAACGCATTACCGGAAGAAGTGAAATCAAAGAAATCGAACTCAATGCCCGTCTCGAAAGCGCCCGCAATGAAATAAACGATGCTCATCTATGTACTGATATCGTCGATACCGATACAAAAGACACTGTTGAAGAGGTTTATAAGAAGCTTGAGGCAGTAATACTATAGCCCCATTCCTGACCCCGACTTCTTACAGGGGGACCACCTCATTCCTGTCATAATTCCTGGCTTCAAAAAAACCTAAGGGTCCTCAAAAGCCAATTGGGAACTATTCTTCGCACCCTCGGACTATGCCAAAGCTTCGACAGACAAACTAAATGACTGGCTATTAGTTAATGAAAAAAGAAACGTAACCATCAATACAAGCAACAGTTGATCTCCCCACAAAACTTGCTAAGCTCAAAGAGCAAATAAATCCCCAACACTCCTAAAACTCTCAACATTCCTAATATTCCCACTATGTACGATTCCATCATCATCGGTTCTGGACCTGCAGGTCTTACCGCTGCTATCTACAACGCCCGTGCCGACATGAAAGTCCTTTGTATAGAAGGCGCCACTCCGGGAGGTCAGCTCATGCTCACCACAGAAGTCGAAAACTATCCGGGGTTTCCTGAAGGAATCACTGGACCAGACATGATGCAGCTCTTTCGTAAGCAAGCCGAACGTTTTGGAACAGAATACGTCACCAAAAATGTCACAGCAGTAGACTTCTCAGGTGATATCAAAAAAGTCATGGTCGGAGACGACATATATGAAACAAAGACCGTCACCATTGCCACCGGATCAAACGCCAAATGGCTAGGCGTACCTGGTGAAAAAGAGTTTCAGAGCAAAGGTGTATCAGCATGTGCCACCTGTGACGGATTCTTTTTCCGTGGCAAAGAAGTCGCCATCATTGGAGGTGGAGACACCGCCATGGAAGAAGCTCTCTTTCTGACAAAATTTGCCACAAAAGTAACAGTACTCGTTCGAAAAGAAGAGCTCAAAGCGAGTAAGATCATGCAAGACAGAGCCATAGAACACGAAAAAATAGAATTTTTGTGGAATACCGAAGTAAAAGAATACATGGGAACAGAAAAACTCGAAAAACTCAAACTCTGGAACAACAAGACCAACGAAGAATCTGAGCTGGAAGTCCAAGGAACATTTGTAGCGATTGGTCACACCCCTGCTACAGAAATCTTTAAAGGAAAGCTCGAAATGGATGACGTAGGCTACGTCCTCCGAAAAGAAAATTCTATGACCTCAATCACTGGAGTCTTCACCGCTGGAGACGTCCACGACCACCGCTACATGCAGGCTGTCACTGCCGCTGGAATGGGGTGTCAGGCGGCTATTGATGCTGAGAGGTGGCTGGAGGAAAACCATGGAAAGTTTGAGTAGGATAGAGATATGCTATCTCAGAACCCCAAAAAACATCTAAACTTTTCAAAACCTCAAGTGGCATTGATTCTGACAAAGCATCTTGAAGAAGCATTTGTGAATTCATAATAGATGATCTATGAAAATTGGAGTATACGGTTCTGCTGCCGGTATCATGAATGATGAAATAAAAGTTAAAGCCAAAGAAATTGGCAGAGAAATTGCTCGTAAAGGACATACTATCATAACAGGTGGATGCCCTGGACTACCACACGAAGCAATTTTAGGAGCATATGAATATGGCGGAAAATGCATCGGGTATTCTCCAGCAGTTGATCTATCCTCTCACAAGCAATCAAATTATCCTACCGAAGGATTTTCTGAGCTTATTTTTGTTCCAAAAAACTACAAACACATAGACAACCCTCTAGTATGCAAGAAATACCGTAATGTTTCATCAGTTGCTTCAATCGATGCTGCAGTCATCATTAGTGGAAGAATCGGATCAATGAACGAATTCACTATTGCTTACGACTTAGGGGTAAACATAGGAATTCTAGAAGGATCAGGTGGTATATCAAACCGTGCTATTAAAGTTTTACTAACAGATATTGATAAAGAAACTGGATCAAAAGTTATTTATGAAAAAGACCCCATAATACTCCTAGAAAAACTAATCAAATAATCAAAATCAAAACCAAAAGCAAAATCACAAGTCTGCCGTCACCGAAGAACAAAATCTACCCTTCTCGATCTAAAGAGAAAACGTGCCCAAAAACCAACTCACGTGAACAATAGACAACCCTCTATTTTCAAGGAAATCAGGTACATTCGTCCAATCTCAAAAGACAAATCCACAATCAGCTTTAGACTGACATAATTGAAGCAACTGAAGAAGTTGTACTGCACTATATTCACCAGACAAAGATTTTGAATAGTATCTTCAGTTTGAGTTTTTGTAAGGTGAGCTAAAAATTCAAATTCATTTTCTGTGCACTCCGAGTTCGGATAATAAGCAAAAAAGTGGTGTTGACAGGTAAACAGTTCGTATATACTGGAGATGTATGACATGCATGTTTTCCTTGGGGCTGTCGCCCCAGCTCTTAAAAAGAATCCGATTTTGTTTTCCTTTTTTAATAGAGGGGAATATAGTTGATTTCCTCAGCACAACTGAGGAACTACTCTAAATAAATAGACCGTGAGACTCAAATAAGTTTAAAACAACCAAATCATGACAAATTCAGAAAATATAGAAGTCAAGATCCCCCCAGATCAAACTATTCCGGGCACACACCCTATTATTATTATTGGGCCAAATGGTTCAGGGAAAACTACGTTCGGATCACAACTAGCGATTCAAAACAATGCTGAATGGATACCTGCAACCAGGAATTTGGAATTTGCAGATTCAATTCCAATGCAAACTACAGTACAAGCTCAGAGCGTTCATTCAAACAGCAAGAACAAACAACGTAATGAAATTTGGCGACAAGCAAATGATCTGATCAATTTATTAGCAAAACTAAAGGCTGAAGAAAACGAAGAAGCAATTGCATTCAAAAGGGCATACAGAAGCGGAAAAAGAGAAGACCCGCCACTTACGAAGATCGAAAATCTAACTGGCATATGGAATTCACTTTTTCCTAAAAGAGAAATTAATTTTTCTTCTTATTCCCCAAAGGTAAAAGCAAATCACAGAACCAACCCTGCCCCATTTGCAATTGGAAGAATGAGTGGTGGAGAAAGAGTCGCATTATACCTACTTGCAAGAATCATTGATGCCCCCATCGGAATTATAGTCATAGATGAACCAGAGCTACATTTTCACGGAGTGTTAGCTAGAAAATTTTGGAATGCTCTAGAAATTTTGAGAACTGACTGCCGTTTTGTCTACATAACACATGATTTACCATTCGCTCTTTCACGTAATAATCCTCAGTTCATAATTGTCACATCTGAATCAAATCATCAAATTCTACCTCCACAGACTAATATTCCTGATGAAATAATTGAGAGCGTACTTGGTGCAGCATCTTTCTCAATTTCTGCAAAAAATTTCATATTTTGTGAAGGTAGTAAACTCAATAAAAAGGATAATGAACTTTATTCAGCGTGGCTTCAAGATGACAACACGGTCATAATACCTGTAGGCAGCTGTGAAGAAGTAATTAAGTGTGTAGAAGTCTTTAATAGCAATGAAGCAGTAATAGGACTTCAAGCAAAAGGCATTATTGATCGGGATTTTCGTTCAGATGAATTTCTCTCACAGCTTCCAGAGAATATCCAACCTCTTTCCCTGCACGAAATTGAATCTCTCTATTGCACCAAAAATGTATATGCAGCCGTTGCCAAATACATGGGAGTAAGTGCTGCCGATATAGAAACAGCATACAAAAACTTCATCAGCCAAGTAAAACAACATTTTATTAGTAACCCATTGGAAAAAAATAAGATTATTCTTGAGAGGACAAGACAACGCACCGAAGAGAAATCAAAAAGCCTTCTAAATGGATTACATACAGAAACAAATATCGATATTGTAAAATCAAGCTATTTAGCAGCACTAAACATTACCAATTGGTCATTCTCTCCAGAAAATTACTTCGATGAGGAAAAAACCAGAGTTGAGACAGTTTTGGAAGAAGCAGCAACAGCCGAACAATTATTAATAATTTTACCAGGAAAAACACTATTCTCACGTATAATAAATAGCCTTGGAATTACCCAAGAAAGTTTTCTGAATTTAGTAATCTCTGCATTAAATACCACTTCTGAAATAAAAAGCAGCCCTCTGAAAACTCTAAAAACAGAGTTGATTGCAGCATTGCATTCACACAAGCCATTTCAAGAATAAGGTGTATGGGCTCCGGGCATTCACCCCTTTAATTCCCCTCTGCCCTCCGCCTCAATAGGAAAACAAAATCGGGTTCTTTTTAAGAGCATCCCTCCTTCGTCAGGATAGGAAAACAAGCACATCATACATCAGCGCACTATCCATCATATCTCATGGTTAAAAACCCTACCATTTCGATTCGACGGATCAGTGCGCAAACGATGTATGACATACCCTCTACCGTCCCCCACGACCACCAGTCCTTACAGAAGCATCACACGCTATCCCCTTTTCATCGTGAACACAACCAGATTCACCATGATAACAACCCAAGATCTGATTGGCACCTTTCTCAGCCACATGATAATGGTATGGAAGGTCATTACTGGCATGACCATTACACTCATCCAAATCAGTTGGGGCTGTCCCATCGAGGTTTAGCTGTGTATGCATGGCATATCCATCAAGAGCTAGACCAATAACTGGCGCATGCTCATCATCCACGATGATCTGATCAGGACAATCTGTGGCAGCATGATAATGATAGCCTACGTGAGGATTCACATGGCCTCCACAGTCGTCAAAAGGAGCAATAGTATGTGCTGCAAGGATCGCATCAACTGGTGCGGGAGCATCATAGCGCACTCCATTGAAAGCAATCCCAATCCCATTTTGATTATTGATAGATTGGACAGTCTTCCCAGGCACTGGCTCAAGAGGAATAGTGTAGGTCACTTCAGGAAGTTCTTCGAGATAGCTAATCTGACACTCCACACAATGATTGTGATAAGCCTCGTCTACATCTGGACGGGCTGCTGCTTCGCAAGCTTCTTTGGTATCAGTAACATATATTTCACCAGTGGCTTCATCATAAAGCTTCCATTGTTCATCCTCATAAAACGCATTGAGGTTTGCAACAAAAGTCCCATCCACTTCATATGCTTCATTATTCTCCAACCACATCCCACCAGCTTCAGCTCCAGCATCAGTAATATTTGTCGGACACCACGGGCCAACTGTTTCAGTACGAGGAGCTTGAATGGTAGTAAACTGAAAACACTCCGTCTGCGTTCCAGCAGACAAGGTACATTCTACAATAGAAACATCACTCACAAGCGCATCTTCACGAAAAGAATCCGTAATAACGTCTATTTTTTCCGCATATTCAGCACTCTCCAGCATCACTACAGGCAGCGTACTAAGAGACGAAGTCTTCAAAAAAGCACTCCACACAAAACCAATAAACAAAGCAAACAGCACCACAAGAATATATTTTTTCATGAGAATTTTTTTTATATGAAGAAAATTGTACAAATATTTCTAAACAGAAAGTCAGCACTATAAGTCTGCCATCACCAAAGAACAAAATCTACCCTTCTCGTCTGAAGAGAAAACGTGCCCAAAAGCCAACTCGCGTGAACAATAGACAACCCTCAATTTTCAAGAAAATCAGGTACATTCGTCCAATCTCAAAAGACAAGTCCACAATCAGCTTTAGACTGACATAATTGAAGCAACTGAAGAAGAACTCTTTTCAGACAAAATACTAATCCGTTCTAATATCGCTACCTACCAACTTACAATTTTCCTCTGATCCAATGGAACTTCCTCTCTCGATTGCCACCTTTCCTTCAAACCCACAGAAAAAACATCTGTATTTCCATTTATAATCCAACTATTCAAAACAATCACCAATTGTGAAAAACCTACATTTTCCTGATCCTTTTCTGTATTCATAGACGCACACTATACCATATTTTTCTATTTCTCATAAAAACATAAAACAAAGGAAATATGGCGACATAGGTATCTTTTTTCACCATTTTAAACTACACTACAAGCTAATAAAAGAAGACACACCACTACTAAACACTTAAAAAATGAAAAGATTCAATGGTGCAGCTGGAGATGATTACGAGCTTTTTGAAAAGGCTTGTCCACATTTTGAAGAGCTAGAAAACACGCTTGGAAAAACTCTTCAAGAGCATTTTAAAAAAATCGACATTGATGAAATAAAAGTGCTCGAAATAGGCTGTGGGCCAGGTTTTACGAGCTTGATTATTTTGGAGGCAGACGATAGAACAAACGTAACAGCTATAGACAACGAACCAGTGATGCTTGCACAAGCAAAAGACATCTTGCAAAGATACATTAAAAACAAAAAAATTGAGCTGATACAAGCTGATGCTCTAGGTTTCCTCAAAAAACAAGCGTCATACACCTTTGATGTTTTTGCTTCAGGCTTCACTTTGCATAATTTCACAAAGAAATATAGAAAAGAGGTTTTGAAAGAAATTTATAGGGTATTAAAAAATGGAGGAATATTTGTAAACGCTGATAAATATGCACTCGACAATAAAGTGGAACACACCAAAACCTTAGATTGGCAATTAGCTCAATTTCAGAAAGTATATACAAAATTAAAACGCTCTGATCTCAGACAAGAATGGACAACTCATTACTTAGAAGATAACAAAGCAGAGATCATCATGAAAGAATCTGCGTCCAAAGTCTCAATGGAAAAAAGTGGTTTTAAAAACATAAAAACCGTCTTTCGTAAAAAAATGGAAGCTGTGATATTTGCTCAAAAGTAATTTGAAGAACACATACCTTGAAAAAATCACAGATCCACCACTATAGATGCTCTGAATCTAGCATCAGGATCTACAAAACGAGGATCTACAGGGTAAAAACAAAGTTGGCTAGAACCCCAACTAGCAGCAGCAACAAAAAGGCTTTCTGAACGAGAAGATTGATCTAAAACGGTAAGAAATTCTCTATCTATACCTTGACCAGCCTGAGATAAGGCATTCAACTGAAGCAATGAATATTGTAATTTATTAACTATACTGAGTTTTCTTTGTTCATAGTCATTCGTAGTCTTCTCCAATTGATCAGAAATAGGCTCATTCACATATCGATTACTATCTACAGGCAATACTGGAACACCTTCTGTCACAGCCACCTGCCAATTAATAATTTTTCCATCTGTATCAGAAACATCTGAATTATATTTCCACGGCATATAGAAAACTGCACGAATAATACAAGAAACTGGCTTTAATACACGTGAAAACCCATTTGCTTCTTGGCCTTCTTCAAAAACAGGAACAAGCTGAAAAACTGGTTCTTTCATAAGCTTAATTTCCTCAATCAAATCTGGATTGATCATCAAATGCTGATAAAGTGCAATAATACACTGATCAATCTTCGGAATATCTGCATCAAAATCTGGCCGATGGTAATTATTCTGTTTCATCGTATTCAAAGATACAGTATATCCTTTATTTACTATTTCATGTAACTCAGGATGAATCAAAAGCATGGCTTCATTTATTCTGCCATTTCTGATATATAATTCTCCTAATTTAAATCGGGAATTGTGATCTCCAGGATTTTTTACAATTCGCCTTTCTAGATTGGCCATCATATCTCTAAAACCAGATATGCTGTTTTTTGAAAACATAAAAAGTAATTATTTACATCTCATGATTATAACATATTTTCCATAATTTTTCATTAAAAATAACGAGAAAAAACCGTCTTTCGTAAAAAAATGGAAGCTATGATATTTGCTCAAAAATTGCAAAACAATGTACAATGAGGCACGGTAAATCAAAATACAATAACCAATCATCGTATGGAAATCATCTTAAGCTGGGGTTCACCAGTAGGAATAGCAATATTTATGGCAGGATTAGGAGTGTTTTTTTGGGGGCTAACAAAACTCTGGAGATAAGGCATTTCATGACCTATTTCAAATTCAGGGAGAGGTTTTTTTACAAAGAAAAGAAAGCCTGAAAACTATCAAAAGCATAGTAACCAATCAACGCGAGACCAATGTTATAAAAAGTATTTCCAATTGAAAGAGGGATAATCACTCTCCAGTACGAGTACTGAACAAGTCCCGTGGAAATCATAATAAAATCGTTGGAAAAAGGAGAAATAGTGCCGTACACCAATAAAAATGGAGTAACGGCTCTCGGATATTTGTGCAAATAATAGCCCACGCTCTCCAAAGCCGTCTTAAATCTTGTTGGCAATACTTGTTCCCCTTGTTTCCCCAAAAAATAAGAAGCACTATCACCAATCATGACACCACCTGCAGTGGTTACTCCAAGGAGAACAGGATTCAGTCCTCCTGCAGCAAAGCTCATGAGGATAAAATGATAAGGCACGCCAGTAAAGGTTGTCAGACCGCCAACGACCGCCAATACAAACATAATAAAATACGCATTCTCTGCCCCTACCGCCAGCAACAATTCATCAGAAGAGGTACTCGCAAGAAGAAGAGAAAGCCCGATAAACAAACAGACTGCGATCAGCACAAAAGCTTTTTTTTTGATATTTGTAATAGGAAGTTTCATATAAGCAATAACTAGTCGAGCGGAGGTGAGAGAAGCCGTACAAAGTGTGCATAAATCACTCTCTTGTCTTCTCTTTTGCCAGAAACATGCACAAAATCACCCTCTTCAATATCTTCTTTATCAGATTCATGAGGAAAGCGTATTTTTGTATCTTCTCCGAGCAGTATACGGGTTTCTTCAAGATGCCTATCCTGAATAACAAATTCACTTTCAGAACTAGAAACAACAAAGCCAGCACTCTGTCGAATACCTTGTACAGCAAACTTATACCACCCATAAAAAGTATATCCTGAGAGCAAAAGACCAATAATAAAGACTCCTGATAGTATTTTTATTGCCTGTTTATTGGCCATAGCTAAAAAATAACGATATATAGACAAAGAGATACTACCTGATATTTCATTATTTTCAGAATATACTCTTCTGATCGAACAAAAGAACATGTCGAGTTCATCAGAAGTCATCTCCAACAAGAATACCCTTGCAAGCACAAGGTATTTCGATGATGATATGAGCAATGAAACTCTATCGACTCATTACCGGACCCGACGACGCCAACTTTTGTTTTCGCGTCACCGAAGCCCTCAATAAGGGCTGGGAACTGCATGGAGCACCAACGCTCACTCATGATGGAAAAACAGCCATCGCTGGGCAAGCTCTCCTCAAAGAAGCAGAAGGAATTTTCACTTCTGATATCGATTTTCACAATCTCTAAAACTTTCTCTTTCATCTCCCTCCCAGCCTTCCTGGTTCAAGTACTCTAAAAAACAACAGGAACCTTACACCTAACGATCCCAAAAAATCATCCAAAAGATAAAAGATCGCGCTCTTGTTATAACAAATGGAAAGGAGGTACCAGGCTCAAAAAACCCTATTCAGAAAGCACTGACTGCTCTAAAAGCAAAGCTTCATCCTGAACCTCTTTTTCTTCAAGTGAGGTTTTTGAAGGAATTACATCTGCCTCCTCTTTTACAGTATTCTCAATGATATCCATATTTTTTTCTTCTTCACATTTCTCCTTTTGCTCTTTCACACACTCTTCTCCCTTTTCACCACAGATTTCCTCAGCTTTCACAGTACACTCATCCTTCTCTGACTCATCAACAACAGGCAGGTCAATTATCTCAGAAACAGTCGCTGAAACATCTATATCAGCCGTCAGATCAGCCATCTCATTGGCCATATCCGATTTAGTCAGAGAGTTTTCTTCAACTGCAACCAAATCTTCGAGAGGCTGAGCCAGCATTGATTCTGCTCTATCCATCATCTCAGAGAGCAAAGCGTCATTTTCTGGAAAAGAATCCGTCAAAAGATTCGATTCAGAAACAACTCCATCGGTTTTCACTACTGGAGCCAAGACTTTTGCTCGTTCAGACACAATATCAGAAGAAGCAGCTATTTCAGTTCCCTGATCTTGGAGTTCATTTTCTAGCAAGAGATCTGATTCCTCAAGCTCAGAATCTTCACGAAGGACTTCAAGCTCTACGATCTCTCTTTCGTTGGTCAATGCCATGTTTTCTTGTTGTACAAGCTCTTGTGCAACCAGAATTTCGTCTAATTTTGCGCGTTCCTTTTCATGCACCACTTTGGCAAGCTTGAGTAACGCATCGTTTCCATCTTCATCAAAATCAGTCAAAAGTTCAGACGGCAACTTTTTCATTTCCCTCACTTTAGATTTCATCACGTATGCAACAGAAGCTCCCACAACCTCATCAGCACGCACCTCTTCGGCAACAGCGACCGTTTTCTCCATTTGATCCAAGAGTTCATCTTGTAAGGTCAACTGCTCATCAAAAAAATCTGCAATACTCGCCATTTGCATAACTTCAGGCAATGCGACCTCTAGCACATCATTTTCATTAGAGAGAGCATTTTCATTTGGAGATACGAGCAAAGACTCTTCTTCAGCTCGATCAGAACCTAAAGAAGATGCCGTATCAATTCGAGATTCTGCGTCGAGCAAAGCTTGGTTTTCGTCATCAGCAATCTCATCTTGAGAAATATTTTGAGGAACTGACAAAAGTGTTTGTTCTACAACAACAAGAGGTTTTTCAAGAGTATCCATTTTTTCAAAAACTGGCTTCATTTCAGCAAAAAACTGTTTTTGTTTCGTCATTTTTTCTTTAATTTTTTCTTTTACAACAACCACCTTTTTCACTTCACGGATTTCATCAGAAATAACAAATGCTGTTTCTACATTTTTTGAAGCCCGTTGCAGTGTTTCTAATAAAATTTTATCCAATTCACTCAGTCCTTCATCAGCAGCGTGTGCAGCTGGAATAAATGCCGCAAAGTTCGTCTCTCCTCTTCTTTTCAAGATCTCTCGCACTTCATCATATCGTCGATCACTGAGCCATAAATGGTATGCGATACGATCCTCAGATCCACTCGGATACATCCAAGTTTCGAGAGTTGATTTCACAGTGTACAAAGCATCCCCACGGACCACTGTAGGACTATAAAACGCATAGCTTGTTGTACTTACCACCATCAACATCAATGCTACAGGCACAGCAGCCAATTGCTGAATAGAGAGCATCCATGAGGATCTTCCATTCAATTCAGCAAAACGCCTCTTCAGTCGGCTCTTGATCCGCCGATCGGCAAACCAAGACAGCTTCCGATCAGGAAGATTTTTGAGAGACTCTTTGAAATGTTGGTCGAGACGACTCATACAAATACAATAAATAATTTTAAACGGAAAAATGAAGAGAAAACACTAGTATAGAAATCACAATGCAGGCAAAAGTTGAGGCGTACTGTTTTTGAAGCTTTGCCAAGGCCCGATGAATAATAACTCGAACATTCCCATCATCACGGTCAACAATATCTGCAATCTCTTTAGTCGGCAGACCCTGGTGAAAACGCATCAATAAAATTTCTCGTTCTTCATCGGACACATGCTGGAGTAGCTCTGTCATTTGCTCACTCGCGATACGTCTATTGAGCATACTTTTCACATCATCAGACTCACTTTCAATAATATTTTCAACTGCTGTGAGATCAACTGTCGTTCGGTTTTTTCTATAGTGATCAATAAGATGATTGTGAGCAATCGCATAAATCCAGCTTTTAAAACTCTTATCAGGCTGATAAGAATCAAATTTCTGGAGCGCTTTCATAAAAATCTCAGAGGTCAAATCCTCTGCAAGCGCGTTATTTCGGCCACTTCTATAGTACAAGTACGAGTAAATACTGTCCTTATACTCATTGTAATAGCCTTCAAATTCGGAATAATCTCGGTCCATAGTTTCAGATGATTATCCAGGCAATGATATCATTTTTCCGCTGTAACTCAAGGTTCTACAAGAGTTATTACGAGGGAGGAAAGAAAATGTTACAGCAAAATTAGCAATGACATAACGAACAAAGCCCATAAAATTCGAGCATATGAGAAGTCACAGAAAAGTTTTGATCCTTTAGGATTCCTTGCTCTAGCTCGTGAAGAGCCTCTTCCATATGGACAAGCTCCACCTTGTCACAAGCAGTACAGATCAAGTGATGATGATGATGCGGTGAATCGAGCTCGTATCTCATAAGAGTATCCTTGAAAACTACCTCGCGAACAATATGTTGTTCATGCAAAAACTGCATCTCACGATACACAGTAGAAAGATCCGTACTCAATCCCTCATCACACAAGAATTGATGCACCTCTTTTACAGAAAGAGCACAGTTTTGTTTCATTAAATAATCTAGAGTAGATTTACGAGCTTTCGTGATTCGAAAACCTTTTGACCGAAGAAGAGTGAGATATTGATTCATAAGCCATATGCAAACAATGAAGAAACAAACAGTATCACAAATCAATTGCGTTAACAATGCGCGTCACATACACTAGTATCAATACTAATCATTACCTATGAGCATTCTTTCTTACATCATCTGTAGCACTGTCTTGGTAAGCATACTATCGCTTATCGGGATCATCACCCTCAGCCTAAAGAAAAACTTCTTGATGAGGATCATTTTTGTTCTCATTAGTCTGTCTGCAGGAGCGCTCTTAGGAGATGTCTTTTTTCACCTTCTTCCCGAACTCACCGAAGAAACAGGAGGACTTACTACTTCACAAGGGACCTATATCCTCGGCGGGATTATTCTCTTTTTTATTCTAGAAAAATTCATTATTTGGCATCACTGTCATGGCATAGAAACACCAGAAGACCATAAAAAAGGTGAGCACAGCCACTCTCATTCTATCGGATACATGAATCTCATCGGAGATGGACTCCACAATTTCATCGATGGAATGATCATCGCGGCCAGCTACCTTATCAACATACCCATTGGGATTGCTACAACCATAGCCGTTATTCTACACGAAATCCCTCAAGAAATAGGAGATTTTGGAGTACTCATTCATTCTGGCTTTAGTACCAAAAAAGCTCTTCTCTTCAATCTATTGTCTGCCTCTCTTTCAATACTTGGGGCTCTGATAGCCTACAGTATAGGAGGAACAAATGAGTTTTTCCTCGAAGCCATCATTCCTATCGTTGCAGGTGGATTCATTTACATCGCTGGAAGTGATCTCATACCAGAACTCAAAAAACACACCAAAGTTTCTGAATCACTTCTTCAATTAACAGCTCTCATGCTAGGTATGCTCATGATGTATGGTTTGATTTTCATCGAACCAGAAGGACACCACAGTCATCATTCCGATGACATCAAACATCATGAACAACATGATGAAGATCATGATGAAGATCATGAATAGTGCAAAGATAGCCAAGACTCATTCAATCACGAAATGTCTTCGAGAGAAAATATTCGAGAACCAAGGACAAACAAACAGCAACACCAAGAATAAAGAGGTAGCCCATCAATAATTCTCCAAAAGACCATTCTATTTCTTTTAGTGCTCCTAAAAGAAAAACACTATACCAAGAAACAAAAGAGATGGCTCCCATTACAAACCCCAAATGACGCAAGTGAACCGTTTGAGTAATAAAATGATCTTTGTGAAAAGAAAATTTCACCAATTTCGGCAAAATAAAAGAATGAAGAAGACAACCATTGAGAGACAGTACTGTGAAAATAATCAGCTTCACCAAAAATTTTGGCGTTGAAAGCAATGCTTCAGACTTTGGAATATACAAAAAGAAACCACTCACGAACGCCAAAAATATACCAATTAAAATCACATGCGACATCTGACGAATAATTCCTGCCTCCTTATGAGAAATCTTCAGGTCTTTCAAAAAACGAACAAGTAAGATATCGGTATAGGTTGCTCCTCCAAGTCCTAATACCATGGCAAAGAGATGAACAACAAGCCACACTTGACCAAATTCAGCCAAATAATTCATAAAAGAAAGACATAAAAACAAGAACAACAAAAAAAACATATCACGATATAGAAAAAGATCGAACTCAGTGATACAATAAAACTCTAGAAAGCTAATCAACAAAATATGGAAACCGTTTCAAAGTCCATCAAAGAAATGTTCCACGAACATACGTCTCGAATTGTTGAGCAAACTGCTGAAAAATTTCGTCTGTACCCAAAAAACATTATCTGGCTCATTCTTTTTTTGAGCTACAACGTCTTAATACAAGGAGTTGCCGATGTAATTATAAAAATTGCAGGATTCACACCATGGTTCGAGCCACTACTCCTCAGAGTCGACTTCCTGTTCCTTACAGCTATTTCAGTTTTGATGGGATACCAGGCACTCAGAGGGATGAGACGCAGAGAACTCGATGTCACGAGAAATTCCATAGCCGTTGGTTTGTTGGTAGAAGCAGGATTAGTCACCTCTGATATCCTTCACCTCATGGAATACAGTGCCACAAACCCAAATCTTATTTATATAAGATCACCCTTTATTGTATTCACAACCATCAATTTCTTTATCCTGGTTTATATTGCTATCCACTTCAAACTTTTCCGGGATAAAAACAATAAATTTATCATCGCATAATGAGAAACACTCAAATTGGAATCATCGGAGGAGGTCAGCTAGGGATGTTTCTACTTGAAACAGCAATAGAATTCCCAGCCCATATTTCTATTTTTGACCCTGACCCACACTGTTCTGCGAGTTTTTTTACAAACTCATTTACCCAAGGAGAATTTACTAACCCAGATCAAATCATTGCGTTTGGAGAATCATGCGACGTGATTGTCTATGAAACAGAAAAAGTTCATTTGGGAGCTTTAAAGCAGCTCGAGAAAAACGGAAAAAAAATACTAGCATCAGTTCAATCACTCGAATGGATTCATGATAAAGGCATCCAAAAAGAAAAACTCAAGTCCTTAGGTTTTCCAGTGCCCGATTTCAAACTCGTATCAAAAGAAGAAATACAACAATACAATGGTCCATTCCCTATCGTTTTCAAGTGGAGGAAAGACGGGTATGATGGAAAGGGTGTCCACATCATCAGATCAAAAACAGACCTTGAAAAAATTAAAGCAACAGAGGGAATGTTTGAAGAACTGACTCCTATAAAGCATGAAATAAGCGTTCTGATAGCACGGGATAACCAAGGAAATGTCGCAATCTACCCTCCAATTGAAATGGTCTTTGACCAAGAAGCAAACCTTGTTGATTACCTCATTGCCCCAGCAAGAATTTCCTCAGAGTTAGAAAAAAAACTCATCAAATTGAGTACAGAACTCGCTCATAAATGCGATTTTGAAGGAATGTACGCAATAGAGTATTTCGTCGACACATCAGAAAAAATACTGGTCAATGAAATTGCTCCTCGGCCACATAATAGTGGTCACCATACCCTTTCAGCAAATGTGACATCACAATACGAGCAGCTAATAAGGCTCGCACTCAATCTCCCTCTAGGATCCACAGAAACCCTCACTCCATGCGTCATGGTCAATCTCATCGGGGAAGGAGAACCTGGCCCAACACAATACAAAGGGATTGAAAAAGCATTTACAATTCCAAATGTTCAGTATATGTTTTATGGCAAGTCAGAAGTACGCCCAAACAGAAAAATGGGCCATGCTCTCATTTTAGAATCAGACATCAACACAGCACTCAATCGTATACAAGATATTCGCAACTCTCTATCCATCATTTCTTATGAGTAATCATCCAAAAGTAGGGATTATCATGGGGTCTGACTCAGACCTCCCGATCATGAAAAAAGCAGTAGATGTTCTTAAAGAATTCTCAATTCCTTACGAAATCACTGTTGTGTCAGCACACCGAACTCCAGAAAGAATGATGGAATACGGAAAAACAGCAGAAGAAAGAGGCCTAAAGGTCATTATTGCTGGAGCAGGTGGAGCAGCTCATCTCCCAGGGATGATCGCCTCTATTAGTCTCCTTCCTGTTATTGGAGTCCCCATTCTTTCATCAAACTCTATCAAAGGCATCGACTCACTCCTATCCATTGTACAAATGCCTGGTGGCGTACCTGTAGCAACAGTAGGAATAGACAACGCAAAAAATGCAGCTCTTTTAGCAGCAAGAATACTGGCTGGTGAAGATGACACTGTTAAAGAAAATATGAGATCTTTCATAAAAAAACAAGAAGAGAAAGTCATGGAGATGGTCAAAAAAATGAATTCTGATAAACTCTAACTCACGTATGAAACCACCAAGCTCAACGGAACGGCTTCAGTTTCTTCCGGTTTTTAGCGTTGCGATAGTAGTTCTGACGATAGGTGCAGCCTTTGGGGTGCTGGTAGGCAGAGGAGCACTCATTGGTATGCTTTCAGCTACCGTTATGACCACATTCACAGCACTCATTGGAGGTTCTCGATACGGGATTTCATCACCCACAGGGCCAATGTCAGCAGCTATTGCTGTAATACTCATGATGGAAAAAGACTGGGCAAGCGCTCATCATTCAGATATTGATCCCATCATGTTAATGAATGTGACAGTTGCTCTTGCTGGTGTAATTCTATTTATCATGACTCTTTTCAAAATCCATCGTCTAGTTTCATATGTACCTCAACTCGCCATTTCAGGCTTTGTAAACGGAATTGCAGTCCTGATTATTCTTTCACAACTCCAATCAACTACAGGAATCTCAAATTGGGTTCTTTTAGTGATAACTTTTTTACTCAGCTTCGGAGCCTCTCGTTTTTGCAATCATTACAACCATTTAGTTTGGAAAGTACTCGCAAGTTCTTTTGGGGTGATGGTAGTAATGGCTGCTACTGCTTATTTCTTTAATCTCCCCGTTGAATATCTCGATATATCAGACTCTCTCAATTGGAGCCAACTTGCACTACCAAACATCTCCCTACTAACTTGGGACACTATAGGAATAATCTCTATTTTAGCTCTAGAACTCGCTTTTATAGCACTGTTGGACACACTCTTGACAGCGGTCATCATGGACAAAAAAACAAAAACATCAACCAATCACATGCGAGAACTAACTGGACAAAGCTTGTCATTCTTAGGAGTCAGTCTTTTTGGAGGTCTGCCTGGAGCACAGTCCACAGTACCTTCTATGATGATGGTCGAAGAAAAAAACCACCATCTACATTCAAAAAAACTCTTAGCGTTCTACTGCATAATACTCTGCCTTATATTTGCAGGTTTTCTTCAATTCATCCCTTCAGCAGTTTTTGGTGGGCTCATTATAAAAATTGCCTTGGATGTGGCTGACACGACTTCTTTCAAAACCGTACTCACATCAAAAAACCCAAAACGACACGCTCAGCTTTTCCTTATCCTAGCAGTACTGATCTCCACTGTAATGATTAGTTTAAATCTTGCCGTTATTGGCTGCACTCTCTTCTTTGTTCTCTGGAATCAATGGTCTCCCAAAAAATGGAATATTCCTGACCTCATCCCTCTCACTCAATCTGAAGGACTATCTGACGAAATCTAAAAAACTATGGATTTTTTTCTCAACAGAACAGCTCTTTTGGCCACACAACACCAAAAAGAAAAAGTTATCGCCCCAATACTAGAAAGTGCTCTTGGAATAACAGTGCTCGTTCCAAAAGAAATCAATACTGATCAATTTGGAACCTTTACCAGGGAAAAAAAAAGACATGGAACAGCACAAGAAGTGGTTAAAAAAAAAGCACTACATGCTCTAGATACCTTTGGAGGAGACCTTTCAATCGCTAGTGAGGGGAGTTTTGGAAACCATCCCAGTATCCCATTTATCATCTCAAACCAAGAAATCGTCACACTAATCGACAAAAAACATCAGCTCACAATATCAGGGGTCATTACAACAGCTAAAACGAATCTTTGGAGCCAATACATTTCAAATACAACAGAACTAAAAACACTCATTAAGAAACACGACTTCCCAAATCATGGTCTTCTTTTGCGATATCATCCTCATCTCAATTTTGGAATACACAAAGACATCAAAACTAGCCCGGAAATCCTCCATAAAGCAAGTAAAATGCTCTCAAAACCATTCATAAAAAAAATATATGTAGAAACTGATATGCGCGCTCACCGAAATCCAACCCGTATGAAAGCAATACAGCTGGCAACAGAGTCACTTCTCAAAAACATAAAATCTCTATGTCCATCATGCAATTTACCAGGCTACATCGTAAAAAAAACAAAAGGGCAAAAAAATTGCAAAGAATGCAAGACTCCGACCAAAATCCCATTGTATAATATTTCAATATGCCAACACTGCAATCACAAAGAAAACACCCATATTGGAATAGAAACAGAGGTTAAAGCAATGTATTGCAACTACTGTAATCCTTAATTAGGACACCCTGTTGAACATTCAAGATATCACCTAAAAGCAAATCTCGACAATATATCATTTCATTTCATCGAGTTTACGCCAGGCATTATCATTGCAATTTGTCAATTAAACTGTAAGATGCGAAGCCTAACACTGTAAATCCCTCTATTTTGAAGCTCATTCAAACTCTAAAAAAACAATTTTCATCGAACAAGAAGTACTTCAAGAATGATTTCTTAGCTGGTATTACTGTAGCTCTTGCCCTCATACCAGAAGCCATAGCTTTTGCATTTGTCGCTGGAGTGAGCCCAATTATCAGCCTCCAAACAGCTGTTGTAATTGGTCTTGTTGCAGCAAGTATCACAGGAAGACCTGGAATGATCAGCTCTTCAACAGCAGCAATTGCTATTATATTAGCACCGCTGATTGCGCAGTATGGCCTCGAATACCTTTTTGCAACGGTTATTTTGATTGGAGTGATTCAAATCATGATGGGAGTATTCAAACTTGGAAAATATACTTCAATCATCCCCCACCCTGTCGTATTAGGATTTCTCAATGGTCTAGCTATTGTGATATTTTTTGCTCAATGGGCTCAATTCAAAAGAGATGGCATATGGTTACCTACTCCAGACCTTTTAATCATGCTTGGTTTCGTCGGTCTCACCATGCTGATTATTCATTATTTCCCAAAAATCACAAAAGCCGTACCCTCCAGCCTTGTGGCAATTGCAACACTCACACTTATATCTGTAATTCTCTCAAAAAACGGTATCTATAGCCTCGAAACGGTTCAAGATTTTGCTGGAATAGAACTAAAAGGAGGGCTACCTAGTTTTTATATTCCACAAATAACAATCTCATGGGAAGTACTACAAGTCATCTTCCCCTACGCTTTCATAGCTTCACTTGTTGGACTGACCGAGGCAACACTCACCCTTCGTGTGATTGATGAAATGACAGACACAAAAGGAAAGACAAATAAAGAATATTTTGCTCAAGGATTAGCAAACGTTGTAAATGGATTTTTTGGAGGGATGGGAGGTGACGCCATGATCGGTCAATCAATAGTAAATATCAAGTCTGGAGGTCGAACTCGGCTTTCAGGACTCGTCGCTGCAATAGCTCTCATGATGTTTATCATGTTTGCTTCCCCCTTGGTAAACGCTATCCCACTGGCAAGTCTCGTTGGGCTAATGTTTATGGTAGTTATTTCTACATTCAAGTGGGAAAGCCTAAAATACGGGAAAAACATTCCTCGGGAAGACTTCATTGTCATTATTGCGGTAAGCCTTATTACAATTTTCCAGGATCTCGCGACAGCAGTTATTATTGGAGTCCTTCTCTCCACAGTCATGTTTGCCTGGAAGAAAGGAAAAAAAATGTATGTAAACACCATGACTGGAAATGACGGTTCAAAAATATACAAAATTAACGGCGTCCTATTCTTCGGGTCAGTCCTCAATTTTAAAAGCCTCTTTACAATAAAAGAAGACCCAAAAAAAGTAGTACTCGATCTCAAGTACGCCAAAGTAATGGATTATTCAGCTCTCGAAGCGATCAATTCTATTGCAGAAAAATACAAACTTGCTGGAAAAAAATTAATTGTAACTCGTCCAGGAGAGTCCTGCAAACAACTCCTAAAAGATGCTGAAAGAATTACTTCTATCGTGATCGATCACAGCCATGACCCAACACATAAGGCAACTGCTGATATCTAAAAAAGGATCACAACCAAGTCGTATTACTAATAAATTGAAACAGAAAACGTAGAATCGTTGATATCCAGACCAAAATCTCGGCCAGATCACAAATCCATCAAGCTTGTGCTAAGCTATAGACATTATTCTCTTTCTTTTTTTTCTTATGGAACGAAACGTCGTCGGATGGTTTGAAATCCCTGTAACCGATATGGAACGCGCCATCCCTTTTTACCAAAGTGTTTTTGATGTTCAACTCGAGCGGCATCAAATGGACCCTATCGACATGGCCTGGTTTCCAATGCTCGATGAAAAAACTGGATCTCCAGGGAGCCTCGTCTGCCAAAAAGATTCCTACAAACCTTCTCATGATGGGGCACTCCTCTACTTTACCGCTCAATCAGGCGACCTTAAAAACGAAGTCGGACGAGTAGAAGCTGCAGGGGGGAAGATCCTCAGTCCTCCAAAACTCATCACTGAAGAATACGGCTACATGGCTCTCGTAGAAGACACTGAAGGAAACCGCATTGCTATTCATTCTCAAAAACACTCAGCATAATAGAATGAGGGGTAAGTGAAATACTTACCCCTCTTGAACGACAGTAATGAGAAATACCATCGCTCAAACATTCTCACGCATTTATCCGCTTCCATGCGGATTGACAATAGACAAATGAATTTTGTCTACCGAGGGCATGAATTTGCCCTCTCTTGGGTTCTGGAACTGACAAATCGATGTCTTTTTTTTCATCAATGTTTGCAACTTCATGTGAATGAAAGGAACCACAAATATTGCATTTAGCACTCAGAAGTTCAGAAGACATGAGAAATACCTCATAAAAAAAGAAGGGGGATAAAAAGTGGGAGAATGCCCCTTTTGGCGAATACAAAATATACCAAAAGGGGCACTCCAACGAGAAGTCAAAGAACAAAAACAAACATGACACAACACAAGCGCACTATACTGAATTTATTGTAATAGTCAAGAATCTACGTAGTCTAATCTACAAAGCGACATACACTTCTCACAGAAGTACGCTACTATGGACCTACAATTTTTTAATCATTTTTATGAAAAAAACACTCTCACTGGCTCTCTGCAGCCTATCACTTGTTGTCCTTATGACAGCATGTACACCCGCTAGTGCTCCTACCGACACAGACACAACAACAAACACAGAGTCTCAAGAAGAAAGCACAATAGAGGCAACTGAAGAAGTCAGTACAAAAATCCAACCCTTCACAACAGCCGCATTCACTGCTGCAAAAGGAAACCAGCCAGTTGCTATCCATTTTACAGCAGAATGGTGTCCGACGTGCAAAGCTCTCGACAAAACAATCAACGAACGAGCAGCTGAACTCCCAGAAGACGCCATTGTCTTTCTTGCGGACTACGATAACGAAACAGCTCTCAAAGCTGAACACGGTATTACTGTTCAGACAACCGTTGTGTTTTTTGACAAAGAAGGAAATAAAACAGAGACCATCAACAATCCAAAATTTGAAAAAATAAACGAACTCCTCTCTGCATAATATGGATTTCTCGAACAAGAAAATTGGGCTAGCTCTTGGTGGAGGATCCGCCAGGGGCTGTGCTCATATTGGAGTTATTAGAGCCCTCGAAAAAGCCGGTGTCCCAATCCACCTGATCTCTGGAACCAGCATCGGGTCCTTAGTCGGGGGAATTTATGCAGGAGGAAATCTGGATGAGCTCGAAAACATTGCCAAAGGCATCACCTGGAACAAAATAGTGCCTTACCTCGACATCAGAATACAACGCCAAGCACTCCTAAAAGGTCAAAAAGCAACTGACCTCATCGACAAACTCACTCCCATCAAGCAGATCGAAGACCTCCAAATCCCTTTTTGTGCAGTCGCAACTGACGTAGAAAACGGTGACGAAATAACCTTCAAAAAAGGCCCACTTTTAGATGCCATCCGGGCTAGCATATCCCTTCCGGCCATTTTTACTCCACCAAAAATAAATAATCGATACTTAGTCGACGGTGGACTCGTCAATCCCCTCCCCATAAACGTCCTCAGAGACATGGGAGCAGATATTGTCATTGCAGTAGATCTCAACCATCATTTCTCCAGCAAAGACTCCGGAAACAGCAAACAAACCTTTCCCGACAAAATAAAAAATTGGCTCAGCGGAGACGATCCCTCCATCATCGATATCCTCGGCTGGTCAGTAAACATCATGCAAGACCAAATTACACGAAAAAACCTTATGACTTATCCTGCCGATATCCTCATTCAACCAAAACTCGGACATATCCTAGGAGCCGACTTTCACAAGGCTCAGGAGATGATCGATGAAGGGTTTCGAGCAGTGGAAGAGGCGCTAGAAACCCCTACCCTCCTAAAAGGGAAATAGCCCAAGAGCACAAAAACAACCTAAGAGTCACGGGATTGCGACGCTAGCGCTCACAATGGCAGTACTTTTTTCCTCATAGATCCTACTTTATGTATGGCTCCCTCTCTTGTCCTTCCGAAACTTTAACGGAGGAGGATCAATGGAGCTAGGGGGTCTGCATGACCCCCCTTTTAAGGGAGTAGGTGTCTCTCCTCTAGGTCCCCAGTAAATACTCAGCCCGTTCGCTCACCTGCCCTTCTTTATTATATTCCACACGATAATAATACTGCTTACCAGCCTTCGCCGACTGATCGGTAAATTGAGCGCCTCCTGTTTGGCCTATCAAAATCTCACCTGCCCCACCTACCGTCTCACGATATACCGTAAATGGGCCAGCAATACTATTTTCCCAACGAACAACAGCCTGTGATCCATCAAAAACAACATTCATACCAGATACAGCAACGGGTTTTAGAGAGACAGCTTCTTCCTCAGGAATGATTATTTCTACACCAAGTGATTCAGGATCATCTCCATCTTCTTGAATTTCAATTTCCTGCACCAATTCATCTACCTTTTCAATAGCCGCAACCATAATCCTCGCAACCAATCCTCGAGCAAGAGGTTTATCGATCAAATCTCGCTCAGCATCACTAATAAATCCAAGCTCAATAGATTTCTTCACCGCACTCTCATACCAAGGTGTTGTTTCTTCGAGTTGTACATCCAGCACCCGCAAAACCATTGTCAAAAACTCTTCCAGCTTTACCAGTCCATCAGGATCAGCAGTCCCATTTGGTCTTCCCTTAATAATAACAGACTTGGCCTGACCATCATATTCATCAAGTGAAGCAAAGTACATCGCCGAAGCATACCAGCTGTCTTTCTTTACATCCGGGAAAGGATCCTGAGCTACAGCTAATTCTAGTAAATCCACATCTGAATAAAATGAACGAATCAAAATAGTCGCAACAGCTGCACGGTTGATCGATGTCTCCACTCCATAAGTTCCATCTGGATTTCCCTTCACTACACCAGCCTCTTTGAGGGCTGCAACAGCCGCATAAATATCATCATCCGTCACGTTCTTCACCACATCAGTAAACACATGTTGACTCATTGGTGACCAAGTAAAAATCAAAGAATCAGTCTCGGTTCCAGTCTCATCGTAAGCAATAATTTTCTTGTAAGTATCTTCACCCACATGCTTTGGGTAATAACGAACAACTTCTTGTCCTGGGGTATATTTCGTCAATTTCAATTCTCCAGTATCAGGATAATTTCGTGAATTTAATCCTGTAAAGATCGACACAGTATGTGTGTTCTCAGGAACCGTAAACTGCGTCTCAATCGGAAACTCAGTAGTTATATTCTGATCGTAATAGACTAAAAGCTTTCCCTCGCTATCATTATGAATTTCATACAAATCACCGTCTTTAATGACAATATGTGATGATACGGTACCTGTATTAGATTCCTCAATCACTGGCTGTTCTTCAATAATTTCTTCAAACTCTGTGTCTACAGGAACCTCTTCAACTTCAGTTGTTTCTTCAACAACTGACACTTCTTCAAGAACGGGTTCTTCTTCTACGACGAGGGGTTCTTCCACAAGCGGCTCTTCATTTGTACCAACACTATCAAGAGGTTCTCCAATTGGTTCTGCAGGCTCTACTACATCTTCTACACTTTTTTGTACTGTCACCTGTATTTTTTCCACCACATCTTGTGCCGTAAAAGAGAGCTCAAAAATCCCTTCCTGAGTTGGCTTGAAGGTATATTCTCCACGACCTTCACTCAGACCAAAGTCTGAAGCGGCTACTAAAAGAGGAAAGCTTTGAGCTCTGACCGTTACCGGCCGAGTAATAAGACCTCCTCGAGTTCCAATAGGTTTCATCACGACAGTGATAGCAGAACCAACCGTCGTTTTTTGAGGAGCTGTCACTTCGAGGTAGCTCAGTTTATCGAGGAAGGTCACTTTTTTTTCGGCACTAATAGACCCTTGATTGTTTACCTGAACAACTACTTCACCTGGAACAGTATCCGTAACGGTAAAGGTTGTGTATCCCTGATCCATAACACTCACATTGTTAAAAGTCGCTGTAGTAGAAGACAAAACCACATCAATATCTTGATTGAATGAAGTAAATCGTGCTCCGTTTTGATCAAGAGCTTCTACATTGACACTCACCTGCTCTCCCATTAGCACCGAGTCTACATTTGATGTCACTCTAAAACTCTCAAACACAGGCGCAGAAACATCCAAAATACTAGCTCCTGAAGAGTCCAAAACTGCATCTGTATTCAAAGCCACTTCTCCAAGAGACACACCAAAATACTGATCAGCTCCTGCAAAAATCTTTTGACGTTTTGTATCATCAGATACGATAGAATACGCTAAAGAAGGATTCAAAAGAACTGATACTGGATCAATCGTTTTTACCAAGATTTCTTCTACAGTATTTGCATAATAAAAATTATACCCGGCATTATAAAGAGATTTATAATTCGATTGCCACACCAAATCTGGATGAATAGTAATATGTGCATGAGGTGTCGTAGAGCTTCCTGTAGAACCAATAGTACCAATCAACGCACCACCAGAAAGAGTTTGTCCCTCTTCAACAGAAATAGTCTCAAGATGAGCAACTCCATAAAGCACTCGAATTGTTTGACCAGAATTAGTTACAACATCTGTACACACCATTACATGATTTCCATAACCAGAAGATGAATACTTAACCTCTACTACCAATCCTTGAGCATAAGGGTAAACCGTCTTCAAATAATGATTATCAGGTGAAAGCCATTTCGTAACAAAATCCACAGCACCATGAGGACTCCCATCATTTTTTATCGACTCATACAATACACTCAAGTATTGTTCGGGACTAGAAGCATAAGAAATCGAATCGATCATCTGAGCTTTTGTAGCTTCAGCAAAACCTTTATCATATGACATCCAAGCCGTTAACCCATGGTTTTTTTGATTTATCCGTAATAACTCTCGACGGTTATAATCATTATTTCCCTTTTGGTATGCAAATAAATCAGGAATCGGTGAAGCTTCAAAAGCTGCATTCGACTGAGGGCAGTTATATCCAGAAAGCAATGAAACCTGCTGACCAACGATAGAACCGGTAAAATAATCACCAAACTGTTGAACCATATAGGTCAGCCCAGTAAAAAACACTAATCCAACCACCAGAAGCATTTTTAGCCAAGGAAGTGAATCAGGTTGGTTATTTCGTTGATCTCGTCCAAAACGAGTTTTTTGAGAGTTTTTTGCCATATTTTTGTTTTTATTTATCTTCTTATTATACCTTTTTTTGATACAATTTTCAAGAGAGAGCTAATAATATTGAAGACAAACATACTGGCTCCATGTGCGAGCCTGTACTAAAGAGAAAATGACCTCGGATCCTGAAACCCAACATCTCACCATTTTTCCCCATGCAATACACCACACAATCACCAGAAGAAACTCAAAAACTCGCTAAGACACTCCTCCCCAACATATTGAATAAAAAAATTATACACCTTGCTGGAAATCTTGGGTCAGGAAAAACAACCTTCGTAAAAGGTATTGGGAAAGCTCTTGGAATTAATAAACTCATCAAATCACCTACATATACGTATACAAACACTTATCAAATCAAGACTCCAAACTCAAAACTCAAAACCCTTCATCACTTTGACTTGTATAGATTACCTGAGCATCTCGAAAACCCACACCAAACAGCCGCAGAAATCGGGCTAGATAACGCTATCAACAACCCTGAAGCACTTGTGATTATTGAGTGGCCAGAGAGAATTCCACACATAAAAGCACTATTACAAATCACCTTCGAACAGCAAAAAGATCATCATGTCATTCGGCTCAATATCTGCTAAGATCTCATAGCCCTTTATCGAATACTTTTGGACCAATACAGCAATAAACAACCGGGAAACGACGACACCCAACACCCACAATTCACAACTCGAAAAGTGACTCCACACAAAGTCCATACTTCACTTTTCAGAAGAATTGTCCGAACTATCCCCACTTCAAAAGCAGAATACAAAGAAAAAAAAGTGCCTTTCTTTTTTCTTGCTATTACCACCATCATTACCGCTCTGTTTATTGGGTGGGTAACCTTTACGGCATACCAGTACCTCACAAATTTTGCAATAACAGACCTTGTACAGATCTTTTCTGCGGAACTCTCACAAGATGAAAAAAAACGAACAAACATTCTCCTCCTCGGAAAAGGTGGTGGAGATCACGATGGGGCAGACCTGACAGACACCATTATTATTGCCTCACTCAACCATACAAAAAACAGCGTGAGCATGTTTTCATTACCACGAGATCTATGGGTAAATATTCCAGGATATGGATCCAGTCGTATCAATAAAATTTATGAAAACCTCAAACCAAAATTTGGATCCGATCAAGCCCTCGAGATACTAAAAGAAGGAGTAGAAACTATTTCAAATACAGAAATTCCATACGTCATAAAGATCAATTTCCAAGCTTTTGAAGATGTAGTGGATACTTTGGGTGGAATAGAGGTAGAAGTCACAAAAAGCATTTTTGATACCGAATACCCAAACCAACAAGAAACTGGTTACGAAACCTTTTCTATCGAAGCAGGGACACAAGTTCTCGATGGAATGACAGCTCTCAAGTACGCCCGTTCACGACACTCAACATCAGATTTTGACAGAGCTTCGAGGCAACATCAAATCATCAAAGCCATGAAGCAAAAAGTCAGCGACCTCGATTTACTCAGCTCGCCGCTCACGTTAAAAAAACTGTACGAAAAATTCTCTGAACATGTCGAAACAAACCTCACAACTACAGAACTCATCACTCTTGCCCGATTCGGAAAAAATCTTCAGCAAGATCATATTTATTCAGCAGTTCTAAAAGACCAGGACATCGTCCAACAAGGAAGCTTTCTCTACACCCCCGAAAGAAGCCAGTATGGAGGTGCTTTTGTCCTCAGACCAATGGGAGAAAGCTTTGAAAACATTCAAAAATATATTTCATTCGTCTTCGACTTCCCGGAATATCTCAAAGAAAAAGCCGGACTCCAAATTCTTAATGGAACAGGAGAACCAGGCTTAGCCTTCAAATTAGGTCAGAATCTTCTTATTTACGGGTTTACCTTAGAAAACTACGCCAATGCCGATAGCAAAAACTATGCCAAAACCAGTTATTATGTCCACCGACCAGAAAACACTATGATGACAGAAATTGTCCTCAAAAAAATGCTTCCAGAGGCTATAAAACTCAAAGGTGATCCGCCAGAAGGGATTGACACTAACTACGACATCACTATCATCGCAGGAAAAAACCTCGTACTCGATGAAAATTAGCAGTAAAATGAGGTTATAGCTGTCACAACCATATGAAAAAACTTTGCGCCCTTCTTATCTTCTTTAGTATCTTTTTTCTGAACAGTATTACTGTTGCTCACGCCCAAAGAGCACCGGTTTTTTTGCAAAGAAAGATCGTACGACTAGAATCAACATATAAAACAAAATGTGATAACAATACGATTAAAAGAGTCTGCCAAATCATTCAGTTTCGCATCGACAATGTCACTAAACAAATCACACTATTTCTCCTCAGGGAACAAGATAGAAAAGCTACTGCCAAACAAGACATCAATCTTATCGAGTTCCGAAATGAAGTCATCGAACTCACAAACCAAGAACGCCTCAAAGAAGGCCTCACCCCTCTCCGATACAACAAAAAACTCGAAACCTCAGCACAACTCCACACAGACGATATGGAAAAAAATGATTACTTCGCTCATGCGAGTATCGACGGAAGAGAACCATTCAACAGAATAGAAGATGCTGGCTATTTAGAACCATTTCACGAATGTAAATGCAGCAAAAGCTATACCGTGGGAGAAAACATCGCCAAAGGCCAGACCACCCCAGAACAAGTCATGAAAGATTGGATGAACTCACCCGACCACAAAGAAAACATCCTCAATCCTGATTATGATGAAATAGGAATTGGAATTTCAGGAAACTACTGGGGCCAAAATTTTGGCAATATCTCGTTAGTGAAATAAGCCCGATTCTAATATTCAAATGACATTCGAATAGAACGAGAATACTCAAACAATATTAAAATAGAATTTGATAAACATCATCAACATTTTATCGAATACTCCTAGCTTCGTATTTCAATAAAAGTATTAAAATCTGATTAAAGAGTTCGCTTACGCTTCTCAATCACATAAGCCTCGAGTATATCACCACTTTCTACTTTAAATTTTCCTTCATATTTGACTCCACATTCATGACCTTCTTTGACTTCTTCAGCTTTGTCAGTCCCTTTTTGAAGTGAAGTAATTTTCCCTTCTCCTACTAATTTATCTCCTCGAATAACCCGTAAAAGAACCCTGTTTTTAAATGACCCCTTCGTAACCTTACATCCAATAATCATTTCTTTTTTCTTAGAATGGAAGACTTCCAAAACCTTAGCAATCCCCAATTCTACTTCGATAATTTCAGGATCAAGGAGACCTTCAAGAATCAAACGAACATCTTCGAGAAGCTTGTATATTATTTTCGTATGTCGTATCTCTACTCCAATTTGTTCTGCCTGACGAGCTACTTGAGGAGGAGTATCGACATGGAACCCAAAGATTACCGCCATACTCGTCGCCGCCATATTCACATCATTCAAGCTCACATTTCCGATTCCACTGTGAATCACTTGAGCTTTCACCTCATCTGATGTCATCTTGGCAAGACTTGCCTTAATCGCTTCCAAAGATCCTTTTGTATCAGCTTTTACAATCATCTTGAGAGACTTGAGACGACCTTCTTTAATCCGTGATAAGAGCTCTACAAATGAATTCGCATGAGCAATCATCTTTCGTTTCGTCGCAATTTTTATCGCTCGGTCACGAGCTGTCTTTTCATCTTTTACCGCAATCAACACATCTCCAGCCAATGGCACCTCAGACAACCCAGCAATTTGTACTGGACCAGCAGGTCCTACAGCACGAAGTTTCTTTCCACGGTGATCCATCATTCGTTTGAGACGACCAAAAGATTGTCCTATAACTACATTATCCATCACCTGAAGGGTTCCAGTGTTCACTACAATTGTTGCAATAGGTCCCAAGCTCTTGTCCAAGTGACTCTCAATAACAGTACCAATCGCTTCACGGTTTGGGTTCGCTTTCAATTCTTGCATTTCTGCCAAAACCAAAATCGTATCCAAAAGATCATCAATACCGTCTCCACGTATGGCAGAAGTCTCAACAACAGGAACATTCCCTCCCCATTCTTCGAGCTCTATTCCTAATTTTTGCCCAAGCTCTCCTTTAACACGCTCAGGATCAGCATTTTCTTTATCGATTTTATTTAAGGCCACAATCAACGGAACTTCTGCTTCTTTCGCATGATGATATGCCTCTACAGTTTGTTCTTTTACTCCTTCATCGGCAGCTACTACAAGAATAGCCACATCAGTGACACGAGCACCACGTGCACGCATAGCAGAAAATGAAGCATGACCAGGTGTATCGAGAAAAGTAATTTTCTTCTCCTTATGACCGATCTGATAAGCTCCAATATGCTGGGTAATCCCACCACTCTCACCTGCCACAACATCAGCATTTCTGATCCGGTCCAATATCTGTGTCTTCCCATGATCTACATGTCCCATGATAACAACTACAGGTGGCCGTTCTTCGAGCTGTCCAGGATCATCTTCTTTGAGTAATGATTCGAGATCACCTTCCATCATTTCTTCGATCGAAGCCTCCTCACGCTTTCGCTTTACCTTCACTCCAAAATCCTGAGTGATAATATGCGCCGTTTCATAATCAATTTGTTGATTAATTGTCGCTAAAATTCCATTTTTCATCAATTCTCCAATAATTCTCGCAACCGGAATACCTGTTCTTTGAGCCAAATCATTTACAGAGATCACATCTGGAAGCTCCAAAAACCCATCCTTTGTTCGGAGCACGGCTTCTTGAACACCAGTATCTTTTACGGTTCCTTCGTCTGCTTCATCTTTTTTCTTCTTTTTTAATTTCTTTGAAGCATCTTTCTTTCCTGCCGTAGACTTCCGCTGAGCCTGCTTAATTTCACGCTGAAGTTTTTCTTCAAAATCATCTTCAAATTCTTCGATCTTTGTTGTTGATTCTTCACTAATAGCTATTTTATCAGGATTTTCTTGAACATTCCCATCTTCATCCACTTCCACTTCTTCTGCCGCAATATCTTCATTCTCATCAATATCTTCAGTCTCTTCCGCACTTTCTTCTCCGACATCTTTCAAAATTTCTTCTTCAAGAAATGCAGCATTTTCCTCACTAATTTCTTGAGCAGATTTTGGCACATCAAGATCCAGAAAATCGATGTAATCACGCACATCAGCCACTTTCACACCTAATTTGTCAGCAAGATCAACGAGCTTTACAGCCATAAAAAGAAAAAAAGAAACAAAACAAAGGGTCGAGATGCAGAATACGGCATCAGAAAGCCCTTGTAAAGCAACAAAAGGGCAAATAAAGCCTTTTAAAGAAATTGTTTACAATTCGGAACATACTGAATATCCTCAGTATCGTTAGTATCATCAGCATTTTATGAACTCTGAAGACTCCATTTTCAATTATCTCGAGTCCGACAATCGAGATCAAAGCAAAATTCCAAAAGCAGATGAGGAAATTCCTCCTTTCAAGGCTGTATGCTGCATGAAATATGCCATCGAAAAACAGTGCAAACGATGCCCTTTTCGTCAAATAGAAGACGCTAAAGAACAAGCACAGGCTCTCAAAGAATGCCGAGAAAAACGTCGAGGGACTTATCATTATGAAAACCTCAACATCGAGTACAATTCAAAGTATTGGTAGTAATGACGACACAACGTTCATTCTGAATAAATTCGTTAGTGTATAATAAGTTAGCCATATAAACGGAAGGTGAATTCCTAACAAATCATTCTGTTTTTAGAAATAAAAAATTAAAATTTTCTCATGATTTCCCTCAAGCTCAATGCTCTCACAACCTTCCCCCTCAAAGAGGAAAACTTCGCCCACCTCGACGCTATCCCAACCCGAGACTTCACGGAATGGCTCAAGCTTCCAGAAGACCCAGACAATATCATTGAATCAATCCAAGCATTTGTAACAGAACGTAAAGGAGCCTGGGACCATATAATCGCCCTCGGAATGGGAGGATCAGCACTTGGAATAGTAACCCTCAAACAAGCCTTTTTTCCCTTCGACGACCGACTCATAGTTATCGACAATCTAGACTCCAACACAGTCGCTCACACCCTCTCCATTATCAACCCCGAACGAACCCTGATAATGGTCATTTCAAAATCGGGTGGAACACTCGAAACCATGACGAATTACGAAGTCTTCAAGGATAAATTTACTGAAGACCAATACAAAAAAAACTTCATCGCCATCACAGATCCAACATCAGGCATTCTCCGAGATATAGTAAACAAGGACGGACTTATCAGTTTCCCTATCCCTTCCATGGTAGGCGGCCGTTTTTCAGTCCTCACAGCTCTCGGACTCCTTCCACTGGCACTCATGGGAGGAAATCCGAAAGCACTCTTAGACGGAGCCAAAAACATGTTGGCTCGCTGTTTAAAAAAGGCAGAATCAAATCCAGCTCTCCAACTCGCCAAAGCTGCATTCAGTCTTTCTACTCAAAATGAACGACCAAAAACCATCAATTGTATCTTTTCCTATTCCGACCAACTTTTCTCTCTAGGCCTCTGGTACCAACAACTCCTCGCGGAATCGATCGGAAAAAGTACTGAAGTCGGCCTGACACCCCTAGCTCTCCGAGGTGCCAGTGACCAACACTCCGTCCTCCAACTCCTTCAAGAAGGCCCGAACGATAAACTCAACATCTTCATCGATGTAGAAAAATCCAACCATTCTGTTTCTATCCCAGGAAAAGACTACGACATGCATCATATTCTCCGTACAGAATGTGCCGGAACAGAACAAGCCCTCCGTGAAGACAATCGACCAACACTCACCATCTCCATCCCAGAAATCAATGAACACTCTCTCGGAGAACTCTTCATGCTCTTCCAAATGCAAATAGCTCTCATAGGAGAATTCTTCCAACTCGATGCCTTTAATCAACCAGGTGTTGAAAAAAGTAAGCAAATCGTGAAAGCAGCTCTAAAGTAAATCTTCACATACATGATAAACCAAAGAAGGCGAGGAAACGATTCCTCGCCTTCTTTCAAGATCATTACAACTTTTTTACATACCCATCGCCGTCTTACATTCAGCATTCTGAGCATTATCTTCAGGAATTCGATCACATACCGATACATCATCAGATTCAATAGCCACTCCGATCAAACAGCTATATCCTGTGTCAGCATCGACCAATTCTCCGATTTCCTGACAATCCTGGATCGTCAAAGGCCCCAAATCTTCTTCAGCAACAGGTTCAATTTCTACAGAACCCGAATCAGACCCCATACAAGCCATCAATGAGAAGGAAAACAACAAGACAAAAGAAAGCGAAAGAAAACGTTTCATAACAATAAATTAAGAATACATCAGTAATAAAAGATTATTAAGGAAGGTGCAAGCGTAAAACAATCACCTCAATATGATGGAGAAGGTATTCAAGCAAGAAATACGATACATAAAACAAAAAAACTCTTCAGTAATTTCAGACACAGAAGAATATTCATGTAGGATACAAAAGGTTCAATAAACATCCATATGAAACACCTTCTTCTCTCCATCATCATCCTAGGAGTCACAACAAGCTGCACTTCTCATGAATCAACATCAAAAAACACAACAATCATGAACAATACTGCCTTTGAAAATTTTTCTGGCATAGATGTGAAAAACTTCATAAACCTCTATGAAACAAGCGAATATACCCTGATTGATATCAGAACTCTTGAAGAAATAAATAAAGGAAAAATCAAAAACACAGCCTTAGAGATAGATTTTTATGCAGAAACCTTCAAAAACGACATCAATAGCCTCGACAAAAGTAAAAAATACCTCGTCTACTGCCGAAGTGGAAACCGATCTGGCAAAACCATGAGCCTTATGAAAGAACTCAATTTTGAAAATGCCTATCATCTCAGTGGAGGAATTATGGCGTACGAAAATCAGTAATAGTCCATAGAGATTATGGCTTCATTAAAAAAACTGCACCATTGAAGAAATGGCATATTCATGGTAAAATAAAAGGATATAAAAAATAAATTATGACTGAAATTTGGAAGAAAATAGGTCAATGGATACTTGTTATTTTAAGTATATTTATTCTCATTGGTGGATGTCAGTATCTCTTAAATGGTAATAATGGTGATTATTCTGAAGCCATTGTAGAAAAAAGAAATCTCAATACGACGGTATCTGTCTCAGGAAAAGTAGTTCCTTCAGAAAAAGCTGAACTCGCATTTGAAGAATCAGGACGTGTGAGTATCATTCACACCGCTATTGGTAATCTTATTCGAATTGGAGATCCAATCATCACCCTTGAAAACCAAGATAAAAAAGCCGATCTTGCTGAAGCAAATGCAAGATTACAAAGCCAAAAAGCACAACTCCAACAATTTCGAGCTTCTCTAAAAACAGAACAAGCAAAGCTAGCTGAACTCAATAGTGGAACTCGACCTGAAGAACTCGAAATTGCTGAAACAGAAAAAGGAAATGCAGAAAAAATAGTAAAAGACAAACAACAGATTTTCAAAGAACAACAAGAAATTAGTCGAACAAAAAAAGAAAAAGATGAAAAATCTATTGCAGATGCTCAAGAAAATTACGATAGCGTGGTAGATCAAAATTCAATAGCAAATAAAAACATGTATAGCGATATTCCTCTTTTAGTTCAAGAAACAATAAATTCAACCATTTCTGCAGTCATTACCAAAACAGGAAATATATACAGGTCAAACAATCCAAACGCTTCGAACAGCCAACTCGCTGAAGGATCAGACTACACAGCAAATTTCCGAATACCAGATGGTCAATTTCCATTAGAAATAATTGCCAACACAAAAAAGAAAGCTGCTTTACGATACAACAACGAACTACAAGAAGAATTATCAAAAATCTCAGAATCCAGTACATATACCGAAAAAGAAGCACTTTTGATTCAAGCTGAAAAAGTCCTCAAAACATCTCTCGAATTTTTACAAGTCACGAAAAACCTTTTAGCAGTCGCCAATAATGAAGAGCAGTCCGATCTTGTTTCTACTTTCAGATCAGCTGCCAACGAAGCAGCCATAGATATCACATCCAAATTAAATCAAGTTGAAAACCAAGAACAGCTTATTCGAACACAAAGAAATGAAAACCAAAATCGTCTCATTGCTGCTCAAGAAAAACTAAATGCTGCAAAAAATAGCCTGGAAATAACAGTAATAACAACACAACAAGATCTCTCAAATGCAGAATCAAATATTAACACTGCAGAAAACACATTAAAAAGTGCTGCGAAAGAGCTCAATTTAAAACTTGCTGGTGCTCGACAAGAACAACTTGATGCTCAAGAAGCACTTGTAGAAGAACGTCGGGCAAACCTAAGTTTTCAACAAGCAAAGATCGAAGAATCTGAAGCGGAAGTGCTTCGAAAAGAAGCTGATTTAGAAAAAACAGTACTTCGCTCCCCTATCGATGGAATTATTTCAAAGCAAGATACAGAACGAGGAGAAATTATTGCAGCAAACACAGTAATTGCCGGAGTATTATCAGAAGATAATTTTGAAATTGAAGTCAATATACCAGAAATAAATATCGCATCACTTGAAGTAGAACAAACTGCTCTTGTTACACTAGATGCATATGGAAAAGATATTAAATTTGAGGCAATTATTTCTCACATTGACCCTGCTGAAACACTTATCGATGATGTACCAAATTATGAAATATCGCTCACATTCCTAAAAAAAGACGAACGTATACGATCTGGAATGACAGCAAACGTTACCTTGATATCTGCAGAAAAAGAAAACGTACTCACAGTTCCTCAACGTGCCGTCTATCAAGATGGAGAAGAACTCTATGTGTTCCGCAAAACAGAAAAAAATGATCGTGAAAAAGTCATCATCGAATCATCTTTTGTGAGCACAGATGGATATCGAATGATAACCAAAGGGCTATCAGAAAATGACATGGTAATAATCCCTTACGGAAACGAATGAAAAAGTTCACATCAGTTCGAGTAGGATTCTTTCTGGCATATCGACAAGTCATAAGAGGAAGCCTATGGACCAACACCCTGATTATCTCAGTAATGTTTTTAACTTTTCTTAATTTAGTCGTGGTAAGTGGGATTCTCGTTGGACTCATACAAGGATCAAGCCAAGAAAGTCAGTTAAAGTACTCTGGAGATATTATTATTTCAAACCTTCCAACAAAAAACTACATCGAAAATAGTCAGAGAATTATGAGTACATTGGAAACAATTCCTGAAATTGAAGCATTCACATCTCGATATCTAGAAGGAGGGACAATTCAAGCAAATTACAAAGAAAAAACAAATAATGCCGAAAGACAAGATGAAGCAGGTACACAAATTGCAGGTATAGATCCTCGAAAAGAAAATCTAGTGACGAATATTTCTGGTGAAATGTTTGAAGGGGAATTTTTGAGGTCAGATGAAGAAAACTTTATTGTTTTAGGAAGTAGTCTTCTCAAAGAATACGCTCGAGGAGAAGCTCCCGGCTTTGATACATTAGAAAAAGTAAGAGTAGGAGACAAAGTCCGAGTGAAAGTGGGAAATTCAAGTAAAGAATTTACTATAAAAGGGATCTTAAAGAGCAAAGAAGGAAATCTCGACCGACGTGCGTTTATTATTGATAGAGAACTTCGAAAACTCATTGGCAGATCAGACTTTAATGTCGATGAAATCGCCATTAAATTGAAAGATATTCCAGGAATAACTGCTCATGGATTCAAAAACTCATTACAAAACCTCAACTTTGAAGAGTTTGCAACTATTCAAACCTATAAAGAAGCTCAAGGACAGTTTTTAGAAGACATTGCTTTTACATTTGGAGTTTTAGGAAATGTTATTGGTTCCATTGGCCTTGCGGTCGCATCGATAACTATTTTTATTATCATTTTCATAAACGCCATAACTCGCAGGAAATATATTGGAATTCTAAAAGGAATTGGAATTCAGGGTATTGCAATAGAACTTTCTTATGTATTTCAATCTCTTTTTTATGCCATTATCGGCACTACTTTAGGAGTATTAGTGATCTATTTTTTCCTCATACCCTATATCGATCTCAATCCTATCGATTTTCCTTTTAGTGATGGGATCCTCTACGCACCAGCTGAAGACACAGCAATAAAAGCCGCCATTCTTCTTTGTACAACCATGATCGCTGGATATATCCCTGCAAAAATGATTATTCGAAGAAATACTTTAGATGCTATTTTAGGACGCTAACTATGATTACAGCAAAAAACATCAAGCGATCATTCAACGATGGACAACGAGAACTCGAAGTACTCAAAGGCATCGATGTAACAATCACAAAAGGAGAATTTGTAGCTATTATTGGTCGATCTGGAGCAGGAAAAAGCACACTTCTCTATCAGTTAAGTTTATTAGACAGACCAACTGCAGGAAATGTCATCTTAGATAAAAAACAAACCGCCACACTTTCAGACAATGAAAGAACTCAATTTCGATTAGAAAACTTGGGATACGTTTTTCAAGACTATGCGCTTATTCCTGATCTCACGGCAGAAGAAAACATCATCGTTCCGATGCTCATGAAAGGGATGGAAAAAACGGAAGCATTACAAAAAGCTCTTAAAGCTATGAATCAAGTAGGACTAAAAGACCGTGTCAAAAACCTTCCTTCAGAGTTATCCGGCGGAGAACAACAACGTGTTAGCGTAGCACGAGCGTTTGCCGATGAACCAAAAATTATTTTTGCAGACGAACCAACCGCAAACCTTGATAGCGCAAGTGCAAAAATGGTTCTAGATGTATTCTTAGACCTCCACAAAGCAGGGAACACCATTGTAATGGTCACGCATGAAATGGAATATGCAAGGCTCTCAGAGAGAATTATCACGCTCAAAGACGGCCTTATTTACTCCGATAAAAAGGTTTCAAAAAAGAAATAGAGTTGCTCGCAAAAATAATCAGTTCTTTTCACATTTGGAGATAAAAGCTCATTGATCTATGATGTATAACACCTCTGAGATTTTTAGAAATAAAAAAAACAATGAACACTCTTATCTCTATAATAATACTTACTGCTTCAATTGCCCTTTTCTTAAACCTCTTTTTTAAGAAAGTAAATATTCATTCAATTATTGGATATATCATTGCTGGAGCCATCATCAGCTATGTATTTGATTTCCAAAACACCAGCAGTGAAATGTTGAGCATTATTGCAGAGTTTGGAATTGCCTTCTTGATGTTTAGCATCGGCTTGGAATTTTCGATCAATAAATTAAAAACGATCAAAAAAGAAGTTTTTGTCTATGGATCCTTGCAGGTTGTATCCACAGCATTATTTTTTTATGTCATCGCGTATTCACTCTTTCATTTAAATCACGCGATCTCTCTTATTATCAGTTTAGCTTTAGCATTGTCATCTACAGCTATTGTCCTGAAACTCCTCAATGACAGTGGTAAAATCTATAAAACATATGGGAAAAACACAGTTGGAGTACTTCTTTTTCAGGATATGGCTGTCATCCCAATTATGCTAATGATCACTATATTGGCAAGTTCACAAAGCAATGTAAATGAACTCCTCTTTGGGACACTCTTGAATGCTCTTACACTCCTCGGAGTTTTCTTTGTCTTGGGGCAATATATTCTGCCTAAGTTTTTTGACATGGTCACAAGCACCAAATCAGATGAATTATTTATCACTTCTATACTTCTCTTGGTCATTGGTTCTGCTCAATTTGCACATATTTTAGGGTTTTCATACTCACTCGGTACCTTTATCGCTGGTATGGTTATTGCCAAAACAAATTATAAATATCAAATCGAAGCAGATCTCATTCCTTTTCGAGACTTACTCCTAGGTATATTTTTTATCTCAGTAGGAATGCAGCTTGATGTTGCTGTTATCCCAAATAATATCGTCCTAATACTTAGTCTACTCATTGGTATTATTTTAAGCAAAGCAATCATTGTTTTTGCAGTTATCCGTCTCTTTCATACTTCCCAGATATCCTTTAAAACAGCTATTATTTTAGCTCAAGCTGGTGAGTTTTCTTTCGTTATTTTCGAATTAGCAAAAATTAATGGTTTATCACTCGACACACAAATGAGCCAAGTGATTATGGCAGTGATTATCTTTTCAATGCTGTTGACACCATTTATGTTTAATAATCTAAACAACATAAGTGGGTTTTTTCTTGAAAAAATCAAGGACGAAGGCAAAATATTAGGAGAAGAAGATATTAGTGGTCACATCCTTGTTTGTGGCTATGGAGGATTAGGACAAAAACTTGTCAGCAAGCTTAAAGAACTAAATATTCCCTACCTCGCTATCGAACGCGACCGAAAACTCATCAAAAAATCAATAGAACAAGGAAATAATGTTTTGTATGGCAACGCCAGTAAAAAAAACCTCTTAGAAAGAGCAAACATCCATAAAGCAAAAGCTATCATCATTGCTATGAGTAATGACAAAAACATCCAAATGGTCACTCAAGCAATCCACCAAACTGCACCAAATGCTACAGTCCTTGCTCGTGCTGCCAACAATTATCAAAAAGCTGAATTAGAAAACAGCAACGTCAATTTCATTGTTGACAATATGGAGATCACGGCTAATTCATTTCTCGAATACATTTCAAATGAAGTAAATTGAAATTCAAAGAAAATTAAGAAAAGAACAATAGCTTCTATAATGAATTGCAATCAAATACCATATGGAAAAAAGAATAGAAATATACTGTAAGAATAAAAATGAATGGCGTGAGTGGTTGTTAATCAACCACAAATCATCAAGTGGCGTATACCTTGTTTTTTATAAAGTAAAGAGTCCAAAAGAAAGCATGCGCTGGGAAGAAGCTGTAAAAGAGGCTCTTTGCTTTGGATGGATAGATTCGGTTGTAAAAAAGATAAACGATGAAAAAAGAAAACAACTTTTCACACCTCGAAAACCAAAAAGCGGATGGAGCAAGCTGAATAAAGATCACATAAAAAAACTCATCGCAAATAATTTAATGCATGAGTCAGGATTACAAAAAATACAAATGGCAAAAAAAGATGGCTCGTGGTCAATGAATGACGATGCAGAAAACCTCATTGTTCTCAATGATCTACAGAAAGCATTTGATGAAAACAAGAAAGCCTCTAAGAATTTTCAATCCTTTAGTAACAGTTCTAAAAAAGCTTATCTACATTGGTTATACTCTGCTAAACGTGAAGAAACCAAAAAGAAGCGCTTACTTGAAATAATACGTTTATGTGAGAAAAACATAAAATCAAGAAATGAGTAGCGATCATGAGGAAAATGATCGGAATTGTTGGCAGGCCCGTCTGGACGCTATCCGAACTTTTTTTAAAAGAATAAATCTATAGAAGCTAAATACATTTATATCCCTTAATTCCTAATATTCATAACGACATTCCCTACTTTTCTTCCACTATCTACTCTTTCATGAGCTAATCTCATTTGGCCGAATGAATACTCACTATCAATAACAGATACCAGTTTGCCTTCCTCAGCCATTCTTATGATCTTGTCTAGTCCATCATCTGACGATACCCCCAAGACAATTTTTGTCCGATTAAAAACATAAGCAAGATAGTCTCTTATTTGTGCATTATTGGTCACAAACCTCCCTTTTTTACTAAGAGAGTGTTTAACTCTAGCAAAATGAAGTGTACCAATCGTGTCATAGATAACATCGTAAGTTTTTCCATTCTGGGTAAAATCTTCTGATTTGTAGTCAATAACATGGTCAGCACCAAGCTTGCGCACCAATTCAAAATTTCTTTGTGAACAGACACCTGTGACTGTGGCGCCATGATATTTTGCAATTTGGACAGCTGCCACGCCGACCGCTCCTGATGCTGCATTTACCAGTACATTCTCGCCAGTTTGTATATGGCTTTTGGCGAGAAAGTGGAGAGCGGTAGTAGCACCAAAGATAAGAGCAACAGCTTCTCTGAAAGAATATTGTTCAGGTTTGAGGGAAACATGACCATCTTCTGGAATACAAGCATACTCTGCATACGCCCCAAAGTTCATACCAAGACTTCCATATATTTTATCTCCTTTATGGAACTTTGTAACCTTAGAACCAACCTCTTCCACTATTCCGGAAATATGCATCCCTAAAACTTTCTTCTTTGGTTTTAATAACCCATTAATAAAACGAATAGGAAATGGATTTCCTTGTCTGATTCGTGCGTCTCCTGTAGAGACTGATGTCGCAGCTACTGAAACAAGAAGCTCATTTTCTTTTGGAATAGGCTTTTCTATCTCTTGTAGAGTGAGTACTTCTGGACCACCGTATTGCTCATATATGTATGCTCTCATTGCTTCCATAACATAGATAGGTAAAGAGATTATGTCGTTTCACATTCTTTTCTTTTTACAGTTCTTTCGAGGCTATCAAGAATTAACTGGAGCCCAAATTCGAAATCAGGAATACCATTATGTACTCCACTTATGACTTCCAATGAAAGTGCATGCAGAAAAGGGTATTGATCTATTGGTAGTAGTGGGAGAAATTTTTCTGCAGCTTTTTGGTACTCTGAAGTTTTCAAAGGAAAATGTACTGTCTGCTGAATAAAACCGTACAGGTAACTATCAATAGTATTCCATGCATAGTCAGCTAATTCTGGTGAGAATCCCCCCTGATGCAAGTAGCCTAAGGTGGTATCAACATAACGAAGCATAGAGGGACCCACATTAGCTCGAGAGACAAAAAGGAAGGCAGCCCAAGGATGCTGCATGAGCACCTGGTGTGCAGAGATTGTTCGTTTGTATAAAGCATCTTTCCAGTTTTTTTCTGAGAGGGGTAATTGAATTTTGAGAACTATAGCTTCCACTAAGCCATCAAGGATATCATCCTTATTTTTTACATGATTGTAGAGTGACATAGCCTTTACCCCCAATGAACGAGCTATTGTTCTCATTGAAAGTGAATCAATACCAGTTTTATCAGCCCTTACAAGAGCGCTTTGTATGATGGTATCCCGAGAAAGAGTTGATTTTGTTTTCATATAACTTACAGTGTAAGTATATCGTATCAATTTATAAACACTTTTGCTACACGTAATCTGAAAAACTTTATTCAAATTACTAAAGCATTACTTCAGTTCATTACTGGAACAATTTTTCTTGTCAGGGATTTGAGTCAGGCAAGGGTGATCAATTCAGGAAGAATTCATTACTTTATTTCTTTATTACAAAAACATGAAAGCTATTATACAAAAAAAATATGGAGGACCAGAAGTTCTTCAACTTACAGAAGTTGAGAAGCCAGTAGCAAAAGATGATGAAGTATTAGTAGAAATCCAAGCAGCTACCGTAGCACGGTCCGAGACCATGATGCGCACCGGAAAACCATTGATTGGACGTTTATTTACAGGCATAAATGGTCCTAAAAACCTCGTTCCTGGAACTGGTTTTTCTGGGAGAATAGTTGCCGTGGGCAAAGAAGTTACAGAATTCAAAAAAGGCGATGAAGTATTTGGCGAGTCTACTTTTACCGCTGGCACTTATGCAGAATATCTCGCTATAAAAGCGGTGGGGCTCATTGAAAAAAAACCTAAAAATTTGAGCTTTGATCAAGCTTCTACTCTTTGCGATGGTCCACTTACATCTTATAGTTTTCTAAAAGATGTGGGGAATTTGAGAGCAGGTCAAAAGGTATTGATTAATGGTGCTTCGGGAAGCTTGGGAACCGCAGCGGTCCAACTAGCGAAAAATATAGGAGCAAAAGTCACTGCAGTATGCAGCACAAAAAATGTAGAGATGGTAAAAGATCTCAGAGCTGATGAGGTAGTTGATTACAAAGAAATTGATTTCACCAAAACTCACGAAAGATATGATCTTATTTTTGATACCATTGGCGTAAGCTCATTTCTGACTTGCAAACCAATCCTTACTGAAACTGGAGTCTATATGGCTCCTGCAATGGAGAAAGGAGTTCTCTTGTTTTTGTTTCAAATTATGTGGACTTTCGTATTTGGAAAGAAGAAAGCAAAATTTTCATCCACTGGTGCTCGCCCACTTCCCAAATTAAAAATTCTCTTGGCTGAACTTAAAAAAATGGCTGAGCAAGAAAAATTAAAGGTAGTCATTGACAAGACTTACCCTCTGGAACAAATCGTTGCGGCTCATCAGTATGTAGACTCTGGGCACAAAAAAGGAAATGTAGTAATAAAGCCAAAAACTGACTAACTAAACATCACCGCAGTCTCACCGAGTCAACCACAAGTATTGCTTATTTCGATGACATTGATAAAGATGGCCTCAATACTATCGCTATCACTTTAACTATTCCACCTCGGAAGGAGAGGGGCTTTCTTTGCAAAAAACCCCATCCGAACCGGTACTTACCCTACAAATAAGCCAAAAAGTGGTGATCTAAACATGAATATTGTTGAATGGCAGGCCCACCAGGATTCGAACCCGGACTTGCGGTTTTGGAAACCGACGTGCTAGCCATTGACACCATGGGCCTCTATTACTCCTGAAGCCATTGTGTATCCTTCCGTAACCTTACCGAATGAGGAACACCACGAGCCTTTAAGAGCGTAAAAATCATATCAGACAACAGCCCCACGGTGAACTTCTTTTCGAGAAAAAATAAGGTAAGCTAAAAACACACCTCTAAATCACCAATATGAATACCAAACTCATTGTACTATTTCTCACAATCAGTCTCCTAACCGCCTGCACTATGACTTCACAAACTCCTGAAGAAGCTTTTCCAGATATTTCTTATCTCGAAAACAACGAGGACCTCAACGTCGCTACCCTGGCCGGAGGGTGCTTTTGGTGTATGGAGCCACCTTTTGAAGCACTAGAAGGTGTTGAAGCCGTCATTTCAGGGTACAGCGGAGGAGAAGAAGATCGTCCCAGCTACAAAGAAGTCTCCTCAGGACAAACAAGCCATACCGAAGCTGTACAAATCTTTTACAATCCAAAACAAGTCAGTTACGACCAACTCCTCGATACTTTCTGGCAGGCCCACGACCCTACAGACGACGGTGGACAATTCGCCGACCGAGGAAAACACTACCGACCTGTCATCTTCTTTCAATCAGAAGAAGAGGAAACTATCGCAGAAAAATCTAAACAAGCACTCCAAGACTCCAGAAAATTCGACCAACCCATCCTAACCGCCATCGAAGAATTCACCAATTTCTTCCCAGCCGAGGAATACCACCAAAACTACTACATCAAACAATCACCACATTACCAGAGGTATAAAAAGGGATCAGGAAGAGAAGATTTTTTGGATAACAATTGGGAAAAATAGACCATCAATAATGGCATTTAAAAAATCAGTGTTCAATCAAAAAAATCACATATATCTGCAATTCAGCCCCTCACCAACCCTTACCACTTCCTCAAAAAACTGCTCCACATGCTTTTTCTTCGTAGAGTGATTACAGATCACCAGTCGAATCACTTCCTTCCCTTCAACCATCGCCTGATTGACCATACTATGCCCAGAAGCCAAGAGTTCTTGACGAAGTTTCGAAGTAAATGCATCAAAATCCTGGCCATCTTTACCATCCTTTCCTTTAGGTATAAACCGAAAACAAACATTCGTGTATGAACGAGGCACAACCAATTCAAGTTGGTCAAATTCATGAATTATCTGTTCAGCATACTCAGCCAATTCAAAGAAGTAATCAATAATCCTCTCCCAACCTTCATCTCCGAGTGATTTCCACGCTAACCACAGCTTCAAAGCATCATTTTTCCGTCCACAATGCATCGAACTTGGTCCCAAATCATCCGACGCTTCTTCATCACGAAACAAGTACTTCGAATGATCAGCTGAAAAAGTACTCATCATCTTCCCCTTCTCGCGAACCAACAAAACCGAACACATCAAGCTCATTCCCATCATCTTATGAGCATCCCACACAAAGGAATCCGCTCGTTCCACTCCTTTCAAAAGATACCGATGCTTCGAACTCAGTAAAGCTGAACCACCCCAAGCACCATCCACATGAAACCAAAGCCCTTCTTCTCGAGCAATATCAGCCATCTCTTCAAGAGGATCATAAGCACCTCGTACCGTCGTCCCAGCCGTCCCCACCATCATCATTGGCATACTCCCTTCTTCTCGAGCTTTTTGAATCAAACGTCTTAAATTTCCCATGTCCATCTTGCCCTCATCATCCACCTCCACCTTCCAAACCTGATCAGCTCCAATTCCCGTAATATTCGCCGCCTTCAAAATCGAATAATGAGATTCTGCAGATGTGAAAATAACCATTTTTTGTTGACCAAATAATCCTTCCTGTTTTCCTCTTTCACAAGCCTGATGTCGTGCCATCACCACCGCCATCAGGTTTCCATTACTCCCACCAGTCGTAAACTGTCCTTCAGGATTTTCAAACCCAGCAATCTTACCCATTTTCTGGACCAGCTCTTTTTCAATCAAAGTAGCTACCGGCGCCACTTCATGAGTATACATCGAGGTATTCGCCGCTGAACTGATTACATCTCCCATAAAACCAGCCTTTTGAAATCCACCCCAAAGCTGATTGAAATAGCGAGGATGTGAAGTTTTGACAGAGTATTTGAGGTACTGTTGAATCAGCGATCTAAGGTCCTCATCTGAAACCGAATTGCCTATTTTTAAATCAATATTCGCCCGCAATTCATCTGGTTTTAAATTCGAAGTCACCAAATTCTCCTCAGTGGCATACTGAAAAAAAATTTCCAAATCCTTTAGCAACGAAATGTACTCTGAATGATCAAACATAGACTTAGAAAGTATACCCTTTCTGAAAAAGAAAAAACCCTATTGAGCAATAAAGGCTACAGAACTTCCTTATTAAGGTTCATTCAAGAATGGTACCCTCTATTTACAACCTACCATTTAAAACCTCATACTTGTGAAACACATTAAACCCATCATTAGCTGGATATCAGCCCTTTGGATCTCCCGTATATTTATTACATCTCTCTCATATAAATTCACAGGAGCTCCTGAAACCGTACATATTTTCAGTACTATTGGAAAATGGCTAAGTGAAACGATTTACGAACCACTCGGATCACTCTTCACAAACTATGGTGCATATATCACCGGTACTGGAGAACTCATCGCCTCCATCATTCTTCTCGCCCCTGCAGCACTTTGGCTTCTTCATAAAGCAAAACTAACTCCAGAAGCCAAAAGACCTAGTTTCCATGCGCTCGGAGGTATTCTCTCTGCAGCTATCATGGGTGGGGCAATCATGTTTCACCTCATCACTCCATTAGGAATTGAAGTGCTGCACAATGGACAAAGTGACGGAGGATCACTCTTTTACGCTGGAATCATCATCGCTATTCTTGGGCTCATCATGTTCAATATCAACGGACGAACCATCATCCCTAAGTTTGAATGATGAAAAAACCAAAGGTCAAAAATGCAACATGGGCGAGCAAAGAACATCGATCATTTATATCTCTGACTCAAACGGAACCAATTTTTCAAGGATTCCTGAATAAATGCTTTCTCTTACTGATTCCACTCATCCCAGGTTCAAAAATCATCGTTCTAAAAATCAACAACGAAGTTATTGGTGGAAAAGTTCTCAGCACTTTTTTTATCAGTTCTTGGAGTCACACGTCAAACACTGGACGTACTGAAATGTTTCAATACTTTAAAAAACACCACTACCTCTATTCTTGCTACGGTATAATTAAAAAATCTCATAGAAGGAAAGGATACTTCACTCATCTTCTCACATGCATCACTGAGCCTCACTTCTTCGTCGCAAAAGAAAAATCGGTAGAAGACCTCGCTATCAAACAAGGGGCAAAGTACTTTGTAGCGAAGAATGGAAACAAGGTTCCGAATCGAACAAATAGAGGTAAGACACATTACTTAGTGATGAATTTCAAAAAAAACCCGTCACTGCGAGCGAAAGCGTCGTAATCCCATGGCCTTCAGCAATTCGAAACATTTCAACATTGTACGAATCACCCAAAATAATTCTTAAAACTTGTTTCAACAAAAAACTCCTGAAATTCACGAGATTCTTATGTTATCGATCTGAAAGACAAACATATTTTTAAACTGCTCTGTTCCTTCCTTTCAAAAGAACTAAGGAATCTATATCGTTCCCCACTTAAAGAAATTAAGGGTTGAACGGCTTACTTCTCTTCAATACACATCCCGATCATCCACCTTCAATGCATCCAATTTCTGATACAACGCTTTCATATCCGGCACATCACCCCAACGCGGAACAGCATGCATTTTCAAATAAGGACGTGAATTTACTTCAAGAAAAATCGTTTTCTGTTCATCAAAAGGGATTTCTACACCCTTCTCCATGATCACATCAATCCCCAAAATATTAGCATCAAAGATTCTCAAGACTTTTGCAAACAAATCAATATTTTTCTGTGGAATACAACTCATATCAATGGTTTCCAAAACTCCACCAGGAGAAAGTGCCACACGATGAAAGAGCTCTACTTCATGATCCAAAGCTGGGACAGAATCAAGCGCCAATCCCTGCTTTTTGAGAAACCGAACCACATCTTTACTTTTTTCAATTTCATGAATAATAGGCAAAAGTTTCATTTCTCTCCGAATCTGGTTTTCTTCATCAATCAATTGAGAAATATTCTTCATTCCATCTCCCACCACAAAAGGAGGAAATCTTCTCGTCACAATCTGAACACCCTCTCGCGTCACTACTACCCGATAATTTTTTCCACGCAAGTACTGTTCAATCACCGACCTAGGCCACCATACCTTCACTCCTAGCATCGCCTTTCTCAAACCTTGCTTGCTTGTAATAGGAAAATAACTCCCACGTGAATACCCTCCTAAATTTGGCTTCACAACAACAGGGTATCCATATTTTTTTACAAAATTTATTGCAGACCATGGCCAGACCCATATTTTCCCTTCAGCAAAAGGAATACCATGTTGTCGAAATTTTTCTCGAGCTTGCTCTTTCGTACGGCATGCACGTCTTACTTCAAGTGAATTATAACTACTACAACCATCTAAAAACTGCTTATCCACCCATGAATACAGTTTCTTTTTTATATATCTGATCATAATTCATTAGGAGAGGACAAAAAAGAAGACAGTTTCTTCACCTTGTAATGCATCTTGGTTTTCTTCCAAAAAATAGACTTATCTGCCCCTTTTGGCAACTCATGTACAGCATTCACCAAGGCTTGAGAAAGTTCCCAAATAAACATACGCTTCACTCTCCAAGACTGGTTAAGATCCAAGAGATTAAGAGGCATAGGAGTAAATAAATTAATTTCAATCACTTGAAATTTTCCTTCGATCAAAGCCTCTTTTGAGTCAGCCTTTACACCTACTCTTGCCATACGAAAGCTTCCAATAGACAGCACATGTTCCAATACTTTTTTGATTTCCAAATAAGAAAATTCATCGGTCATATCATGGTACCTCGTCCCATGATGCACACTATGAACAGGAAGGGATTCTCCCGCATATGATCGAGATTCAGCGACAGAAAAAACAGCTGCTTCGTTATCACTCTTAGGGCATCGAACATAAAAAATTTCAAATTCACACACATCCTCACCGGCTTCTTGTGCAAAATACGGAATATGACTTTGCTCAATAATCATCAAAGCCTCATTGAGTTCTTTTGTATCTCGGATACGAAACACTCCATATCCATTCTGTCCCCACTCTGGCTTGAGAAAAAAAGGATATTGATAAGTATCGAGCAAGACCTGTTTTATCTCTGAAATATCCATATCCAAAGGGAAGTTTATACTCTTTAGTCTCCATCGATTTGGAATATACTGTTCAATATCAAGTTTTGAGAAATACCCCTTTTCATCATTAAAGTATGGGGCATTCAGTTGAAAAAACCTCCATGGAGCTACACCAGCCCATAGAGCTTTCCAAATAAAATGAAGATTGAGAACTGTTCGAATCATAAAAACACATAATACTAAGCTACTATAAGCGAAATTCACATAAAAAACGAGAAAAGAAAGGGCTTAAACAACAAGAGATTCACATATTTCAGGTACAATAACCCCGTCTTAAAACTCTCTCTACTCTAAACTCCCAGCTCACTACTTTCCTCATGATCAAACGCCTCCTTCCCATTTACCTCCTCAGCTTTGTTAATATTTTAGGGTATAGCATCCTCATTCCCGTCCTTCCTGGAATAGTAAGAGAACTTACCCAATCCGAAATGAGCGGAACCATTTATGGAGGAATCATTTCCATGTATGCTTTTTGTCAGTTCATAGGAGCTCCTATACTCGGATCTCTCAGTGATCGTTATGGAAGAAGACCACTCCTCTTGATAAGCCATGGAGGAACTGTTTTGAGCTGGCTCATTTTCGCAAGTTCATGGCTCTTTATGGATGTCAATTTCTTCGGATCTATCAATCTTGCCATTCTCATCATTTTCTTATCTCGAATGACAGATGGAATCACCGGTGGAAATATCGCCGTTGGCCATGCGTGGATAGGAGACATGACCACTCCAGAAGAAAGACCAAAAGCCTTCGGGTATGAAGGCGCTATTTTTGGAACAGGATTTTTAGTTGGCCCACTTCTTGGAGGACTTACTTTTACCGAAAGCTATGGCTATCTTGGAACAGCAGGTCTCAGTTTTTTGATTTCCAGTATCACACTCATAGTCATGCTCTTCAAAATGCCTGAGTCCCTAAAAAAAGCAGACCGCAACACCACTCCAATGAAAAAAATCCATGAAGAAATCAATATTTTCAAAAAAGTACAAATTTTCTCAAGCAATCATTGCCTCAGAACACTTCTCCCAACTCGGGGTAGCTTTGCCCTCCTTTTCATTTGCTTTACGACATCCGTCATCCTCATGCTGGAATCCGACTATCTTCTTGACCCTCTTCAAATTGGTCTCATCCTGAGTGGAATTGGTGTTTTTTCCATACTCAACCAAAGCACAGTAGTTCCGCGTCTTATAAAGAAATTCGGCATGGTGAAAACATTCCTCATGGGCGGACTCTCTACTGGTTCTGCACTCTTCTTATTACCTCTCATCCCCTACTCATTCGGAACTCAAATGACGATAAAGGTTCTGGTGATCTTTTTTGCCAATTCATACTTTATTAATCTCGGGCTCACGTCTGCCTTAACAAGCTTTCGATCACTCATTTCTTCTCTTCTCTCATCAAAAGACCGAGGCGAAGCAATGGGAGTAGATCAGTCCATTGCATCGCTAGGACAAGCAATAGCACCCATCAGTGCAGGACTCATCTACGATGTTATTTCTTACAATAGCTTTGCTCTGTATGGATTAGGATTTATTATTCCAGCAACAATTGCGCTCACTCAACTCAGTTCATCAGAAAAACGCTCTTAATATTTCACCACGTTCGCTCATGTCTAAACTTTTTCAATCCTCAATTCTCAGCATTATTAGTATTCTGAGTATCTTTAGCATTCCTCTCACAGCTGCACAAGAACCACTTTTTTCAGACGAGTACTATTTAGGAACAGTAAAAGAAGTCACCGAACAATCATCTGAAATCATCGGACAAGATCAAATCATACAAAACCTTTCAATCGAAATAACAGAAGGACCAGACAAAGGTACACAACTCGAACTCGACCACGACTACAGTAGTTTTGATAAAGCCTCTCGAAAAGTCGAACAAGGAGAACAAATCATTGTTCTTAAAAACCGTGAATTTGATACAACACTTTATTATATCGCCGATAAATATCGAATCCCATGGATGATAGGACTTCTTCTAGCATTCTTTGCTCTCACGATTTTCTTCACAGGTATAAAGGGGTTCACTTCATTGATTGGATTAGCATTCAATATCGGCATCATTGTTCATTTCATCATTCCACGTATTATCGCAGGTGATTCACCTCTTCTCATCTGCCTCATAGGTGGATTTGTTATTGCCATCGTATCTCTCTACTGTGCACACGGCTTCAATAAACGAACGACGATTGCTCTTGTCAGCACACTCATCACACTCATTATTGCGACTATACTTGCTCAACTTGTTGTGAATTGGGCAAGTCTCTCTGGCACAGGCACAGAAGAAGCCTTCTTTCTTCAGTTCGGAGAGCTCGCAAATGTAAACCTCAAAGGTCTTCTTTTAGGGGGAATCATTATCGGAGTCCTCGGTGTCTTAGACGATGTCACCACAGCTCAGGCAGCAGCAGTAGATGAACTCAAAAAAGCCAACTCAAACCTGGATCCTCAAGAACTCTACAAACGAGGGCTTTCTATTGGAAAAGAACATATCACTTCGCTGGTCAATACTCTTGCACTCGCCTATGCAGGAGCATCTCTTCCTGTCCTCATCATCTTCACGATTTCAAACCAGCCTCTATGGGTTGTTTTCAATTCAGAATTTGTAGCTGAAGAAGTCATCAGAACGCTAGTTGGAAGCACAGCACTTATTTTAGCCGTGCCTATCACAACGTATATCGCAGCTCATTCATTTGGAAAACCTAAGCATTCTTAAAGACGAGTTTTACTTCAAGAGGTACCGGCACATCGACATGGTTTTCTTCGCCAATACCAAAATCAAGACGATTGAGCTCGTGTTTGAAAACAGCATAATCATTCGTAATATTGGCTGTAAAAGTAACCGATTTCGATACTTCTTTTATCATCAAATCCCCCGACATTTCATATTCCTGGTCTCCAATGTTTTTCAATGATGTAGAAACAAAAGTTGCCATTGGGAACGTTTCAGTATCAAAGTAATCAGACTCTAAAAGATGGCCCGTCACGCTGTTATTTTCAGTTATCAAACTCGTAATATCAATCGCAACGGTAACATCTGCTTTTTCAAGATTTGTAGGCTCAGCTTCATCCAAAGCAATTTGAACCGTGTATTTTTCAAATTCTCCCTGATGACTCGCTGAAAAACTATTCTTAGTGCCCGTAAATGCGATATAACTCTGATCGTAATCAATATCTACAATACTTCGTTCAAAATTCACTTGAGCAGTACTTGGAAGAACTTTCTCTTCATCAGATAAAGTAGAGCTTTCAAGGCACCCTGTAAGTAAAACAAAAAATGACATCAGTATAGCAAATTTTTTCATAATTTTTTTTAATAATATTGACCAAGCCCATAGTACCATGCTTTCAAAAGAGATATACCAAGACTTCAGAGATCAATTTGAGTATCAAGCCCGGAAGGATATACTAAAAGCAATACTTGCTGTTCACTCTTATGGCCAAAAGCAAACGCATCACTATTGCTAAAAAAGCTTTCAAGAATAAAAATATCGAAGCAACAAAAAAAGCCCATTCAAAAAAAGCGATCTCTGCCGACCTTCATCACGATCATGATGAACACTCTGGATCAGGAAAGTACCTTGGAGATGCTGTTTATGGTGCCATTGATGGGATTGTAACCACCTTTGCCATCGTTTCAGGGGTCATCGGCGCCGAACTCAGTGCCAACATCATCCTCATCTTAGGATTCGCAAACCTCATTGCTGATGGGTTTTCCATGGCAGCAGGAAACTACCTCAGCGTAAAATCAGATATCGAATACCAACAACTCGAATACAATCGTGAAAAATGGGAGATAGAACATCATCCAGAAGGAGAATGTGAAGAAATCAGGCAAATCTACAGGGCAAAAGGCTTCAAAGGAAAAGATCTCGAAAAAATTGTAAATGTCATCACCAGCAACGAAGAAGTATGGATCCAAACCATGATGCTCGAAGAATTAGGCATCACTCCAGAAGAAAAAAATCCAAAAATTTCCGCATCTATCACTTTCATTTCATTTTTGATCTGTGGGTTTCTTCCACTGTTGATTTTTGTTCTTATTGGATTCTTTCCGTCACTCCAAGCAAATGCCTTTATGTACTCATGTATCATTACAGGTGTCACTATCTTCATTGTAGGGTCTCTCAGGAGCATAGTCATTGCAAAAAACTGGATTGTATCTGGTATAGAAATGCTTCTTGTCGGAGGCGCAGCTGCTACTGTTGCGTATTACATCGGATATTTCTTGAAAGGATTGGCATAAAGTTATCCTTCCTTTTCTGACCTTACAAAAACACACCAACCGAAAGAGAGGTTTCGTTACTTCGCCGTAGGTTTCAAAACTGGATTTATTGACCTCACCAAAGAGCCCATGCGAGGAAACAAATCCTCACCTTCGAGTAATGAACGAATAACATTTTCGAAATGTACATTTGTGCTATTGTATTTTTGAAAAAAATTAAAAATGTTGTCCTTATGGCCATCCAATCATCAAATCAAAACACAAACCCCACTCCAATTACTTCTAGTACTGCAAAGGAAGCCGACATCTTCGAAAACACTCTCCGTCCCAAAGCACTAGATGAATATATCGGACAAAGCCGGCTCAAAGAAAACCTCAAGGTTTTTTTAGCGGCCGCCAAAAAACGAAATGAGCCTCTCGAACACACACTCCTCTATGGTCCACCAGGACTCGGAAAGACCACAATGGCCAGTATTATTGCCCATGAAATGGGAGGGAAACTCAAAGTCACCTCTGCTCCGGCAATTCAAAAACAAGGTGACCTTGCCGCGGTCCTCAGCAATCTCAAACCAGGTGACGTCCTTTTCATTGATGAAATCCACCGCATGAGCTCTAGCGTAGAAGAAATCCTCTACAGCGCCATGGAAGATTACGTCCTCGATATCATGATCGGAAAAGGTCCTTCCGCTCGCACGATGCGCCTCAATATCCCTCAGTTCACGCTAATAGGAGCTACAACAAAATTCGCCATGCTCAGCTCACCACTCCGAGATCGTTTCGGACACATTTTCAAGCTCGAGTTTTATAGTGAATCTGAAATCTCACAAATCATCCACCGGTCAGCACGTATTCTAGAGTACCAAGTCACTGAAGAAGCCTGCAAAAAGCTCGCTAAATGCGCTCGTCGAACCCCTCGTGTAGCCAACCGACTCCTCAAACGCGTCAGAGACTTTGCCGATATCGATGAAAACACTCACAACATCATTGATCTTGAGATCACAAAAAAAACCATGTCAGCCCTCGGTATCGACGAGCTCGGCCTCAACCGAACCGATATCGATCTCCTCAAAACGCTGATCGAAAAATTCAAAGGAGGCCCTGTCGGACTCAATACCCTCTCAGCAGCCACGGGAGAAGACTCCGGTACCATCGAAGACGTCTACGAACCTTTTCTCATCCAATTAGGAATGCTAGACCGCAGCCCACGAGGGAGAATTGCTACTGAAAATGCTTACCAACACCTGGGGTTAGATATTTCAGATCTCAAGAAAAAACAAGAAGCACTCTTTTAATTGGCAGAAAGCCATTAAAACGATATCCTTCAAATCGATTCACGCTTAACAAAACAACTCACAAACCGAAGGCGAGGTTTCATTACCTAGCCGTACTCTACAAGACAGGTTTATTTTCCTCATCGAAAGCCTTCAGGCGAGGAAACAAATCTTCGCCTTCATTATCTCAAAATTTCTTCTCTGAAAACCTACCACCACATCAACAGTCTCGAAAAACTCGAAGTCGTACTGGGAAAAAATTACGAAAACATCGATCGTGAAGCATTCAGCCAATTCATCTTCAAGCATCCTCTCCGCTTCACACCTTATTTAGTCGAGCAAATTAAAAAATCTCCAGCAATTGCTAAACAATACCTCCCAGATCCAAGAGAAATGGATCCTATTGGACTAGATCGAACACTCCCCGGTCTCATGCCAACACAAATACCAGGTCTAGAGCGGCTCTACATGGACCGTGTCATTTTGATGCCTACTTCACAATGCTTTGCCTACTGTCGCTTTTGCTTTCGAAAAAACTACTCTCACAAAGCAACCGATGGAGACTACGGAACTCCACAACAACACTTTGCCAAAGCCATCAAATACATCGCGAATGATCCCCGAATAAAAGAAGTCCTTATCACGGGAGGCGACCCTCTCATGTTCCCAGAAAAAGTCCTAGAAATCATAGATAAACTCAGAACAATCCCGCACCTCATCGGAATCAGAATCGGATCTCGTATCTTTACCTCTGACCCGGACCTCATCGATGAAAAATGGATTCAACCATTTAAAGAACGAAATCAATTATCAAATGACCAAATGATCCAATTTTCAGAATCATGTCGATCAGATTCGAAAATTCGAAAATTTGAAAATTCCTCAATTCCAGCCCCCGTCAGCATCAGCCCTCATATTAATCACACAGACGAAATAACTGTTCAGGCAGCTAAATCTCTCCTTCTCTGCACTCAAAACAATATCCCTCTTTATAATCAAACAGTCCTCATGAAAGGGATCAATAACAATCCCGAAGTCCTGCTGGATCTCTTCAGAAAACTCCGCCAACTCGGCGTCGAACCCTACCGGGTCTATCATGCCGACCCTCTTCAAGGAACTGAACACTTTCGAACCACTCTCGATGAATTCATGACCATAAAACGCTACCTCAGAGCTCACGGAAGCGGTCGAATAGTCCCGAGCTTCATCGTCGATACCAGAGTCGGAAAAGTAGAGCTCGGAGCTGATGCAGACATTCTCCGAAGAGTAAATGAAACCGTCACCATTAAAACACCTTACACTCTGGACCAATTTCGAGCCGTGATCCCTGATTGGGAAATACCAGAATACTGCTCATTAGCAGAAGATGGACGGCTCATTGTGGAGTATGAAGATGCATACAGCTAAGCCCAAAGCGCAACATTCTAAATCCAAAAAAGTCAAAAAGTCTATATTTTGGACTCTATACTTTGGATTTTGGGTTATCTCTAGTTTGCTCTTTCAACATATTCGCCAGTATCAGTGTTTATACGAATCTTATCACCAGTTTTGCAAAAAAGCGGGACCTGGATAATCGCTCCCGTATCAATGGTAGCTGGGATAGTTTTTCCAGTAGCCGAGTCTCCTTTCACTCCTGGTGGAGCATCTATGATTTCAAAAACAATCTTTGGTGGAAGCTGAACTCCAGACGCTTTTCCATTTATCGTTTGAAGTTTTACATCAGAATTTTCCTTCAAAAACTTCGTCACATCTCCCAAAACCTCTTCTGTTAAAACAACTTGTTCAAAAGTATCATTCTCCATAAAGTGATATCCCTCACCATCAGAGTACAAATACTGTGCATTCATATACGCAACCGTCGCTTCATCCAAAGACTCTCCAGACTTAAAGGTGTTTTCCACAACCTGTCCTGTTTCAACATTCCTCAGCTTAACCTTGTAAAAAGCCGAACCCTTTCCAGGATTCACAAAAGTAATATCAATAGCCTGCCATACTCCATGCTTCCAATTAATAGCTCCTCCTTTTTTTAATTCTGAAATGATCATAAATCACAAATAACAAATAGAATGCCCACAAACCATAAACTATCAACCATCAACCATCAACTAACTTACATCCCTCCAAGGAAACAACAATACCTCTTCTATCGACTTCTTACCCAAAAGAACCATAACCAATCGATCAATCCCCAAAGCATTCCCACCACTCGGTGGCATCGTCTCAAGAGCCTCCAAAAAAGCCTCATCAATGCCATATGGTTCTTTTTCCATGCTATCTCTCAAATTCTTCTCATTTAATAATCGCTCACGCTGCTCTTCAGGATCAACCAATTCAGTAAAAGCATTGCACAGTTCAATACCATTGATGTACAGCTCAAAACGCTCTGCCCATTCTGCTTCACACCTCTCCAGGTACCCCTCAGTTTCGCAGAAATGGTTTCCGTTTTCATGCTTTTCACAAGTATGAGCTTTCTTTTTCGCCAATGCAGCCTGAGTCGCAGGATAATCGATGAGAAATTGCGGTTTCTCCTTCCCCAATTGAGGCTCTATTTCATTCAATAGAACTAAGAAGAACAAATCGTCCCAAGTATATTCAGTATTCATCTCATAGCCCTTCGCCTCAACAGCATTTCGAAGATCATCAATATTTTTCAACTCATCTAAGTCCATATCAGCATATCGTTGAAAAGCATCTCTCACTGTCAAACGCTCCCATTCCACGTCTAACTTTTTCTGATGCTCCCGACTCCCAACTCCTAACTCCCTACTCACATATTTGATCATACTTTCACAGTCATCCATGATGTCATTATAATCCGCATTCGTCCGATACCATTCCAGCATGGTAAATTCAGGATTATGTCGGCTATTTTGAATTCCAATTTCCATCTGGAAAGTGTCTGATTCCTCTTTCTCTTGTTCTTCCGTACCTTTTGCAATGGAAGATAAGCAGGGGGTAGTCTGAAGAGTCACCTCCCCATTCCGAAACACTTTTCCAATCTGATAAATTCTTTCAAATCCAGCACCAAGCAATTTCTTCATCCCATACTCTGGCGAAGTATGAAGAAAGCGCTTATCCATATACTTTCCATCTTCAGAAACAAATTCAGAAGAAAACAAATTTAAATGAGGCTCCATCCCCGGATACTTCAGCATCAAAGGGGTCTCAACCTCAAGAAACTCTTGCTTACGAAACCATTCCCGCATCAAATCCAAAATCCGTGCTCTCTGAACAAAGGTTTCACTACTCATCTTCCCATCTCGGATCAGTTGCCAATTTTGCATAGAAAAAAATAAATATATTCCAGAACATCCTATAGGTCTTCTCTATCCTTGAGGTCGTTATATCTTCACTATCCCAACTCCTACCTTTCCCAAAGCTCTCACATTTCTAACCTTTCTCACACCTACACCTTCACCGTATCAAACAATTCCTTCATCTGATCAAAAATTTTCTGATCCATACTCAGTCTCCCAACTTCAGACAATGAATAAAGCTGAATGAAAGAAACGATTTTCAACAAGTCGAATGATATCGACACCGTAGTATTTTGTACAGTTTCGGTGTTCATCGACAAGCATTTTCGATGTGCAAAACCCTTATGTTCCGCACAAAATACTAAATCAAAAGAACTGTCAGGCTTCTCATGACACCCTACGCAAATTTTAAAATCAGGAAGAAAGCCAAGAAAATCCAACAAATGAATCCAATACCACATCTCAGAAACATTCAAAATGACACCATCAAGCCCCTGAGAGAGCAAAGCATAGACTTCATTAACATTATGTTCTTCTTGTACAAATTGATCAGTTAATTTAAGCATCCCCAAAGCCCTGTAAAACTCATCCAAAGTGCTATCTTCCTCGACAATATGAAACCCACGAGACTTCAAAAGCTTCACCTGATTCAAATACGGAAACCTGCTCTTCGACTCCCTTACCTGAAACCCTATCGTATTGCAGAGTTCCAATATACCGGCTTTTTTACTCCTGGGATCTCGAGAGCCTGGCACCACAAACATCATTTTCCCATGATTTTTCGTCAAAACCGTCACCAGCTCATCTTTTTCCTTCAGCTGTCGCTTCCGCAACACGATCCCTTCATCCTGGATAATCTTCATAGATGACAATACCAATAAGGAGTACACTCAAAGACACTACACCACTTTACCCACCAACAATGAAGAAAAAACTCATCCTCGCAATCGCCCTTATCGCCATTTGCATACCACTCTTTATTGGATACACCGTTTTTAAAAACCCAAAACGAGAAGGAAACGTTTCTCTCAAAGAAACACTCACCCCTCTCCAATACGCCGTCACCCAAGAAGAAGCGACCGAATACCCCTTCACCAATGAATATTGGGACAATGAAGAACCTGGCATCTACGTCGACATCGTATCAGGAGAACCTCTTTTCAGCTCAACTCATAAATTCAAATCCGGATCCGGATGGCCTAGCTTTTGGCAGCCTCTCGTACCAGAAAACATCGTAGAGTCAGAAGACAACCGTCTCTTCTACCCCAGAAGAGAAGTCAAAAGCAAACAAGCCCGCTCTCATCTTGGACATATATTCGAGGATGGACCAGAACCAACAGGGCTTAGGTACTGTATAAACTCTGCAAGCCTAAGGTTCATCCACAAAGAGAAGCTAGAGAAAGAAGGCCTAGAAGAGTTTGCAAATCTTTTCTAGTCACTACACCTTCTTCCTCATCAAATACTTAAAAAAAGGAAGCTTCTTTAAATAAGGCCACATAAAAACATGCCCCCAATGCCGACGCGAATGCACCAAACCGTGAACCTCCTCCCAATCATCCTCCCAGTCTCGCGTATCCATTTGAATCTGCCGAGACTTCTCTAAAATAGGAACGGTCAACTCTGGACACTCCACGTAGGACCGACAAGTCAAATACGTATTCACTTCCCTACTCTCAGGTCTTGCATCTTCTACGATAGGAACAAAGAAAAGCGAACTATTATACTCGTCGCGAAACTGTTTTGGGGCTCTCATCATGTGAGCAAGGTACCTCATTGGATTCTCTGGATGTTGAGACTCCATATCATAAACCTTCATTGCCCCATGATAGCCCGAAAAGATTTGAACCTTTCCATGAAGCTTCAAAGACAAATAATCACCATCGGTATCTGGGTCTTTCGTAGGGTCAGCATCTAAAAGATGAAAGTTTTCTGGATGCATATAAAAATAATAATCTTTTTCACCTTTCGGAAGAAAGTCCCTTATAAATCGGGTTTGAGCAGCATCTACTTTTCCCATAAATGAATGATTCATTGCTTCTGTCTCATAGCGATCAAATACATTTTCAGCTTGCACCAAATCTACCAAAAGAGACTCTCTCCCCTTATCAGTAGTCATAACAGGAAGATCATCTTGCAACACATCACCATTTGGGTACATCGCTTTCATCAAGGGCAATTGATATGGTATAGCAACTGTAACGGACTCTTCAGCAGGACCTTTGTCATAATTAAAAATCCGACTCCCACGCAGCAGGACCCGGGGCATCACCTTGACCACAGCATGAGTAGAACTCACATACAAAAATCTTGGCTTCAACTGTTGGGTCTTTTCATCAAGAACATACACCACCAAAGCACGTCTTTTCTTACCACTCTGACTCATCAAATCAAACCCTTGCGATGGGTACAAAACCGTTGGCCCATGATCATAAGAAAATTCTTTTTGAGGGGGCCACTGCTTCAATTCTTTCAATTCATCAAACAAACCGTCTTCACGAAATTTCTCCTCAAGCTCCCTCTCAAACCTCAAATAACGAATCCGATTTGGGTCTAATTTCATCGTAATTTTTGAGTCTTGACGAATAGCTTTGGGATCCAAACGTGTCAAATGACTATCAAAACTATTTTCTATCTGTTCTTTGAGGTAAAGAAAAAGCCCCAAAATTCTTTTTGAAAGCAAGTCGCTATCAAGATCTTGGAGAGTCAGATGACGTTTGCAAAAATATTCCCGAAAAGTCTTCATCATACTCTCTAAAGAAATCACAAAAGCAGCTCCATTAGAGAGCTCAAAAGCAAAAACTCGCTCTGCCATCCTCATGGTTAATGTCACCTTTGATATCCTAAGCATGCCTAAAAGCTGGCACATAGAAAGCACCAAATCAGCTGGATATTTCGTACAAGTTTCTTCACCCATCACACACAAATCATAATATAACTGATCACTGTCTTTTGATGAAGCCAACTGCATCAATACATGCTCATCAAGGATTCGAGATTCATCGATTGGACGATCATCCTGAAAAGAAAGGCTTTCTAAGAGAGACATAAACATGAGTAAAGAGACTGCATTTTAACAAAATATCAAAATTTGACAACAGACATGTATCTTAATCTTCAATCGATTTCAAAATAGAAGCATTCAATAAACTTTCATCAAGTTGTCATATTATTTGACCTATAATACAAAAAGTACAATCAGATAATCACATAAGAAAAATGACTACATTAACCAAATCAATAAACTATCTAGAAAAGTTGCTCGAATCAATTTTCAATGAACCATCAGGCACAACAATCAAACATAATATTTCAATTTCACCCAAGAATACCAACAAACCCCTAGAAGAAATTATATCAATAACCAAAAAAACGCTCAAAAAAAAGAAGTATAAAATACAAGAAAGAAGATCTAAAAATATCAATGTTCATCACCATGATTTGTTTGCTACAAATAGCAAAAAAAGAACACTCATAATAACCATCACACTATTAACAATACACATTGTCAGAGTAACGATTATAACCACCTAGCAATTATTACTTGTCAAACCATCCCATCACATCTTTCACCCCTCGATACACATCCATCACAATACGAACAGGAGCCTTCACGTATGTCTCCAATTGCTCAGCAGTTTCTCGCACATGCATAGAGGTATAACTAAAATCCCTGAGGATCATAATCAGATAAAACAACACAAACACCAATAAGAAGCTACAAGCACCCACACCAATCGCCAAAACCATATTCAAGATGTCAGAGGAGGATTCCCACATAAGTATTATATTTATTCAAATGAATCATACTAGAAGGAAAGCTTGTACAAAAATTGTAATCACCAATTACACTTGAGAAAGGTGAGAATGGTGGGATTGTTAGGAAAAATGAGAAAAATTCAATCTAAACCCTATGAGGTTTAGATTTTTGAGAAGCAATAAATTTTTTCAGGAGAAATGCAGCTTTATTAATCCCCTACAAGAAAACTTTCTTTCATTACCCTATGGAACATTTGCCATAACAGAACTCGGTGACCTCCTCAATTGACTAATAATTATAAATTTTCCTAACGAAGGAAATTTCTTCGTAAGGTCATATATATGCATTTTAAGATCCATTGCTCTTTGACAAACCACAGGACTCCTACACTTCTAAAGCTCGCAACATCCCCACTTTTCTTACTGAAGCTTCCCCTTCAAAATCCCGTTCACTACCCCAGGATTCGCCTGCCCCTTTGTAGCTGCCATCACCTTTCCAATCAAAGCCCCAAAGGCTTTTTCTTTCCCGCCCTTGAAATCAGCAACAATCTTCTCATTTTCTAGCAATATCTGATCACAAATCACTTCCAACTCACCAGTATCACTCACTTGCTCCAATCCTTTTTCATTAATTATAGAGAGAGGATCTTTTCCTGTTAAATACGTCTCTTCAAGAACATCCTTGGCCACACTTGCTGAAATCTTTCCTTCATCTATAGCCCTAATCAATTCCACCACATGACCAACCGAAACTTTCGAATCAGAGACATCAATCGTATCTTCTTTGAGTTTTCCAAGAAGCACATTCAAAACAAAGGTTCGAGACCGTTTTGGGTTCTTTGTTGCCTTCGCAACTTCTTCAAAAAACCGCCCAAGACTCATCTGAGTCACGGCTATTTCAGCTTCATCATCACTCAAAGCATACTGTTCCTTTAGGCGCGACCGATAAACGGCTGGCATTTCTGGAAGCATCGCACGAAGCTCTTCAGTTTTCTCAGGAGTCACAGAAAGAGATGGTAAATCAGGCTCAGGAAAGTACCGATAATCAGCTGCTGACTCTTTTTCTCTCATCATTTGAGTGCGTTGTTCATCTTCTATCCAACCAACAGTCGTTTCTGTCTCAGGAACAGCATTTTCTGCCCAGAGTTTTTTCTGTCGTCGAATCTCATACTTCAAAGCCGCCTCAAGAGACCGAAAAGAATTTAAGTTTTTGATTTCAGCTCGAGGATAGAGCTTGACTTCACCCATAGGACGAAGAGAGATCGATGCATCAAATCTCATCTGTCCCTTGTACATATTCGCCTCACTCGATCCCACAGTCTGAAGAATCTTCTGGAGCTCCTCTGCAAAAGAACGTGCCTCTTCAGGAGTCCGCATATCAGGTTCGGTTACGATTTCCATCAGAGGTGAACCAGAACGGTTGTAATCCACCAAACTCCAATCTCCTTCATGAGTCAGCTTTCCAGCATCATTTTCCAGATGAAGCCGAGTAATTCCAACAGTTTTTTGGGAAACCACACGATCGTTTCCACTTTCATCAGGTTCTTTCATATCCACTTTAAGATGCCCATCTAGAGAAACAGGTTCATCAAATTGAGATATTTGATACCCCATCGGAAGATCAGGGTAAAAATAATTTTTTCGATCAAATTTTGATTCAGCTGGCAAGGTGCAATTCAGAGCAAGAGCTGTCTGCAAAGCCAGATCAAGCGCTTTTTTATTCAATACAGGCAATGCACCAGGCAATCCTAAACACACCGCACACACCACCATATTTGGATCCGCATCAAAATCATCATTGCTACATCCACACCACATCTTGGATTTTGTCGCGATCTGCGCATGAACTTCCAAACCGATAATAACTTCTAATTCCATAATATATGTCGTCAAATAAGCCCATAAAGTCTAGCAAACCTCTAGAAGAAGTAAATCTCGATCACGCATACTAACTCCACCTCATCAATTTCTTTACCCGATCCTTCCATCCTCGACTTTTTTTCACCACGAGGTAATTTTCTAAATCCCCTTTCATCAAACCACACACCATCAAGAGCTCTTCTTTATCAATTTGAATGTCACTCTTCACTCGATGGGAGATTTCATCGATCAAACGCTGAACCTGCTGAGGGAGTGGAATATCATCCAAAAGCAAAAATCTCGGCCTTGATCCAGGAGCAGAAAAAGAACTACTCGCAGCCGTTTGAACCTGAAGTGTCCCAAAATCAAACAGACTTCGAAGTACACCATTTTGAATCAGATTCACATTCTCTACAGATTTGAGATTTGCAGTAGACTGTTCTCTAGAAAAGAAAAATGACTGATTATAGTCAATCACTCGTTGGTTCGTAATGATATCTTCATCATAAACAAAATCTATCAATCTCTTGGTAAACTGATACAAACCAATAAAAAAAGGCAAACCAGCAAAAATAAGGACTCCGATCGTGATAGAAGGATCTTCAATAAATCCTGTAGGGTAAATAAATGCAAACAAGATTATCACAAACCCTAAAGTCATCAGGAGAAGACCTACAAGAGATTTCCTCAGAAAAGCGAGCCAGTACAGATTTGCCCGATATATAATCTCCTCACCAGGATTCAAGTCGCCTTCTCCAAACCGATGTAGACCCAAAAAATCCATAAATATTGCTTATACCTTTATTAAACCAGCTGAGAAGGCTTGAATAAAGGCAAAAAACCTGTAAACTCTTTTAGCTATAGAGAAGGTATAAAACTCTATCCTCGAGATCACTCAAAGTTTCAAGCACATTTCCTAGCTCCCACCAATATGGATTTCAAACTCCACTCCAAGTTCCAACCAGCAGGTGACCAACCCCAAGCCATTGAAAAATTGGTGAAAGGACTGGAAAAAGAAAAAAAACACCAAACACTACTCGGGGTGACCGGATCTGGAAAAACTTTTACAATGGCAAACATTGTTGCCCAACAAAACAAACCAACGCTTGTCTTGGCTCACAATAAAACCCTTGCAGCTCAGTTGTGTCAGGAATTCCGAGATTTCTTCCCAGATAATGCCGTCTGTTATTTCGTATCATACTACGACTATTACCAACCGGAAGCCTACATGGCTGCATCCGACACCTATATCGAAAAAGACGCCTCCATCAATGACGAGATCAACAAGTATCGTCATCAAGCAACACAAAGCCTTCTTACACGAAACGATGTCCTTATCGTGGCCTCAGTCTCTTGTATCTATGGTCTTGGACCAGTAGAAGACTACAAGGCACTCGCCATAACCATTAATAAAGGAGAAAAAATCCCACGTGACCAAATCCTTCGGAAGCTGACAGATATTCAGTTCACCCGAAGTCATCTCGAATTCAAGCAAGGAATGTTTCATGTGCTCGGAGACAGTATAGAAATCTTCCCCAGTTCACAAGACACCCTTTACAAGCTCGATTTTTGGGGGGATGACATCGAAACCATCCACGAATGTGATTCTTTTACAGGAGAAATTATTAGAGAATTGGATACGATAACTGTCTTCCCAGCAAAGCATAATGTCACCACAGATGAAAAAATCAAAATTGCAGTTGAGGAAATTCGAAAAGAAAAAGAAGCTCAAGTAAAACACTTCAAAGATATTGGGAAAATCGTAGAAGCCGAACGAGTCAACACACGTACTGAATACGATCTCGAGATGTTGCTAGAAACTGGTTACGTTTCTGGGATTGAAAACTACGTTCGGTACTTTGGAAATCGAGAACCTGGCAAGCAACCAGCAACCCTCCTCGATTATTTTCCAAAAGACTCCCTATTCTTCATCGATGAATCTCATATCAGTATTCCTCAAATTGGAGGCATGTTCGGAGGAAACAAATCCCGAAAAGACAATTTGATAAATCATGGGTTCCGGCTCCCCTCTGCATACGACAACCGTCCACTCACCTTTCAAGAATTTGAAGGGCATGTTAATCAAGCCATCTATGTTTCTGCAACACCCAATAAATACGAATACGCAAACACAAAAAAAGAAGACATCATTGAACAAATTATTCGTCCAACTGGGCTTCTCGATCCGATCGTATCTGTGAGATGCAAAGAACACCAGATCGATGACCTCATGAATGAACTTCAAGTCAGATTGAAAAAGAAAGAACGCGTCCTCATTACAACTCTTACAAAAAAACAAGCGGAAGACCTCACAGAATTTTTGAAAGAAGCAAATATAAAAGTCGAATACCTCCATTCAGATGTCGACACCATGCAAAGAATAGAAATACTCAGACAACTTCGGGTGGGAGATATCGATATCATTGTAGGAATCAACTTGCTTCGTGAAGGTCTTGATCTCCCAGAAGTATCTCTCGTCGCTATCCTCGATGCCGATAAGGAAGGCTTCCTTCGCTCACGAGATGCCCTCATCCAAACCATAGGACGTACAGCTCGCCATCTCGAAGGAACAGCCATACTCTATTCTAGAAAAAGCACCGAAAAAGATAAAGAGCTCGGTCACGCCAGAACAGAAGACGGCCTCCATCTCACCAAAGCTATGAAAGCTGCTATCGATGAAACAAGGCGTCGTCGTATCATCCAACAAGAACATAATGAAAAACACGGTATTACTCCTCAAAGTATCAAGAAAGCGATCAATTCTATCGTTGACGAAGAAAAGATGGCTATAGATGAAGCTCGCAAAGCAAAGGAAGCCTATATGAAAAAAGTACCAAAAGAAGAAATACCTCGTCTCATCCATGCCATGGAAACACAAATGCAACTCGAGGTAGAAAACCTCAACTTCGAAAAAGCTGGAGAACTCAGAGATGAGATCGATGAACTCCAAGCAAAATTAAACAAATAAGATACCAACCGAAAGTGAGGATGCTTTTCCTCACCATCTCAAACCACACTATAAAAGAAAGGCGAAGATCATAATCCTCGCCTTTTTTAGTAATCCAAATGAAATTTTAAAGATGTTCGATTCCCCTTTTAAGGGGTTAGGGGTCAAAGGCGAACTAATACTTTCCTGCCATTCGATCCAAAATATCCATATAAGGAACGATACTCGACACCTGATGAAATTCCTTCGGACCATGTGGGTTCGAACCCACTTGCCCCCATACTATCGCTCTTCCATCAAAGAACCGCCCATCATTCCCATGAAGTTTCCCAAGAGCAGGTGAATCTTTACCGATCACAGATTCATACGATTCACGAAGCTTTTGAAAATGAAGGTTTTCGTGATCGATCTCCCATCCATCTCCATCATTCACTGTTGTGAGGTCCACCCCTACTTTTCGTAAAACATTTCTCATACTTTCTAACATTTCATTCACCCGCTGTGTATGTTCTGGTATTTCACGAAGGTCTATTCCAATCAAAGGTTTCGTATCCACCTTAGCAATATTGGATTCAGGGCTAGCAAAAAATTCTATTCCATGACCAGCATGATTATCATGGTTCAGTTGTTCAGAGATTATTCCTCCCAAAACAGTCACTACAGCCATATGAGATCCGCTTACAACAAATTCAACGGTTCCTCCACCGGTCACAGAATTATAGTTTTCATCTTCTCCAATAACGACCTGCCGCAAAGAAAGGTTTTCCTCTCCAAACTCCGCAGAAAGTGCACCCGAAACGCCTATTAATTCCTCAAGAAAAGTGGGACGATCTGGGTTAAAAGCACCTGAATGCTTTGATTTTCCATGAGAGGTCATTCGAACCAATGTTCCATCCGAAGGCATATCTAGATCTGATCCAACTCGAACAAAAGAATTCACAAAACCTGTCTTCCAATTTGACTGATCCTTTTGTCTTTGAGAAGTACGATCAGCATTAAGATTACTAATAAGAGCTCTGCAATCAGCAATAGCCTGAGAAAGTGCAAAAAAAGCAGGCATCCCGTTCTCCCCTTCTTTACTTTGCTCACCTCTATACCATCTCCACCCACGATTGGCTTCACAAATAGGACCCACTTTTATATCAGCATCCATGTGCTCTAGTTCTCCGGTCCGTTCTCCTACAATTGCCATACCAAACTCCATACCAAATTCTTTTCGAGCGACTTGCATCATATCCTTCATATTATTTCCTCTCACACTTCCATTTTCTTCACATCCTGAAAGCATCAAAACAAATGGGGGCTTTTTCCCAGGTTTTGCTTGCTGCTCTGCCATCCAGACCAACTGTGTCGCCACAACGGTCTTCATATCTGCAGATGCTCTCCCATGAAGTTTTCCGTCTGAATCCAATCGAGGCTCAAATTGACCTTCAGACTTTGGTGGAACAACATCATAATGACCTACCAATGCTACTTTTTCACCATTCTTTTCCGATTCACGAAACATCACCATCAATTGCGGATAAGGTTTTTCATCGGTCAATTCCATTTCAACATAATCTAAGGAATTCTCTTCCAAAAACGCCTTAATCATCTCATGACTCTTCAAAATATTTTCAAAATCAGCATCCTTATCTGGCATCGAAATTCCAGGAATAGCACACAATTTCAAAGACAATTCCGTCACTCGTCGGGTTCGTTCGTCGAGCTTTACCAGCTCTTCTGTATTAGATGCAATTGGGTGGTACGTATCCATAGTGATTAATATTATGAAATAGAAGAAGGGGTCATTCGAAACCAAAGCTTTTTTGTGACCTCTAACAAGGTCCGAACAGTTTCTTGATCAGACTCTGGAAGAGAGGAAAGATCATTTTCAATCTGCTCAACTTCGAGCTGCATAGCTTTTCGAGTCCGGATTAAAAGGTCTTTTGGGTACTGATCATCTGGAAGCATATGCTCTCGGTCTCGCTCAGTAGAAATATTATAACGATTCTCTACTTCATGACGAATCATCTCAGCAGGAGTCTTACGTAAACCATCAGCTATTTCTCGAATATACTCCAAATCTTCTTCACGATTAAATTCTTTCGCCAAAGGCTGAATACGATCCAAAAAAAACTTCAACATACTTCGAGCCGAAGCCTTCTTCATTCCTCCCGGGATCCAATGAAGCCGAGCATTCAAACCTCCTTGCAATACCGCCTTTTCATTGCTTTTTGCAGCCTGTAGCTCTACTTCACTATGCGTCAATTGCTGCACACATTCTGGAGACTGCGACAAATAAATAAACATCAGCTCAGCAAAAGTATGCAGTCCTTTGGTATGCTGATAAGGTGTCTGTCCCTCAAATGCTGGAGCTGTCTCAAAAACCCGTACCTCAAGACGTTCTCGAGGAGCATTGATAAACTTTGAGAGATACTCCTCTCTCCATGATTGAACCTTTTGAAAATGATCATCACTCAGATATGGATTGACCTCACCAAAACTAGAATGTGCCCGACCAAAATCAAACAGAGCAAAAATTCGGTCTCGTGATTCTGAAAAACAAAGATCTGTTTCTGGAAAATCAGGAAGACCTTGAATCGAACCTGGTTGTGGACGCACTGGCAAATATAAATCTCGACCAGTGAGGAGATAATTATCTCTTTGAAGATTCTCAAGCTCACTTCGAAACATTTCTCCATTCCGAAAGAGTGTCGAAAGATCCATATTCGTCCGCCCAGGCCATACTTTTCCGAGCCTTGTACTATCATACGGAGTCATAATCATCCGTTCACCAGATCCATTAAACTGTCCAAAACTAAGAGGTGAAGCAGCAGAAAGTGCAATAAGAAGTGGAACAACTAAGAGTCGCATCCTTCCTGTTATTTGCACCATCAAATTCGTCATTTCATGTGGAGACATCCTCCGCCAAGGAGCTGAAAAATTCAAATGATCTCCAGCTGCTGCAGCCATCTTGTCACCATAGTTTTTAACCTGATACTCATAATACGCTCGACTAAAAGACTTTGCTTGTTTTGACACATCCTCACTCGTGATATTCAGTGAACGAAGAGCTACACCTTTTTGAAGCTGTATACCAATGCCATGTTCCTCGCTCAAGCCCTGGCATGCCGCATCGAGAAGAATAGAATACAAACGTTGAACGGCAGCTGATGCACGAGGCGTCACCAAAGGATCAGGATTCGCCTCAACCGTCATCTCCGTAACATCAGGAGTGATAAACTTCGAAATGGCAATCCCCTCTTCACCCAATTGATGATCAATCCACTGCTTCACAGCTTGTGTAGGCTGAAGATCTCCAATCATATGAATACCCTCAAGCGTTTTAGGGTTCACAGCTATCCCTTCTGTCTCAGGCCCAATGTGTTTTTCCTGAATACCATCAGCGATCCAATCCATCTCTTGTTTACTCAGTGGCATAAAAAGAAAAAATTATGCAGATAAAAGTTTTTTAAAAATCTCTCCCAGTTTATTGATATCTTCCAAAGTCGCAGCAGCCGACACACGAATAAGCGGTCCTGCTTCAGCACCAGAACGGAACATTGCACCTGGTGCCCCAACTACTCCATGGTCTTTTACCAGACGCTGACTCACCTGTGCTGGATCTATGACAGGCCCCCCATCTGTATCCTTGATAAGAGGCTGACCATCCGCATCCACTAGACCAATCACCGCATAAAAAGACCCACCAACACTACACGGAAGCCCCAAATCATCACACATTTTTCGAATCGCCTGCCGAGCTGTTTCAAGAGCCAAGTATCGAGGTCCCATTGCTTCATGGAGATGAAGACCAGGTTGCTCATCATTTTCTTGTTTAAAAGTATGGAGTGCTGCAGCAGCAAGAGCTTCATCTGGACGCGGGTAAGCATTCCGAAGTTTCAATTTTGCATAGGATTCCATCATCACTTCTTTTGCCATTTCATCTTGTCCACTTGGAGCCATCCACATCAAGGTCCCAGTCTTTTTTTGCGAGCTAATAACTTTCGTTTCTCCCACCAACATACCCACATAAGCAAAAGCTTCAGGAGAAAGCTCTTTCTCCAACCATCCCATAGGAACAGACTCTGCATGTCCTTCAGGAGCCAATGGAGAATAAAATGCATCAATAAGCACAGGTAAATCTTTTGAAGCTGCCATTTCAATCATTTTTTTGAGCTCATTTCTATCCATCCCCACTCCAGTCGGATTACTCGGCACAATAGTAACTACTGCAGAAGGATACTGGCCTTGTTTTTCCAAGTACTCTAGACTCTGCTCCAAACCAGATGCTGTCATCTGTAGACCACTTCCTGGCTGAACTGGAGCATTCACAATCTTCAATCCATGTTCTGAAGGCTTGCAATATGGCTTATAACCTGACCAAGCCATCGGATCAAGGATCAATCCATGAGCCTTTCCAGGAGCAGATTCTACTGCTCTTTTTTTCATAGCAGAAAAAAAGAAATCAAGGGCCATACGCCCTGAAACGGTTTGAATACTTTTTACAGGAGTATCTGTAATTCCCCAACTCTTCGCTAAAATATCAGTCACTGCAGAAAACTGTTGTTGATATTTATCATGATGACCAAATAAACTTGTATCAATCCATGGAAATACATCCTTGAGAGCTCCCTTACGAATATCTCCCATCCACTTTGCTAACTCATCTGATAGTGGCTGATTCGTATCTGCAATATCACCTGCTGACTGATCGATAATCATCTTTCCATTTTCAGCTAATTCTTGAGCAAGCTTCTTCAAATCTGGCAAGGTAGGAAGTCCCAAATCAACAGCAGGTCTCACTTCTTGAAAACCTTTATTATTCGACAAATACGCTTCCATCGCACGCTCGGATGGAGACATTTCAGGAGTACTCATAATGAAAATATTAAGAATGAGAAAGGGAGATCTCAGTGCTATCGATTTTTGTGTGACGTGATGATAAAGTGTGAACAGACATTGTCAAGAAAGTTCAACACTCATCTAAATAGTGGACTTCAAATCATTACTCGCTATTCTTAACTCCCAAACCAATGCTCAAAGACAAACTCTATGCCGATATCATCACTGCTATGAAATCAGGAGACTCACTCAAAAAAGAAGCTCTCAAAATGGTCAAAGCAGAAATTATGAAATTCGAAGTCTCAGGTGCCGAAATGATAGCCGATGATGAAAAAGTATTAGAGATCCTCGGGCGAGCAGTCAAACAACGAAAAGAAGCCGCTGAAGGATTCACTCAAGGTGGAAACACTGAAGCTGCCGAAAAAGAAATGCAAGAAGCTGCCATTTATGCTGAATACCTTCCCGAACAAATGGGAGAAGAAGAAGTAAAAAAAATTGTCGAAGAAACCATCGCAGAAGTTGGAGCTGCTGGACCTTCTGATATGGGGAAAGTAATGGGAGCCATCATGCCAAAGGTAAAAGGAAAAGCTGATGGAGGACTGGTGAAGCAACTTGTTCAGTCTTGTTTAAATGAATAAGATAAAATGAAAAACCCGCGCCGAATCGCGGGTTATCTCTTCATAGCGGAAGGCCGAGAAGAATCCTCATCACTGGTTAATAGCGATGAGGAAAGCGGCTAAGCAAACTACTATACCGCCTATAAGGAACATCGCCCTCGTAACACCACTATACTTCATAGCTTCGTCCAATTCAGGTCCTGTCATCTTCTTCTGAGTCATAATAATCTCCTTTCTTAGTGAGATTAAGGTTTAAACGGAGAAGAATTCTATCAAACAAAACAGTATTTGTCAATCACTGACAACAGTATTTTATTTCGTCTTCCCAGTCTTCATATCCATCACCTGGTACTTTCCATCACATATCGCCACGACTTTCACTTCATCAGATTCAGATAAAACACTTGGGTCTCCATAATATGTCGTTTGCTCTTGGTAAGGACAAACCACACGAGAAAGGAGAACAAAATCCTTCCCAACTTTTTTAAACACCAAAAAACTCCCCCAGCTTGAAAACCATTGAAGTGCTGCTAATTCCGTAAACCCATCTTTAACACGGAGCGTCAGAGAAGGGAGAGGAAAGGTATCTTGAATCATTTCTGGATCTTCCTTCATGCCTTTTTTAAAGCTCTCAAAAGTCTGTTGACCAACACTCACCATTTCAGAAACTTCCTTTCGAGCTTTCTTTGCATCCCCATCTCCCTCCCACACAAGCTCTATCTGAACAACACTCTCTTTAGAAATTTTCTTTTGAGACATTTTCAATGAAGTCCTTTTTTCACGATTTTTTCTTAAATCTCTCCAGTCTTTCGAAGACTTCCTTCCCTTCACAACATGTCGAGGCACTCGTATTTCTTGAAGAATTACTTTTTTCCCATCTTTCATCACAAACAACCTCGTCACATCTTGTCCTTTTTCATCCCAACGAATCTCCACATCCAAACCATCAATAAGAGCAATAACATTTGGTAAGACCTTTTTCTCCAAAACTTCAGCAAGCTTCGTTCGGTCTTGCGCCATCACCCTTTCCGGTTCAAAGACAGAGTGAAAGACAAATACGACTCCCAATAGGACCAACAATCTTTGTACATCTTCAAAAGAAAACGATTCTTGATCACGGGCTAATAATGATTCGAGCATACAAAATAATCACAGACTAAGACTCATTTATAACACATCTCAATACCTAAACATACTTCTTCCCACTCAACTTCTTCGGCAACAAGCTCTCTTTCGTATACATTTCATAGTCCTTTCCATACCCCATCTTTTTCATCATCTTGGTCGGAGCATTCCGAGCCTTCATCGGAATCGGCAAATCGCCATGCTCACGAATATCTTGTAATGCTTGCTTAAACCCTTCATAGGCTGACCGATCTTTCTTGCAGGTCGCCAAGTACACCACTCCATGAGCCAGGTTAATCCCACATTCTGGAAGGCCAATCGTTTCTACAGAGCGAAATACTTCATTGGCTACTACCAACGCAGTTGGCATGGCCATCCCAATATCTTCTGAAGCAAATACGACCATACGGCGAGCTATAAACTTCGGGTCTTCACCTCCTTCCAGCATTCGAGCTAAATAATACAATGCCGCATCAGGCTGACTTGCTCTCATAGATTTAATAAAAGCAGAAATCGTATCGTAGTGCCCTTCCCCTTTCTTGTCGTATCGAACCGACAAAGAAGACAACGAAGACTTTAAATGCTCCACAGAGAGATCAGGGTACAACTGAGAGGCTGTCTCCAAAATAGTCAGCAACCTCCGCGCATCACCATTGGCATAGTGGATCAACCACTGCCGAGATTCATCTGGTACCTCTAGTTCAGACTGATCGATAATCGTATTCAAAGCCTCTTCATCATGAGACTGCAGCACAAAAACCTGGCAGCGTGAAAGCAAAGCACCGATCACTTCAAAGCTCGGATTCTCAGTTGTCGCACCAATCAAAGTCAAATCGCCTGTTTCCACAAAGGGCAATAAATAATCCTGTTGAGCTTTATTAAAACGATGAATTTCGTCTACGAAGAGAATTTTTGGCTGTCCCATCGTAGCCTGTTTCACAATTTTCTTCAGATCTTCCTTACCAGCCGATACTGCAGAAACCTCAAACAAAATCCCCTTCACTGCTTTTGCATAAATCCGAGCCAAAGTCGTCTTACCAACTCCCGGAGGACCCCAAAGAAGAAAAGAAAATAAATGACCTTTTTCTATCGCTTCATATAAAGGCTTCCCCGGACTCACCAAATGAGCCTGACCGATGTAGTCATTGAGGGATCGTGGACGAAGGCGATGAGCGAGAGGCTGCATAGAAGAAAAACGAAAATAATGGTTATCATTGAGGGTTCGACATTATAATCTCACCGAGCGCACTACTGTACTTTTGTACAGTAGTGAATGATTCATCAATCTACAAGACAATTTGTGCCGTAAATAAAAACCCGTATGATATTCTTTCTTGATATCAAGTATCAACAGAATCACTTGGTAATTGCGGTTTTTGAAGTGGATCTTTACTCGTTTTTTCAGACTTCTCCTTCATTTCTTTTCGATAAGGGTAAAGATCAAGTAAGAAATGATAAACCCTAAACAAAGTATTGTTCTCTGGATTTCGATGCTGAGTAAGGAGCACATCACTACTTAAAGTTCCCTCAGGAAAAAAAGTAGAGGCTCTTAACACTTCCCCTTGAACTTCAAATACTCGAACACCATCCTTCATCTCAGCAGAAAAATTTTTGAGGTTTTCTATACGCATTTTTCGAACTACTAAGCTAGGCACTGGTAATGAACTTCCTTTTCCTCTATTAAAAATAACAGTTATTCCAAAATCACAAAGAGGTGTCATATAAGAGAGCAATTGGGAAAATTGCCTTCTAAACTGCTGAGCCCCACCCCACACCTTATTTTCTCCAACCATTATCGTCTTACCATTCTTAGAAACATGAATATCTAATTCTCCTTCTTTTTTAGCTGCATACATTTGCCGATGTTGTGTTGTAAGAACAAGCCCATTCTCTTCAAAAATTCTTTCAGCTTTCGATACGATCCATTCAGTAGAACTGTCCTCATCACAATCTTCAATCTGACGAGGTTTTTGAGAAAGTCTATCAATAGTATCCCCTAGTTCCGATACAATGAATTTTTCTTCATCAGAAATATCCAACCCTTCAATTTCTCGCTCTGTTTCACGAATTATTGAAAGAAATCGATTACTCAAATCACTTTGCACTTTGTTCAAGCCCAGACCTTGCAAACGTCTTGCAGCATCTGGGATAGCATCTGTCAAGGTTTGTATCAATGCCGTATCTGGTGAATACTCAGCAGTATTCTCCCAAGAATCATATGCGTCTGTGGCTCGTTTCAAGTATGGAAAAGCTTCATATATATCGACACCTGCGTAAGCAGCACCTAAATTCAAATTAAGTAAAAAATCTTGTTTTGAATACAAATCTCTATGAGATTCAATCAAATCAATCGCTGCTTGATGTTTCTTTCTCCAAATCAAAACCGCAGAGTAATTAATAACATCGCCTACTTCTATTGGAGCATTTTCCTGAGCAAAAAACCGTTTATAAGAACTTTCAGATTCCCCCAAAAGTTGTTCGAGATTTAGAGGTAGCTCAGAAGTTTCAGAAGAAGAATCATTTCCATCGCTTGGACCATCAGAAGGAACTGCTAATCCTCCAGTTTCAGCTCTTTCCTTCTCATACTGCCACTCTCTCAAGAAGATCAACCCGTCACGAGCAAGAGAACGCTGGAGAAAACGAGTATCTTCAAGAGTTCTGACTTGTTCATGTATTGGCCTAGCCATATTTTTTGAAAATTCTCTCGCCTGTTTAAATTGTGCTAGTTTAAGAAAAGCATTCATACGAAGAGCCTGAACAGGTCTCACATAGGTATTCAAGCCTTTTATTTGAATATATTCAGAAAGCTTATCAACAAATTTTAAAGCCACTTTTACATCGCCGTACTCAATAAAAAATTGAGCCTGATAAAAAAGTTCTGCCATGTGAATATACTCAAAACCCTCTGCTTTTTTATAAGCAGATGTCAAATCATAATTAGCAATAGGTTCAACATCATGAAACACCATTTGAAAGAGAATAATTTCCATCACCGATAAACGAGGCTCGATCTCTTGAAAAGACTTTATCACTGTCTGGTCCAAGAAGGCATTTTTATCACCTTGTGCATTAGCACGAGCTGCAATAATACTTTCCTTCTGTAAAAGAAATACTTGAAAACTGAGAACATCATCAGGATGAAATGCCGAATTCTTAGTATCTCTCTTATATATTTCAGCGTCTTTATCCAGCAAAAACTCTCTCAAGCTCAAAGGTGGAAAAGACGAATAATCATAGTTTTTAAGCTTCGAAAACTGTTCAACAACATAATTCAAAATGACTGTGCGATGAGAAAAATCTCTATTGTCTCTAAGAGTAGAAAGAAGTACTCCCATATGAAAACGAATACGCTGCAATGCTTCATAATAATCATTACCTGTTCCTTCTGGCAAATCATCATATTTTTTTTGCTTATCATTCCCCAAGATATCATCAAGTTCTTGTGTTTGATCAACATCAAGAATTTTTGTTGCTAACTTCACTTTATCCATATGCATCAAAGCCAAACGAACAGCCTGAACTCTCGTCCCTTTAAGAGCAGATAAAACTTTGTACCTTCCATTCTTTAAAAACTCAAAATACTCCTGCAAAACACTTCGAGATTCTTTTGCGAGCTCCTCATTCGATAAATCAGCTTCAAAAATCACTTCATATTGATCAAAAATATGTGGGTTTAATGTACTCAAACCTTTCTTGAGCCATTGAACCTTATCTGGAACATTTGGAATATATTGCTTAAGGTAGTTCACAACCATTTCGACAACCTCATCCTTATAAACAAATATTTGAAAACGAGAACCAGGTTCATGAAGTTCTCCTAAAAGATCTCTCAAAAACTCTCTTTTCTCTTCCAAATTTGTGGTATTAGTACAAACTCTCTCTATATAATACTTCAATAAATCTCGCTTAAAGAGTTCATGTTGCTCAGCATATTCATCTTGTCCATTACCTATCAATGACTGAATACCAAGAATATTTTGAATAATAAAAGGCGCTATCTCTACATAAGCATATTTGAGAATACGGTGGTAGTGTGAAGGATCATTTAACCTCCGTGACAACAAAAATGCTGCCACATTCACCCCTTGCTGAAGAATTTTTTGCCATTGCGCTTCACCTACTTGATCAAATAAATAGTTCAAAGAAAATTGGATATCTTGTGTAATAATTTGCACTTGTTCCGCCAATCCTCCCATACCACAATCCATTTCTGATGAATATTTTCTCTTAAAATCAAAACTATTAAGATCATTCTTTGGTTTTAGAGAAACAATATCTTGTCCATCTAAAAGATAAGGAATATTGCTAAGCCTTACCAAAAACTGCACCTGTCCAATAGTCTTCAGATTTTCATTCTCAAGCAATCGTTTCTTTACAACATAATCAGCTAAAATTCGTATTTTAGTACTTCCTATGTTTTTTTCCCAATTAGGTGGTAAATATCCATCGAGACTACTCAGGCTCAATAGCAGTGCATAATGCTTACTAATATCCTCTTTCCAATCATTCTCCGAAACACCTTCCAAATAAACTTGAAAAGCCTCATCAAATGCTTCATATATCTGCAAATATCCAGACTGCAAGGTGTCATTCAACATATAAGTCTGCCTTACATTATTCGTATCATTTGGAAGAAAATACGCTATTGGCAACTTCTCCGTTCTATTCATATTATGATTTTCCAAAACCTGTTCTAAGACACCTCTAGAAAACAATGGAATAGTATATCGAGATATGTCGTACTGATCCAAAAACAACAATTTTGGATCAATAAAGGCATTGCATCTCCGAAAACCAGAACTAGAACGCAAATGAGGGTTCATCATGACCTGATCATTTGCCACAATAATAAAATTTTCTTCTTCAAGACTTTTTTCATCGATCTGTGCGTTTAGATTTGTATCATTCCATTTTCTTAATAATTCTTGAAAAAATGCCATGGAGTTTGGCAGATGTTTTTTTGGATCAAAATACTCAAAAAGTTTTATAAAAAAACCATGCACATCATACTGATATAAATACTCTCTATGCTTTCGCTGTTCTTGTATTTGCTCTGCACACAAAAAAGTGTCTTGATTTGAATGATCTCTGTATCTATTTAAGACCTTCCTCAAACGATAATAATCTTTGTTCATAAAGATAATAGTAAAAACACTATAGAAGATACTCTACCATACTCTCAAAAAGACATGATACTACAAAGAATAAAAAAGCGCCCCTCTCAGAGCGCTTTCTTTCCAATCCAAATCAATCATTTTCAATCCTTCTCTTTTTACCACTCAAGCGTCCCTCCCACCTGATACTCAGTCACGCGTCGTTCAAAGAAGTTCTTCTCCTTCCCAAGATCAATCGCTTCACTCATCCATGGAAATGGATTTTCAGAACCATAGATTGGCTTCAGTCGGATTCGTTCGAGACGTCGATCAGCAATATGTTGGACATACTCACGAATAGATTCTGGACTCAATCCAAGGATTCCATAAGGAATCACATCATTTCCATACGTCACCTCCAATTCCACACCGTTACGAACCATTTTATACACCTTTTCTTGAAATTCAGGTGTCCACAGTTGAGGATTTTCATCAATAACCGTATTGATCATATCAATCCCAAAGTTCATATGCATCGATTCATCTCGCATAATGTACTGAAACTGTTCAGCTGTTCCCACCATCTTATTTTGACGTTGGAAACTCAGCATCATCACAAAAGAGGAGTAAAAGAAAATCCCTTCCATCACAACATAAAAAATAATCAAATTTTCCAAAAACATTTGCGCAGCCTCATCTGATTTTGTTGTAAAAGCAGAGTCTAAAATCCCTTCAGTCAAGCTCACAGCAAACATATCTTTATTGTAAATACTGTCGATCTCACGATACATATTAAAGATTTTTGATTCATCCAATCCAATTGACTCTACGATGTATTGGTAAGAGTGCGTATGTACGGCCTCCTCAAAAGACTGTCGCAACAAGTACATTCGACACTCCGGAGAAGTAATATGCTTGTAGATAGCAAGAACCAAGTTGTTCGCCACAATCGAATCAGCTGTCGTAAAAAAACCCATCGTCATCTCAATAGCTCGTCGTTCGTTATCAGACAACTCATCAGACTTCCAGAGCTCAATATCTTTTTGCATAGAAATTTCTTCAGGCAGCCAATGATTCGCATTTCCAGCCTTGTACGCATCCCAAGCAAACTGATGTTTTATCGGAGAAAGCTGTACCACATCTCCTTCTTCACCATTGATAACTCGACGGTCATTCACATTCGGACGTTCTTGAGTCATTTTAAAATCTCCATAAAAGGTATTTTCAATCTCAACCGTTTGAGGGCGTTTGATATCTTTTACCTGAGCAGCATTCGCCTGTGCATCAGTATTTTGACCAACCGAAGGAACTGAAGAAGTTTGAGTAGAACTTGAGGAAGTTTGTGTAGAGTTATCGGACATAATGAGAAAAAATTAGAAAGAAAAAAAGAAAAAGAGAATATGTCATTGCGAGGGAAAAACGACGGTGGCAATCTCGTGAATCTCAGCACTGTGCTCAGTCACGGAATTACGACATTTCATTCACAATAACGACCATTATTTATCATGTAAAAATTACTGACAAGCATCACACTCCGGACCATTCAAAATACTGCACATTACCGCATCCTCATCAGCTGGATTAGGAGCAACTTGGGACGAAGTTGAGTTAGTTTCTCCTTTTAAGGCGTCGGAAGCCGGAGGGACTTCTCCTGTATCTCGCTTATGAGTAAATCCATATTTCGCAGAATTCACGGTAGATTTTTCTACTTGAGAAATACCAAGTGATCGAAGATAGTAAGTTGTCTTCATTCCAAGCTTCCAAGCCTGGAAGTAAATATCATGAAGTTTTTTTCCAGAGACTCCTCGCACAAAAATATTCACCGACTGACTCTGATCAATCCATCGTCCTCGATGAGCCGCATGCTTGATCAACCAAGATGCATCGATCTCAAAGACTTCTTTATATTTCGCTCGAAGTTTTTCTGGAATCTCTTCGATCTGCTGGATACTTCCATCGTGATACTTGATCTGTTCAGACATATCATTACTCCAAAGTCCCAAAGCCTTGAGATCTTCAATGAGATAAGCATTCACAATCGTAAATTCACCACTTAGATTTGATTTGACATACATGTTTTTATAGATCGGTTCGATACATGGAAAGACTCCAGAGATATTGGAGATCGTAGCCGTAGGAGCAATCGCCATACAGTTGGAGTTCCGCATCCCCTGCTCTGCTACTTTGGTACGGAGCGCACCCCAATCCATTGTTTCATCTGTCGGTGTTGGGATTTTTTGTCCCCGTTCTTGTTCAAGAAGAGCCACTGTATCGTGTGGAAAGATACCTCGATCCCATTTTGACCCCTTGTAAGATTCATATGTTCCTCGCTCCTTTGCCAGATCTGAAGAAGCATCCAAAGCGTAATAAGCAATCATTTCTTGTGAGCGATGTGAGAATTCCACTGCCTCATCACTTCCAAAATTCAGATCAAGAATATAAAGCGCATCCTGAAGCCCCATCACCCCAAGCCCAACTGGTCGATGCCGAAGGTTTGATGTTTTTGCTTCCTTGGTTGGGTAAAAATTAATATCGACAACATTATCGAGCATTCGCATTGCTGTCGTAACCGTTTTCTTCACCAACTCTTGATCCAATTTTCCATCCTTTATATGCTTCTTCAAATTCACTGACCCCAGATTACATACTGCTGTTTCCTCAGCAGAAGTATTAAGGGTGATCTCAGTACAAAGATTTGAGCTATGAATCACTCCCATATGATCTTGAGGAGAGCGAACATTACACGGATCCTTGAAAGTGATCCAAGGATGTCCAGTTTCAAACAACATTGTAAGCATTTTTCTCCACAAATCTTTCGCTTCTACTTTTTTGAAATGAGTAATCTCACCTGTCTCGGTCATTTTTTCATACTCTTCATAACGCTTTTCAAAGGCAGCTCCATAGAGATCATGCAGATCCTTCACATCATTTGGCGAAAACAATGTCCAAGTACCAGCAGACTCCACTCTCTTCATAAAAAGGTCTGGGATCCAGTTTGCAGTATTCATATCATGTGTTCGTCGTCGTTCATCTCCAGTATTTTTTCGGAGCTCGAGAAAATCTTCGATATCCAAATGCCAAGATTCGAGGTAAGCACACATCGCTCCCTTTCGCTTTCCTCCTTGATTTACAGCTACAGCAGTATCATTAGCAATCTTGAGGAAAGGAATCACTCCTTGTGAGCTCCCATTCGTCCCCTTGATGTGAGATCCAGTTGCTCGTACATTTGTCCAATCATTTCCAAGTCCTCCAGCCCATTTCGAAAGCTGAGCATCATCTCCAATAAACTTAAAGATATGACCCAAATCATCGTTTACTGTAGAAAGATAACAAGAGCTAAGTTGCTGATGACAAGTACCTGCATTAAAAAGTGTAGGAGTTGAATTAACATAAAGGAGCTGGGACAGGACATCGTAAAACTCCTTTGCCTTCGCTTGCTTGTCAGATTCCTGACTAGCCAATCCCATCGCTACCCTCATCCAAAAATACTGAGGAGTCTCGATTCGTCGTCCTTCAATATGAATGAAGTACCGGTCATAAAGTGTCTGAGCTCCAAGGTATGTAAAGAGATTATCTCGTTCAATATCGAGGTAAGCTGAAAGATCTGCAATATCATAATCCAATAAACTCTCACTCATCCGTTGATTATCAATAGCCAACTGAATGTTTTCTGCAAACATATTTCTATACTTGTCTTGAAAATTATTCTTAGCCAAATCAGCTCCGAGCACTTCTTTGTACACTCCATTCATAAACATCCGAGCGGTTGCGTATGTGTATGCCGGATCTCGTTCGATCCGAGCCTTCATCGTCATCACCACTGCCTTATCAATATCAGCTGTGGTAATCCCATCAAACATGTTTCGCTTGGCCGCCTCAGCCACTTCCGCTGCGTCGATCACATCTTCAAATCCTACAATAGCTCGCCCAACAGCCGTTTCTAATTTTTTCACATCAAAAGGTACTTTTTCACCGTTTCGCTTTTCAACCGTCAATTGCTTTTGGTCCATCTTCACCAGCATTTCTTGAGTTCGTTTTTCAGATTGTTGTTCTCTATACAAGATATAAGCCTTCGCAATCTCATAAAAACCATCTTTCATAAGAGTTTTTTCTACCATATCCTGAACCATCTCCACATCCGGAGTATTTTCAACATCAGCAAATTTTTTCTCCATCAATTCTACGACTTCTGCCGTCAAAGGAACAATAAAAGACAAGTCTCGTTGCTCTGTAGACAATGCAGCTTTTTCAATTGCGTTTTGGATTCGTTCAGGCTCAAATTCAACAACATCACCATTTCGTTTGCGGACTTTAGTAAGTATGGACATAACAAGAAAAATAAAAGAAAAAATGAAAATAAAGACAGATAAAACACAGCGGCAGACCCAAAAAAGGCCCCTTGAAGGTTTTTCGATCGATCTGTGTCAAACACACAAGATGTTGTGTGCCAGAAGAAACTACACCCCAAAATATAGTCGGTCAACGATTCACTATTGACCCAAATGAACAGTGATGTTCGGACTATTCTCACTTTTGAAAAACTTGGCTTTCTTAGCCAAAAGTCAGCATTTTAATTGTGGAAAACTCGTGGAAAACACCTCCGAAAGGTGTAAGGTATCAAGGAAGAAAGAGAAAAAAAACTAAATATCATCCATACTTCATATCCTATGACATCAAGGAACAAAAAAGCTGATCCAGAAAACTGCAAAGCAACAAGCTGCAGTGGATGTTGCGGTCCCGTAGGATTTGAAATCCCAGATGAACTCATGACACCTGAAATGGAAACACTAAAAAAAGAACTCGGTGAAAAAGCCTTCTTGGAGATGATGAAGAAAATGCTATAAAACACTACACATCTTCATTTGTCATTCAGAGAAATGAAGAATCATATCGGGAAAATTTTTCATTCCTCTGGACAACAAGCTCATTGAAAAATCATTTCAAAACCTACCACTCAGGCCCTTTTTCTGCTATAATAAGAAGATCACTCTGACATTAAAAAAGAACTTTTAAAAAGCTCCTAACGATTTCAACCGTCCTAATAATCCTAACCGTCCTCTCCTCATGTCCGTCCTCGACATCACCCTTCGACAATTTCTCCAATTCGCCCAATACGCACTACCGGCTGTCATACTTTGGTACTTTCTTTTTCGGTTTCAAAACCGCAGAGCACTCTCACGAGACCTCGTACGAGACACATTCTTTATTGGAATTTTCTCTGTGATTCCTCTCTTTGTGTATCAATACATGTACACAAACTATCTTCCTAAGTGGAATATCGAGTACCTCAGTACTATTTTCAGCAACGAAGCCTTTGTCATCAGTGCAATGCAAATCATGTTGGCCTTTGTCTCAATTGGATTCTTCATCATGGTTATTATCGGAAGTTTCACGATTTTTTATTCCCTCTTCACAAAGGAGTCACTAATGAACACTCTCAAAGCACTGATTTCAGAACCACTAAATTTTAGTGCCAGTGGAGTCATTCTCTTGCTTCTTCTTGTAGGAGATACCGTCATTCGTAGCATCAGCCCCTGGAGTATACCCGTCGGAATTATTGGAACAACCTTTATCCTGGCAATACTAGAAGAATACTCCAAACACCTCGTAGTACGGCTCTTCGATGACCACAAAATAAAAAACGTCGCAAACGCCATCGAGTTCAGCATTATCGTAGCTCTCAGTTTCGCTTTTTTAGAAAATATTATCTATTTCACAACCGCAGCCCAAGGCCAACTCCAAAGTATCATCATCGGAAGATCTATTATCTCAATGCTGGGACACATCATCTTTTCTGCAATCTTTGGGTATTATTATGGAATCGCAAAATTTGCGAAGTCGGTCAAGACCGTACAAAGTATAGAAACTCATGAACCAAAACTTCCTCAATGGCTCTTCAAAGTTCTCAATATCAAAGCTGAACAGAGTTACAAAGCCCAAAAAATTTTTGAAGGACTGATTTATGCCAGTCTTGTCCACACCGTCTTTAATATATTCCTCCAATACAACTTCTTTATCGGAATCGTCCCAATTCTCGTCGGAGGTGGGTACATGATCTACGCCATGATGAATAGCGATATCGCTCAAAGGGAACTCTCGCTTGTTGGAACCCAAGAAATGCCAGAAGCAGATTTCGAAAAACTCACCTGGAAGATCTCTGTAATGAAACATCTGCAAAATATCAAGAAAGCTCACCCCGACAAAAATGACCCCGAGCAGAAAAAATCATCAGTCATGAAACATACCAAAAGCATCAGAGAGACACATCCTGATCACCCCAAAAATCCTGATGGTTCCACTCAGAAGAACTCAGCTGACGTATAAGGTAATGATACAGCTCACTCACCTTATTCAAGGAATCTGAAGACGCTTCTCCAGACTTCAATAACTTCATATGAAGAGACCGAGAATACTCAGCATAAGGTTTCGCTTTATCAAGTTCCCCAAATTGAGAGTATAAATACGCCTGGTTGTAATTCAATGTGGCAAAATCAAGGTTCTCAGAAAAGTTTTTCGCTTTAGGCATTTCTTCAATCAATAACGTATTACAGTCCAGAGCAAGACCATAGTCTTGGGCAATATCTATAGATAGGGTTCCAAATCGATGCAAAAATGAACGGCAATAAACCACCATCTCAGGATTCTCAGAAATCAGATGAAACAAAGGAAGAAAACTAGAATCACACAAAGACTGATATGTATCTACATCAGGATGAAGAGTTAAGAAATCAATATCTTTCAAAGCCCAATGCAGACAACGGTACAAATAGGCAGCTGGATCCTCCAAAACAAGTCGGTCAAATAGTTCACATTCTTGAGCACCTAGGCCATCCGGGTCTTGAATCAAAGCATTCACAACCCTCATAGAAAAAGATTTCAACACCAAGTTTTTTATATCAAGAAACTCATCAAGCACATTCCAAACACTTTCTAAAACCTTCTGTCGATGACGAAACACATCGATAAATTTCTTCATCATATCTGCTACAAAAGCATCCTCAAAACCTGCATTCAAAAACCCCATAAAAACAAGCTCCAATTGTGGACAAACAAGTTGCTTCTGAACACACAGCCTTAAAATTTTCACAGAGTGCTCACCTCGCTCCATTGTAGGCAAACACCAAAGCGCATTACAAAGCGCAGAAAGAGTGATCTTAAAATCTTTCTTTTTTTGGGAGATGCTAGCAATATGGAGATAAAAACGAAATTGATGAGCAGGAGACACAACAAATTCTTCAAAAAAAACGTCAACAATTTCTTGGTTTTGAAAGAGTGACAAATCATTAAAAAACATTTTTTGCGCTAACAAAAAACAGTGTGTTTTTTTATCTTCAGGTGCAAGGCGATATGCTTCTCCAAATGATCTGATGGATTGAAAATAATCACCATGTTGAAGACAAAGTTGCGCATATTCAAGAAAAGGAGGAGCCAAGTCGTGAAACTCAGAAGAGAAAAACTCCTGTTTGAAAGCTTGAAACGCCCCTATTACAAATGTCTTACCGGCTTGATCTGAAGACGATGACAAAATCATTTCCACATATTTTCTCACAAAAGGTGCAATAGCCGGACGACTACCATGTTGTATTTGTTCGCGAAACTGCGCTACTTGATGTTCAAGATTGGCCAATCTCGTCTGATAATGAGGGAGTCTTTCTGTCATATTTTTCTAAAAAGCAATGGTGTTATAACACTTTTTCACTTTCTCATCAAAACGACGTAAAAATGAAATAATGCATTTTGAAATTGGGATTTTAGGCTTTTTTTGCAATACTGTGGCTACATTCGACATAACTCAATATCCTATGCAGAATCCAGACACCATTGCAGTCCTCGACTTTGGAGGCCAATACGCTCACCTCATTACAAATAGAATCAGACGTCTAGGAGTCCATGCGGTGATCGCAGACCACGATACTTCCGCAGAAAAACTCAAAAACTACAAAGGTCTCATTCTCTCTGGAGGTCCACAAAGTGTAAATGCAGACGAAGCTCTCTTAGCCGATCCAGCTATTTTTGAGCTTGGTATACCTGTGCTTGGGATTTGCTATGGACACCAAGTCACCAATAAAATCCTCGGAGGAACTATTTCCCCAGGAACAACCAAAGAATACGGAAAAACAAAACTGATCATCAATAAATTCGAAGGTATCTTTGCTGACTTAGACTCTCAGCTCCAGACTTCAGACTCCTCACTTTCGGTCTGGATGTCTCACTGGGACGAAGTCACAGATATCCCTGTAGACTTCGAAGTTCTTGCCCATACCGATATCAACGATTTTGCAGCAGTTGGAAACCAAGAAAAGCACATCTACGGAATCCAATTTCACCCGGAAGTGACTCATACTGAGCAAGGAATGAAGATTTTAGAAAACTTTGTAAATCTCACCGGTGCAGAAAAAACCTGGACCACCAGCAACTACCTCAGCATCATCACGGATGAAGTGAAGGAACATGTGGAAAAAATGAACCGTAAGGTTTTTCTCCTTGTTTCTGGTGGGGTGGACTCTGTTGTCGCCTTCACCTTGCTCAATAAAGTCCTTGGAAAAGAAAATGTTTATGGAATGCTCGTCGACACAGGTTTTATGCGCAAAGGAGAAGTAGAAGAAGTTCAAACCGCATTGAAAGAACATCATTTCGACAATCTCCACGTCTATGACGCCAAAGAAGAGTTTTACAACTCTCTAAAAGGCATTTCAGACCCTGAAGAAAAACGCGCCATTATCGGAAAAAAATTTATCGAGATCCAAGGAAAAGCTGTCCATGAGCTCGACCTCAATCCTGACGAGTGGATGCTCGGCCAAGGAACCATCTACCCAGACACCATTGAATCAGGCGCAACAAAACATGCTGCAAAAATCAAAACCCATCACAATCGTGTCCCAGAAATCGATGCGCTCATCGAACAAGGACTCGTAATAGAACCCCTGAAAGATCTCTACAAAGATGAAGTGCGCGAACTCGGAGAAGCCCTCGGCCTCCCTCACCATCTCGTGTGGAGACATCCATTCCCAGGGCCAGGTCTGGCAATCCGAATGCTCTGCACTCCAGAAAAAACAAATAATTCAAAAGCTCAAAATGATGATCAACTCATCAACAACTATCTTTCACCAAAAGGCTTTGCAGCAAAAATCCTCCCTGTTCAATCCGTGGGTGTCCAAGGAGATGCAAGAACATACCGTCACCCTGTAGCAATATGGGCAACTGACGAGAATTGGAAACATCACTGGAATGCAAAAGAACTCCAGGAAATAGCTACCGAACTCACCAACCGCTTCGAATCCGTCAACCGCGTCATCATTTCCCTCAACGGACCAATAAATTCAAGCGAACTCATCGCCGAGCGATACCTCACTCCCGAACGAACACAAGTCCTCCAAGAAGCTGATAGCATCGTGATGAACGCCATCATGACCTTCGATGAACAAGAAAAAAAAATCTGGCAATGTCCAACAGTACTCCTGCCAATCTCTGCAAACAATACGAATAATGAATCTATCTTAATTCGTCCTGTCTCCTCCATAGATGCCATGACTGCCGATGCTGCTATGATTCCCTCTGAAGAATTGAACAAAATTATTGATCAACTCTCAAGCATCTCTCCAGCTCCTTCAGCGATCTTCTATGATCTGACCAAAAAACCACCAGGGACCATCGAGTGGGAATAAACAAATACCGCAGGGACAGGTCATAACTTGTCCCTGCAAAGGTTTTTCCCGAGATCATTCCAACCTCTGGAGAACACATACCAAATAATGATGTAGTCATACGACAAGGACAACCTCATAACCCTTGTTACATTTTTCCCGTATCCTCGTACTAACAGGTGTGATCATTAATCTTTCATTATGAAAAAATATTTCAAGAAGTTTCTTTCGATTCTTCACATTGCTCTTTTCCTAGTTCATATGCCTTATTTGGCCAATGCATTAGGAGTAACTTTTTCTGATGTCTCAGAAGAACACGAAAACAAATCGGCTATCGAATACCTCAGAAACGAAGGAATCGTCCAAGGGTATGAAAACGGACAGTTTAAACCAGACTACACAATCAATCGTGCAGAATTCATAAAAATTGTTGCAGGTTCTTTAGAAAGCTTCTCTCAACAAAAACTTGATGATTGTGTAAAAGACAAAGACCTCAAAAACTGGACCTCAATGTATTTCGAAGACATCCCAATGGATGCTTGGTTTGCATCATATATCTGTGTTGCCAAAGAGTTAGGTATCGTCGATGGGTATCCAGACGGCACCTTTAAACCAGCCCAAGATGTCAATTTTGTTGAAGCATCAAAGATCGTTGCCAATGCTCAAGGGCTCAAAACAGCAGAACAATCTGGAGATGAAGACTGGTATATCCGCTACGTAAAGTCACTAGAAACCGAGTCCGCCATTCCAGAATCTATTCGAAGTTTTGGGAAACGTATCACTCGAGGAGAAATGGCAGAAGTCGTCTTCCGAGTCAAAGAAGACCCAAAAAAAGAGAGCCTCAGCCTCACAAAACTCACAGACAGAAATAGTCGAGAAAATGAACTCCCTCAGATCGACTCTTGCAACGCCCTTATCGAAAAACTCGAACTCGATAGAGATCAAGAAAGGTACTATGAAATGGAAGAAGACATGGCAATACCTCTTGCTTCTCCATCACCAACCACAACAAGATCAGAATCAAAAAGCATGACTCAAAATGAGGCCGTTGCCGACACTTCAGGAGCATCAGCTGGTAGTGATGACTTTTCTCAAACGAATCTTCAAGTAAAAGGGGTAGACGAAGCTGATATCATTAAAAACGATGGAAAGTACATCTACATGATTCGAGGAAAAACAGTGAAAATCATCGATGCTTTCCCAGCCGGACAAATGAAAGAAATTGCGACAATAGAACTCGATGACGACGATTTCAATCCTTCTGAAATCTATATTGATAAAGACCAAATGGTCATCATTGGAAGCGTATACCGTTCAAGAACAATGCCAGTAGAACCATTCAATCCCATTGGTGGGCCAGCAACTTCACGAATGATCGCTCCACAAAGCTTTGGAAGCAGCCGAATGAAAACCTACCTCTACGATATCTCAAACCGCTCAAACCCAAAAAGACAACGAGCTATCGAAATGGAAGGGAACTACCAAAGCTCTCGAAAGGTTGGGAAAAATGTCTACTTTGTCTTGAATCAGTACATTCCTTACTACCGTATCCAAGACGACCAACCTGCCGATATCATCATCCCTCAATTCAAAGACTCCGCTCATGGAAATGAAGATATGCCGATGACTCGTTGTACCGGGATTCAGTATTTCCCTCGCTTCAGCGAACGAAATTACCTGATCGTCGCTGGTCTCGATATCTCTGACCTCGATGGAGACCTCAATCGTCGTGTAATCCTCGGGAATAGTCAAAATATCTATGCTTCAAGAGAAAATCTCTACGTCGCAGCACCTCATTATTTCAAAGGAGAACGAACCGTTGGACGTGATATCGTTATCGAAGAAACCAACGGTACGCTCATCTACCGCTTCAGTCTCAATGATGATGAAATCGAGTACCAAAACCAAGGATTCGTACCAGGAAATATCCTGAACCAGTTCTCAATGGACGAATACGATGACCATTTTCGTATTGCCACCACTCAAGGAAACTTTTGGAGCAATGGACAAGACAAGTCCTTTAGCAATATGTTTGTCCTCGACAATCAAACGATGAACATCAAAGGGAAAGTCACAGAGATCGCTCCAGGTGAACGAATTTACTCAGTCAGGTTCATGGGGGCAAAAGCCTACATGGTGACCTTCAAGAAAGTCGACCCCCTCTTTGTTTTTGATGTTTCAGACCATACCAATCCAAAGATTCTCGGAAAACTCAAGATCCCTGGATACAGCGACTACATTCACCCCTATGATGAAAACCACATCATTGGGTTTGGAAAAGACGCCGTCGAAGCATCAAACGACATGCAAGAAAGCAGAAATCTAGACTTCGCCTGGTATCAAGGCATGAAGATCGCTCTCTTTGATGTCAGCGATGTAGAAAACCCAAAAGAAAAGTTCGTCGAAATGATCGGAGACCGAGGAACAGAAAGTGAAGTCCTCCACAATCACAAAGCTCTCCTCTTTGATAAAGAAAAAAACCTCCTCGCCTTCCCCGTAACGGTGCACGAAATAAAGGATAAAGAAAACGCTGCACCAAACAGCTACGGCGAACCTGTTTTCCAAGGGGCCTATGTCTACAGTATCGACAAAGACACAGGGTTTGAACTACGTGGGAAAGTCACTCATATGGAAGACGACTCCGCCTTTGAAAACGGTAATATTTGGCAATACAGTGGACGGATGATCCAACGTCTGCTCTACATTGGTGAGTACCTCTACTCTATCTCTCCAGACTATGTCCGTTCATACGACCTCAAAACCACAGACTCAAAGAAATTCATCAAACTGTCTGGTGAACAAAAAGAAGATGTAAACTATATCGATGAAGTGATCTTCTAGAGCGACTAAAAGAAGCACAATACATCTGAAGGCGGGGATCATAATCCTCGCCTTCTTTGTATTGAACGAAAAATCATATGGCCATTGTTTATGATACACCTCTTCATAAGTACCAATATCAATAAAGGTCACCTAATCCCCTCCTACAAAAAAACAGACAACCCAAAGATCCTTTTCCACCGAAAAAGACCATTTATTTTTAAGTCCGCATACTAATTTATGAGCTTTCAAAACTGGATCAAAAGGGCACTTTCGAAATATTTTTATGACTTCTTAATTTTTCTTTCTTTGTCGTAGCATTCTTTTGAGTCCATTTTCTTAGTTTTCGGACGAATTCAGAACTAAATGTAACAACAAAATCATCTATAAATCATCAAAAAATGTATCAATATCACCATGTGACTCCAAAACTATTTGATCTTTGTCATCAAGAGATTCCTTCTCAGACTCAAGAAACCGTTTACGAGCACCCATGAGAGGCATATTCGCCTGCTTCACCTCATTGGCAATAAGCAGCTTAGTATAAGCCGAAACAGAAAATCGAAAACGATCAGCTTGAGGCTTCAGTAAAGCTTTTAAACTATGTGAAAGATTAATTTTCACTTGTGCGTATTGCTGTGGCACGATAACTACTGATTTTAGTACCATTACACACTAAAATTAGTCTATTTTACAAAAAAAATACGAGGCACTTTTCTAAAGTCATCCAAGTGAACAAAATTATTATACAAAAATAACAATATACGATAAAATAAAAAATGAAGTTAATTGTAAAATCATGAACAATCCTCCTTCTCCATTAAAAGAACAAAGAAAAACATTCTATTCAAAAAGAGCGATAGGATGGGTAACTTTCTTAACTGGTCCACTTTCAGGAGCCTACATGCTCGCTGAAAATTTTAAAAACCTCGGGAATGAAGATGCCTATCGAAACACACTCATAACCAGTCTTTTAGCCACGTTTTTCTATTTTTTAGGAGCTTTCTACCTCCCAGAAAACATTGTAAATATTCTCGACAAAGGATCCTCAAGCCTCATAAACCTCCCCTGCCTCTTTGTACTCGTAGCTCTTCAAGATCACTATCAAAGAAAAAAAATTGAACAAAAAATAAAAAATGGAGCTCATTTAGCCACAGGCTGGAGCAGTTTCAAAATTGGAGTCATTGGGTTCTTCATCTTTCTTTCTATTGGATTCGCAATAACAATGGCATATATTGCTCTTGGATTGCCGATTGGCGAATAATGCGATAAAATAAAGGCCGTATTTCTACTCAATAATTCAACACTATGGGAATGTTTGACCAAGCAAAAGAGCTCTACGAGCTCCAAAAACAAGCAAAAAAAATCAAAGACGAACTCGGAAATATCCATATCGAATCAACAGAAGGAGGAGTTAAAGTCACCATAAATGGTGAACAAGTAGCTATTTCATGTGAAATCGATTTTGCTTATTACGAAGGAAAACAAGAGCAAATCGGGAAAGATATTGTTATTGCGATGAACAAAGCCGTAAAAAAATCTCAAGGAATTGCTGCAGAAAAAATGAAAGACATCATGGGTGGTATGGGACTCGGAGGACCAGCTACTCCCCCAGGACCAAACGCCCCACAAGCATAAAAGAAAGGACATTTAAGATGAGTACAACAATCAGAACTATTAAGAACTGATCATTAAAAAAAGCTAGGGCATGTCCTTAGCTTTTTTAATGATTTTCGGGGTTCAATGCACTATCCTAACCGTCGTAACCGTCCAAATAGCCTTAACCGTCCTTTCTTATGAGGAAAACCAAATGGAAAACTCTTCTCCTCTTGATCTCAGCCTTTCTTTTCATTGGCGGTGCAGCCACTTATACCTATTTTGGAAACCTCTACGAAAACCATTTGCTCACTCCAGTAGACTCTGGGTCTTCAGCACGAATCAACTTTAGTATAGAAAAAGGTGAAACAGGTGCTGATATTTCAAAACGTCTCGAGCAACTTGAGCTTATTGTGTCTGAATGGGCCTTTTACAAATACATCAAAGAAGAAAACATAGCGCCTCAACTAGAAGCAGGAAAATACGTCCTCAAAAAATCCTACACTATCCCAGAAATAGCGCAGTTCCTCACAAAATCTAGAAGTGACGAAGTCGTCCTCACCATCCGTGAAGGACTTACCCTCGGTCAAGTAGACGCATACCTCAGCGAAAAAAAAATTCTCCCAGCAGGTAGCTTTGAACAATGCGCCAAAGACTGCCCCTTTGAACCATCTCGATTTCTCGACTCGAAGCCCAACAACCAATCCCTCGAAGGATACCTCTTCGCCGACACTTATTTCATTGATCCAGAGACTGCCAATGCTCAACAACTCGTAGAACGAATGCTCAATAATTTCAATCAAAAAATTAGTGGACTCATATCTGATATCGCAAAAAGTGGCTACTCCATTCACCAAATTGTCACCATGGCCTCTCTCATTGAAAAGGAATCTCGAAAAAACTCAGAAAAAAACATCATCTCAGGCATCCTCTGGAAACGACTCAAAGAAGGTATGCCACTCGGAGTCGACGCGACGGTTCGATATGCCGTAGACAAATGGACTGAGCCTCTCACCATCACCGACCTCGAAATCGATTCTAAATACAACACCAGAAGATTTAAAGGACTCCCTCCCGGACCTATCAGCAACTTCAGCCTCAGCTCCCTCAAAGCCGCCATCAATCCTGAAGAAAGTGAGTACTATTTCTACCTTCACGGAAACGATGGACAAATCCGGTACGGACGAACGAATGAAGAACACAATGTGAACAAGAAAAAGTACCTCTAAAACACATAATGAATTGCTGGGTCCACACCTCTGACTGGAGACGGAAGGTTGATGAGCTCAAGTCAAAGACATAGAGTCAACAGAGGAACTCCATCAAGTCCTGTCGGGAAAGATTCTTCGGCACCTATGAATAACAAGGGCTTTGTTTTTCATTCAAATACCATTCGATAATTCGAGTATTTGATAATTCGAAAATTTTGTGAGAACTCTCATTCAGCAGTACGATACTAGTACCATTTTTACTCTTGAAGTCTTACTTGCCCCATGTCCCTCTTCACCACCAGAAAAATATCGACGCCACTCCAAAAACAAGCCATGATGACAAACGACAATGGAACACCTCTCGCAGTAGACGTCTTCAGACACAAAAACAAACTCATTATCCTTGCACCTATTGCAGGTATCACCATTGAAGACATCAATGTTGCTATTAGCGATGATATCCTCACCATCAAAGGAGAACGAAAACTCGAAGAAGATGTTTCTAATCAAAACTATTTCTCACGAGAAGTCTCTTGGGGCAAATTCAGCCGATCTATCGTCCTTCCCATCAGCGTCAATATCGACAAGGTAGCTGCCTTTTACAAGAAAGGCATCCTAAGAATAGAACTCCCCATTATCGAAGACGACCGCAGCCGCGTCATTCCAATCATTATGGATGAAGAGTAAATATTCCCTAATAAAAATCGGAAATGAACTACCCCACCATTAAAAAATCAGAACACAAAATCACGCCAAACCTTCCAGACTACGAAGAAGCCTATTCAAACTTCGACTGGGAGGAAATGAAAAAAGAAATTCATTACTTCGAGGACGGCACTCTGAATGCCGCTTATAATGCTCTCGACAAACACAAAGGAACTGAGACTGAGAACAAAACAGCCCTCATCTTTATCGATACCAACAACAAAGAACAAACCTTCAACTACGGAGACCTGATCAAGCAGACCAATCAATTTGCCAATACTCTCAAATCACTAGAAATCAAAAAAGGTGACCGCGTCTTTATGTTTCTCCCTCGCATCCCAGAGCTTTACATCAGCTTTCTCGGTACGCTCAAACTCGGAGCCATTGCCGGAAACCTCTTTGCCGCTTTTGGAAAAGAAGCCCTTGAGGATCGCCTGAAAGACAGCAAAGCAAAAGTACTCATCACCACCTCTGAACTTCTTGAACGGGTCAATGAAGTCAAAGACCAACTCCCCCACTTAAAAAAAATAATTGTAACAGATGCAGCTGGGTCTACCCCTTTCAAAGGGACCGGGGGGTCCATAGAGCCGCTCAGCTATCATAACCTCATGAGCAAGGCTTCAGAAGAATTCGAATGCGCCCACCTCGACGAAGATTCGCCATCTTATATGCTCTACACATCTGGAACCACTGGGAAGCCCAAGGGAGTCATCCATGCGCACGGAGATATTGTCCAGCAACACCTTACCTCAAAATGGATCCTCGACATCAAACCCGAAGATATCTACTGGTGTACTGCAGATCCAGGCTGGGTCACAGGGGTCGTCTATGGGATCATCGGTCCTTGGTCCAATGGCACCACTCAGATCGTCCATGGAGGCAGATTCGATCCCGATACCTGGTACAGCATCATCGAAAAACACAAAGTCAGCATCTGGTACACCGCCCCTACCGCCATCCGCATGCTTATGACAAAACCAGAAATCCTAGAAAAATACGACATGTCCTCCATTCGGTATATGGCGAGCGTCGGAGAACCTTTAAACCCAGAAGCCATCGTTTGGGGAAAAAAACATCTCAATCTCCCCATCCACGACAACTACTGGCAAACCGAAACCGGTTCCATCGTCATCGCAAACTATCCAAGTATGGACATCAAACCGGGATCAATGGGAAAACCTTTCCCAGGTATCGAAGCCGCCATTATAGATCCAAAAGGCATTGAACTCGAACCTGAGCAAGAAGGCGACATTGCCCTGAAAAGCATTTGGCCCTCACGGATGAAAATGATCTGGGGCAACGAAGAAAAATTCAAGTCCTACTTCCGAGAAGCCAAAGGTCCACAAGGCATACAACACTGGTACCTCACCGGCGACAAAGGGAAAAAAGACACTGACGGCTATTTCTGGTTCATTGGAAGAGACGACGACGTCATCAAGACTGCTGGAGAACGCGTCGGACCTTTTGAAGTCGAATCAGCTCTCGTAGCTCACCCAGCCATAGCAGAGGCAGGAGTCATCGGAAAACCAGATGAAATGCGAGGAGCCATCATCAAAGCCTTCATCAAACTCAACCCTGGATTCGAAGGAAGTGACACACTCAAAGAAGAAATCCAACAATTCACCAAAAAACAACTCGCAGGCCACGCCTACCCTCGAGAAATTGAGTTCAGGGAAAAACTTCCAAAAACTCGGTCTGGGAAGATCATGAGAAGAGTGCTAAAACAAGAAGAGCTCGGAGAAGATGTAGGAGATATTTCGACTATGGAGGAATATTAAAAGAGCATTAATCGATTTCGCCATCCAAATTCATTGCGAGTCTGCATATCAAGGCTAAAATAATAACCATCAATAGAGCTCAAAGCTCATTATTCCTAATTCAACAATATGTTCAAACTTCTAAAAAATGCGTTTCTCTTTAGTGGAGGAGCAATCCTCGGAATGCTTTTCAGCACAAAAGACGGTAGTAATATTCGTAAAAAAATGAAACAAAAGAAAAGTAATGAAGACAAAGCAGAGATAGTAGCGGAAGAAGCAAAAGCTATGGCAACCAACTTTTGGAATACTATAAAAGGCCCTCTTAAAAAAGCAGGTGAAGCAGTACGAAAAGATATCGAAAAATACGGAAACGAGTATGGAAAAGAAGCCAAATCAAAAATTGATGGATGGAAAAAACAAGCAACTAAAGAAATTGAAAAAGACATAAAAAAAGCCAAATCTGAAATCAAAAAAGCGACCAAAAAGGCAAAATCTAGAACGAAGAAAAAAGTTTCAGCTGTAAAGAAAACGGTTACAAAGAAACTAAAAAAATAATTCAAAACCCCATAGCTCAGAATATAAAAAAGCCACTATTGCTGAAATAAAGCAGTATGAGGCTTTTTTCAATTCCTCAATGGAGCTTTACTCCAATTCCTCAGCAATCTTCTTCATCAGCCACTCTTGAAGAGCTTTTTTAAAGCCTCGGATATCCTGTCGCAATACTTCAATATCATCAGGTGTCGGCATTCGCACCATGATCACTTCAGGCATGATTTTCCCTTCTACTTTAATTTTCCCTCTTCCTACACCCACCACACTCCCTCCAAACTTCACGGAATTGTAAAGTGTAGCAAAATTCTGACGAGCATCTGTTTTTGAATAAACCTGCATAGTGTTTTGTACAAAATGACGAATATACAAACCGTATCAACTCCACCTTATTCTGACAAGTCAAGAATTGTGTTCAAGAAATACACCAATAACTATTGCTGACTCCACGTCTCTGACTAAAGCCCAACACTCTCTCATCTCCAGTCAGAAGACAACCAACCCTAGATCATCTCGACTATCCAATCTCCTCCCAATACTAGACGTCAAATCCCCAACCTGCTACAATCTCCAAGAATTAATAACTCTTAACCATACACCTCTATGGAAATCTATTACGCTATGGGAGCCGGTGTCTTATCACTCGTGACCGCTTTCATCTTCAATAGTTTGATCTTAAAAAAATCGACGGGAACTGAAAAAATGACTCAGATCGCCGATCAGATCGCCAAAGGAGCTATGGCATTTTTGAAGAGAGAATACAAAGTCCTTTCAATTTTTGTTGGAGTAGTCGCAGTTCTACTCTTTTTCTTACTCGACAAACCAGAAACAGCTTTTAATGAAGGAATGTACTCTTCTATCGCTTTTGTTTCAGGAGCACTCTGTAGTGTCCTCGCTGGATTCATCGGAATGAAAACAGCTACTGCTGCAAACGTCCGAACAACCGAAGCTGCTCGAACAAGTCTCAGTGACGCTCTCCGTATCGCTTTCCAATCTGGAGCAACAATGGGTCTCAGTGTTGTAGGACTCGGTCTTCTTGGACTCACACTGGTCTACTATATCTTTACAACTCATGCAGGTCTCAGCGTACCAGACACCCTCAGTGTCCTCGCTGGATTCGCCTTTGGAGCTTCTTCTATTGCTCTCTTTGCTCGTGTAGGAGGAGGTATTTTCACAAAAGCTGCTGATGTAGGAGCTGATCTTGTTGGAAAAATCGAAGCAGGAATCCCTGAAGACGATCCTCGCAACCCTGCAGTAATTGCAGATAACGTTGGAGACAACGTAGGAGATGTTGCAGGTATGGGAGCTGACCTCTTTGAATCATACGTCGGATCTCTTATCGCAGCGATGGTCATTGGGTACAGTGTCTACGAAATGAATGGGGTCTACCTTCCTATTGCAGTAGCTACTCTCGGAATCCTTTGTTCTATCATTGGAACCTTCTTTGTCCGTGCCAAGAGCGAAGCAAAAGTCCACGGAGCTTTGCAAAAAGGTCTTGGGATAGGATCTCTATTAGTTGCTATCGGAACATGGTTTCTCACCCAACATTTCATGGGAGCAGAAGGAACCAATGTTTATATCGCTCTTATCAGTGGTCTCGTCATTGGGGTACTCATCGGGCTCATCACGGAATACTACACTTCAGATCATCATGCACCGGTAAAAAATCTTGCTAAAGCTTCTGAAACAGGAGCCGCAACCAACATCATTGCTGGTCTCGCTCTCGGATACCAATCAACTGCTATTCCAATCCTTTTGATCATCGTAGCGATCTACCTCAGCCATACATTTGCTGGTCTCTACGGTATCGCTATCTCAGCAGTAGGAATGCTTTCTACTCTCGGAATCTCACTCGCAATCGATGCTTACGGTCCTGTAGCTGACAACGCCGGAGGAATTGCAGAAATGGCTGAACTCGACAAGTCTGTCCGAAAACGAACAGATGCACTCGATTCTGTTGGAAACACAACTGCTGCTATCGGAAAAGGATTCGCTATCGGATCTGCTGCCCTCACAGCACTCGCTCTCTTCTCAGCATATGCAGAAGCTGCAAACCTCAGTGCCATCAACATTCTCGAACCAAAAGTAATTATTGGACTCTTCATCGGTGGAATTCTTCCGTACATGTTCGCTGCTATGACAATGGGAGCTGTAGGACGTGCTGCCTTTGCGATGATCGATGAAGTCCGACGTCAGTTCAGAGACATCAAGGGTCTCCTCGAAGGAACAGCTGTCGGTGACAGTGCAAAATGTGTAGATATCTCTACTGCTGCTGCTATCAAAGAAATGATGGTTCCTGGAATCATGGCCGTAGTCGTCCCAGTCATTGTAGGGTATGTTCTTGGTGCAAATGCACTTGGAGGTATGCTCGCTGGTTCACTCGTGACAGGAGTCACCCTCGCCATCTCTATGTCCAATTCTGGAGGAGCTTGGGACAATGCAAAAAAATACATCGAAGGAGGTGCTCACGGTGGAAAAGGATCTGATCCTCACACAGCAGCTGTTATTGGTGATACAGTAGGTGATCCCTTCAAGGACACTTCTGGTCCATCTCTCAACATCCTTGTGAAGCTCATGACTATCATCAGTCTTCTCTTCGCTGGAGTCTTCTCAGCAAACGGAATGCTCTAAACCTTAGACAGACAGATACATCAATAAAAAAACCCACTGCATCTCTGCAGTGGGTTTTTTCACAGAACCTTGACAAAAAGAAAAAGAAACAATATAGTGCAATCTTTAAAAGAAGAAATATGGCAAAAAGAACTCTTAACACAGTCTCTCAAAAACTTAAAAAACGAGAAGAAGACTTTCCACAGAAAGCAAAAAGCAACAAATGGGTTAACAGGAAATCTCCAATGATTCTTTTAAAAAACCTTGAATACAATATCAAGAACCTTGAAGATGAAATCAGCTGTGTAGAAAAATCAAAATCTAAAAAAGCAAAAGAAATCTTAAGAGAATTAAAAATTATTGCCCGCTTAAGAAAAGAAGTTGAAGAATTATTACGGGAAAACAACAAGAATATTTAAACAAAAAAAAACAAATGTCTTCAGATCCACAAGCATGCACTCACAAAAAAAAGAAATATAACAATCACTCCTTTTCTTCCTCGACAAACTTCACGCAATAAATCATCGATACAATCTCTTACTCGCCGTCAAAAACGACTCCAAAAGTCTTCACAATAATCTTAAGATCCAACCACAGGGACCAGTTTTCCAAATAATACACATCCAATTTTACTTCTTGCTCAAAATCCAAGCGACTTCTTCCTGATACCTGCGGCAATCCCGTTACACCAGCTTTCACGACCAGTACACGTCGATGATGTTTTTCATATTGCTCAATTTCTTCAGGCAAATGTGCTCGTGGTCCGACAAGACTGATGTCACCAGTCAACACATTCCAAAGCTGTGGAAGCTCATCCAAAGATGTCTTACGGAGAAATCGACCAAACCAAGTAATACGTGGGTCATGCTCAATCTTGAAGAGAGGACCTTCACGTCTATTTTGTTCTTGAAGCTCTGACTTCATTTTATCTGCATCTTTTATCATGGTACGAAACTTCCACATCCAAAAAGTCTTATTCTTCGAAACTCTTTTGCTCTTGTACATCACAGGCCCACCGTCCTGACAAAGAATCCCAAAAGAAGCAAAAAACATCAAAGGAGAAAAAAGAACCAAGCCAATCACAGAGCCAATAATATCCACTGAACGCTTTACCACCCTCCCCCATCCATTTATAGCTGTTGAACGAAGAGTTATGAGAGGAATATCTCTCACAAAATCAATTTCCGTATTCGTGCGTTGCACCTCCAGCATATTTGGGACAAATCGATATTCCACATGGTTCAGCTGACAATACTCAACAAGCTCTGCGGATTCTTTGATATCACCAACCTGTACAACTTCATCAATTTTAGATTTTTGTACAATAAAGTGAAGATCATCATAAGTCCCCACAATCCTCGTCATTCCGGCCGGAACAGATTTTTTCTCATAATCCAGTCGTCCAAACACATCAAAAGCTGAATCCATATCCCAAATCTGTGCCAACTCTTCTAAAACTCTTCCATCACCTACAAAAAGAACTCTTCGACGTCCAACTCCTCTCTTCCACAAGAAATGTTGTAGTATCCGAAGAATAAAACGATGAGAAATCATCAAGAAAATGGTCATCAAAAAAGAGACTCCCAAAATAAATCGAGAAAAGAAGGTAATACCAACAATAAAAAAGTACAAAATAATAATGGTATAAGCTGCCCCGGTAATAGTCATCATCCTACGAAACTCTTTCCGTAATCGGTTCAAACTCTTTAGCCCATACATCCGTTCCCATGAAAACAGCACTACCACCATCATTGCAGCTTGCAACGCAAACACTACAAAGTTTTCAAAAGGCATCAAGTTTGGACTAGACAGACTCACAAATGGAACCCATTCAGGAGTTGATCTCCAGTGGTAAGCAATCAAAAATGCTGAAACGACACTCAAAAAATCGAGTGGAATACGCAGCAATCGAAGAATAATTTCAGGCTTTTTCACAGAATGGAGTTACACACAACTAATACTAGCAAAACCCTTTGATTTAAACCATATATCACTGCAAAATGAATGAGTTAAAGGATACTAAAGATCCTGAGGGTACTAAAAACAAACACAATACATCCTCTACATCCTCAGTATCCTCAATATCCTCAGTATTTTTTATGAAATGTATAATTCCCATCGCTGGTCTCGGAACTCGCCTCCTGCCCTTTTCAAAGGTGATCCCAAAGTCTATGCTCCCAGTACACGATAAACCTTGTGTTCAATGGATTGTAGAAGAACTCGAAGCAGCTGGTATTCGTGACATCATTTTTGTCTATTCAAAAGGCCAAGAACTCGTAGAAGAATACTTCAGCGAACACAGCTGGTACGACGATGAACTCCTGAAACGAGGCAAACACAAAGAAGCAGAATATCTAAAAAAAATACGAAACCTCGCCACCTTTCACTTCGTCAGGCAAGAAGAACAAAAAGGAGACGGTCATGCCATACTCCAGGCAAAAGAACTCTTCGATGACGAGGAATCTTTTTTAGTTATTTTCGGAGACTGCCTCTACACTGGTGAAAACGCGATAGAACGGATTATTCAGTTGAACAAAAAAGTTGAACGTACTATCGTCGCTGTCCAAGAAATCAACCCCAATGATGTCTCCCATTACGGCATTATCGAACCTCACGAGGAAATCGACGACTTCATCATCAACACCTTCGTCGAAAAACCAACTCCTGAAGAAGCCCCATCAAATCTCGCTATCATTGGGCGCTACCTTCTCACAAAGAATATCTGGAAATACCTTGAAAAAGAAAACTCAGGCAGTGGAGAAATCCGTCTCATCGATGCGCTAAACCTGATGCACAAAGACGAAGAGATCCATGGAACAAAGCTCAATGGGACTTGGCTGGATACGGGGACGCTAGAGGGACTGCAAAGAGCAGGAAATATGCTAAAAAAGTTGTAAACTATAACATTGGACAGCAGCTCAAAAAACAATAAAGTATAAATAATAATCATACACCAAAATGCAAATATCTAGACAAATTTTTCTGTCTTTCAAACAGGCAGGATCAATAATAATCAACAGGTTTAATCATATCCTTTTTCTCTCTGTATTATTAGCAGGGAACATGTACTTTAGCTCTTATTCAAATAATTCAATTTTGAGACTAATTACATTTTTAATTAGCTTATTTACTTACCAAACCATTGTACAACTAGCTTTCAAACCTAAAGATTCACTCAATAAATTATTTGAAAAAAGCGCAAAAAATTTCAAAAAATCCTTAGAAGCATTCATCAGAGCAGGAATACCCATAATAATAGTTATTGTTTTTTTATATGCTTTGCATTTTCTACAAGTTATCCTGAATACAAATATAATGTTTACCCCTATAGTTTTATTGGGAATATCTGCACTCGGATTAGTAGCATATCTATTAGTAAGCTGGACATTCATATTACAAATATCAATTGATAAAAAATTAACTGGAAAAAAAATACTACTAAAAAGCACCGAAATTGTATCGAAAAAATGGAAAACAGTAGTTAGTTTTCTACTTATTGCATTTATTGCAGATTTTATCATTTCATCAGGTTTGCAACATGCTCTAACCCAATTTCAAAAAACCTTCTCAGACATACCACGACAAGAAATAATCCCTTTAACAAAAACACTTCTTGCGATAAGTGAACTTATAACAAGCCTATTTATCATATTTATGATCCTTTCACAAACATTTTTATATAAGATGCTATCGAAATAACATAACACACATAGCGTACAGAGTTGTTCTAATAAAAAACAATCACCAGACCTTGTTCTTCCTCACATCCAAAATCTGCCCATTCTTCACATAACTCTTCTTCGGTATATCCTGATTCACTCGCAATCCAGCATCAAGAATAGAATCAGACCCAATCCTCACTCCTGGCATTGTCGAGCAATTAATCCCCACCTTCACTCTCTCACCCGTAATCACTCCAATCTTGTCCCGATGTGTATCAACCTTCTGACCTCTTATTTCCAACTGAAGGTTCTTTTTATCCAATCGAAAATTTGCCGTAATCGTCCCCGCACCAAACCAGGTCTCGTCTGAAAGCACCGAATCTCCTACAAAGTTATCATGTGTCTCGACCTTGTCTCCGAGAAGAGACCGTGTCACCTCAGCCGAACCTCCCACAATACTCCCCGCCCCTACAGAGCTTTCACGAAGCTTCGCATGATCCCCAACAATAGTTCCTGTAGAAAGATACGCTGGTCCTTTGATCACCGCATATTCAAATACTCGAACACCAGCTTCAATCACCACATCTCCTTGAATCACCGCTGTTTCAGATATTTGAGCTTCCGAAGAAATAGATCGCTCCAACTTCCCAAGAAAAAATTCATTCAATCGAAGGAAATGCCAAGGGTACTTTACCGCTTGCCAAAAACCATCATACTCAACTATTGAATACTTTTTTTGTTCATCAAAAAGCTGCTGAAGAGCGACTTCATAAACATCATCGTGTTCAGAGCTCGCTGCCTCCAATGCCGCATACAATCCTTTCACATCTTTATGCAAATGAATCACCAAATTCACTAGGTCAGAAGGTTCGTTCCCTTCACCTGGTTTTTCAGCTAAAGACTGACAATATCCGTCATCATTCAATTGTAAATATCCTCCAGGGAAGTATCTCTGAACCTTGTACCCCACCATAAATCCATCATCACCAGTTCTCTCATCAAGAACAGTCCGTACATCCTGCCACAACTGATCTTCAACAATATCATTTGAACTCACGACAAATACTGCCTCTTCATCAATCACTTCTGTCTTCGCCGCCTGCATAGCCGCCATCATGCCTCCATCAAGGTCTACTTGCTCCACAACTACTATCTGCACACCACCAACTGCCAACTCACCTAATCTCTCAAGATTATTCGCATTCCCTACAATCACCACATCATCAAACCCCGCCTTTCCGAGAGCTTCCAGCTGATGCTCAATCAAATACCTCCCACAAACACGAACAAAACACTTGTCTTCGATTGGCTTAACACGTTTTGATTGGCCTCCAGCAAGGAGTATAACTTTCATAGAAAGGCTTAAAGACAAGGATAGTATAGCATTTTTTACTTCCCAAGACTTCAAAAAAACCATACAATCTCTTTATATTATGTATTTAATTCTGAATCATGGAACTTTTCCTCGCAATACTTCTCTTCGCAGCAGTCATCGGAGGGATCACAATGATCTACTTCAATAAAATTGTAAAACTCAAAGTCCGAGTAGGTGAAGCTTGGAGTGACATCAATGTCCAGCTCAAGCGCAGACACAACCTTATCGGAAACCTCGTAGAAACCGTAAAAGGATACGCGTCTCATGAATCAGAAACCTTTGAAAAAGTTATTCAAGCACGTAATGCTGCTAAAGAAGCAGAAAACGGAGGGCTTGCAGCTGTTCAATCCGCTGAGCGAAACCTCAGTGCAGCAATGGGAGGACTCAATATCAATGCCCTCTCAGAAGCTTATCCAGACCTCAAAGCCAACGAAAGCTTCAACAACCTAATGGCTGAATTAACAGATACTGAAGACAAGATTGCCGCTTCACGGAGATTCTATAATTCTACTGTTCTCGGTCTCAATACCATGATTCAACAGTTTCCAGGAATGCTTTTTGCAGGGTTTGCTGGAGCAAAAGTAACAGAATTCTTCGAACTCGATGAAGACGAAATAGCAGAAGTAAAAGAAGCTCCAAAAGTTGACTTCAACATGGCAAAAAAAACCGCTCCAGCTGTAGGAACAGCTAGTCCCGAGCCAGTTGCAACTCCTGCATCAAGTCCAACAGCAACTCCTGCCCCCACATCAACTGCACCTGTAGCACCAGCTCCTGCAACGACTCCAGAAGCACCTAATACACCTGAAGCACCAACGACAGAAACACCTACTGAAACGACATCTACACCTGGAGCTCCAAAAACTGACGGAACGCCTCAATAATACTATTCAAAGATTCGAAGCAAGGTGTATGCTTCGCCCCTCAAGGGGTTAGGGGTCAATGAGCCGTTCGAATCACTATTCGCATACCATGGACGTCTATAAACAAATTTCATCCAACAACAGAAGAACAGTGCTCATCTTGATCCTGTTCTTCTTGGTATGCCTTATAATAACTGGAGCTGTCTTGCTCATCCTCAAAGCACCATTAGAAGTCTTTCCCTTTGTTTCTGGAGGTCTTTTCATCATCATATCTCTCTGGACACTCGTTTCCTATTTCTTCGGAGACAAAATGATTACCTCTTTTGTTGGGGCAAAACCCATCAAACGAAAGGAGCAATTCGAAGTCTACAACCTCGTCCAAAATATCGCTATCGCAGCCGGGCTTCCAAACCCAAAAGTATACATTATCAATGACGAAAGCCTCAACGCCTTTGCAACCGGAAGAAATCCTGAAAAGAGTATCATCTGTCTCACCACAGGAATCATTAAAAAACTCAACAAAGGCGAGCTCGAAGCCGTCGTTGCTCACGAACTCGGACACATTGCTAATTATGATATTCGTCTTCAACTCATCCTCATTACTGTCATTGGGATTGTCGCCATGCTCGGTGAAGTCATGATGCGTGCTCGTGGAAAAAAAGCTGGAGGAATCATTCTCGCAGGTATCGTCATCTATCTAATAGGTCGTCCTATCCTTCACCTGCTTATGCTTGCTATGTCTCGTAACCGAGAATACTTAGCTGATGCCACTGGCTGCCTCTATACCAGAAACCCAGAAGCACTTGCTAGTGCCCTTGAAAAAATATCAGCCGACCCAAGAGTAGAATCCGCTGACCGTATGAATTCCGCTGCTCATCTCTTCATTGCTAATCCAAAAAAAGAACCTCGAGGAGAAACTACCAAGCAACTCAAACAAGAATCCTTTCTCACTCAAGTCTTCTCTACACATCCACCAATAATGGAAAGAATAAACAGATTGAGAAGCAGAGGCTAAAACAACTCTAAAATAGTCATCAAAGCCCTATTAAGGAACCTCATGTCAGATTCCGAAAGGTTTCCAATCCTATGCTTAAATTGCGTTGTATTGATCACTGTTAGCTGGTCTCCAAGAATAACACACTCTTTTTTTAAACCATTCCCCTTAGTATTTCGGACAGAGGTATTATAATAAAAATCTTTTCTTCTCAAGTTTGACGTAAAGGGACAAACCAAAACAGTCTTAGTGGAAGTAGCGTTCATCGCATCACACTGAACAACAACCCCAGGCCTGAGACCTGATTGTTGACTGCCTCTTGAAGGACTAAAATCAATCAAGAAAATATCACCACGTCGAATAATCTTCTCCATCGTCTTCAATTATAGAATCAATAGCATTTCTACTCACTACAGCAGCAAAATCAGATTTTTTACTCTGATATTCAGCATCAGATGCATCAATTTGAGCCTGTCGATGAACCTCAGCATAATAAGCTTTTTTCTTTTCAGTCCGCACCAAATAATCAATAACAGCACTTCTGCTCTTATATTTAAGTCGTTTTTGCAGCTTATCGATAGTTTTTAACACATCAGGTTGTAAGGAAACCGTAACCTTTTGAACAAGAGTTGGCATAAGCAAAAAGTATGAAGAGATTCATACTTTAATCATACCAAGAAACACCACTACATGAAAGCCTAAAAGCTCAATGCCGAAAACACCCATGCCACATTCAGCAAAGCCAAATACCCCACGAACCACCAAAGGCTTCTTTTACGCAAGAAGTGAAGCATCCCGTAAATACACCCAAAACTCGCTACCATTGAAGTAAAAAAACCAACCATCAAATGTTCAACCCCCAAAGTCCCAACAGTTGTAGAAGAACCAAAAGCCTCAAGTAAATCTTTACTCAAAAAAACCATCGCCCCACCAATAGCCGGAATCGCCATCAAAAAAGCAAACCTTGCCGCCTCTTCACGCGTGAGATTCCCCAACAAACCTCCCACAATCGTCGATCCGCTCCTTGAAACACCAGGGATAACAGCTAAAACTTGAAATACACCCATCAAAAGTGCTACGCCAAAAGACTTCAACTGCTTATTCTGCCGTTTCCCAATCAATTCAGCCATCGCCAAGAAAACTGCCGTCACTCCCAACATCATCACTACCACCTGAGGGGCTCGAAAAACCTGCTCTATTGGATCCTTCATAAAAGGAGCAAAGATCACAATAGGAATTGTCGCCACAATCAATAGCCAGACTCCCTTCTTCGAGGACTTCGGCCTCCTAATCAACTCATAAAACATCTCAACAATATCCTTCCTAAAATACACCAACAACGCCACGAGTGTCCCCGCATGCAATACCACATCAAAACTCAACAATTTTTCCACTTCCAAACCAAACCATGTCTCAGCCAGCACGAGGTGCCCCGAACTACTGACTGGAAGAAACTCCGTCACCCCCTGAAGAAAACCCAATACTACAGCCTGAAAAATACTCATAGTCACTATAAATCAGGAGAAGACTACCCCAAGAAAAGGTACAATACTACTGATTTCAATCGACAATATGGCAAGAACGAACAATGGCATAAAACTTACCGAAGACCCAAAAATCCCACAGTCCATGTGGAACAAAGTAGCATTCTTAAAATTACAAAAAAAAGAGAAAGAAAAACTCACAGCTCACGTCAGCAAAGAATCACAATCTGATCAACTCTATTGGGTTCAGGTGGTTCTTTCCACACTAATTGCAACCTTTGGACTCCTTCAAAACTCTGTGGCGGTCATTATCGGAGCAATGCTCATCGCTCCACTTCTCCGTCCTATTCAAGGAGTAGCCTTCAGCCTTACTACTGGAAAAGCCAATAAATTCTTTAGCGCGGGAAAACTCCTCATTTGGACCATCATCATCTCTATTTCCATTGCAGCACTCTTTGCCTGGATCATTCCACTCAGAGTAGAAACAACAGAAATCTTAGCGAGAACATCACCAAACATCCTTGATCTCTTTATCGCAATAGCTTCAGCTATCATTGCAATTCTTGCCCTCTCCTACAAAAAACTCTCGGAAAGTATAGCTGGAGTAGCCATGGCTGCATCACTTATGCCGCCACTAGCAGTAGTCGGTATAGAAATCTCTCTAATGAACTTCAGTGCTGCAGGAGGTGCATTTTTCCTCTTTATGACCAATCTCTTTGCGATTCTCTTTGTCGGGATCATCATTTTTTTGATGTATGGGTTTAATCCTCATACAGAAGACAAGCAATGGCAAACCATCGAAAATTTTGCGGTAATGCTGAGTCTCATGGTCTTCATTTCAGTACCTCTTTATTCTTCATTAGTCGATATTTCTGAAAAAATCATCATCGAAACTGAAGCTCGAAAAGTCATTACAACATCTCTCACAGAAAATATTCCAAAAGCACGACTCGAGTCTTTATTTATCACTGATTTCGACGATAAATCTGTCGAAATGCTTGGAACTATTAAAATCCCCGAAGCTGAAAATTTCTTCTCAGAAACACGTGAATCTATTCGCCAACAACTGGGTCAAGCGCTCGGTAGAAACGTCAATTTTTCTGTAGAAATCATCCCTATCGCATCCATTATCTCAAGAGAGCAAGAGGAATCAGAAGAAAAAATCCCTCGAGAACGAGAAATACGCAGTACAATAGAAAAATATCTCAGTGAAAACTTCCCTGAAGCCATCATCATCGATCTAAGCGTAGGAGAAATAGAGCTAGGAAATACTAATCAATGGGCAACAAAAATCATCTTTTCCCTGACAGCTGGAAAAGATTTCACTGAAGACCTGAAAATAAAATACGAAAAAGAAATCAATAGACTGTTTCCATCAGACCAAATAGATCTAATATGGGTCTTTCTTCAAAATGGTGATGCCCCAACAGTTGCCAGCCAAACAGATGCTCAAAAACACCACGAAAAACTCAGCCTCGAATGGGATAATTTCTTCAAGAAAAATCTTCCAGCAGAATGCTCAACAAAAAATCTCCATATCACCTGGAACTTTCCAGATGACGAACAACTACAAACAAACAAAGATTTCACAAAAATCAAAACATACAGTATCAGCTTTGACCTCTATACCCCAAAAGCCAACCAAGTTCAAATCGCTCGATTCAAGCGCCTCGCTAAAATATTTGCCAAAAACCTCCATAAAAAACCCACATCCCTCAACATTCGCTCCTTCAGCTTTGATCTAGAAACAATCTCTACAAGCAATGAGGATGAGCGTTAATACATTACATCTCTTGACCACTACTCCTTTCCAAAAGAGTGCCCTAAGCCCTATCAAAAAAGATTCTTCGGCCTTCTAAATGACAGAATGACGAAACGTATGGTTTCCTCCTTTCAAGAAGCTTCACTACCTTATCGCTCTTGCCAGCACCTCTCTCCCCGTCTACACTTCCTAAGGTCCCTAACGTCTCCAAGGCCACTAACCCTCCCTTCCCCATGCATCGCTTCTTCGTCGACTCCTCCACCATCAATGGCAACTCTTTCAGCTCAACTGACAAAGACCTCTGTCACCAAATCAGCAAAGTCCTGAAAATGCGCGCTGGTAAGTTGGTCATCTTGTGTGATAATACCGAGCACGAATACCAAGCTCAGTGGGTTACCGTCAGCCGATCTGTCTGTGAGGCCGAGATAACAAAAACAACACATGTTCTCGATATCAGCTCAGCAAAAGCAATCCACCTGTATGTCCCACCACTCAAAAACCAAGCCCGTTGGGAACTGATATTAGAAAAATGCACAGAAATAGGCATCGCCTCTTACACACCTCTCCTTACCGACAGAACAGAAGTTGAATCACTCCGCAAACCAGAACGTTTAGAGCGAATTATCAAAGAAGCCGCTGAACAATCCGGCCGAACAAAACTCCCAACCATAAACCCACCAATGACTCTCGAAGAATGTCTTGCAAATGAAGGAGCAAACCTTATCGCCAGCCTCGAAGAAAACTCCCAAACGATTCCAAAGACACTCTCAACCATGAACACTGAGCACTCAATTATAAACCTCTATATCGGTCCTGTGGGAGACTTTACTCCAGAAGAGCTCGAAAACACAAGTGAACACAATTTTTATTCAATAAGTTTAGGAAAACAAATCCTCAGAACAGAAACAGCCGCTATTGTGGCAGCAGTGTTGTGCTTGTAATAAGCTAAAAAGATCATTACGGCCATACCAACAATAAAAACATCGAAGACTGGAAACGAAAACTCTGCGATGCAAGACTAGAGCCAAAAACATACAATATCGAGAAACCTTTTAAGCTCTACCTCAACGAAGAGGAACCATCATTTATAAAGGGTTTCTTTTGTCATTATTGTTTTTTTCTTCAAGATTTCTTCTCCACCTATCACCCATTTGTGGATTCACGAAAACAATAGAATGTGATTCAGGCATAATCCTTTCAATCCTTTTAGAAATTTTTTGAGATAATTCATGAGGTATCGCATCTTCAGATGGAGTCTGTTGAATTTGAGAACCTTGTACATCATCCTTTTCGTTTCCAAGAGCTTCATTGAGACGAGTAGTCATAAGCATAAAAAATAAAAAATCAATAATCATCATCAACATTCATCCCATAACCATAATAAGTATCTTCTTCCTCATCTTCGTCTTCAGAGTCGATAACCACATCATAAGCCGTTCGTTCTTGTTCTTGTTCTGGTTTTCGCTCTTTTCTCTTCCTTTCTTTTACATATGGGTCTTTTGATATATCTCCACACATTTGCCTTGGGATCTCAGCTCTCATCTCAATAGTCTCAAAATATTCATTGAATTCAAGAGGAACGACCTGAGATAAACCTTCTATATTTCCTTTTGTAATTTTTTTCCCTGGTTCAGCATGCATAATCAAGTCAACTCCTTTCATCCATTTCCCCTTATAATAAACAATCGATTTTTGCAAAAGAACATGTGGACCATATTTTTTTATCACTCCATCAGGTCTCCGACATCGTATAGGGCTCTTCGAGTTAAAGTTGAAATCATCCAAAAACACTAGTGAAAGTTCTACTTGAGCATCCTCAGGCTGATCAGGAGAAAATTCTTTTCTTTTATTCTGAACATAAAACTGCATTACAGTGCCCAATGGCAACACATCTAACTTGTGTGCCAAAGCAATTTTTTTAACCCCCAGTGTATATTCAGAGTCAATTTGAAGAACAGGTTTTGTATGAGCGTCTTCTATTTTGTCTAGAATTTTTTCATACTCAAGGATCATTTTATCAGTAATTATTCGATACTGTCGAACATTTGGCTTCAGCTTTTCAAACCATGTCTGCAATTCTTCTTTTTTCAGTCGATCAAACATAATTTGGTACCATGGTGTATTTTTTCGTTCTTTTTCAATTTCTTTTCGAAGTGGAGCAAAAGAACGAACACCTTTTTTTATCAAACTCATCACTCCCTTTGGAACAATTTTTTTAATCTTAGATTTCAAGTTTCCTTTAAGTTTTTCAAGCGTATTTCGAGGAGTGATTTTTTTCAAAAAATCCATCAAGTCATCAGCTTTTAAGTCTTCAAAGATATAAGAACCGATACGAAATTGACGCAAAACTCCCATGACTTCGGATGGAATACGAACTTGATTATTATCAAGTATTTCCAAAATATCCTGAAAAACTTTGGCAAAATCATGCTTTTGAGTCAAAGAAGATAAAATCATTTGAAAACGTTCTTTTGTAATTTCTTCATTTTCAATACCCTCTAAAATCTCAACGGTAGTTTGCGTAAATTCATCTTCAAAGTATCCCAAAAGCTCATTTTGAAGCCCTTTTAAATCAACAACAGGTATCTGAGACAGGTTTCCTTCACATTCTTTAAGGTATGCTGAAAGATGATATTCAATAAAATTATTTTTCAATCCCTCCAAATTTCCCGTCAATACATTCCACAATGTCTCATGCAACAATTCTCTATATAAATAAGGAATTTCACAAATATGACCAAAATCCAAAAGCTGTAGCTCTAAACCAAGCTGACGAACTTCACGTCTCGTCAAAACAGGAATATCATCCTTTGTATATGAACCTGCACGAATAGCACCAATAGCATCAAAAACACATTTTCGAGTCTCTTTAGAGACACTTTCCAAGCCACTAACTGTGAGCAGGGCATTTCCCTTGTTGGGATCCATCTGAGCATGTTTCCCATCTACCAAGGTTCCAATTTGGACCGTAGCAAGGGCTAAAGCGATAGTTTGGCGAACTTCATCCAGTGTATACCCCAAAATATCAGCCAATTGCTCAATTTTCTGAGGCTTTGTCAAAGAAACACCTCTGACATAATCATAAGCAGCCGTTCTTCTACTCTGAAAAAAATCGTCTTCAACAGCCTGAACCACCACCACATTCAGATCACTTACTGAAAGTCGAGTTTTTTGTTGATCGACAGCAGCATCATAATTCCGCGCATTTTCAAGCTCCAATCGGAGATCCAGCTGAGGAATGAGGGACTGATAAATTTCTGTAATAAGAGACTCCGGAATATGCACTCCAAACAATTCATGATGAGAGTTCACAAATCGAATCAAATCCTCAGCAAGTTTAAGCTCTTCATGTACTTGATTCACCACTCCAGGACGGATCACTTTTAGTGCAATTTCTCTTCCATCATGTAAAACTGCTCGATGAACCTGGGCAATAGAAGCAGATCCTATCGGCTCTCCAATACATCTAAAGTGATCCAAACCAATTTCACGTTTCACAACATCCATGATTTTATCCTTCGAAAGCAATGGAGTATTATCGTTAATTTCAACCAATTCTTCACGATAATCTCGAGGTACCCAATTCTGTTGTCCTTCTTGCTGAGCTCCCTTCATAAAAACAGCCCCCAAAGAACATAAAAACATTTTCACCATTTGAGGCATGGTCATGGTCTTATTTCGAGAAAAATCCAAGATATCCTGAGTCAACTGAAGACGCTTGGTCCAATGACACTGTTCCAAAATCCTAAAAATAAGATTACTGACTCTCAATCGAGTATCCGCATCCCCTTCACGCACAATATGCTGTGAAATATGTTCCAAAAGCTTATCTGGTTTTGTCGGATCAATATGACTAGCAGGTGTGAAAACTCCATGTATATCTCCTTCAAAAATCTCTAACAATATATTTTCGCGTTCTCTTCTCGTCAATCGAGAAGAATTAATACCAACTCCTGGCAAACGTCGTCTCAATTGTTTTTCAATTCGTCTAGTCGTTTCGTTTTCTAGTTGAATCCCCATAATAACCAACAACATATCAATACGTTCTGACCTATTCATCTGACGAATAGTATTGAATATGAATTCCATTTCAGAAATACGCTGATGAGAGTACTTATCATTTCTCAAAGCACCTCTTTCTACATACCATCTCCGAATAATCTGTATGTCTTCATCACAACCTGGAATATCTCTATCATTCTGTCCAGGTTGAGGCACAAGATTGGTCAATTTTTCCAATAATTCATCTCGAAAATACGAAGGGACAGGGTGAAAACATAAAATATCATAAAGACAAACCTGCCATGCGCGAGAAGTTTCCAAACTATCTATCCCAATGGCATGCATAAGTGCAATACCTTGATCAGACTCTGAAAAAGCCATTCTCAAGTCGTCAAGTTTTCCAATTTTTTGGGCTTTCTCATACGCCACTTGAGAAACCTCATCAGCCAAATGAATATCAGAATAGTTATCACGCAACTGTAATAATTGATCAACACTCATCTGCTCATAATCCAGTTGTTCCAAAAATGCTTGATCACGAAACACATTTTTAATCGGATAGATTTCTCGACACAACACTTCAAAGCGCTCTATAGAATTCATTCCAATAAAGTATCCTTCTTCACAACTCGACTGGTAAGCTTTCATCATCAATCCTGAAACAGGGTGCATATCTACTACGTCTTTCGATGACACTATTTTCAGTGGATTTCGATAAACAACAGATTCATTCTTTTCTTCATCTGTTAACATTATTTCGTCAACAGCATTCAAAACATCTTCACGCAAATCATTTTCAAGGTCTCGCTGAATTTTTTCATCATTCCAATCAATACTTATAATAAAAGCTCGACGAGACGCTGCGGACATTTGCATCCCATTCATCAGATCCAAATGAACTTTCAATGCAACATTTGGAATACGAACAATAGCCTTATAATAAGCACTCAATTTCGATATCAAAGCAAGTATATCTTCTTTTAAAAGCGTGGATTTTTGAGAAGTAATAAAATCACAGAACGATTCGTCATTATAAGCTGTTCGAAAGGCATCACCAGTGTTATAAAAAGCTACTTTTTTATCATCAAAAATATCTTCAAGATCAAATGCACCTCTAATTGAAAAATAATCAAAGAAATTCTCTAAAGGAAACAAATATCCTTTTTCACCATCAAAAACACCAAACCGTTTTTCAACAAGATCCTTATGGCGCCTTAATTTACGATGCATTTTGCGAGAACGAGCTGTTATCCAAGTATTCCCCACGGCAGAATCCATATACATACTATTGATCCATTCAATAGCACTCATTCGCTGATAATCATCTCCAGATTCAAGCATTTTTTCTAAAAGAACAAATGACCTTTCCAAGGAGCCTTCAACATCAGAATACAAAAAACTGTCAAAGAAATTCAATTTTGAGTGATCGTTACCAACCATATGTGGCAAAGAGCCAAATTTGGGAATTTTCCCTTCTTGTTGTTCTGGAAGATGAGCAGACGGCATCAAGTGAGGCAAAACCGTCATTTTTTCCATATGGGGAAGCATATCCTCAATGGCAAATGATCTTGATCTCTCGAGTCGTTTCATAATCAAATTTTAATCAGTAGGAGGTAACTTGTAACCATTGATATTAAATGGTTTCTCATAAAATCGTTGATCCCATGCAAATTGCAAAAGCCATTGGTTCGCAAGAGGAGTAGTGTCATCCATATATTCATCGAGATGTTCATGCAACGTTAAAAAAAATGCTTTATGAAGATTCATATCTTGTTCAAGATTCAAGAACCAAGATCGAAACATCAAAGCCAACACATTTTTATGGTGGAGACGAGGATTTTCAAAGCTCTCCATAAATTGTGTAAACTCAAGCCAAGACTGAGCAATAGACTGATGATTTTTTTCTGCAGGAACAAAAATCTGTCGTCCCAGATGCCGCAATGAAAAAGGTTTCCACTGTGATATTTGAGATAAATCCATCGTTTCCTTCATCTTTTCATAATATTCATGAGCAAGGTCTTTCATCATAAATGAATCATCAGCACACAACTGTATAGCACTCAAAAAGAAACGATTCGTATCAATAAATCTCACCAAAGGGTGGTCTGATGTATGAACAATATGGAGTATTTCTTGAGTAAATTGTCCTGGGTTATCAGACTGTATCAAGAGTTCATCAAGATGTTCATTACAGTATTCAGCCAAAGTAGACCAAATATACTCACGATGAGAATGTAAAAGCAAATGTGAAGAAGCAGTATATGACTCTCCATCCACCATTTGGAACAAAGGCAAGACGCTTGGCAAATCATGGAGAAACTCAGAAAAGTGCTCTACCTCAGTAATATGCCTTGTGATATATGATCTCGCATACTGAAAAGACTGAGCATCTAAGCCAATCAAGAGGTCGAAGTCAATTTCACCAGAAACATCATCAATCTCCCTCTTTTCTCGATGCAAAGCATATTGAGTTTCAATATCCAAGATGGTCAAAGAAACAAATGTAAAATGATGAAGAATAGCTTTAAAGTTCAATCCAAAAGAAGACAAATCAAACAAATTTCCTGCTCTATTCCCTATAGTGCTGATAAGCTTTTTTTGCAGAGAATAAGAAACGTGTTCAAAAGCATCAAATAAAGATTTTTCTGATTCCAAATATTCACGTGCCATTCCGAAATCTTCTAATGTTATGACTTTGCCGTCTTCTTTCATTTTTTCTGCGTCAAAATAAGGAGCAATACGTTGTTCAGAAAAAGTGTAGCAACGATTAACATACTGACTATCATATCTATGGTTACTCTGAAGAAGAAGCAAATATGACAGAATATCAGGATATTCATCCAAGAGATTTAGAAATACCTGTAAAACATGCTTTTCTTCTGGAGGTTTTCCTGTTGAATCAGTGATAAATCGAGGAAGTTCTTCTCTTATCTTCATATAAAGAAGGTGAAAAGCTTCCCAGTCAACTTCTTCGGATCCCAAGTATTTCATTCTTTCACAAAATTCAGATAATGAATAAACATTATCATTATCAATAAAACTCATAAAAATAGATCTGACCTCGAGTAGAATCTTCAACGAATGCTCAAATCGTACTTCTCGATCATTTTCTTCTGAATTAAGACGAGATAAAACATTCATCCATATCAATGCATCTTGTGGGCACTGGATATCTGCCTTTAAAGCAGAAGATACTTCATCAATTTCATCAAGATTTTGAAAAGAGGTCGAAGTGGAACTAACAAATTGTCGAAATAAAGAATCTCTTAATCGAGTAGTAGGTATATTTCCACTCAAGTTCATGACATTAGTCAGTAAACATACCGTGTCTTGAGAAATATGAGATGGGTCAAATGTTTTTTGTGAAGGAGAACTAAGAACGTCATCAAGTAATTGAGGAAGATCAAGATTCACTTTTGAGAAATCACTTTTGATTTCTTGAGGTAAAAGAGAATATTCAATAGGATCAAAATCCATTCGAAGCATACGGTCTTCTAATTGTTTGATACGCCAATGAATCTCAGGGTGAGTAGAAATCACAGAAGGAATTCGAGATTTATAGGTGTATTCTTTTTCAGCTATTTGAGCTTCTTTTTCGTCAATTTTTTGTTCGACTGCATCTAATTCAGACGCAAAAACTAAATTTGAAACATAAGTGGGAATGGCTGCCTGAGCCACTTTTTTCCTCTTCCGTCGGTGACGAGCTTTCAAATTATCTTGAATACGTTTGATCAACTTTAACCCATGAAGTAGTTCATTTGAAGATTTTTTTGCATGAACACGGAGCTGAAGTCCAAATTCATCACAAGTAGATTCTATTGTCAAATTATATGATCGCTCTTCTAATACAGACAAAGTATCCGAAATAGTCCATTTTTTTGATCTCGACACTATTTCATTCTTATCTATTCGCTTTTTTTTTGCTTCGACATCTTCATGATGAAAACTGCCATGGTAAATATGACCCATCTCATGACCTATAATTTCCCAAAGGATTCCTTCCAAACGATTCATATTCAATTCGTTGTTGACTGTAGAATATTGAATGGCTTCTACCAATAACTCATAAGAAAAAACAATCTCTTTCAATCCAGGAAAAACAAAAGCATTTGGTTGATCACCCAACATCAAAAAATGAATCTGAAACTGATCATCTTTTCCTGTAAATCCCTTATAAGCATCTTGTAATTCAGAAAAAAGGCGTTCCAACAATGGTCCAAACTCTTTTAAAAGAGGTAAATCAGGGGGAGAAAGCTCTTTCAAGTGGTTCAAATATTCGCGCATTTTCCTGAGAAGAAAAATCTTGTCTGGAGATTCTTCAAGTTCATCAGGAACACTCTCAGAAGCATAAGAAACAGAGCTAATCCGTGGAAGAGGTTGTTGATTTCTTGGTGGGATACTCAGTTCATAGTCTTCTAAAGGACCGTACATAGCGAGTGATAACAAAATCAGATAACAGCACTATAAACCAGTAAAAATATTTGTCAAGTAAATCATATGCCTTATGCCAATTCTCCAAAAAACGCCTTCTCCAAAACATCAGATTGAGCCACTTTTTCCACTGGACCTTCCACAGCAATTTTTCCTTGTACCAAGATATATCCGCGATGAGCAATCTTCAGTAAAGACTTCAAATTATGTTCTACAATCACCACAGCTGTTCCAAATTCTTCATTAATCATCTGAATCTTCTCAAATACCTCCTGAACGATCTTCGGTGCTAACCCAATCGAAGGTTCATCCAGCATCAACAGCTTCGGAGAGGTCATGAGTGCTCGCGCCAGGGCCAAAATCTGTCGCTCCCCTCCACTCATCGCAAACGCTGATTCGCTTCGCTTTCTCTTCAATACCGGAAAAAATGAAATCACCTCTTCAAGTCTCTCCTCAACGGTCACAGGATTCACTTCATGATAAGCTCCCATTCTGAGATTTTCTTCAATCGTCATGTTTGAAAAAATAGTGTTTCCCTGAGGCACAAAGGAGACTCCAGTTTTGACCATAAGATCAGGGCTTGGCTTCAAAGATTGTCCATTATAAATCATCTCCCCACTCCCATGAGGGGTTAATCCAAATACAGATTTCAAAACAGTCGACTTCCCTGCTCCATTTGGCCCCATCAAAAGCAAAATTTCACCTTCTTCAATATGAAAATCAATATTGTGAATAATTTTATTAACTCCATAGGAGACAGACCAATTTGTAACGGCAAGTAATGACATAGTAATTAATGACCTAAATAAGCATTCACAACATCCTTATTCTCTCGAACTTCCTCAAACTTCCCCTCCGCCAACTTTGTCCCAAAATCTAGCACTACAACATGATCACAAACCTCTTCGATCAATTTCATATTATGCTCTACGAGAACAACCGTTCGTCCGGACTCAATCAATTCATACACCAGTCCTTTTATCACCTTGATCATCTCTGGATACAACCCCGAAAATGGCTCATCCAAAAACACCAGCTCAGCATCCGACATAAACACCTTCAGGATCTCGACCAGCTTCGATTGCCCATACGACAAATCCTGAGCCAACACATTCGATTTCTCTTCAATTCCCACCTTTTTCAACAACTCACGAGCCTTTTCTGCTGCCTCGGCCTTCATACGCTCCATCATTTTCGGACGAAAGAAAACCTGAAAAAGAGATGCATCACGAATCAACGGCGAAGCCGAGATCAGGTTTTCAAGCACTGAAATTTGAGGCAACACCTGAGCATCCTGAAAAGTCCGCATAATACCCATCCGACTGACCTGATAGCTAGGAGCTCCCAAAATATCCTGCTTTCTGAGCTGAACAGAGCCCGTCGCAAAAGAAATCAATCCCGTCACCACATTAAAAACCGTCGACTTCCCCGCCCCATTCGGCCCAATCAAACCCGTAATCTTTCCCTCTTCAATCTCAAAAGAAAGATCATTTAAAATCTTTAGCCCTCCCAGTGAAAGATTGATATTGTGAACTTTAAGCATGAAAAAAGATTTGAAAATGCGATAATTAAATACTATATTCCCCCAATAACCCCTTTGGTCTCCAATACATCAACAAGATCAAAATCATTCCATAAGAAATCTGCTGACATTGTGCCAAAACACTACTTGGAAGCCCCAAAAAACGAAGCGCCTCTGGAAGAAGGATCAAAAGAACAGCACCCAAAACTGAGCCTCTCAAAGAAGCCAAGCCTCCTAAAATAGCCATCACCAAGAGCAATACCGATAAATGATACTGAAAGAGCAGAGGATCAATCGCTGAAATATGGCTCGCTAAAAAAGACCCAGCAAAACTCGCAAACACACTGCTCAGCACAAACACACTGCGACGATATCCATCCGCATCATGACCAGAAACCTGCGTCACTCGTTGGTTTTCACGAGTCGCTCGAATAATCACTCCATAAGAAGAATCCAAGATTTTTTTCAAACTCCACAAACTCACCAGTAAAACGGCTAAAATAAAAATGAAAAACCCCAGCTTCGGGTTTTCCCAAGTCTTCACAAATTCCGGTAAAGCAATTCCCTTCAGTCCAATCGCACCATTTGTCACAGACTGCCAATTCAAAAACACATTGTAGCCAATAAAAGAAAACCCAAACGACACCAACACAAAAGCATCATCCTTAAGCTTCAACAATGGAAAAGAAACAATCCAAGCCACAATAGCCGTGATCAATGCAGCCAAGAAAAAAGAAACCGGATAACTCAATCCTTGCGTTTTCATAAAGTAAGCTAATCCATAAGCTCCCATACCCATAAACGCCCCATGGTTAAGCGAGACCAATCCCGTAAAACCTGAAGCATAGTTCTGACCAAGTACCGCCAAGCTATAAATAGCAGCTAGAATCGATATATGAAGCAAGTAATCCAATAGAACTGTTAAGATTTTAAAATTTGATAATTCAGGGAATTCAGAAAATCACTCTATACTCACCAATCTCCGTTTACTAAAAACCCCCTCCGGCTTCCACAAAAGCACCACTGCCAACAAAACAAAAGCCACCGTATCCTGCCATTGCCCTCCAAATACATATACCCCAAAGTTCTCAGCAATACCCAAGATCAAACCTCCAAGCAGTGTTCCTCGTACGGATCCCAAGCCACCAATAATCGCAGCAATAAAAGCCTTAATCACAAAAAACACCCCGTACGTTGGTTTTACACCAATTTCCAAAGCATACATCGAAGCACTCACCGCACTCAAAAAGCTTCCCAACACATACACCCATAAAATAATCGTCTCTGTCTTGATCCCAAGAACCTTTGTCAACTCCTGGTTATCCCCGATTGCTCGGATCGCCATCCCAATCTTCGTCTTCTGTAAAAATAGCTCCAGCAACACCACCATCAGTACAGCCGTCACTGCAATCGCCAATTGATTCGCCGTAATAAACATCCCAAAGAACTCATAGCCCTTTAAGATCTGATCACTCAAAGAGACCGATTTCGTCGTGTCTCCCCATACTAATGAAGCAAAATTCTGAAGAATTATCAGCAACCCAAATGAAGCCACCATAATAACCAATGGCGAACTCTTCCGGCGATACATTGGACGAAAGAGCAGTACATAAGACCCAAGCCCAAAGACAATTGAAACCAAAGCACCCAAAAAAACAGCAATCGGAAAAGGAACAGCAAACCGCTCCATGAGAAAGAGCAGCACATACACTCCCCATACAGCAATCACTCCATAAGCGAGATTAAAATATCGAACCGTCGAATAGATTAAGGAAAAACCTACCCCCATTAGGGCATAAGCTGATCCAACAATGAGTCCATTTAGTAAAATTTGCATATCTCTATTCTTTGAAGGCGCAACACCCCCATTAAAAGGGCAAAAAAAGATCCTGAAAATGTGTTATTCCTCTTTCAAAAGGGCTAGGCTTAGGCTATCAAATGAATAAAATTTTTATTCATCAAAACCTTCTTCATCTTCACTTTCTTCACTTTCAACAATATTTTCATCATCTTCGCTGAGCAAAACAAAGGATCCATCTTTCGCAATCATCACCCCAGGAGTCAAACTGACATCACCATTCTTATCAAATTTTGAAAGGCCACCAATGCCTTCGAAACCTTCCATCGCATACAAATAGTCTTTCAAAGCTGAAGCATCGTATCCAACTTCAGTGATAGCCTGCTTCAAAATATTCATTTTATCCCAATTCAATAACATAAAGGCAGTTGCAGAGGGCTCACGGTTATTACGAGCAACAAAGTCATCTATAAATTTCTTTACGACAGAGTCCGATTCATCAGCAGCCATAATCACAATTTTGATTCCTTCAGTAGCATCCTTTCCAATGTCAAAAAACTCAGTTCCTGAAAGCACATCACCACCAAACATCGGAAGCTCAACACCCAGTTCTGCGGCTTGCTTCACGATGAATCCTCCAGGAGAAACTTCACCAGGAATCAGGACTAATGCCTCAGCTTCAGAGTCTTTCACTTTCTGAAGAATCGTTTTGAAATCCGTTGTTCCTGAATTAAAGGCCTCATCTACTACCAATTCTACCCCTGCTCCTGGAAGCTTGTCCTGAAGAGCTTTCCGATAAGCAGCTGAATAATCATTATTTTGAGAGATAAGAGCAATCTTGGAATATTGATCAACGAGATCAACCAAAACAGTTGAGCTATTTGCATCAGAAGGAGCATTTCTAAAGACATAGTCTCCAGCATCTGTTATTTCAGGGCTAGTAGAAAAACTACTAAAGGCAAGAACCTTCTCTTGCTCAGCTATTGGGGCAATCCCAAGAGTCTCACCACTACACAATCCTCCTAAAAGAACTTGAACCTTGTTGATGGCAATGAGTTTTTGAGCAGCACTAGCAGCTTCTTGCCCATTACATTTCCCATCTTCGTAAACGATCTCTACTTTCTTGCCATCGATCTCAGGATTTTGTTCCAACCACATTTCAAGTGTTGCTTTTTCATCTTGTCCGAGACTTGCAGCATCTCCAGTCAAAGGACCGATATACCCCATACGAATCACTTCACCTCCAAATGGGTTTTCTGGCGAAGCTGTTTCTGGGCGCCCATCAGGACTCACTTCCCCACATGCTGTAAGGACAAACAAGCTCATCATGAGTACTGAGAATATTTTTTTCATCACAAAAAATTAAGAAAATACACAAAAAAGTGTAGCACTCTTTTACTCGAAGCGACAAGTGAGCTCCTACAATCAAATTTTATGCATCTTGCAAGCGTCTTTCCAAAGCCCTTCGGTTCAAAATAGTAATTCTTTGTCCTCTTTTATCAATCCATCCAGTCTTTATCATCTTGGAAATCTCTCGAGAAAGCACTTCACGTACCGTCCCAATCTGCTCGGCCATCGTAGTAATCGTATCTGGCAAGACCACTTCATTCATTTTCGCCTGATCTGCTAAATCCAAAAGGTGTACAATAAATCGCTGATCAACAGCATATACCGCCATAGTAGTATACGCCTCACCATACTTTCGAATCCGCTGTACAAAGCCCTGAATGACAAACAAACTCAGCTCATGATATGTTTTAATAAGCTCAAAAAATTTTTCTCGTGGGATAACAAATACCTTCGCAGGACCCAAGATCGCACAAGTCACAAACATCGGCTTGTGATCGAACAAACTCACCAAAGCAAAGGTTTGTCCAGGCCGTACTGTTCGAAGAATACGCTGCTGACCTCCTTTACTGTGTTTTTTGATCTGAATACGCCCAGAAGCCAACACATAAAAATCCGTCTCATTATCCCCTGCCTCAAACAAAGTATCTCCAGGTTGGAATTCTCGAATCTCCCCTGCTTCAATCAACGCTTTGCGAAGTTCGACTGAAAAAGCTTGGAAAAAAGAAAGATGAGCAAGTTCGGAGGCTTTCATAGAGAAAAATCAGTAAAGAAAAACAAGGAGAAACAGCAGCCTAAAACAAAAATGCTGTCAACAATCAACAACATCAATATCAAACAACCGCTTCGCATTCTCATCAGAAACCTTGTCAAACTCACCCAACTCAATCCCTCTTACTTCCGCCACCACTTTGGCGGTCTTTACCACATAGCTCGGTTCGTTTCGCTCACCTCTGTGCGGCTGGGGTGGCAAAAAAGGACAATCTGTCTCTACTACAATCTGCTCAAGAGGAATCTCAGCAGCTATCTCTCTCAGCTCAGAAGAATTCGGATATGTCACCACTCCAGAAAAAGAAATCAACCATCCTCGTTCGATAATTGCACGAGCAATAGCCTTCCCACCAGAAAAACAATGAAAGACCACTTTATCAGCCTTCATCCCAACATCATCGAGTACCTCCAAGCAATCTCTCTCCGCCTCATTCATCCCATCACGACCTTCTTCCGGACGCTTCGTAGCTCTTAAGTGAATCACAACCGGCAAATTAACCTCCTGAGCCAACTCACACTGCAGCTTCAAAGCCATCATCTGCCCTTTACGATCATAAGGCTCATGATAATAATCAATCCCAATCTCTCCAATCGCCACAATTTTATCTGAAAAATCCAACAGCTTCCTCATCCAATCAAGAAAAACTCCAGACTCCAGACTTTCTACACCCACCTCCTTCACTTCTGTTGGATGCAAACCCACAGTCGCATGCATAAAGTCATACTGCTCAGCCAACTTCACCGCCTGTTCGGAGGTTTCTTCATCACACCCTACTTGCACCATTGTATGCACACCAGCTTCTTGAGCCCGTCGGATCACTTCTTCGCGATCGTCATCGAAGTGCTTGAACCAGAGGTGGGAATGAGTATCAATCACAGGAAAGGATAAAAAAGATTATAACCATGCTAAGGATAGATACTTCCATCAAAAGACTCAAGAAAAGAAAAAGAGTCCTGATAAATTCAGAACTCTTTATCCTTTCCATCATCAGAATCTTTCGCATCCTCAGCATCTTTATTTAGCGTACTCCACTACTCTTGTCTCCCGGATCACATTCACCTTGATTTGACCTGGATAATCCAAGTTCGTCTCATACTCCTGAGCAATAGTCTTCGAAAGCTTCATCATCTCTGTATCAGTGATCTTGTTTGGCTCAACAAGCACACGAACTTCACGTCCTGCTTGGATCGCATAACACTTCTTAACCCCTTCTTTGTTATTCGCAATCTCCTCGAGCTGCTTCATTCGCTTCACAAAGGCCTCAGCATTTTCACGACGAGCACCAGGACGAGCAGATGAAATCGCATCAGCCGCCATCACGATAAAGTCTTCGAGTGATTTTGGTGGGATATCCTCATGATGAGCTCCCACTGCATAACAAATTCGTTCTGGAAGACCAAATTTTTCAAGAATATCTTTTCCAATCAAAGCATGATTTCCTTCTATCTCATGATCCACAGCTTTTCCAATATCATGAAGGAACCCAGCCGTCTTCGCCACTTCTACATCAGCTCCAATCTCAGAAGCCAAAGCAGCAGACAAAAATCCAACCTCAAGAGAATGTTTCAAGACATTTTGACCATAAGATGTTCGAAATCGAAGCCGACCAATTAATTTGACCAAATTTGGGTGAAGCCCCGTCACTCCAATCTCAAGCACAGCCTTATCACCAAGTCCTTTAATCAATTCAGAAGTCTCATCTTTTACCTTTTCAAGCATTTCTTCGATCCGAGCTGGATGAATCCGTCCATCTTCTATCAAACGCTCAAGAGTGATCTTTGCAACATAACGTCGCAGTAGATCAAAACCAGAGATGATAATAGAATTAGGTGTGTCATCTACGATCACATCAACACCTGTGAGATGCTCAAAAGCGTTAATATTCCGACCTTCTTTTCCAATAATTCGTCCCTTCATATCATCACTCGGCAAAGTCACAACTGTTGCCGTCGACTCAGTCGTCACTTCTGCAGCATACTTTTGCACTGCCTGGGTGATAATCCATTTTGCCTTCTCACCAGCCATACCTTTTGCTTTTTCTTCTTCTTCAAGAATTTTCTTCTGAATATCATCTTGAGCAATTTCTTCGATCAAACTAAAGAGCTGTTCTTTTGCCTCATCTTTATTCATACCAGCAACCTGCTCGAGCTTTTCTACTTCTTGCCCTTTCATTTTCTCCAGCTCTTCTTTGAGTTTTGTGACATTGGCATCCTTCTCAGCCACCTCAGCAATCTTTTTTTCAACTTCACCCTGTTTTTTTTCCAGGTTTTCTTCTTTTGTAGAAAGACGTTCTTCTACTTTTTCGATTCTTTGACGCATTTCTGACTCTTCACCAGCAATAGATTGCTGGCGTTTTGAAGCTTTTTCTTCCATATGAAGAGCCTTTTTTTCTGCTTCCAGCATCATTTCCTGAGCCTTAATTTTAGCTTTTTCAATACGATCATGATTTTGACGACGTATTTCAGAAGCTTTATCTTCGAGCTTTGGCTTTACAACAAAATAAACAATCGCTCCTGCAGCAACTGATCCGAGTAAAAATGGGAGTATTGATTCCATGGTAAACCGTTATAAAAATTGAAGAATAATGATTCTCCTGAACGGACTTCCAATATTTCTTCGAGTATTTTTACATCACATCACTCCCCTTAAAAAAGAAAAGGACGCTTACAGTATCTATAGAGAAGATCGTATAATGATTGAGGTAAAAGTGGTGTTACAGACAAATATCGTCGTGTTTCCGGGTATTCTTGCAAGATCTAAAATGATTCGAGAGCCTCTTTGTCAGTGAATTCGAAGAAAGTCAGTGTTCCATTCAGTCAAAAATTTCTTAAGTCAAAAACAGTATAGCAAAACTAATTGACACACACAAGATAGCGATTTCTCGCTATGTGGAGAGAAGCCAGAAAAGAACCTTGTCAAAAAAACGAAACATGTCAATACACGATCTAAACTCGAATATATCCAATATTCAAACCCCATCCCGACAAACATAACAATCCCCAATATATAGCGTAGAGGCTCAAGTCTATCGCAGATGACTAAGGCTCGCACTTAAAAGTTCCTTTCCTAAAAAGCTACAATCGCCCACTCATATACTTCTTCACAAACCCCAAAGATTTCTCCAAACTCCTCATCATAATCCGATCATCACCCACTCCCAAAGCTCGAGGACGTACCACAAGAGACACATCTCCCTTGTACTGATCTCCTTTGAGCTTCGTTAAAAAACTCTCCAAAGGCATAATGCCTTTATCCAACATACTCCCCTCTTTTCCCTTATCAACATTAGAAAGATGCACGTGCTTTAAATGAGGCTTTAATACATCATAAACCCGCATCAGATCCTGATTTTTCCCATACAGGTTCGAGATATCGAGACACACTTGCTCAAAATTCTGCAAATCAGCCACACTGGTCATAGAACGACCTGGAATAAACCCAAGTGTGTATTCAGAACCTCCATTTTTCAATGCAATATCCAATTGATACTTCTTTCGAAGTTTGGGAACTTCTTTTTTCAGCCAACTCTTGTAGGTGAAATCAAAAATCTTTGGTGGATCAAGGATCACCATCTTTGCTCCCACATCTTGAGCAATCTCAAGAGCCAAGCTGGATTGCTTCACAGTGCTATTTCGGAAAGTTCGCACGACACGTATCTTCAAACCATGTTCCTTTTGGAGCTCATTCAAGTATTCCGCATTCTGAGTATCAAACAAATGCAAATCAAGAGCTACTTCAATTCCATCAAAACCGACCTCCTTGGCAAACCGAAAGATTCGACTGAGTCCATACCCCTTCAAACTATCTGTAGAAAGCAACACCATAACAAATCATTAAGTACTCACAGTGTATGCTTTCAAAAAAAACGATCAACACAAAACAAATAACCATCCCTCCTAAACCCTCAACCATCAACTAAATCGAAAGAAAGAGCTCTTCTAAAAACAATCTCCTATTCACCTGAGTACTCGCAAAGAGCTCATGGACTTCTTGTATTCGATTCAATTGAGGAATATAGCTCCGAACACCCTCATGCCTGAGCCGCAAAGACAAATACACAAAAAACTGCTCCACATCAGACTGAAGCACTTCTTTTTTCGTCAAATGATCAGCCAAAGCAAAACGTTCCACCATATCTTTATCCAACATCAGAGCCGCATAATCATACAACTCCCGCAAGCGATCCAGTCGTTCTTGGTCCGCTAAAAGCGTGATCGCAAGACCAATTTTCCCCATAGAAAGCTTCATCACCTCTTCTACCAAAACTCCATTATGCGCAGTTTTTTCAAGAAATTTTTGAACTTCAGGACCCGGCACTACGCTCATTCGGTATTGCTGAACCCGAGAAAGCACCGTCGGAATCAAAAGTTTTTCGGAACGAGTCGTCATAAAATACAACATTCGCTGAGATGGTTCTTCTAAAACTTTTAAAAAAGCATTCGCTGCAGAATGAGTCATTCGTTCAAGATGCTCGATAAGACAAAAACTCCACTGCCCTTCCGCCGTCCTCCTCGAAACAAATTCTTTCATCATTCGAACTTGATCCACCTTTAAGGATTCACCAGTATCATAAAAAGCCAACAGTCCACTTCCTTCGCCTGCTACGATCTGTTTTCCGAAAGAAGATGATTCGTCAAAAGCCTTCCCCGTCCGCAATTGTGAAACAATTTCTCGAACAAGTGACATCTTGCCAATATGCTCGGGTCCCATCAATAACGATGCATGATGCAGCTTCCCAGCCTCAAAAGCACGTTCAAACTGATTTTTTATCCGATCATGACCAATCACATTTTCAAACATAGTAGCAAAACTATAGAGAAATATTATTTCAAAACAAAGAAAAAAAAACAATGCCACCTCCTGCATCTGTCATTCTGAGGGACAAAAAATCTTGATCTTGATTAAAGGACAAGTGATGAAGAATATCTATAAATTGCTAGCTCCATATCTCTGAATGACAAGAGCATGTCAAAACTCGTTATTCAATAATCCTCATTCAATGGTAATATCCTAACTGTCCTAACTTTCCTAACCGCCTTTTCCCATGAAAATCCTCATCGCCCAAGGAGGCGGACCAACAGCCGTTATCAACCAATCTCTCGTTGGTGCCGTCATGGCAGCCAAAGAAGCCGGACACGAAATAATCGGGTCACGTCATGGAATCAAAGGAATTATTGACGAAGACTTTGTAGAACTGCACAGCTTAGATAATGAAAAGCTCATGAAAGTAGCCGAAACACCATCAAGTGCCTTAGGATCGACTCGAGACAAGCCAGATGAAGAATATTGTACAAAAATTTTGAACATCTTTCAGAAACATGAAATCACAGGGTTTCTCTACATCGGAGGAAACGACTCTTCAGAAACCATCCGCCTTGTTTTGGAAGCAGCAAAAAAAGCAAACTACGCTATGAAAGGTTTTCACATCCCAAAAACAGTCGACAACGACCTCATGGAAAACGACCATACTCCCGGCTTTCCTTCAGCTGCAAGATTTGTCGCCAAAGCTATCATGGGACTAGACAGAGACAACGAAGCACTCCCTGGTGTACACATTTGTATCATTATGGGGCGACACGCAGGCTTTCTGACTTGTGCAGGAGGGCTCGGAGGGGCACATAGAGTCTATATCCCCGAAATCCCTTTTAACCTCGATCACTTTGCCAAAGAAGTAAAAGAAACCGTAGAACAACACGGAAGAGCAGTTCTTGCCATTAGCGAAGGGATCCAAGATGCCGACGGAAACCCCATTATCAGCCATTTTGTCGATCAAGAAACTGACGCTCATGGAAACCTCCAGCTGAGTGGGCTCCCGCTCGGCAACGTCCTAGCAGACTTTCTCAAAGAAAAAGGCGTCGCAAAACGAGTCCGACAAGATACCTTTGGCTACCCACAACGATGCTACCCAGACGCGAGCAAAGTGGATCAAACAGAAGCCTTCGAATGCGGAAAAGTAGCCGTAAAATCTCTCCAATCAGACCTTAGCTCAGGGTCTATCACCATCAAAAGAACCAGTAATTCACCTTATACCGTAGAAATAGCACCAGTAGACCTCGATAAAGTAGCCAACCTCACTCGTCATCTTCCTGAGGAATATTATGACAAAGAATCCAAAAACATCACCGAGGCTGGGAGAGACTACCTCATGCCACTTATAGGAGAAATCCCTCAAATGGAAAGGCTCTAAGAGACGGCTAGTACGCTAAGCAGACAAGTATTGACAAAAAAGAGAAAAAGAGCTATGGTATCAAACCATTCCACACATTCTTTTTCTTTTTTTATGAGCGATTCTCCTCATTCTAGTCCAGATAAAAGCTTCACCCCAAAAGTCTTCAAGCAACATGCCATAGACTGGCTTGTTGGGGCAACTACTGTGCTTGCACCCCTCATAGGAGGTGTCCCAGGTGCCGTTGCTGCTACTGCACTACAAACAGCTATGAAAGGACTCGAAACAGAAGCAGGATACCTCTCAAAAGAAGAAACAAAACGTTTGTTTGCAAAATTTCGAGTAGATATTTTCAATATCACTCAAAATGCTGCTGAGCAACAAGACACCATAAGCCTACAAGCAGACCAACTCTACGTACTCGAACAAAAGCTCTACGAACAGCTAAATTTTGGAAACAATCCTGAGACCAAAAAAGCCATAGACGAGCTACGTGTAGAAATTCATCAGCAAAAAAAGACAACAGAAACACATTTTCAATCGGCAAAAACCGGCCATATTGCCATTCAAACTCAGCTCAAACAACTGCAAGGAAATGATGAGCAAGTGGAAGAGCGAGTCGAACATCTTACTGAGCAAGTACGAGATCTCATCAATCAAGTGCAAGTACTCTCAAAACAAAATACACTGGTCTCAGACCAGCTTGTAGACATAAAAACACTGAAGAAAGAAATCCATACTTTCGTAAAAAAATCCACAACTGAATACTTGGACACTGTCCAAGGCCCAGTAAGTCAGCAAATACGTATAAATGTTCAAAACACAGACAAAGATGAAGATATTTTTATCATCCGAGTAGATCGAGACCAAGGAAATCAGGTTTCAATAGAGCGTTTTTCATATGAAAAGAAAAATACAGGAGTACCTGGTGAGTTTGCTATCAGTTCGAGGAGAAAAGAAGGAAAACTCAAAACAAAGAAGCCGTTGGAAAAGAAAAATACAGCAGCAAATGAAGAAGGAGAAAATCAGTTGGAATCTACGGAAAAAACACCTAAGAAAAAGAGCCTTAGGAGAGGAAGTGAAAAACTAAGTGCAGAAGACATAAAAAGACTCCTTGATTCAGAAGAAGCAAGAGGAATTCAGGAATTAGTTTTTCGCAATTGTAAAATAGATGATGATGGCGCTAAAGCTCTTGCTAACTCTCAAAATCTCAAAAATCTCTCATCATTAGATTTAGGTTCTAATCAAATTGGCGTTGATGGCGCTATTGCTCTTGCTAACTCTCAATACCTCAAAAACCTCTCATCATTAAGTTTAAATCGTAATAACATTGGCGATGATGGCGCGAAAGCCCTTGCTAACTCTCAAAATCTCAAAAATCTCTCATCATTACATTTAGGTTCTAATCAAATTGGCGTTGATGGCGCTAAAGCTCTTGCTAACTCTCAAAATCTCAAAAATATCTCATCATTAGGTTTAGGTGTTAATAACATTGGCGTTGATGGCGCTATTGCTCTTGCTAACTCTCAAAATCTCAAAAATCTCTCATCATTAGATTTAAGTTTCAATATAGTTGGCGTTGATGGCGCTATTGCTCTTGCTAACTCTCAAAATCTTGAGAATCTCTCATCATTAGATTTAAGATATAATGAAATTGGCGATGAAGGCGCTATTGCTCTTGCTAACTCTCAATACCTCAAAAATCTCTCATCATTACAGTTAAGTTGGAATCAAATTGGCGTTGATGGCGCTAAAGCTCTTGCTAACTCTCAAAATCTCAAAAATATCTCATCATTAGGTTTAGGTGTTAATAACATTGGCGTTGATGGCGCTAAAGCTCTTGCTAACTCTCAATACCTCAAAAACCTCTCATCATTAAGTTTAGATGATAATAACATTGGCGATGATGGCGCGAAAGCTCTTGCTAACTCTCAAAATCTCAAAAACCTCTCATTATTATATTTAATTAGAAATGAAATTGGTGCTGAAGGACAGAAAGCACTAAAAAACAGTCCATATCTCCAAAATTGCGACATATATTTTTAAGAGCTAAAGGCTTAAATACCATTCTCAACACTTATTTAGCTCAAGAGAAAGAAATCACCTCAGTCTTCTTCTCCAAAAAAAAGGCAACTATCTTTGCAGGTGCTCAACACATAGCAATATTTTTTTGGAAACAAGAGCTCTAATGAGTAAATATTGTGTACGAAAGAAAGAGCAAAGGAAAACTCTATTCTCAGCTCTCAGGCTGGCATTTGGTCCGCTTTTTTGCTATAATAAGAAGATGATTATATCGAATTATGCAGTTTAAAGTCCCACAAAACGTTCAGCAAGCAGACCGCATCGTCGGTCCATTGACTTTCTTACAGCTGATAATCTGTATTGTAGGAGTAGGGTTTGCTTATGCTACTTTCTCGGTATTAGCAAATCAAGGGTTACCTGCTCTTATCTGGGCAATCCCCGTAGGAATTATTCTCATGATCACAGCAGCTTTTGCTTTTTTAAAGATCAACAATCTCCCTTTTCACAAGCTCTTAGCACTACTCATAGAACGCATATTCATCCCTTCAAAAAGAGTATGGGTCAAAGGTGCTGATCGGGTTTCAGAGCCAGAAGGAACTGTTGGAAAAAAATCAGAGAAAAAAGAAGAAACATCTGAAGAAAGAAAAGAAGCACAATATGAAAGATTAGACAGTATTTCCTCCATCCTCGATAAAAAAAAAGAAGACCCAGCAGAAAAAATCATGAAAAAAATTGACCAAACAGAAGACAATAAGCTCATCGAGCAAGCTTTTGTGAAAGAAAAACAAGATGAGCAAATCGAAAAACCAAAAGAAAGAGAAGAAAAAACAAAAAAAATACTCGATCTCAGCAAAAAAGCGTCTCCAAAATCCGACATTCCAGCCCATAGCGCAGAAAAAGCGAAGGATGAACTCCAAACCTCTCACGCTATACCACCAAAGAAAAAAACCCGACGTCGGAGACGAAAGAGAAACAATACAAACAGTGATACACTAATATCTGTATCAAAAGAAGAATTGAAAACAAAAGAAGCACAAGCAAAAGAAACACAAAAATCAATGACAAGAGCTGAAAAAACTCCAGAGAAACAAGAAGAAAAACCTCTCCCAAGTTGGCTACAAGATGGAGTAAAAGAAAAAACTGCAGAAAAAAAAGAACCAACAGCTGAAAAAGCCCCTAAGTCAGCAACAGAACCAACAGACGAAATCCCTGAAAGAAAAAAAAGACGACGAAGAAAGAGAAAGCGAAAGAGAAACAAGAATACAGAAGAAATAAGAAAAACTGCTCAAGTCCCTGAAAAAAAACAAATTCAAACAACAGATTCACAAACAACAGTCGCCATAAAGACTGAGGCACCGACTCAAAAAACAGAAGCAAAACAAGAAACCCAATCTGATACCCCTCCCCTAGCCAGCTGGCTAGAAGAAGGACTCAAAGAAACTCCTGCAGAAAAAGACCTTCAAAACGTTTCAGAAAGCAATGAGGCTGATGAAAAAAACCTCCAAACTCTAAATAAAAAAGCCAAAACATCTGAAGAATTTTCCGCAGATGACCTCAAAAAAGGTCAAGAAATCTCCTTTGATTAATACCTGATACTCACATACTGCTAATTGCTAACTCTCTCTCATGTCCGATGAAAAGAAAAAAACAACAGAAAAACAACCAAAAGACACCGTTAAAGGACGGCCAGCTCAACAAAAAAGTAATGCGACACAAAGATTCATTCCTATAGCGGAAATTCATGACGACACTGTCGTTTTGAAAAATGGTGGAATTCGAGCAGTTCTCCAAACAACTTCGGTAAACTTCAATCTCAAGTCTGAAGAAGAACAAAATGCTCTCATCTACGGATACCAATCCTTTCTCAATTCGCTCGATTTCCCGGTTCAAATACTCGTTCGATCAAAAAAACTCGATATTGATAATTACATCAATCACCTTGGAACACTCAAAGAAGAACAAGAAAACCCGCTTTTGAAAGCACAAACAGCCGAATACCAGGAATATATCGAAAAACTCATCGAGTACGCAGACATCATGGAAAAGAAATTTTACGTGATCGTACCAGTAGATGCTCCCACGGGAACAAAAATTGGATTCATCGATCGATTTCTCGCTCATATCAGACCAGATGATAGTCTATCAAAACTCCGTAGTCGCCGAAAAATGTTTAAGGATCTCAGAAAAAAACTCACCCAACGGATCAATCAAGTCGAACAAGGCCTGATGAGTCTCAATCTCAGAACCAAGGAACTCAAAACCAAAGAACTCATCGAACTCTTTTATCAGTCCTACAATCCGATCACCTCACGGTATCAAAAAATAGACCAAGTAGAACTAGCCAACCTCGAAGACATCGAGTCAGAAAAAGAGAAGTAAAACACAGATAATAACATACACACAAGCCCTACAGCTCTGTCATTCTGAGTGAAACGAAAAGTTTTGAGGTCGATTTTTAAAACACGAACAACAAAAAACTACTGGCTCTATGTCTCCAAACTGGATTCCAACACCGTCCCGGCTCCAGAGAGCCAGCACTCACAATCTACCATCAAGCCTGCCAGAAAAGATTCTTTGTACCTCTGAATGAGAGGGCTATAATTTAAATTATCCTCTTTTTCAAGGGGGGCTATGAGGACTCTATTTTATGTCCCTTTTTTCTCCAGAAGCGGGGTCTTCTCCCTCACTCTAACCTCCCACCGATATTTCAGCTATTTCATCATGATACTCCCATTCATCCATGAGATGTTCCATTCCACGATCTATAGAAAACGAACGATGCTGAACCAGCTCACCTTTTTCGAGCATATCTTGCTGAAAATCTAAAAGATAAAACAAAATAAAATACCCAACAAAGACCGAACATGTCCCCAGTAAAAAATTTCCTCCCGAAACAAGATGAAGCATACTCCCCCCAACAACAATATTGATAAACACAGCTTTATTCATCAGCTGGGCAGAAAAAGTACGTTGCTCCGGAGCGACAAAAAAATACATCAAGGCTCTTTTGAAAGCATGTTGCTGTTGCAGCCATACATCTACATAAGGTCCAGAAGCAAATCGAGAATGGATAAAGGCTACCATGTAGTATCCACCAAAAAGGATTCCTACAAAAAAACCAACTAATGATACAACGAAAAGCGTCTTTGAAGGAAAAGCTTGGGTAAAATCACTTCTAATAATCTCGTGCATAAGCCATGAAAAAACTATCATAGCCGTCGAAACCAATCCAAATCGGAGCAAAGATCTCGGTTGTGAAAAAACAGCACTATCCACACTTTTTAGAAAAAAAGAGAGACCAAAAATCAACAAACCAAAACTAAAAAAACGTTCCACATCCTGAAATAACACTCCACCACTAAATATTTGCAAGAGAATAAAAGCACTCACCATACTCACGGCATACACTACCAATGAAGCTGAGTATTCATAGTACCTCTTAAACAAAACAACCAAACGATCCAAACGAAGAGTGAACAAAGAATATACCGCCAAGCACATCAAAAGTGTTACAGATAAAACAGCAAAAGAAGCCATCACAAAAAGCCCAAGTGTGATCACATTCCAAACGGATAGATGCTCCAAAAGATACATCCAAGACCAATCAGACCGATACTGGATCAAAAACTCATGTGCAAAAGGAAAAACTGACAAAGCATAGTACATTACTGTGCTGACAACCAAGAGAGCTCCATGAAACCACCACTCTTCACGAAAGTTTTGAATCAATGATGTTCCAAAAAAAACAAGCGGAAGAAGCAGAATCCCTAAGGAACCAATGACCCATAAAGGATCCTCTATCAAAACCGATATGATCGAAACCGTTTCCATAAGTATTCTCAGCTAATAATTCCAAACTCCTTATTCAGCACTCCTGACTTCTACTTGAATCTCTTTACGGCTCACCCGATTCTTGCGATCATACACTTCCAAAAGAACTTTGTACTGTCCCGGGTTTTCAAAGACTTGTTCAGGCTTTACTACTCGGCTGATCTTCCCATCACCAAAATCCCAATAATACCGACTAATCTGGCCTTGAGACTGTGAGGCATCAAAGAAAACTTTTTTTCCAGCTTCCAATACATCAGGATTGAAAACATAATCAGCTTGAAGTTCAATTTCTCGAGCCACAATCAAGGTTTCCTGTGAAGATCTCAAATTTTTATCTGTCAATACCGTCACCTTCACGGTATATTCGCCTACTGCAGTAAAAATATGCGTCTGGCGCGCGCTCCCGATTACCTGTGGAGTATCGTCACCAAAATCCCAAGTATAAGAAATAATACGACCGTCTTGTGCACGTGAAGCAGAAGCATCAAAAGTGATTTCCAAAGGAACTGGACCAGAAAAAGTACTCACATCCAAATCAAGAGAAATATCTGGAATGGTGACCTGTACTTCGAGATTTTCAATGACTTCTAAATCATCATCATCGACAACAGACAAACGAACCGTGTAAGTTCCTTTATCAGCAAAAGTATATTCCGCACTATCACCGAAGGCATCATCTATACCATCTCCATCAAAATCCCATCTGTGTTCCACAATACGTCCATCAGGATCAGAAGACTGAGAAGCATCAAAAGTCAGCTCTAGTGGTGCATCACCACGCAAGACACCTCGTTCGATCTGGTATCCTGAAACAACTATCAATGCCTGAGGGTCTCTTTTCCGCTTATCCACTTGAATCTCCTGCTCTGCAACAAAGGTTTCACCAGACTCAGTCTTCACCTGCAGATTCACCGTATAGAGCCCTCCACTTTGAAAAATATGTTGCACTAATCGTCCTGTTCCAGATGGTGACTGATCACCAAAATCCCACTCATAAGCCTGAATATTTTCTCCGACAGAACTTTCTGAAGCATCAAAAGTCACCTTATATGGCGCTTCACCCTTCAGACCAGGACGTACCACAATAAACGCTCGTTTTTCTTGAGCTTCGGCAAAGTTCATCACAATTTTTTCACGAGAAATCTCACCATTATTATCCGTAATAGCCACTTGGATCTCTTGATCTAAGACTTCAGTGAATAAATACCTCACTTCAGGACCTTGGGCATCAACAACATCATCACCATCAAAATCCCAATCATAAGAAATAATTTCTCCATCTGGATCAAATGACTCAGATGCATCAAAAGTCACCTCTAAAGGTACTTCTAAAACCTTTGGGCTATAATCAACAGAAATCGTTGGCCTCACGTTTGCAATCGTCACCAATTTTTCTGCCAACTCTTCTCTCCCATCTCCTAAGATAATCTTCAAAGAAACAGGGTAGGTTCCTTGATCGTTTCCTCTATCCTCATAGGTATACTGAATATCCCTCCCGTTCCCATCATCATAAGCTCCATCTGCGTCCAAATCCCAAGCATACGAAACAATTCCTTCTCGTTGAAAAAGTACTTCCATCTCTCGGGCAGTAAAAGTAATCGACACAGGTGCCGTAAGATTTACCGTCTCAATTGGATCAGATAAAATCACTCGAGATCCTGTAGACCCAACTTCAAGTCGTGAAACATAAAAGAAAAATGCAATCCAAACGGTTACCAAAAACACAAATAATACTCCCGATACCAAAGCAAGAATCAAGGACTGCTTTTTCTTTTCGATTTCGGCAGGAGCAGAAGTAAGCCGTCGAAACAATCCCACTAAGGTCACAATAAATGAAACCAACGCCAACACTCCAAACACCAAATTGACCAAAACAGTCAGCAACTCACGCAAATACGAAGGCTCTACTCCCAGAGCCAAAAGCAAAGGGTTTTGCCCACCATCCTGCAACAACATCACCACCAAAAAAGCTAAAAACAAAACAAAGAGAAAGACAAAGAGCCCAACAAAGGTCAATAATAAGGTCAGTTTATTCTTTTTTGGTGCTTCAGGGACAACAGGACCTCCAGGACTCTTATTTGTTGGTACTTGAGCTACATTATCGGCCATATCAAATCAAAAGAAATAAAACTAGTTCTTGAGCCAATCAGGAATCGGTCCCTTCGGCGGTTTTTTACCAGACTCTTTTTTCTCAACTTTTTCCATCTTCACTTTTGAATCTTGTGATGTGGGTTTGGTGCTTATCACATCATCTTTCTTTACCTGTTTTGGTGATTCTTTTTTCGTGCTAGTCGCATCTTTCCTTTCAACAACCTCTGGAACCACCACTTCAGAGTTCACATTCTCCTTAGGCTTCGGAGGAACTCCTCCTTGATTCTCAATCTCTTCTTGTCTCTGCTGAATCGTTCTCACTACAATAAACATCACAACCCCGACAACAAGCACAATAAACACCACCAACCCTAACCAAAAATATGAAAAACCACTGTTGTCCACATCTACATTCAACTCAGGAACAGGCACATTTGTATCGACAGGATTCGTGACTACTTCCTCTGAAAGGTCCACTTCTTCACTTTCAACAGTATTTCCAGGTGTAGCAAGTACCAAATCTTTATCAATAGTCAGAACTTCTGATTTTGAACTTTTTTCTCCTACAGCATCTACTACCTCCAGGGTCACTTGATACGCTCCAGCTTCTGAAAAGACTTTAATAGGCTCACGAACACTAGAAACTCCCAAGACAGATCCTTCCGCAGTATCAGCCGCCTCAAGGTTTCCCGTTATCAAAAGTCGAGCAGGTAATCGAGTCAATTCAAAACGCGTCACATTGTTTTCAACAAGACCTTCTGCAAATACATCAGACACAGAAATTTTTCCATCATCTGAAGAGAGGACTTCATACAGCTGAGCTTCATCCACCACAGCATCCAAGAGGAATTCAAAAGGTTCCGAGCTTATAATGTCAGTACTCAATCCTGTTTGTAATTCTCCAATAAGCGTCTCCCCTGTTACACTCAAAGACGAGCTTTCATTCAACAAAAGCTCCAAGGTGCCCACAAGAGATACATTCGAATCATCTAATAAAGCCATCCCTTCTCGAAGTCTCAAGAGAACCAAATCACTCCCGAGGACCAGATCAACAGGCACTACTCCCGAAGGATTGAGAGGTGATCCAAATTCAAGAGAGTTTTGAACCCATAATGGCGCTGTTCCCAAGTCCGTATCACTCAAGGTATAGTCTTGTTGAGTAGACCACTGAGCCCAGTCTTTTGTACTCGCCAAATCAAGTCGAGAAAAGGTCCAAGTATAGTTTTTCTGATCATCGAGAACAGATGGGTCAAAAGTCGAAAGGTTCGTAAACTCAACAGCATTGTCTACCAGTTCGTAGCTATAATCCGCTACCGGCAACTGCAATCCACCTCGAACAAAGACGGTAGTCGTATACTCTCCCTGAAGACCACCATCAGAAACTGCTTCGAGAATCACATCATAAGCCGCTTCGGTTGTATAAGAGTGGGTAATAGTCGGCTCAAAACTAATCTCATCAACCAGTCCATCTCCATCAAAATCCCATCTATACTCTTCTACAGTTTCATCTGGGAACTTCGTACGGCTCGCATCAAAAGTCAAAATTTCGCCAATCCCAGCAAATGGTGAGCTGACATCAAAAGTCACTTGTGCCGTATTATTTAAAAACGCCAAAATATCATCAGGGTTTTCAAGACTCTCAAGGTCTGTCCCCACAACCGGATCATTTTCACTAAACACAATATCCACTACTTCAGACTTCAGTTGCCCATCGATTGAAACAACCGTCAGTTTGGCTCTGATACGTCCTTGCTCAACTACATATTTCGCTCGATAAGACGATCCACTCTTCCACGACGGATGTGTCTTATTATCAATATCATTATCTGGAATCCCATCACCATCTCCATCAATATTAATATTCGTATCAATACGATACTCTTGAATCTTTCCCGTCGATTCCTGAGCATTAAAAATCACATCAGAAGATGGAGGAGTCAAATAAAGCCTTCCATCCAAAGTATTTCGTGGAGGGTTTGTTTTTAGAATTGGCTTGAGTCGAACTTGTTTTGTGGCTCCCAAAGGACCTCTTACATCCTGCTTCAAAAAGAAAATTTTTCGAGTTATCGAGTCCTTATTCCCTACAGCATCGGTAATGGTCAATCCCACGAGATAATCCTTTGACCCATCGAATTCAAAGACGGGGTTTGGCAAAGCACTATCTGCATCATCTTGAGGTTTTCCATTCCCATCACTATCGATTTGCGTATCAAAATCCCACGCATATTTCAGACTCTTGTCATCCAATGCATCATCTACAGTTGAATTATTAATGAATTTCACTCGGACCCCAGATTGTACAAAGATAAAGGCTGCTTCGGGATCTTTGGTATCAGGAATAACTCGAATCTTCATCTCATAATCGGAACTCAATCCATTTTTGGTGACTCTCAGCTTTGATACATAATTCCCAGGCTGAGCAAAACTATGTGTCACTCGAGACCCAATAGCATCTCGTTCAAAATCACCATCTCCATCAAAATCCCACTGATACCCAGCCGATGGAATAAACTCTCCCAGAGGATCCTTAGTAGTAGAAGTAAAGGTAATCATCTCATCGATTCGTACCGTACTTCGATTTGTAACAAACTCAGCGATAGGTGCAACATTCGGTCCATTGGTCACGATTAGAGGAGTACTTTCTCCCAAGAGCTTCTGACTATTGACAGTTCCACCATCGTTATCTTCAGCTTCCACAACAAAGAAATACGTTGATTCTGTTCCTTCCACATCATTCGGCCCTATCACAAAAGTCGTTCGAGGATTGTCTGTGATCCGCAGATCAATTTCTTTTTGAGGGTTTCCTTCTTCATAATACCACCATCGATACCTCACGATCCGCCCATCAATATCTCGAGCACCAGCAGCCGTCACAGTGACGTTGAGTGGCGTAACTCGCTCTTGTCCAATAGGGCTCACATTGAGAGCAGACATGGTAGGTTTTGAATTCACCACCTCAATACTAATAGTGTCTGCATCATCTGTAGTGTTATTCGAGAGGTCTGTCACCTGCAGATCAACATCTATACATGTACCTTGGTCTAAATCCTTAAAGATACGACTAAAAGTACGAGATCGTTCAATTTCATCAAACTCTTCGATCTTCCACAAGAAATCTATTCCCAAACGCTCACCTTGCACACTGATCGAATCACTCGCATCAAAAACCACGCTATCACGTCGAGACACTTCGATACATCCAGAAGCATTTTGATCCTGCTCGATACTATTCACAAAAACCTTCGTCAGCGCCACCGGCTTGTTTGCCAAACCAACTCGAACCTTCTTCACCACTTTATTCTCATTTCCAGCCGCATCCTGTACTTGTAGTGTTACATCATAGACTCCTTGCTTGGTGAATTTATGCACAACTGGTTCATTTTTAGCAACCAAGGTAAACCCATCCTTAAAATCCCAAAAGAAACCGAGTGCTTTTTCACTATTCGGTGTAAAACTGATGATTTCTCCAATATGAGCCGCTGGCTTATCAATAATAAAATCAGCTCCAAGCAAAGAGGTGATTTGCACTTGATCTGAAACCTGATCTGTTTCTGAGCCTCGCGAAACCGTCAAGACAACTAGATGATCACCAATACTCTGAAATGAATAAAAAATCCGCGCATCACTGCCTTCCACTTCTCTATCATATGTATACACTCCTGTGTTTCCAGGACTGCGTTGCTTGAGAGTGACACCATCCACTTCCCACTGATACTTCAAAGATGAAGATGTTTGAAAATCAGGATGAAAGCTCAAAGACGCATCCAGTAAGGCACGATTTGGTCGAACTTTCTCAGGGAAAGACACTTGGAATGCTGCAACTGGTGTTCTTTCATCAATAAAGATACGAATAGAGTCACGAGCTGGTTGAAGACCACCAGTAGAAATCTCCAAAGTTACTACATATTCACCTGGCCCAGGGAAAGTATAGCTAAACTGTTGCTGTTGCTGTCGTGCTACCTCTTCTGTACCTGTCCCCTTCACACGGCTCACGATATATGTGTAATTAGTAGCAGGAGAATTCGAAGCAGATCGACTACTATCAAATCGGAATACTGTCGAACCATTTCCTCGAGTACCAGGAGATACATCTATCGCAGCAATCACATCACTAAACTGAATAGTAATTGGGCGCTTTACATCGCCATCACCATCACGGGCGGTCACCGAAACCGTTTCCGCAGCATTTGGATTCACAAAAGTACAATTAAACTGCCAGTTTGCAGGCGTCCCTTCTATACGTGCAGAGCTTCCATTTCCACAATCATAGTCCAAATATTGGAAGGGTCCTTTATTTGTCACAGACTTGCTCAAATCAAAACTCAATGGGGTATTTGTACCAGTCAAAATCCGCACAGGTTTCGATCCCGGATCAGGCATACCATCCACCTCAACCACCAATTGTGCCCGTGGCGGAAAAATACGAATACGAGCAGATGAAAGTCCAGAAATTGCCGCATCCACATCATCTGTTTCGCCTGCACCAGGAGACACCGTATTCAGCTTACAAGCACTTCGCACCAAAAGCTGAACATTAAAAATACCAGCATTTTCAAAGGTTGTTTGGAAGAATACACCAGTCCCATCAGGAGCATTTGTTGCAGAGTTTATGATTCCATTGATCCCCTGGCTAAAATCAAGAGTCTTGTTCACAAACCAGTAATAATTTGTATCAGACACTGGGCAAAATTTCTCAAAAGGATCCACTGAATCCGTTGCATCAAAATTCACCTGAAAACCAGACCCATCTGCTGGGAGTGGCCCTTCAAATCGATCAGCCTTCACAAGAGCATTCACCTGAGGAAAAGCACCAGCAATACCCAAAAACTGTTGGTAAAGACGATTGAAGGTTTCAAAATCAACAAAATTGAGATCTGATCCGAGTTCATCGAGAATCCGAACCAATTTTCCAAAAGGTCGACCATCAGCATTAAATCCACAGTATTCCACGACTTGCTTGGACTGCGGAAGAGTCGCACAAGTACTGCGAATAAACCGTTCCAAAGCATTAAAGTTATTCGAAACTGTTCTAAGCAACAATTCCTCACCACCTAAATCTCTTCGAGAACCAAAATCAATCACTCCATCATTATCATCATCTTGATCGACGTCTTCTCGAATAACATCCAAAATAACCACGCCATCATCTGTTCGGTCTTGTGGAGTCAGATCAGCAGAACGAGTATTTCCCGGAGGAAAAGCAGCAAAGTAAGAACGCACACATTCTTCTGTATCCAGTATCCCGTCACCATCCTGGTCGCAGTCTTCGCTATCGATCACTCCATCTCCATCAATATCAGATCTCTTTTGGTACTCAGCACATCCCAGATTCTCTCGTATAAAGGTATCGTATTCATCTTCAGAAGCCCGATCAACTTGAATCTTAAACCGCTCAATATCAATGGTCTTAAAGGTTATAAAGCTCAGTGTATTCGGACACTGATCTGGCCCAGATTGACAAGGTGCTTGTCCGGTAGTGGTCGCCGCCTGCGAAGACCCATCATCACAAATACCATCGCCATCATCATCATTATCTTCTTCATCCACCACTCCATCATCATCATCATCAGTGTCCAAAAGATTAGAAATCCCATCAAAATCCGTATCTGGCACCAACTCATTCGAAGAGCACCCAAAATTATTCACCAAAAGCCCTACAGGAGTCGTATCGCAGATATCCCCTAAATTATTCAAACTCGAAGCTAATGGGAACACATAATCCTTTCCTTCAACATCAAAAAGTGAGGAAACTTCTTCCACTGGTCGATCACCTACTCCAATCCTTCCAGTCCCAACTCCTCCAGCAGTCCCACCACTTCCTCCTCCAACAACAGCCACCAAAACATTAACAATCGCATAAGACAAAATGATCACCATCACCCCTACTGCCACATAGGTGATAATACTCTTTGCTTTACCCGTTTGGTCATCATTTCCAAAGTTCACCACATACAAAATCCCCGCATAAATGATTGCAGTAATTGCAGCCAAACCAAGAAACCCTAAGACGTAATTCGTGATCTGAACCACTAAGGTCGTCAGATCACCTCCTCCTCCTTGAAGTCCTTCCGCATACCCAGCTATCTCAGTAGGAGCAGTCAAATCATATTGAGGCAGAGTACTTTGTGCAAAGGCTTCGAGAATAATCTCGACAAACCCCGACCCAACGACCAAGCCCATCACTCCCAGAACCAACATGTACTTCAGAATCCGATTCACAAAAAAAGAAAAGAAAAATAAATAGCGCTACACCGTACCGGCAAAACGCAATAAGGTATTTACAATAGTATATGAAGAAATAATGATAATAATTCCAATCGCCACATACATAATCATATTCTTCGCCTGGCCATTGAGGTCTTCATTCGTAAAGGACAGCACATAAAACATTCCCGCCGCAACAATAGCCAAAACAGAAAGCACACTCACATACGGCAAGGTCGCATTGGTATAAAACACGATCAAATTGATCAAACTCGTTTCCTTTATAATCCCTTTTGCCGCCAAATCAGCCGACGGCACCTGTACACCAGGACCATCATAGATCGGATTAAAACCGCTAGAAGAAGCAGGACTCACTCCAAATTGATTTGCCAAAGATGATTCCTGATCACCAAACAATCGAGACCGATCACTATTCAAAAAAGCATTTTTTCGGTCTTCTACATTATTACTCGTATCAAGAACAAAAGCTCTGGTGTTTTGTTCAGAAGTAGTCAGAGGCTGGGTATTAGCTCCACCAGTAACTCCTCCACCCGTCGTTCCATTCGACCCTGTCCCAAAAAACTGATTGAAAGCAGATGAGGTGTTTGAGGTACTCGAAGGCAAACCAGCTCCGCCTAGTGCTCCTAGGTAAGAACACCGCTCAGTCCATCTCCTCGCATCATCTCCAGAAGGCACTCCTTGATCAATGATCTGCCCTTCTTTTTTTTGCACACATCGTTGCACATCATTCGGATCAGTAGAGATCCCATTCACATTTGCAATACTCAAAACACCTTCTGCATTGATCTTGCATCTCGTCAGTCCACTCACCCAAATACCATATAATTCATTATAATTCCATTCTTTACGAAGCAAACAAGCATCAATAGAATCAGCACTATGCGTCGGCCTTCCTATATTTGTTGGATTCGAATAACTAAAGTTTGGAGATCCAACTGGAGCCAAATTGTTCGGTGAAAACAAGGTTTGAGCTGATACCCCTTGGATGGCAACCAAGCTGGAAAACAAAACGCCGATGATACTCAGAAAGAAAAATTTCTTCATCAAGTGATGAGCAAAAAAGCACAGATAGCTCCCTCTACACTATCAAATCACCAAAAAATCCCATACCACGATTCTTTATGCACACGACATTGAAGGTATATCGTCTTCAGAGATTTTCAACAAAGAAACCAACACCAAGTATGACAAACTAAAAACACACGAAATACAGTACAGACTAAAGACAAAAACGAAGAATCTACCCACCCAAAAGGATCTTCCCTCCGATCAACATCATCAAAACAATTGCCCCCCTCTTCACCCACACATCCCCTTTCAAATACTGTAAATGGGTTCCTATCCATGCCCCACAAGCAGATCCCAACACAAACGAACCAGTCAACCAATAATCAAGCTCCACCAAAGAAAGCAAGTATCCCGTTTGTACGGTATTTACAAAAAGATAGGTGAACATCGCATATGCAATCGCCTGAGTAAAAGAAAACCTTAAGAAAGCCACCAAGAAAATGGTCATCAAAACACCTGTTCCACCGAAGATTCCATTCAGAATATTGATCCCCAAGCAGTAGAAAAACACCGCCAACAAGACCCCATTCGAAATATTTCGATGTTCTGCCTTGTGCAACCCCAATCGAGGAGACACCAATAAATACACCGAAACAGCAACCAGAGTCACCGCCAACACATGCTGAAAGAGATACTCATCGAATTGATACTGCAACAAATAGGTCCCAATTGCTGTCCCCAACACACTCGAAGCAACTAACACTGCCATCAAGGGTAAAAAAAATGCCTGGCGCACACGGTGAATCATCATTGAGACATAAATCATCACAGTGGCACTCACTTTTACCGAAGCAAAGAGAGATAAATAAGACCCAGGACTCAACAAAAGGAGAAGTGGAAACAGCACTAATGAATTCCCTCCGCCAGCAAACGAAGCCGCTAGTGAAGAAACCAAAGCAGCAGCAAATCCAAATAAAAGTGTGATCAGGTCAGGCATAGTGTATTAGAGATGAGGAGCAGCTAAATAAGGAAAATCAGGCTCAAAATCTCGATCATTTGAGGTCACTCTATCTCCTAGCAAAAGGAGCTGAGAAGTATTTTCAAAAGATATACCAAAGGTTTTTAGCAGCATCCCTCCCATTATTTGAAAAGAAATATCCGTCGCATCATCCGTCAGTCGTCGCCCATTGGGAAAACCTCCAAAATCCCCTCCCAACACTCCCATCCGACTCGGACGCTCAGAAGGACGAAGCGAAACATTCAACCTCAGCATCTCAGCTGGAACACCAGAGCGAAACTGATTGACATCAGGAATACCATTCATATAAATCTCATAAATATCTTTTCTTCCCTGCAGAGGAATGTCCAGTCCAACTTTCTCTGCCAAAACACTCATCAATAATGGAAGAGTAAAATACTGACTCAACCATTCTTCATCAGCTGAAGGATGTTGAGCATTGTACTGGTGTTTTTTACTGTAAGGCACATACAGATGATTCACCCACGGCATCCCCATCCGAGAGACCTGTTGCCAGTTTCCACGAGACCTCGTCATCCCATTTTTCATCTGACGAACGGCCATTCGGTATGTCGCCCCCCAAACTCCTATCACAGAGTGCTCACCTTGCACCAGATCCAAAGGCAGTTCCATCACAATCGAAAACACATTCATCCTTTCAAGCTGATCAGTCGGTGACAAAAACTCTAGTCGATTCATCCCTGTTCCAAAAAAATCAGGATCATCTCGGTGTCCAAAGAAAAACAACCCCTTCCCATCATGATCATTGATCTGGATCCCTTGAGCTCCTATCGAAACACTTTGAGAGCGCAAATACAAATCTCTCCGCCGCGTCCGTCCATCAAACTCCCCTTCTATACGATACACATCAGCAATAAACCGATATGGATATCCCACAAACTCCTGAATATCTTCACTGGGACTCAAGTCTATATCAGATGACTGGAGCTCATTGGCACCATCATCACTTATTTCATCTTCATCTATTGAATTTTCTTCCTCTGGTTCCATTCCAAACATCACTTGCTCTTGTCTCCATCTCAGCTGTCGAAACCTCACCGCATACGTCACATCCTCCACAGCATCCCCATCTTGATCAATATGAAATGCATACAACCCGTCAGGATCAGGTAGAGCATGAAAGAAATCTGTCTGCGAAGAAGCGAAAGGAAAATACGAACCAGCAATCACAACCCGGTCTTCCTCTGAATCACTCCGAAAAGCATACAAGCTGGTCTGATCCATCGCTGGATCTCTTCGAAGCGATACAGTATCAGCATGTGAAAAAGCCTGTGCAAAAGAAACAGAAGAAATCAAAAGGATCAACACCATTACACCAGAAAAAAAACGCATAAAAAACAATATTACTGAATCAAAGTTCCCAAAATTGTGGCGATGATCGTATACGAACTAAAGGCCACAAAAGTCCCAATCACCACATTCGTGAGAGTCGTCTTGATCTTACTAATCACATCATCATTCCCATAGTACACAATCATACTAAACCCAGAGATAATAAGAGAAGCAAAGATAAACACCCCCATGAATCCTAAAACATAATTGGAAAGCCCTCTCAATTGCAACTCAAAAGCATTCACATTCACACCATCAAATCCACCATTCGGAAATATAATCTGATTTATCATCGTATTGGCCAAACCAATGATAATAATCCCAACAGCGGTATACCCCACGGTCTTCTTTTGTTTTTCTATCTGTTCATCATTCCCAGGGTCAACGATCAAACTCAGCGAAGCAACAACCAACATCAGGATCGCAATAGCCCCAGAAAAAGACAAAAAGAGATTCAGAAGTCCTTTGATACGAGCTGAAGCTTCGGTTGCCACCTGAATAGCTTCACCTCGATCAAACAAAAAAGCCCCCTCATCACGAAAAATAAAATTATAGACCAGCTCAGAAGACAATGAGAAAACCACAAGTCCTAACAAAACATACGTTACAGTGCGCCGTTGTGTCTCCATTTCTTCAGAAACCTTCTCTTGAGCAGTAATCAAACGAAATCCTGCCATAAAGAGATACAACAAAGCAAGGGTCCCCAATGTCATTGTAATAAACCGTATCACCGTTGCTGTAATATCACGAAATCCTTCATCACCTCTTCCTTGAGCTTGTTCTGCACTCAAGTTGGCTCCTGGTCCAAGAGCAGGCAAATGACGAATACCTTCTATATTCTTGTCAAAAGGCAGCTGAATCACAGGGTTTTCCTGTGCATACACCAAAGACCCCATAGACACTACCAGCAATAGCGTTATCATCACCACCTCTACCGATATTGAAATCCATTTTTTAAACATAGACGTATAACATTCTAAAAACGTGAGAACTCACACCCTCTTTGCAATCCTTGAAATCCCTTCCTTTAAGGTCCAGGAACAAGAGGATCTAAAGGGACAAGTGGCTGAGCAGTCTGCTGAGTCCCTTGAATTTGAACCGGGTTTGATCGAGCAAATTCAGCCACGATCGTATAAGAAGAAAAAGCCATTACCAGACCAATCAAAGATCCATAAATCAATTTGGTCGCCTGTTGACCTCGCTCTTCATTACCAGCGGTAAAAGAATACATCGCACCTCCGATCACCAAGGTAAATAATGAAAGCCCACCCACTAAAGCCAAGAAAAAATTTGTAAGGTTGCCCAAGAGCGACAATCCACCCGACACATCCACCTGAGCCTGACCTGGCAAGGTATTGACATCAAAGAACACATTCACCAAAGCTTCAGATATCATGATCAACAAAAACCCCAAAAAACCATACATAAAAACTTCTTTTTGCTGCGTAACCGTTTCTTCATCCGATGAGGACGTTATGATGGTAAAACCAGACTTCACAAGATAAAAGACCGCTAAACCACCCAAAAGATATCGCAAAAAAACAATAACAATCTGAACCTGATTCTTAAAAAGAGCAGCTGTCGTATCAATTTCTTGGTTCCCCGATAAAAAACTCGCATCCTGACCTGCAAAATCTCGATAAAGAAAAAAGGTCTGACTCAAAAAATCAGCAAAAACCACAATACCAATTCCCATCAATAGAGAAGTAAAATGACGACTCGTCTTTGCAAGAGCTTCTTCATCACCATTTGACACCACCAATTGAATCCCCATCACCGCGATAAGAAAAACCATAATCGGTCCCAACAACCTGCGAACCACTACATATACCGTCCGCAAAGTATCTACTACTCCCTGAGAACCAGACCCCGAAACAACGGTGTCAAAATCTACTCCCGGGTAGAGCTCAGGATTAAAAGGAAGCAAAGTATTTTGAGCTGTAACCACATCACCAAGGAAAAACCACGCCAAAACACCCAAAACAACTGCCGAACTCCAGGAAATGTACTTCTTCATAGCAAAGAGATAATCCATCCCACTATATCAAAGCATTCCTACACCCCCTATTATCTCATGTGTTCCATTTTCGTTTTCCCATTCTGATACTCTTATCAGATTACCTTCACCATTTATCTTGTTGTTCAGAGAAAAGAAGAATGATGGGCTGAAATAAAACTCAGCAACAAATTGATTGCGTCTCAACTCACCACTCACTGTTCTTGAAATACGAAAAATACCCTGGGGTAAACAAATCTGAGAAGAACAGATTTTCGACTATGAATCTGAGCATTTACCCCTCACTAGCCAATCTCCAACTCTGTAGTCTCAATACACTTCAACTCTTTACACAAACTCTGGAATAGAGTATTATTAGTAATGGAGGGAAAAAATCCCACCGCTTTTTTAAATTATTCTCATGAGCAAATTCTTTTCATATTTCAAAGACAGCTATCACGAGCTCAAGCTCGTTACCTGGCCAAAACAAGACCTTCTCCTCAACCTTACGATTACCACAGTAATCTTCGTAATGATCTCTGGAGCATTTCTCGGACTAGCAGATTTTAGCTTTAGTGCGCTGTACCAATGGCTCCTAAATCTTGGAGCATAAACAAAACTCATCATTTCACCTCTTTAATACTATTCCTGTGACTGACGAAACCAACCAAAATGACTCATCTATCGATACTCAAACAGATGAAAATCAAACATCTGAATCTGTAGAAGAAAGCTCTGCAAATACTCAATCAGAAACTGAAGAAGTATCAGCGAACACTCAAACTGATGAAACAGCAGAACAAGTACCTGATGAAGCTTCTGAGACAACTGAAGAGGTTTTTGAAGAACAAACTGAAGAAGCCGAATCACATGAAGAAGATAATGATGAGGAACCAGCTGAACTAGGGATTTTAGGAGCAACAATGCTCAAGCACGAAAAAAGAACAAACCTCAAAACATCTATTGGAAAACAAGCTCAAAACACCGGGCGAAACTGGTATGTAATCCACACTTATTCTGGATACGAAGACGCCGTAGAAAAAGCGCTTCGGCAAAGAATCGATTCCCTTAATATGCATGAGCTTATTTTCGATATCATCGTCCCAAAAGAAAGCACTATCACCATCAAAAAAGGAGAACACGTAACTGAAAAGAAACGTCTTTTCCCAGGGTATGTGCTTATCGAAATGATTGTAACTGATGAAAGCTGGTATGTCGTAAGAAACACTCCAAATGTGACAGGATTTGTCGGGTCAGGTACTATCCCCGTCCCTGTCCATCCTGAGGAATTCAACATCATTCAAAAACATCTCAAAAAAGAAGAACCAAAGTTCAAGATCGACTTTTCTGTCGGAGAACAAATTATCATCTCAGATGGTCCATTCAAGAGCTATGAAGGAATGGTCGACCAAATCGATGAGAAGAAAGGAAAACTCAAAGTACTGGTCACTATTTTTGGTCGAGAAACACCTGTCGAACTCGACTTTGTTCAGGTTAAAAAGAAATAAGACATCAACAAAGAAAAATCAAAATGGCTTCAGTTCTCGAGCTGAGGCCATTTTTTTAAACAGTTCATTATGATAAGCTTTCAGAGCACACGTTATCACAAGAAATGACAAAAAAATTATCATCATCGCATCAGATAGCCCTAAGCATAGCTGTTTTAAGCATCATGAGTGGGTTTCTCTGGAGCATCGATGTACAACAAAACAATATCGAAACATCTGAGTGGAATATGGGATCTCTCATAACTTCTCTTTTTGAAAAAACCAGCATCAACTCTTCACTCCTTGAACAAACAAGCCTCTCAAAGGCTCAATTGAGCTCTGAATCAAATGCAGATTTTTTCTTTAAAGACATGTTAAAACTTCCAGAAGGCAACACAACCATTCAGTACAGCATTCTAGAACCAAATATTTTAATCTCAGAACTCTCTAGCAACAGTCCACAACTCATCATCAAACACCTCATTGAACAAAAAAAGAGTTCATACTCATTTAACGTCATCAATGCCGGTACATTTTACTTGAATCAAGAGCCTATTTCAGAAAAAACCCACAACTTCCTCGCTATTACGCTAGAGAAAAAAATCTTTGGATTTCAATATCACCCAAAAGACCATCATTTCGTGCTAGAAATCATTGACGCACTCCAAAAAAAACAGTAAAATCCCTTAGCAAATACCATTTTGCAAACTACAGGACCTAAAGAAATTCTTTCCCTAGCGCTCCTACAGTTCTTACAGTTCCTAACGCTCGAATAATATGGCTGAAATCGTAAAAAAAATTAAACTTCAAATCCAAGCAGGACAAGCAAATCCAGCTCCTCCAGTAGGACCTGTGCTTTCTCAAGCCGGGATCAATATTCAAGACTTCTGTGCTCAATTCAATGACAAGTCAAAAGATCGAATGGGACAAGTCGTTCCTGTTTCTATCTTTGTCTACGACGACAAGAGCTTCAAATTCAACCTCCACGAAGCACCTGCTTCTCATCTCATCAAAGGAAAGATCAAGCTCAAGAAAGGATCTGGAGAACCTCACAAAACAAAGGTTGGAAGCATCACAAAAAAACAACTCGAAGAAATCTACGAAGTAAAAAAGGATGAGCTTAGTGCAAATGATGTAGAAGGAGGAGTCAAAATCCTCGCAGGAACTGCCCGGTCTATGGGAGTAACTGTTGAATGGTAAAAACCTTGTGAACTCGAGCGCCTTAGCACTAGCTAAGGCTCTTTCAGATCCTAAGGGTCATTTTATTCGTGGGAGTCACTCCTCTGGAGGACGCTTGTACCACTAACCCCATATCGTATGGCTAAAAAAGATACAGCTGCAAAAACTGTAGCACCACCAGTAAAGAGTGGAGAGAAAAAACACGGAAAGAAGTACCGAGCAGTCGCTGCAAATGTCGACCGCGAAAAACTCCACACAATCGATGAAGCAATCGAGCTTCTTTTACAAACATCTACTACAAAGTTTGACAGTTCTGTTGAAATCCACACCAATCTCGGTATCGATCCAAAACATGCGGATCAAATCATTCGCGGAACCATTGCATTGCCAAACGGAACAGGAAAAGACCTCAGAGTAATCGCATTTGTCGATGAAGGGAAAGTATCAGACGCAAAAGCCGCAGGAGCTACCGAAGCCGGTGCAGAAGACCTTGTCGAGAAAATAGCAAAAGGATGGATGGACTTTGATGTCGCTGTAGCTGCTCCAGACCAAATGAGACACTTGGGAAAAATCGCAAAAACACTAGGTCAAAAAGGCCTCATGCCAAATCCTAAAGCAGGAACTGTATCACCAGACCCAGCTGCTGCTATCTCAGAAATCAAGAAGGGACGAATTGAGTACAAAAATGACAAACAAGGAAACACTCACAACCTCTTTGGAAAAGTCTCTTTTGGGGCTGAAAAACTCAAAGAAAACCTTCAACTCATCCTGAAGACAATAAAGGATGCTAAGCCTTCTGGAGTAAAAGGAACCTATATCAATAATGTCTCTGTATGCACCGCCATGGGGCCTGGGATAAAAATTGATCCTTCAAACATCTAATAAGAAAACAATAAAGACTACTAAAAGCGAGATCAAAACTGGTCTCGCTTTTTAATTTTCTTTTCCTTAATATCCTAATAGTCCCAGTCGTCTTAAAAATCTTAACCGCCCATTCTTATGAAAGTGAAAATCCAACGCCTCGACAAATCTCTACCACTTCCCATGTACGAAACCGAAGGATCAGTCGGCTTTGATTTTTTAGCCCGTGAAGAAATGACCATCGAGCCTGGGGCAATTACTCTCATTCCTGGAAACGTCATAGTAGAAGCCCCAAAGGGATACATGCTCGCCGTTGCATCACGATCTTCTACCCCTCGCAAGAAAGGTCTCACCATGCCACATGGCTTTGGAGTGATCGACCAAGACTATTGTGGACCTAAGGACGAAATAAAAATCCAAGTATACAATTTCAAAGACGAAGCCGTTACTATCCAAAAAGGAGACAAAATTGCTCAAGGAATGTTTGTCCGAGTAGACACCTTTGAATTTGAAGAAGTCGATCAGATCAAAGCTAAATCACGAGGAGGATTTGGATCTACCGGAGGACACATACAACAAGACAAACGCCCTGAAGGTCTCAAATCAGATAATCCAATGAGTGCAATCCACCCTATCCATGATCCAGTGAAAGAAGAGGTCTAAAACTATTACTTTCTCCAGAGTGCAGCAGGTGAGCTCTGTCGATATTCTCCTGTTACAACACTCCCGTTAAATACATCTTTTGGAAAAGATTGTCTTGGAGCAACAGCTCCATGCTTTGAAGGATCATGGTATGCACCTACAAAGTCATTCAACTCTTGTATTGAATATCCAAGAGAATTAACCATTAAATTATTTTTAAATCTTCTTCGAAAACCTTGAAGAAGAGCAGCACTATCAGCAGTCAAATCAATCGGGAGATCGTCAAACACAATATCTCGTGTGTTCATTTTCACAAAGGAAGGAACTTCAGATCGAGACAAATCTTTTTTAGGTGAAAAGTTCTCAAGTGGATCACTATCTTTTGACAAAACCAATACAGAATCTTTCGCCAATACTCCTCCATACAAACTTCGAAACTGTCTGTTGCAAGCATCAGGAGCGTCAAGGACATCAAAGAGAGAGACAGCAGGAGATATCCCAAAATGCTCTCCATGAGTGCTTCCAACATATTTAGAAACTGGAAGAGAAGCCTCAACATCACTCTTCTTGTCACGCAAAGAAATATCATCACCACCAAAAAAATCAGCCATACCCGTTTTTATTCGAGGTCCCAGATCATTCAAAGAAGCGACCAAAAGAACAACACCAAACATGGATATATACGTACCCATATTATTAAATACCCTGCTTCTAAGTGAAGCTCGTTCTATCTGCTGTTCCTCTATTGGAAGGCTTTCTTCCTGAAAGTCTGGCAAGTGTTCAAGTCCCATAAGAATAGATAAAGAGTTAAGGTTTTATTGCTCTAGGTTCAAGCCAAACGGTCAAGTCTAGCAAAGAGAAAACTGATATTAAAGACTATCGTACTTGTTTCTTTCTCATTTCAAGATCGTGCACTATCAACTCCAAATCACTGAAGAAAATCCCAGTATATCCTTTTCTCTGATCTGGTGAGATCTTCTTTCCCTGCTCAAGAACAGATTTCACTACACGAAGAGCTTCATCTGGACTATTGCTTCTCAACCAGACTAATCCTTCTCGAAAACCTGTCCCAGCAAGAGGACCAGAAAACACCTTATCAATTTGATCACCAGTCATACCCTGGAGTTGAAACTCAAATTTATAGACAGCAGACAGATCAGGACGCTTTGTTGTTTTTTCAGTTCCTAAGGCAGACATATCTTTATCACTCACTTCTTGTTGTTTTTTTAAAGGTGGTGATTGAAGAGGAATTTCATAATCTTTTAATACTGAAGTCACATTTGCAGATTCAGATTTAAAAGGTTTTGGAGACTGTTGGATTTGAAACTGTTTTCTTCTCACTTTACTTATCTCAGAAGAGAGTATCGACATTTGAGCATCATGAGCCGCAAACTTCCGAGATCTTTTTCGAGCATCATTTGGAATACCAGTAATCATATATATAGCTGCAGAAAACGTAGCAAGAAAAGTTAAGACCGCAGCAGAAGTTTTTAGCGTTTCCCAATCAATATTCTTTTTTTGAGGGAAATGAGAAGGTAAACCAGAGTTTTCAGAAAATTGAGGTGTGCTCATAGACAACAGTTTAATTTATCGCATTATAATAAATTGTCAGTATTTGTCAACAAAAACACCTCTGTAATAGTATCCAATAATATCCCGATAATTCTTTCCATTTCGAGCCATCTGCGTCGCTCCATAACCACTCAATCCCACTTGATGACCACAAGACTGAAGACCAGACCGTCCAGGATCATCTCCCAAAGGGTCGCCCACCGATTGAAAAACATCGCCAAAACTCTGGAAATACTCATTCCCATTCCATACCTCATCCCAACTCTTCGTTCGTTCTCCATCCGTACAAGAAAAATAAGCGGCCCTCAGTACCAAATTCTCTTTTTTTAGATTTTGTCTTTTTATTGGTGATGATTCCACCATCACAACTTCACCCACTGTATCTTTCAAAACTTGCTGCCATTTAGGAGACCGTTCCTCAAACCCAAAACCTAAATATTTTTGAAAAATAGCTGGACTTTCAGCCGCATTATAAGGCTTTCCAGGAAATTTTTTATAATCAGATATCAGATAATGAAGCGCGTAACTCCTCGCCAAGACAGCAATCGTTTTTCTTTTCTCTTCTGGCTGATCGGTACTTTCTGGCACCTCGGCAACCCCCTTCATATAGTCTTCGAGAGATAATTCATTAATCAATACTACCTTGTCATCTACCTCTCGTATTTCAAGAATATTTCGGTACGTATTGTCATTGTAGGTCCGACTCCCAAAAGTCTTGGATCGATCCCAATTCACTACTTCCAAAGCTGGCCTATCCTGAGCTTGAATTCGATAGACCTTCCCTCCTGCTACATCTTTCTTTACAATTCGAAAAACCTCACCTCCTTCATACGTCCTAAAAGAACCATTTATCATTGCCAAAAACTTCCCAGACGAAGTAATTTCCACGACATCTTGATCAAAATCAGATAACCACACTCTCATAGCTGGAATATCACCTGACTCTTCTACAAAATCTAAACCCTGTTGCTGAACTGGAGCTTCAATAATCTGTGCAACCTTTTCTCGCTCGTTTGCTACAGAGCTTACGTTTTTTTCTACTCCTTGTTTTAAATTTTGAGTTTTGAGTTTTGTGCTTTCTCCTCCATCTCTACCAGGGACAGAAAACACTCCAAACCCCTTTTTCACCTTTACTCTCTGTCCTTTCACCACCGGCTCAAAAGTATCTGATATCTCTCTCCGGGGTGACCTCTTCACTTCAAGTTGTAAGACAAAAGTACCAATCTGCCCTGGCATCACGATATCTTGTTGCAAGACTCCAGCAATCTTTCGATTCCTCCATGACCGATGAATCAAATCAGCTGTATCCTTCACTTGAAGACTCACTGCATCATTTCCTTCAGCATACCAAGGCACGTTTCCGACGTTTTTGTACTCGACCCACTCTTCATAGACACCTTTTTCTCGAGAAATGGAATCTGTACTCTGTCCAATTTTTTCGAATACCAGCTGAGGACGTCCCGAAGCCGTTAATTTTTCTTCAAAATCAAGCGTCTCTTTCCGAAACCGTCTCACTTCGAGAAATGAAGGAAGTCCATCAAGGCCAATTGTTCCTTGAACAAACACATTCCGGTCTCCATAACCAGCTCTCACTGGTACAGACAAAACAATTCCATCGTTCTTTTTCACTGCACGATTCACATCAATCCGATCTCCACCATCCAATTGAAACCACACCATTCCTGGCTCCCAATCAAAATTACTCGTATTATTCAGAGAAAATTCTACCAATTTTTCCGTTCCTTTTTGCAGGCGAATCCTTCGCTCTACAGTTTCGAGTTCAACAGCAAAAAGAGGGTTCTCTACTGAAAGAGCCATTTTTATCGCAGTTCCTTGGAATCCTTTTTCAGATCCCATCACCGGCAAATACTCGAATTCCACACTCCCTTTTCTTTGCTGAGCTGGCAGATCTACAGAAACAACAGCTGTTTCACCAGGGTCTACCACATTTGCGAATGAAACAGATGGCGCGTTTGTATTCACAAATACTCGATTCCTTCGACGGGTCACGGGCTTGAGCACGACTTGATATTCTCCAGAATTCAACCAAGAGAAATTCGAAGTATTTTTGATTTGTAATGAAATAGATGATTCTTGCCCCACTAGCACACGTTCAGTCAGGTCACTCCCCTCTTTGACTTCATATCGATATCGAGGACGAGGTACAACAGATGTCATCACAAAAGTTTCCTTCATCTCTTCTCTACCATTCAAAAGAACCTGCATTTGCAGTTTTTTTCGCCCAGCTTCAAATCCACCAATAAAAACTATCGGAACATCAATAGTTGCCTGAGGGAAAACACTAATCCCAGCAAGATTTGCATAATTTTTTCCATTTTGATCAAAAATTTCGAGAGAATTCCACGATACGGTTCCAGTATTCCGAATTGTCACGGACTCCATAACTTCAGTCAGAGGAGGGATGTTTACTACTGAAGGAACCCCAGACACACTATATCCATAGGTATCAGCGCTTTCGACATTGATTTCACCAGCAACAGCTGTTCGAAGTCGTGACATCATACTTTTCATATGTCTACCAGGACACGCTGTGGCACCTCTACCTATAAGAGATGAAGTAACCTCCCCAATTTCTCCATGTGTCACAATATGAGGTAATATTTCTCCTCGAAAAGAAGATTTCCCTTGAGGATTAATCTTGTATTTTTCCACCAGCTGCTGAGTAATCTGAACGAGTCCATCATACTGTTGTCTTGGAACACGAATATTTTCAAAATTTCCCATAAGAGACACACCAATGGTGTTTGAGTTTTGACACAACACATGACCACCTATCACATTTTGACCTCCTGCTCTTCCTTCATATACATTTCCATAAGGATCTACTAAATAATGATATCCAAGATCTCCCCATCCTCTGCTAACAGTATGAAAGCGGTAAATAGCCTGTACTGACAAGCGATAATCAAACTGATCAATACGTCCATCATCATTTAAATCTTTCATGTTTTGTGCCGTATGATGAATCACAATTTTCTTCACTTGTTTTGAATACTCTCTCGGCCAAATCAAATTTCTCCCATTTCTATCACTATAATCAACTCGTCCTTGAGTTTGATACTGACCAGGATATGCTTTCGAAATGGGCTCACAAATGTCTACTGGATCCGGGCCACTAGAATCCTGAATATCTTTAGGATTATAAGTCCCCAGAGCCTCATCAGCACCCCATTCATTACGAGAGATCACATGAAATGATGAACTATTATTTTGTACGAGAAATCGTTCATGACTAGCCAAAAGCTGCTCTTGAGGCTCAAAAGCCATCACAAACAACCTGACATCCTCCAGAGTTTCACTCTTCAGCTGAAGAAAAGACGTCGAATCCAAATACATCAGTTGAGACCAGTCAAGACCTGGCTCTTCATATGCAAAACTACTCCAAGAACTCCACGAACCTTCTGACCATACTCGCATCACAACTCCTTCAATTTTTTCAAGACTCAAAGCTCGAATAGCAAAAGGCATCTGGACATCCAAAACATGAGATTCTGAAAAACTTAATTCCAGTATTTCAGAACGAATCTCTGAAGCCTGAACTTGCTGAGTTCCCATCGCAAAAACAATCAGAAGGATCAAGAATACAAATAGTTTTCGAATCATCACGTAAAGATAAGGTAAAAAGAGTATGCCTTTTCTCACTCACAATAAAAATCCATTTTCCTGCTTCACAAAAGGAGATATGCTATAAGCAAGCTTTCCTTTAATACATTTGCACATGAATGATGAGTCCGCACCAAAACCAGATGGCAAACTACACGACAGCATCGAGCAAAACACCAATACCACTATCGACCAAGAGACCCAGGACATGCTCAATAAACCATCAAACACTTCAGCTACTGAGCTCACAGCAGAAGACCAAGCTTTTCTCGACAACCTCATGGAGAAAATCTCTTCAGGTGAAATAAACCCCATGCAACCCAGCACCATCATGAATGAAGAGGTATACCAATCCCTCTCTGGTGAAAACAAAGCCAAATCAGACCTTTTCGTCAATTCAAGCCTCTTCGTCATCCGCAAAATAAACGAATTCAACCAATCAGATTTTTCCAATGAAAGCGATATGATGATCAACATGATCCAAGAACTCCGCCTCAAAAAAGAAACCCTCGAAAAAGAAATAGGAGACGTTCTGAAGATCTAAAAACGCTACTTGCTCCCATTTTGAGCTATACTCGCACACTTGCTTCGGAGGCTACATTTTATATTTTACGCTCTCTCCACTGTGTCCAAAACAAAACTCAGACCAGCCCAACAACACGACGCCCAACTCGTCACCGAGCTCTTTTGCAATATTTACGAAGAAACCAAGAAAAAAAACATAGAAGACATGATTTCACAAAAAAAGATCTACGTCCTCAAGCGAAAGAAAAAAGTCATCGCAGCATTCTCTTATACAGTTTATGGTGTTTTGGGGATCTTCGCCATCATGTACGTCCATCGACTTGCAGTCATTCCAGAACTCCAAGGCCAAGGAATTGGAACTATGCTCCTTTCCAAAATAAAAACCCGTAGTGTCAAAACAGGAGCAACTGCCATCTTCCTGTATTCACTCCAGAGAGCCCGTAAGTTCTACGAAAAAAATAAGCTCAGCAATATTTGGAGGTATTACTGGTGGAGCAATCACCTCTAAAGACACTGCAACCCTACTCTTTGCTCTTTTGCATTCTGAATTTTGAATTTCTCCTTTTCCCGCTCAAACCTTTTCCTTTCAACACTCATTGCCTTCCTCACTGGTATTCTAATCCACTCATGGGCACCCAAACACATTGGTCTTTATAGTATCCTAACCCTCGTATCTGGAGCCCTCAGTCTCTTTTTGATCATAAAACCAAAAGGAAAAGTTTTCCTTTTGCTCTCTCTTATCATCACCAGTCTCTCACTCGGAATCTACCGCGGCCAAATCAACCAACACATTCCATCCGAATCAACCGTCGACTTTTACACCAGTGAAGAACCCAATAATGTCACCCTTTACGGAACCATCGCAGAAGAACCCGATGTCCGGAGAAATAAAGTAAATTACACAGTATTAGTAAACAGCATCCAAACACCTCAAGATTACAAAGTCCCCTCAGTCTCCAAGGTCTCTACTCATCTCCCCGTCTCTGGCTACACCCTTATCTCCCTGGGGAAACACCCCCGCTACTACTATGGTGACAGCATCCAAGTCTCCGGACATCTCCAAAAACCCGTCGTTTTCGACAGCTTTGACTACGCTGGATATCTTTCAAGGTTCAATATCTATAGTGTGATGTACCGCCCCTATGTGAAGAAAATCCAAGACACAAATCTCAAAGCACAAAAGTCTGGATCTGTTTTGAATTTTGAGTTTGGTGCGATGAGCTTAAAAAACTGGTTTTTCTCAAACATGCTCATTGTCAAACAAAGCTTCGAATCTCAAATGAACCGAACTTTCTCAAGTGAGCCCTACTCATCCTTTATGGCTGGCCTCCTTCTCGGCTCTAGAAAGGGTATACCAGACGCACTCAATCAAGACTTTCAAACCACTGGACTCTCTCATATCATCGCTATTTCCGGATACAATATCACTCTCTTGGTCACCATCTTCATGGCGATATTTCGACCTTTTGGAAAAAAAGCGTCTATCATCATCTCTGCTATTGCTGTCATTATTTTCACATTCTTTGTCGGAGCCTCTCCAGCCGTCGTTCGAGCTTGTATCATGGGTCTCATTTCCCTCGTCGCTCTCAATTCCGAACGAAAAGGAAATATCACTCTCGGACTCTTTTTTACCGCAGCAGTGATGATCGGATACAACCCAAAAATCCTCGCATACGATGTCGGCTTTCAGCTGTCCTTTCTCGCGACCATGGGTCTCATCTACGTCTCTCCGCTCATCGAGCCCTACTTCAAATGGATTCCCGAAACCCTCGCTTTACGAGAGAGTATCCTCCTTACCACATCAGCCCAAATCATGGCGCTTCCCATCATTCTCTTCAATTTTCAAAACCTCTCTCTCGTCTCCCCTCTCAGCAACCTCTTGATCTCCGGACCCACCATCCCCTTTGCCATGCTCTTCGGATTTATCAGCACGATAGTCAGCTATTTTTGGATCTCTCTGGCAAAACTCATTGCATTCCCAGCCTACCTTCTTCTGAATTACATCATCTACGTCATCCAATGGACTGCAAAAATTCCCTTCGCAGCAGTTTCCATCACGTGGTTTAGCCAACCGATGTTTATCACTTACTTCATCGGGCTGATCTACATCCTCAAAAAACTCTGGTCTACTACGAACCTTCGCCAACTCCGGATAAACCGACAAAAAGTCCAGTTTCAGCAGCTCATTTGGCAGCAGGTCTATGATGCATAAACCTGCCATGACAAAAATGAAAGGCTTCAAAAAAAACACTCCACAAGCATCCATCGTAGAGACACCTATGTATCGCGTTTCCCAAACAAAGCATATTGCCCAGAAAAGACGCCATAAATAGACATTTCTACAAAAGCATCAAAAACCATCTTGAAAGGGTATAAAATAATCATCCCATAACCGTCTCAAACCCTTCATCCTTCCAATCTAAAATACCGCCTTCCACATTCACTGTATTTTCTAGACCAAGCAATCCGAGCCGTTCACAAGCCGTACCACTCCTACCACCGCTCTTACAATGAATATACACCGTTTCAAATCCTTCTAATTCATCTCGAAACTCCTCTATACGATCCAAAGGTTTGTTTTCAATATCCGGAATATGCTCTACCTGATATTCCTCAGGAGTCCTCACATCAATCAAACACACCTCATTTTCAAAACCTTTTTCATAGAGCTCATGTAAGGACTGTACAGAGATCGTCTTCATAGGAGAAAAGTAAAAAAATACAACTCAATCATACCTCCAAAACAAACCACTATCAAAGTATGAAAAGACATCCAAAAAATTGACTTTTTGAATTTTTAGTATAAAATATTTATACAAACTTTTTTACAATAAAAAAATATGGAAAAAAAAGATAAAGATCAGCTCAAAAACACAGAATCTCAGAATCAAAACCTTCCTCAATCATCAGAAAACGAAAAAGGAGAACATTCCCTCATTCCTTCAGAACTCTTCAAGAAAAAAGAAGCATCATCAAGACCCTTTTCTCCATCTATAAAAAAAATTGCTCTTGCGACTACAGCATCAGTGGTATTGATCTTTGGTGTCAGCAAAATGAACTCAAAAACCACAGAAAAAGAAGAACAAAACACTCCGACTCTCCCGGCACAAAAAACACCAGAACCACCAAAACCTAGATTTGTAGAACTAAAAGAATCTGATGTAGAACGTACAAAACACGAATGGGCTGCCTTTCAAAATGGCATAGGTCGCACTACACTATTTCATCAGACCTATTGGGAAGGCAAAGCAGAAGGAAAATCATCTATCTCAAAACTCCATAAAGACCTTATTTACACGCCAGATATTCAAGTATCCACATCATTTATTGGAAAAGGAAGAGATGAAAAAATGCACCTCAATATCAATAATCAAAGCTTTACCATTATAAAAATTGGACAAGGTTTCCAGATCTTAAAAGGAGAGAACGCCCTCAAAGAAATTGTTGGAAGTGCTGAACTCAGTTCTCACAACCAAATCACGTTCATATGGAATGAAAAAGAGCAATTGGTTCAAAGATCAATGGATGCTCAAATAAGCAGTATTGGCGGTCTTGGGATAAATGAAATAGGAGAGATCCTCTGTTATTTTGCCGATCAGTTTGAAATTCAAACAGAAAGAGACAATAAAAACCAGATCACAAGACTATATTTCACAGACAAAAAAACTGGAAAACACTACGAAACCTCAAAAACAAATGCTTTCACCTTCATCACCAAAGAAAAAAAGACCGGTGAAGTCTTTAGCACAACCCTCGCAAAGAGGGGAGCTTCGTATACCAAAACTCCAAACGGAACATCGATCACTCCATCTGAAGAAATAAGTTCCTTTCTCTGGAAAGGAGGAAACAAATGGACTGCTATGCGTATGCATATTCAAGAAGTACTAAAAAGAGATTCCAAAAACACTGAAAAAGGAAACTAGATTGGACAATTTTTGTGTTCAAAAATCAAGGGTTTACCGCTTCCCAACTGTGCTAAACTAACCTTCGTAATGCTGTTCTCTTTTGAATTCTGCATTTTGAATTTTAAATTTCTTCCCTTATGGCTAGAAGACGACGCACGACAACCACCACTCGTAGAAGACGAGCTACCACTGCCCGCAAAAGAACATACCGTCGAAGAAGAACCAAAAAACAACCGATGACACTCAATCTCGCAGAACACGTGTCTCGAGAGATTTCAGGAATATTTTTCATTGCCTTTGCCGTGCTCAATTTCCTTTCACTCCAATCAGATGCTGGGGTTTTTGGTGCCATGTGGACCCAAAGCGTCATCATGCCACTCTTTGGTCTCGGAGCTTATGTGGCCCCTGCAGCATCTCTTGTATTAGGTCTCGTCTTACTCGTATCAAAAAAAGTAGAATTTGCCCTCGGAAGAGTGCTGGGTCTTGGACTTCTTTTGATGAGTGTCCTTGGGTTGATTCAACTCTCAGCTCCCATCGAAACCCTTTTCAATTCTGCACCAGAGTACGGAGGATACCTCGGATTTACCTCTAGCTTTATCCTCATCAGCCTCTTTGGAGAGGTCGGAGCAAAGGTCATCCTCGTAGGACTCACACTCGCTTCAATGCTGATGATCTTTAATATTTCTTTCAATGAACTCTTTGGGTTTCTAAAAGAAATGGTTTTCGAAGATGCAGAAGATGAAGAAAAAGAAATCATCAAAGTGGATAAAAAAACCGAACAAGCACCATTAGATCTCAAAACAGGTCGAATCAAAAAAGGCCAAGAATTTGAGCTCAATATTGTTCGAGGTCATGCAGACAAGGTCTTCACAAAGGATGAGAAAAAAAGAAAAGGAAAAAATACCGAACGAATTGTGCCAATTAGTGGAGCAGATGAAAAAAAAGAAAATGATAAACCTGAAGAAATCCCAAAAGTGGATTACAGCAATTATCAATTCCCCGAACTCACCTTCCTCAAACTCGACCCAAAAAACGAAGGGCATGAAGACGATCACCTCGTAAAAAATGCCGAAATGATCCGTAGAAAACTCAATCAATTCAACATTAAGGTCACGATGAAAGACGCTCATGTGGGACCAACGGTTATCCAATACACTTTAAAGCCAGCAGAGGACGTCAAACTCTCAAAGATAACTGCTCTCAAAAATGATCTCGCACTCGCACTCTCCGCCAAAGCCATTCGTATAGAAGCACCAATCCCAGGAAAAGGACTCGTAGGGATCGAAATTCCAGCAAAAGAACGAGCTATTGTCAGCTTGGGTGGAATTATTCGGACCGGAGCATACCAAAACAACAAAGGTGATCTCAAAATTTGCCTGGGAAGAGATGTATCTGGGCAAGCGGTCAATGCTGATCTGACCAAGATGCCACATATGCTTGTCGCTGGACAAACGGGTTCTGGAAAATCTATTGGGGTCAATTCATTCCTCATCTCGCTGCTTTACCAGCATAGTCCAGAAACCCTCCGTCTCATCCTTATCGACCCAAAGCGAGTTGAGCTCACCTCATACAATGGAATCCCTCACCTCCTCACCCCTGTCATCACCGAACCAGACAAAGCACTCCAATCTCTCAAATGGTCTGTATCAGAGATGAACAGAAGGTATAAAGAATTCGCTCGTCATGGAAAAAGAAATATCGATGAATACAATGAAACCTTCAAAGACAACCGCATGCCATTCATTGTTATCGTAATCGATGAACTCGCAGATCTCATGATGGCAGCATCAAAAGAAATTGAGGCGACGATTTGTCGAATCGCTCAAATGGCTCGTGCTACAGGAATGCATCTCATCATCGCCACTCAACGACCATCTGTAGATGTGATCACAGGTCTTATCAAAGCAAATGTCCCAACTCGATTGGCATATACCGTAGCCACTGGAACCGATTCACGTACCATTATCGACAGCATCGGTGCGGAAGACCTACTAGGACGTGGAGATATGCTCTACCTCACCAGTGATATGGGAAAACCTCTTCGGATCCAAGGAGCCTATATCAATACGAAAGAAATAGAGAAAGTCATCCAATACATTAAAATCAATTCCCCTACCGGTGTGCAGTACGATGACAGTGTAGTTGCCGACCAAAGTAATGTGGTCATACCAGGAATGAAACAAACCGGAAGAAAATCATCTACAAATGGTGGAGCAAGCGATCTCGAACGAGCCATCCAGGCGATCAGAGAAGGAAAAAAAGCCTCAGCATCCTATCTTCAAAGACGCTGCAGCTTTGGGTACGCCAAAGCCGCTCGAATCCTAGACGAACTCGAAGAAATGGGTCTCGTTGGTCCATCAAACGGTGCCAAACCAAGAGCTATCTTCATCAGCGAGGAAGAACCATCAGAGGTCGCTGAACAACCCGCCGAACAACTCGCATAAGATCAATACTAATATTCTAAGAGAACACAAACTCACCAATATACAGATATTTAAATACCTTTAGAGTCTCTCTAACAAAAAATAGAAAGACAAGGAGCACATTAGTAACAAAGAGAGTTAGTCTCCTAACTCCCAGCTCCTAACTCCTAACTTCTTCCCATGAAATCAAAACTCCCCTTCCTCAAAAACAAAAAACTCTCTCAACTCATGCGTGCCCAAAGGAACAAAATAACAAAAAAAGGCAGCAAACATTACCTTTGGAAGTCTCTATTAGGGTTTGCAATGCTCAGTCTTGCAGGAATACTCGTCGGTATCATCCTTGTCGCAACACTTATTCCTGATATCAACGATCTGGATCTCGGAAAAATTGTCGCTGCTCAATCCACCATCATTTATGATCGCGAAGGCAATGTACTCTACACTATCCATGGTGAAGAAAATCGCAAGGAAGTCCCCATTAGTGAAATTCCAAAACACATCATCGATGCGACAATTGCCATAGAAGATGACCAGTTTTTTGATCACTATGGATTTGATATCGGGGGAATCGTCAAAGCCGTTCTCGCAGAATACTTTGGTATCGGGAGTCGCCGTGGAGGATCCACCATCACTCAACAACTCGTAAAAAACACTCTCCTCAGCTCAGAAAGAACGGTCACCAGAAAACTCAAGGAAATCATTCTCTCAATACAAACCGAACGGACCTTCAGTAAAAATGAAATCCTTGGCATGTATCTCAATACCATCCCCTATGGGAATAATGCCTATGGAATAGAAATGGCTTCAAGAATATATTTCGACAAAAATAGCAGTGATTTGAGTATTGTAGAAGCTTCAATTCTGGCATCACTACCTCAAGCTCCATCCCGATTCAATCCGTATGGAAACGGAAAAGAACTGCTCATGGGAACCTTTGACGAAGAAGGAAACTACGTCACTGGAAGAAAAGATGTCGTACTCAAAAGAATGGAAGACCTAGGATTTATCACCGAAGCTGAGCGAAAAGAAGCCATCATAGAAGGTGCAGAGATCAAATTCAAAAAATACCGAGAAAACATTACCCATCCTCATCTCGTACTCTATATCAAAGAACTTCTTGAAAACAAATTTGGAAAAGAAGCCGTAGAAACTGGTGGCCTGCATGTCTACACCACCATCGACCCAAAACTCCAACAAGCAGCAGAAACAATCATCACTGAAAAAATAGCTGATTACCCAGAAAAATATGGAGCCAACAACGCAGGACTCCTTTCAGTAGACCTAGAAAAAGGCCATATCCTTTCAATGGTTGGGTCAGCAGATTATTTCAACGAAGATATCGACGGAAACGTCAATATGGTCTTCCGAAACCGTCTCCCTGGATCATCCTTCAAGCCAGTTGTTTACGCAGCTGGATTTATGAAAGGATACTCACCTGCTACGGTCCTCTACGATCTCGAGACGGACTTTGGGAACGACTATGTCCCTCAAAATTATGATGGAAGCTTTAGTGGTCCAGCAACAATCAGAAGAGCACTTGCCAGTTCTCTCAACATCCCAGCTGTAAAAATGGCCTACTTAGCTGGAGTCGACAATATCGTCAATCTTGGGAAGAAAATGGGCCTCACAGACTTGATTGATGCCGATCAATACGGAACCTCAATCGGTCTTGGAACAGGTGAAGCCACAATGTACCAAATGGTCACCGCCTTTTCAGTTTTTGCAAAAGGAGGAAAGAAAATTTCTTTCACACCATTTCTCCGTATTGAGACCAGCACCGGAAAAGTGATCGAAAGCAATGAAGACCGTGTCCCAACCGAAAAAACTGTCATCGACCCACAAGTCGCATACTCCATCAATCATATCCTGTCTGACAAAGACGCACGGCCAGCTGGTTGGGACAAGCTGAGTATTCCAGATCAGATCAATGCAGGAAAAACTGGTACATCAAATAAACGAATCAAAGCAGGAAAAGGAGATGGCAGTATAAAACCAATGGATAACTGGACTATTGGGTACACCACAAAGGTGGTAACAGCCGTTTGGGTCGGAAACAACGACAGTACCCCACTCAAATACAACGCTGCTGGTCTTACAACAGCAGGTCCCATCTGGAATGAATTCATGAAAATCGCCACCGAGAACCACGATCTCGAAGAATTCCCAAAACCAGATGGCATCAAGTGGGAAAAAATCTCTCGAAGAAGCGGTCTCCTCCCATCAAAAAACACACCAGACGATGACATCGTTGCTGAACTCTTCACCACCACAAACCTCCCAACCGAAGTAGACAACACTCTTATCAGTCTAAAAATCGATAAAGTTTCAGGAAAACTGCCTACCGATCTCACACCAGAAAGCTCCATCATCACAGCATTAATTGCAAATTTTCATTCCGAAAAACCCACTGATCCCAATTGGGAAGAACCTGTCCAGAAGTGGGCTAAAAAATATCTAGAAAGCTTCGAAGGTGAAACCATTATCCTTGCTGAAGCTCCAACAGAATCTGATGATATTCACACCAGCATTACCGCTGAACAAAAACCAAGTATTGAAATCATCTCCCCTCTCTCAGACTCAAATGTAAGGTCTGGACCACTAGAAATCCAAGTAAAAATAAAAGCACCTCAAGGAGTGGAAAAAGTCGATTTTTACCTCGATAAAAACCTCGTGAGCACCTCTACAACATTCCCATATACAGGAAAGATACGACTCAGAAGACAAATCGGAGAAACTCATCGTATCGGAGTAACCGTAACAGACACCTATTTTTACACAGACTCTGATATCACAACCGTAACCGTCTCTGACGAAAAAGACACCGAAAACCCTCGGACTCAAATCATCTACCCAGAGCAAGGAGCCATATTCCCTCCAAGCACTACTCTCACCATTCAGACCAACTCTTCAGACAATATGAGTATATCAGAAGTCATCTTTTTCTTTGATGACAAAGAACTCGGACGGGTCCAACAACCTCCATATGAATACTCCCTCACTCTTCCTGACGAGATTGCTAATCATGAAATCCGTGTCTTCACGAAAGACACCAGTGGAAACACTGCTTCTGACGAATCCCTCATCAGTATCCAAGAAAACGAAGAGCAAAGCCGAAGCAGAACAGTCTTCGTCTTCCCATCTCAAAACTCTGTCTTCAAAAAAGAAGACTCCTCAATCAATTTTTTCTTTCAAGTCAGCAGCTCAGACAGAAAAAGAGCCGATGAAATTGCCATTGTCGCGACCAACACACTCACCAACGCACAAACAACCATATACTCTACCGACCCAAGAGAATCTAGCTCAGAAAACTACAGTTTCTCTTGGATCCCAACCAGTTCTGGTGACTTTGAGTTCCAAATTCATACTATTTCACGGGCTGGAAACGTAAAGAAGAGCTCTCCGCTGAGATTGACAATAGAATAGTAATGGATTCTATAATGACTAAATCCCCATCTCTAAACTGGAAAAACACTCTAGAGAAAATTCTTTCCTCACACATGAGTGCTGAAGCGATAGAGAGCATCATAAAAAATATTGAAAACAGTGTATTACAAAGCACGTTTCAAATAAGAAGCAGTATTCCCCCATTATCTGGAAACGGCTATGCAATGCCTATTGGAATGTCAGCATACTGGCTCAATTTTTTACAATTCTTTCGGAAACAGAAAAAACTTCTCATCTACAGCCTCGATGAAAAAGGAGGCATCAGCCCTAATGTTTCCCTCTACCCCATCACAGAAAAAGATCTCAAAATGCTTGATGCCGTGGAAGATTGGCCAAAATTTTCAGTAAACTATTTTACTCGAATCTCAAACGCTGCCTTTATGGATGATATTAGAAAAGAGATAAATAAATAAAGACACAATTTTCACTCTTGACCCACTGAAAGAGAAACCTCTATTCAGTGGGTAATTGTGACATCTTCAGACCTATCATCCCTCTGCTAATTACGTTTGTGATAAACGAACAATCAGTTGAACAAACTCTGCTCGAGTTATATTTTTATCTGGATGTGCAAGCATTCTTCTTCCTTGTCGATCGAGTTCAACCAATTCTCTCTTATAAGCATCTTCTAAATAAGAGGAAAACCACATATCAATATTTTCATCTATATCAGAAAATGAAGAATCCATTTTCGGTACTTCAATACCCAAAGCCATATAAGCAATTTTCAATGCTTCAGCACGGTTAATCAACCTCCATGCTACAAAGCTACCAGGTGCATCATCAGACAAGATCTTCATTTCATAAGCTTTTTCAATCGTTGGTGCATACCATTCATTCATATCGAGCGAATCAAACACCTGACGAGACGCCTTCTCTGGAATTTCAACTCCTGCTGTTTGAAGTGCTATATGGAGTGCTTGAGCCAAATCAATAGGTTCATCTGCATTGAAGGCATCAGTACCAGCCTTCCCTTTCACAACACCTTTATCTCTCAGGTACGCCACTTCAACAGCAGCAAAATCATCCTGAGACATATCTGAAGCAATCATTTCAGATCCTTTTTCTGAAAAGAGGTCAAAAAACTGATCTAGAAAGTTTTTCGGTTGATCTTCTTCTCGTGGAAAGAAAAATTCTTCATTCTTCTCATCATCTGGAGAAACAACATCTTTTTCATTTTGTTCTTGCACAGACGCAACATTCATATCCACAACTTTTCGTGGTTTTCCAATGCTCGCTCGTTTTGCGCCTACTCGTCCTCGAGCGACACTGCTTCCCCCTCCAGAAGTAGAGACAAGCACATTTTTGAGTTCATCGTCGATGACATCAGAGCTCGTATTCCCAGCAAGATCAGTCAATCGAACAGCAAGCGTCAGAGTTCCATTATCGAGTGATGAAACATCAATACCAGATATCGACTGAGCACCAGTAGAGCTCAACATCACGGTATCTCGAAGCATATTCACCCCATCTGTGATGTCGTAAGTAAGTGATCCGAGTTCATCGACTTCGAAATCAATACTCACATCATTTTCATTGGAAGCAGTGACAGTAACCTGATTATTCAAAGCAACAGCTATTGGGGCATTGATAATGGTGTCTTTAACAAGAGAAATCATTTGAATAGTCTCAATCTGAACAACAGGCTCATAAAATGCTACTTGAAGGTCATATTTTCCATCTGGAATAGAAGGAATATCAAAGTCGAGATTATCAAATTGAAATGGACCTACTGACCCCAAATATCTCCCATCAGACAACAACACAGGTCCTGTCGGATTCAGCCCCCCTAAACCATCTGGAAACAATGCAAAAAACACATCTCCTATCACATCGGTAGATGCAAACAATGTTGAAGTACTCACATTAGACAAATTAACAATATTATGTGAATTTAAGACAATTGAGGTCGGAGACTGAAGAATAGAAAAAGTACTATTAGGGGTATTCTTTTGAACCATTAAAGTAATAAACTCAGGAGGTGCATTCATAGGATAGTAAGACAAATTCACTTCAACTACACCATCTGCAAGCTGTTGAAATGCATCTCCCATTGAAACAACAAATGGACCTGGAACAAGGTTTGAACTTTGAAGCGGCACAAAGTATCTCCGTACTCCATCATTAATTTCAACAAAGAGTTGACCACTTGCTGGTGCATATCCGGTAATCTCCGACTGCATCACATTGCTATCATCTACAGTGTTATCACCATTCACGACAAATGACATGATACCAGCAGTAATCGAAATTTCCTGACTCGTAGCACCAGGTACAATATAGCTGAGGTCTGAAATTGGATCATACACATTCACACCACCTCCAAGTTGGAAGGAATAGGGATTAAAACCAAAAGGCTCACCCATTACATCAATATCAGCTGAAATAAAAACGGTCCTAGTGGTGCCATCTGGAATAATCAACGGCAACAATGGTGATGTATCAAAATCAAATGTTAATCTTCCACCAACAATAGAAGAAAATGGCGAAGAAAAAGGGTCAGCAAGCAACGAAGCACGACTACCATTTCCATCATCCACCTCAATATAAATATTTTTGAAAGTGCGTTCAGTTGGTGGAATACTACTTCCCAAACCAAACGAGCCTGGTGCAACTTCAAAATCAAAACTACGAATTTCAAGATCTCTTCCTGCATCAACACTAAAGTCAAAAGCTGCAATATCTACTCTCTTGTCGCCCAATTCATAGGTAGAGTTGCTCAACAATAAAGACTTCTCAACATCCATGATTTCAATCTGAATATTCTGGACTTCAGAAACCAAAGGAATTTGAGGAGTAGAAAACGATGAGGCATCAATTGGATTTCCCATCGAATCAAACAAGAGATTTGTCGGTTGTGATGTACGGACCAATGGTTCCAAAATAACAACTGACTGTGACGGCGAGATATCACGACCCAAGTCTGCTACAAAGCCAATTGTGTATGCCTCTCCGGCAGCAAACAAGAACGATCCTTGATACATAAGATCAATTGAAAACCCAGACAATCCTTTTTGCTGATCAGCAATTGGAGAGCTAACAGAAAAGGGACCAAAGTTCAGATTAATAAATGGAAACATATTTGATACCGGTCTTCCATTTGCATCCAATACAGCCAATCTCATATTTGAAAAGAGTTGTTGGTTAAACTGAGTACTTACATTAGAACCATCAGTATTAAACAAACGGACTCTCCAATTCCTTGCTTCAACAGACTCATTCGACTGATTATTAAAATTCCATTGTGCTAAAACAACATCCTTAAAACCTATGGATGTATTTCCAGAAGCAAAAGCATCAAGTTCAAGACTAATAAAAGGATTCGTGCTTGGAGGATTTACAAGTCCCTGCAAAGCTGTCCCAATCAAGGGTAATCCAGGGATTAATGCAGCATTATCCAAGAGTGATCCAGAATTATCCACCAGTCCAATAAGATTACTATCTGATATTGAAAATCTTAAGACAGGGTTGACAACTGCAGACGGAACCACAACGTCACAAAAAACTCTATAGAAACCTCCGTTAGATATAATCTTCATGGTAGGTAAAAAAGTGTCTTCAGAAAAATGAACATAAGCATCAGTGAAAGAGTCTTGAATAGCTTGAGAAGGATAAGTTCCACTTAAAAAAGGGTGATCATTAAAAGGTGCAGATTGAACAGCAACTACATTTCCTCCACCATCTCTAATATCACATCCTGTAACACTCATCCCAGGGGTCTGGTTCATTTCAAATACAAGAAGACTTTCCATAATTCCATCACCAATTTCAACATTCCCTATCCCTCTAGCAAGTATTCGGAAAGAAAATACTTCCTGATTACCAGACGCTAGTATTGGAGATGATAACGGTCCACCAGGAATAAACTCTGGAATGGACTGTTGGATAATAAATGTATCAAAAGTAGGTATTGGTCCTGGTGGAGAAAACAAGGTCCCATCTATACGGGAAGTATTTGGGTTAAGCTCTAGTCCACTAAGGGAGACAAGACTCCCTCCTTTGGCAACAGTAAAACTATTTTCATCTAAGAAAAAATGGAATTGATCTCCAGCAATCGCTCCACCAGCCCCCACTTGCTCTGGAACAACTTGAAATAACACGGTACTTTGAACATTATTCACAAATTTAAAGTCTACATCTCGAAAATGAACTCCATTAACATCAACTAAAGACGAATCAGCCACAAAATTACCATCAATGAACATTTTAACCGACCGAATAGATCTTGAAACATCTTGAAGAGCTGCTATTTGAAGATCAAAATCTTTTAAAATTGAATCCGCTCCAAAACTCCCCATCTCAAATCGAAATGCATCATAGGCAAGAGTATTCGTCTGGTCTTGAGCAATATACCTAGAAGATGTGGGCTGAGTACTATTTACAGAAATAGTTGCAGTAGCAGATGAAGCGGCTCCTACAGTTATTTCACGTCCCACAACATTGGCAGATAAAAGATCTACTGTAGGGATTGGGGTTCCCACTCCATTTGTTGCAGAAAGAGTATTTGCATCAAGTTGAAATTGATAGGGAGTTGCTCCCGAAAGCACTCCACTAGAATGAACATCTCCTGCAAGAAATAACGTTTTCATTTCACCAGTACCAATGACAAATCGGCCACTAAGCTGTCCAAAAAAGATTCTTCCACTATTATCAATTGTTTCAATATCTGAAACGACAACTCGATTCCCATTGTCCATCATTTCCAATCGAAGATTTTGAAAAGTTGCTCGAGCATTTTGTGGTAGAGAAGCTGCACCAGGACCACTTGAAACACTCATCTGGATTCGACTAAAGTCCAAACCAGCATTCCCTACATCAGTTACATCAAAAGCTGCTAAAAACACACTATTTGCTCCAAGTGATACAGAACCATTTGGAACAGATGAAGAAAGAGTAAATTGTGCTGCTACTGCTTGGGCATTAAAAGATTGCTGTTGTTGCAACACAACCGTATCAAGACTCAATGGAGGTACTTGCAAAAGAACATCCGAGGTATTTACTGGATCAAGAGAAACTTGAACTCCTCTTTTTCTATCGATCCTATCTCGAATACTCTGAACCTCTGGCACCAAATGTGTTTCAACAATTTCAACCGTATTCGTAAAAGAAAACTGATCATCTCCTTCAGGAATTATTCCAGTGTCATCTCCATCATCAGCATCCAGGATATCATCTTCTTCTGTTGCTATTTCTTGATCATCTACAGCTATGTCTTCTTCAAAATTATCGCAATTTCCTACTTCTACTTCATCCACATCACCGATCAAATATTCAATAATTTCTTGAACTGGATTTTCTTGAAATGAATCATCTACAACAAGCTCTTCATCCAGCACTTCCGAACTCTCATCAGATTCCACTTCTTCTCTATCTTGGGGAACAACACATTCCTCTTCATCACTATCATCAGTCACCAAATCATCAATATCAGAATCAGCTGACTCTACATCAGTAAACTCATCTTGTGAATCAAGTAGTACATTATCATCAATTTGTACATTTTCATCATTATTATCAATAGATTCAAAACTGCGCTCAGGACCAAAAGGAGCACTATTATCGACATTTTCAATAGCAGCATCAGTAATTCCAGCATCAACATCCTGCATATTTTCTTGAGGAGGAGCAATCAAAGAATCATCATTGTCTTCTAAAACCTCCTCTACAATCTCATCAGTTTCCTGGCTTTCAACAACATTAATTTCCACAACTTCTTCAACAAGCTGCTGCTGATCTTCAATCTCACCAACAGCAAATACAATTTGCTGAACCCCCAACGAATACACCAAAACAAATGACATCCCCAGCGCAATAAACCGTTTCAACATAAGATAAATAGTAAGTAAATTGGATAGTATTATTAGGCAAAATCCCTAAAAAAGCAAGCAACACAAACTTAAATATTGTCAATAAATATATGACAATAGACTACTCGAGACGATTCCAAAGAGCAAAAAACATACGTCTATTCAAATTTGCAATATTTGGATTGGTAATGATATAACCACCAAGGTTCTCTCCCAAAGAAATAAATGCCACAGAGTCACCAAACACATAGGTCGTACAATCCACATCTAGCTCATCCTCTTCGACCCATTTCACCTCACGCAACTCTTTATCATTTCGCTTCATGTCAAAATAACTGACTCCTTTCTTAAATTCTCGCGAACACAACATTCGCACTGGAATACGATACTTCACCCTCTTCTCGATAAACTCACCTATTATTTTCTTTGGATCAACAAAATCAAAATGGGCTTCTTGGCGAATTTGAAGGATATATTCAAGCTCTTTCGATTCATCAAGCATTGTATTCAACATCTGCTCTACACCTTCCAAACCACTGTACATCCGTATTTCAGGCTTATTTTCTACGATCTGAATATTTCGCAGGGTTTCAACTAATTCTTTCGATTCCTCGAGCTTTTGAGCTGCTCTTTTTTCAAAAAGATCATACTCTTTTGCGCAAAAAAACGTCTTACGATTACGAGTAATCTTATCAATAAATCCTTTTTGAACAAGATTTTCTATCAGGGCATAAACAAGTGTCCGCGTAATGTTGGACTTGCGTGCAATATCCGCAGCATTCGACATTCCATAGCGAACTAAAACGAGGTATACCTCCGCTTCTTTTGGAGATAAGCCATGATTTGAAAGAAGAAATTGAAGCATAGAAAAAGAGTAATTTACTAAAATGTAATATCAATATTGACAACAGTCAAACTTCATATTCATTGACTAAAAGTGATAAACACGAATACTCTAGTATCTTGCTCCATTATTTTTCATATCAATATGAATACAAAAACACTGATGAGAATTCTTACAGCTCTGTTCTGCAGTATAAGTATCATTATAAGTTCGCAAAGCCCGTCTATCTCCATTCCCGTTGCTCAAGCTGCAGACTTTTCAGTACCGCTTAGTGGAAATATAAACCTCAACAACACTCAAAATCTCGCCCAAATAAGCTTTGGCACTGGTGATTTTGCGTTTCAAAGCTCATGGAGCCGTGCAGACAATCTCAGTATCCATGGCTACAATATCGAGAAAGGTATCGGTATTGCCAAGAATCTCCAAACATCGATACAAGTAACGAACGCTTCCATATTTCTCGACGCTACAAACTCTGTCATAGCAAGAGAAGGAGATTTTGTCATCCTCAAAAACAACCAAGATTATTATGCTCTCCTTCAAATCCGCGAGATAAAAGCTGTCACTCATTTCGATACTCAAAACACACTCAACTTTAACTACTTAATACAAACAAATGGGACTGATGATTTTTCTAAGCTTCTCAGCTCCAGCCTCAATAACTCACGGATAAGTGTTCCAAGCTCTGGGAATGGATCTATATACACTACTGGAGGATCAGGAATAAGGTTTGATTGGATCGACCCCCCAAACGGGAACTATTTTCTAAAAGTTCTAAATGGAGCCCAAGAGCTCTTTTTTGGAGAACACTCTTTTCAAAGTGCAGAAATAGATTTTGATCGATTTAGCCTACAAGGAACAGAAACTCTACGTGCTCGATTTTCACTTTTCAGCCCAAATGGTCAACTAATAAGTGATCTCCCATTCTTTACCATTCCATTGTCATCATCTCCGGTACTCCTCAAAACACTCGAACAGTCTGTGATTGTAAATCACAACCCTGTTCTTTTAGCTTCCCCACAAAATCAAACCATCAAGAAAGATGAAACGCTTATTCTCAACACACTCTCACAATTTTTCAGCGACGCAGATGGTGACAACTTAAGCTATATTGCCACATCAAATCCATCTGGAATTGTTTCTCATCAAATAAGTACCAATGATTTGATACTCACTAGTGTGACAGAAGGATCGACAACTGTGACGATCACTGCTATCGACCCTGGAAACCTCTCTATATCAAGCAGTTTTACTGTAAACGTCACACCACCTATTGATACAACACCACCTGAAATAATCAATTTTAGCTTGGAAAAAGCCGAAATCGATGTAAGAAATGACCCTCAAGGACTTGTAAACTTCAGCATTACACTCCGAGACCCAAGTGGACCAAATAGCGGTATTGTTATCTTAAACTCACCTTCAGGACTACAGTCAAGAATTGGAGGTATTGTACCGCAGTTTTCTAGTATTTTGCTCAATGGAGATGTTCTTTTTCAAGGCACAATAGCCATCAATCAAACTCCTGAAGCTGGAGAGTGGACGATCACAACTATTAGAATACTCGACAACGAAAGCAATGAACTCAACCTCACAACACCAGAAGAAATACGAGATCAAATAGGATCTGTTCCAAGCATAAATGTTATCGCAAATCTAAGCCCAGAGATTATCTCTAGTCCAAACAACCAAACCATTGGATTGGGTTCAGATTTTGAGATCAATGATCTATCTCAATTTTTTAGCGATCCCAACAACGATACTCTCACTTTTACAGCAACTGCAGAGAATCAAGCCATCGTCTCAACATCTATTGAAAACAACACTCTCACCATTTCAGGGCTCCTTGAGGGCTCAACAAACGTGAACATCACAGCTACAGATCCTGCAGGTGAAACTGCTACAGTTTCTTTTTCCACAACAGTCATCAGTATACCAGTCATTAGCGGATACAATATTGTCGACCATTCAATACAAAACGGCACTCAAACAATTGGGAGTGGCCCAATGCTCTTCACTGTTTCTTGGATCTCAAGAGACAGCTACAACATCTCAGCAAAAAACGAAAATACCAATATTGGAATAACAAGACTGGGACGATCACCAAATCCAGCAGATCCATTCACAGTAGTCTCTACACAGTTCACAGACGTCGATATACTCGCTCCTCCAGGAATTTCAACTGTAACTGGTGGAGATGGAGATTTTATTATTCTAAAAAATAGCAATGGGTATTATGCCTTACTGCAAATAACCAGCATTGCTTCGACTGTAGACAATAGAGACCCGGTCAATCGAGTGGGATACAATTATCTCATTCAAACAAACAAAACTGCAGATTTTTCTACTATATCTAGTCCAGTACTAACCACACAACGGGTCAGATTCCCAGACTCACTCCAGCTCAAAACCTACACCATCTCAGCATCAGGACTTCGATTCAATTTCGATCCATCAGATTCTCTAAAGCTCTTCAACAACAACCAAGAACTATCATTGGGAGTACCAAACGTAAATGCTTTAGAACTCAACTATAGACATTTCAACCTGTCGGGAAATGAAATGTTATCAGGTATATTCAATCAAATCCCCTTCACAATAGACTTGAGTCAAATAAACCTCATGCCTCTTCTAAGAAAAACATCTTCTCCAATTATTTCACCAGCATTTATAAGCATTTCAGGTGCAACAGGAACAAATGACATTTTCAAATCAGGAGACAGTATCACTATCAGTTGGGATAATTCCATCAATGGAGACAACAATGGAGACCAGGTTTCCCAAGTAACAGCAGACCTTTCGATGATTGGAGGTGAAGACATGGCAATAATGACAAATAACGGATCTGGTCTCTTTAGCCACACTTTAGCCATTCCAGATGGCTTATTTGTAGAAAATATCAACGCTCAAATAACCGCCACAGACAATGATGGAAACAGCACAACAACACTCGATACCTCAAATATTTCCATAGACAGCAGAGGTCCTACCCTGACTGATGACGCCATCACATTAACTGGTGGAAGTGGAGTCAATGGAGCTTTCATTTTAAATGATACGATCACGGTCAATTGGGATAATTCTCCAAGTGGGAATAACAATTCAAACATCAGCACAGCAATAGTAGACATGAGTGTTTTTGGAGGAAATACTACTGAAAACATGACTCAAGATGAAAATGGGATTTTTAGTTTTTCGCTTCCAGCACCTCCAAATAGAGATGAAGAAAACCTAAATGTGACACTAATAGCAATAGACAACATTGGCAATAAAACCATTGTTTCAGACACGAGCAATGCTTCAGTAGATACTATTGCACCAATTCTTACTGATGAAGCAATAACTCTCTCAGGTGCAAGTGGGACAAACAATATTTTCATCATGGGAGATACATTGACTTATACATGGGACGACAGCCAAAGTGGTGATGGAAATGGCGAAGAAGTAAGTCTTGTGACTATAGACTTGTCTGCATATGGAGGAAGCACCAGCGTCCAAATGAACGACCTAAACGACAGAAAATTTAGCAGTTCTTTTCAAGTCACAGATGGTATTGAAATGGAAAACTTAAATGCTCGTATTACCATTACCGATAATGCCGGAAACAGTGTGGAAATAACAGACACCAGCAATGCCATAATAGACACAAAAGCTCCGCAAGTAAGCGATGAAGCAATTTCCATTTCTGGTGCAACAGGAGAAGCAGGAGAATATGTTTCTGGAGATATACTCCTAGCCACTTGGGATGATTCTGTAAATGGAGACAACAATGGTGTAGAAGTTGTTTCTATCAAAACTGACCTAAGCCAATTTGGAGGAGCAACTGATGTAGAAATGACAAACAATGGATCAAGAGTATTTAGCGCAAGCCTCGCTTTAGCAGATAACATCCAAGCTCCAAACCAAAACATTTCAATTACAGCAATAGATGATGCCGGAAACACAACAACAGTATTTGACAGCTCAAACGCTGTATTAAACACCACAGCTTCTGAAACAGGCACTACGGATACGGGTACCACTGGTACTGGTACTACCGACTCTGGCACTACGGACACTGGTACCACCGATACTGGGACAACTGACACTGGAACTACTGGTACTGGAACTACTGATTCTGGGACAACCGATACAGGTACTACCGACTCTGGGACCACTGATACTGGGACTAGTGGTACTGGAACTACCGACACTGGAACTACCGATTCTGGCACTACGGACACTGGGACCACTGATTCTGGGACTAGTGGTACTGGAACTACCGACACTGGAACTACCGATTCTGGCACTACGGACACTGGGACCACCGATACTGGGACTACTGATTCTGGCACTACGGACACTGGGACCACTGATTCTGGGACTAGTGGTACTGGAACTACCGACACTGGAACTACCGATTCTGGCACTACGGACACTGGGACCACCGATACTGGGACAACTGATTCTGGGACTAGTGGTACTGGAACTACCGATACTGGAACTACGGATACGGATACCACTGGTACTGGAACTACCGACTCTGGGACTTCTGATACCGGGACCACTGGTACTGGTACTACGGACACTGGCACTACTGATTCTGGTACTACTGATTCTGGTACCACTGATACTGGCACTACTGGTACTGGAACTACCGACTCTGGGACTTCTGGTACAGGTACTTCGGACACAGGAACAACTGGCACTGGGACAACTGAACCTGAAACACCACCAGCTCCTGCATCATCTAGTGGAGCTTCGAGCAGTCGGCTGAGTTCTACAAAAATAAAAGCAAACCCACGAAGAAAACCAAACCAAGCTCCATCTATAACAAATCCTTTACCAGATGTTTCGCTCTCTACACAAAACGCTGAAATGACAATCAACCTCGTGAGTGCAAACGGACCTGTGTTCACTGACCCAGAAAACAACCCCATGACGTATAGAGTAAGTGATTTCAATAGTACTATTATCAGTGCATCTATTACAGACAGCAGCATTACCCTAAAACCTCTTAGAAGTGGTCTGAGCACTATTACTGTGAGTGCATCTGACGGACTCTATACTACTGGCGAACAGTTTAATGTGATGGTGACTGAATCAGATATAAAAAACCTCTCAATATCACAAGGAACGAATCAAGAAGGACCTGTTCAATTACTCATTTTGAATCCAAAAGCTGTGACAACTGAAGACAACAATATCACACAAGAGACAAATGAAGAGAAAGAAGAAGAAAGTTTTGAAAATGAGAAACCTGTTATGCTCATCGGATCTGATATTTTCCGATTAGCGCCTCGAGGAAGCGTAATTGCACAACAAAACTCTTCCTTTAGAAGGAATCCTTCGACACCACTCTACCAAGCTAATGTGAGTTTTAATGAGCCAATACAACTTGGGGCAAATGTAGATGTTTTCTTGGAAGATATTCAAAATGATGTTGTCGTCATTGATTTTGATCTTGGTGAATTTGTGGGAGCAGTTCTTGATCTCTTTGGTTTTGGTGGAGATGACAAGGATGAAGGAGATTATGAAGATGCTGATGGGAAAACTTACAATAAATTTGAACCGCAAAACCGAAAAGGAACAGCAAAAAAAGATATTATTAATACTGGCATAAGAGCTGATAGTGTCAGATCCTTTTCTGGACCAGACATTGTTGTCTCTCGAGCTGGTGATGACTTTGTTTTATTAGGTGGAGGAGATGATAAAGCAGATTTAGGAAAAGGTGATGATATCGCCAGGGCTGGAGATGGAGACGATGTTGTCCTTGGAAAAGACGGAAGGGACCTTATTTCACCAGGAAAAGGGGATGATAAAAGCTATGGGGGCAGAGGCCATGACAGGTATCAAATGAATAGAGGATGGGGAAAAGATGAAGTAGCAGATGCTTCTTTGACTGGGACCATGTCCTTCCCTGGCTCTTCTCTCAAGGAGCTTAGTTTTAGTCGAGATGGAAATAATTTAATAATAAAAAACTCCCCTCTTAAACTCAGCAGTGCTGGCGTCATTTCTGAAGATAATGAGCTTGTTTTCATGGAGTATTTTAATGAACATGACCGATTAGGACGTGGCGGCTGGGTTTTTGAAACTGATGATGCAAAACTCAACGGGGCTCATATCACTGGTGCAACGCATCAGGAAGTTAATGAGGTTCTTCAAAATATGTATAAGGATCGTACTAAAGCCCCGTTTGGATACAAAACAGTGAAGAACTTCAAAGACACAAAAAGTGGTGGGGCTTACTCAATCTATAGGTCCGAACGTGTAGCTACTGATTTTGTAACTAAGGACTTTGATGCGGCTAGCGGCAAGGCTACTGAACGAATATCTGGAGTGGTCAATACCGATCGTTCAGCCATTGTGTCTGTCCCCGGAACTGATTTGAGCTTCAATCCTTTCAAACTTCAAGATGGCTTCCCAATTGTTTCTGGTAAAGATCTTGCCTCTGCAATTACCGGCGGAAAATCTCAGTTTGATGCTTATGGTCAGCAAATTATTAATGATGCAAATCAACTTTTTAAGGACGGAGTCGAGTCTTTAACTCTCGTATGCCACAGTAATGGAGGGACCGTGTGTCAGCATGTTGCCAATGAACTTGGAAGGCTTCACCCCGACAAACTTATCAAAATGGATATTTTCAATTCACCGGGAGTCCAACATGCCATTGAGGGGTATGATCCTCAAAATTTTGAAAATATAGATACCCATATCTATGCCTTTGAACAAGATCTAGTTTCTCGGTTAGGCCAGTATGCAGATGTTGATAAATTCACCCTTCTAGATTATAACACTCTCCCTTCATCAAACGGCCTGGCAGGAAAAATTCCTTTCTATAGTTCTCATATTACTGAGAGCTATACTGAAGCTCATAATACCTTTGGAGACTTTGGAGTTTCAGAAGTAGGAGAGACAGCTGATGCTAATCTTCTCGGGCACCAAGCTCCGATTGAATACAATGCGATCTATGAAAGTGTGGGGCATCAATTCCTTTACCTTCTCGAGCTTGAAAAAATTGCTTCTTTCATCCTCCAGCCTACTAAAAACAGAAGCCTAGCATCTCAAAGTATTGCAGATATAAAGGTAAACGGTCTCGAAATTCTGCGAGTAAGCTTTGATGAGGTCCTGCATAGTCAGGTGGCTCGTGACAGCTTCTTCAGAGAGGTTGTATCTCAATCAAAAGGAAATAGCATTTCCCGAAAAGATCGAGAAAGAAGAACAAGGCGCTTGAGAAATTTTATGACCCGCGAGCTCAAACGGGGGGGCTTCACCAAAATTGAACAGGATCTGACGCGTATTGAGAAGGAAATCAGGTCATTGGAAGTAAAATTCAGACAAGAAAAAATTCTCAATAAAGATCAAATAGCTGAGAGGAATATTCTTATCGACCTAGGAACTCTTTCACTGACCGTTGGAAGAAACATGAATGCCCGCCTCCAACAACTCGACCGACTGGGACTTGAGGGAACAGAAGAAAAGACTTTGCTCGCGAATTTCATCCAAACAATTGGCATGCAGAGCTTCATCGACAATCCTGAGGTTGTAAAAGATGTCCTCTTTACAGAAAATGGATCTGAGCTGATCGATGAAAGTGCCCTCGAAGAAGTTCCAGAAGAACCAGAGCTCCCAGATTCTCAGAAAGAAGTTAGCAAAAAGGATATCAATGATTTGATTGCAGCAGCTAATCAAAAAAAGAGAGATTTTGAAGGCGCCATTAAAACTGCTAAAAATGCCATAAAGATTGCCAAAGGAAACCTCAAAAAACCTAAAAATGCAGTAAAAAAAGTCCGTGATCGACTCAAGAAGCCTCTTTCGAGGCTAAAAACAGCATTAAAAGCCCTTTATAAGGCTGATAGTTCCGTATTCCTAGCTCAGAAAAAAGTCGCGAAAATTCAAGAAAAAGTGAATAGTATTTCTAGCTCAAAACCTGGGCAAAAGCAAAAGGCTGAAAAAATTCTTGAGAAAGTTCAAATTGAGCTCACGAACTCTCAAATAAAGACAAATAATAAAGCTCAAATCGTGACCGATCGCGAAAGCCCTGTCAAGGATTTGGAAAACGAATTGATTGATGTTCAAGAAAAACAGCGTCCCTTTGATATTGCTCTTGGACAGGCTCGTTTCGATAAGAGAAGCGCTTCAACTCGTCTAGATGACATTGGGGAAAAACTCAAAAGATTGCGACAACTCCTCAATAGAGTGAACAATAAGAAAGTCGTCATTAGAGCTGACCTTCCAAAAATAGAAGAAGACCCTGTTGTTGCTGAGTTTGATGAAGCAGATTTTGAAATCGAAGATGAGGACGAAGAGATCGTAAGGTTCCTGGAAATGAAAGAGCTCGTGATCGAATCAAATGAGAAAATTAGAGCTTTCAAAGATACTCTTAAGATTGCAGAAGGGAAACTTGATGATGAGGAGAAGAAGCTCGATGTCCCTGAAAAGAAATTAAATAGTATCGTTAAACGTTTTAGGAAACCTGGTGAAAAATTCACTAAGGCTCTGCGTAAGCTCAATAATGCTGATTTCAATCTGGCAGTCGCACTCGGGAAAGAAATTAGCTTTTCTACTCAGCTACAAGCTCTGGAGAATCGACTCGAGAATGTCAAAAAGAAGGCCACTCAAAAGAAGATCGAAGTAGCGATAAAGAAGCTCAAGAATAAAATAAGCAAGGTCGGAGACCAAGTATCCAGTGCCCAAGACGCCGTCAAGAAAGCTGAAGAAGAGTTGAAGCCTTTTCAAGATAGAATCCAAGGACTAAGAGATGAATTTGATATCGCCAGAGAAAAACTATTAGAGGTTCAAATACTCGTGCAAGCGCAGCTCTTTAAGGTCTTCAAAGAAGAAATACGACTGAAAGATATGCTAGAAAAGAAGAAAATCCTTCAAAAACTTCAAAAGCGTGGGAAAAGTGGCTTCCGAATCTACCCAGATGATCTTCCTGATCTGGAAGAAGATCCTGTGGCTTCTTTTGAAGAAGAAGAAACGACAGAGAATGAGGCAGAGTTAAATTCTGAAGATGAGGAACTGGTTAGTGAGGGAAGTTCTCGCTTGTTCTTCAGGGCCTTGGATCTGAATGCTATCACAATGAATAATGATGTCCCTCCTCTCATCGACCTCAGCTCCGTAACTTGTAACTATCCCCTCTCTGAGAAAATCGGTCACCATATTCCAAGTGATTTCCATATTCATGCTCTCAGTCATTATGGCACAGAAAAAGATGCTGATCGTATCGAGCTTGAAAATGAGCACGAACTAGAATATATCACTCGAAAGAAGTTTGCTGGTGGGTTTCCATGTGAAACATATCACCACTTCAGCGAACACCTTGGTGCTGATATTTGGGACAAGGGGAAGAATAAACTCAAAGGAGTGAGTAAGAAGCAGTCTCGCAAAAATCTTCAAACGCTAGTGAATTCATTCAGGGCGGACGGAGAGGATCTACGCTATAACTCGTTCTTTGATTATGGCTGGGAATACACACCAGCAGGAAGCACAAACCATATCATTGTGATCAAACCTGAAGATGCTGAGGAACCTTCCGGACGAGGCGATCTCTACAAAAAGGTTAACGACTCTGATTTATTTATGGTTCTCCCCCACCCTTTTGGAAGCGACGCCCCTGTAAGGTTCGGCAAGAGAGACAGCGTCTCTGATTTTGAGGATTTCATGGACAAGGGCTACCGTGCCAACAGCGCGGACTTTGACACGTCACTTCTCGCGGGTATTGAGTTCCCAACGAGGTTTCAAAGAAATGGTAGCAGCGTACGTGAAAGAACCATTGCGAAGACTGAGCGCTTCTACCAGGCCCTTTTAGCACTCGAATACAATGTTATTCCTATGCTCAATGGAGACAGGCACTCCGCTGATAATGCAGATATTGGCAACTATCCGTTGACGATCATGGGACCAGAAGATGCTGCTGGCACAAAAGCTTCGAAAGAAGGTCACACCACTTTGATTTCTGGAAGCATTGGCAATGATGCTTTCCAAGGGGCTCTGGGAACCCGAAGTGGGTACGCTAGCTTTACTCCAAGATTTTTTGTGAGTACCCTGGCGGATGATGACAAGAATAAACCCATGGGTTCTGAAATCAATTTCCATGATACCAAGAACATGGACTTTTATCTGTATACCCGTGCTGCTCAAAATGGCGCTATTGCTGCTCCAAATGCTAATGAGTTGAAAATCTGTGCTGTTCATGGTTCATATAATGAGACCAGAAAAAATCAAAATATCTCCAAGTGGGTCGAATATTCTGAGCTGATTGATCTGAAATCCAGTTCAGGAAATGGGTTTTTGAAACTCAGCTTCGATCTTTCACAACAAGATAATCTCAAAGCTCAAAAGATTCGCGAAAGCAGCTTTATGTACTTCAAGGTCATTGATTCAAATGCTGATTGTGCATCTGCCAAGAAAACAGAAACCCATGTTATTACGGCTGCTTACCGTAATAGTAAACCAGGACTTCAGCTTAGATTAGGATTGAATGATAAACTCCATGTAGCTGGTGATGGACATATCCATATCTTTGGCCACCCAAAAAAGAACAACTTTGTTGATAAAATACGTGGAAAAAAGGGAGGGTCGCATGATGTGTACCTGAAAACTATTACTGAACTGAAAAACAAAGCTGGTTTTACCTGTACCTATCATCACAGTACAGACCATGTCAACAAGCGAGAAAACCATCAACTCGCTAAAGGAAACCCTTCTTCTTTGTTTTTAGATGGCCATCTCAAAAGACTAAAGGATCAGATCGACATTTATAATGTTGAAACAGCCCCACGTGAATGCTCTTTCTTCTCAATAGGATGGGAAGCAGGTATCGGAACCAATCTTGGTAATCACAAGGAAAGAGCACACACTCTAGTGTATTTTGCTGACGATCACGATGTTATTTTACGGCATAGAACAAATGAAAATAAAAATATGAGCAGATCTTTTCTCTTCAATGAAATTAAAAATGCCAGTAAAAAATGTGGAGATGGAAACCTGTGTAATGACAGTATATCTGATGCCCTGCTAGCTGTTGCTCATCCAGAAAGAAAAAAAACTGAAATCAATAGTAAAAAGGCTATTGCTCAATATATGAAAGATCAATATGGTATCGATGAAGAAAACGATGAACTATCTGCCTTCATCAAAAACCGATTTATGGGGATGGAATTAATAAGGGGAGGAACTTCAAAACGAAGAGAACAACCCGCAAGCCTTTTAGATAATGAACATTTTTTCAAGGGACTTCTTCATAATGGGTTCAAAGTAGCTCCTATGATCAATGGAGACCGCCATTCCACTGCCCGAAAAGAAATTACCATCCTTGATCAAACAGATAGTATTATTCCTCAAGGACATACCAATTTCCTCCTCTCATTTGACACACAGTTGAGGAGTACATGTGGACTAGATACCTCAAAAACGCTTAGTCAAGCAGATATAAATGAATGTTTATTTTATCAAACAATGCTAAAAAGACGTCTTTATGCTCTCTATGACAGAGGTCTTGAAGTCAGTACAAAAAGCAATACTGGAGATCTCATGGGAAGTACTATCAACTTCAAACAAACTCAATCTTTCACAGTTGCTCTTCAAGGCAAGGAGCTTATAGGAAACAATTATGAAGTCTATGCGGTAATGGGTACAAAAATTTTTAATAACACCCCTATCCCTTCAAGTGCTCAAGACATAAAACTTGTGAGAAACAACAGTAGCACAAACTCTCAAACGGCAAGCTTCAGCTATTCACTCCCACCAAGCATCAAAAAGGATGATATACACTTTCTCTACTTCAAGGTGGTGAAGAATGATACAAACCTACCTCAAGATGAAAGCAATAAGAGAATAGCTGCCATCACAGCACCGTATTTCACAGATTTTGATTCTTCTGAAAGTGCAAACATAAATCCTGCAGCTCCTTCTATTAGTGCAGATTTCAAAGAAGCTACTTTCTGTATCCAAAAAGGCCAATCCAATGCCTTTGATCTTGGAAATATCTTTTCAGACCCTGAAGGAAAGAAGCTAACTTACAGCATAACCAGCGGTGGAGGCAATAAAGCATCTGTCGTATTGAGAAAAAACCGAGATGGAGAAATGGCTGTACTCAACTATCAAGCCAATAAAACTGACGAGAAACTAATTGAGATTACCGCAAGAGATATGGAAGGTTTTGAAACAACCTGGAGTTTTATTCTCAACATTATTGGAAAAAACAAAACATGTAGTGGTGTTACTGTGCCTCCTCCAAACCCTTTCACAAGCAATCAATCTCCTACTCTTGACACTCGCATCACAAATAATGAACATTACTGTATCAATAAAGGACAGAGCGAACCTGTAGAACTCATGAAAGTCTTCAATGATGAAGATGGAGATGTTTTAGAGTACTCAATCTCAAGGTCAGGAGGAAGTATTGCTAGCGTTGAGATCAAAAATGGAAATAATGAAATGGAGCATGTTCTGGAATACACAGGACGCAAAAAAGGAACAAAAAAAATTGAAATACGTGCAAAAGATTTCTCTGGTCAGTCTGTAGTCTGGAAGTTCAAACTGACGGTGCTTGGAGTCAGGCAGGATTGTAGATTTCCAAATGCTCCATTCATTCCAGATGATGTTGACCTCAGCACCCTAACACCTATTGATGTAACAAATTGGCCAGCTTATTTTGCTGAAATGACAAGTAATATCAGCATTGCTAACACAAAATTGAACACATCTCGACAAAATAGAAATACCGCCGCTAGCCTAATTGATACTGCCAAAACACAAATTTCACAAGCAGAGGCGATGTCCAATAATACCAATAAAATCCTACAAGCAGAAACTGAACTCCAGTCTGCACAAACGAGGCTCAATCTAATCCAAGGGTCTTTCATCAGTGGTCAATCACGAGTTTCCACATCTCAATCGACTTACAACAGTGCTCAACAAAGATACAGAGCCGCAAAATCTGCTTACCAAAGCCTTGATCGTCAACGAGCTTCCGCTAAAAAACATTATAATAAGGTTTCCAGTGACACAAGCTCCGCAAAACGCTTACACGACAACACTCCACGACGTCCTAAAGCACGAAAAACACGACGCTACAATGCTTGGCAAGCTGTAAAAGCACAGAAGTCTCCTGCTTACAATACTTGGCAAAGCCTGAAATCACGCGCTCGAACTGCAGAAATCACCAAAAATCAGCTAAAAGGGCCTCGTGATAGTGCTGAAAGAACTTTAAACAGAGCAAATAAAGATTTCAGAGATATTCAAACTCGATACAACAATCGCCAAAACAAAGTCCTTGAAGCTCAGAGAAATTTCGATAGAGCCAAGCAAAAAGACATCGAAAAAACGGCAAAACTGACCAAAAGTCGCTCTGATCTAAATCAAGCCAAACGACTCTTAATGACGTCCACACTCCACTACAATCAAGCAAGAGAGTACTTAATCACTGCTAAATCACAATTGGACACACTTGATACAAATAAAAAAGTATCAAAAAACCAACGCAATAATGCTCGATCAAGCTATACTGACACAAAAAGAAAACGAGATACTATAGCTGTAAAAAATAACGAACAAGATACTCGCCTGAGCAATACTGCAAAAAGACTAGAAAACTTTGGTTACTTTCTTTCAACGATCAAGTTTTCATCACAGGCTCAAAAAATTGAAATAATAAATCAACCAAAAACAGCACTACCCCCAGAAGCACAGCCTCAAATTCCAAAAGAAGTATATCCGACTTTTAACACTCCCCCTGCTTACAATCCAACTATCACTCCAATCGGCCCATTCTCTATTCAGAACTCTCATCAGAATAATTTGCGTTTGCAAACTCGGATCATCTCATTCTTAAAACCATAAAAAAAATCATTCAAAGATCTTCTGCTTAAAAAATTCCAGCGATAACATACATCCCTTTTTTCTCATTCAATCAAACCTAAAGCAATATTCAAGAATCAAATCGGAAAATAAGCACAAAAACATCTGATATTTAAAGAAATAGCACACAAAAAAAACCACGCTAAAGGATGTTTTAGCTCACTATGATTAGAGCATTGTGATAAAAACAAGCAAAGACTTATAAAACCCATTAAAGATATCAACTTAAAATTATTCATGTATGAAAAAACTATTGTAGTTCAATCAACCATTTTTTTGAACAAAAAGTGTATATAAAAATGAAGTTCTTATATCTACGGCATCTTCGCATCAATCATCCCACAGCCAATCACCACTTCAATTTTCTTCGATCGCAACCAATCCACCAAAGGCTGCATCCCAAGAGCATCTGAAGCCATGTGATTTGTAATAATACTATTCAAATGATGCTTATTCGCTTCATCTCGATGCGCCTTACTCTTGTGCATGGCAATAGTCGTGCCCACCTGAGCATTCCGACTGAGGTATTTGAGGATAACAGCTGAACCATCTGTCCCGCCAGTATAGCCCTCAACAAAAACCTTCCCAGCCCAACTATCAAGTGACCCCGTCTGCACTGAAATAGGCTCTGAATATTCCTCAGCAGCTTTCTTAAAATGTGGAATTTTTCCAAGAGCCTCAACTACATCTTTGACCTTCCGAGGCTTCAGCTTTTGAACAATTTTTGAAACCACTTGATAAGCCACATTATCCGCAATCGTATGCGCACAAAAAAATGGAATATCGAGGAGTTGAGCAGCACTCTTTGCTCGGTGCAAATTATCACTATGAACACTCTTCGTCACATCACCTATTCGGTCTTTGAGAGAACCTGAAGTCAGATTTGGAGGGATTCCCGCTTCTTTCATCGTCGCCACTTGAATATCTTCCATCACACCAGCCAATCCTTCAAGAGCATGACTCTCTGGATGGTGAGCTAAGGCCAAATCAATAGGCTTTTTTCCTTCTCGTTCACGCTTTCCATTCAAAGCACTAATCAAAGCCAATTCTTGAGTCTCTACATCAATCCCCACGTAGACTACCTCCACCTGACGCTTTAGATCACCATAGATCACTCGCGTATCATCATACGGATTCCAACCCCAATCAGCATGTAGTTTTTTCTGTGCTTCATTCATTTTTTTTAGCTTCTCTTTTTTTTCCTTCATATACGCAGCCAAATCTTCTTTCGTACGAGGATCATTCTTCATTCCAATCTCTACTGCCTTTTTGTAAATATCTCCTAATGTAACTGCCATAACAAATAATCAAAAAATACATTCAAGGAAATCCTATCATAAATCAGCAAGTTCCAACCACCTGATTACCCATGACATTCACTTCAAAATCCCCTACTATAAAGCTCGAATTACTCCATTTCAGCTATTCCTTTTACGTTTTCCCATGACCATCAAATTCTCTACCAAAGCAGACCCGATCAAACCCACTGTCGTCGCTCTCTTTGAGAAAGACCAAGCCGACAAAGCACTCCATGGAAAAACCCTCCACGACTTTATTAATACAAGCATCAAACACAAAACTTTTAACCAAGAAGCCAGCAAAGTCTGCTCGACTCATCGTGTAGAAAAAACCCGTATTCAAAAAATTCTTTTAACAGGTTTTGGGAAAGAGAAAGACTGGTCAGAAAAAAATGCTAGAGATATGGCTGCAGGGATCATAAAAGCCGCCAAAGGAATGGAAGCCTCTGATATCCACATCATCCTCCCTCACCAATCCCTCGGAGAACTCCAAGCCCTCACAGAAGGACTCATATTAGGAAACTATGACCCCGCTCTACATAAGACAGGAAAAGACCAAGAGAAAAAAGACAAGAACAAAATAAAAACCATCACACTCATCACCAATCGCTGGGGCAAAGACCACAAAGCAATGGTCGAAAAAGGACAACACATCGCGATGATGGTGAATTACACACGGAATCTGGTCAACGCTCCTCCAAATATGCTCGATATCGATGCGTTTGTAGCTGAAGCAAAATCAATTGCTAAAGAAAACAAATATACCTTCACCGATATTGATAAAAAGAAACTCGAAAAAATGAAAATGGGAGGAATACTAGCTGTAAACCAAGGGTCAACACACCCAGCTCATATGCTTATCCTCGAGCATAAAGGTGCCGATGAAGACCCTATTGTCCTTATTGGGAAAGGGATCATCTTCGATAGTGGTGGGGTAAATCTCAAACCTTCAGGATCTATGCACGAGATGCACTTAGACATGGCCGGAGCTGCAACTGTTCTCGGAATATTTCAACTGCTCAAAAAACTCAATATTAAACGACACGTCATCGGAATCACTCCTGTAACCGACAATGCGATCGATGCGAAGTCTTACCGACCTTCCGAAGTCATCACGACATATAGTGGAAAAACTGTTGAGATCAAAAACACCGATGCCGAAGGCCGTATGATACTCTGTGACGCTCTTCATTACGCTTCGACAGATCTCAAACCTCAATACATTATCGATATGGCTACCCTCACTGGAGCTTGTATGGTCGCACTTGGATACCGAAACGCAGGTCTCTTTGGAAACAACGAAGAGTTGATCAAAAAAATTGAACAATCAGCAAAAAATACCGACGAACCTCTTTGTCATTTACCGATCACAGACGTCGATGAAAAAGCTATGAAAGGAAAAGTGGCCGATCTCGCAAACCTCTCCAACACGCACAATTATGCCGGCTCATCTCGTGCAGCAGCGTTCTTAAAAAACTTTGTGAACGACTCCAAATGGGCTCATATAGATCTCGCTGGGCCGGCTTTCACCAAAGACCCTAAGCCTTATGAAGTGTCCATGGGAAGTGGATATGGAGTCCGTCTCATCATCGATTTTTTAGAAAACCTCTAAAAGAGATCCTCAACATCAAAACTTACCAAAAGAGTCTGTTGAAAGGCTCTTTTGTAATGTTCTTCCAAGCTACCAATCTGCATTTTAATTTTGGACATATCAACTGTTCGAATCTGAAGCATATTCAACAAACTCGCTTCCTCCAAAACTTGTCTCATCGTTTTTTTCTGAACCTTCGCCTCATACTGAATAAAAGCATAGAGGTCAGGAAGCAAGTTCGTCATGAGCTTAACTGGTCCCATATGATATATATAGTCGTATAGATGAATATATATCAACAAATATATGAAAAAGAATCAAGCATTCAACACCTTCACGGTCTCCTCAACACAGCGGTCCCAACTAAACAAATCCACTCTCTTCTTCCCATCTCTCACCTTTTGATCTCTTAGCTGCTTGTCCATGAGCAGTTTTTTTAGACCTTCAGCAATAGAATCAACCGACATCGGATCACAATACACAGCTGCCCCACCTCCAATCTCCTCACAAGCAGATCCTATCGAGGTAAGAACAGGACATCTAGCTAAAAACGCTTCCAAAATCGGAATTCCAAACCCCTCTGCCAAGCTTGGATAAGCAAACACAGCAGCCTTCTCCATCAACACCTGCACCACCTCTCGCTCCTGATGCCCCATGACTTGTATCCTGTTTTTAAATTTTGAATTTTGAATTTTGGATTTCACAAGATCAGCATTCACTCCATCTCCACCAACAAGAACCAACTTCAATTCATGAAATTCTTCTCCAATCACTTCAAACGCCTCCACCAATCGCAACTGATTTTTCCGCTCCTCCAACCTCCCCACACTCAAAACATAATCTCCGGAAATTTTTAGATTTTGAATTTTGACTCGCGCACTTGCTGCGGAGTTAAATTTTGAATTTCCCTCCCTATCAACTCCATTCCAAACCACCCTCACACCCTTTTCTTTCACACCTAAAATCTCCACCACATCCCCCTTCACCGCCTCCGAAACAGCAATAAACTCAGTTCCTTTTCGAACTGCCCTTTTCAGCATCCAGCTCTGGTACCACCTCTGAAACCAACTATATGCTTGAGGAAAACGAAGCGCCTCCACTCCATGTACTGTAAGGACCGAACCCTTCGAAAAAAACAATGGCATAGCATGAGACGGTACAAATAACTTCCCCACTGGTCTCCAAATCATCTCCCAACTCAACCACAGCAGCGTCCACAATCTCCCATGATCGATCAACCGCACTTGAACGTTATTTAGCTTTGATTCTTCAATCAAAAACAAGCATTTTTCAAGCTGCTTGACTGTTTTCACATACAATCTCACCTCTTCATACCCCAAAGTATCAGCCTGAGGAATCAAACGATCTAAAAGTCGATCAGTATACACCTCAACACCAGTGGGCTTCTCTGCCAAGTACCGAGAACAATCTATTCCTAAAACCATAACAATTCTTGAAGTTAGCCCAACTATAAAGCATTATTCACACAGTTAGTAGCGTCTGAATCAAAGATTATTATGATTACAATGATGACGCAAATTTTAAGATCATACTGTTCCTACAGTTCTTACCGTTCGCACCATTCCAAAAATCACCATCCTCCAAACAATCATAATATGTTACCATTATTTCTCAATGGCACTCTGGAACCCCATCAAAAATATCTGCCTCGACCTCCTCTATCCTCGCCAATGCGTCGGTTGCAAAATCCAAGACAGCTGGTTCTGCGATCACTGCGCTTCTTTGATCAAAAAAATAGAACAAAAAAAGTGTTACATATGTAAAAAACCCCATCCAGAAGGCACTACTTGCTCTGAACACTTCACTGAAAGAACTCTCAATAAACTCCTGGTCGGAGCCCACTATTCTGCAAACCCAGTCCTAGGAGACGCAATTCATGAATTCAAATACAACCGCCACCCAGAAGATATCGCCACCAAACTTGGGCACCTCCTTTCATCAACCCTGACTCACCACCTTCTATCTTCATATTCTTCCTGTTCCTTCATCTTAATCCCTGTCCCACTCCACACGTCTCGATTAAAAGAACGCGGCTTCAATCAAGCCAAACTCCTAGCCGACGAAGTCTCAAAACTCCACAAAATCCCACTTCCAGACTCCAATCTCCTGACTCGTCAAAAACACACCACCTCTCAAGTCCAATCAGGAACTCGCCAAGCCCGGCTCGAAAACCTCAAAGACGCTTTCACAACAACCAAAAAAGCAGATCCAAACGCCATCTACATTCTCATCGATGATGTCACTACCACTGGATCCACACTAGAGGAATGCTGCCAGGTCCTCAGAAAAGCTGGAGCAAAAGAAGTCTGGGGATTAGTGCTCGCCAGAAACTAAAATCACACCAAACCCCTACCTCAAACCTTCCAAAACTCCCACAACCCTCTCCTGCACACTACTCTCTGGCATTTGAAATGCTTCACCAGTAATCCGTTCATAGGTTTCAATATACCGAAGGGCTACTTCTATACGAAACTCATCGGGCATTTCAGGAAGGTTTTCATCATTATACGGATCACATCTGTCCCTAAACCACAGACGAAGAAATTCCTTATCAAAATTCTCTGGTTCTTTCCCATCGGCAATCAAAGCTTGATACGTATCTGCCTTCCAAAACCGAGACGAATCTGAAGTATGAATTTCATCGATAAGGACCAACTTCCCTTCTTCATCCACTCCAAATTCATATTTTGTATCTACGAGAATCAATCCTCCCTTAGCGGCTAATTGCTGCCCTCGTTCAAATAATTTATACGTCACATCCACCATCTGCTCCCAGAGCGCAGGATCAACTAATCCACTCTCAACAACGGTAAAAAAATCAATATTTTCATCGTGGATATCATCCTTTGTTGTTGGAGTGATAAGAGGATTCTCAAATTTTTGATTCTTCAGCATCCCTTCCGGAAGCGTGTGCCCGCAGTAGGTTCGCTCTCCATTATGATAAGCCATCCATGAAGAAGTCCCCGTAGATCCCGAAAGGTATCCACGAATCACCATTTCAATAGGAATAGTTTTTACATTTTTTCCAATCACAATACATGGATCTGGCACTTCAATCACATGATTTTTCACGATATCTTTCGTGTGCTCAAACCACCATGATGAGAGCTGCGTAAGAGCCTGACTCTTGAGAGGTATAAGCCCCAAGTTTCTATCAAAAGCACTTTGACGATCTGTCGTCACCAATATTCGTCGCCCATCATCAGTACTATAATTATCTCGCACTTTCCCTTTATAAAAGTCTCCCAAACCCTCGATTTGAGTTCCGGTCAGGCAGTTATCAAGGTGGTGTTGGAGTTGTTCTGCGGTGACCATAAAAAATGCTAAGGAAGTATCGTAAAAACCATATCAAGAAGCTGAAAAATATCAAAACAGTATAAGAAAACAAGCCCAGAATAGGTCAACAACTGAGAGCTGAAAAAAGTCTCAAAATGCGCTATAATAAGAGGAATACGCAATTTTTTTATGAATACTTTTCTCGGAAATTTCGACACGAACTTCTGGCCAACCCTATTAAATTGGGCAGTCTTCCTTACCTGTATATACATTTTTTGGAAGCTCTTCGTGTATTTCGCCAGAATGATCCACTCAGTAATGGAAAGTAAGCAGATGGTCTTCATAAAGGTTACCATGCCTCGAACGGATTCGAGCAAGGACAAGGAAAAAGACAACGAAAAGGACTTTAAAGAAAAAGTTGCCTTGATGGACTCTCTCTATCGATCAATCTACGAAATCCAAGAACTCAATCTTTGGAACCGCATCAGAACCATTATCTGGAATAATGATTATGCTTCTTTTGAGCTCATGTTCGATGGAAAATTGATTCACTTCTACATCGTCACCCACAAACGCTACAGCGAACTGATCCAAAAACAGGTCACGAGCACCTATGGAGACGCTGATGTGGGAGAAGTAGAACCATATGATATCGCTCCAAAAGGATCAAAGTTGAAGTATTTTTACATGTACTTATCTCAGCTCACTTATTTCCCAATCCGAACATTCAAACAGATGAGTAGCGACCCCCTAAATGAAATGGCCAATGTTTTTTCAAAACTCAAAGAAGAAGATCGAGCAGCTATTCAAGTCATCATTAATCCACGAGGGAGACAATGGAATAAAGACGCCAAGCGTGTAGCAGAAAGACTCTTTCAAAAAAAGAGCACAAGTGGTGTCTATATGTATTTAGAAAAAATCCCTCTTCTGGGACTCTTGTTCAAGCTCATGGGAAGTATCTTTGGTGTCATCGTAAAAGGAGAGGCTCCCACAAAAGCACCAGGCGCATCCGGTGGAGACAGCTATGTACGGATGCTTGCATCTGATGAAGAAAACCTTAAACTCATGGGAGAGAAAGCCAATCAAGAAGGCTTCGATACTACCATCCGAATCGTGGCAAGTGCTCCAAACAAAACACGAGCCGAACAAATACTCGATGCTGTTGTTCTTGGGTTCAATACCTTTAGCAATCAAGGATCCAATTGGTTTCAAAACCGTCGAGTTATTCCTTGGGATCTCTTGAATACTCCTTGGATGCATTTCAACTTCGCGCGCAGACTCAAAGCTTACGGAGAAAAAAGCTCTATCCTCGTACCCGAAGAGCTAAGTTCGATGTATCATATCCCGAGCAGTCGTTACAATTTCACTCCTATTATAAAATGGCTGGACTATAAAGTCCTTCCACCTCCAACAAATATGGGCAACGAAGGAATACTCCTCGGAAACAATGTCTATCAAAACAAAAAAACACCTATTTATATCTTGCCAAAAGACCGAACTCGGCACATGTACGTCATTGGAAAATCTGGATCTGGTAAATCCGCGCTACTCAATTTCATGGCTCGTCAAGATATCGCTCAAGGAAACGGATGTTGCGTAATTGATCCTCATGGAGACCTCATCGAAGATTGCTTGAAGTACATTCCAAAAGATCGAGTCAAAGATGTCATTCATTTCAACCCAGCTGACCAAGAACGACCAATGGGATTAAACCTCTTGGAAGTCTCCAATCCAGCCCAAATGGATATGGCTTCATCTCAAGCTACCGAGATCTTTATCAAGCTCTTTGGTGACGAAATTTTTGGACCACGCATCCAGCATTATTTTCGCAACGCCTGCCTCACTCTCATGGAAGACACCGAAGAAGGAGCAACACTCATCGATGTCCCTCGGATGTTTGTCGATGAAGAATTTATGAAATACAAAGTCAGCAAAGTAAAAAATCCCATAGTAAAAGCTTTCTGGGAAAAAGAATACGCCAATACTGGTGAACGTGAACGACAAGAGATGATCCCCTACTTCAGCTCAAAGTTTGGGCCATTCATCACCAATACCATTATGAGAAACACGATTGGACAACCTAAAAGTGCTTTCAATTTTCGGGAGGCCATGGATGAAGGGAAAATTCTTCTCATCAATCTCTCAAAAGGAAAGATGGGCGATCTCAATACCCAGCTCCTCGGTTTGATTTGCGTTGCTCAGCTCCAAATGGCCGCCATGGGGAGAACAGATATGCCAGAAGAAGAACGCCGACCTTTTTACATGTACGTGGATGAGTTCCAAAACTTCGCAACTGACAGCTTTGCAAGTATTCTTTCGGAAGCCCGGAAATACAAACTCGCTTTGATATTAGCGCATCAATACATTGGTCAGCTCACGGTCAGCAAAAGTGGGAAACAAAGCACCGCCATTCGTGACGCAGTCTTTGGAAATGCTGGAACTATTCTCTCCTTTAAGATCGGCGCAGAAGACGCCGAATACATGGCCAAAGAATTCGCCCCAGTGCTTTCGGAGCAAGACGTAATCACCATCTCAAACTATAAGGCGTACATGAAACTCAGCATCAACAATGCCCCTTCTCGACCCTTCAGCCTGGAGACCATCTGGGATCCTTCTGAAGCAAACGAAAAAGGTGCCAATATCGTAAAGGAATACTGCCGACTCAAATACGGACGTAAACGTGAGTTTGTTGATGCAGAGATCGAAGCTCGAATTGGAATCGTTTAGCAAGATTCTAATATTCATATCACTCACTAAAAAAGAGCCCCACATACGCGAAACTCTTTTTTACGTTTTAAGTTTTTCGTTTTACCTTAGGCGAAGTATCCATAATACGTAAACACTCCTCCAATCACAAAGCACACCACTTTCGCAAGCATCAGACTTTTATCAGAAACAAACCACTGAGACAAAACAAGAAACTTCTCAGGAACAAAAAGAAGCCCAAGTCCTTTAAGAACTGCAATCCATCCTATAAGCGTCACAAGAACAGTCCAGTCTTGCATCCACACACTGTGAACACGAAGAATAAGAATACCAAGCACAAGCGCCATAATTCCTCCAAAATACATCAAGGTTTTATCTTTAATGACCTCATTGATCATCTTTTTGTAATACGCTCCATTAATAAGAAAACCAAGACCTACTGTGAGATAAACTGGACCAATAATTTCGGCAACAAGCTGAGCATAGTTCATAGTGTTGAATAAAAAAGTAATACAATAACTGTATTGTAGTCCTGACAACCAAAGGAGCAATGTGATCAACTAGGCGAAAGAATAAATTATTTCAGTTATGCCTACTCTTTTTGTGGGCAACTCAGCTTTCCAAGAGGTTTCTTTACTGTATTCTAACATCATGAAAATAATTCACACTTCCACTTCCCAACACCTCCTCGCCTTCGAAATCGGAGACGAAGTAATGACAGGACTAAAAAGCTATGCCACTGAAACAGGTCTTAAATCAGCTTGGGTAAATATCTTGGGAGCTTCAAAAGAAGTAACCCTTGCATTCTACGATCTCGAGAAAAAAGAATATCGCACAAAAACCTTTGATGAAGAACTAGAAATCGTAACCGTCGTAGGGAACATCACGTGGTTCAATGGAGAAATCGCTGTACACCTCCATGGGAGCTTTGGTCGTGAAGATATGTCTCTTGTGGGAGGACATATTATGAATATGAAAATTTCTGCAACTGGCGAAACGCATCTCCAGCTAATGGATGAAATGATTGAAAGAGCTCATTGCAATAGAACCGGTCTAAATTTGATGAGATGCAAGGGATAAAATGAAAAAAAAGAGAGAAACAATAGCCCATTGTGAGAACGCGTACTATTCGTACTCTCTCAACCTCTTCCTCTGCACTTTCCAATCCGGCATTTTGCTCTCCACCAATTCCCAAAACAAATCGGCATGATTCGCGTGCCTCAGGTGGGCTAATTCATGCACACACACATAGTCCAACAACTTTGGTTCAACCAACAACAGCTTCACCGAGAGCATAATCAATCCTCGCCTCTTCTCACAACTCCCCCATCTCGTCATCACTTTTTTGAGGGTCAGCTTCGAAAACTCCTCCTCCAACCACCCTTCTCTCAAATCATCAAGCCGTTGCTCCAAAACCTTCACCTGATCTTTCACCAAAAACTTCCACAAAGCTTCCTCTGCCATATCCAGATCCAATCCCTCATCCTCAACCGGAACCAGAAGCATCACCTTTTGACCTATTTTTTGAACTTTGGTCTTTTTCACATCAGCTCTTTTAAGAAGCAAAAAATAAGCAACACCAGTACTCAACAAAAGCTCAACCCCTTTCTCGAGGTTCCCAACGTCCTCCAAGTCTCCACCCCTTTCCCCATGATTAGCCAATTCTCTCAGAACCGGCTCAAGACTGAGTTTCACCTTCTTTTCTTGCTTATCCCAAACTCCCATCATCTTTTCAGTGAGGTGGTCTATATGCCTCTGCTGCTCTCGCCGAGAAACCAAATTTGAAATACGCAAAACAATCTTGCCATCTCGTATACGAGCCGTAGAGCTTTTTTGTTTGTGGTACGTGATAGAAACAGGAACTGTATCCATAATATTCAACCATTTAGCAAAGAATACACATCAATATCAAACACAATGAGAAGAGCTTCTTCAAGTGAAACCAGCTGCTCAGATATTAATTGTCCAATTTTCTGTTGAACAGCCATTTTGTCAATGGCTGCAATTTGCTCATAAACAAGAGCTGATCTCTGATGAAGCCCATTAAAAGTCGAATGGGCTAACTCTGGCTGTGACGTTAATCCTCTAATAACAGTCGTAAAAGGACAAACAAGAGTTGTTTGAATCAAAGTCAAATTAATACTACTACTCTGAACAATCACTGCCGACCTGGCCCCTTGTTTCTGGGGTCCCTTACCAGGAAAATGAACCATAACAATATCACCCTTCATAAGGGGGAAGGTTTTTTGCATAATATATTTGAGTATTACGGATCCATTCTGCCGATTCTTTTTGATATTGAGGGTCTTGAGCCATAGCTCCATAATGCTGTTGAAGCTGAAGGTTTTCCAAACGTCTTTTCTCACGACGAACCAAATCAGTCATAAACTGACTCTTCGTCATTTTTTTCTCTTTAACAAGCTTGTTCAAAAGCTTTGCAATTTCCATCGGAAGAGAAACAGATATACGTGCAACAGCCATAAAAAGTAATAAAAAAGTATTACGAAAGCATGATAGATAAATTGAGAACAAGACTCCACAGAAAAGTTGACGACATCATTTTATAAACGCATACTCACTATGAAAAATCTACCACCTAGCAACTCATTCATGATCATCTCCGATATCTCTCTTCGCGAACACCTCTCCAACGGCACGATCGTCGTCGAACCCATGGAAGACTTTCAAATCCAACCTGCTTCGATCGACATGAGACTCGGAACTCATTTTCTGACGATTGACGAACACGAGATGGAGCATCTCAGTATGGACGAACCAATTCATTATCGAGAGATCAACAAAGAAGAAATCACCATTGCTCCCAAATCATTTATTTTGGCGACCACGATGGAATACATCAAAATCCCTGACAATGTCTCAGCCTTCGTCGAAGGTCGCAGCTCTATCGGACGCATGGGCCTCTTTATCCAAAACGCCGGGTGGGTCGATCCAGGATTTGAAGGAGAAATCACCCTCGAAATCTTCAATGCCAACTCTCTCCCGATAAAGCTCACTGCCGGTCGACGTATTTGCCAACTCGTCTTTGCTGAAATGGACCAAGCCACTAAAAATCCTTACCGAGGAAAATACCAAGGACAACGAAAAGCTCGAGGAAGTGATGTGAGGAGAGATTCAGAGGTAAAAAACCATAAAGAAAAACAAGTGATCTCATGAGAGCCACCTCATCCTAGAGACGTCGATTGATCGCATCTCCACAGTGACCATCGCGCATTTCACACAGACGCCACAAATGAACGCCACTAGAATATTTCAGTTGGAAGTAGGCCTAATTGGAAGTATATCCCTCAAAAACCCCTGCTAGGGAAGGTTCTTCATTCATCTAAAAAACATGGTTTCCAAGCTTGTATGAACAAGTATTTTACTCAAGCTCAAGTCGATCTACCAAAGGATCTTCAATCGCTGCGAAATCAATCCATCCCGCATCCAATATCGCCGACTCGATCTGCTTATCGATCCCCGTCACAATCATCAAACCCACTACAATCAACAACACCCCCATTCCTTTACGAAACCAACCTGAAGGGTCTGCAAACCATTTAAATTTTCCCAAAACCTGCCGACCACCATATCCAATAATCAACAAAGGAACTAAAAGACCCAAGCAGTACATAATCAAAGCAGTAATCCCCGTCGCCAAACTCTGCGGGAGTACCACAGCAAGAATAATGGCATACGTTGGTGAACAACTCGCAAACACTGGCCCAAGAGCCACTCCGAGAAGCACAAGCCCCTTAGAACCCTCCTCCCTTGAAGCTGACTGCAATAATTCCTGGCTTTTTTCAAATCCCAATTTCACCGATAATGCTGACCACTGATTCGGAAAAGTGAGCGCAAATCCAAAAATCAACACAACAACTCCAGAAATCGTCGCCCAAACACTATTCGGCACCGTAATAAGCAAAGTCGTCGCCTTTAAAACAAGCGTAAACACAAAAACTGAGGCCATTAATGACCCACTAATGATCAGAGGCCGCCATTTATCCGTACCAGAAAGCGAGCTCCCCAAAACCACAGGAAGAATAGGAAGAACGCAAGGGGTGAGAACAGTGAGAAAACCAGCGGCAAAGGCGATGAGGAGAAGTTCCATAGAGAGATATTTTTATTAAGTACTATCACTATATCAAACATCAAAAAAACACCTATCAAGTGGTGTAGTAAATAAAACACTCTTAATTCTGAACTCTCTCCTTCAGCATATCTAAAGCCTCCTTTTGGCCACTCATTCTAAACGCCTTGACTGCCCTCTTCAAGAAAGTAGTCCATTTAACAGACTCACCATTCTGGCAATTGGAAAGTGTATTTACTCTACCTGTTGTAAGCTTGTTGATACTCTCCAATTTCATTTTATCCACATACCCCTTCAAATCCTTCCTCAATTTATCCACATCTGCAAAATACTCTTTGTCCATCGGTGAATATTCAATTTTTTCAACAACCTCGATTCCTACTCTCTTCTTCAGTTCATTTAAAACCTCTGAAGGCTTACTCATTCTCATTCCAAACGCTCTGAGAGCCCTATCCAAAAAAGTAGCCCATTTAACAGACTCACCATTCTGGCAGGAAAAGTCCACCTGTTTTTTACCTGCTGTAAGCTTGTTGATACTCTCCAATTTCATTTTACGCACATACCCTTCCAAATCCTTCCTCAAGTTCACAACATCTGCAAAATACTCTTTGTCCATCGGTGGACATTCAACAACCTCGATTCCTAAGCTCTTCTTCAGCTTATTTAAAGGCTCTATATATGTTCTCATTCCAAACACCTTGGCTGCCCTATTCAAGAAAGTACCCCATTGAACAGACTCACCATTCTGGCAGGAAAAGTCCACCTGTTTTTTACCTGCTGTAAGCTTGTTGATACTCTCCAATTTCATTTTACGTACATACCCTTCCAAATCCTTCCTCAATTTATCCACATCTGCAAAATACTCTTTGTCCATCGGTGGATATTCAATTTTTTCAACAACCTCGATTCCTACTCTCTTCTTCAACTCATTTAAAGCCTTCTTTTTGCCACTCATTCTAAACGCCTTGACTGCCCTATCCAAAAAAGTAGTCCATTTAACAGACTCACCATTCTGGCAGTTGGAAAGTGTATTTACTCTACCTGTTGTAAGCTTCTTGATACTCTCCAATTTCATTTTACGCAGATACCCTTCCAAATCCTTCCTCAATTTATCCACATCTGCAAAATACTCTTTGTCCATCGGTGGATATTCAATTTTTTCAACAACCTCGATTCCTACTCTCTTCTTCAACTCATTTAAAGCCTTCTTTTTGCCACTCATTCTAAACGCCTTGACTGCCCTATCCAAAAAAGTAGTCCATTTAACAGACTCACCATTCTGGCAGTTGGAAAGTGTATTTACTCTACCTGTTGTAAGCTTGTTGATACTCTCCAATTCCATTTTATCCACATACCCCTTCAAATCCTTCCTCAGTTTATCCACATCTGAAAAATACTCTTTGTCCATCGGTGGACATTCAATTTTTTCAACAATCTCGATTCCCACTCTCTTCTTCAGCTCATTTAAAACCTCTGTATGTTTACTCATTTCAAACGCAATGCGAGCCCTACTCAAGAAAGCACACCATTTAACAGACTCACCATTCTGGCAGGAAAAGTCCACCTGGTTTTTACCTGTTGTAAGATCATTGATACTCTCCAATTCCATTTTATCCACATACCCCTTCAAATCCTTCCTCAATTTATCCATATCTGCAAAATACTCTTTGTCCATCGGTGGATATTCAATTTTTTCAACAACCTCGATTCCTACTCTCTTCTTCAACTCATTTAAAGCCTCTTTTTGTGTACTCATTTTAAACGCAGTGCGAGCCCTATTCAAGAAAACACTCCATTTAACAGACTCACCATTCTGGCAGGAAAAGTCCACCTGGTTTTTACCTGTTGTAAGA